>NZ_JBVIPU010000003.1:0-77693 GCF_055577645.1 Streptomyces sp. NPDC033180 | reverse complement strand
TCCGAAAACCCCGCCAGCTCCGAAAGCCTCGCCAGCCCCGAAAACCCCGCCAGCTCCGAAAGCCTCGCCAGCCCCGAAAACCCCGCCAGCTCCGAAAGCCTCGCCAGCCCCGAAAGCCTCGCCAGCCCCGAAAACCCCGCCAGCTCCGAAAGCCTCGCCAGCCCCGAAAGCCTTGACGGCTCCGGCAATCTCGACGGCTCCGACAACCCCGAGGGTCCCGGCGGTCTCCTGGCCGCAGGTCTCACCGCCGAGCTGGCCCGCGAGGAAGCCGCGGCCCCGCCCCGCCCCGCGCCCACGGGACAGGGCCCGGACGACGCGCTCTGGGACGACGGGATGCTGCCGCTTTTCCCGCTCCAGCCGCCGCGTACGGGACGGGAGTTGCTGGCCGATCACGTCACGGCGCTGGTCTGCTGCGCGGCCGTGGACACGGCGGGCGCCGCCCCCGGTCTCGACTGGCTGGACGGCCCGTCCCTCCTGGTCGACGGCGAGCGCGCGGCGGATCTCGCGCCGCACGTCCTGAGCCTCGTGGAGGACGGCGACCCCATCCCCCTGCGTGGCTGGCTGGCCCGCTGGGGCGTCCGCCCGGAGAAACCGGTCCGCCTGGTCTGAACCGATCCCGCCCCGCTCCCACCTCCGCCCCGCTCCCACCTCCGCCCCGCGCCCACCTCCGCCCCGCTCCCACCTCCGCCCCGCTCCCACCCCCACCCCGCGCCCGCCCCTCACCCCCACTCCCCGGAACACTCCCTTCCGTTCTCGTCGATTAGCGACGAACGGTGACGGAGTGCGTGCGTAATGTGATGTGCTGGGATCGACCGCAGGTCCGGACATGCCAGTAGCACCGCAACGGGGACAGAGAGCGCAGCAACTCGCACCGCACGGCACAACACAGCACTCGCACAACACAGCACTCGCACCGCACAGCAACTCGCACCGCACAGCGCAGAGCAGTCTCGGGGGAGCAGCGAGGGAGGGGTACACACATGGGGTCGGAGCAGATCCGCAGGTGGGAATCGGGCGCCCTGGCGCACGCCGTGACCGACCCCTTCGGCCAGGGGCCGCTGCCCTGGCTCCGAGGTGCCGAGCACTACTTCGACGACACGGGCCAGGTCGTCCCCTGGTACATCGACCACGCCCCGTCCCCCGGCGCGCAGAACATCCCCGCACCCCGCAACCGCACCCGTACGAACGGCCCGCGTACCGCCGACGACGTGCACGGTCAGATCAAGGGATTCGCCTCCACCGGCGCCGCGGCCCCCGGCGGGGCGATCGACTTCCACGTCACGGTGGACCCGCCCCAGCAGTTCTTCGTCGACATCTACCGCATCGGGCACTACGGCGGAGACGGCGCCTCGAAGATCACCACGAGTCCGCGCCTCTCCGGCATCGTCCAGCCGCCCCCGCTCGCCGCCGACCGCACGGTCTCCTGCCACCACTGGTGGCTCTCCTGGCGTCTGCAGATCCCGAGTTACTGGAGCGTCGGCGCGTACGTGGCTGTCCTCACCACGGTCGACGGCTACCGCTCGCACGTACCGTTCACGGTCCGCGACGGCCACCGCGCCGATCTGCTCCTGCTCCTGCCGGACATCACGTGGCAGGCGTACAACCTCTATCCCGAGGACGGCCGCACGGGCGCGAGCCTCTACCACGCGTGGGACGAGAAGGGCCGCCTCCTGGGTGAGAGCGAGGCCGCCCACACGGTCTCCTTCGACCGTCCGTACGCGGGCGCGGGCCTGCCCCTGCACGTGGGCCACGCCTACGACTTCATCCGCTGGGCCGAGCGGTACGGCTACGACCTCGCGTACGCCGACACCCGCGACCTGCACGCGGGCCGCATCGATCCGACCCGCTACCGGGGCCTGGTCTTCCCGGGCCACGACGAGTACTGGTCGTCGAACATGCGCCGCACCACGGAGAAGGCCCGCGAGCACGGCACGTCCCTCGTCTTCCTCTCCGCCAACACCATGTACTGGCAGGTGGAGTTGGGCCCGTCCCCGTCCGGAGTGGACGACCGCCTGCTCACCTGCCGCAAGCGCCACGGCCCCGGCAGACCGGCCCTCTGGCGGGAGCAGGACAAGGCCGAGCAGCAACTCCTCGGCATCCAGTACGCGGGCCGGGTCCCCGAGCCCGCCCCCCTCGTCGTGCGCAACGCCGACCACTGGCTGTGGGAGGCGACCGGCGCGCACGAAGGGGACGAGATCGACGGCCTGGTCGCGGGCGAGGCCGACCGCTACTTCCCGCGCACCGCGCTCCCGGAGCACCAGCACCGCATCCTGCTCGCCCACTCTCCGTACGAGGACTCCGACGGCGTCACGCGCCATCAGGAGTCGTCCCTCTACCGCGCCCCCTCAGGCGCCCTGGTCTTCGCGTCGGGCACCTTCGCCTGGTCCCCGGCGCTCGACCGCCCCGGCCACGTGGACACCCGCGTCCAGCGCGCCACGGCCAACCTCCTTGACCGCATCTGCAAACGCGACTGAGCACCTACTGACATCGCCAGGGCCACCTTCTGACATCGCCAGGGCCACCCACGGACATCGCCAGGGCCACCCACCGACATCCCCCTGGCCGAGAGCCGCCTCCCCATGCGGGAGAATCAGCAGCACTCAGTCATAACCACGGGGAGGAACCGTGTCCGGATTCGTAGAAAAGCCCGAGCCGCTTCAGGTGCCGGGCCTGGTGCACGTGCACACCGGCAAGGTGCGCGACCTGTACCGCAACGAGGCGGGCGACCTCGTGATGGTCGCGAGCGACCGCATGTCCGCCTACGACTGGGTGCTGCCCACGGAGATCCCCGACAAGGGCAGGGTTCTCACGCAGCTCTCCCTGTGGTGGTTCGACCAGCTCGCCGATCTCGTCCCGAACCACGTCGTCTCCACCGACGTCCCGCCCGGCGCCCCCGCCGACTGGGAGGGCCGCACCACGGTCTGCAAGTCCCTGGCGATGGTCCCGGTCGAGTGCGTCGCCCGCGGCTATCTCACGGGCTCGGGCCTGGTCGAGTACAACGAAACCCGCACCGTCTGCGGCCTCGCGCTGCCCGAAGGCCTGAGCGACGGCTCGGAGCTGCCCGCCCCGATCTTCACGCCCGCCACGAAGGCGGAGGTCGGCGAGCACGACGAGAACGTGAGCTACGAGGAAGTGGCCCGACAGGTGGGCGCGGAGACGGCGGCCCAACTCCGCCAGGCGACCCTCGCGGTCTACGGCCGTGCCCGCGACATCGCCCGAGACCGGGGTGTGATCCTCGCCGACACGAAGTTCGAGTTCGGCTTCGAGGGAGAGACGCTGGTGATCGCCGACGAGGTCCTGACCCCGGACTCGTCCCGCTTCTGGCCCGCGGACAGCTGGCAGCCCGGCCGCGCCCAGCCGTCGTTCGACAAGCAGTTCGTCCGCGACTGGCTGACCTCGCCAGCCTCCGGCTGGGACCGCAAGAGTGAGCAGCCGCCGCCCCCGCTCCCGCAGGACGTGGTGGACGCTACGCGCGCCAAGTACATCGAGGCGTACGAGCGTCTGACCGGCATGGCCTGGTAGCGGCAGCCCGCGGGCAGCCGCAAGCAGCCCCAGGAACGCGAAGAACCCCCGGCGCCGAGAGGCACCGGGGGTTCTTCTTGTGGAGCGGACGACCAGGTTCGAACTGGCGACCTCAACCTTGGCAAGGTTGCGCTCTACCAACTGAGCTACGTCCGCACTGCGCCGTAGCGCGAAGCCAACTATACCCAACCTCGCTCGCGTGCGAGACGCACCGCGGCATGACGATTCTCCGCACCGATCTTGGTGGCGGCCGAGGAGAGGTAGTTCCGGACGGTCCCCTGGGACAGCGCGGCCCGCTCGGCGATCTCCGCGACGGGCGCTCCGTCGGCGGCGAGTTCGAGCACCTCGGCCTCGCGGACGGTCAGTGGCGAGTCCCCCGCGGAGATCGCGTCGGCGGCCAACTCCGGGTCCACATAACGATTACCTGCGTGAACGGTACGGATGATCTCGGCGAGGCGCTGCGCGCTCACGGTCTTCGGCACGAAGCCCCGTACGCCCACCGCGAGCGCCCGCTTGAGATGACCCGGTCTGCCATGACTCGTCACGATCATGGTGCGGCAGTGCGGCAGTTCGTCCCGAAGCGATGTGGCCACACTCACACCGTCGGCGCCCGGCATCTCCAGATCGAGCACGGCCACATCGGGCCGGTGTGCCCGCGCCATGGCGAGCGCCTCCGGCCCTGTGGCGGCCTCGGCGACCACGACGAGATCGTCCTCGAGCGCGAGAAGCGCCGCGAGAGCGCCGCGGATGAGGTGCTCGTCGTCGGCGAGCAGCACACGCAGACTCATCGCGTGACCCTTTCGACTTCCTGATGGTGGAGTTGCCGGAGACCGTTGTCCTGCGGGCGTACGTCCTGCGGCCCGGCCGACGGCACCTCGGCGGTGAGGCGGAACCGCCCATCGCCGGAAGCGAAGTCCAGCGTCCCGCCCACAGCGGCGAGCCGCTCACGAAGCCCTTCGAGGCCGGAGCCCTTCCTGCCCTCGGGCACGGCCTCGGGCACCCCGTCGTTCTGGACGACCAGCGACATACGTTCATCAGTGATCGTCAGGGTGATGTCACACCGCTGCGCGTCCCCGTGCCGCAGCACATTGGTGGTCGCCTCTCGTACGACCCAGCCCAGAGCGGATTGCACCGAGACCGGCAGCCCGGCGGACGACCCGGCCACGCGGCAGTCGATCCCCGCCGCCTCGAGGACACCCTGCGCACCGGCGAGTTCCACCGCGAGGTCGGCCTCCCGATACCCCCGGACCACTTCCCGCACCTCCCGCTGAGACTCCTGGGCGATCCGCTGCACCTCGACCATCTGGTCCACTGCTTCGGGCCGCCCCCGCTTGGCCAGCTGCACGGCCAGCTCGCTCTTCAGCGCGATGACGGCGAGGTTGCGTCCCATCACGTCGTGCAGGTCACGCCCGAACCGCAGCCGCTCCTCGGCGACCGCGAGCCGCGCCTCGACCTCGCGGGCCCGGTCGGCCTCCCACATCACGGAGAGCGTCCAGGCGCCGCAGCGAGACGAGAGCAGGGCGACCAGAGTGCCGAAGGCGATCACCAGCGCCGTGGCCACGAGCTGTACGTCGCGGACGCCGACCGCGGCGGACCCGGCCACGACCGCGGTGTCGATCACGGCGAACCGGATGAAGAACGTACGGATCGGCACGGCGAAGGCCAGCGACTGTCCGTAGGGCATCACCGCGAACATCGTGGCGAGGACGAGCGTCGCCTCCTTGACCCCGTCCACGGCCTGCAGGGTGAGCACAAGGCCCAGCGCCACGACCAGGAGCCCGAGCGACACGGCGAGGTCGCGGCGCGGTGGCTCCGCGCGTCCCAAGAAGTGGTCGAGGGAGCGGCGCAGCGTGCGGTTGACGTGCACGCACTGCACGGCGGCCACTCCTATCAGCGTGCAGCCGAGGAGCACCGGGAGGGTCTCGTGCCGCAGGCTCACACCCAGCGGCACCGAAACCCAGCTGAAGAAGAAGAGCCACGGCATGGCATGCCACATGGCCACGCTCTGGAGCTCGACCTTCTCGATCTTGTTCCGGTCACGCCACTCCCGCTTCCACTCCCGCACCCGGCCGCCGACCACCACGTCCGACCCCTTCCTCAACGCCGCGGCTCCCAGCGGAACCATCGCCGTACAGCAAACACCGAGACCACGGTCCAGGCCACAGCGGTGAGGAGCGCGCCCAGGGCGTCGGAGCCGGAGAGTTCCCCGGTCCAGCCGCCGCGCACCAGCGTGATCACCGGCGAGAGCGGCAGCAGCTCGCAGACCGACGCGAGCTTGTCAGGCATGATCTCGAAGGGGATGAAGAGGCCGGAGCCGAACATCGAGCCGAACGCCAGGGGCATGGCCATGACCTGCGCGGACTCCACGGACCTGCTGAGGCTGGCGGTCACCGCGCCGAGGGCGCTGAACATCACCAGGCCGAGCAGCACCCCGATGACGGCGAGGTGCGGCGCGCTCGGCGCCCCCGCGTCGAGCAGCACCGTGCAGCCGATCGCGAGGACGACGGCCTGGACCACGCCGATGGCGACGGAGGGCAGCGCGGCTCCGGCAAGGATCTCCGGGTCCCTCAGCTCTCCGGTGCGCAGCCGCTTGAGCACCAGTTCTTCGCGGCGGGCGGCATAGACAGCGGTCAGCGCCGAGTAGACGGCGAAGAGCAGGGAGAAGCCGATGGCGCCGGGCACCACAACGGCCCCGACCGAGAGCCCGTTGGCCTTCAGATCCATGCCCTCCGCGACTTGGCGCAGGCTGAACGGCATCACGACCGGCACGAACAGCGCCGCGAACAGCGTCCCTTTGCTGCGCCCGAAAAGCGTGAGCTCCGCCCGGGCGAGCGCGGCCATCCGCTGGGCGGGAGTCGTCACCGCTTGCGGGGCCCCTGTCAGCGCACTCATGCCACCGTCTCCTTCTCCGCGACACCCGCGACACCCGCAGCGCTCGCACCCTCGGCCTCCCGCGCGATGCGCAGGAACGCCTCCTCCAGCGAAGCGGCCCGTACGTCGAGACTGCCGAGCTCGACGTTCGCGTCCCGCGCCCACAGCAACAGCCCCGTGGCCGCCCGTTGCAACTCGTGCGTGCGCAGCCGGACCCGTCCGCCGACGATCTCGTGCTCGCTCACTCCGAGCTCGCCGAGCGGCGGCAGATCCCCGACGAAGTACCCGGCGGGCAGTTCGAAGGAGACGTGCGAGGGCTGTTCGGCCACTACGTCGGCGACCCGGCCCGCAGCCGCGATCCGTCCCTCATGGAGGATCGCGAGCCGTTCGGCGAGGTTCTCGGCCTCTTCGAGGTAGTGCGTGGTGAGCAGTACGGTCGTGCCGCCGTCGCGCAGGGCCCGCACCAACTCCCAGGTCTCGCGGCGCCCTTCGGCATCGAGCCCGGTCGTCGGCTCGTCGAGGAAGAGCACCTCGGGCCTCCCGATGAGGGCCGTGGCCAGGTCGAGCCGTCGCTTCTCACCGCCGGAGAGCATCTTCACGCGGACGCCGGCCCGCTTGCCGAGGCCCACCATGTCCAGGGCCTCCGCGGCGGGGCGGGCGCCGCTGGTGCACGCCCCCCACATCCGTATGGTCTCCGTGACCGTCAGCTCGGAGGGGAAGCCGCCTTCCTGGAGCATCACACCGATCCGGTGGCGCACGGCGCCGCGCTCGGCGTACGGATCGTGTCCGAGCACCCGCACCCGCCCCCCGGCGGGTGCGGCGAGCCCTTCGAGGAGTTCGACGGTGGAGGTCTTGCCCGCGCCGTTCGTCCCGAGCAGCGCGAAGAGCTCACCGCGTCCGACGGAGAACGAGACTCCCCGGACCGCCTCGAAACCTCCCCCGTACACGCGCCGCAGATCGGTCACGTCGATCACTTGGTCAGTCATGAGAAGAGCCTCCCCCGGCCGCGCGCGCCGGAGCAGTGCGCGCTGTCACCGGCTCGCATGACAAATGTCAGAAGGGGGCCTGGGCAGGGAACAAAGGGGCCTGGACGGGGAACTAAGGGGGCCTGGGCAGGGAACAAGGGGGCCTGGGCAGGGAACGAAGAAGGCCCCGGTCGCGATGACCGGGGCCTTCATTCTTTGGAGCGAACGACGAGGTTCGAACTCGCGACCTCAACCTTGGCAAGGTTGCGCTCTACCAACTGAGCTACGTTCGCATTGCCTCCGACCAGCTCTCACTGATCGGCGCGAGCACCAGCCTACCGCACTCGAAAGAGTGTCCGGATCGGCGATGCAGAGCGGGTGACAGGAATTGCACACTGCGCCTTCCCCCTGGAAGGGGGATGTTCTACTACTGAACTACACCCGCAAGACTCCGTGAGGTTCGGGCCTTTCGGCCTTGCCCCTCGGCGTGCTCCAGACTTTAGCCGACCGGCGGGGGTGCAGGTCAAGTCGGTTGCCGAGGGGCGGTCCTGGCCGGCCATCGGCCGAGGTCGGCCAGGGTGGGTCGGGTGTGGGCCAGGGTGGTTCCGAGCGTCAGTTGGCCGCCTCGAAGGCCTCGTAGACCTTCTTCGGGATGCGGCCGCGCGGCGGCACGTCCATCTGGTGCGAGCGGGCCCAGGCGCGGACGGCCGCGGGGTTCGCCGCCACCGTCGTGTGCTTGAAGGCCTTGCCGGACTTCGACTGCTTGCGGGCCGCGTCCAGGTACGGGGCAAGTGCCTTGCGCAGTTTCTTGGCATTGGTTTGATTGAGGTCGATCTCGTACGACTTGCCGTCAAGACCGAAGGCGATCGTCTCCGCCGCATCCCCGCCGTCGATGTCGTCAGAGAGAGTGACTACGACACGCTGCGCCACGAATATCGGTCCCTTCGTGCGGCTCGACCGCGTTGACGTGCGGTGATGCCGACTGTCCGGCTGTTATGGGCACTGTTATGTGCAAAGCATCGGCTAATGCCATTTCCTTTGTACAGTGCCTGGCATTGCATTGTGAAGCCCGACTAAATCCGCCCGCGTGTCCGGACGCAATGGTGATGCGTGATCTTTTCCTGGATTTTTCGCGAAGGTGCTCCGTTCGATACGTGAGTATGAGTCGGAACGTGACCGTCCGCACGTAGGTTTCTACGAATCTACGCGAGTAGAATTTTTGTACGGGTAGTCTGAAGGGACCGCTCAGCCAGCACCACAACACCGGGAGTGCCAGTGGCACGCGTCGTAGTCGACGTCATGCTCAAGCCGGAGATCCTCGACCCTCAGGGCCAGGCGGTGCAGCGTGCACTGCCGCGCCTCGGTTTCAAGGGGATCGCCGACGTACGTCAGGGAAAGCGCTTCGAACTCGAGGTGGACGGGCCCGTCGATGACGCGGCCCTCGCCCGTATCCACGAGATGGCGGAAACCTTCCTCGCCAACACCGTGATCGAGGACTTCTTCGTAAAGGTGGAGGAAGAGAAGTGACTGCTCGAATCGGAGTCGTCACTTTCCCCGGAACCCTCGACGACCGCGACACCCAGCGCGCCGTCCGCGTCGCCGGCGCCGAAGCAGTGCCGCTCTGGCACCGGGACAAGGACCTGAAGCAGGTCGACGCCGTGGTGCTTCCCGGCGGATTCTCGTACGGCGACTATCTGCGGGCCGGGGCCATTTCACGGTTCTCGCCCGTCATGGAGTCGGTCATCGCGCAGGCGAAGGCCGGGATGCCGGTCCTCGGTATCTGCAACGGCTTCCAGGTGCTCACCGAGTCGCACCTGCTGCCCGGCGCGATGCTGCGCAACAACCACCTGCACTTCATCTGCCGCGAGCAGAAGCTGCGTGTGGAGACGGAACGGACCGCATGGACCGCCGACTACACAGCGGGTCAGGAGATCCGGATCCCGCTCAAGAACATCGACGGCCAGTACACGGCCGACGAGCGGACCCTGGACATGCTGGAGGCCGAGGGCCGCGTCGCCTTCCGGTATCTGGAGGGCAACCCCAACGGCTCGCTCCGTGACATCGCCGGCATCACGAACGAGGCGGGCAACGTCGTCGGCCTCATGCCGCACCCCGAGCACGCCGTGGAGCCGCTGGTCGGGACCGGCCGCACCGACGGCCTCGGATTCTTCACCTCGATCCTGAAGAAGCTGGTCAACGCATGACTCTGGACACCGTCAAGCACGCAGCCGAGACTCCCGACGTCAAGCTGCCCTGGGCCGAACTGGGCCTGAAGGAAGACGAGTACGCGCGCGTACGCGAGATTCTGGGCCGCCGTCCGACCGGTGCCGAGCTCGCCATGTACTCCGTCATGTGGTCCGAGCACTGCTCGTACAAGAGCAGCAAGGTGCACCTGCGCCAGTTCGGCGAGAAGGCCCCCGAAAACGACGCCATGCTCGTCGGTATCGGCGAGAACGCCGGTGTCGTCGACGTCGGCAACGGCTACGCGGTCACCTTCAAGGTCGAGTCGCACAACCACCCCTCGTACGTCGAGCCCTACCAGGGCGCGGCCACCGGTGTCGGCGGCATCGTCCGCGACATCATCGCGATGGGCGCGCGTCCGGTCGCGGTCGTGGACCCGCTGCGGATGGGCGCCGCCGACCACCCCGACACCAAGCGCGTCCTGCCGGGCGTCGTCGCGGGCATCGGCGGCTACGGCAACTGCCTGGGCCTGCCGAACATCGGCGGCGAGCTCGTCTTCGACGCCTGCTACCAGGGCAACCCGCTGGTCAACGCCGGTGCCATCGGCGTCATGCGGCACGAGGACATCCACCTCGCGAAGGCGTCCGGCCCCGGCAACAAGGTCATCCTCTACGGCGCCCGCACCGGCGGCGACGGCATCGGTGGCGCCTCGATCCTGGCGAGTGAGACCTTCGACGACACGAAGCCGAGCAAGCGCCCGGCGGTCCAGGTCGGCGACCCCTTCCAGGAGAAGCTCCTCATCGAGTGCACCCTGGAGGCCTTCGCCGAGAAGCTGGTCGTCGGCATCCAGGACCTGGGGGCGGCCGGACTCTCCTGCGCGACCTCGGAGTTGGCGTCCAACGGCTCCGGTGGCATGCGCGTCGAGCTGGACGACGTACCTCTTCGCGACTCCACGCTCACTCCCGAGGAGATCCTCATGAGTGAGTCGCAGGAGCGCATGTGCGCGGTCGTCGAGCCGGAGAAGGTCGAGCGTTTCCTCGCGATCTGCGAGAAGTGGGACGTCATCGCCACCGTCGTCGGTGAGGTCACCGACGGCGACCGCCTGGAGATCTTCTGGCACGGCGAGAAGATCGTCGACCTCGACCCGCGCACCGTCGCCCACGACGGCCCGGTCTACGAGCGCCCCTACGCGCGGCCGAAGTGGCAGGACGCCCTCCAGGCCGACGACGCCAACAAGCTGGCCCGCCCGGCGACTTCGCAGGAACTGCGCGAGCAGGTGCTCGCGGTCGTCGCGTCACCGAACCAGGCCTCCAAGGCGTGGGTGACGGATCAGTACGACCGTTTCGTGCAGGGCAACACGGTGCTCGCGCAGCCCGAGGACTCCGGCATGGTCCGCATCGACGAGGAGTCCGGCCTCGGTGTCGCCCTCGCCAACGACGGCAACGGCCGCTACTCGAAGCTCGACCCGTACGCCGGCGCGCAGCTCGCCCTGTCGGAGGCGTACCGCAACGTCGCCGCGACCGGCGCCCGCCCGCTCGCCGTGTCGGACTGCCTGAACTTCGGTTCGCCCGAGGACCCGGACGTCATGTGGCAGTTCGCCGAGACCACCCGTGGCCTCGCCGACGCCTGCCAGATCCTGGGCACCCCGGTGACCGGTGGCAACGTATCGCTCTACAACCAGACGGGCGAGGCGGCCATTCACCCGACCCCGGTCGTCTCGGTGCTCGGCGTGATCGACGACGTGGCCCGCCGCACGCCGATCGCGTTCGCCGAAGAGGGCCAGCTGCTCTACCTGCTCGGTGACACCACCGAGGAGTTCGGCGGTTCTGCCTGGTCGCAGGTCGTGCACGACCACCTCGGCGGGCTTCCCCCGAAGGTCGACCTGGAGCGCGAGCGGCTGCTCGCCGAGATCCTGATCTCGGGCTCGCGCGACGGCATGATCGACGCCGCGCACGACCTCTCCGACGGTGGCCTCGCGCAGGCCGTCGCCGAGTCCTGCCTCCGTGGCGGGAAGGGCGCGCGCCTGGTCGTCCCGGACGGGCTCGACGCGTTCACCCTCCTGTTCAGTGAGTCGGCGGGGCGGGCGGTCGTCTCCGTGCCGAGGAGCGAGGAGCTGCGCTTCACCGACATGTGCGGGGCGCGCGGGCTTCCCGCGTCGCGCGTCGGTGTGGTCGACGGTGACGCCGTGGAGCTGCAGGGCGAGTTCACGCTGCCGCTGAGCGAGGTCCGCGAGGCGCACGAGGGGACTCTGCCGGGGCTCTTCGCCTGAGGCGCACGGGCCCCTGGGCCTGAGTAGGAAAAGCGAGGGGCGGTGCGGCTGGGATGCCGTACCGCCCCTCGCTTTTTGCTGCCCACTGTTGTGCACTATTACGTAATTACGTAATGTGGGGTGCATGGAGCTGGAAGAGCGGGTCGCCGAGCTCGAGCGGCGGATGGATGCACTGGAGAGCGCGGGGGTGACTGCGCCCGCCGTGGGCGAGGGCGACTTCTGGGCCCTGGAGGCGCTGAAGGCGCGACTGCCCGAAGCCCAGGTTCCGGACGGAGCCGTCGTGTTCACCGGAGCGGTGCGCGTGCCGACGGGCGAGCGGTACGAGTGGCAGTACGGGCACACCACCGAGCAGCTGCTCGGCGACGACTGGTCCGAGGCCGCCGAGTCCTTCGCCGCGCTCGGGAACCCCGTCCGGCTCCGGCTGCTGCGGGAGATCATCGGCGGCCGCCGCACCGCCGCCGAACTCGCCACGCTCGACGACATCGGCACGACCGGCCAGATCTACCACCACCTGCGCCAACTGACCGGCGCCGGCTGGCTGCACACCACGGGGCGCGGCCGCCACGAAGTGCCCGCGGGACGCGTGGTCCCGCTGCTCGTGACGCTGTCCGCCTCGCGGCCCTGAACCGACACTGGGGGAACGACCATGTCCGTACGTCAGCGCAAGTTCGCGGTGCTGCTTCAGCGGTTGCTGATGCTCATCGTCATCGTCCACGTGATCACCGGGCTCTTCGTGGACCTGCCCTATCCCTCCTGGCTCGGCCTCATCCCGGCCGGTGGCTTCGTCGCCCTCAGCATCGTGCTCGGCCAGGCCGCCCGCCGTGACCGGGCCCGGACCGAGCCGCCGGCCCCCCTGGAGATCGCCCCGCCCGTCACCGGCCGCTGGTCCGCGGTGAACAGCCCCGCGGACAAGGTGCCGAGCCACGGCACCCATGGCCTCGGGCAGACCTACGCCATCGACATCGTGGCCGAGCCGGAAGGGGGAGGCCGCCCCGCCTTCGCCTGGCTCTGGCCCATCGCGCGGGGCAACAAGGCCTTCCCCGCGTTCGGGGCGCCGCTCCTCGCCGTCGCCGACGCGACCGTCGTGCACGCGGAGGACGGTCAGCGCGACCACCTCAGCCGCAACTCCCTGCTCGCGTATGTCTACTTGTTCGTGGTCGAGGGCTTGGGCAGGACCCTGGGCGGCGCCCGCCGCGTCGTCGGCAACCACATCACCCTCGACCTCGGCGACGGCGCGTACGCCATGTACGCGCACGTCCAGCAGGGTTCGCTCGCCGTCCGCGCCGGCGACAAGGTCCGGGCCGGGCAGGTCCTGGCCCGCTGCGGGAACTCCGGCAATTCCACCGAACCCCATGTGCACTTCCAGCTGATGGACGGCCCCGACCTGGACACCGCGCGGGGCGTGCCGTTCCGCTGGCAGGGGCTCGGGGTGCCCGCCAACGGCGAGACGTTCACGGTGCGGGAAGAGGCCGTCCCGGTACCGTGACCTGCATGACTGAGGAGCTGGGGCTGCGCGCGCGCAAGAAGAGGCAGACCGCCTCGCGGATCTGGCGGGTGGCCGTGGACCTCTGCTCCGAGCGGGGCTTCGATCACGTCTCCGTGGCGGAGATCGCCGAGGCGGCCGAAGTGTCGAAGATGACCGTCTTCAACTACTTCGGCACCAAGGAAGGCGTGATCGTCG
This sequence comes from Streptomyces sp. NPDC033180, assembly GCF_055577645.1. Classification (NCBI taxonomy): domain Bacteria; kingdom Bacillati; phylum Actinomycetota; class Actinomycetes; order Kitasatosporales; family Streptomycetaceae; genus Streptomyces; species Streptomyces sp. NPDC033180. The sequence goes on along the minus strand of NZ_JBVIPU010000003.1, from coordinate 64,204 downwards.
GCCCCATGGAGGAGCACGCCGGTGACCCGGCCCGATCGGTGCGCGAGCGGCGGCCCGGTGAGTCCGCGGTCACCGCGATGCGCGGCCAGTTCCTGGAGCAGATCACCGGGCGCGACCCGTCGATCGGCCTCAGCGGCGACCCGCACACCCTCAAGGTGCGCCAGCTCATCAGCGAGACACCGACCCTCGCGCACCGCATGGTGATCTTCCACATGCGCAGCGTCCAGCTCCTCGCCGACGCTCTCGCCGAGGAGACCGGCGACATGCTCCTCGCGCGCGTCGCCGCCGCCCAGCTGATCGGCGCCCGTAACGCGCTCATCGTGGAGAACCACCGGCGCACCCTCGACGGCGACCCGCTCGACGAGATCGCCAAGGACTGCGCCGAGTCGGCCGAGCGCGTCTTCGGCCAGGTGGAAAAGGGTCTCCAGGGGTACCCCGGGAAGAATTAGGCTCGGCCCATGCCACCGGCCAAGAAGCGCACCCGCTCGTACGACTCCGCCAAGATCCGCACCGCCGTCCTCGCCCAGTTCGCGAACGTCCGCGAAGCGGTCGGCACCCTGGAGCCCGAGCAGCTCGCCCTGCCGACCCGGCTCGGCAGCTGGACCGTCCGCGAACTGGCCGCGCACCTCACGATGGCGCTCGGCGGCGCCACGCGTTTCCTCGCCATGCCGGAGCCCCCGGCCCGCGAAGTGGCCCTGCTCGACTGGCCGTTCGCGACCGCGTCGGCCGCGGCGCAGGTCGACGAGGCGTCGCGGGCCTTCGCCGCGCAGGAGGACCTGGACGAGCTGTATACGTGCACCCTCACCGGCTTCGAGGAGGCCCTGCCCGATGTCACGGCGGGCAGGATCATGCCGACCCGGTTCGGCGCGATGGCCCTCGACGACTTCCTGGTCACCCGCACGGTCGAACTCATCGTCCACACCGATGACTTGAACGACGCGGTGCCGGGCCTCGACGTCCCGTACGACCGTCAGGCCCTGGCAGCCTGCACCCGGCTGCTCGCCGACGCTCTCGCGGTGAAGGCCCCCGGCGGTGCCGTCGAGGTGAGGATTCCGCCGTTCGCCGTGGTCCAGTGCGTCCAGGGCCCCCGGCACACCCGCGGAACCCCGCCGAACGTCGTCGAGACCGACCCGCTCACCTGGATCCGCCTCGCGACCGGGCGCATGGACTGGAAGACGGCTCTCGACACCGCGAAGGCAGGCGCGAGCGGGGATCGGGCGGACCTGGCGGGGCTGCTGCCGGTCATGAGCTGATCCGCTGTTCGGGCGGGGGAGGGGGCCGTTCGGGAGAGGGAGGGGAACCAGATCCCCCACTTGTCCCGTCACACCGGCATGCAGAAGCACCGACTGACTCCGACCGTCCTGGCCCTGGCCGCCGCGGGCCTGCTCACCGCGTGCGGTACCGAATCCGGCTCGGGCAGCGGATCCGGCGGCAGGTCCGTCGAGTCCGAGCTGCCCATCACCGGCGTTCACTGGAGCGTCGACAGCCTCACGGTGGGCGGCAAGAAACAGCAGGCCCCGGCCGGCGCCCACGTGGAAATCGACGACCAGGGCAAGGCCAAGGGCAACTACGGCTGCAACGGCTTCACCGCGGACGTGTCGGTCGACGGGAGCACCGTCGACTTCGGCAAGGCCACCTCCACCGAGATGGCCTGCGACAAGCTGGACTTCGAGGAGACCCTCACGCGCGCCCTCGGCAACGGCGAGCTGAAAGCCGCGGTCGACGGTGACAAGCTGACGCTCACCACCGACAAGGGAGACCGCGTGGCCCTCACCTCGGAGCCGGACGTCCCGCTGACGGGCACCAAGTGGAACGTGAACGCCATCGGCGACGGCAAGGTCTCGACGTCCCTGCCGAAGGAAGTGGACGGCAAGGCCCATCTGACCTTCGGCAAGGACGGCACCGTCCGCGGCAAGCTCGGCTGCAACAACGTCTCGGCCAAGGCCGAGGTGAAGGGCGACAGCATCACGCTGGGCGCTCCCCGGAGCACCCGGATGATGTGTGAGGGAGCCGCGGCGGAGACCGAGAAGAAGCTCCTGAAGCTCTTCGACGGCAAGGTGGACTACAAGCTGACCCACCGAGGGCTCTCGCTCACCGCCGCTGACGGCACCGTCGTCAGCGCGAATGCCGACCTGAAGCAGACGAAGCAGAAGTAGCCGAAGCAGCAGAAGCGGCGGCGGGCCGGCGGGCGCGGGACTTCAGCAGGAACGCGCCGCCGAAGGCGAGCATCAGGCCACCGCCGATCGAGTAGGCGAGCGTGGTGTCCGAGTCGCCGCCGGTCTCGGCGAGTTCGGTGGAACCACCGGCGGGACGGGCCTCGTTGGGGGGCCCGGCGGTCTCGTCCTCGGCGGGCTCGTCGTCGGGCTCAGCGGCTTGCGCGGGCGCGGGCGCCGCCACCCCGTCCAGGCTCACCTGCACCGTCGCCGCATCAGCCCCGGCCTTCACGACCTTGACCTCGACCTTCCGTGCCTCGTCCGTCAGCGTCGCGCCCGCTTCGAGCGCGTCCGCGTCGGCAGGGACGTCACCGCCGGTGGACTCGTCGGCGTCCGGGGTCGGGTCGATGAGCGCCGACTTCGTGTAGTCCCCGTCCGGGACCCGGTAGGCGTGCACGCCCCGGATCTCACCGTCGACGGTGCCGGACTCGTGCCGCAGCTCCACGACGAGGCGGTCGTCGCCCAGCGGAATGTCGAGCACACGGACCCCGCCGCCGCTCCCGTACAGCGGACGCAACTCGTAGGTGCCGGACTTGCCGGGCTTCGCGACCTCCCCGCCCGTCAGCCACTTGTTGTGCAGGAGCTCGGGCGAGGTGAGCCCGGCCTCCCAACCGCCGCCGCCCATCGGCGTCTTGTGACTCGTACCGTCCTCCTCGCAGCCCTCGCCGAGATCGCCGTCGGGGCAGCGAAGGCGCATGTGGTGGCTGTAGCCGAAGTTGTGGCCGAACTCGTGGACCAGGGCCGTCATCGACATCTTGCCGTCGGCGCCGATGGGCATCCAGGTGGTGCCGCCGCCGACGGTGCCGAGCGCGAGCCAGTCGCAGCCGGCCTTCTCGGAGGGGAAGACGAGCGACAGATGGTCGTAGCTGTCCTCGGGGACGCCCTTCGCGGCGAGAGCCTCTCGCGTCAGATCGTTGATCTTGCCGGTGTCGCAGCCGGTCGCCGCGAGGTCGATGTCGACGGGCCCGGTGACGCCGTCGCCCTCGGCGGCCTCGAAGGTGGTCGCACCCCCGGTGACCTCGTTGTAGTACGAGGTGAGGGAGCCGCTGCCGCCGAAATAGTTGTCCTTCAGGGTGGTCTCGAGCCTGCCCGCGTCCGGGATCCGGCTGTCCGTGAAGTTCACCATGGCGACCTGGACGCGCCGCTGCGGCCCGTCGGCGGCGGGCGCGGGCGCGGCGGCGGCAGCGGTCAGGGCGGCGGCCACGGCGGCCGGTATGAGGCAGAGGCGCGGGGACGGTTTCATGGGGGCCTTCCGGGTGGGGGTTCGCGCGGGCCGGTGATCAACGCGGGGCTGAAGATCGACTCGCGTGCGCGCCAGGCACGCTAGTGATCTCTCCGGCCCGCGCGAACCCCTCTGAGGGCTTCTTAGGCCGCGCTTAAGACTCAGTTCAGGCAGGTGCGCGATTACGCTCCGTACAGCCCTCGTATCCCCAATTCGGACCAGTGGTCGATCTCGCCTACACTCGGTGTCGTGCCACGTGGTGACGGTCGACTCAATCATGATCTGCTCCCCGGCGAGAAGGGCCCCCAGGACGCTTGTGGCGTCTTCGGTGTCTGGGCTCCGGGTGAAGAGGTCGCCAAGCTCACTTACTTCGGGCTGTACGCCCTACAGCATCGAGGCCAGGAGTCCGCGGGAATCGCGGTCAGCAACGGCTCCCAGATCCTTGTCTTCAAGGACATGGGGCTGGTTTCCCAGGTCTTTGACGAAACCTCTCTCAGCTCGCTCCAGGGTCATATCGCGGTCGGTCACGCCCGCTACTCGACCACCGGGGCCTCCGTCTGGGAGAACGCCCAGCCGACGTTCCGTGCCACCGCGCACGGCTCCATCGCGCTCGGGCACAACGGCAACCTCGTCAACACGGCCCAGCTCGCCGAGATGGTCGCCGAGCTGCCCAAGGAGAACGGCCGCGCGACCCAGGTCGCGGCGACCAACGACACCGATCTGGTGACGGCACTCCTCGCGGGCCAGGTGGACGACGACGGCAAGCCGCTGACCATCGAAGAGGCCGCCACCAAGGTCCTCCCGGACGTGCAGGGCGCCTTCTCCCTCGTCTTCATGAACGAGCACACGCTGTACGCGGCCCGCGACCCGCAGGGCATCCGCCCGCTGGTCCTCGGCCGCCTGGAGCGCGGCTGGGTCGTCGCCTCGGAGTCCGCGGCGCTCGACATCTGCGGCGCCAGCTTCGTCCGCGAGGTCGAGCCCGGCGAGTTCATCGCGGTCGACGAGAACGGACTGCGAACGTCCCGATTCGCGGAAGCGAAGCCCAAGGGCTGTGTCTTCGAGTACGTCTATCTGGCGCGTCCCGACACCGACATCGCGGGCCGGAACGTCTACCTCTCGCGCGTCGAGATGGGCCGGAAACTCGCCGAGGAAGCTCCGGCGGACGCCGACCTCGTCATAGCGACCCCGGAGTCCGGAACGCCCGCCGCGGTCGGTTACGCGGAAGCATCCGGCATCCCCTTCGGCGTCGGTCTGGTGAAGAACGCCTACGTCGGCCGGACCTTCATCCAGCCCTCGCAGACGATCCGCCAGCTCGGCATCCGCCTCAAGCTGAACCCCCTCAAGGAAGTCATCAAGGGCAAGCGTCTGGTCGTCGTCGACGACTCGATCGTCCGCGGCAACACCCAGCGCGCCCTGGTCAAGATGCTCCGCGAGGCCGGCGCGGCCGAGATCCACATCCGCATCTCGTCCCCGCCCGTGAAGTGGCCCTGCTTCTTCGGCATCGACTTCGCGACCCGCGCCGAGCTCATCGCCAACGGCATGACGATCGACGAGATCGCCAAGTCCATGGGCGCCGACTCACTCTCGTACATCTCCATCGACGGCATGATCGAGGCCACGACCATCGACAAGCCGAACCTCTGCCGCGCCTGCTTCGACGGCGTGTACCCGATGGACCTCCCCGACCCCGAGCTGCTCGGCAAGCAGCTCCTGGAGACGGAGCTGGCCGCCGGTCCGGCGTCCACCGCTGCGGCCGACGCGATCCGTCGCCCGTAAGCCACCCGTAGTAACGACACGAAAGCTCTCAATCACCATGCCTGAGACCACCGGTGCCAGCTACGCCTCCGCGGGCGTCGACATTGAGGCGGGCGACCGCGCCGTCGAGCTGATGAAGGAGTGGGTGAAGAAGACGAAGCGGCCCGAGGTCCTCGGCGGCATCGGCGGCTTCGCCGGACTCTTCGACGCCTCCGCCCTCAAGCGCTTCGAGCGCCCCCTGCTCGCCTCCGCCACCGACGGTGTCGGCACGAAGGTCGACCTCGCCCGCCGGCTCGGCGTGTACGACACCATCGGGCACGACCTGGTCGCGATGGTCATGGACGACATCGTGGTGTGCGGCGCCGAGCCGCTCTTCATGACCGACTACATCTGCGTCGGCAAGGTCCACCCCGAGCGTGTCGCGGCCATCGTGAAGGGCATCGCCGAGGGCTGTGTGCTCGCGGGCTGCGCCCTCATCGGCGGCGAGACCGCCGAGCACCCGGGCCTGCTCGGCCCGGACGACTTCGATGTCGCGGGCGCCGGCACGGGCGCGGTCGAGGCGGACCGCGTGCTCGGCCCCGATCGCATCCGTAAGGGTGACGCCGTCATCGCCATGGCGTCCTCCGGCCTTCACTCGAACGGGTACTCGCTCGTCCGGCATGTGGTCTTCGACCGCGCGGGATGGTCCCTGGACCGCCAGGTCGAGGAGTTCGGCCGCACGCTCGGCGAGGAGCTCCTGGAGCCCACCAAGATCTACTCCCTGGACTGCCTGGCGCTCACCCGCACCACGGACGTCCACGCCTTCAGCCACATCACGGGCGGCGGCCTCGCGGCGAACCTGGGCCGGGTCATCCCGGACGGTCTGCACGCCATCGTCGACCGCGAGACCTGGGCGCCCGGCGCGATCTTCGACGTCGTCGGCAAGGCGGGACAGGTCGAGCGCCTGGAGCTGGAGAAGACGCTGAACATGGGCGTCGGCATGATGGCGATCGTCCCCGAGGAGTCCGCCGACGCGGCCCTCGCGACTCTCGCGGACCGCGGTGTGGACGCCTGGATCGCCGGTGAGATCACGGAGCGCGGCGAGCACGCCGAGGGCGCGGCACTGATCGGTGACTACGCGAAGTAGGCCGGTGAGGGTGCCCGCGCGGCACCCCTCCGAGCAGCACGAAACCCGGTCCGGTGTGGTGAGCACCCCGGACCGGGTCAGGTGCAGTTGCTACGAGAACTGCGAATACTGCGAGTGCTGCGAATGCAACGAGGTCAAGCGCCGCGGCGCTGCGACGAGGGACCGGACTCTTCGGCAGAGTCGTCGTCCTCGTCGTCGTTATACAGATCCGCGTACTGGGCGTACGGGTCGTCTTCCTCGTCGTCGTCCTCGAACGGCTCGCCATTCGGCGGCTGTTGCGAAGTCGAAGCGCCCAGCTCATTGGCCAGACGCGAGAGGTCAGTCCCGCCGCTGCTGTACTTCAGCTGGCGGGCGACCTTCGTCTGCTTGGCCTTTGCCCGGCCGCGCCCCATGGCTCGACCCCCTCGGATATGGGGCTTGGTGACCCCAGAGTCTTGACACGCGTTCATGATCAGGAACGGGCTCTCCGTGGAGAGGCCGGTCCGTAGGGCTTCCACGGTACCTGCTCCTGCGGCCATACGGTACGTCGCCCGCAGGACGCGCCTCGGCGCAGAACCCGCGAGGAGCCCTGTCCTCGCTGGTCAACTGCGATTTTAACCTCTTCTTGCCGGGCGACCCGCCGACGGGGGTGAGTCTTGTCTCTCGCGCACGTCGGCGGGGCCCTTCCACGGCACCTGCGGGGTCAGCGGACCCGGGCCTCCGCCATCCGCTGCTCGGCGATCCTGTCGGCCGCCGCGGCCGGCGGAATACCGTCTTCCTTCGCACGAGCGAATATGGCAAGAGTGGTGTCGAAGATCTTCGACGCCTTCGCCTTGCACCGGTCGAAGTCGAAGCCGTGCAGCTCGTCGGCGACCTGGATCACGCCACCCGCGTTCACCACGTAGTCGGGCGCGTAGAGGATCCCGCGGTCGGCGAGGTCCTTCTCCACACCGGGGTGCTCGAGCTGGTTGTTGGCGGCGCCGCAGACCACCTTCGCGGTGAGCACCGGCACGGAGTCGTCGTTCAGGGCCCCACCCAGCGCGCAGGGGGCGTACACATCGAGGCCCTCGACCCGGATCAGCGCCTCGGTGTCGGCGACGGCGGTCACGGACGGGTGCCTGTGGATGATCCGGTTCACGGACTCCTCGCGCACATCGGTGATCACGACCTCGGCGCCGTCCTCCAGGAGGTGCTCCACCAGGTGGTGGCCGACCTTGCCCACTCCCGCGACGCCGACCTTGCGGCCGCGCAGCGTCGAGACGTCCCACAGGTGCATGGCAGAGGCACGCATGCCCTGGAAGACGCCGTAGGCGGTGAGTACGGAGGAGTCGCCCGCGCCGCCGTTCTCCGGGGAGCGGCCGGTCGTCCAGCGGCACTCACGTGCGACGACGTCCATGTCCTTGACGTACGTACCGACGTCGCACGCCGTCACGTAGCGGCCACCGAGCGAGGCCACGAAGCGGCCGTAGGCGAGCAGGAGCTCCTCGCTCTTGATCTGCTCCGGGTCGCCGATGATCACGGCCTTGCCGCCGCCGTGGTCGAGACCGGCCATGGCGTTCTTGTACGACATCCCGCGCGCGAGGTTCAGCGCGTCGGCGACGGCCGCTTCCTCGCTCGCGTACGGATAGAAGCGGGTGCCGCCGAGGGCCGGGCCCAGGGCGGTGGAGTGGATGGCGATGACGGCCTTGAGGCCGCTGGCACGGTCCTGGCAGAGCACTACTTGCTCATGGCCCCCCTGGTCCGAGTGGAACAGGGTGTGCAGGACGCCGTTGTCTGCTTCGGTCACTGTGGTGACTCCCGGTCAAGTGGCGGCGGTTGGGTGAGCTCCCGTGCGGGTGGCGGGGGCCCGATGGGCATGAGACTAAAGCCTGTGAGAACCCGGTGGCCGCGCAGTGCCGAGGATCACCCTCTCCCGGCGCAGCGAGCGGTACGGCGGAGTTCGGCCATGGCACGATTTGCAGTGTTTTCCAGCCGGTACGCGGGGGAGGGAGCAGCCGTGCCCAAGGTGTCTTCGTTGGTCGTCCCGTACGCGTCCTACTTGCGCGTTTATGAGCCTCTCGCCGCCTTCCCGGAGCCTGAGCGCGGCCACTGGGCGCGTTACGCGCGGCGCACCGACCGCCCCTCGTACCAGGACGAACTGAGGCGGTCCCTGGCCGACTTGCTGCCCACGCCGCCTGTCCCGGTGCCGGTGCACGAGAGCAGCGACGCGTTCGTGGTGGAGGCCGACGGAGTGGTGTGCGTCTGCCCCTGGCGCACCCGGCTGCGCGGCTGGCAGGCCCTGGGGGAGCTGCCGGGGCGGCTGCCGACGCCCGTCCTCGACGCGGTCCTGCCGCCGGTGGTGCGCCGCCAGACGGCCGCGGACTACGAACAGTGGCTCGCCCGGAATCCCGACGCGCGTCCCTGGATCCGTACGTCGACGTGGCAGGTGCCGCTGAACTGGTTCGTGCTCGTCTCGGACGAGGAGCGGCAGTTCGAGAAGGGGTACGAGAAGCGGGGCGAGGGCGCCGAGGAAGTCGGGACGGCGGCCTGCGCGCCCGTCCTGCGCTACCGCACGCCGATGGTGCAGGCGCGGCGCCGGGTGGCCCGCGGGCTCAGGACGCTGCGGGACACCCTCGACGACGGACCGCTCGTCGAGGGGCTCATGGACGTGGGCCGGTGGCTGGAGGAGTTCCATCCGCGCTCCCTGGTCGAGCTCGACTACGGCGGGCTCGTGCACGCCCTGTCCGAGGAGCAGCTCGACGAGGACCACTCGGCGGCTGACGTGGCGGAAGGAATCGAGGCGCTGCGCAACGGCGACGGCGAGGGTGCCGGCGAGGCGTATGCGAGGCTCATGGAGCGATGGAGGGCGGTCCGGGACCGCCAGTTCTCGAACTGAGCCTCGGCCCGTTCTCGAACTCGGTGTCAGCCAGGCGTTCGTGGGCCACCCCTACGTGGCACCTACACGGGACGTAGGTCCCGATCCGGGCTTTTGTGTCAAGCGTGACGGACCGCACTTACGGGGCCCTTGCGCCCATCGCCCCCCCTCGTGCCAAAATAGGACAAGGAGCCCGGGGAGGGCTCCTTCCGTCCATGTGTGGGCGGAATGCTCGGCATTGCACGCTATGGGGGGTCTGTTGACTCCTGATCGCTCTGTGACTGATCGTCACTGTGGCGTGACTGTCCGCTATGGCATGGTCCATCGGCTTCCGTCGCTGATAGACACCTGGGAGGGCAATTCCATCGGTTTGGCCGACGTGGCTGGACGGATGGTGTAGTTGTAGTGCCGAGGACAAGCCGTTCGTCCTATAACCGACTCGACTCGCGTCCGCCATTTCGGGCAACGCGGGTCAAGGTGCAGAATTTAGAGGAATGAACCGAGAAGGTTCGGTTCTCCGAGGAGGCCGCTCATGACCGCTCGCACCCCTGATGCCGAGCCGCTGCTGACCCCGGCTGAGGTTGCCACGATGTTCCGCGTCGACCCGAAGACGGTGACGCGCTGGGCCAAGGCTGGCAAGCTCACGTCGATTCGCACGCTCGGCGGGCATCGCCGTTACCGCGAGGCCGAGGTCCGCGCACTGCTCGCGGGTATCCCGCAGCAGCGCAGCGAGGCCTGATCTACCGCAAAACCGCAGTACTCGGACGAAGAGTACGACCGCTGCCGGGTCCCCCAACCCGTCCGCAACGTCCGACCTCATAGCTACACGCGACGCGGGTCCCGCCCCAACGGGTCCCATGCCTGAGCCTCATGGGTGAGTCGTTTCGATCGCGCTGGACTCCGCCGGGTCCAGCGCGATCTTTTTTGTGCGCCCTGGAGGCGCTGGTGAGCGCCGCTGTGGGCGGGCTTGTTGGTCTCTGAGGAGTGCCGTTGCGCTGCCGCTGGGCCGACTGGGGGGAGGCCGCTCGGGTGCTGGGGGGAGCCCCCTCCGGGTGGTGCAATTGCACATATTAAATTGACCTGTTGTAGGACGGGTGTAAGTTCCGAGGTTTCCAAAACTCCTTCGGTGACACCCATCACACGCCGTGACTCTTGTTGCGCTTGCGGCTTCTGGGCTAGAGGAGCCGCCGGAATCGCGTTCCCCGCCCAGGAGTTCAGCCTCCCACCACGGAGGTGGGTCGCGGGGCGGCTTTGGTCACGCGTTGGGGGGACTTTCGTCCTCGGCCGTCTCGCAGCCGCCCTCACAGCCGCCCTGGGTGGCGGACGAGGCCTCCAGGGCGAGCCGCTCAAGGCGGTGGCAGATCGGGCAGTGCCGGGTCGCGTGGCGATAGCTGGTCGCCGCGGAGAGGTGGGCACGCAGCAGAGCGCGTATCTCGTGCCGTGCGGACGCCGCCGAAGCCGTCATACGCCACCTCCCGCTGGGGAGCGGTGCCGCCCCGTTCCCTAGTTGTCTGGGTACCGGCGGAATGTGACGCAGTCAAGATGCGGGGAACGACAACGGGCCGCGTCCCAGAGGGATGCGGCCCGTGGCCGGCGTACGCGAGAAGGGCCGCACTCGTTCGACGAGTGCGGCCCTTCTTCTGCTGCGGTCCTGACGGGATTTGAACCCGCGGCCTCCACCTTGACAGGGTGGCGAGCACTCCAAACTGCTCCACAGGACCTTGCGTTGCGGCGCTCAGTACTGCGTTGCGCTGCGAGACAGGACTCTACAGCAGCGCAGGCCCGGCGGTCGAACTCACCCAGGGTGTATAGGCGATCACGGTGCGGCCGCGTCGATCGCCTTCACGATCCGCTTGTCCGAGACGGGGTACGCCGTGCCGAGCGCGTGCGCGAAGTAGCTGACCCGCAGCTCCTCCAGCATCCATCGGATGTCCAGGACCTCCTGGGGGACGGGGCGGCCCCGCGGGAGCTGTTCCAGGAGCCAGGCGTACTCGTCCCGCATCTCGTGGACCTTCTCCATGCGCGAGGTGTCCCGCTGCACGTTCGTCGGCATCTGCTGGAGCCGGCGGTCGGCGGCCACCATGTAGCGCATCAGGTCCGCAAGGCGGCGGATCCCGGTGGCCGTGACGAAGCCGGGGCCGATGAGGGCGTCCAACTGCGCGCGTACGTCCGTGAGGTTGGCCAGGAGCGTCGGGCTCTTCGTCGACTTCAGGCGGCGCTCGCAGGCCTGCCAGGCGGCGAGGACCTGCTGGACCTGGCTCACCGTGCGGACCGTCGTGTCGACGATCTCGGCGCGCACCTTCTCGTACAGCTTGCGGTAGGACTCCTCGTCCCAGGCGGGACCGCCGAAGTCGCCGATCAGTTTGTCGGCCGCCGCCATCGCGCAGTCCGCGAAGAGCGCCTGGATGGAGCCGTGCGGATTCGCGGACAGGGCGATCTTCTGGGCGTTGGTCAGCTTGTCCGAGGCGAACTTGGCCGGATTCACCGGGATGTTGCGCAGGATCAGGCGGCGCGTTCCCTTCCACATCGCCTCCTGCTGCTCGGCCTCGGTGTCGAAGAGGCGTACGGAGACGGTGTTCGCCTCGGGGCCGTCGTCCACAAGCGCCGGGTACGCCTTCACCGGTTGGCCCGCGCGACGCGTCTCGAAGACGCGGCTGAGGGAGCCGATGGACCAGTCCGTGAGGCCCGCGCGCTCGACGGCGGAGCCGCCCGTCCGCTCGGCGGTCGCGGCGGCGGCCTGGGAGAGGGCCTTGCGGGCCCTGGGGCGGAGCTGGAGCTTCAGGGCCTCCAGGTCCTTGTCCTCGGAGAGCTTCTTGCGCCGCTCGTCGGTGATCCGGAAGGTGATCTTCAGGTGGTCCGGTACGCGCGTGAGATCGAAGTCGTCCGGCGATACGGGTACGCCGACCATCCGCTGGAGCTCGCGCGCGAGCGTCACGTGCAGCGGCTCCTGAAGGGGCACCGCCCGCTCCAGGAACGCCTTCGCGTAGTTCGGCGCGGGGACGTAGTGCCGGCGGATCGGCTTGGGCAGGGAGCGGATCAGCTCGATCACGACCTCCTCGCGCAGTCCGGGGATCTGCCAGTCGAAGCCGTCAGCGGTGACCTGGTTCAGGACCTGGAGCGGCACGTGGACCGTGACGCCGTCCGCGTCCGCGCCCGGCTCGAACTGGTACGTCACCTTGAACTTGAGCGGCCCCTGGCGCCACGTGTCGGGGTAGTCGTCCTTCGAGACGTCGCCCGCGCGCTCGTTGATGAGCATCGAGCGCTCGAAGTCGAGCAGTTCGGGCTCCTCGCGCTGCTTCTTCTTCCACCAGGAGTCGAAGTGCGCCCCGGAGACCACGTCCTCGGGCACCCGCTGGTCGTAGAAGTCGAAGAGCGTCTCGTCGTCGACGAGGATGTCGCGGCGCCTCGCGCGGTGCTCCAGCTCCTCCACCTCGGTGAGGAGCCTGCGGTTGGCGGCGAAGAACTTGTGGTGCGTGCGCCAGTCGCCCTCGACGAGCGCGTTGCGGATGAACAGGTCGCGGGAGACCTCGGCGTCGATGCGGCCGTAGTTCACCTTGCGCTGGGCGATGATCGGGACGCCGTACAGCGTCACCTTCTCGTACGCCATCACGGCCGCCGCGTCCTTCTCCCAGTGCGGCTCGCTGTACGTGCGCTTGAGCAGATGCTGGGCGAGCGGCTCGACCCACTCGGGCTCGATCCTCGCGTTGACCCGGGCCCACAGGCGCGAGGTCTCCACCAGCTCCGCGGACATGATGAAACGCGGGGGCTTCTTGAAGAGGGCCGACCCGGGGAAGACGGCGAACTTCGCCGAACGGGCGCCCAGATACTCGTTCTTCGCGCCCTCCTTCACGTCCTTCATCCCGATGTGGGAGAGCAGCCCGGCGAGCAGGGAGATGTGCACCTGCTGCTCGGGGGCGTCGTCCTCGTTGAGGTGGATGCCCATCTGCTTGGCGACCGTGCGCAGCTGCGTGTAGATGTCCTGCCACTCGCGGATGCGCAGGAAGTTGAGGTACTCCGCCTTGCACATCCGGCGGAACGAGGACGAGCCGCGCTCCTTCTGCTGCTCGCGGACGTACCGCCACATGTTGAGGAAGGCCAGGAAGTCGGACGTCTCGTCCTTGAAGCGGGCGTGCTGCTGGTCGGCCTGCGTCTGCTTCTCGGCGGGGCGCTCGCGCGGGTCCTGGATGGAGAGCGCCGCGGCGATCACCATGACCTCGCGTACGCAGCCGTTCTTGTCGGCCTCAAGGACCATGCGGGCCAGGCGCGGGTCCACCGGCAGCTGGGCCAGTTTGCGGCCCTCCTGGGTGAGACGCTTCTTGGGGTCCTTCTGCGTCGGGTCGAGCGCGCCCAGTTCCTGGAGGAGCTGGACGCCGTCGCGGATGTTGCGGTGGTCCGGCGGGTCGATGAAGGGGAACTTCTCGATGTCGCCGAGGCCGGCCGCGGTCATCTGCAGGATGACGCTCGCCAGGTTCGTACGGAGGATCTCCGCGTCGGTGAACTCGGGGCGTGCGACGAAGTCGTCCTCCGAGTACAGGCGGATGCAGATGCCGTCCGACGTACGCCCGCAGCGGCCCTTGCGCTGGTTGGCGCTTGCCTGGCTGATCGCCTCGATGGGCAGCCGCTGCACCTTCGTACGGTGGCTGTAGCGGGAGATGCGGGCCGTGCCCGGGTCGATCACGTACTTGATGCCCGGGACGGTCAGGGAGGTCTCGGCGACGTTCGTGGCGAGAACGATCCTGCGGCCCGTGTGCTGCTGGAAGACACGGTGCTGCTCGGCGTGCGAGAGGCGCGCGTAGAGGGGGAGGACCTCGGTGAAGCGGTAGTTCTTCTTGTTCAGCGCGTCCGCCGTGTCCCGGATCTCGCGCTCCCCGGAGAGGAAGACGAGGATGTCGCCCTTGCCCTCGCCCTGGAGTTCCTCGACGGCGTCCGTGATCGCGGTGATCTGGTCGCGGTCGCTGTCCTCGGAGTCCTCCTCGAGGAGCGGGCGATAGCGGACCTCGACGGGATACGTACGGCCGCTGACCTCGACGATCGGGGCATCCCCGAAGTGTCTGGAGAACCGCTCCGGGTCGATGGTCGCCGAGGTGATGACGACCTTCAGGTCCGGGCGCTCGGGCAGCAGCCGGGCGAGATAGCCGAGCAGGAAGTCGATGTTGAGTGACCGCTCGTGGGCCTCGTCGATGATGATCGTGTCGTACGCGCGCAGCTCGCGGTCCGTCTGGATCTCGGCCAGCAGGATGCCGTCCGTCATCAGCTTCACGAACGTGGCGTCCGGGTTGACCTGGTCGGTGAAGCGGACCTTCCAGCCGACGGCCTCGCCGAGCGGGGTGTTCAGCTCGTCGGCCACGCGCTCGGCGACCGTGCGGGCCGCGATACGGCGGGGCTGGGTGTGCCCGATCATGCCGCGGACGCCACGGCCGAGCTCCATACAGATCTTGGGGATCTGCGTCGTCTTGCCGGAGCCCGTCTCGCCCGCGACGATCACGACCTGGTGATCGCGGATCGCCGCGGCGATGTCGTCCTTCTTCTGGCTGACCGGGAGTTCCTGCGGATACGTGATCTTGGGCAGACGGCTGCCCCGCTCGGCCATCCGCGCCGCGGCCTTGTCGACGTCCGACGCGATCTCGGCGAGGACGGCGGCTCGGGCATCGGGCTTGCGGATCCGGCGTGCACCCTCGAGGCGGCGGCCGATCCGGTGCTCGTCGCGCAGCGACAGCTCGGACAGGCGCGGGGCGAGGGTGTCGAGGGTGAGGGCAGGCTGCGTAGACATAACGGCGTCCAGGATCTCACCCGCCGCTCGGAGGTGGCGAACCGATTTCTCTGGCGGGGCGCCCGGGCACGTACGATTCCGGGCATGTTGTCCCGTGCGCGTCTGTCGTGGTGCCCTCTCCTCGGGGTGCTGCTCGTCGTGCTCGGGGCGTTCTGCGCGCCCGCGATGGCAGCCGAACCCGCCGCGAAGCCCACCGTGTCGCTGCAGGTCGATGCGTCCGCCGATGCGTCCGCCGATGCGTCCGCCGGGGCGCCCGGCTGCGGCAAGGGCGGTCAGCAGGACGCCGGTCAGGTCCCCGCGGCCCCGCCGCGCTCCAGTTCGGCGTACGAGTTGCTGCCCGCCCTGCATCAGGCCCACGCGGCGTCCGGCGCCTGGGGGATCGGCCAGACGGTGCCCGCCCTGACACCGGAGCGCGGGCCGCCGCCACTCGCGCCGCCATCTCCGGTAGATCTCTCGATCCTGCGCGTGTAGAGGCCCCCGCCCGGGGCCCCTTCAACGACGTACAGGAACGAGAGAGAACTCCCTGATGCCCAAGAGCGACAACAGCAAAAAGAAGAAGAACATCGCCATCGGAGCGGGCGTGGCCGTCGCGGCCCTGCTGCTGGGTGCCGCCTCCTACAGCGCCACCAAGCCGGACGAGCCCTCCTCCGTCACAGCGAAGGAGGAGTCGGCCGCGGACGTCTCCGCCGACCCGCAGGCCGGGGTCTATCCCGAGCTGGCCAAGCTCGCCCGGCGCGACGCCAAGGACCCCCTTGCCCAGGGGCGCAAGGACGCGCCGGTCGTGCTCATCGAGTACGCCGACTTCAAGTGCGGCTACTGCGGGAAGTTCGCCCGCGACACCGAGCCGGGCCTCGTGAAGAAGTACGTCGAGGACGGCACCCTGCGCATCGAGTGGCGCAACTTCCCCATCTTCGGCGCGGACTCCGAGTCCGCCGCGCGCGGCGCCTGGGCCGCCGGGCAGCAGGGACGCTTCTGGGAGTTCCACGCGGCGGCGTACGCCGACGGCGCCAAGGAGAAGGGCTTCGGCGGCGACCGCCTGAAGGAGCTCGCGAAGCAGGCCGGTGTCAAGGACATCGGCCGCTTCTCGGACGACGCGGGCAGCGCCGCGGCCAAGGCAGCGGTGAAGAAGGACCAGGAGGAGGCGTACGGCCTGGGCGCCACGTCGACCCCGTCCTTCCTGGTCAACGGGCGGCCCATCTCCGGGGCGCAGCCGGACGAGGTCTTCGACCAGGCGATCGAGCAGGCGGCCGCCGCCGACAGCAAGGCGGGGAAGAAGTGACCGCCGATGTCGGGTACTTCGCGGCGTTCCTCGGCGGTCTCCTCGCCCTGATCAGCCCCTGCAGCGCGCTGCTCCTTCCCGCCTTCTTCGCGTACTCGATCGACTCGACCTCACGGCTGCTCGCGCGCACCGGCATCTTCTACGCCGGTCTCGCGACGACCCTCGTGCCGCTGGGCGCGGCGGGTTCGGTCGCCGGCCGCTTCTTCTTCGGGCACCGGGACCAGCTGGTGCTCGTGGCCGGGTGGCTGATCATCGCGCTCGGCGTGCTGCAGGTCGTGGGCATGGGATTCGCCTCGCGCAAGATGGCCGAGCTGTCGGGCCGCATCCGGCCGACGACGGCGGTGTCCGTCTACGCGCTGGGAGCGGTCTACGGACTCGCGGGTTTCTGCGCGGGTCCGATCCTCGGCAGCGTCCTGACCGTGGCGGCGGTGAGCGGAAGTCCCGTCTACGGGGGCCTGCTGCTCGCCGTCTACGCGCTGGGGATGGCCGTCCCGCTGTTCGTCCTCGCGCTGCTCTGGGAGCGGTTCGATCTGGGGCGGCGGAAGTGGCTTCGGGGACGTGCCTTCCGCGTCGGCCGCTTCGAGCTGCACACGACCTCGCTCCTGTCGGGCCTCTTCTTCGTGGCCCTGGGCGCCCTCTTCCTGGCGTACGACGGGACCACCGCGCTGCCCGGTCTGCTCGACGTGGACGATTCGTTCGCGGTGGAGCGGTGGGCCGGGGGCGTGGGCCGGGCCGTGCCGGATTCGGTGCTGCTGGTCGGTGTGGTGGTGCTGGTGGGCGTCGGGTTCGCGGTGCGGGCGTGGCGGAAGAGGTCCGGTGGGGAGAGTGGGCCGGTCGAGGCCGAGCAGGGGTGAGTCCGTTTTAGGTGTTTTAGCCTGGTTCGTATGTCTGAACCGGCTGACCGCGAAGAACACCGGCACGGCGCTCACGGCGCCCATGGGGCCCACGGAAGGGCGCCCAGCGGGCGTGAGCGGTGGGTGGCGTTCAAGGACTCGCCCTTCCTGCCCGCGGTCGTCCTGGTGTTCATCCTGGCGGCGGCCGCGGGGCTCTTCGCGGGCTCGTACACCTTCTCCATGGCGAACCCGACCCCGCACCGCATCCCCACCGCGGTGGTCGGCGCCCAGGAGGCCACGCGGGGCAAGGCGTTCCTCGACGGCATGGAGAAGGCGCTGAACGCGTCGCTGGAGCTGCACGAGTACGACAGCGTGGCCGCGGCGCGCAACGGCGTGGAGGAGCAGAAGGTCTTCGCGATCCTCGCCGCCAGGTCCGGGGACAAGGTGACGTTCGACGTCTCGGGCGCGTCAGGGGCGTCGGTCGCGCAGGTCCTGGCGGAGACGGCGCCGAAGGTGGGCAAGAAGGTGGGGGTGCCGGTGACCGTGAAGGACATCAAGCCCCTCCAGGAGGGCGACCCGCGGGGCCTCGCGATCTTCTACATCTCGCTGGCCGCGGTGATCATCGGCTTCGTCGGGGCGATCCAGCTGAGCGTGCACGCGCGGGGGCTGAATCCGGCGGAGCGGATCGCTTTCACCGTCCTCTACGCGCTGCTCGGCGGGTTCGTCATCGCGGCGGTGGTGGACTGGTGGCTGGGGGCGGTGGATCTGCCGTTCGTCGAGTCGTGGCTGATCCTGGCGCTGACGATGTTCGCGTCGGGCATGGTCTTCACGATGTTCAACACCCTGTTCGGACGCTGGGCGATGATCCCGACGTGGGGCCTGATGGTCCTGCTCGGCAACCCGTCGTCGGGCGGCGCGGTGTCCTGGCCCCTGCTTCCGTCGGTCCTCGGCCACATCGGGCGGTGGCTGCCACCGGGGGCGTCGGTGAACGCGCAGCACACGGCGGTGTACTTCGGCGCCCACCAGCACGCGTTCCCGTTCCTGGTCCTCGCGGGCTGGGCGGTGCTGGCGTCCGCGGTGTTCTGGGTGTGGCGCCACCGGCACCCGGGAGGCCGCGAGAAGCCCGCGGCCCATGCGGCGGCCCCGGCGGGGTGAGCCCCTTGGGGAACGGCGAAAGCCCCGTCCACCGGACGGGGCTTTCGAAGAGGTGGCTGGGGCCGGGATCGAACCGGCGACCTATCGCTTTTCAGGCGATCGCTCGTACCAACTGAGCTACCCAGCCACGCGATCCGCGTGGAATCGCAAGCGGTCCTGACGGGATTTGAACCCGCGGCCTCCACCTTGACAGGGTGGCGAGCACTCCAAACTGCTCCACAGGACCAAGCATTGTGCGAGCACCAGTCTCGCACAAGGTGTTGCGTGCCCCCAACGGGATTCGAACCCGTGCTACCGCCTTGAAAGGGCGGCGTCCTGGGCCACTAGACGATGAGGGCTAAGGGCCCACCTGGGCGCTTTGCAGCGCGTCGGGGACGTGAGAAGCATATGGGATGCGGGGAGCTATCGCCAAAACGGTTATCGGGGGGCCGGGGAACCGCTCCCCGGGGAGCGGTTCGGCGGGAGCGGCGAGGGGGTCGCCCCGGGCTGGTTCTCCTTCGGCAGATGGCGGCTGACCTCCGCCTTCGTCAGGCCGAGGCCGCCCAGTTCGATCTCGTCCCAGGCCTGGAGGCGCCGGGTGTCGCGGTCCAGGTAGAGGACCGACGTCTCGACCGGGTCGGGGTACTTGCCCTCCACCGCCCGCAGCCCGCTGCCGCCCGTCGAGCCCTCGACGCGCAGCCGGGTCCCGCGGTCCATGACCTCCATCTCCGAACGGTGGACGTGGCCCGCGAGGACGAGCGGCACCTCGCCGTCCGTCTCGCGCGCCGCATCGGGGTTGTGCGCGACGGCGATGTCCACGGGAGTGCCCGCGCTCTGCTGGTCGCGCAGGGCCGAGGCGAGGCGGATGCCCGCCATCTCCTCGACGGGCTCGCCCTCCGCCGCGACCGAGCGGTCCGGGGTGTACTGCGGATCGCCCGTGCCGGCGAACCGCAGGCCCGCGACCGACACGGCCCTGCCCTCGTCCAGGACGTGGACGTTCTTCATGCGCTGGAGGTAGCGCTGGGTCGTGTGGGAGTCGTGGTTGCCCCTGACCCAGACGTACGGGGCGCCCAGGTCCTCGATCGGGTCCAGGAAGGCGTTCTCGGCGGCGCTTCCGTGGTCCATCGTGTCGCCGGAGTCGACGATGACGTTGATGTCGTACTGCTCGACCAGCGAGGAGATGATCTTCCAGCTCGCCGGATTCAGGTGGATGTCCGAGACGTGCAGGACGCGGATCGTGGACGGGTCCGGCTGGTACGCGGGGAGCGTCGACGTCACGTCGTACAGCTTCGTCACGTTGGTGACCAGACGTGCCAACTCCTGTTGGTAGACGTCGAACTCGCTCACGATGCTGCGGGCGTTGCCGACCACCGAGGGCGCGCTGCTGAGGAGGCCGGAGAATTTCGGCTCCAGGACGGACTTCGGGTTCCACGTCGCGTACGCCGCCGCGCCCGACGCCGCGAGGAGCGCGAGGGCAAGGCCGCCCGCCGCGAGGGCCCGGCGCGGGCGCCGGTAGACCGCGAGGCCCAGCGCCGTGGCGCCCGCGACGACGGCGGCGCAGGAGCGTACGGCCAGGTCGAGCGTGCCGTGCCCGACGTCCTTCGCCACCTCGTCCTGGAGGCCGGAGATCCGCTCCGGGTGGTCGACCAGGGCCTGGGAGCGCACCGGGTCGAGGCGGTCCACGTCCACGTCCAGGCGGATGGGTGCGATGTGCGAGCGCAGTTCGAGGGCGCCCAGCGGGGAGACGTCGATCTTCGTGCCGCCGGTGAGCGAGGGGCGCAGCGTCATCCGGGTGTCCATCGGACCCACCGGCGCGTGCACGCTGCCGACGATCAGCAGGCCGAGCCAGGCGCCGAACAGCACGACCGCGACCAGGCCCAGTGCGCGGCCGTAGGGGTGCGGAGGGTGGATGAGCTCGCCGACCGGACGGGGGTGGCGGGATCGGTAGTGGCGTACGAGGGCGGCGGGCGCACGTACGAGGGCGGCGGGCGCACGGAAGTCGCGAAGCCGGACCATTGGGGCCGTATGCCCATGGGGAGGGGCCGTTATGCGGGGCGGTGGCTGACAATGGGGGTGTGCTGGAGATGACGCGGGAAGAGTTCGAGGAACTGGTCGCCGAGGCGCTTGACCGGATTCCTCCCGAGTTGACGCGATTGATGGACAACGTGGCGGTGTTCGTGGAGGACGAACCGCCGGCCGCGGACCCGGAGCTGCTCGGGCTCTACGAGGGCACTCCCCTCACGGACCGGGGGGAGTGGTACGCGGGTGTGCTGCCCGACCGGATCACCATCTACCGGGGGCCGACGCTGCGCATGTGCGAGTCACGTGAGGACGTGGTCGCGGAGACCGAGATCACCGTGGTGCACGAAGTCGCACATCACTTCGGGATCGACGACGAGCGCCTGCACGCCCTGGGGTACGGCTGACGGCCGGCGCCACGGTCCATGTGCCGGTCCGTGTCCTCTTGCGGGGCAAGGGAGTTGGGTAGGGCGTCCCCGCTTCTCAGCGCCTCGGAGGTGCTCGGCCGTGCGCCAGTTGTACGTTCCTGTCCGGTGGGCCGCGGCGGCAGTGGCCGTCGTGGCGACCGCGGGCTGCATGAGCATCGGCGACGACGGGGGCGGTGAGCCGGGGCCCGCGCGGTCCGCCGGCGACCGCAGCGCGGCGGCCGCCCCGGAGGGCGGGAGTGACACGCCGGGTGCCGGTTCGGCCGGTGGCAGCGGTGGCGACCGTGACGACGCGAAGGGCGGCAAGCGCGGCAAGAAGGGCAAGGGGAAGAGCAAGGGCAAGGGGGGCGCGGACCAGCAGGGCGAGTCCGGCTCCGGCGCCGCCCGGGCTTCCGCCTCCGCGTCCGGCGGTGGCGGCGACCCCGCCCCGCCGACGAAGGACGGGCGGCCCACGCCCACGCGTACGAAGCCGGACCCGCCGCGCCCCACGCCGACGCCCGACCCTCCGAAGCCGACCCCCACGCCGACGCCCGAGCCCACTCCGGAGCCCTCGTCGTCGGCGCACGAGCCGCCGAAGCAGGACGCTCAGCTGGGGGAGCGGTCGGAGGGGCTCAGGTCGCGGGAGCCTTCACCGGAGGCGGGGCCCGCTTAGGGCGGGGTTGGGCAGGGATCGACTCCCCTGTCCGAAAACCCACTTCGTCGCAGGTGAGACGAGCTGTGAGGGGTGGAATCCAAGGCACCCCGGAGGGTGCGGTTTGCCTTCTGGGGGGGTGGGTGCGTATGGTGGTAGATCGTTTGATCCCATTTGCCCGGCGCCGAAAAAGAAGAGCGCCGCGTGGCGCGTACTCTCCCTTGCCGTGGCTGACCGCATAGAGGCGGTCCATTGCGAAATCACGGAGTTGACGGGCGCGTGCCGAGACTCCGGAAGGTTTCGCATTTCGCATGTCCATTTCTCATTCTGACCACGCCGTCCTGCCCGAGAACGAGACGACCGACGAGCTGACGGCTGAGGCCGTCGCCGAGGTCGTCGAGACCGTCCAGGCCGCCGACGTCGTGGAAGCCGCCGAGCAGGTCGTCGAGACCGAGGCGGCCGACGAAGCCGACGCAGCCGCCGAAGAAGCTCCGGCCGGCCCCACCTTCGGTGACCTCGGTCTGCCCGAGGGCATCGTCCGCAAGCTCGCCCAGAACGGCGTGACCGCCCCCTTCCCGATCCAGGCCGCGACCATCCCGGACGCCCTGGCCGGCAAGGACATCCTCGGCCGTGGCCGCACCGGCTCCGGCAAGACCCTCTCCTTCGGCCTGCCGATGCTGGCGACGCTGGCCTCCGAGGGCCGCACCGAGAAGAAGAAGCCCCGCGGCGTCATCCTGACCCCGACGCGTGAGCTCGCGATGCAGGTCGCGGACGCGCTCCAGCCGTACGGCGACGTGCTCGGCCTGAAGATGAAGGTCGTCTGCGGCGGTACGTCCATGGGCAACCAGATCTACGCTCTCGAGCGCGGCGTCGACATCCTCGTCGCCACGCCGGGCCGTCTGCGCGACATCATCAGCCGCGGCGCCTGCTCCCTTGAGAACACCCAGATCGCGGTGCTCGACGAGGCCGACCAGATGTCGGACCTGGGCTTCCTGCCCGAGGTCACCGAGCTGCTCGACCAGGTTCCGTCCGGCGGCCAGCGGATGCTCTTCTCGGCCACGATGGAGAACGAGATCTCCACGCTGGTCAAGCGCTACCTGAACAACCCGGTCACGCACGAGGTCGACAGCGCCCAGGGCAACGTCACGACCATGACCCACCACATCCTGATCGTGAAGCCCCGCGACAAGGCGCCCGTCACGGCCGCCATCGCCTCGCGCAAGGGCCGCACGATCATCTTCGTCCGCACCCAGCTGGGCGCGGACCGCATCGCCGAGCAGCTCTGCGAGTCCGGTGTGAAGGCCGACGCGCTGCACGGCGGCATGACGCAGGGTGCTCGTACGCGCGTTCTTGAGGACTTCAAGAAGGGCTACGTCAACGCGCTCGTCGCGACCGACGTCGCCGCCCGCGGCATCCACGTCGACGGCATCGACCTGGTCCTGAACGTGGACCCGGCCGGCGACCACAAGGACTACCTGCACCGCTCCGGCCGTACCGCTCGCGCGGGCCGCTCCGGCACGGTCGTGTCCCTCTCGCTGCCGCACCAGCGCCGCCAGATCTTCCGCCTGATGGAGGACGCCGGCGTCGACGCCACGCGCCACATCATCAACGGCGGCGGCACCTTCGACCCGGAGGTCGCCGAGATCACCGGCGCCCGTTCGATGACCGAGGTGCAGGCCGACTCCGCGGGCAACGCGGCGACCCAGGCCGAGCGTGAGGTCAAGGACCTCACCAAGGAGCTGGAGCGCGCGACCCGTCGCGCGACGGAGCTGCGCGAGGAGGCCTCGCGTCTCACCGCGCGTGCCGCCCGCGAGCGTGGCGACGACCCGGAGACCGCGGTCGCCGAGGCCACCGCCGCCGCCGAGGCCGAGGTCGAGGCCGCTGTCTCCGTGCCGGAGCAGTCCGCTGCCCCCGCCGCCCGCGAGGGCCGTCCGCAGCGTGACGAGCGCGGCAACTACGAGCGTGAGCGCCGTGACGACCGTGGCGGCCGTTCCTTCGAGCGTCGTGACGACCGTTCGTCGGGCGGCTTCCGTGGTGGTGAGCGTCGTGAGGGTGGCGGCGGCTTCAACCGCGACCGTGGCAACGACCGTGGCGGCCGTTCCTTCGAGCGTCGTGACGACCGTTCGTCGGGCGGCTTCCGTGGCGGCGACCGTCGTGAGGGTGGCGGCTTCAACCGCGACCGCGGCAACGACAGCCGTGGCGGTGGCTCCGGCTTCCGCCGTGACGACCGTCCCTCGGGCGGCGACCGCGGTGGGTTCCGTGGTGGCGAGCGTCGTGAGGGTGGCGGCGGCTTCAACCGCGACCGCGGCAACGACCGTCCCTCGGGCGGCTTCCGTGGCGGCGAGCGTCGCGAGGGCGGCGGCGGCTTCAACCGCGACCGCAACGACCGCGGTGGCTCCGGCTTCCGCCGCGACGACCGCCCCTCCGGCGGCCACCGCGGCAGCGACCGTCCGTTCAACCGCGACCGCCAGGGCGACCGCCCCTCGGGCGGCTCCGGTGGCTTCCGCTCCGGTGGCCACGACCGCCCGTCGTACAACCGCAACTCGGGCACGTCGGGCACCGGCACGGGCACCGGCTCCTTCGGTCGCCGCGACGACAAGCCGCGCTGGAAGCGCAACGGCTGATCTTTAGCCGCTCCTGCCTGAACGAAGGGCCCGCACGACGTATCCGTCGTGCGGGCCCTTCGGCGTTCCGTGTCGGTGGGCGCTGCTACCTCTACCGGAACGACGGCAAGGGAACGGGCTCGTTCACCACGCGGACGAAGATCGCGACCGGTTGGAGCAGCTACAAGGCCCTCTCCTGGCCGGTGAGTTGAGGCCAGTGAGTTGAGCGCTTTTTGGCCAACGGCGACGCATGCCGTGCCCCCGGCGAGGGAATCGCTGGGGGCATGACAAGTGACCCCAGAGACCCCAGCGAGCGGAAGCAGCCACCATCAGCCGGGTCCACGGCCGGCTCCGGGTCGGACGAGGAGCGCCTCGCCCAGCTCGGGTACACGCAGGTTCTGGCGCGTCGTATGTCCGCGTTCTCCAACTACGCGGTCTCCTTCACGATCATCTCGGTTCTGTCCGGCTGCCTCACCATGTATCTGTTCGGCATGAACACCGGCGGGCCGGCCCTGATCACCTGGGGGTGGGTCGCGGTCGGGCTCATGACGTTGTTCGTGGGGCTGGCCATGGCGGAGATCTGTTCCGCCTATCCGACCTCCGCCGGGCTCTATTTCTGGGCGCACCGGCTCGCTCCCCCGCGGACCGCGGCCGCGTGGGCGTGGTTCACGGGGTGGTTCAACGTGCTCGGGCAGGTCGCCGTCACCGCGGGGATCGACTTCGGCGCGGCCTCGTTCCTCGGCGCGTATCTCAATCTGCAGTTCGACTTCCAGGTGACCGAAGGGCGCACGATCCTGCTCTTCGCCGCGATCCTCGTGCTGCACGGCCTGCTCAACACCTTCGGCGTGCGCATCGTCGGGCTGCTGAACAGCGTCAGTGTCTGGTGGCATGTGGTCGGGGTGGCGGTGATCGTCGGGGCGCTCGCCTTCTCGCCGGACTCGCATCAGTCGGCGTCCTTCGTCTTCACCGAGTTCGTCAACAACACCGGGTGGGGGAGCGGGCTGTACGTGGCGCTCATCGGGCTGCTGATGGCCCAGTACACCTTCACCGGGTACGACGCCTCCGCCCACATGACCGAGGAGACCCATGACGCGTCGACCGCCGGTCCGAAGGGCATCGTGCGGTCCATCTGGACGTCCTGGATCGCCGGCTTCGTACTGCTCCTCGGCTTCACGTTCGCCATCCAGTCGTACGACGGGGCCCGCGAGTCGGCGACCGGGGCGCCGCCCGCCCAGATTCTGCTCGACGCGCTCGGGGTGAGTGCGGGCAAGCTGCTCCTGCTGGTCGTCATCGGTGCGCAGCTCTTCTGCGGTATGGCGTCCGTGACCGCCAACTCCCGCATGATCTACGCCTTCTCGCGGGACGGAGCGCTGCCGTTGTCGCACATCTGGCACTCGGTCAACCCGCGTACGCGCACGCCCGTCGCCGCGGTCTGGCTCGCGGCCCTGGGCGCGCTCGTCCTCGGCCTGCCCTACCTGATCAACGTCACGGCGTACGCGGCGGTGACGTCCATCGCCGTCATCGGCCTCTACATCGCCTACGTCATCCCGACCCTCCTGCGGCTGCGCAAGGGCGAGCAATTCGAGCGCGGGCCCTGGCACTTGGGCCGCTGGTCACGCCCGATCGGCATCGTCGCGGTGGCCTGGGTCGGTGTGATCACGGTGCTTTTCATGCTGCCGCAGGTCTCGCCGGTCAGCTGGGAGACCTTCAACTACGCCCCGATCGCGGTCCTTGTCGTGCTCGGATTCGCCGCGACCTGGTGGTTCGCCTCGGCCAGGCACTGGTTCCTCAACCCGGACCACGAGCGCACGGCGGCACGCGAGGCGGCCCGGAGCGGGGCGCCGAAACCGGCCGATCCCTGAGCGCGCGACGGCCGTCCCCGGCCCGCCGCGGAACGCGCGACGGGCCAAGGAGGCGATACCCGATCGGATGCCTTGCCCTCTGCGGCTATGCTCGGGGGGTGCGTCCGCACGGACCGTTAGCTCAATTGGCAGAGCAGTGGACTTTTAATCCATTGGTTGTGGGTTCGAGTCCCACACGGTCTACCAAACAATCAGCCCCTGACCTGCGGCGAAAGCCGGAAGTCAGGGGCTGAGGTGTTCCTAGTGATCGTTTGCTGGCCCGCTGCTGGCCCGAGTGATTGCGGTCAAGCGGTCTGCGCGTCGTCCGGAGTCGGCCCAGCGCCCAGACTGGGCGCACAGTCCGGGCAGGCGTAGAGCGTCGTTCCGGGGCCGCTGGTGCTCTCGATCCATCGGACAGGGATCGGGGCGGCGGTGTTGCGGTGGCAGCGGATACAGAGCGCCACCTGTACGGCGGGCAGGGGCGGGAAGAAGCGCTCGGGGGTCATGCCTGCACCCCCAGGGCGGCGAACTGGTCGCCGGGATAGCGGTACGGGTACTCGATGCCGCACTCGGCGAACGCGGTTGCGAAGAACCGTTCCCGGCGCACAGGCGTGAGCCGCAATGTCTCTTCGGCGCGGAAGATCGCGCGGACTTCCTCGGCGCTCGGGCCGCTCCACGGATTCGCCCACGGACTTACGGGGGGGGTGTGGCGGTGGGCAGGGTGGCGAGATAGGCGGCGGTGTGGCGGCCGGGCGCGGTTCGGTCGGTCCACGGGAAGAGGACCGAGAGCGCCCAACAAAGGGCGCGAACGATAAGGTGGTGTCGTCAGAGTGCCGCTTGCGTCCTAGCCATGGAGTACGGCCCTGATGACGTGATCGAGCGCGACGCCCCCGAGCCCCCGTTCGAGCAGCTCGCGGGCATCCTGCGCGCGCGTATCGCTCGGGGCGACTGGAAACCGCGGCGGCCCATCGCGTCCGAAGCAAGGTTGTGTGAGGAGTTCGAGTTGTCCCGCCCGACCGTGCGCCGTGCGATTGCTGCCCTGGTCACCGAAGATCTGCTCTTCGTTGTCCCGCAGCGCGGCACGTACGTTCAGGTGCCAGGCGAGGCCGAGGGCGACAGGAGCGAATAGCGCCCTGTGGTCATGGCCGGTAGCGCGCCACGGTGTACGCGGTCGGTCCGGTGAGCGTTCCTGGCCCGGACTCGTCCGCCATGTCGACCACCTCGAACCCTGCTCCTGTCGCGTAGTGCTCCAACTCGCGTGGAAACAGGACCCGGCGCCGGATCACGTCCCGAGCTTCATCGCCGGACTCGAATGTCCACAGCCTGTGCATGGTGTTGATCTGCGTCCGTAGATCCCACTCGTACCGAACGGTGACCGTGGCTCGTGTGTCTGGGGTCTCGACGGTGGCGGTTGTGGGCTCGGCCTGGATGATCGGCGACACGGGAGAGCAGAGCACGAGGACCGCGTCGGGGCGCGCGTGCGCCGCGAACGTGGCGAACACCTCCTGCACCGCGCTGTTGTCGTGCTCGTACGCCAGTGAGTTGCCGAGGCACGTCACAGCGTCCACACGGCGCCCGAGCCGGTACGCGCGCATGTCGCCGGTCCGGATGTCGAGGCCGGGGCGGGCTCGGCGCGCATGAGCGACCATGCGTTCCTGTAGGTCCACGCCGATGCACTCGAACCGTTTCGCAAGGATCTCCAGGTCTCGCCCGGTGCCGCATCCGAAGTCCACCAACGTGGCAGCGTCCGGCCGGTGCTGGTCGATCAGCGCTTGGCATGTCTCGGCGGTACCGCTGTCCGCCTGCACGGCGTCGTAGAGCGCGGGGTCCCGGTAGAAGACGTTCGTAGCTTCCATGGCGCTCGGCTTCCGCGTCGGGGCTGGTCATGCGAGGGCCCGCAGCCCGATTTCCAGGGCGAGTGTGTCGCAGAGCAGATCGGGCACTCTAGGCGCGCGTTCGGCCTGCTCTCGGGCCAGAGCGAGCGCCTTGGGGTCAACGTAGCCGAGGTCGACGAGTAGGGATTCCCGCAACATTCCATCCAGGATGGGGAGTCCGTACGTGCGCAACCCGGCTTCCATGACTGCCAGGAAGTTCTCGGGCTCCGCGGGCGAGGCGACGGCCTCGGGTAGGCCCGCCCGCCGTAGCCGCTCGCGGAACAGGGCCTTACCCCGCTTGTGCTCTGTGGGGAGCTGTTCCATGAACCGCACGATGCGGGGGTGCACCAGCGGGTTCACGGGCCAGACACCAATGCGCAAATATCCAGGGTTGTGCAACCCGCTCGCCATAAGGGCCGGCAGGGGCAGAACCGGGATCGGGGCTAGGTTGCCGTCCACGTCGGCGACCGCTTCCCTTCCCTGGCTCGTGAGCCAGGGAACCGGCTCGGGTGCGGGGAGTTCGGCTGCTCTCCGGGAGTGACAGGCGTTGATCTCGTCCCCACCGGTCCCGGTAAAGATGACCTCGCAGCCCCGCGCCGCCACCTGTCGACGCACCACATCGAACGCCTCTTGGTAGAACGCCCCCGCGGGGTCATGGGGTGTGCCGAGGGCACGCACCCCACCGGGCACGAACGGCGGATGCTGCATGGCAGGAACAGCCGTGTCCCGGAAGCCGAGATGGTCGACCAGCGCCCGCCGCCGCTCGCGCTGCTGGGCGCCAATGGCTCCGCCCATGAGCAGTCCGAAGCAGTAGGTATGGCCGTACCCGGCAGAACCTACGGACAGGGCGACGTTGCCCGAGTCCGCTCCGCCTGAGAGTTCGACGCCTACGCATCCGGTCGCCACCGGGGCTTCCTCTACGGCCTCGTTCAGCAGTGCGTCGAACACAACCAACGGGTCCACTCCGCGGCGCAGGGGCCTGGGCTCCAAGACATGCTCGGCAGGCTCCGGATAGATCACGGTGAGCCCCGACGAGGTGAACACGGCCGATGCGCGCTCAGTGAGTCGGTGCACCCCTTCAAACAGGGTGTCGGCGGTGTACCGGTGCCGCCTGGTCAGCGCTCGGGCTACGGCGCGCGGTACGAGCCGGTCGGGCCGTAGGTGCTCGTGCAAGTCTGCGATGTCCCACGACGCGTGCAGCACGTCGCCGACCACCACGAGATACAGCGGAGCAGTGCCGAACAGGCCCGCTGAAAGCCGGACCTCGCCAGGCTTCATCACGACCGCCGCGAATTCTGCCTCGTCACCCTTGAACTCCCGCACCGTGAGGGTCACTCGCTGCGGATCGTCGTTGTTGAGTACGGCGACGAGAGCCGACACGTTCGCAGGCGCGATCCAGCTTTCCCCGCAGGCCCAGCGGCCGTCTTCCCATTGCCAGTTCGGTGTCTCAAGGTCCGCCAGGCGGAGACGTAGCGAAAGCACGTGGTTGCCTCTCTCACGGGCACGGCCGGGCGAGGCCGGATCATCCTCGCCCCGCCGCACATCAGGGACGGATCACTTGGTGGAGCAGTGATCGCCGTTGTTGTCGCCGCCGCCGGGCATCTTGTCCATCAGCGCGGCGTCCATCGCGGGAACCCCGGTGATCAGGTCTCCGGTGAACAGGTCGTCAACGTTCATGGCGTTGCTCTCCTAGGGTTGAAGCAGACCCCGCGGCGGTTGCCGCGGAGGTGGCCCGTCCGGCTGTCGACCGTCACAGCAGGCAGCCGGACGGGGGCTTATCGGTGGCAGTGCTGCCGCGGGGGCAGCACTGCCCCTTGGCGAGGCACGCCCCACGGCTCCACCGCGGGGGCGGGCTCGCGCGCATCGGTCTTGCTTTGGGTGTCCGTGTGCCGGTCACCGCACATGGCTCGTCCTCCGTCGGTCTGGCATCGGGCGTGGTAGCCCGCCACCGGTCGGGGGGTCAGTTGCCCTCGCCAGCCCGATCGGTAGCGGGGAGATCACGGGTCTTGCTGGGCCCGCCCTGGTCGCCCGTGGGGACAACACGACCAGGACGGGGCTATGGGGGTTACACCCAACGGCGCCGAGGGGCTCGGTGGCGTGGTCCGGTGCGCTGCGGCAGGCGATCGGCGGGAAGCGGCCGTGACGGCGGCACCGCTCCGCGCGCGTTCAGCACGATGCGGTGGTGCAGCCGATCGACGCACGGCCCGCAGAAATAGAGATCAGCGATGACGTGCCCAGTCGTCTGCGCGGGGCCCAACCACAAGACTCGGGCCTCGCTCCTCCCGCACCAGCCCCAGCAAGACCCGGTGATCCAGTGGTTGCCGTCGTCGGTCCTGGCCGGGGCAGGTGTGCCGGTTACGTCGGGGTGCAAGACGCCCGACGGGAGCGCGATCACGCTGCGCCACCTCTCCACATCACCCACGGCCGTTGGAGGACCTCCGCGTACCTGATGTGGTTGGGGCGTTCTCGCATGTGGTCGAACGTCCAGTCGCACGCCACAGCGAAGTTCTCGGACTCCTGCGACTCCGCCCCGCAAGGCTTGCCGTCCTCGTCCCGTGTGAGACACCGGAAGGCATACGTCGTGGGCGGCGCATCAACGTCACGGTGCGGCCTGATGGTCCAGCGCCCCAGGGTTCGGCGCGTCATGACAGCACTCCGCAGCTTCGCGCGTTGGCCGACTCGACCTTGGCCCACAGGTCCGGGTGAGCCTCGCTCATCGGCTGATCTGCCTTGGCCGGCTGTCGTTCCGCATCCGGGTGTCTCTCGTCGCCGACCCCGGATTCGAGCCGTGTCGCTTCGTCCTCCGTGACCATGCGGATTCCTTGTACCTTGGCGGCGATCTCTCCTGGCTCTAAGCAACCGCACGGCTACGCGCGGCGGTACCGTTGGCGCAGAGCGGCGGCTTTAGAGCGTTTAAAGCGCCTACGGGCGCGGGGAGTTGATCAGCTATGCCGAATGAGCCCCTGCAACGCCTGTTCGCAGAAAGCGGCTGGACCCTGAGTCAGTGCGCCCGTGCCGTGAACCGGGTTGGGGCAGAAGATGGGACACCGCTCAAGTACAACGGCTCGGCGGTCCACCACTGGTTAGGCGGAACGACGCCCCGCAGCGCGGCCGTGCGCCGATTCGTCGTCGAGGCGTTCGCGCGCCGCCTGCGACGCCCCGTGACCCATGCAGAGGCGGGTTTCCCAACTCCAGCCGATCAAGAGCAACGACCGCCGCTTACGGTGGAAGGGCTGATCGAGCTTGGGAGGCAGGACATGGACCCGTCCCGACGGAGCGTTCTCGGGGCCAGTCTCTTCTCTGTCGCGCTCACCATCCCCGGATGGCCGGACGTGATCGGACGTGCCGAAGCGGTCACGATGGGCCGAACTCAACGCATCGGCATGAGCGACGTCGACATGGTCATCGCCATGACCGAGCGCGTTTCTGACTTGGACGACGAGTTCGGCGGTCGCTACGCGCGCCCCATGGCCGCCGCATTTCTCGTCAACACGGTCGCGCCCGCGCTCCTGGCCGACGGGCCCGAGCACGTGCGGGACGCGATGAAATCCGCCGCTTCCGATCTCTGCTACCTCACGGGCTACATGGCCGTGGATGAGGGCTTGCACGGCCTCGCACAGGGCTACTACCTCAAGGCGTTGGAACTGGCCGGAGCCGCAAAGGACCACCTCACCTACTGCACCACGTTGCGGGGCATGAGCGTTCAGGCGGTCGACCTCGGCCACGGACAGACAGCCATGCGCCTCGCCGACTCCGCCGCAGCAGCATCACCACAAGCGGGCCCCCGGATGCGCGCCTTCCTCGCCGGGCAACAGGCCCACGCGTCCGCGCAGATTGGTGACCGGAACAACGCGCTGCTGTACCTGCGGGAAGCCGAGACAGCCATGGAGAAAGCCGAGTCCCGCGCTACGACTTTCGCCTCGTACAACCCGTCGTCGCTCCTGTACCACGTCGGGCAGATCCGGTACGAACTCGGCGACGTGAAGGGGTCGATCGAGTCGCTACAGGAGTCGGACAACCTCCGGCATCACACCTTCCGCCGCAACCGCGTCCGCTTCCTGTCCATCCAGGCTGAGCGCCAACTCGAACTCGGACACCTCGAAGCGGCATGCGACACGTGGGGCAAGGTCGTGGAGATTTACCCGCACGTGGAATCCGGGCAGTGCGACACCCGCATGAACACGATGTACCGGCGCATTCGCCCGTACCTCAAGAACCATCACGCCCGCGCCCTGTACGAGCGGGCACGCCTGGTGACCCCTGAGCGGCTGCTCGCCTGATGTCATGCACCGCAGGCCCCGGTGGGGTGACGGGGCCATCGGCCCGAGTAATCGCTTACGCGGCTGAGCGTGGGGCGTTCTAGAGCTCGGTGAGTCGGTCGTGCAGGGCGGGATCTCCGGTGTGGACGCGGTCGGCGCAATGCTCCCCGCCATCCCCGCCACCTCCTGCTTGCGGCCGGTGCGGCCCAACTCGTCGACCACGCCCCGTGAGGGGCGGCGCAACGACTGGACGGTGGCGCGCTTTCCCTCGGCCCACCCTGGAGCGTCGACCCTCAGCGAGTTGCCGGGCGATCATGCGCAGCAGCCGCCCCTCGGCCTCGGCGTGCGGGTCGCGCGTGCGCTCGGCGAAGGGGTCGACCATGCCCGGATCAATGGGCAAGGCACGCTCTTTCTGTGATCGAATCAGAGAGTTCGGTTAATCTGGGCAGGAGCTTTATGCTACTTAAATGGTAATTGGCACAATAAAGGCGATATCTCTTCCTTGCTGAAGTAGGGCCCCACTGTTCTGCAAATGAGCTTGTCGGTGTGAGCGGATGGGTAGCATCGAAGCCGTGGCAGAGGTAGGCGGGGCATTGCGAGGCGCTGCGGGCACCTACCAAGGCGCTAAGCGCGGCAAGCGGATCATCAGCCAGCGGCGCTGGTTTGCGTACCTGCGGTACCAAGCGGTAGTGCGGGCCTTGATGTGGCCAAATATAGACATCGTCTCAACTCGACTTAATGAAGCTGCCCTGACGCTGTGCGACGTGATGTCTCGTACGCCGCTTCCAATGGAGCCGCTCGGGGGGCGTGTTAGCCGATTCCGTCGTTGGTTTCGCGAAAGTGTTACTCACGGAGTGAGGTATCCCGAACATCGGGGTAGATGGCGGAGCAGCTTTTATCGTCGGCTGTATGACTGGTCGAGGAAAGTCGCGGATACCCCTGAGGGGCGCGAGGCGCTGCAGTATGCCGAGTTCGAGGGTGGCGAATACCCGTCGCACGAGTTCGCGATACGTGTTGCTGCAGCCACGCATGGGCTGCTACTGGATTCTGCTCTAGTGGAAGAGCAGAACAGTCTCCGTGATGAAATGGTCAATGAAATCCATCATGACCAATCAGAGCCTCGAATGCGCCAGCACCACCGAGTACTGCAACTCGTGATCCGCAGCATTTCCGGTGGCGCCGCTTCCTCTTTGGTTTCATATGTGGGATTTCACAACAACGTGCTCGACTCCCTGACGCTGGGGGTCGTGGGGGCCGGAATCACTGCTGTGGCCGACGGGTCTCGTGACTTCGTTGCCGCGGTATCGGAAGAAATGATCGAGGCTCGGCGGCAGGCGCGTGACTGGCTCGTAACGTTGTCTGACTGGATGGCTCGTTACGTGGTTTGGGGGGACGACCGTCTGAGGAGGCGGATAGATTCTGGAGTTGATGAGCTAATTTATGTCTTGGTGGCCATGGCATCCCGAAAGGCGCACGTCTATGAGCTGCCTCAAAACGAAACAATCCACGCCCATTTGAGCCATCTGATCGAAACGGCGGGGAATGCTAATGACAGTCGCCTGAAGACGGCTTTGCAGGGGATTCAAGGTGCGCTGATGTTCAATCCAAAAAGATTACCTGATTCCATCACGAACCTGATTGCTGTGGTTCAGGGTTTGCCAGACGATGCGGGGCCAAATTCTGCTTTGGCTCTAGGGGCGGACCCTGAATATCGCCAACTTCCTGATGGCGACCCAGACGCGGATGGCCCCAGTGTGTAACTCAGGGTGGAATCATCTGAACCTGGATATGTCTAGTTCGCGTACCTGCCAGTTCCTGGATGCGGCCGAGGGGCACCGGCTGTACGCCCTCTACCACCTGATCACTCACCACGGCTTGCGTCGTGGTGAGGAGCGGGAAGCGGGTAAGAAGGTGCCCGACTGGGTGGACACGGGGAAGGTGTTCACCGCCGAGGACGGTAGTTGGCTTCACCCGGACGTCGTGAGCCGGGAGTTCGACAGGATCGTGAGAACGGCGGATCTCCCGCCGGTCAACCTCCGGGACACCCGTCACAGCGCGGCGGGGCTCGTGAAGGCAGGCGGCGGCGACTTGCACGACGCCAAGAAGAAGCTGCGTCACTCCACCATCGCGCTGACGTCAGACACGTACATGGAGCTGTTCGAGGAGTACGAGCAGGGCTAGACCGAGCGTGCGGCGGCGGCCGTGCCGCGTGCCGGAGGCGTGCCCCGGAGGAGCCAGCGGCGTAGCGTGGTCGGCGAACAGGTTCCGTCATCGCAGGTGGCGGGGCCTTTTTGCTGGCCCGCTGCTGGCCCGGATGCTTCGGAACGGGCCGTGCGAGCGCGGATCAGACGGCATGGGCCAGCACGCTAGAACAGATTCTGACCTGGTGTTTTCTCTGTAATGCGGCACTCGGCGGCATGATCCGGGATGGCCTGACAGTGATCGTTTCGGGCTCTCCGGAGACTTTTAATCCATTGGTTGTGGGTTCGAGTCCCACACGGTCTACCGAGAGCGGGGGAGGGGAAACCCCCTCTGACCTGCTACGCAGCGCCCGAGTCGGCTTCGGCCGGCTCGGGCGCTGTGTCGTGGACCGTACGACAGCATCGGTAGTCATCTGCGCACGCATCCCTAGTCGAGTTGGTGGGTGTTGATGACCTGTTCCGCCGTGTGCAGCAGGGGCTGGTTGTGGCTGAAGGCGTGGGCGCGCAGGCGGGCCAGGGCGTCTTCGGGGGTGAGCCCGTCCTTGGCTGCGAGGACACCGGCGGCCATGTGGACGGTAGGGGGGTAGCCCTGTGGTCCGCGCTGGGTGGGCCGGGAATGGCTGGCGAGCAGGTGGGGGTGCTCTTCGAGGGCGAGCAGGGCCAGAATGCGGGCGTAGGCACTGGCCCGCTCCTTCTGGGCGGGGCTGAACGGGATGGGCTCGAGGCGGTAGAGATCCATGGCGCCGATGGCGAGGGCGCCGATCGTCAGGGGGAGCGCCAGAACGCTGCGGACGCCGTGTTCGCCGGCCACGGGGGCATAGGCGGGCCAGCGGTCGGCCGCTTGGTGCATGTCCGCGGTGTCGACGGGGGCGCGGCGGGTGTAGGCGTCGGTGCATGGTCCTTCGCCGGTGATCAGCTGGGCGTCTTCCACGCTACGGGCGCGCTCGTCGGTGGCGGTGGCCAGCAGGCGTAGTTCTCCGGCGACGACGAGGGTGGCTCCGGCGAAGTCGGCTTCCACGTCGTCGGCGCAGGCCGTGCAGGCGACAGTGAGCGTGACGCCACCGGTGTGGGCAGCGGTGCTGATGCGCTGCCAGGCCGCGGCGTGGTGGTCCTGGTTCACGAGGTGTCCCTATGGCGAGGCAGGCGGCGGGAGAGACACGTCCTTCCGCCGGGGGCTGGGGCGGGTACCTGGCCGGGTGCGCGGTCAGGGTTGGTCAGGGGCGTTGCACGGCAGAGGAGTCGATGGAGCCGTCGATGAGTTGCCTGCAGAGCTCGGCCAGGCTCTGCTGGTGGGCGCGGGCGTGGTGGCGCAGGGCATCGAATGCCTCGTCGAGGGTGGCCTGCCAGCGTTCGGCCAGGATGCCCTTGGCCTGCTCGATGACGATGCGGCTGGAGAGCGCGGCCCGTAGCTGGGCGCGCTCGATGTTGGCGTGGACGACGGTGCGGTGTTGCAGGATGGCGATGGTGGCCACGTCCGCCAGTGCTTGCGCCACCCGCGCGTCACCGTCGCTGAGTTTCTGGTCACGGGAGTCGAAGAGGTTCATCGCGCCCACGGCCTTCCGGCGCAGGCGCATCGGCAGGGCGTGGCTGGTGGCGAATCCCGCCTGGCGGGCACGCTCGGCGAAGAGCGGGAAGGAGGCAGTCTCCGCAGGGGACTTCAGGGAGATGTTGAAGCGGGCGGTGCCATCGCGGTGGCACTCCACGCAGGGCCCCTGGTCGGCCTGGAGGGCGAAGAGTTCCAGCAGCCGGGTGTGCTCGTCCGATGCGGCGATCAGTTGCAGACCGCCGTTGGGGTCGGCGAGCATGACTCCGACGGCGGAGACGTCGAGCAGCTCGTTGCAGCGGTCGCACAGCTTGTGCAGGAAGTCGATCAGGTCGAAGTCGTCGACGAGGGTGTCCACGGCATCGACCATGGCTGCCAGTAGTTGTTCTTCGCGGGTCATGGCCCTTCAGTCCCTTCACCGGCAGGATTGTCCGGCCCGTTTTCATCATTGTGGAAGGCCAGCCGCCTGGCTACTACGTCCTCGGCTACCTCCAGCAAGGGCTGCCCGTGCCGGTAGGCGTGGGCGCGCAGCCGCAGGAGAGCTTGGGCGAGCGAGACCCCGGCCTGGACGCTGATCATTCCGCTGGCCTGGTGGACGGCGGCCCGGTAGAAGTCCGAGGAGTCAGCAGCGCTGGCAAGGGCCTCTTGTTGCGGATCGCTGTCCAGCAGGACGGCGATCAAAGCGTTGGCCACGAGCCAGACGTCGGTCGACGTGGCGTCCGGCAGCGGGCCAGGTGCCGAGCGCTGCAGGGTCATCGTGCCCAGACAGGCAGACCCGATGGCCAGCGGAAAGCAGAAGATCGCGCCGACACCCAGCTCCGTGACCTCGGGCAGCAGAGCGGGCCACCGGTCCATCGGCAGGCATGCCACGTCTGCCACCAGGACGGGCCTGCACATGGCGGCCACTTCGAGTGCCGGTCCCTGTCCCACCGTGAACTGCAGGTCTTCCAGCCGGACGCTGGCGCCTGGCGTGGACCACAGCAGTTCACTCAGGCCGCCGTCGATCGTCGCGGAGACGGCGATGCCGTCCACGAGCAGGGCCTGGGCACACAGTTTCGGGTCGGCGCCGATCAGGCCCGGCTCTCCGTGGGAGGGGCGCAGGGCCCGCAACACGTGTGGCAGGTCACTTTCGGTGCCCACTGCTCTCACCTCCCGTGACTGCCTCAGGAGGGGGCCTCCGCGGCGCGGAGGACGCACTGACGACGCCTCCAGTCTAGGGAGCTTTTTGGCTGCGGAGGGTCTTCTCGACGTATTGGTGCCGAGGTCGGCGAGCCGGCCGAGTGCCTCCACAAGCTTCTGGAGGGAGCGCGCAAGCGACCGTGTGGACGCCGTTGAACGCGAGGCGAGGCGTACGGTGGAGACACAGGCTGCCCGCAGGCGACACCGCTCGCCCACCTCACCCTGACATTGGCTTCCGATCCGGGCAGCGTCGGCGGTGAATGCCGGAGTTCGGACGCCACCATGACCGCGCACTTCAACATCGCCTGCCTGCCTGCTCGCGCACCGAGTCTTCGATGACGGCCGCCCGGCGGGAGGCCGTGGCCCTCGCCGCCCGCTACACCGGTGATGACGCCGAACCCGGATTGCGCATCGGCGAGGCGTGCCGGAGGGCCCTGCACAGCGCGTACTCCGTGGGGCTCACACTGGCTGTCGATGCCGCCCTGGCGCAGCGGGTTTCGCTCTGCGCGGTCGGGCCGCTGGCCCGCAAGGGCGAGGAGCTGCAGATCAGTCTCGGAGAAGGCCCGTGTGTACAGGCCCTGAGCCAGCGCGCTCAGGTCCTGGTCGACGATCTCGACGACCCGGCCGCAACCCGGCACTGGCCTGTTCTTGCCCAGCAGGCGAAGGCGCACTACATCCGCGCCGCCTACGCTCTGCCGATCCTCAACGGCGCCGACCCGTCCCGGCAGGCCGGCCTCGTCCTCACCCTCTACCGCCACCGGCCCGGCCCGATCTCCGACGCCGACCTGCAAGTCGCCCAGGACCACGCCGACGCCGCAGACCTCCTGCTCCTCGCTACACCCGTGCCGACTGAGGACGAGCTCGTCCACGCCTGGCTCCTGCCCGCAAACGCCGTGGTCCACCAGGCCATCGGCATGATCAGCTACCGCCACTCCCTCACGACCGGCCAGGCCCTCGCCCTGCTGCGCGCCCATGCCCACACCCAGGCGACGCCCTTGACCGGCCTGGCCCGTGCCATCGTCGACGACCACGTCACACGTTTCGATCCGCCCGCCTCCGGCACTGGAGAGAGCTGACGGGGTTTCCTGATCGCGAGAACGAGCGCGCGGTCGTCGAAGAGCGCGCCTCAAGGCAGAAGGGCAACTGGTCCGTCCACCGACAGGCGTTGGGCGGGCTGCCTGAAACGGCCCCTATCGCGGCTGCCCACGGAGCCTTATCCTGATCCCGGACGCAGGATTCACGTGCAGTCACCGACCGCGTGATCCCATCAGGCTCCCAGCCCCCGAGCCGGAACAACACCGAGGCCCGGCTGGAGCCGCATCGCCGACAACACGGCTCCAGCCTCCGCCCTCCCGGCCTGTGGGGGTGATCCCGCACCCTCAACTCCGGGGTGGGCCTGCGAGGATGCGGCGGCAGGGAGCCCCGCACATCCTCACGCTTGGGGATCGCCGGCGCACACCGGCGGCGATTCCCAAGCCCGGCCTCACCGGCCGGTCTGTCTCAATTCTCCCACCGCAGGCCGCCACTGGACCGGTTCCGTGGGCATCTTCCCGCAGCAGAGTGAGCCTGCGGCGTATGAGACGCCGGGCCCGCCTCGTCTTTCGCTGAGGCCGATCGGCCCGGTGCGTTCAGGACTGTGAATCCATTGGTTGTGGGTTCGAGTCCCACGCGGTCTCCAGAGAAAGCCCAGCTCGGAGAGGTTTCCGGCTGGGCTTTCGGTTTGCGCCCCGGTGAGCCCCGAGCGACGCTGAGCCTGCCAGGTGGCCGATCCGGAGGTACAGCATGGGTTCCGTACGGCGGGCTCTCGCGATGGTGCTCGTGCCGATGCTTCTCGGCGTCACGGCGGCCTGCGGTGGGGCCGGGAGCGGGACAGGCACGGCCACCGAGCGGGCACGCCCCGCCGAATTGGCCTTCGCGCACCCTGGAGTCCTCGTCAGCAAGGCACAGCTGGACCGCGTGCGCGCCCATGTCGCGGCGCGCGAGCAGCCCTGGCTGACGGCGTTCGAGCGGATGCGGGACAGCAGGTACGGCGCCGATGACTACACGGCCAAGCCGTACGCCGTCGTCGAGTGCCCTGCCGGCACCCGCGCGGGCCGGGGCTGCGTCGAAGAGCGCGAGGACGCCATCGCCGCGTACACCCAGGCCCTGCTCTTCAACGTCACCGGCGACCGTGTGCACGCCGAGAAGGCCGTGCAGATCATGGACGCCTGGGCGCGGGTGATCACCCGGCACACGGAGGCCAACGCGGGCCTCCAGACGGCCTGGGCCGCCTCCTCGTGGGCACGCGCCGCCGAAGCCGTGCGCTACACCTACGACGGCTGGACCGACGGCGAGCTGCTGCGCTTCGAGCGGATGCTGCGCAACGCCTATCTGCCCCAAGTGCGCGAGGGCGCGGCCGACTTCAACGGCAACTGGGACCTTCTGATGGCCGACGCGACCATCAGCATGGCGGTCTTCCTCGACGACCACGAGTCCTTCGAGAAGGCGGTGACGCACTTCAGGTCGCGCGTTCCCGCCTACTTCTACCTGGAGTCGGACGGCCCGCTTCCCGTCTCGCCCGAGGGCAGCGCCATCAACACCCCGGAGAAGCTCCGGAAATACTGGTTCGGGCAGAAGACCTTCGCCGACGGGCTCTCCCAGGAGACCTGCCGGAACTTCAAGCACGCCAGTTATTCGCTCGCCGCCACCGCGCACATCGCCGAGACCGCCTGGCATCAGGGCGTCGATCTGTACGGCGAGGTCAAGGAGCGGCTGCGGGCCGCGCTGGAATTCCACTCCAGGTACCAGCTGGGCGCCAAGGCGCCGGACTGGCTGTGCGGCGGGAAGGTGCGGCGTGACATGGGGCCCGACACCGAGGTCGGCCTCAACCACCTGCGGGAGCGGCTGCAGCTGGACCTGCCGGAAACGGAGAGGCTCACGCTCCGGCAGCGGTCCGAGGGGACGGACGACCTGTTCGTGGCCTGGGAGACGCTGACGCACGCGGAGAACGCCTGAGCGGGGGCGGAGGCCTTTCGGGGCTTCGGGGGTCTCCGTTCGCCGGTGGTTCTCAACCGGTTCGCTTTCACTCCCCCTGATGGCGTAGAGTTGCATTCAACGGCGCGGGGTGGAGCAGCTCGGTAGCTCGCTGGGCTCATAACCCAGAGGTCGCAGGTTCAAATCCTGTCCCCGCTACTAAAGACCGAAGGCCCGGATCCAGAAATGGATCCGGGCCTTCGGTGTTTTCCGCCTTCACCGGGCCGGTAACCCGGTCGGCCCACACCGGTCGCCCCGCGCCGCCGCTGCGGGAACCCTGAGTGAGTGGGGCAGCGAGGAGGAAGCGGCGGGGGCGGCGGCAAGGGGCCCGATGTGCGGCACGAGCGGGCGCTCGTGCGGGCTCTCCCCCTGCTGCTCATCGTCGTCGGGATCGTCTACGACGCGTCGACCCCTCCCCGGTTCACCGCCGTGCCCCTCTTCACCGCCGCCCCGCTCGTCGCCGCGCCCTTCTACTCGCTGATCAGCACCGCTCTCATCGGTGTCGGTTCCTGCGCCGCCGTGCTCGCCCTGCATTTCAAGAACGCCACCACCACCGACGTGGAAGCCGTCACCGAACTGATCACGGTGGTGACCGTCGTCGTCCTCGCCGTCCTCATCAACCGCGTCGTACGCCGCAGCGACGAACAGCTCGCCTCCGCCCGCTCCATCGCCGAGGCCGCCCAGCGCGCCGTACTGCCGCAGCCGGACCCCCGGATCGGGGGTCTCGATGTCGCGGCGCGGTACGAGGCCGCGGAGGCCGACGCGTTCATCGGCGGTGACCTGTACGCCGTGCAGGACACTCCGCACGGCGTACGCGTCATCGTCGGCGACGTCCGGGGGAAGGGGATGGGCGCGGTGGCGGCCGTCGCCGTCGTGATCGGGGCGTTCCGGGAGGCCGCTGAGCAGGAGGTCACGCTGGAGGCCGTGGCGCAGCGCCTGGAGCGTGCCCTTGCGCGCGAGGGCACGCGGCGCGACGGGCTCGACGCCTTCGAGGGGTTCACCACCGCTGTCCTCGCGGAGATCCCGCACGGTGACGGTCCGGTGCGTCTGATCAACCGTGGGCACCCGGGGCCGCTGCTCCTGCGCGGCGACGGTCGGCTGTGCGTCCTGTCCGCCACCGAGCCCGCGCTGCCGCTCGGGATGGGTGAACTGGGCGCCTGGCCGGACCGCGCGGACGAGGCGGAGTTCCCGCCGGGGGCGATGCTGCTGCTCTACACCGACGGGCTCTCCGAGGCGCGTGACATCCGGGGCGAGTTCTACAACCCGGCCGCCCGGCTCGGCGGCCGGATCTTCCCAGGGCCCCACGGCCCCGACGCGCTCCTGGCGACGCTCGTCGAGGAAGTGCGGCGGCACACCGGGGGCCGGGGGACCGACGACATGGCGCTGCTCGCGGTGCGGCGGCCGTCGGTGACGGGCGATGCCGGCGTCGGTGCGGCGGCCGATGTCACCGGCCGTGACTGAAAGACCCCACTCCGCATAACAACTGACGTACTGTCAAGGCGATGTGAAGCTCCGGTGTGTGAAGAAGTGGGGTCAACTCGCCCCGTTCCAGACCCCGGTGTCCCGATAAGTACGGGCCAAAGTCGTTAACGATCAGTCGGAACAGCTTGGAATACGACCCCGCTGTCTATTAACGTTCGATAACGCAGCGCGGTCGTCCCAGCCGTCACTCGAGTCGGCTCCGCGCGCACGCGCCTAATCCCGAAAGGGAGCCGGGGAACCACTAATTGGGGTGAATCGGGCATCTGTGCATCCGTGCCAGATGTTCGTAGGAGACCTTCCTGCTCCGAACCCGTCAGCTAACCCGGTAGGCGAGAAGGAAGGAAAGGAGTGCGCCCCAGTGGCGTCCAACCGCCCTGCCCCCCAAGGCGTGTACGTACCGAACGACGACGATTTCGGTGGGTACGACGATGAATCTTCCTGGGAGGAATGGAATCCCACCGAGGAGTCCATCCGTCCCGTCCGCGGCAGGCACCGCGTGCACAAGCGGGGTGGCGGCGGGCTCGCCCGCAGCTCCACGGTTCTGGGCGTAGGCGTCATCGCCGCCGTCGGCGCGGGCGGCATCGCCACCGCGCAGGGCGGCAAGCCCCCGGTGGCCATCGAGATGCCGGACCTGTCGGCCGTCACGGACCAGCTGCCGGAGGCCAAGTCGCTTCCGGGCGTGGGGTCCTTGATATCCGACGACTCGAACGACTCCGCCGCCGCGGACAACGGCGTGACGGTGGCCGCCGCGCCCCTGAGCGCCGCCGGTGTCAGCACCACCGACGCCGAGCAGGGCACCACGGACGCGGGCGAGGCACTGCGCGCCCGCATCATGGAGCAGGCCGAGAACCAGCAGGACCAGGCGGACGACGCGGTCCAGAAGGCGGCCGAAGAAGCGGCCGTCAAGCAGGCCGCCGAACAGGCCGCCGCCAAGCAGTCCGCGGCCGAGAAGAAGATCGCCGCCGAGAAGGCCGCCGCGAAGAAGAAGGCCGAGGCGGAGGCCAAGCGCAAGGCCGAGGCGGAGCGCCTGGCCAAGCTCGCGAAGAGCTACACCCTTCCCGTCGCGTCGTACACGCTCACCGGTACCTTCGGTCAGCCCGGCTCCATGTGGTCCTCCGGCTACCACACGGGCCTGGACTTCGCGGCCCCGACGGGCACGCCCATCAAGGCCATCCACTCCGGCACCATCAAGGAGGCCGGCTGGGCGGGGGCGTACGGCTACCGCACGATCCTCGAACTCGACGACGGCACCGAGCTGTGGTTCTGCCACCAGTCCTCGATGAACGTCAGCGCGGGCCAGAAGGTCACCACCGGCGAGACCATCGGCCGTGTCGGCGCGACCGGCAACGTCACCGGGGCCCACCTCCACCTGGAGGTCCACCCGGGCGGCGACTCCACCGGGGTCGACCCTGCGGCGTGGCTGCGCGGCAAGGGCCAGTCCCTCTGAGGTGACCCAGAACCCCGGCGGTCCTGGCGACAACCCCCCGACGCCAGGGCTGCCGGTTGGGCATGCCCGCTGTCCGCTGCCCGATGGCCGATGTCCGTACGCGGATGGAATCAGCATCCCGCTCTACGGAATGCTGCGGTCCGTAAGGGCGTTGAGCCCCGTATGACTTCTCTCCGCAAGCTTGGTTCGTCCGACCTCGAGGTCTTCCCGCTCGCCCTGGGCGGCAACGTCTTCGGCTGGACGGCCGACGAGGCGCAGTCCTTCTCCGTGCTCGACGCCTACACCGCCGCGGGCGGCAACTTCATCGACACCGCCGACGTCTACTCGGCCTGGGTGCCCGGCAACAAGGGCGGCGAGTCCGAGACGGTCATCGGCAACTGGCTCGCCGCGCGCGGCAACCGCTCCGACGTCGTGCTCGCCACCAAGGTCGGCGCACACGCCGACTTCAGCGGCCTGTCCGCGAACACCATCAAGTCCGGTGTCGAGGAGTCGCTGCGCCGCCTGCGCACCGACTACATCGACCTCTTCTACACGCACTACGACGACCCGACCGTCTCCGTCGAGGAGATCATCGGCGCCCTCGACGAGCTGGTGACATCCGGCAAGGTGCGTGCCATCGCCGCCTCGAACGTCACCCCCGAGCGGCTCCAGGAGTTCCTCGACTTCTCCGACCGCGAGGGCCTCGCGCGCTACTCGGTCCTTCAGCCGCACTACAACCTCGTCTCGCGCGCCACCTACGAGGGCCCGCTGGAGCAGGTCGCCTCGCGCTCCGGCCTGGCCGCCGTCCCGTACTACGCGCTCGCCTCGGGCTTCCTGACCGGCAAGTACCGCCCGGGTGCGCAGGTCGAAAGCGCGCGGGCCGAGGGCGCGGGCAAGCACCTGGACACCGACCGTGGCCTGCGTGTGCTCGCCGCCCTTGACGAGGTCGCCCAGGCACGCGGCGCCGAGCTCGCGACCGTGGCCCTCGCGTGGCTCGCGGCGCAGCCGACGGTGGCGGCGCCGATCGCGTCGGCCCGTACGGTCGAGCAGCTGCCCGCGCTGCTCGCGGTGGGGGAGCTCGAACTGACGGAGGCCGAGGTGTCGGCCCTGACGGCGGCTTCCGCCTAACCGCGGTAGGGGTTGTACGCCGGGTAGGGCATCGCCGGCTGGGCGTAGGGATACCCGTAAGGGTGCTGCTGCGGATAGGGCTGCGGCTGGGGGTGCGGGTACGGCTGCCGGTACCCGTAGGGCGGCGGCATCGGTACGAGCACCGGTGCCGCCGCCTGCGCCGCGTAGGCCAGGGCGGGCCGCGCGGCCTCGCGGCGCTCCCACAGCGCGTGCAGCAACTCCCGCTCCCGTACGACGAAGTCGGCGCCCGCGCGGCCCCGGCGCCCCCGGTGGCGCAGGAGTGCGAGAGACGTCGCGTACGTCTCGTACTGGGCGACCGTGCGCGCCGCGGCCTTGCCCTGGGTGTACGAGGCGTAGTCGCGGGCCAGCGTGCGGGCGCGCATCGTGGAGAGCGCGAACGGCTCGGGCGCGGTGAGCCAGCCCGCGATCGCGTACGCAGGCAGTTCGGCGCGCACGATGCGCAGGCCGCGCTGCCTGATCCAGATCACCAGCCAGGTGAGCAGTCCGAACGCGGGCAGCATGAACGTCGCGTACACGGCGAAGAAGCCGTAGTCCCCGAAGCCGGCCGAGCCGTTCCACAGGGCGTGCAGGCCCATCGCGAGGAGCAGTCCGCCGAGCGGGAGCAGGACGCGCCGCCAGTTCTGCCGGTCGGCGCTGAGGGCGGCGATGCCGAAGCCGATGCCGGTGAGGACGGTGAAGAGCGGGTGGGCGAAGGGGGACATCACGACGCGCACGAAGAAGGTCGCCGCCGTCACGGACGCGAGGCCGGTGCCGCCGTTGAGCTGGTCGGTGCCGAAGGCGCTGCCGAGGTAGAGGATGTTCTCGGTGAAGGCGAAGCCGGTGGCGGTCACCCCGGCGATCACGACGCCGTCGACGATGCCGGTGAACTCGCGTCTGCGGAAGAGGAAGACGAGCAGTACGGCCACGGCTTTCGCGCTCTCCTCGACGATCGGGGCTATGACCGTCGCGCCGAGGTTGTCGGCGCTGGTGGGGTCGGCCGTGGCGGTGGCTATCCAGCGGGTCGCGAAGCTGTTCGCGACGATGGCTATGAGGGCGGCGGCACAAGCTCCCCAGGCGAAGGCGAACAGCAGATTCCGCCAGGGGCCCGGCTGGACCCGCTGCAGCCAGCGGAAGGCGGCCACCAGGAGCGGCACGGGCAGCGTCGCGAGGCCGAGCCCGACCAGGAAGCCCTCGGTG
This sequence comes from Streptomyces sp. NPDC033180, assembly GCF_055577645.1. Classification (NCBI taxonomy): domain Bacteria; kingdom Bacillati; phylum Actinomycetota; class Actinomycetes; order Kitasatosporales; family Streptomycetaceae; genus Streptomyces; species Streptomyces sp. NPDC033180. The sequence goes on along the minus strand of NZ_JBVIPU010000003.1, from coordinate 19,219 downwards.
CCGGTCTGTTCCCTGACCAGGGCCAGGATCACCAGGCCCGACAGGGCGAGCAGCGTGACCAGGGCGGCCGCGCGTATCGCCCGCCGCTGCCACCAGCGCGCGTGCCGCAGCCCGGCGGGCCCTGCGGGGGGCATCGGGTGCGGGTGCGGAGAAGGGGTGGCCACCCGTTGACCCTAACGAGGGACGGGGGTGGGCCGCGACGGTGTCTCGGGCCGCGTGGCCGTTGTCTCAGACCTCGTGGCTGGTATCGGGTTCCTTCTGGCCGGATGTCCGGCGGAACAGCAGGTCGTGGACGATGTGCCCCTTGTCCAGACCCTGGCCCTCGAACCGGGTGAGGGGCCGGAACGAGGGGCGGGGCGCGTACCCGCCGTCGGCCTGGGTGTTCTCGAACGCGGGATGCGCGGTGAGCACCTCCAGCATCTGCTCGGCGTACGGCTCCCAGTCGGTCGCGCAGTGCAGCACGGCGCCGGGCCTGAGGCGGGGCGCGGCGAGGTCGAGGAAGTCGGGCTGGATGATGCGGCGCTTGTGGTGGCGGGCCTTGGGCCAGGGGTCGGGGAAGTAGACGCGGAGGCCGTCGAGGGAGGCGGGCGTGAGCATTTCGCGGAGCAGGATGACGGCGTCGCCGTTCGCGACGCGGATGTTGGTGAGGTCGTTCCGCTCGGCGAGGCCGAGGAGGTTTCCCTGGCCCGGGGTGTGCACGTCCACGGCGAGGATGCCGGTGTCCGGGTCGTCCGCTGCCATCTGGGCGGTGGCCTCGCCCATGCCGAAGCCGATCTCCAGTACGACGGGGAGTTCGGCGCCGAAGAGCTCGGCGAGGTCGAGCGTGCGCTGCCCGTCGATGTCCAGGCCCCACTTGGGCCACAGCCGCTGGAGGGCGTCCGCCTGCCCTGTGGTCACCCGGCTCCTGCGGGGCTGGAAGCTGCGGATCCGCCGCTCGAAGTGTGAGCCCGCGGGGTCCGGGGCGGGGCCGTCGGGGAAGCGGGGCTCGCCCTTCGGGCGGGGGGCTTGGGGGCGCTCGGGGGAGGTGTTCGACTCAGGCACAGTGGGGGTGATTTTAGTCCCCAGCCCCACCCCTTCCCGACTGTGACGTTTGCGGCTCCGCCGCGGGTCGCTCTGGCGCGAGAGCCTTGGTTGCCGTCATCACCGGCTCCGCCGAGTCCGTCCTCAAACGCCGGGCGGGCTGAACCCAGTCAGCCCGGCCGGCGTTTGAGGCCATCTTGTCGGGGGCCCAGGGGGCGGAGCCCCATGGTTCGGGAAGGGGTGGGATCGGGGAAAGCCCCGCAGGGACCGCCTTACAGCAGCGCCAGCACCCGCCGGGCCACGGCCCGCCCGATAGGGAGAGAAGCCGTCGCCGCAGGCGAGGGCGCGTTCAGGACGTGCACCGCCCGTGCCCCCTCCCGGATGAGGAAGTCGTCCACCAGCGTCCCGTCACGCAAGACGGCCTGCGCCCGCACCCCCGCCGCCACCGGCACAAGATCATCCGAGGTCACGGCGGGCAGCAGCCTCCGCACCGCCGAGGTGAACGCCTCCTTGGAGAAGGAGCGCCGCAGCTCCCCCGCCCCATACCGCCAGTGCCGCGAGGCCATCCGCCAGGCCCCCGGCCAGCCCAGCGTCCCCGCCACCTCCAGTGGCCGCACCACACCCCAGCCATACCCCTCGCGGGCCAGCGCCGGCACCGCGTTCGGACCCACGTGGACCCCGCCGCCGATGCCCCGCGTCAGATGCACCCCCAGGAAGGGGAAGGCCGGGTCCGGCACCGGATACACCAGGCCCCGCACAAGCTCGGGCCGCGCCAGGTCGAAGTACTCCCCCCGGAAGGGCACGATCCGCATCCCGGGGTCGTCACCGGCCAGCATCGCCACCCGGTCGCACTGCAGCCCCGCGCAGTTGACCAGGACCTTTCCCCGCACCACCGAGCCGTCGGCCGTGCGGACGGCCACCCCGAGCGACTCGCGCCGGTCGATGCGGGCGACCTGCGCCCCGTACCGGACATCGGCCCCGGAGGCGTCCGCGAGGCGCTCCGCCACCGAGCCGTAGTCACAGATCCCCGTCGTGCCGACCTGGATCGCGGCGAGCCCCCGCACCTCCGGTTCGTACTCCGCGATCTGGGCGGGGCCGAGCTCCCGCACCGGAATGCCGTTCTCCCTGCCGCGCTGGACGAGTGCGTGCAGGCGGGTCAGCTCGGAGCGCTCCGTGGCGACGATCAGCTTGCCCGTGACCTCGTGCGAGATGCCGTACTCCGCGCAGAACTTGACCATCTCGGCGGCGCCTCGCACCGCGTACCGCGCCTTCAGGGAGCCGGGGCGGTAGTAGATCCCGCTGTGGATCACCCCGCTGTTGCGTCCCGTCTGGTGCCTGGCGGGGCCGGACTCCTTCTCCAGGACGGTGACCCGCGTCCCCGGCGCGGCACGCGTGATCGCATACGCCGTCGACAGACCGACGATCCCGCCGCCGATCACCAGCACATCGCAGTCGTACGCCACCGCCCGGACCATCCCGCATCACCTCCCACCCCGATAGTGCACTGCGCCACTGACAACGCCCTCAAACCCGGTGAGGACCACAGGGTTACAGGGGGCGTAAATGCTGTTGCCGATCCGGCGGTGCACGGGTTCCCGCGGTGCATGGGGGGCGGACTACGCGGGGGCCACGAGCAGTGGCCTGGCCCGCTCCCGCAGCTCCACCACCCGTGGCTCGTCCCCGTACGGCTCCAGGCGGTGCAGCAGGTCCTTCACGTACTCCGTGGTCCGCGCGGACGAGATGCGTCCGGCGACCTCCAGGGCGCGCGTGCCCTGCTCGCAGGCCGCGTCCAGGTTCCCCGACTCCAGCTCGGCGACCGCCGACACCACGAGCCGCAGGCCGTGCGAGCGGACGAACTCCTCCGTAGGCCGCTTGAGCGCCTGCTCCGTGAAGCGCCGCACCTGGCGGGGCGCCTTCAGGTCGCGGTAGCACTCGGCGGCGTCCGCCGCGAAGCGGTCGTATCCGTAGAAACCGAGCCATGAGGGGTCGTTGTCGCCGTCCCTGGCCCGCTCCAGCCAGCCCTCGGCCGCCCGGAGTGCCGCTCCCGCCGCCGGCGCGTCATTGGCGCGCGCGTGTGCGCGTGCCTCGACGAGGCGGAAGAAGCTCATCGTGCGCGCGGTGGCGAGCCCGCGGTTGCGCTCCAGGGCCGCCTGCGCGAGGTCGACGCCCTCGTCGCCGAAGCCGCGGTAGGTCGCCTGGAGGGACATGGAGGCAAGGACGTAGCCCCCTAAGGGGACGTCGGCCGCCGCGCGGGCCAGGCGCAGGGCCTGGATGTAGTAGCGCTGGGCGGCCTCCTGCTGGCCGGTGTCGAAGGCCATCCACCCGGCCAGGCGGGTCAGTTCGGCCGACGCACCGAAGAGCGAGCGGCCCACCTCGTCCGAGTACGAACCGAGCAGCAGGGGAGCGGCCTCGACCCGGAGGCACTCCGGGACCATCGACGAACGCCAGTCGCCGCCCCCGTACTTGGAGTCCCAGCGTCGGGCGTCCTCGGCGGCCTCCCGCAGCTTCACCACGTCGCTGTGGCCGACCTTCATCGGATGCCCGCTGTTCGCGCTGTCGGCGCCGTCAGCGGGGTGCCCCAACTCGCGGGGCTCATCCAGGATGACGTCGCGGGCGACCGAGCTGTCGGCCGGGGTTATCAGCCAGCGCGAGGCCGGCGTCGCGTACGCGCTCACCGCGAAGGAGCCGGCCAGGGACTGCCAGATGCCGCCGCTGCCCGCGCGCCTGCCCGCCAGATCGAGGCGGTAGAGCTCGGTCGCCGACTTCACCGCGGCGCCCACGTCGCGCGGGAAGGCCAGGCCCACCTCAGGCGCGGGATCGGCGTCCGCGAGCCCGATCTCGTGCAGCGGAACGGGGCGGCCGAGCTTCTGCCCGATGGCCGCGGCGATGAGGTGCGGGGCGGCGCCCTGCGGCACCATGCCCTTGGACACCCACCGGGCCACCGATGTCTTGTCGTATCGAAGCGTCAACCCGCGTTGGGCGCCGAGGTCGTTGACCCGGCGGGCGAGTCCCGCATTGCTGATTCCCGCGAGGGCGAGAACGGTGCCGAGTTTTTCGTTCGGCCCGCGTTGCTCCCTGGACATGCGCCACCCCTCGACACAGACGGCTGCCGTGCGATGGCTTGACCGCGCGGCATTCGTGCTGCGTTCCCCCAGGGGCAGCGGCGTCCGCGACTACGACCACCGTGGCCCGGGCCCTCGGCCGCAAGAGCATTTGGCCGAGCCCCCAGGTATATGCCTCCGCGAAAACATCAGCACACACAGCGTAGTTCGCCGAATCCCAAGCGTTAAGAGGCGCAGTTCCGTATGGCGAGATTGTTGTCGGTAGGGGAGCGGGGGAGTGGCGGGGTGTGCTCCGGGTGTGTGGCCGTGCGCCTGCGTGTGCGCTCTTCACCGGCCATAAGGGGAGCGCTTCCATTGACGGTGCGTGGGTCGGCCCGCTGCGCTGGAGTCAGTGGGCTGGGGGACACCGCCGCCTCCATCCCCGCGGGCGGCGGACCAGTCCGGGGGGCGAACGCCGCCTCCCGGACTGTGTGTTGCCTTTTGCGGTTCCATCGCGCGAGCGCCATCCGCCGATTTGGCCGAAAATCGCCTCTCCCGAGGCCGGGGCAGTGCGCCCCCGTGCAACGAAAAGGGCATGGTCGTGCCCTTCAAGTACCGCTCCCCGGGGGCAGATCAACGGGAGCGTGAGCACCCCCGTAGCCACTCCCGCGCGCCTCCTTCGTGGCAGCATGGGACCCCAGTTCTTCGATGCACTGGTTGTCCACAGCCTGTGGAGGCAACGATGCGGTGGTTGGTGGGGTGGAGCAGCACTGCCGCGAAGCCTTCGGTGGTGGGCTCGGCCGGGGCCACCGGTGAGAACGGCGAGACCGTTCATCCCGTGGGCTCCCAACTCCTGTGGGGCGACCCGGATCCGCTGTGGGCGGTGGGTGACTGGCGTGCCGACGAGGTGCGCACGGTGAAAGCCGACGAACAGACGCGCATCGCGGTGCTCGGCACCTGCGGGGCGAGCGACGAGGAACTCAAAGTCGGCCTCTTCGCGGCCCGCGGCGGCGCCCTGCGGCACCTGACCGCGTGGTCCGGGAGCTACACCGCGGTCGTCCGGATCGGGCGGCGCGTCATGGTCGCCGGCGACCTCGCGGGCGCCCGCCCCGTCTTCTACACCCCCTGGGCCGCGGGCACCGCCTTCGCGACGGCCGCGCTGCCCCTGGCCGACCTCATCGAGGCCCACCTGGACATCGGCCACCTCGCGGCGCTCCTCGCGGCGCCCGACGTGCCGGAGGCGCTGCAGGACTCGACGCCCTACCAGGGCGTGCGCCGTGTGCCACCGGGGCACGCGCTGATCCTGCGCGCGGGCGCCAGGGAGATCGCCGGGTACGAACACGTGGCGTCCCTCGCGGTCGCCGCGCCCGCCGCCGACGCCACCACCGCGGTGGACGGCGTCCGTGACGCCCTCGTGGAGGCGGTACGCGCCCGCCTCGGCGCCCCGCGGCACGTCCCCGGAGCGTCGGAGGTCGACCCGGGCCCCGTGCCCGGCATGGGTCCCGCCGAGCGGCGCGCGGCGCGCGGGATGCCGGTGCCCGGCATCGGCGCCGACCTCTCCGGAGGGCCCGCGTCCGGCACGCTCGCCCTGCTCGCCGCGGGCCTCCCGGGGATGCCCGGCACGGTCCTCGGCCATGGCACGGGCGCGGGGGAGCGGCTCCTGGCCGTCACCTTCAACGACCTCGCGATCAACGGCCGTGAGGCCGAGCTGGAGCGGGCGGGTGCCATCGCGGCCAATCCCCGCCTGCACCACGTGGTGGTCGCCGCCGGCGAAGAGGCCCTCCCGTACGCGGACTTGGACGGCCCTCTGACGGACGAGCCGAGCGCCACCCTCGTCACGGCCCAGCGCCACCGCACGCGGCTCTCCTCGGGCAGCGCGGACCACTTCACGGGGCACGGAGCCCGGCAGGTGCTCGACGCGCATCCGGCCCGCCTCGCCGACCTCCTGATGGACCGCAGGAGGCGCCATCTGGTGCGCCCCGTCGCGGCGTTGGCGAAGGCGGACGGTTCCGCTGGCTCCGTCATGGTCCCCGCGCGCGTGTACGGCGCCGCGCGCAAGCTCTCCCGGATGTCCTACCGCGCGGGCGTCGATGCGCTCGCCGACCGTCTCCTGCAGCGCCGCTTCGACGAGCCGGGCGGGGCGGTGGGGGCGTCACTCGCCGCTCTCGCGTGGGCGAGACCCGGGCCCGCGGCGCGTTGGCTGACGGGTGAGGCCCTCGCTGAAGTATCGGTTCGCCTCCAGGACATGACCGGGCGTCCCGGCGCAGGGCCCGGCCAGCGCCCCGGCGAGTTCCGCGCCCGCGCGGCGCTCGCCCGGCACGCGGCCGACCTGCGCATCCTGGAACAGGCCGCCGAGGTCCGCTTCCAGCGCCTGCACGCGCCCTTCCTGGACAACCAGGTGGTCCGGGCCTGCCGCGCCCTCCCCGTCGCCCTGCGCGTCCAGCCTGGGGCGCGCGCGGCGATCCTGCGTACGGTCCTCGAAGGCGCCGGGGTGGCCGAACTGCCGTCCGGCTGGGGCGCTCCGTCCCACGCTTCGTCCCAGGCGGCGGCCCGGACCGGGCTACGGGTGGCGGTGGACGACCTCCTGTCCCTCTTCGACACGCCCCTGCTCGCACAGGCCGGCCTGGTGGAGGCCCGCGTGGTCCGCAAGGCGCTGCGCGCTGCTGCAGAGGGAGAACCACTGCCGCTCGACGGCCTGGCGGACCTGGTCTCCACGGAGCTGTGGCTGCGCCGCCTGCTGTCCCGCCGGGGGACGTGCTGGACGGGCACGCCCGCGCGGCAGAGGGCTGTCCCTACGGGGAGCGTTGTGCCGCAGAGGGGCGCCCTGGGGGCGGGGCGGTAGCGCGAGAACCACCGGAGTACCTGGAGCGGCTCGCCCAGGGAAGGAAAACCCTCGCGCCTCAGCCAACCCCACCAGGGAGAATGACCCCGTGCGGTACAGAATCCTGGGCGCCACCGAGGCGTACGACGAACAAGGAGCGCCCCTGCCCGTAGGGGGCCGAAGGCTCCGCGCCCTCCTCGCGGCCCTCGCGCTCCGCACCAACCGCACCGTCCCCGTGGAATCCCTCATCGCCGAGGTATGGGCCGAGGACGAGCCCCCCACCGACGCCCCCGCCGCCCTCCAGGCCCTCGTCGGCCGCCTCCGACGCGCTCTCGGCAAGACCGCCATCGCCTCGGACCCCGGCGGCTACCGCCTCGCCGCCGCCCCCGAGGACATCGACCTGCACCGCTTCGAACGCCTCGTACGCGAGGGCAGGGCGGCCCTCGACCGGCACGACCCGGCGTCAGCCGAACGAAGCCTCGGTGAGGCACTCACCCTGTGGCGCGGCCCCGCCCTCGCCGACCTGCCCGACCGCAGCGCGGCCGCCCGCCCCGAAGCGCTGCGCGCCGAGGCGACTCGCGCGCGGCTCCAGGCACGACTGCTCCTGGGCCACGCCTCCGATGTCGTACCGGAACTGAGGGAGCTCACCACCGCCCAGCCGTACGACGAGGCGCTGCACGCCCTGCTGATCCGTGCCCTGCGCGACGCGGGCCGCGGCGCCGACGCCCTCGCCGCGTACGAGAACGCGCGCCGCACGCTCGCCGACGCACTCGGCGCCGACCCGGGCCCGGAACTGCGCTCGCTGCACGCGGAGTTGCTCGACCCGGCCGGGGCCGGGGGGCCCACCACCGACGGGCCGGTGCGATCGGAGCGGCCGGAGCGCCCGGGTGAGCGGTCGAACCGTCCGGGCGAGCGGTCGAACCGTCCGGGTGAGCGGTCGAACCGTCCGGAGCGCAGAGGCAACCTCCGACCCCGCCTGACTTCCTTCGTCGGCCGGGAACCCGAACTCGCCGCCATCCGTTCAGACATGAGACGAGCCCGCCTGGTCACCCTCACCGGGCCGGGCGGCTCCGGCAAGACCCGCCTCGCCGAGGAAGCCGCCGCCGGGCATCCGCAGGCCTGGCTTGCCGAGCTCGCCCCGCTCGACCGTCCCGACGCGGTCCCGGGAGCCGTCGTCAGTGCGCTCGGTCTGCGCGAGACAGCGCTGATGACCAGTGAGATGACAGTGCCGCAGGACGACCCGGCCGCCCTGCTCGTCGAGTACTGCGCCCCGCGCAGCCTGCTCCTGCTCCTTGACAACTGCGAACATGTCATCGGCGCCGCGGCCGAGCTCGCCCAGACCCTCCTCACGCACTGCCCCGACCTCACCGTCGTCGCCACCAGCCGCGAACCCCTCGGCGTGCCCGGCGAGTTCGTCCGCCCCGTGGAGCCCCTGCCGCCCGACCCTGCGTACCGCCTCTTCACCGAGCGCGCCACGGCCGTGCGCCCGGACTTCGACCCGGCGCAGGACGCCGAGGCCGTCGCCGAGATCTGCCGCCGTCTCGACGGCCTCCCGCTCGCCATCGAGCTGGCCGCGGCCCGCCTGCGCCTGCTCTCCCCCCGGCAGATCGCCGACCGTCTCGACGACCGCTTCCGCCTCCTCACCGGCGGCAGCCGCACGGTCCTGCCCCGCCAGCAGACCCTGCGGGCCGTGGTCGACTGGTCCTGGGAGCTGCTCGACGAGCCCGAGCGGACGGTGCTGCGCGAGGTGTCCGTCTTCGCGGGCGGCTGGGACATCGAGGCGGCGGAGGCGGTCTGCACCGGCCCTGCCGCCGACCTCATCGGCGCCCTGGTGGACAAGTCCCTGCTCATCGCCGAGCCCGCGCCCGGCGGCGACATGCGCTACCGCATGCTGGAGACCATCCACGAGTACGCGTCCGAGCGAGCCGCCGAGACGCCGGAGCTCCGCACGGCCGCGGGCGACCGCCACACCGCGTACGTCCGCGCGCTGGTCGAAGAGGCCGAACCCTTGCTCCGCTCGGCCGACCAACTCCCGTGGATCCAGCGCCTGGAGACCGAGCTGGACAACATCCGCGCGGCCCTGCAGCGCGCCACCGAGTCCCGGCAGGGGGAGGAGGCCCTGGCCATCGCCCTGGGTGTGGGCTGGTTCTGGTCCATGCGGAACTACCGCAGAGAGGGCGCGGACTGGGTCGCCGGCATCCTGCGCCTCGCACCGCCGATGCCGCCCGACGGGCCCGATGGCATCCCCGAGGACACGGGCGACCCCCTCCACTGGTCCTGGATGAGCCTGCGGCTGCTGCACTTCTTCCTGATCGCGGAGTCGAGGCCGACGGAGGCTCTGACGAGTGAGGACGACCGCGCGTGCGTCAGGCGGCTGCGGGACGCCTTCGCACAACCGGTGCCGGCGGCGGCCCGCTTCCCCGGGCTCATCTGGCCGTTCACCGCCTACTTCCTGGACGGCCCCGACACGGCAAGGACCGGCCTGGACGACGTGGTCGCCAACTGCCGTAGATACGGCGGTGACTGGGAGATCGGCGTCAGCCTGATGTTCCGCACCCACCAGGCCGTCGACGCCCCGGGCAATCTGTCCGGTGTCGACGAGGATCTCGCGGAGCTGCGTGTGCTGAGCGGGCGCGCGGGCGACCGCTGGATGCGCGCCCAGGTGTCCAGCGCGGCGGGCGAGGCCGCGATGGCGCGCTGTCTGCACGCGGAGGCACGCGTCGAGTACGACGAAGCGCTGCGGCTCGCCTATGAAGTGGGCGCCTACGCCGAGACGCCTTTCCTGATCGCCCGCCTCGCCGAGATCGCCTACCGCGACGGCGACCGCGAGCTGGCGGCGAAGGCCCTCGATGAGGCGGGCGTCGAGGCCGACCGGTACGGGGTGTCGGACTCCTGGGCGTTCATCCGGACGCTGCAGTCGCAGATGGCGCTTGACGACGGCGAAGCCGCCAAGGCCCGCGCCCTGTTCGAGGAGGCCCGCGCCGACGCCGAGCGTGGCACGCCGCCACCGCAGTTCATCGCGGCGCTGCACGGCCTGGAGGCCAAGGTCGTGGCCGCCGAGTCGGGCCCGGCGCAAGCACTGCCGCTGCTTGCCGACGGCCTGCGGGTGGCGCTTGAGAGCCGGTGTGCGGAGTTGGTCATCGCGGCGCTGGTGGAGGGTGGAGCCGCCCTGGTGAGCAGGCTCGGCGACCACCCACGCGCGGTCCGCCTGCTCGCGCTGAGCACTCGGCTGCGGAGCGGCAATCCGCGCCCGATGCCGGAGCTGGCCGACGTCGAGCGGGTCGAGACGGCGTCGCTGGCCGCCCTCGGTTCGAGGCGGTACGAGGCCGAGCTCGCGGCGGGAGCCGAACTCACCGCCGCCGATGCGCTCGTGGAACTGGGCTGAACCGCGCGTGCGTGTGTGCACAGAGCCGAACCGCGGCTACGTACAGCGGAAGCGTGACTGCGCCCAGTCCGCGAGCGCGGCCGAGTGGAACGGCGTGTGTGGTTCGACGACCAGGCGGATCGTCTTGCGCCCGGTCAGGTTCACCTGCACCGGCACCGCCGCGTCCCCGCCCTTGATCAGCGGGGAACGCCACAGCCGCGCACCGTCGCCGAAGATCGAGAACCGCACCTTGCCGAGGCCCATCGTCATGTCGTCGACCCCGACGACCGCGTCGTACGACGAGCACGCGCGGTTCAGGTCGATGGTGACGGAGGACTGGCCGTGGACGGTCACGCCGTGGCCGTACCGCCTGTCCGCGATGGACAGGCCGGACCGCTGCCAGACCCAGCTGCTCTCGCCGAGCCGCATCTCGGGCTTGGTGCCGTCGCCGACGATGCCGTACTGCAGCTCGCTCCACTGGTAGACCGCCGGGGCGGGCGGCGGCGGCGGAGGAGGCGGCTCGGGCTTCGGCTCCGACGGCGTGGGAGTCGGCGTCGGCGTCGGCTTCGGGGCCGGCTTCGGGGCCGGCGGCTCGGGCTTCGGAGTGGGCGTCGGGGTCGGCTTCGGCTCGGGTGCCGGCTTCGGCGGAGGCTTCGGCTTCGGCTCGGAGACCGGCTGCTTCGGCTTCGGCTTGGGCGGCGGGGGCTTGCTCGGCTCGACGGGTTCGGCGGCCGGCGGCGGCTTCTCGGCGCTCGGCAGGTCCTTGGGCTTGTCCCCGCCGCCCGCGGTGAGGGCGATGGCAACAGCCGCAGCGGCGACGACCACGGCCGCCGCGATACCGCCCTTCGCGGGAGCACCGAGCCCCTCGGACGCGGCGGCACCGCCCGCCGCGCCACCGGAGGAGCCTCCGCTCGCCGCTGCCGCACCGGCGCCCGCGGCACTCGCGGCGCCACCACCGACGAGAGCGGCCACCTTCGCGTACCCGGCGGCTCCGAACCAACCGATGACCGCGATCGGCACGACCCCGGGAATACCGCTGGCGACTTCCTTGATCTGGCCCGCGGCCAGGCGGCACTTGGCGCACTCCTCCAAGTGCTTGCGCAGGCCGCGCTCGGCCCGGGTGCGCAGACTGCCGCGCGCGTAGGCACCGAGGCGGTCGGCGTACCGCGCGCATTCCTCGTTCTCGGTGAGGGTGCTGCTCACGTGGGCCTGGAGATACGCCTCCTTCAGGCCCTCGCGCGCCCGCTTGGCGAGCACCCGGGTGCCGTTGGCGTCGAGCCCGAACAGGGTGGCGACGTCGCTCGGGGACTCGTCCTCGACCTCCGTGTGCCACAGCACGGCCTGCCAGCGCTCCGGAAGGCTGCGGAACGCCTGCATGGCCATGGACTGCTCGGCCTCGTGCATCGCGCGCACGTCCGCGCCCAGGTCCAGAGTGTCGTCGTCGGAGACCTCGGAGCTGCGCGAGGCCTGCGCCGCGAACACCGCGAAGTCCTCGACCAGTTGCTCCCGCTTCGCCGACTTCGTCCACCCCGCGGCGACGCGACGTACCGTCGTGAGCAGATAGGCGCGCACCGCGTACTCGGGCCCGCTGCCGCCGCGGACCGCCTGCAGCATCCGCGCGAAGACCTCGGCCGTGAGGTCGTCGGCGGTGTGCGCGTCCCGGCAGCACGTGCGGGCGTACCGGCGGACGGCTTCGGCGTGCCTTCGGTACAGCTCCTCGTACGCGGTGTCGTCGCCCGCCCGCATCCGGGCGATCAGGTCGCTGTCGGCCGGCGGACCGTCGCCGGGCACGAGGGACGCGGCCTCGGTCGGGATCGGCAGGAGAGGTGCCGCGGCTTCGCCCCTGCCGCCTTCCCGCTGCGGCGGAACGCTCGGATCCGCGCCTCCGGAGACGCCACCGGGCGTGGGCCCGCCCTGATTCGGCACCTGCCGGGGAGACAGCCCCGCGCCGTCCTCGCCCAAGGCGGAGGACGACTCGTCCCGCCCGTCACCACTCATCGCGGAAGCCCCCGCTTGCACACTCGGACCCGGCCATCCGGGAAAGAGTGCCATACGGTTCTGCGACGACGGCCGGTGATGACGGTCAACCACCCTTCCGGGGTGATTTCCCGTATTCGAGCACTACCGTTCACCCATTCGGGGAAGGCTCAACCCCCGTGTTTCCGACGGTAGTTGAGCCATCTCCGTGGCGAACTTGTGCAGGCCTCGTACCGCTGCGCCGTGTCAGACCGCGGGGCGCGAACGCAGCCCCTCGAGCAGGATGTCGAGCAGCCGCGAGGACGCCGCCGCCTGCTGCGCCGCGTCCGGCAGCGAGGGCGCCGCCGTGGCTATCACCAGGAGCACGTCCGACACGGTCACGTCCGCGCGCAGCTCGCCCGCCGCACGCGCCCGCTCGACGAGGCGCCCGACCACGTCCAGGAGCGCGACCGCCCCCGGGTCGTCGGCCGCCGACTCCTCGGCCGACGCCGAGCGCTGCTCGACGAGCCGCAGTTCGGGGCCGGCCTCAGCCGCCTGCCGCTGCTGCGGCACGCGCGCCTCGTCGCCCCGTACCCCCGCGACCTCGTCGGCGACGCCCACCCGCAGCACCTGCGGCGGCAGCAGCCGCCCCGCGCCCGACGCGACGGACGTGCGCAGGAAGCGCGAGAGCGCCGACCACGGTTCGTCCTCCTGTCCGAGCGCCGAACGCGCCTGGTCGGTCAGCCGGGAGGTCTCCTCCTCGGCAATGCGCCGCACCAGCACGTCCTTGCTGGGGAAGCGGCGGTAGACCGTGCCGACGCCGACCCGTGCGCGCCGGGCCACGTCCTCCATCGGAGCGCCGTACCCCAGCTCGCCGAAGACCTCGCGGGCCGCGCGAAGGACATGCTCGAGATTGCGCTGTGCGTCCACACGCAGCGGCGTCGAACGCGGTCCGTCCCCCATGTCGCGTCCGTTCCCGCTGGTGGCGACGGCCGATGCCGACGCCGCGGTCGAAGTCCAGTGAGATTCCTGAATATGCATACACGTTCCCCCGGTAATGGCGTCTCCCCCCGGAGACACTCCCCGCCATTGACACCCGGAGTGTGAGGAGCGAGCCCGATTACCGGGTCCCGTACTGGACCCGACGAGCGCATCCCCCGACACCCCGACGACACACGAACATAGTTGAGCCAGAGTCAATTCAGAAGAGGCGGGTTCCGCACGGACCGCCCCCCGATCGGAGTACGCACCGATTCCGACCCGATTGCACCCCCTCGCTTTCCCTCTCTCCCCCCTGCTGACCTGCGCACCCTTCCCACGCCCCGCCAAGTCCCCGACGGCGCGTCGCGCACCACGGCCGGTCACACAAATTGCTGAGCCTGTGGACAAACTCAAGAGCTGGGTGCGTCATGGGATGGTGAAGGAACCTGTGCGCATTCTCGTTGTGGGCGGCGGATACGTCGGCATGTACACCGCGCTGCGCCTCCAGCGGAAGCTGAAGCCGGAGCTGAAGCGGGGCGAAGCGGAGATCGTGGTGGTGACGCCCGATCCCTATATGACCTATCAGCCGTTCCTGCCCGAAGCCGCGGCCGGCTCCATCTCGCCGCGCCACGTCGTGGTCCCGCTCCGCCGCGTCCTCGACAGATGCCGGATCGTCATCGGCGAGGTCAAGGCGGTCGACCACGCCAAGCGCACGGCCTCCTTCACCACGCTCGCCACCGCGGACGAGGGCTCGGACGCCGTCGAGATCGCGTACGACGAAATCGTCCTGGCCCCCGGCTCCATCTCGCGCACCCTGCCCGTCCCGGGCCTGGCCGACCACGGCGTCGGCTTCAAGACCGTCGAAGAGGCCATCGGCCTGCGCAACCACGTCATCGAACAGATGGACATCGCCTCGTCCACGCGCGACCCCGCGGTCCGCGACGCGGCCCTCACCTTCGTCTTCGTGGGTGGTGGTTACGCGGGCGTCGAGGCGCTCGGCGAGCTGGAGGACATGGCCCGCTATGCCGCGCGGTACTACCACAACGTCAAGGCCGAGGACATGAAGTGGATCCTCGTCGAGGCCTCCGGGCGGATCCTTCCCGAGGTCGGCGAGGAGATGGGCAAGTACACGGTCAGTGAGCTGCGGCGCCGCAACATCGACGTACGCCTGGAGACACGGCTCGACTCGTGCGAGGACCGGGTCGCCGTCCTGAGCGACGGCTCGCGCTTCCCCACCCGCACGGTCGTGTGGACCGCGGGCGTCAAACCGCACCCGGTGCTCGCCGCGACCGACCTGCCGCTGAACGAACGCGGCCGCCTCGACTGCACCGCACAGCTGAGGGTGAACGGCGCCGCGCACGCGTGGGGCGCGGGAGACGCGGCAGCCGTCCCCGACGTCACCGCGGACGAGCCCGGCAAGGAGTGCGCCCCCAACGCCCAGCACGCGGTGCGCCAGGCCAGGACACTCGGCGACAACATCGCCGCGTCCCTGCGTGAACAGCCCCTCAAGGAGTACACGCACAGATACGTGGGCTCGGTCGCGTCCCTGGGGCTGCACAAAGGTGTCGCACATGTCTACGGACGGAAACTGAAGGGCTACCCTGCCTGGTTCATGCACCGCGTCTACCACCTCAGCCGCGTGCCCACCGTCAACCGCAAGTCCCGGGTGCTCGCCGAATGGACCCTGTCCGGCCTGTTCAAACGCGAGATCGTCTCCCTGGGGTCGCTCGAACATCCGCGTGCGGAGTTCGAACTCGCGGCCGGGGGCGGCCGCCCGAAGGAGTCCTCCTGACCGGAGGCAGGAACTCCCCGCACCACACCGGCGTCTGACGGATGTCAGTCCGGTCGGCCAGACTGTTCGTGTGACCATGGGCGGGCCAGGACCGCCGGAAATCCCCGCCCGATCCAGAAGCGACATCACGAGGCCTACCGCAGTGAACTTCACGCGCTGGAGCGCCCGGCTCCCCGGAACGCAGCGCCGCGCCGCGGCGCGCACCGACCTGGGGATCTCCCCGCCACAGCGAGCCGAAAGCTCCGTCCCTGCGGCCCGCGTCGAGGGAGGCCAGGAGGACATCACCCTCACCCCGGCCGCCGAAGGCGTCGACGAACTACCGACCCGCGAAGTGCTGGACCGCATTCCGGCCCTCGTCGCCCTGGTGCACGGCCCCGACCACCGCATCGCGTACGTCAACGGCGCGTACGCCACCGCCTTTGGCGACCGTCCCGTGGGGGAGCCCGCCCGCGACGCGCTGCCCGAGCTGGACGAGCTCGGTCTGCTGCCGCTTCTGGACCAGGTCCTGCGCAGCTCGAAGCCGCGCACGGTCAAGTCCCGCAAGGCGGCGAGCGGCCGGTCGTACACCTTCACGTGCACCCCCGTGACGCTCACCGTGAGCGGCTCCGCCGCGGGGCTCAAGGACGACGGGGTCCTCGTCTTCGCCGCCGACGTCACCGACCACGCGGAGGCCGCCGAGCGGCTGCGGGCCAGCGAGCGCTCCCAGCGCGAGACGGCGGTCACCCTGCAGCGCTCGCTCCTCCCCCAGGAGTTGGAGCAGCCGGACGACCTGCGCATCGCCGCCACGTACCAACCGGGCGGCACGGAGGCCGCGGTCGGCGGCGACTGGTACGACGTGATCACCCTCGGCGGTGGCCGCACCGCCCTGGTCATCGGCGACGTCATGGGCCGCGGAGTCCGCGCGGCGGCCGTCATGGGCCAGCTCCGCACGGCCGTGCGTGCCTACGCCCGCCTCGACCTGCCCCCGCACGAGGTCCTGCAGCTCCTGGACGGCCTCGCCGCGGAGATCGACGCGAGTCAGATCGCCACCATGGTCTACGCGGTGCACGACCCGAACGAAGGCAGCCTCGTGTACGCCTCCGCCGGGCACCTGCCGATCCTCGTCCGCGACGAGGGCGGCACGATCCACCGCGCGGAGGAGCCCACCGGCCCGCCCCTTGGCACCGGCGGCTGGCTGCACACATCGGGCTCGGTCCCGCTCGGCCCCGGCTCGACCGCCGTCCTCTACACGGATGGCCTGGTCGAGCGCCGCAGCGAGGACATCGACGAAGGCGTCGCCTCCCTGGAACGCGCCCTCGCGGGCGCCACCGGCACACCCCAGGTGGTGTGCGACCGCCTGATCCGCGCTCTGGGAGTGACGGCCGACCACGACGACGACGTGGCGGTCCTCGTCCTCCAGCACCCCGCACGCAAGGGCCTGGACGCGGAGCTGTTCAGGAACGCCGCCCTGGAGCTGCTCGGTGGCGTGGAAGCGGCGCCACGCGCGCGTGCCTTCGCGACCGGCGTCCTCGCCAGCTGGCGCTTCCCGCCCGAACTGCACGACCTGGGAGTCCTCGCGGCCAGCGAACTGGTCGCCAACTCCCTCCAGCACGGCACCCCGCCGATGCGCCTGCGCCTGCGCCGCACGGACCGCCGACTGATCATCGAGGTCACCGACGGGGACGACCACCTGCCGAGGCGCCGCCGCGCCGAGCCCGCGGACGAGGCGGGACGCGGCATCGCCATCGTCGCCACGATCGCCTCGAACTGGGGCTCGCGACGCACACCGGGCGGCGGCAAGGCGGTCTGGTGCGAGTTCGCACTGCCGCGCGGGTAACGCCTAGGAGTTGGCGGGAACGGGCTCCGCGGACTCCGGGGCACCCTGAGCGACGACGCGGCTCTTGGCCACGTACGGCTGGTTCTGCAGCGGAGTGAGCTGCCGCCCCAGACGGACGGCGAGCACCGTGATGCCGAGCGAGAACAGCAGGAACGTCACGATGTACGGCCCGTGCAGCGCGGCCCCCATGGGACCGCCGACCGCGGGGCCGACCGCGAGGGCGAGCTGCTTCACCAGGGCGAAGGCCGAGTTGTACTGACCGACCATCCCGGCCGGCGCAAGATCGGCGACCAGCGGGGCGACGGTCGGCGACAGCATCGCCTCACCTAGCCCGAAGAGCGCGTACGTGGAGATGAACGCGGCGGTCGCCATGGCCTGGCTGCCGTGGCCCATCCCCGCGTACCCGGCCGCGATCCACGCGACGGCCCAGATCAGACCGACGGCCGCGATCACCCGGGACCGCTTGCGCCGCTCGACGAACTTCAGGACGGCGAACTGCGCGATGACGATCACTGCCGTGTTGGCGGCGAGCGCGATACCGAGCGTGGAGGGCGAGATCCCGGCAGCCTCCACGCCGTACGCGGAGAGACCCGACTCGAACTGCCCGTAGCAGGCGAAGAAGAGCACGAAGCCCAGCACGCACAGCTGAACCATCGCCTTGTGCCGAAGGAGCGCCCGCAGACCGCTCTGCGGAGCGGACCCGTCCTTGGGCACGGCGTCCTGGATGGACGGCGCGTGCGGAAGCCGCACGGTGACGACGATCGCGGCGAGCACCAGGAACATCACGGCTTCGATGGAGAAGAGCGTGATGAAGCTGCCCGGGTCGTGCTCGTCGACGATCTGGCCGCCGATGAGACCACCGATGCCGAGGCCCAGGTTCTGCAGGAAGAACTGCATCGCGAAGGCACGCGTGCGCGTGGTGGGCGTCGAGCACCAGACGATCATCGTGGCGAGCGCCGGCTGCATCACCGCGGTACCGGCACCAAGAAGGGCGGCCGAAACGATCGCGGCCGGCTCACTGTTCGCGAAGCCCAGGGCAAGGGCACCCACCGATGCGGTCAGCGCGGCTCCCATGAGTACGGGGAGCGGGCCGCGGCGGTCGATGATCCGCCCGGTGACAGGCAGGACGATCAGCGCGGCCATGGCAAAGGCGGCGAGCACGATGCCCGCCGTACTGGCCCCCAGATCCCGCACCTGCGCCACGTAGACGTAGAGGAACGGAACCGTGAACCCGACGCCGAACGCGCTGAGCGCGCTGCCGACCTGAATACGACGCATCGCTGCGCCCATCGCCCTGGTCACTTTCACCTGCCTTAGGAGTTAGATGTGAAGACTTCGAAGCTAAAGTTAGAGCCTAAACAATACACACAGAAGAACTTCGATGCCAAGTGAGGGCGTGCCATACTGCGGCCATGGGTGACACTCCCGGCCCCAGTGAGCCGACTCTCGAAGAGCAGATCGCCGCCTACCAGCGGGAGTTCCAGGACCTCGACCCGCAGGTCGAGGAGATCGTCTCGGCCCTCGGCCGCCTCAACAGGCGCATGAGCGTCGCCTACGGCCGACAGACCGCGACCCTCGGCATCAGCAACGCCGAGTGGGAGGTCCTCAAGGCCCTCGTCCTCTCGGGCGCCCCGTACCAAATGGGCCCCGGCGAACTCGCGAAGGGCCTCGGCCTCACGCCGGCCGCCATGACCCACCGCATCGACCGCATGGTGGCGGAGGGCCTGGTGACCCGGGACCGCGACGAGACCAACCGCGTCCGCGTCATCGTCGAGCTCACCGCGGAGGGCCGCGAGAAGTGGCTTGAGGCGATGCGCCTGGCCACGGTCTTCGAGGAGGACCTCCTCCAGGACCTGTCCCAGGAGGAGCGCGGCGCCCTCGGGGAAGTACTGACTCGTCTCCTACGCAGGGTGGAGCACGCCCAGCCGGACGCGGGCGGACGCCTCACCGACCTGGACTGAAGGGCCTCTTGGGCCGGGGCTGAGCGCTCCACCTCGGGCGTTTGACAGTCACCCACTGGATCCGTAAGGTTCTTCGGGTTGCCACGGAGCCGTAACGGTTCTGCGACAGCACCTCCCGCCGCTGAGACGCGGCAAAACAAACTCTGCACGACATCCCACCGGGAACGATTTCGGCATGCCCGAATTCAATTCCAGGACTCGATTATGAGTAACCGGGAAGAACCGCTAGAGTTTGGGACGTCGGAACGGCCCAACAGCCGGGAAGACAAGCCCCGCTGACTGGGAATCAGGCCCGAAAGGATCTGGTAGAGTCGGAACCGCCGGAAAGGGAAACGCGAAAGCCGAAAGGCCGGAGCGGGAACCGGAAAGGCACCGAGGAAATCGGACACGAAAGAGTCTGATAGAGTCGGAAACGCAAGAACGAAGAACAAGAAGAAACACCGAAGGGAAGCGCCCGGAGGAAAGCC
>NZ_JBVIPU010000002.1:0-889492 GCF_055577645.1 Streptomyces sp. NPDC033180 | reverse complement strand
GTGGCGATCAACAAGGACGCCGAGGCCCCGATCTTCGACCTGGTCGACTACGGCGTGGTCGGCGACCTCTTCGACGTCGTCCCCGCCCTGACCGAAGAGATCAACACCCGAAAGGGCTGAGCCTCTTCGGACAGTACGAGTACGAGGCCTTCGCCACCGCACGCAGTTGCGGTGGCGAAGGCCTCGCCGCGTCACAGGGTCAGTGAAGCCTGCACCGGCAGATGGTCGCTCGGGAACTGCCCGCCCTGCGAGAAGGTGTTGATGACCGCCGAGTGGACCCGCACCTCGGGCGTCGCCAGGATCCAGTCGATCCGGTCCCCGTCCGGCACCAGCGGCCTGTACCCGTGGAAGGTGGCGTACGCCTTGCTGCGTTCGTCCGCCGCGTCCCACGTGTCGACGAGACCGGCGCCCAGCATCGTGTCGTAGACCGGATTCTTGTGTGCCGCGACATTGAAGTCACCCGTGACCAGAAGCGGCAGGGACGGGTCGAGGGCGGCGATCCGCTCGGAGATCAAACTCGCGGCACGCGTGCGTGCGTACTGGCTCGCGTTGTCGAGGTGGGTGTTGAGGACGTACAGCTCGGTGTCCGTGCGCAGGTCGTGGAAGCGGACCCAGGTGACCATGCGGATGGAACCGCCGCCCCAGGTGTTCGATCCGATGACGTCCGGGGTGTCGGAGAGCCAGTAGTGGTCGTACTCGATCGGCGCGAGTCTGCGGGTGTCGTAGAAGAGGGTCATGAACTCGTCCCTGCTGCCGCCCGCCCGGCCCGTACCGACCCAGTCGTAGTGCGGGCCCAGGTCCTCGGCGATGTCCCGTACCTGCTGGTAGAGGCCTTCCTGGGTGCCGATGACATGAGGGCGCGCGCGGCGCAGCAGTTCCCGGGTCACCGGGCGGCGGTCGGCCCAGGTGTTGGGCGGCGTGGTGCTCGCGTAGCGGAGGTTGAACGACATGACCTCCAGGCGGCGGCCCGCGCGCTCGACCGCGTGGACGGGCGAGGCGGCCAGTGCGGTGGTGAACAAGGGCACGGCCACCGCGGCGAGCGCGGTCTGCAGGCCGAGGCGGCGCGTTACTCGGGTGTCATTGGGCACGCGGTCTCCTTCAGTGGGTGGCGGTCGGTGGACGGCCGTCAGGATGAGGTGCGGGCGCGCGGCTGCGGAAGCAGGATCTGAGACATGGGTGAACGGACGAGGTCCGGCAGACGAGAGGGTGTTGACCAGCGGGAAGGTCGCCGGATAACTTCGCCATGCGGATTGTTGATTCCGTGAAGCGGAAATCGAGTGATCCTGAGTATGTGGTCCCGAGTGTGTGGTCCCGAGTGTGTGGAGGGTGCAGGAATGGGTCAGCAAGAGAAGGTGGCAACGAGCCTCGCGGGCGCGGTCAGCGAGGGCATCAGCGCTTCCCTCGCCCCGGTGGACGCGGAGCTCGAGCGCCGCTACCCCGGAGACCCGGGCACCCGCCAGCCGGTCCACACCGTGTACGTCCCCGGTGAGCTCTTCGGCGCCGACACCATCCGCACGTGGGGCGACCAGGCTTTGAAGGCCCTCGACGAGCACGCCCCGGACGCCGCCACCTTCGCGTCCGTCCTCGGTCTGGCCGACGACCTCGCCGCGCCGGTCTACGACCGCGTACGCGCCAAGCTGGAGCGCGAGCCGATCGAGGACCTGCGCATCGACTTCGAGGACGGCTACAAGGGCGCGGACGAGGACCAGGACGCCGCCCGCGCGGCCCGCCTGATCTCCGAGGCGTACAAGAACGGCACCGCGGCCCCGTACATGGGCATCCGCATGAAGTGCTTCGAGGAGAACGTGCGTGACCGCGCCATCCGCACCCTCGACATCTTCCTGTCCGGCCTCATGGAGGCCGGCGGCCTTCCCGACGGCCTCGTCCTGACGCTGCCCAAGGTGACCTACCCCGAGCAGGTCACCGCGATGGTGCGCCTGCTGGAGGAGTTCGAGAAGGCCCGTGGCCTGGAGGCGGGCCGGATCGGCTTCGAGATCCAGATCGAGACCAGCCAGTCCATCCTCGCCTCCGACGGCACCGCCACCGTGGCCCGCATGATCGGCGCCGCCGAGGGCCGCGCCACCGGCCTGCACTACGGCACCTTCGACTACAGCGCCTGCCTCCACGTGAGCGCCGCCTACCAGACCAGCGACCACCCGGCCGCCGACCACGCCAAGGCGATCATGCAGGTCGCGGCGGCCGGCACCGGCGTACGCGTCTCGGACGGCTCCACCAACGTCCTGCCCATCGGCACCACCGAGAAGGTCCACGACGCCTGGCGGCTGCACTACGGCCTCACGCGCCGCGCCCTGGCCCGCGCCTACTACCAGGGCTGGGACATGCACCCCGGTCACATCCCCACGCGTTACGCCGCCGTGTTCGCGTTCTACCGCGAGGGCTTCGAGCAGGCCGCCGCGCGCCTGTCCGCGTACGCCTCCCACCGCGAGGGCGGCGACGTGGCGGACGAGCCGGCGTCGGCCAAGGCGCTCGCCGGCTACCTGCTGCGCGGCCTGGACTGCGGCGCCCTCGACGTCGGCGAGGTCACCCGGCTGACCGGCCTGACGCTGGCCCGCCTGCAGAGCTTCTCGGGACCGCGCCGCGGGGATCTCACGCCGCACGGCAAGTAACTCCCGGCCCGCACTGTCACCCCTGCCCCGTAGTCTGTGAGCCACGAAAAGTGGTGTCACAGGAACGGGGCAGCGGTGACTTCGGGGGATCAGGGACAGACGGGCGGCGCGGGTCGCCTGCTCGCCGGGCGCTATCGCGTGACCGCGCAGCTCGGACGCGGCGGCATGGGCGTCGTCTGGCGTGCCGTCGACGAGGTGCTCGGCCGCGAGGTCGCCGTCAAGGAACTGCGTACGTACACGGACGCGGCCGGGCCCGAACTGGCCGACCTGCGCGTACGGATGCAGCGCGAGGCCCGCGCGGCCGCCCGGGTGCGCCACCCCGGAGTTGTCGCCGTGCACGACGTGGCGGAGGTCGACGGGCGGCCCCTGATCGTCATGGAGCTGGTCGAAGGCCCCTCCCTGGACGACGTGCTGCGGGAGCGCGGCACCCTCGACCCCCACGAAGCGGCAGCCATCGGCGCCAAGGTCATGGACGCGCTCGCCGCCGCCCACCGCGCCGGAGTTCTGCACCGCGACGTCAAGCCCGGCAACATCCTCCTGGAGGCCGGTGGCCGTGTCGTCCTGACCGACTTCGGCATCGCCACGATGGACGACCCGGGGGACGGCTCCGCCACGCACCTCACGCGCAGCGGCGAACTCGTCGGCTCCCTGGACTACTTGGCGCCCGAGCGCGCCCAGGGCCAGGACCCGGGCCCCGCGTCCGACGTGTGGGCCCTGGGAGCGACGCTGTACGCGGCGGTCGAGGGCGCGTCCCCCTTCCGCCGTACGTCGACGTGGTCCACGCTCACCGCGATCGTCACCGACCCGCTGCCCGAGCCGGAGCGGGCGGGCCCCCTGATCCCCGTGCTGCGCCGGCTGATGCACAAGGACCCACAGGCACGGCCGGACGCGCAGCAGGCCGCGCTGATCCTCGCCGACGCGGCTGGCGGCGCTGTCACGGCCGCCCTGCGCGAGGCCGCGCCGCGGCCGAGGGAGGTCACCGAGCGGAGCATTCCGAGCGGGCCACCGCCAGGATTCGGACCACCGCTCTCCAGCGGTGCGGTGCCATCCGGAGCGGTGGCGCCCGCCACGCCCCCCGAGCGACGACCGCGCCGCCGGCGGACGCTGCTCGCCGCGGTGGCCGTGGCCGTCGCCCTGTCGGCGACCGGCGTCACGGTGGCCCTCCTGAACAGCCAAGGGGAGAGCGGGAACCAGGCCGAGCGGTCCGCCCCCTCCGGGGACGCGGCCGAGCCGGCAGCCGACAGCAGCCGCGGCGCGCTGGAGGGGGCGGACCGTCCCGAGCCCTCGAAGCACGGCGACGGGAGGACCCGTGAGCCGGACGCGAAGGAGTCCTCCTCCGGCAAGGACGACGACCCCAAGTCCAAGGAGAGACCGACGACCCGTCCCAAGCCCTCCTCCAAGCCCACCGAGGACGGCGGCACGACAGGCGGCGGCTCCGACGGCTCCGGAGGCACGGCGGGCGGGGGCGACGATCCGGCCCCCGAAGCCGCATGCCACGCCGCGGGCGGCGGCAAGTACGACTGCTCGGTCTGGCGTACGGCCAAGTCGTACACAGCGTCGGGCGCCGAGGCGGGCGTACTGAACGCGGGCACGAACTACTTCTACTGTCAGCAGAACCTCGGCCGCCGCGAGACGCACGGCCAGTGGACGAACGTCTGGTGGGCCAGGACGGACGACGACAGCGGCAACAAGGACGTCTTCGTCAGCGACGTCTACATCAAGGGCGGCGACAACGACCGGCCGCTGCCGGGCCTGCCCGTCTGCTGACCGCGCTCGCACTCCGGACCGCCAATCGCCGGCCGCCAACCGTCAGGTCGCGGGCGGCAGTTCGCCCGATCCGCGCTTGATGAGCCGCGTCGGGAGTTCGATGCGCTCCGGGGCGTCGGACGCGCCGTCCAACTGCCGGAACAGGCGCTCGGCGGCGGTCCTGCCCAGCTGCGCGGCGTCCTGGGCGACGACGGTCACGCCCGGCTGCAGCAGGTCCGCGAGCTCGATGTCGTCGAAGCCGACGAGAGCCACGGGGCGGGCGAGCCCGGCGAGGACACGGACGACCGTCACCGTCACGCGGTTGTTGCCCGCGAAGATCGCCGTGACGGGTTCGGAGCCGCCCAGCATCGTCCTGGTGGCCTGCTCGACGCGGTCCGGGGCGGTGGGACCCAGGGACATCCACTCCTCCTCGACGGGGATGTCAGCGTCCTCCATGGCCGCGCGGTAGCCGCGCAGGCGCTCTATGGCGGTGTGGATGCGCGGTTGGTCGCCGATGAAGCCGATGCGGCGGTGGCCGTGGGCGATGAGATGGGCGACGCCGTCGCGCGCGCCCCCGAAGCTGTCGGAGAGCACGACATCGGCGTCGATCTTTCCCGCGGGCCGGTCGACGAAGACGGTCGCGACACCGGCGGCGATCTCCGGCTCCAGATAGCGGTGGTCGTCACCGGCCGGAATGACGACAAGACCGTCGACCCGGCGCGCGCACAGCGCGAGCACCAACTCCTGCTCGCGGTCCGGGTCCTCGGCGCTCGACCCGTTGATGAGGAGCGCGCCGTGCGCGCGGGCCACTTCCTCCACGGCCCGGCTGAGCGGCCCGTAGAAGGGGTCGGCGAGGTCTTCGAGGACGAGGCCGATGCTGGCCGTGCGGCCCTTGCGCAGGACGCGCGCGCTGTCGTTGCGCCGGAAGCCGAGGGCGTCGATGGCCTCCTGGACGCGGCGTTCGGTGTCCGGGGTGACACCCGGCTCGCCGTTCACGACACGGGAGACCGTCTTGAGGCCGACTCCGGCGCGGGCGGCGACGTCCTTCATGGTCGGACGGTTGCCGTAGCGGGGTTCGGGTCGCTCGGGTCGGCTGGCGGTCTCGGCCACGGTGCGCTGTCCTGTCGTCGACGAAGGTGAGCTGAAAGTGGTGCTTGAGTGATGTGGCGTCGAGCATAGAACCTGGACAACGTTGTCAGATGCAAGAGAGACTGTCCATCACATTCTCCGGCCTGCCCTTTCACCAGGAGAGCGGCCTGCCCATTCACCAGGAGATCTGACACTGATGCACACGGACCTCGTCGCCGCACTCGACATCGGCGGCACCAAGATCGCCGGCGCCCTGGTGGACGGGCGCGGCCGGATCCTGCTGCGCGCCCAGCGGCCCACGCCCGCGCGCGAGGACGGCGACACCGTGATGCGGGCGGTCGAAGAGGTGCTCGGCGAGCTCACGCACTCCCCGCTGTGGGGCAGGGCGCGCGCGGTCGGCATCGGCAGCGCGGGCCCCGTGGACGCGTCGGCGGGGACGGTCAGCCCGGTGAACGTCCCCGGGTGGCGCGGCTACCCCCTGGTCGAGCGGGTGCGCGCGGCCACCGGCGGCCTTCCGGTCGAGCTGGTGGGGGACGGCGTCGCGATGACGGCGGCCGAGCACTGGCAGGGCGCTGCCCGGGGGCACGACAACGCGCTGTGCATGGTGGTGTCGACGGGAGTCGGCGGCGGACTGATCCTCGGTGGCAAGCTGCACCCGGGCCCCACCGGGAACGCGGGCCACATCGGGCACATCAGCGTCGATCTGGACGGTGATCCCTGCCCGTGCGGGGCGCGCGGATGCGTGGAGCGCATAGCGAGCGGGCCGAACATCGCGCGGCGTGCGCTGGAGGGCGGATGGCGCCCGGGGGCCGACGGCGACACGTCCGCCGCCGCGGTGGCCCTCGCCGCACGCTCCGGGGACCCGGTCGCCGTCGCCTCGTTCGAACGGGCGGCGCAGGCGCTCGCGGCGGGCATCGCCGCCACGGCGACCCTCGTCGAGATCGACATCGCCGTGATCGGTGGCGGGGTGGCGAAGGCGGGGAACGTCCTGTTCGACCCGCTGCGCCGGTCCCTGAGGGACTACGCCACGCTCTCGTTCGTACGTCATCTGACCGTGGGCCCGGCGTTGATGGGGACGGACGCCGGTCTCGTGGGGGCAGCGGCGGCCGCGCTGAGCCAGGAGGACAGGGCCGTGGACCTCCGCCCCGCCGTGGGGAGTTGACCTTTCCGCGGGCCGGGCCGAACGACGTCGGCCCGGCCCGCGGTCAACGGTTCGCGCGACTCAGCAGCTGAGGACCGGGACCGCTCAGCCCGCGTGGTCGGAGCCCCTGCCGTCCCCGCCGTCCGTGACGACGAGGCGTACGACCTGAGCGCCGGTCACGTCGGCCGAAAGGCCCTGCGCGGCATCGGGGGTCGGGCAAGGGGTGAGGGGCTCGGGCGGCCGTCCGCGTGATCCGCTTCGTGTCATGGGCTGTCATGTCCCGTGCTGACCAGCCCGGTTGAGAGGGTCGGGTGTGGCCACCGACAACCCTCGGCAGACGGAGCGCTCCGCATGAAAGCCCCGAAGTACGCGCGTGAAATTCCCGGCCTGTGCTGGGACGAGAGGCCCGGTGATGTCCTGCACTGCACCCTCGGTCAGGACCATGCGGGCGACCACTTTCACGCCTACACCCGGACCAGGTGGCCCAACCGTGTCCGCGGCGCCCGGCCCGCGGCGAAGCCACGGTGAGTGCGCGTTTCACACGGGGTGTGAACGAAGTGCATATATGCGTCGTGCGCGCCCACTCCCGGCGAGGGCGTCCGCGGGGCAAGCTCCAGGTGCTGCCCGGACCCCGCAGCACCCTCCCTGGCGCGGCTCACTTCTGCCGCAGCGCCTCCTCCAGTGTCGCCACTGGCAACAGCATGGGAGTGAGGCCCGTGAGGCGCAGGACGCGAAGCGTCAGGGGGTAGGTGCAGACCACGGCGAGGCGGGCGCCTCTTGACTTCGTACGGCGGCGTGCGCGGACCAGCAGGCTCAGCCCGGAGCAGTCGAAGAACGTGGTGCGGGTCAGGTCGATGACCACCGTTGTCGCTGTTCCGGCGGTGATGGGATCGAGGAGTGGACCGATCCGCTGGTAGGCCAACAGGTCGACCTCGCCGTGGAGTTCGACGACGACCGCGCCGTTGTGGCCGTACACCCGTGGCTGCTGGTCGGAGTCCTCGAAGGCGAATTCGTTCAGTGCATCGAGTTGCACGTGTTCCCCCAGTGTCGGACATCGGCCGGGTCCTCGCGTGAGCGGGGGCACATGGGAAGAGCCGGGTTCAAGAGGTCACCAGGGGCTGGGGCGCCTAGCGGATCACGGTAGCGGGGGAGGGCTCGCCCCGCAGCGAGGGAACGATTCATGCAGGGCGACTGCCACGCGATGGGGTGAAGAAGAAGCGAACCACTTGACATGTTGCGGCGCTTTTCGGTCCTGGCGATGGCTGCCTCATCAGGGCCTGGTTTCCGTGGCAGGGTGTTGCGGGCAAGCCACAGGGGGCCAACAGAAGAGGGGGAACCGTGATCGTCTGGATCAACGGCGCGTTCGGTGCGGGCAAGACCAGCGCCGCACGGGAACTGATCGAGCTGATCCCGAACAGCACACTCTTCGACCCCGAGGTCATCGGCGGCGGACTGCGCGACCTGCTGCCGCCCAAGCGCCTCGCCGAGGTGAGCGACTTCCAGGATCTGCCGCTCTGGCGGCGGCTCGTCGTGGACACGGCGGCGGCCCTGCTCGCCGAGGTCGGTGGCGTCCTCGTGGTGCCCATGACCCTGCTGCGGCAGGACTACCGCGACGAGATCTTCGGCGGTCTCGCCTCGCGCAGGATCGCCGTACGACACGTCGTGCTCGCCCCGGGGGAAACGATCCTGCGCGAACGAATATCAGGCCGCTCCGTCCCGGACCTGCCGGACGGCGAGACGCGCGTGCGGCAGTGGTCGTTCGACCACATCGAGCCGTACCGCGCGGCGCTCGCGGGCTGGCTGGGCGCCGACGCCCACCGCATCGACACCGGCGCGCTCACTCCCTTCGAGACCGCCGAGCACATCGCCGACGCCGTGCGCAGCGGGGCCGCGTCCGTCTGCGACATCGTGCAGACGCCGGAGCCCACCGCGGAGACGCTCGCGGCCGGAGTACTGCTCTTCGACGAGCGGGACCGGGTGCTGCTCGTCGACCCGACGTACAAGGCCGGCTGGGAGTTCCCCGGCGGTGTCGTGGAACGGGGCGAGGCGCCCGCGCGCGCGGGCGTGCGCGAGGTGGCCGAGGAAACCGGCATCCAACTCGCCGACGCCCCACGGCTCCTCGTCGTCGACTGGGAGCCGCCCAGGCCGCCCGGCTACGGAGGGATGCGGTTCCTCTTCGACGGCGGCAGCCTCGACAGCGGTGAGGCGCGGCGGATGCTGCTGCCCGGCCCCGAACTCCGCGACTGCCGCTTCGTCACCGAGGACGAGGCTGCCCACCTGCTGCCCTCCGTGCGCTACGAACGGTTGCGCTGGGCCCTGCGCGCCAGGGAGCGCGGGGTCGCCCTGTACCTGGAGGCGGGGGTACCGGTCGGTAGCCAGTGAGGGTCAGCGCGTGGAGTACTTCTGGAGGAACAGGGCCTCGGCCACCGAGAGCCGCTCCAGCTCCTGTGGGGACACGCTCTCGTTGACCGCGTGGATCTGCGCCTCGGGCTCGCTGAGACCGATGAGCAGGATCTCCGCCCGGGGGTAGAGCGCCGCGAGGGTGTTGCACAGCGGGATCGAGCCGCCCTGCCCCGCGTACTGCATCTCCTCGCCCGGGTACGCCTCGCCCATGGCCTCCGCCATCGCCGCGTACGCCGGGCTCGTGGTGTCCGCGCGGAACGGCTGGCCCTGCCCGATCTGCTCGGTGGTCACCTGCGCGCCCCAGGGGGTGTGCGACTCCAGGTGCGCCTGCAGGAGCTTGGTGGCCTCGGCCGCGTCCACGCCCGGCGGTACCCGCAGGCTGATCAGCGCCCGCGCGGCCGCCTGTACGGACGGTGTCGCGCCCACCACCGGCGGGCAGTCGATGCCGATCACGGTGACGGCGGGGCGGGACCAGATGCGGTCGGCGACCGTGCCCTTGCCGACCAGGCGAACGCCGTCGAGGACCTTGGCGTCCTTGCGGAAGGTCGCCTCTTCGTACTGAAGCCCGTCCCACACCTCGTCGCCCGTGAGGCCGTCGACCGTTGTCGAACCGTCCTCCGCGCGCAGCGAGTCGAGCACCCGCACCAGCGCCGCGAGCGCGTCGGGGGCCGCGCCGCCGAACTGCCCCGAGTGCAGATTGCCCTCAAGAGTGTCGATGCGGACGCGCAGGAGGGTCATGCCGCGGAGCGTCGTGGTGACCGTCGGCAGGCCGACCCGGAAGTTGCCCGCGTCGCCGATGACGATCGTGTCGGCCGCCAGGACGTCGGGGTGCTGCTCGGCGTACCGCTCCAGACCGCCCGTGCCCTGCTCCTCGGACCCCTCGGCGATCACCTTGACGGTCACCGGGACTCCGCCGTTCGCCTTCAGGGCGCGCAGCGCGAGCAGATGCATCAGGATGCCGCCCTTGCAGTCGGCGCTGCCGCGCCCGTACCAACGGCCCTCGCGCTCGGTCAGCTCGAACGGCGGGCTGGTCCACGCCGCCTCGTCGAGTGGCGGCTGCACGTCGTAGTGCGCGTAGAGCAGCACGGTGGGAGCGCCCTCGGGGCCCGGCAGCATGCCGTACACCGACTGCGTACCGTCCGGGGTGTCGAGCAGGGCCACGTCCTGGAATCCCTCGGCGCGCAGCGCGTCCGCCACCCAGTTCGCGGCGGCCTCGCTCTCGCTCCTGGGGAACTGATCGAAGTCCGCCACCGACTTGAAGGCCACCAGTTCGGTGAGCTCCGCCTTCGCCTTCGGCATGAGTGAGGCGATGGTCGCGGCGATCGGATTCGGCGACATGGGCACGCTCCTCGTAGGTGCGACGTTGTACGTACGTGGGTGGTGTGATCCTCCCACAGGAGGGTGCCCGAGGTGCCCGCCGTAGGATGCCTTGGAAAGCGCGGCCAACAGCTGGATCGGGAGCGGTAGACCAACGTGAGCAGCGAGAACTCAGCGGACGACGCGCAGTACGTATGGGACGTCGTCGTGGTGGGAGCAGGGCCCGCGGGAGCCTCGGCGGCCTACGCGGCAGCCGTCGCGGGACGCAGTGTCCTCGTCCTGGAGAAAGCCGAACTGCCCCGGTACAAGACATGTGGCGGCGGCATCATCGGCCCCTCGCGCGACGCGCTCCCGCCCGGGTTCGAACTGCCCCTCAGGGACCGGGTGCACGCGGTGACGTTCTCCCTGGACGGCAAGTTCACCCGCACCCGCCGCTCGAAGCAGATGCTCTTCGGCCTGATCAACCGCCCCGAGTTCGACCAGCAACTGGTCGAGCACGCGCAGAAGGCGGGCGCCGAGCTGCGCACCGGCGTCACTGTCGCGCGCGTGGAGCAGCACGGCTCCGCGGTGCCCGACCGGCGGACGGTCGCCGTGGTCCTGCAGGGCGGTGAGACGGTGCTCGCCCGTGCGGTCGTCGGGGCCGACGGCAGCGCGAGCCGCATAGGAGCACATGTCGGCGTGAAGCTCGACCAGGTGGACCTGGGTCTTGAGGCCGAGATCCCGGTGCCGCCGAGCGTCGCCGAGGACTGGGCGGGCCGGGTGCTCATCGACTGGGGCCCGATGCCGGGCAGTTACGGATGGGTGTTCCCCAAGGGCGACACGCTCACCGTCGGCGTCATCTCCGCCCGCGGCGAAGGCTCGGCCACCAAGCGGTACTTGGAGGACTTCATCGCACGCCTCGGGCTCGCGGGCTTCGAGCCGAGCATCTCCTCCGGGCATCTGACGCGCTGCCGCAGCGACGACTCGCCGCTCTCGCGCGGCCGGGTCGTGGTGTGCGGTGACGCGGCGGGGCTGCTCGAGCCGTGGACCCGCGAGGGCATCTCCTTCGCGCTGCGCTCCGGGCGGCTCGCGGGGGAGTGGGCGGTGCGGATCGGCGAGGCGCACGACGCGGTCGACGCCCGCCGCCAGGCCCTGAACTACGCCTTCGCCATCAAGGCGGGACTCGGCGTCGAGATGAGCGTCGGGCGGCGCATGCTCACCGTCTTCGAGCGCCGCCCGGGCACGCTGCACGCGGCGATCACCGGGTTCAGGCCCGCGTGGAACGCGTTCGCGAGGATCACCCGCGGCTCGACGACGCTCGGCGAGCTGGTGCGGAACCATCCGCTTGCGGGGCGGGCGCTGAGCGCGATGGACCGGTAGGTCGAGCGGGGCCGGTGGAAGCGATGGGCATCGGTCCGTTCGCGGCAGCTCGGCGTCACTTCGTGATGGTGACGCGGAAGACGGGGTGGTCGCCCGCGGCCGCCTCGATCTCCGCGTCCGTGGACTTGGCGGTGACGCCCTTGAAGTACTGGTTGACCTCCCAGCCCCACTTCTCCAGATAGCCGCGCAGCAGCGGAAGCTTCTCGGCGTCCGGGACCTCCTCGACCGCGAACGCGCGCACCTTGCGCCCCACGCGCAGCTCGCCGCCGCCCGCCACGCGCATATTGCGCACCCACTGCGAGTGCCCACGGGCCGAGACGAGGTACTGGGCGCCTTCGTACGTGAACGGGTTGACCGGGATGCGTTGCATCTGCCCGCTCTTGCGGCCGCGCACGGAGAGCTCGGCCGAGCCGGCCAGGCTGATGCCGCGCCGCGCCAGCCAGCCGATCACGCTGTTGAGCCTCAGGGCCAGTGGGCTGCCCTTGAGGTAGTAGGGGGTGGGGGAGCCGGAGGATGAGGAGGGGGACGAAGACATGGTGACCGCCAGAGTCCGGAAGTTTCCGAGAGCACTGCTCTCACTTAAGAGCAGTGTGCACGAGAATGGTGCTCCATTTCAAGAGCAGTGCTCTCTAATGTGTGCGGCGCACACGTAGCGGTACGCCGATCTCGTTTTGGTGCACTGCTCCGAACTCGTGGCACACTGCCTGTATGAGTAGCGCCACCAGCGGGGCCAGGGCCCGCGCCCGAGTCGAAGTCACCGCCGCCATCAAGGACGAGGCGCGCAGACAGCTCGCGGCCGACGGTGCCGCCAAGCTCTCGCTGCGCGCCGTGGCCCGCGAGCTCGGCATGGTGTCCTCCGCCCTCTACCGCTACTTCCCCAGCCGCGACGAACTCCTGACCGCGCTCATCATCGACGCCTACGACTCCCTCGGCACCGCCACCGAGGAGGCGCACGCCGAGGTCGCGTCGGCCGAACCCGTGCGGCGCTGGACGGTCGTGTGCGAGGCCGTGCGGTCCTGGGCGCTCGCGCACCCGCATGAGTACGCCCTCATCTACGGCTCGCCCGTCCCCGGTTACAGCGCGCCCGCCTCCACGATCGAAGCCGCCGCCCGGGTCGGGCAGCTGCTCATCGGCATCGTGCGCGACGCCCACCGGGGGCGCGGCGTCGCCGTGCAGCCGCTGCCGGGCGGGCTGCGCACCGAAGCCGAGCGGATCGCGGCCGATCTCGCGCCCGATCTGCCGCCGGCGGTGATCACGGCGCTGGTCGCGGCGTGGGCCCAGCTTTTCGGGCTCGTGGGCTTCGAGGTGTTCGGGCAGTTCAACCGCGCCGTCGAGGACCGTGCGGGGTTCTTCTCGTACGCGGCGGCTCAACTCGCCCACGGCGTGGGACTGCTGGACCAGAAGTAGAGCCTCGCCCGGCCGGCGCGCGCCCTCAGGCTGCCGGCACGGAGGGCGACGTCCGGGAGGTGAGGAGCTCCGGGTCCTGGCGCAGCATCCTCTCGTGCGGGGACCGCAGCGCGGGGCCCGGATACGCGCCCACGGCGTCCGCGATCCGGTGCCGTGCCTCCTCGAAGGCGAGCAGGGCATCCGATGAACGGCCGGTGCGGTACAGGGCGTTCATCAGGAGCTCGACCGTGCGCTCGCGCAGGGGGCGGGCGGCCACGAGGCGGATGAGTTCGTGGACGTACTCGAAGGAGCGGCCGAGTTCGATCTCCCCCGCGATCCTGGCCTCCACGACGGTGAGCCGCTTCTCGCGCCACCGGAGCCGTTCCGCCGCGAGGTACGGGGCGTTGAGCCCTCCGCGAACTCGCCGCGCCACAACGCCTCGGCCCGGTCGACGAGTTCGCCCGCGCACCGCAACCGCCCCGCGTCACGCGCGGCGAGCGCCGTGTCGATCAACCGCCGCCGCTCCCGCAGGTCGTCGGCCGCCGCGCCGGAGAGGCGGTAGCCGCTGCCGGTCCACGCAAATCGAGATCCTCGAGGTCGCCGCGGCGCACCTTCGCGCCGAGCGCGGACACCGCCGCCGCGGCGGTGTCCGACCGGGCCAGGCCGGTGACCTCGTGCCCGGCGGCGACGAGCTCGGGGATGATGTGCGAACCGGAATGGCCGGTCCCGCCAGTAACGAAAACGCGCACTGCTGCTCCATGTGACGGTAGGTGGAGGGGCTGTTCCTCTCGCGCCCTGGATCGACCGAGGTGATGTGACGCGAGAAGTGATGGTGCGGGTGCGCTCAGCCGGGAAGGTTGACGCCGAGGGAGAAGTTGAAATTCCCCACGCCATGGCGGGCCAGGCTGATCATCAGCAGGCCCGTCCCTTCCAGCCAGCGCGCCACCTCCAGGCCGCCGGCATCCAGCGGGCGCAGCCCGAGGCTCTCGATGAACGCCGACACGCTCGCCTTGGCCCGCGCGTCATCGCCGGCGAAGAGCACGTCCAGCGGGCCGCCCTGGGCCAGGATGTGGCCGAAGACGGTATTGAACGCCTTCACGACGTACGCGCTCGCCGGGACGGCCTTGGCGATCTCCTGCGCGCCGGAAGTGCCGTCAGGGGCGACCAGCCCGGTGGCGTCGGCGTTGGACGTGTTGGAGATGTCGATGATGACCTTGCCGGCCAACGCGTCCCCGTACTGGGCGACGACCGGCACGGCGCTGGCGTACGGCACGGCGAGGATGACGAGGTCGCCGACCGGGGTGGTGCCGAATGTCCCGGCCGTGGCGCCGCCGCCGAGCGCGGCGGCCAGGTCCTTGGCCTTGACCGCGTCGCGGCCGATGACCTCGACGGCGTTGCCGCCCTCGACCGCGCGGGCGCCTATCGCGCGGGCCACGCCCCCCAGGCCGATGATGCTGATACTGCTCATGGTGTGCCGCCTTCTGGAGAGTCGGACAGGACGCCATGCCGACCCCGTTGTCATTCACGGTTGTGTGGTCGAGGCCGTCGGATGACGAGCCTGGAGGCGTCCAATTCCTGAGGTTGTCACTGGCTTGAGTGGCTGTCCAAGACCTCTTTCAGCGGCTGCGATACCCTGGAGGTATCGCCGGATCGGGAGGCACCATGGATCTGGACCTGCGTAAGGTGCGCTACTTCGTCGCCGTCGCCGAAAAGCTCCACTTCGGCCGCGCCGCCGATGAGTTGCACATCGCACAGCCAGTGCTCAGCCGGCAGATCCGTGCGCTGGAAAAGGATCTCGGCACCCCGCTGCTGACAAGGGACAGCCACGGCGTACTGCTGACCGACGCCGGCAGGCAGCTGCTGACCGACGCCGGCCCGCTGCTGGCCTCCGCGCACGCGGCCCGTCGCCGGGTGACCGCGGCCGCGCGGGGCAGCCGGCGGATAACGGTCGGCTTCCGGGCAGGCATCGCGGTCGCCCCGGCGGTACAACTGTTCGCCAACCAGCACCCGGACGTTCTGGTGGACGTACAACGGATCGAATGGGACGACCAGGCCCCGATGCTGCTCGACGGCCGCATCGACATCGGCTATGTGCGGCTGCCCATCGACGAGGCCGGCCTGCGCGTCGCCCCGCTCTACGGCGAGCCACGGGTGGCGGTGCTGCCCCTCGGCCACCGATTGGCCGGCAAGGAGGAAGTCACCGAGGCCGACCTGGCCGGTGAGCCGCTGGTCTGGCATGCCGACACGAGCACGCAGCCCACCAGGCACCCGCATCCCAACGCCGGGTACCTGGCGCGCGAGGTGGACGAAACGCTCGAGCACGTCGCGGCCGGCCGGGGCGTCTCATTCCTGGCCCGTTCGGCGACCGTGTTCTACTCACATCCGGACATCACCTATGTGCCCGTCTCGGACCTGGCGCCCGATCAGGTATGCCTCGCGGTGCCGGCATCGCGCATCTCGCCGGTGGTCGACGACTTCTTCACCGCGGCTCAGGCGGCGGCCGAGATCACGGCAGAATGTGGGAACTTTGAAATGTGGCAGCGTGGAGGCGCTGCCGCTGCAAAGCACGGTTGAGCGGTTCGACTGACAACAGCAGCGCCAGCAGAGGGCGCGCGGCCTCCCGCGTTGTGGACGGATCCGCGTGCCCAACATGAGGGACAGCGCATACCACACGCCGCCGAACATCTCCCGGATGTTCAGGGGTTCCTGCTCGGTGAACCCATCCAGCTGGGGCTGCCACACCGTCGATTCGTTCGGCCCCGACCAGCCGGCCCTGCGCAACCCATCGAAGCCGTAGCCGCGCAGGCCGATGTCCCGCCACTGCTCGAAGGGCGCACGCAGCATCCACTTCACCTGACGGCCACGAGAACCCGCTGACCGGAGGCGTCGTCTTCCTCAAGGAACTCGGCGTCGGCACCGCCCTGACGATCCTCGTGGACGCCACCCTCATCCGCGCCGTCCTGCTGCCCGTCGCCATGCGGCTCGCGGGCCGCGCCACTGGTGGGCGCCGGGTCCGCTGCGTCGGCTGCACCGGCGCTTCGGCCTGCACGAAGGCGCGGAAGGGGACGCGGAGAGCGGCAAGGCCCTCGAGGTACTCCAACGGGAGTACGCGTGATCGCCACGTCCGGCTGACGCCCGCCGCCCGCCGCGCGGTCTAGCGTGGCCGACATGGATGAGCAGCGCGAACACAGGCGCGGCGGCCCGCTCCTGCCCCGGAGCGGACCGGCGATGTGGCGGCAGGGGCCGCCGTGGTGGAACCAGCGCGGCGAGACGGGGGACGTCAGCAGGCTTCCTTGGCTGACGACGCTGGTGATCACGGTTTTCGTGCAGATCGGCTCGAAGTACGCCGCGGAGGGCCAGCTCGACGTCCGGGAGCCGCTCGACACTTACGCCCGGCTGCTCCTGCTGGCGGGCACGGCCTCGCTCCTGCTGCGCCATCGCTATCCGATCCCGGTCGCGTACTTCACGGCCGGGACCGCGCTGGTCTACCTCGGGGCCGGGTACGCGTACGGCCCGGTCCTGATCACCGTCGCCGTCGGCTGCTTCGCCGCGGTCGTCGCGGGGCATCGGCGCGCGGCGTGGGGCGCCGTCGGGATGCTGTGGGCAGGGCATCTGCTGATCGCGCACTGGCTCTACCGATGGCTGCCACCGGACGGTGACGGACAGCGGACCTGGGGCCAGGAAACCGTCGTCGCCGTCTGGGTCGTCGCCATCATCGCCGTGTCCGAGCTGGCCCGCGTACGCCGTGAGCAGTGGATGAAGGAGCGTGCGGAGCGCGCGCGGGCCGCCGAGCGGCGGGCGGACGAGGAGCGGCTGCGCATGGCTCGCGAGCTGCACGACGTCCTCGCGCACAGCATCTCCGTGATCAACGTCCAGGCGGGCGTCGGCCTCGCGCTGCTCGACTCCGATCCCGAGCAGGCCCGCACCGCCCTGACCACCATCAAGGCCGCGAGCAAGGAGGCCCTGGGGGAGGTCCGCCAGGTCCTCGACACCCTCCGCGCACCCGGTGACGCCCCTCGTGCCCCGGCTCCCGGGCTCGACCGGCTGCCCGAGCTCGTGGAGCAGGCCGCGAGCACGGGGCTCACGGTCGACGTCGACACGGAAGGGGCCGCGAGGAAGCTGGCGCCCGGCGTCGACCTCGCCGCCTTCCGCATCATCCAGGAGGCCCTCACGAACGTCGTACGCCACTCCGGATCGCGGCACGCGCGCGTGCTCGTGCGGTACGAGGCCGCGGCGCTCACCCTGCGGGTGGACGACGACGGCCCCGCCACCGGCGCGGACGCGGGTGGCAGCGGCAACGGTCTTGCGGGGATGCGGGAGCGGGCCGCCGCCCTGAATGGCACGATCGAGGCGGGCTCGCGCCCGGACGGGGGCTTCCGGGTCACCGCCGTACTGCCCACCCGCACGTCACCTCAGGAGGACCAGTGATCCGCGTACTGCTCGCCGATGACCAGTCGCTGGTCAGGGCCGGTTTCAAGGCGCTGCTCGACGCCCAGGCGGACATCGGGGTCGCGGGGGAGGCGGCGGACGGCGAGGAAGCCGTGCGCATGGTGCGTGAACTGCGTCCCGACGTCGTCCTGATGGACATCCGCATGCCGCTGCTCGACGGGCTCGCCGCGACCCGGAAGATCACCGACGATCCTGACCTGAACGACGTGAAGGTGGTCATGCTGACCACCTTCGAGCTGGACGAGTACGTCTTCGAGGCGATCCGTTCCGGGGCTTCGGGCTTCCTCGTCAAGGACACCGAGCCCGAGGAACTGCTGCGTGCCGTCCGCGCGGTGGTCGACGGCGACGCGCTGCTCTCGCCCGGGGTGACGCGCCGCCTCATCGCCGAGTTCGCGGCCCGCTCCAAGGAGCCCGCGGGCCCCGAGCCGCTGGGGGAACTCACCGAGCGGGAGCGGGAGGTGATGGCCCTTGTCGGTATCGGCCTGTCGAACGAGGAGATCGCCCGCCGTCTGGTCGTCAGCCCGCTCACCGCGAAGACGCACGTCAGCCGCACCATGGTGAAGCTCGGCGCCCGTGACCGCGCCCAACTGGTCGTCCTGGCCTACGAGTCGGGTCTGGTCCGCCCCGGCTGGCTCGGCTGACGCGTCTCGCGCCGGTGGCGTACGAGGATCGTCACCAGGACCGCGACGAAGACGACGGACCCCGCGATCAGGCCGGCCCGGACCAGGGTGCCCTCGCTGGGTGAGGTCACGCCGAAGAAGAACGCCGGTGCTGCCACGGCCAGGCTCGTGCACCCCGCGAGGGACGTCGCGGCGAAGAGCGCGAAGCCGATCTCGACGGTGTTGGCGTCGCGCTCGGCCTGCGTCCTTCGCCCCATCCTCCGAGTGTGCGGTGCGCGCTCCCGGCGGGCAAGCAACTGCGTGCCGGGAGCGGCCTGTTGATCTGTCGGGTGCTCAGTCGTGGACGGCCACCGGCTCCCTCTCCGCCGCCCCTACCGCCTCCTGGGGCGCCGACTTCGTGACGACGACCGTCTCCCGCGTACGCCTCGTCCGTACTCCGGTGAGGGTGATGAGCAGCCCCGCGACAGCGATGGCCGTGACCACGATCAGGCCCGGCCGGTAGCTGTCGAGGACGGCCTGTGGTGAGGCGTCGGCGCCGTGGGAGGACGCGGTGATGACGGCCGTGACCACGGCGAGGAAGATCGCGCCGCCGACCTGGATCGAGGTGTTCAGGAGGCCCGACACCATGCCCTGCTCGTCGTCGTCCACGCCGTTGGTGGCCTGGATGTTGAGCGAGGGGAAGACCAGGGCGCACGCGAAGCCGAGCAGGATCATCGACGGCAGCACCATGGACGCGTACGACGGGTCGAGGCTGACGCGCAGGAACAGCACGT
This sequence comes from Streptomyces sp. NPDC033180, assembly GCF_055577645.1. Classification (NCBI taxonomy): domain Bacteria; kingdom Bacillati; phylum Actinomycetota; class Actinomycetes; order Kitasatosporales; family Streptomycetaceae; genus Streptomyces; species Streptomyces sp. NPDC033180. Next base: position 870,582 of record NZ_JBVIPU010000002.1, on the reverse strand, counting down.
ACGAGGCGACGAGCAGGACGAAGCCCGCCACGATGACCCGCGGCGTGCCGAACCGGTCGATCACCGAGCCGACCTTCGTGGACGACAGGGCGACGAGGGCACCCGCGGGCAGGAAGGCGAGCGCCGTCTCCAGGGCCGACCAGCCGAGCAGCGTCTGGAAGTACTGCGTGGCCAGGAACTGGAAGGAGACATAGCCGCCGAAGAACGTCATCGCACCGATCTGCGCCCGGAGTTGGGGCCCCGAACGCAGGACGCCGAGGCGGATCAGGGGGCTCGCGGTGCGCAGTTCGATGCGTACGAAGACGGCGAGCAGCACGGCCGCGGCGAGGAACGACAGGAGGGTGCGGGCCGACGCCCAGCCGGCCTCCGGCGCTTCGACGACGGTGAAGACGAGCAGCAGCATGGCCGCCGTGCCCGTGACGGCACCCGGCACGTCGTATCCGCCGACGTTCTTCTCGCGGGCGCTGCGCGGGATCAGCTTGAGACCGGCGATCAGCGCGACGACGGCGATGGGCGCGGGCAGCAGCATCGTCAGACGCCAGCTGGCCTCGGTGAGCAGCCCGGACAGGACGAGGCCCATGGAGAAGCCGGTGGCGGCGCAGGTGGTGTAGATGGTGAGCGCGCGGTTGCGGACCGGGCCCTCCGCGAACGTCGTGGTGATGATGGACAGGCCCGCGGGCGCGGTGAACGCGGCGCTCAGGCCCTTGATGAAGCGGCTGGCGATCAGCAGCGGACCCGAGTCCACGAACCCGCCGAGCAGGGAGGCGAGCGCGAAGACGGCGAGCGCGATGAGGAAGACGCGGCGCCGCCCGAGCAGGTCGGCCGCTCGTCCGCCCAGGAGCAGGAGGCCGCCGTAGCCGAGGATGTAGCCGCTGACGACCCACTGGAGGGTCGAGGTGGAGAGGTTCAGTTCAGAGCCGATGGAGGGCAGCGCGACGCCGACCATCGATACGTCGAGCGCGTCGAGAAACATCGCGGCGCAGAGCACGAGCAGAGTGCCCCACAGGCGCGGGGACCAGCGCTCCGGGGGCGCGGAGGCAGCTGTGAGCGGAGAAGTCATGCGGAGCACAGTACATGCACGTGCATTGAGTGCAAGTGCATTTAATTCCAATGCAACAAAGGGCGCGTTCTCTGCTACCGTGCGATGTCATGGCGGCGAAGAAGGCCGAGCAAGGGCTCAGGACGGCCGAGCAAGGGCTCGTGGATCAATGGCGCGACATCCTCGCGGTGCACGCGCGCACCCTGTGCGAAATCGACAGCGCCCTGCGTGAGCACGGCCTCGGGGCGAGCGACTTCGAAGTCCTCGACGTGCTGTCCGAGGGCGCCGCGGCGGATGGCGACTGCGCCTACCGCGTGCAGGACATCGCGGGCCGGGTGCACCTGAGCCAGAGCGCGCTGTCCCGCCTCGTCGGCCGCCTGGAGAAGGATGGTCTGGTGGAGCGCGCCATGTGCAGTGAGGACCGGCGCGGGGTGCGGGTCGTGCTCACCGGCAAGGGACGCGAACTGCACGCGGAGGTGCGGCCGCTGCAGCGCGCGGTCCTTGAACGGATGCTGGCGCGGCCCGACTCCCGCTAGTGCGACCTGGCCCGCCCTCTTACACGCCCGACGTCTCGCTCCACAGCGCGCTCAGTGCGGTGTCGCCGCTGACGTGCGGGAACGGCGCGCGGTTCCACAGCGCGAGGTAGAGGCGCTCCGCCGGTCCCGATACCTCGCAGTCGGCCCGGCCGTCCTCGCCCCGTTCCGTGACGGCCGGCTCCTGGGACAGGCGAACGGTCCACACGGCGTCCGGGCCGGCGTCCGTCGCCCGCACGCGCAGGACCCGGGGTTCCGGCGTACGCGCCCTGCTGCGTTCACGCGCGTGAAAACCGCGGAGCAGCTCGTCGATCCCGTCCGCGGCGAACGCCGTGCCGACCGGCGACGGCTCACCCCCGCGCGCGGACTCGGCGTCCACGCGGTGGATCGTCGTCTCGTGCGCCTGCCGCCGTGCCCAGAAGGCGAGCGGGGACGGCGCGGGCAGGAACGCCCAGCACCGGACGTCGGGCGCGGCGGCACGCAGCGTGCCGACCAGGTCGCCGTGCGCCTGCCGGTACCAGTCGGCCAGTGCGGCGCCGTCCAGATCGGGCGCATCCCCGAGGGGCAACCGGGATTCGTGGCCCTCGGTGATGTACGCGGCGGCCCAGCGGTGCACCGCTCCCGTGTGTTTCAGCAGGTCCCGCACCGCCCAGCCGGGACAGGTGGCCACTTTGGCCTCAGTCCCGGCCGTTTCGGCGGTGCGGGCCAGCAACTTGCCTTCCGCGTCAAGAACTTCAAGGTGCTCGGAGATCTCCATGTGCGGGATTGTGCCGGATGGAGTGCGCGCGAGTCTCTTTTCAGTCGCGACCACGGGCTTCTTTGAAGCGCGTGAGACCGTCGGCGAGGTCGATCAGCGGTGCGGGATAGTCGAGGCGGGCGCGCTGGCTCTCAGGGAGCCGCCAGGGCTCGTGCACCAACCGGCCCTCCACGTCCTTGAGTTCGGACACCCATCGGCGGACGTAGGCACCCTGCGGGTCGAAGCGTTTGCCCTGAACCACCGGATTGAGGACGCGGTGGGGCCGGGTGTCGGTGCCGGTTCCCGCCACCCACTGCCAGTTGAGCTGGTTGTTGGTGATGTCGCCGTCGACCAGCAGGTCGAGGAAGTGCCGGGCGCCGATCCGCCAGTCCACGTACAGCGTCTTGGTCAGGAAGCTCGCCGTCAGGAGGCGTGCGCGGTTGTGCATCCAGCCCTCGTGACGCAGTTGGCGCATCCCCGCGTCGACGAGCGGATAGCCGGTACGGCCCTCTCTCCACGCGGCGATGTCCATGGCCGCGTCGTCCTCGCCGCGCCATCGGTCGTGCCGGGTGCGGTAGTCCTGGACGGACGCCTCGGGCCTCGATGCCAGCACTTGGTGGTGGAAGTCGCGCCAGCACAGCTGACGGACGAACGCCTCCGCTCCCGGACCACCGTGCGTGCGGGCCCGCTGGACGAGTTCGACCGGTGACAGGGCCCCGAAGTGCAGGTACGGCGAAAGCCGGGATGTCGCGTCGCCCGCCAGGTCGTCGTGTCGTTCCTCGTACGTCGAAAGCCCCGAACGATTCCAGCGTGCGAACAACTCGCGTCCCGCCTTCTCGCCCCCGTGGGGGACGCCCGGCGAGATGTCGGCACCCGTGCCGCGGGACGGCAGCCGATCGCCGCGTACAGCGTCGGGAACGCGCACCGTGCGTGGCGCCGGACAGGTCTCCCTCAGCCGAACGCCCGACCAGCGGCGGAAGTAGGGGGTGAACACGGCGTAGTGGTCCGAGCCCGACGGCGTCAGGGTTCCGGGAGCGACGGCGGTGATCACGCTGTCATGGACGCGCAGTTCCACGCCGTGTGCGCCAAGACGGTCGCGCAGCAGCTCCTCCCGCCCGTGGGCGTACTTGGTGACGCCCGCGGCCATGTGCACTTCATCGGCCCCGCACTCCGCTGCGACCGCGGCGACTTCCCGGGCGACCGGCCCTGAGCGCACGACCAGGCGCCCACCTCGCCGGCGCAACGAAGCGTCGAGGTCGGCCAGGCAGTCGGCGAGGAAGGCGCTGCGGTTGGGCGCGTCGAATCCGGCCGCGTGCACACCGGGGTCGCGGACGAACAGCGGTACCACCTCGTCGGTACCCGCCAGCGCGGCGCGCAGCGGCGGATGGTCGTGCAGACGCAGATCCGAGGTGAACAGGACGACCGCGACGGTCATGTCGTCACTCCTGATGTCGTGAAGCGGCGCAGCCGCGCCTCGCCGCGCAGGCCGCAGCAGATGCCCGCGTTCGATCCCTTCGACGTGCCAGGAGTCCCCGGCCGCCCGCGTGACTACTTCATGCGGATGTGGGCCGGTGGATGCACGGGGTGAGTCAGCGGCCCCGTTCGGATGGTTCCGCCGTTGCGATCGGACCGTGGGCCGTCCGGGGTCGCGCTACCGCGCGTTCGCGTTTCCCTCGCCCGTCAGGAGGGGGCGCGTGGGGCCCCATTGGCGCAGTGCGGCGTAGCCGACGCCGATCGCCGCGGCTGTCGGGCCGCCCACCGCGCCGATGGCGGCCAGGCCGCCGAGGCCGAGATAGACGGGCAGACCGTCACGGGAGGGCAGCGCCCGGCGCGCGGCGGCCAGCGGAGTGGAGGTGGCGTCCACGACACCGCGGGCCATGCGCTCGACCGGGATGGACAGCGTGTAGTCGCCCTGCGAGCCGGAGCTTCGTGTGCGGGCCGTGGCTTTGCCTGCGGAGGACGTGGGCTTCGCGGCAGCCTTGGTGGCGGTCTTCGTCGACTTGGCCGTCTTGGAGCGGGACGTCGTCTTCTTCGCCGCCGGGCGGGACGAGGCCGTCTTCGCCGAACGGGATGCCGTCGCCTTCTTGGCAGGGGTCTGCTTGCGTGCTGTAGCCATGGGACATCGCTCCTTCTGATCGCGACAGATGTCCATCTTGAGATGGATCGTCCTGACCCGCACCTCCTGCGCGACCACGGCGTCACGCTGCGTAGCGCCTCTTGCCGGGAGGGGCCGCCGCCGCTGCCGGCCGGACAGGTGCCCCGTCAGCGCTCTTTCGGGGCTCCCGCGGCCGGGCGGCCCTCATCCGTCCGCCCGGCCCAGCGGCTGCCGGCCTTCATCGCGAGCGCCGTGGCGGCCGTGCAGGAGCCCACGGCCACAGTCCAGGAACCGGCCCCCAAAGGGCGGCAGCCGAAGAAGCGGCTGATCGCCGGCGTCTGGACCCCGGCCAGCAGGGCCAGTCCCGAAACCCCGCTGGTCAGGGTGACCAGTCGGCTGTGGCGGCCCATCATCAGGGTCTGCCCCAGCTGCGTGCCGATGAGAGCGACCAGGCCCATCGTGCTGGCCTCCTGCACGCGCCCGGTGGCTTTGCCCGCGCCCCAGGCGAGGGTCGCGCCCAGCGTGGTGGCCCCGCTGCGCACGGCGAGGGTGTGCGCCAGGGACGTGCCCCAGACCGTGGTGACGGGGCCGGAGCTGAGCGGGTCCTTCACGGGCTCGTCCTGGTCCGGCTGTCGCGATGCGGGGGCCTGTGCCTCGGTGTCGCCGGCGTCGTGCCCCGCTTGGTCGCCGCCAGGGGGCATGGACGGTGCGAGGGCGACCGCGAGGGCCGGCAGCATGTCGGTGAGCATGTTGACCAGAAGCAGCTGGCGGGTGGACAGCGGCGAGCGGCCGTCGACCGCGGTGCCGAGGATGGTGAAGGCGACTTCGCCCGCGTTGCCGCCGACCAGAATGGACACCGAGTCGCGCACCCGGCCCCACAGGGCCCGGCCCTCGCTCATGGCGGTGGCGATGCGCGAGGGGTCGGCCCGGGTGAGCACCAGATCTGCCGCCCTGCGCGCGGCGGTTGACCCGTGTCCCGCGATGGCGATGCCGACGTCGGCGAGCCGGATCGCCGGGGCGTCGTTGGTGCCGTCGCCCGTCATCGCGACGACATGGCCCGAGCGTTGCAGGGACTCGACGATACGGGTCTTGTGCTCCGGTGACACGCGGGCGAACACGGAGGTCTGCGCGATGCGCCGGTCGCGGTCGCGTTTCGGGAGCGTGTCGAGCTCCGCGCCGGTGAGCACCGACTCCGGTGCGGGCAGACCGAGTTGGGCAGCCAAGGCGGTGGCGGTGACGGGATGGTCACCTGTGATCATCACGGCGCGGGTGCCGGCCTGGGTGAGGCGGCGGACAGCGTCGGTGGTGGTGCGCCGCGGGGCGTCCGCGAAGGCGAGGAATCCGATCAGGGTGAGGTCGTCGGTCAGGGCCGCGAGGTCTTCCCCGTGTTGCGCGCGGTCGCCGGACGGCACGCCTTCCGCAACGGCGAGGACGCGTAGGCCTGCCGCGGCCAGGCGCCGCACCGTGCGCTGTGCGCGCAGGCGTCGGGCGGCAGTGAGGGCAACCGTCTCCCGGCCCGCTTCCCACACCGTCGCGCAGCGCGCAAGGACGACTTCCGGGGCCCCTTTGACCTCCAGGTGCAGCCGGCTGCCGTTGGTGCCGAGGGCCGCCGCGTAGCCGCGGTTGGTCTCGAAGGGGAGCTCCCGGATCAGCGACCAGGCGTGATCGGGCTCGGAGTGGTCGCGCACCGCCTCGATGACTGCCCGGTCGGTCGCGTGCGCCACGGCCTGGGGGGTAGCGGGGTCGGCCTGCGGGCAGGCACGGCCGCTGACGCGCAGCAGCCGACGGGCGTGGGCGCTGTCGAAGGACACCTCGCCGCCGTAGTCCGCGAGGCGCGTCACCGACAGACGGCCCGCGGTGAGCGTGCCGGTCTTGTCGAAGGCAACGGTGTCGACGCGCCCCAGGGCCTCCAGAGCGCGGGCGGAGCGCACCAGGACTTCCTGACCGCCGAGCCGGCGTGCCGCGGAGAGCTGGGCCGCCGTGGCGACAAGGGGCAGGCCCTCGGGGACCGCGGCGACCGCGATGGACACGCCGGAGCCGAGCGCCTGGCGCAGCGGCGTGCCCCGCAGCAGGGCGAGCCCGGTGACCACCGCACCCGCGGCGGCCGTCGCGGGCAGGGTGATACGGGTGAGGTCGGCGAGGCGGGCCTGCACACCGGTGGCGGGGGCGGCGCGGCCGCTCACGGCGGAGGCCCGGCCGGCTTCGGTGCTCGCGCCGACCGCGGTGACGACGGCGCTTCCGTGCCCCGCGAGCACGGTGGTTCCCTCGTAGATCATGCAGGAGCGCTCGGCCAGAGCGGCACCGGGAGTCGGGGCCGGGTCCTTGTCGACCGGCAGAGGTTCGCCGGTCAGGCTGGACTCGTCGACCTCGAGGTCGGTGACGCTCAGCAGCCGCGCGTCGGCCGGTACGACATCGGAGGGGCCAAGCAGGATGACATCGCCGACGGCGAGGCGGTCGGCGGTGACCGTCTCGAAGGGCTCATCGGCGAGGGCCACCGCCCAGTTGCGGTCGCGCGGGGTGGTCGTCAGGCGGGCGCGGCGTACGGTGACGCGCTCGACGTCGAGCAGTTCGTCCAGGGCCTGTTCGGCCTTCATCCGCTGCGAACCGCTGACCAGGGCGCTGCCCAGCATGACGCCGCCCACGAGGAGCGCGTCGACACGCGAGCCGACCACGGCGGACGCGGCCGCGCCGAAGGCGAGGACCGGAGTCAGTGGATCACGCAGTTCCTCCGCCACCGCCCGGGTCAGGGCAACGGCTCTCGGTGGCAGCAGGGAGGACGGCGGCCCGCTCCTCGTCCTGGGGCGCGCGGCGCCGTCCTTGCCGTCGGCGGTCGACTCCGAGGCGGCGTACTCGCGGACCCTGAGAAACGTCGCGCGAGCGGTGAGGCTGTGCCAACTGCCGCGCAGCGCCGGCTTCGGGGAGGGCAGGGTGCCCACTCTGCGAGCGGTGACGACGCCTCCGAGCAGGGCGAAGGCCGCTGAGCTGTGCATCGGTGAGAGCTTGCGGCGCTGGTGCTGGGGGGCGGCGTCCACCAGGGTCAGCAGCGCGCCCATGGCTGCTCCGCCCAGGGCCGTCCTGGCCGAGCGGCGGCTGACGCGACGGGCGGGGCCCAGGGTGCGCAGGAGCAGCCAGGCGGAGTCCAGTTCGTACGCGCAGATGAGGTCGGCGGACCAACTCGCCCCGTGGGAGCCGTGCAGCACGGACACACCGACGTCGGCCAGCGCCAGGGCGGTGTCCTGACCGGCGGCGATCACCATGACGACGCGGCCCTCCGTCTGCAGCCGCCGGACCTCATCGGACAGATCGCCGGGAAGGAGCACCTCGTCGGCCAGCGGCAGCAACTCGCCGATGCCGGCGTGCTCGGTGACGACCACGCGGTCGACGTTGGACCGGGCCGCCTCCAGTACGGCCTCTGCCAGCGGATCGAGGCCGCAGCCGATGGTGACCGTGCCGCAGTGGCGGTCCTGGCTGTCGCGCAGGTGGAAGGCCACTGTCCCGGACCCGTCCAGAAGAGGGCGCGCGTGCGCGCCCTCGCGCTCCAGGGTCCAGCCCCGTCGGCTCCACCGAGGCTGTTTCTGAAGTGTGGTCACATCCTTGGCACCGAGCACGTCTTGCGCGGTCTGCCATACCTCGGTGTCATCCAACTCCGTCCGCGTCGCCTGCGCCGACAGCAGGACGGGCCGGCTGCCGCACAGCACGAGGGAGTCGATGATGACCGTGTCGACCCGGTCGAGCCGGCGCAGCACAGCGGCGTTCATCGGCAGCACCCCGCGCCGGGCCAGGCGCCAGTCCAGAACAGCCGCGTACCCTTCCCGCCCCAGCCAGGCGGCCGGCGGCGCGGTCGTCATCAGGAGCTCGGTGGCCCGGAACGGACTGCGGGTGCCAAGGAGCAGTGCCGCTGCCCCGGCCAGGGAGCCGAGCGCGGCGCGGTCGGTGACTGTTTCGACGGGGCCGGGCGGCAGCGGCTCCGGCCGTGAGGGGCGTCTCACGCACTCGTGCGGCAGTACCGACTGGATGGAGTGCAGATCCGTTTCGTGCCGGGCCCAGGCGGCCCGGCGAGCGTGGGCCTCGACGATCTGAGCGCTGCGCCGCAGGACGTCGACGGCGATGGGCGCGGCGTTGTGGGTGAAGGTGTGGGCCGTGGTGATGGCCAGCGAGAGCAGCAGATCTCCGCGGATGCGTCCCAGATGTTCCTCCACGACGTGCCGCAGCCGCAGATGCGCTTCGGAAAGCACCAAGCACTCGCGGACCCCGTAGGGCAGCAGGGACGGCACCCGCACGAGGCGTCCAGCGGCGGAGACGCCGAGCCCGACCAGGCCGGCGGCGAGGGCGATGTACGCGGCCGTCTGCTCGATGTTGTCGGCGGGATGCTCCTGTGGCGCCGCCGGGAAAGCCTCGTCGGCCACGCCGTGAGCGGCTTCCACGCCCTCGATGACCTCTTCGATGAGGTCGACGTCCATCTGGTTCTCGTTGAAGATGACCAGGAGCCGGCGCGTCTCCGCGTTGGCCTCGGCCCAGTAGATGCCGTCGGTCTCCATCAGCGTCACGATCGCGGCCTTGACGATGGCGCGATGGGCGGTGCCCCGTCCGGTCAGGCCGCGCACCTGCAGATGGGCGTGGCCGTCGTGCGACCAGACCTGACGGGCGGTGTGGATGTCGCCCGAGTCGGCCAGTTCCGTGGCGATGGACCTGAGGCGGTCCGGCGCGTCCGCGAGCAGCGAGCCGAGCCGCTGGGGCGACGCACCTGCCAGCAGCCGCACCGCGCTCCCGCCGATCCCGGCCACCGTGGCGCCACCGCGCGGCACCGCCTGCGCTGCCGCCCTGAGACAGCCGTGCAGCGTACGACCCACGCCCGCGAAGGCAGCCGGCGGCAGACGCACCGAAAGGCACCGGGGAAGCCGCATTCGAGCCACGGGTGAGACCTCTCAGAGCTGGCGTGAGCCGGGTGCGGGGGCAGCGGCCGGGACGACCTGTGGGGAGGGCAACGATCAATAGGCTCAGCTTGCTCCGGGCGGCCGGGCGGCAGAGCGCTGGGTTCCGCCGAACAGCCGTGGACTGACACGCCTACGGGTGCTCCCATGCAACAGGCGTAACGCGGCAACGCACCGGCTGAAGGTGGGGGTCCGTGTCGACGAAGGGCCGTGGCAGGTGGCTGATCTGGTCACCGTGGACACACACGACACCTGGCGCCAGTGGTCCCTCCCCTGGAAGGCCACATCAGGCGGCCATGCCCTCACCGTCCGCGCCACCGACGGGACGGGCGAGACACAGACGGAGAAACGCACGCGCCCCATCCCCGACGGGGCCAGCGGGTGGCACTCGGTGGTCGTCACCGTCGTGCGGCCCTGAGTACCGGCTGACCTTCCCTCAGCTTTCCCGCTCGTTGTAGGCGTCCGCGGCGGTGTCGTTCAGGGCGCTGCCCCACGCCTGGAACCGGCTGCTCAGGGCGCCCTCGGGCGGGGCGACGTCTTTCCCGGGACGCAGGGGACGGTGGCCCGCGGGCGCCCCGGGGAGCAGTCGGGCCAGCACGCCGTTGAGGCGGGTGACCGCGGCGGGCGCCAGGCCGTGGGCCAGATCGGCAGCGCGTGCCGCGGGGGTCAGGACCAGGCGGGTGCGGCGCGTGAGCACCGCCTTGACGATGCGTTCCGCGGCTCGCTGCGCGTTCATCGAGATCACCGGCGCACCCGCCAGTGCCGAGAACCAGCCGAACTCGCTGCTGTGCGCGCCACCGAACTGGGCCTGAAGATGTGAGCCGGTCCGCATCAGCCCGGGATAGACAGCGGTCACACTCACACCGCCGGCCGCGGCTTCCGCGTGCAGGCCCTCGGCCAGGACGCCGGTCGCGGCCTTCGCGCAGGCATAGGGCAGCAGGTGGGGCACTCCCAGCAGACCACCCACCGACGAGATCAGAGCCAGTCGTCCGCCCTGCTCGCTCTCCCTGAGGTAGGGAAGGGCCTCGAGGCCGGTGTGCACGGCACCCATGTACATGGTCTCCATGGCGTCCCTGAACTCCGCGGCCCCAATGGCCTCCAGAGGGGCCACCTGGATGATCCCGGCATTGGCGATGACGATGTCGGGGCCGCCGCACGTGTCGTGAGCGGCCCGGAACATGAGGTGCACGGCTTCTTGGTCCCGGACGTCACAGACCGCGGTATGGATGGCGGCGCCGTGCCGGCGGGCCCGCAGCTTCTTCTGGGCGGAGGCCAGCTCTTCGGGGTCGCGCGCGGCGATCACCACCGTGCTGCCGCGTGCGGCGAGCCGGTCGGCCATCAGCAGGCCGAGGCCCCGCGAGCCGCCTGTGACGAGCGCGGTCAGACCTGACAAGGACTGCGTGGAATGCGACATGGGCGTGGTGACGCTCCTTCCTCTCGGCCGCCCCCGTCCCGGCCCCCGGCACCGGCCTCATGACCGGCTCCCGGACTCAGGGCTCGAACAGCGTCTTGATCATCTCGTGTTCTCGGCCATGGAGCATCTGGTGGAACGCGGCCGCAGTACGCGGCCGCCAACGAGCAGGCGGAACGCGAGAAGCACCTGGCCCGCCTGCGCACCGAGGCCGCCAGGATGGGTCTCCTCCGGGGCGACCTGCTGCTGCTCGCCCGCTTGGACGGATCCGAGGCCGAGGTACCGCTGCGGCTTGCGGACGCGGACCTGGGGGAGCTGGCGGGCGGGACGGCGAACGCCTTCCACGCCGCGCACCCCGACCACGAGCTGACCATGACGGCCGGCCCCGACCCGGTCCGGCTGCGCCTCGACCCGCTGCGCATCCGGCAGGCCCTCGACAACCTCCTCACCAACGCCGCCGAACACGCACCCGCCGGTACGAAGGTGTCCCTCGACGTCTCCGTCTCCTCCGGCGCGGCGCAGGTGAGGGTGACCGACGAGGGGCCGGGCATAGCCGCCGGCGACCGGGAGCGGGTCTTCGACCGCTTCGTCCGCATCGACGACTGCGCCGGGCGATGTACACCTGGCGGTTCGCCCGCAAGCGCCCCGACTTGACCTTGACGCAGCGGCAAGGTCTCTACTGAGAGCCATGCGGATCGGAGCGCACACCGCGCTCGTCGGGGCGATCTCCTTTGTCGGGGCGAACTCCTTTGGAGAGGACACTGAGATGGACACCACCGTCGAGATGGACACATCCGTCGAGAAGAACCTGACCCTGTTGCGCACGGCCTACCGGACGCTGGAGTGCGGCGATCTCGACGCGTGTGTCGAGATGCTGGCGGAGGCCTTCGTGGCCAACGTCCCCGGGGCCCCGGAGCCGCTGCACGGCCGGGAGATCTGGCGGTACGGGTCCCAGGGCATGCTGGAAGGTTTCCCCGACTTGAAGATCGATGTCGAGGACGCGTTCGGAGCCGATGACAAGGTGGTGGTACGGGTCCACGTCACCGGGACGCACGAGGGCACCTTCCAGGGCGTGGAGGCGACAGGCCGGCCGGTCAGCTTCCGGAGCATCGAGATCTACCGATTCGAGGGCGACAAGATCGCCGAGGAGTGGGTCGCGCCGGACATGATGGGCCTTATGCGGCAGATCTCGGCGGAGCCGGTCGGCCGTACGTAGGCCATGACGCTCGCACCGTCGGCGAAGGCACGGTGCAGGGCGCGGCCAAGACCTCATGGCCGCCGACCTGTTCGGCGAGCGCGGCACACGACGTCCGTCAGTGGCGGGTGGTGTAGCCGATGAGGGCGGCGAGTGCTGCGAGTACGGCGACGCTGGTGAGGGCTGTGGGCAGGGTGAACCAGTCGGCCATGAAGCCGATGGCGGGTGGGCCGAGGAGCATGCCGCCGTAGCCGAGGGTGGAGGCGGTGGCGACGCCGCTGGGTCCGGCGTGGGCTCCGGCGCGTTCGACGGCTACGGGGAAGATGTTGGCGAGTCCGAGCCCGGTGATGGCGAAGCCGATGAGGGCGAGCCAGACGGTGGGGGCGAGTGCGCCCAGGAGCATGCCGGCGGCGGCGGTGGTGCCGCCGGCGACGAGTATGGGGGTCTGGCCGAGGCGTTCGAGGAGGGTGGTTCCGCTGAGGCGGCCGATGGTCATGGCGAGCGCGAAGCAGGAGTAGCCGGCGGCGGCGATGCCGGGGTGGGCTGCCAGGTCCTGTTCGAGGTGGAGGGCGCCCCAGTCGGCGAGCGCTCCCTCGCCGAAGGCGGTGCAGAGCGCGATGAGGCCGAAGACGAGAACCAGGCCGCGGGTACGGCTGTCCAGGCGGCGGGGGGCGCTGTCCTCGCGGTGGACATCGCTGGGCGGGGCCGGAGGTTCGAGGCGCAGCAGAGTGCGTCCCGCGACGGCGGTGACGACCAGGCCGATCACGGTGAGGCCGAGCAGGTGGCGCGTGGGCGAGAGGGAGCCGGCGATGAGCCCGCCGAGCCCGGCGCCGACCATGCCGCCCAGGCTGAAGGCGGCGTGGAAGCTGGGCATGATGGGGCGCCGCAGGGCGGCCACCAGGTCTACGGCGGCGCTGTTCATCGCCACGTTGATCCCGCCGTAAGCGGCACCGAACACCAGGAGCACGAGCCCGAGCGAGAGTGCCGAGTGCGTCAGCGGCGGCAGCGCGATGCTCAGCGGCATCAGGACCCCGCAGGCCACGGTCACCGGATGGCTCCCGAAGCGGCGGCAGAGCCGTCCGGTGAGCGTCATCGTGATCACGGCACCGGCGGAGACCCCGAGCAGGGCGAGCCCGAGGTCGCTCGCCGAGGCGCCGGTCTGTTCCTTGATGGCGGGGATGCGGACGACCCATCCGGCGAAGATGAAGCCGTCGAGTGCGAAGAAGACGGTGAGTGCGACACGGAGCCGGGCAAGGCCCGGGGGAGTGGCCCGCGACGCTGCGGACGTGGTTTTGTTTAGTAGCGGCACAAAGTCAGGGTAGAGGTGCGCCCCCGTGGCGTACAAGACAGTTCCCGTGAGGCGGCGGTCACCGGTGGGTCCGGGCGGATTTCCGGGTGGAGTCCGGGCGGGGTCCGGGTGGAGTCCGGGTGGAGTCCGGGCGGGGCCGGGCGGGGTCCGGGTGGAGTCCGGGCGGGGCCGGGCGGGGTCCGGGTGGAGTCCGGGCGGAGGCCGGGCGGAGTGGCCTCGTGGGTCTCGTGCGGGAGGGCGCTCGTTGAGGTGGCGGGCGCGCGTGAGTGGGAGGTTCTCGTGAGGCGGCAGGGGAAGGGCAGGGAGATGGCGGTGCGCGTGCAGGTGACCACTGAACGGCGAGGCGGCGTACGGATCATGGGAGACTCGCCCTCATGAACGGCAAGGCTGCCTCCCGCACCGAGGGGGATCTGTCCACGCGCACGCGCCTGGAGCGAGGGCGCGGCGCGCTCGGTCCCGCTCTTGAGCTCGTCCACACCGGGCGTGCCCCGACCCGCGCCGTGCTCACCGCCGAACTCGGCGTCACCCGCGCCACGGCGGGCGCCGTCGCCGCCGAGCTGGAGGCGCTCGGTCTGATCAGGATCGACGCGAGGCCGAGCGCGCCCGCGGGTTCTCAAGGCCGCCCCTCGCACGGGCTTTCCATCGCGGGCGACGGCCCGGTGGCGCTCGCCGCGCAGGTGCACTCCGACGGTTTCCGGGCGGCGCTCGTCGGGCTCGGCGGCCGGATCGTCGCCACCGCGCCCGGCTGCGAGACGATCGACGCCGACCCGGCACAGGTGCTCGGCTCGGTCATCGACGCGGGTGCGCAACTGCTGCGGGAGACCGGCAGACGGTGTGTGGGCGCGGGCCTCGCCGTGCCCTCGGCCGTCGCCGCACCGGAGGGCACGGCGCTCAACCCGCTGCACCTGGCGTGGCCCGCCGGCTCGCAGGTCCGCCAGATCTTCGCCGACTGTGTACGGGACGCGGGGATCGCCGGGCCCGCGTTCGCCGCCAATGACGTCAACCTCGCCGCGCTCGCCGAGCACCGGCACGGCGCCGGGCGCGGCGCCCGCGATCTGCTGTGCGTCGCGACCGGACACCGGGGGGTCGGCGGCGCGCTCGTCCTCGACGGGCGCCTGCACACGGGGAGTTCGGGCCTCGCGCTCGAGGTCGGCCACCTCACGGTCAACCCGGAGGGACGCCCCTGCCACTGCGGCAGTCGGGGCTGCCTGGATGTCGAGACGGACCCGCTGGCCTTCCTCACCGCTGCGGGCCGCGAGCCGGGCCCCGAGGGGCTGTTGCTGCAGGCCCGCGAACTGCTCCGGGACGGGGGCGCGGACCCGGCGGTCCGTGCGGCGGCCGAGGAACTCATCGACCGCCTCGGCCTGGGGCTCGCGGGCCTGGTGAACATCCTCAACCCGGACCGCATCATCCTGGGCGGCCTGCACCGCGCGCTCCTTGAGGCCGACCCCGAGCGGCTGCGCGCCGTCGTCGCGGACCGGAGTCTGTGGGGACGCAGCGGCGGCGTACCGATCCTGGCCTGCACACTGGACCACAACAGCCTGGTGGGGGCCGCCGAGTTGGCCTGGCAGCCAGTGCTCGACGACCCCCTCGGGGCGCTGGGCTAGACGCGGGCGGATTCCTCCGTGGACGCGGCCGTGGCCGTGGCCGCGGCCGGGCGCGCGGGGGCAACTGCCGTGGCGGCAGGCGTGTTTCGGCCGTCGCGCAACCGCAGCAGATCGGGCAGCAGCGTGACCAGACCGAGGGCGGCGAGGGCGGCGCCGATCCAGAGCGGTGCCCGCAGACCGAACGTGTCGATGGCGGGTCCACCCACGGACGTCGCGATGATGATGCCGAGGGTGATGAACGAGGAGTGGACGGTGTTGACCAGCGGCCGTGCGTTGCCCGTGCGCTGGACGCGGGTGACCAGAGCCGGGTTCATGGTGACTCCGACCAGGCCGATGCCCATCATCAACACCACGGCAGCAACGCTCAGGTGGGCGAGTATGGCGAATCCGGCGAGGAAAGCCAGGTTGAGCAGCAGGCCGGTGAGCAGGACCGGCACAGTGCGCTTGTCGGCGAACCGGCCGACGATGGTGTTGCCGATGACGGTGGCCGCTCCGTACGCGATGAGCAGCAGCGGGACGGTGCCCGTGGAGAAACCGGTGACCTCGGTGAGGATCGGGTTGAGGTAGCTGAAGGCGGAGAACGTGGCGCCGATGATGAAGGTGCTTGTGGTGAGAGTGAGCCAGAGCCTGGGGTTGCGGAAGGCGCCCAGTTCGTGGCGCAGGTCGCCTCCGCCGTCGTCGGCGCGTTCCATGCGGGGCACCCCGGCCAGGGTGGCGAGCGCGGCGAGCACGGTCAGGCCGGTGATGGCCCAGAACGCGGCCCGCCAGCCCAGGTGTTCACCGATGACGGTGGAGAGCGGCAGTCCGAGGAGCGTGCCCAGCATCAGCCCGTTGAGGGCCACCGCGATGGCCCTGCCCCGGACTTCGGGTCGGGTGAGCTGCGCGCACAGGGAGATGGAGACGCCGAAGAAGGCCTGCGACGCGACACCCGTGATGACGCGGGCCACCAGCATGGTGCGGTAGTCCGGGGCCAGGGCGGCGAGGACGTTGCCTGCCAGGAAGATGCCGAACAGGACTATCAGGGCCGACTTCTGACGCATCTTCAGCAGAGCGATCGTGAGGAAGGGCCCGCCGAACGCCATCGCTGCGGCGAAGGCGGTGATCAGGTAGCCGACCTCCGGAATCGTGGCGTCGAGTCCGTCGGCCATTTGCGGCATGAGACCGGCGACCACGAACTCGCTGGTCACCATGGCGAAGATGCCGAGGGCCAGGAGATAGACGGCGCGGGGCATGAGGGCTCCTGTCGATGAGTTATGAACTGATCAGTGCAAAACATGGGCGTGCGAGAGCTCGGCTCGGGGTGAAGGGGTAGAGGTGATCGCAGGGGGCTGGCGAGGTGACCGGCGAGGCCGGCCAGGTCGGTGAGGTCAAGGAGGTCAGCGAGGTCAGCGAGCCCTGTGCGGCCGGCGAGGTCAGCGGGTCAAGGCGTCCAGGGCAGTATCGGCGATGCCCGTGAGAGCTGCGTGATCGGCGCCGCCCTGTGCGGCGATCCGCATGCCGCCGATGACGGCGTTCAGGAAACGGGCCAGGTCGCCCGCGTCCCGCGTGGAGGTGACGTCGCCGCCGCTCTGTCCCGCACGAATGACGGCGCCGATGGCGGCAAGCCGCACCGCGAGGTCGCGAGCGAGCATCTCGGCGGCCTCGGGGTCGCGCCCGGCGAGCTCCACTGTGGTGTTGACGGTCAGGCAGCCGATGCTGTGCCCGTCCTCGCGGCACTCGAACTCGGAGTCGACGATTCGGGTGAACAGGGCGCGAAGGCGCTCCATCGGGGGGCGCTCCGTGTCCTCCAGGATCTCGATCTGGATGGACGTCATGGAGTCCATGTAGCGGGCCAGGGCCCGCTGGAACAGTTCGTGCTTGCTGCTGAAGGTGTTGTAGATGCTGCTGCGGCCCAGGCCGGTGGCGTCACACAGGTCCTGGGTCGAGGTGGCCTCGTAGCCATTCGCCCAGAAGGCGTGCATCGCCGCGTCCAGGGCCCGCTCCTCGTCGAAGGTTCTCGGTCGGGCCATGTCGGTACCGTACAGGTTTTGGAACGCCCAGTGCAATACGCGTACGCCAAGGGAGCTAAGGGATCCACGGGGAGCCAAGGCATCCAAGGGAGTGAAGGGAGTTACCCCTTAACCACTTCTACTGGTAACGTCAATCACCAGGGGGAGAAGCAGGACGAGCAGCAGGGCATGTAAACGGAGCGGATTCCCCACCAGACGGAGCGGATTCCCCACCAGACGGAGCGGATTCCCAACCAGCGGGAGGTACCCAGTGACGTGGCACTTGGAGGAGAAGTTCGAGACGGCGGACGGTTACGTGAGGTGGGCGTCGTTCGGGGAGGGCGACCCGGTGGTCCTCCTGCACGGTTCGCCGTTCTCGTCGTACATCTGGCGCGAGATCGCCCCCGCCCTCGCCCGTACGCGCAAGGTCTACGTCTGGGATCTGCTCGGCTTCGGGCAGTCGGAGCAGCGGGAGGGGCAGGACGTCGGTCTGGCGGCGCAGGGAAGGATCTTCGCCCGCCTGCTCGCGCACTGGGGGCTGTCCCGCCCCAGCGTCGTCGCGCACGATGTGGGCGGGGCGGTGGCGTTGCGGGCGCTGCTCATCGAGGGCGCGGAGTTCGGGGACCTCACGCTGGTGGACGCGGTCGGTGGCGGTGCATGGGGGACGGGCTACTTCAAGCTCATCCGCGAGAACGCGCACGTCTTCGAGCAACTCCCCGACTACGCCCACGAGGCACTGGTGGCCAGCCACCTCCGCCACGCCACGCACACCGGCTACCGGCCGGGCGTGCTGGACGCGTACATCGACCCCTGGCGCGGCAAGGAAGGCCAGGCGGCCTTCTACCGCCAGTACCGCCAGTTCGAGCAGTCCCAGACGGACGAACTCGAGCCTCTCCTCGGCGGGGTGGCCGTGCCGACGCGCATCATCTGGGGCCGCGAAGACCGCCTGCTGCCAACGGAGTTCGCCGAGTTCCTCCGGTCACGCATCCCGCATGCCGAACTGACCTGGGTGGACGCCGCGGGCCACACCATCCAGGACGACGCACCCGCGCGGCTGCTCGCGCACTTGGCGGCGGGCTTCCACACCGCGAGCGTCTGAGCGGCCGGACGGTCCGGGGCGAGCGGCACGGAGTGGCGGCAGTGAAGCGATCAGCCGCTCTCTACGTCCACTCCACCGCGAACGCCCGTGCCGGATTCTCCCTCAGCATCCGTCCGACCACGGCTTCACCCACGGCGAGTTCGAGTCGTGGTCGTACCCTGCGCAGCAGGTGCGGCAGGCCTGGGCCGCCGTTCACCGCGCGGGCTGCGGCCGTTGTCGTGTCGCCGCCCAGGAGCAGTTGGTCAGCGAAGCCCGCCTCGGTCAGGGCCTGTACGGCTTCCGGCATGCGCCAGTCCGTGGCGTGGTTGGCGCGGGAGGGGCCGTCGAAGGCGAGGTACGCGCCTGCTTCGGCCGCCTGGTGGTGGATCGCGAGGTCGGGGGAGCGGTTCAGGTGACCCAGGATCAGGCGATTCGGTGGGACGTTCAACTCGCCGCACAGCAAGTCGATTACGTCCAGCGCGCCTGTGCCGAGTTCCAGGTGGACGGCGATGGGTGCGCCGGTCGCGTGGTGGGCCTCGGCCGCCGCTTCCATGGTCCAGCGGGCGTGCGCGTCCAGACCGTGGAACCCGCCCGCGACCTTGATCAGCCCTGCCCGCACGCCCGTGTCGGCGATGCCCTCGGTCACCTCCCGCACGAAGAGCTCCGCGAGCCCGTCCGTGCGGAGGCGGCCGAGCAACTCCGGTGCGTAGTTGGCCGCTTGATGGAGCCCCGTGGCCGCGACAATGCGTATGCCCGACAGCCGGGACAGCTCGGGCAGGTCGCCTGTGCGGCGCCCCATCCCGTGCGGTGTCCACTGGATCAGACTCTCGCCGCCGGCATCCCGGAAGGCTGCGAGCTCCTGCGCCCCCGACGTGAGCGAGTCCAGCTCCTGGCCGGGTAGTTGAGGGCTCGTCAGGAACAGGTGGTCGTGGGCGTCACAGGTGCCGAGGTCTGCCGGGGCCGTGTCTCCCAGGACCGTGCGAATCGCGTTCACCACTGCTGCCCCTTGGGGAGCAGATGTCGCTCCGGTGCGGACAGGTGCAGCACCTGGAACACATCGCCCTGCCCCTTGGGTGATGCGTGATCCCAGACGGAGAAGTGCAGTGCCTCCCACGTTCGCGGGTCGATGGCCGCGGCCGCGTAGATCGCTCCGTCCTGACGCGCCAACTGCTCTGCCTGGCTGACGAGTTCGGCGGCCAAGGAGCCGACGTGGGCCCCAGCGGGGATGCGCATGCGACGTCGTATCGCGGCCTTCGCGGTCTTCATTGCCTTCGCTGCATCCGCCGATTTCGCCGTCTTCGCCGTCTTCGCCGTCTTCGCGGACGAGGCGGCATCCGAGGCGACTCCCTCCACGAAAGCCAGACCCGTCCAGTGCTGCACCTCCGGTCGGCCGAAGTCGTCGACGATGCCCTGGAATCCTGGGCCCCAGAGGAACGAGTTCATGCCCTCGGGGGTGTTCCAGAGGTAGAACGGTGCGTACTGGTTGACGGGTGAGTCGTCGACGCCGCGTTCGCGGATCAGGTACGCCTTGGTCCCGAGCCCCGGGTAGTTGTCCAGCAGGTGGCCTTTGGTGGCGACCCTGTCGCGGATGACGGCCATGTCGTAGTCGGCCGGAAGCGTGATCTCGTACTGCATCGCATGCATGGTGGTTCGCTCCTCTGGATCAAGCCGCCGGGTACGCGTCTGCAGCCGCCGGGTACTCGTGCGCCCCCACGTGGGCGTCCCAATGCGTGGTCGTGCCGTCGTCCGTCGCCTCGACGACCGCCAGGTGCGTCATGAAGGTGCGGGGCGCGGCGCCGTGCCAGTGCCATTCATCCGGCTCGATCCAGACGGTGTCGCCCGCGCGGATCGTCTCCGCCTCTCCTCCCCTGCGCTGTACCAGGCCCTCGCCCTCCAGGACGTGCAGAACCTGGCCGTGCGGATGGCGGTGCCAGGCGGTGTGCGCTCCGGGGGCGAAGTGGACGTTGAACATCCGTAGCCGGGAGGGGGAGGGGGGTGCGGCGATCTCATCCAGCCATACCGTGCCGGTGAAGTTCTCGGCGGGGCCCGCCTGGCTGTCGGGGCGGTTGCGCGTGATGTGCACTTCTCTTCAAGTCCTTTACGGAGATGGGGTGGTGGCGGCGAAAAGGAGGGCGAGCAAGCCGCGTACGCCGGTGTCGAAAGCCGCGGGCGACCCCGAGGCGCGGGCCAGTACATAGCCGCCCTGGACCGTCGCGACAACCGTCGCCGCGATCGCCCGCGCGTCGAGCGTGGCCGCGAACTCGCCCCGCTGCTGGCCCTCTTCGACGATCCCGGCGACGCGGTCCCGCAGCCAGTCGAGCGTCTCGGTGACGGGCGCGCGCAGCTCGTCGCTCGTGATGACATCCGGGTCCATCGTGAGTCGTCCGACCGGGCAGCCGCGCAGGACGTCGCGCTCGCGCAGCAGATAAGCCTCGATGCGTTCGTACGCCGATCCTGTGCCGCCGAGCACGCCCTCGGCCGTGGCGCGCATTTCGTCCGCCGTGCGCCTGATGGCGGCGAGTGCCAGGTCGGGCTTCCCGGCGAAGTGGTGGTACATGCTGCCCTGCCCGGCGCCCGCGTGCTGCTGGATCGCCTTGGGGCTCGTGCCGACGTAACCGCGCTCCCACAGGAGTTCGCGGGTGGACTCGATCAGACGCTCCGGGGTGCTCATGCAGCTACTGTACATACTAGTAGGTACAGAGGTCTAGAGGCGCATGGGTCGATTGGTGCGCGCTGTACCCAACTCTGGGCTGCGCTCTGTACCTACCTATAGGTACAGACTCGGCCCGCCCCGGGAGCAGTCCCCGGGAGCCGCCCCGGGAACTGCCCCTGGGGGCACCCCCGGAAGCAGCCCCGCGGCCCCCACGTACTCCCGGAGTGGTACGCGCAGTGCCGCTGCCCGTACGACGACTCGGACCCCCTCGGAGCGCGAGTCTCGAGATATCGCACGAGACCCCGCACACAAGACACGCTCCCGAGGAGATGGACACCATGAACACCCTGGCTCACTTCGACGGCGGGCCCGGCCCGTGGATCCTGTTCTTCCCGCTCATCTGGGCGGCCGTCGTGATCGGCGGCATCACCCTCCTGCGCCGCACCGTGTGGCGTGGCCGCCGCGCACCGTGGCAGCGGGACGGCGCCGAGCGGAACGTACGCGTCGACGAGAACTCGCCCATCGCCGTGCTCGGCCGCCGGTTCGCATCCGGCGAGATCGACGAGGACGAGTACTGGCGGCGTCTGTCCGTCCTGAACGAGGAGTTCGGTCGCGCCTCCAAGGGTGGTGCGGCATGACCACCGCGACCGGACACCGAAGCGGCACCGCCACCGTCGACGCCGCGCGGGTCACCGAGGCCGTCAAGGTCTACGGCGGTGGCGACACCGCCGTGCGGGCCCTGGACGGGGTGAGCGTCGGCTTTCCCGCCGGACGCTTCACCGCGATCATGGGCCCGTCGGGCTCGGGCAAGTCCACCCTGATGCACTGTGCCGCGGGCCTCGACACCCTCACCTCGGGGTCCGCCCACATCGGCGACACCGAACTTGGCGCGCTCGACGACCGCCGTCTCACGCTGCTGCGCCGCGACCGCATCGGCTTCGTCTTCCAGGCCTTCAACCTGGTGCCGACGCTGACCGTCGCCGAGAACATCACGCTCCCGACGGACCTCGCGGGCAGGCGTGGTGACGGAGCGTCAGCCGAGTGGACCGACGCCCTCATCGATGTGGTGGGGCTGCGTGACCGGCTCCACCACCGGCCCGCCGAGCTCTCCGGCGGACAGCAGCAACGTGTTGCCGTGGCACGGGCGTTCGCGGGCCGGCCCGACGTCGTCTTCGCCGACGAGCCGACCGGCAACCTCGACTCGCGCTCCGGCGAGGAGGTCCTTGGCCTGCTCGGCCGCGCCGTACGGCAGATGGGCCGCACCGTCGTCATGGTCACCCACGACCCGGTGGCCGCGGCCCACGCCGACGAGGTCGTCTTCCTCGCCGACGGCCGCCTCGTGGACCGGATGGCGGAGCCGACCGCCGACAAGGTCCTCGACCGGCTCAAGGCCTTCGATGCCAAGGGGGCACCACCGTCATGAGTAGCACCTCTGTCATGAGTTCCCTCAGTTCCACCGCACGCATCAGCCTCTCCTCGCTGCGAGGCCACAAACGACGCTTCGCCGGTACGTTCCTCGCGGTCATGCTCGGTGTCGCCTTCCTGGCGGGCACGCTCGTCATGGGCGACACCCTGCGCGGCAGCTTCGACACGATGTTCGGCAACGCGACGAGCGGCACCGACGCCGTCGTCCGCAGCGCCGACACCATCACCACACCCGACGACAGCCAGGGCACCCGGCAGCCCGTCAAGACCTCGCTCGTCGAGAGGATCGAGCAGACCGACGGCGTCGTCGCCGCCGCGCCCAGCATCCAGGGCGCGGGCCAGCTCCTCGGCAAGGACCGGGAGCCCATCGGCGGCGAAGGCCCGCCCACCCTCGCCGGCAACTGGATCGACGACAAAGAGCTGAACGCCTACCAGCTGGCCGACGGCCGCGCCCCCGCCAGGTCCGGCGAGGTCGTCGTCAACCGTGGCGCCGCCGAATCCGGCGACCTGAGGATCGGCGACACGACCACGCTGCGCACCCCCGACCCCGTCCAGGTGACGATCGTGGGCCTCGCGACCTTCGGCGGCGAGGACGGCATGGCGCAGACCACCTTCACCGGCATGACGCAGGCCGACGCCGAGAAGTACCTCACGCCGAAGCCCGGTGAGGCCGCGACCATCCAGGTGCGGGCCGGGCCCGGCGTGAGCGAGCAGGAACTCGTCGACGCGCTGAGTCCCGTACTGCCCAGGGGAGTTGAGGCGATCACCGGCGAGGCGTCGGCGGCGGAGAACACCGAGAACATCTCCGGCCAGTTCCTGACGCTCTTCACCAGCTTCCTGCTGGTCTTCTCCGGGATTGCGCTGCTTGTCGCCACCTTCAGCATCCACAACACCTTCGCGATCGTCGTCGCCCAGCGCACCCGCGAGAACGCCCTCCTGCGCGCACTCGGCGCCTCGCGCCGCCAGGTCACCGCGGCCACCCTGGTCGAGGCGAGCGTGGTCGCCGTGGCCGCGTCCGTCGCGGGCCTCGCGGGTGGCATCGGGATCGCGGCCGGGCTCCAGGCACTCTTCCCGGCCATCGGGTTCCCCTTCCCCGAGGGCGACTTGGTGATCAGCGGCCTGTCGATGCTGCTACCGCTCGCCGTCGGCATCGTGGTCTGTCTGGGCTCCGCCCTGCTGCCCGCCGTACGCGCCGGTCGCACCGCACCGCTGGCGGCGCTGCGCGAGACCGCCGTCGACCACTCCGGAGCCTCGCGGACGCGCGCCGTCGCGGGTGCGCTGCTCGCGCTCGCCGCCGTGGGCCTCTCGCTGACCGGCGTCCTGGTCAGCCCGTCCGTGTGGCTGGCCGGAGCCGGGGCGGTCCTCGCGCTCGTCGCGTTCGTGGTACTCGGTCCGGTCGCTTCCTCGCGAGCGGTACGTATTCTCGGCGGGCCCCTCGACCGGATGCGCGGCGTCACGGGCGGACTCGCCCGGCGCAACGCCCTGCGCAGCCCCAAGCGGACCGCCGCCACCGCGAGCGCCCTGATGATCGGCGTCGCCGTCGTCTCGCTCTTCACGGTCTTCGGCGCCTCCCTGAAGGCGACCATGGACCAGACGGTGAACCGTTCCTTCGCCGGCGACCTCGCCATCAGCACCCCCGGCTTCGGCGCGGGCGGCAGCGGGCTCAGCCCCAAGCTGGCCCCGGCGCTCGCCGAGCAGTCGGAGGTCGCGACCGCGGTCGGCCTCGGCAAGGGCGCGGCGGAGGTCGACGGTGAGGGGCGGGCCCTGACGGTCACCGACCCGGGCCCCTTCGCCAAGTCCTTCGACCTCGGCAAGGTCGAGGGGTCCCTTGACGGCCTCGGCACCAACGGCATCGCGATCACCCGCGCGGAGGCCGAGAAGCAGGACCTCGAGGTCGGCTCCAAGACCGAGCTGGCCTTCGCCGACGGAAAGAAGGCCACCTTCACCGTCCGTGCGCTGTACGGCCTGTCGGAGCTCGCGGGGGACTACGTCGTCACCCGCGAGGCCTGGGCACCGCACCGCATGCAGGACGCCGACAGCCTCGTCTCCGTCAGCTTCAAGGACGGCGTGAGCGCGGACGACGGCAAGGCCGCGGTCTCCAAGGTCGCCCAGGAGTACGGCAATCCCGATGTGCAGACCCGAGGTGAGTACGCGCAGTCCGCGGCGGGCGGCATCGACATGATGCTCACGCTGGTCTACGCCCTGCTCGCGCTCGCGGTCCTGATCGCTCTGCTCGGCATCGCCAACACGCTGACTCTGGCCATTCACGAACGGACCCGTGAGCTCGGCCTGTTGCGTGCCGTCGGACAGACCAGGGCGCAGCTGCGGGCCATGGTCCGCTGGGAGTCGGTGCTGGTCGCCGCCTTCGGTACGGCCGGTGGCCTGGTGCTCGGCGGCTTCCTCGGCTGGGTGCTCGTCAAGGCCTCGGACGGCGCGACGAGCAGTGCTTTCGCGTTCGCGGTGCCACCCGTTCAGCTTGCGGTGGTCGTCCTGGTGGGCCTGACGGCGGGAGCCCTCGCGGGTCTGCGCCCGGCACGACGGGCCGCACGCCTGGACGTGCTGCGTGCCATCGCCACCGAGTGACGTAGCACGCCCGCCCCGCGGGGCCTGTCACCGCCCGGTCAGCCGACAACGGCCGACCGGGCGGGAGCATGTCCGGGCGCGTGCCCGTCGGCGAGGGACCGCGGTCCGGCGCCCAGGTCCGCGAAGGGGCCCGTGGTGGCCGCGCCGTACGCCGGGAATGCGGGCGCGAGTGCGCCGACGGGTGTAGGGGCCGGGAGAGTGAACCAGACGACCTTGCCCGTATCGCCGTCGGGGCGTACCCCCCAGCTCTCGCTGACGGCGGCGACCATGGCGAGGCCGCGGCCACAGGTCGCGAACGCCTCGGCGTCGTGGACCTCGGGCAGGCGGGGGTCGTGGTCGTGCACGGAGACCGTGAGGCGGTCGAGCAGCAGCTCGATCTCCACAGTGCACGCCTTGTCCGGCTGTGCGTGCCGGTGCACGTTGGTCAGGAGCTCGGTCACACCGAGCGCGGCCTGGTCTATCAACGGATCGAGATGCCAGTAGCGCAACTGCGCCGATACGATTCTGCGTACCTGGCCGATCCGCGACGGCAGAGCCTGAAGCTCCACCGTGCAATACCTGCTTGGCTGGCTGATCACGGCTGCGACTCCCCGAATTGCGGTCCGGAAGAAGACGACGATCGGATCCAGCAGCGGCCGCGGGGTCTGCCGGCTGCTGTTCGCGGCCGGCGGGCTGGTTCGCAGCGTCATCGCCGGTGAACCCAGAGTGATGTGTGACCAGAGTGACTCAGGGGGTGCGGGCGTGCAACTCGCGCCACCCCGGCCGGGTGCGCGATGGCTCCTCAGGCGTGCGCCCTGTTGCCTTTGGCCCTGCGTACCGCGTCGATGAACCTGCGCACCGTGGGCGGTCCCGATTTGCCGGGCGCGGGCTCGTGATCGGCGAGGGTGAGTCGATAGCGCGTGCCGTTCAGTTCGGCAAGGGCGCGGTCGTCGGCGGCGAACCATGGCTTGCCGGCCCGCACCGTCTGCACCGGCGCGCTGTCGATCTCGCTGCCGTAACTGGTCAGCAGCTCGAACCTGCCGTCGGTGATACGGATTTGACCCGCCCGGGTGAGGGAGCGCAGTCGTCGTCCGATCCGCACGCCTGTGGCCGTGAACTCCGGCTCCGCCATGACGTTCCGCCCCCTTGAGCTTCGATATGTCGTCCGTACGGGACCGCCTTCCCGTGCGGTGCAGTCTGCACGCATGAGAAGGCGAGCACCAGTGCGTATGGAGACGCGGTCACCAGTGGACCACGTTTCCTCCCCAGTGTGCCGCGCCTCGGTGCCCACCGACTGCGCCAGGTGTGGCTTTGAGGTGCTCAAAGGTGTGTTTATGCAGGTGAGAAGCGTGTGGAAGGTGCCTATGATCGAGGCGTCCGGCCCGCTCCGAGCGCGGCCAGGTTGACGCCAAGGAGCCGCGCGGTGAGCACCACACAGCAGGATCAAGCCGACGAGCCGATGACCACGCTCGACGTGGACCGCAGCGACGCGGAGTACCGGGCCTGGCTCAAAGAAGCCGTACGCAAAGTGCAGGCGGATGCCAACCGTTCCGCCGACACGCACCTGTTGCGCTTCCCGCTGCCGGAACAGTGGGGCATCGACCTGTATCTCAAGGATGAGTCGACCCACCCGACGGGCAGCCTCAAACACCGCCTCGCCCGCTCGCTCTTCCTCTACGGCCTGTGCAACGGCTGGATCCGGCCAGGACGGCCGGTCATCGAGGCCTCCAGCGGCTCGACAGCCGTCTCCGAGGCGTACTTCGCGAAGCTGGTCGGGGTGCCCTTCATCGCGGTGATGCCGCGCACGACCAGCGCCGAGAAGGGCCGACTGATCGAATTCCACGGCGGCCAGTGTCACTTCGTGGACGACTCACGCACGATGTACGCCGAGTCGGCCGCCCTCGCCGTCGAGACCGGCGGCCACTACATGGACCAGTTCACCTACGCGGAACGGGCGACGGACTGGCGAGGGAACAACAACATCGCCGAGTCGATCTACCAGCAGATGAGGCTGGAACGCTACCCGGAGCCCGCGTGGATCGTCGCCACGGCGGGCACGGGCGGCACATCGGCGACCATCGCCCGCTACGTCCACTACATGCAGCACGACACCCGGCTCTGCGTCGCCGACCCCGAGAACTCGTGCTTCTTCGACGGCTGGACCAACCACGATCCGGACGCCACCAGCGACTGCGGCTCCCGCATCGAGGGCATCGGCAGGCCGCGCATGGAGCCCAGCTTCGTGCCCGGCGCGATCGACCGCATGATGAAGGTGCCGGACGCGGCGAGTGTCGCCGCCGTGCGCGCCCTGGAGCAGGCGATCGGCCGCAAGGCGGGCGGCTCGACCGGCACCGGTCTGTGGAGCTCCCTGAAGATCGTCGCCGAGATGGTGGCCGAGGGTCGCACGGGCAGTGTCGTCACGCTCATCTGCGACCCGGGCGACCGCTATCTGGACAAGTACTACTCGGACGCGTGGCTGGCCGAACAGGGGCTGGACATCACGCCGTACGCGGCTGCCATCAAGTCCCTTCTGGCGAACGGCACGTGGACCTAGAAACCCGCAACGGCCGCACAGGGGTCAGGCGTTGGCCGCCGCCAGACGTCGGTCCAGGGCCGTGACGGCGTCGCGGAAGGCCCGGCCCATGCCCGCCCTGCCGAGCTTCAGGAAGAATCGGAAGGGCGCGGCGCCGTCCGCGGCGAACGTCCACTGCACGCGGGTGCCGGTCCCGGCCGGGGTGAGCCGCCACTCCTCGAGCAGGGCGCGCAGGCCCGGGGCGTTCGTCTCGTCGACGCGGTAGGCGTACCGCTCCGGCGCGTCCGTCGCGACGACCGTCTCCCAGAAGCGCGTGCCGCCCTTGAGCCGGACCTCGCGGCCCTTGCTGCCGTCCGCGCCGTCGGTGGGCCGGCACAGCGTGACCGCCGTGAACCACTCGGGCCAGCCGGCCATGTCGTCGGCGAGCGCGCGGTACACCGCCTCCGGGGAGGCGCTCACCTCGCGTGCGAAGACCAGACGCAGCGGAGCGGACTCGGTGAACTCGAGCCCCACGGGCCTCAGTCGGCGTGCCATCGAACTCAGCCCCCAAGCGGGATCGGGTCGTTGACCGGGCACGGACACCATAGCTGGCGGTCCGTCAGATGTCTGCGGTGCTCCCGGTGTTCCCCGCCTGCCCAACGCTCTCGTCCTGCTCACCCTGCTCGTCGGCCCCCGGCTCCTCGCGCTCGCCCGTGACCACCAGGCGCCGCAGACGCTCGGAGATCTCCACCCGTGCCTGAGCGGGCAGACCCGCATCCGTCACCAGTGTGTCGACCTGATCCAGGGTGGCGAACGAACTGAGGCCCACCGTGCCCCACTTGGTGTGGTCGGCGACCACGATGACCCGCCGCGCCGACTGCACCAGACGCCGGTTGGTCTCCGCCTCCGCGAGGTTCGGCGTGGACAGGCCGGCCTTTGCCGAAATGCCGTGCACACCCAGGAAGAGCACATCGAAGTGCAGGGCGCCGATCGCCTGGTCGGCGACCGGGCCGACCAGCGAGTCCGACGGAGTGCGCACACCGCCCGTGAGGACGACGGTGGCCGCTCCCTGACGCCGGCCCGAGGTGCGCTGCGCGGAGTGGAAGACGTCCGCGACGCGCACCGAGTTCGTCACCACCGTCAAGTCCGGCACGTCCAGGAGGTGGTGGGCCAGCGCGTACGTCGTCGTGCCGCCGGAGAGCGCGATCGCCGTGCCCGGCGCCACCAGGGAGGCCGCGGTGCGCGCGATGTCCTCCTTGGCGTTCAGCTCCAGGCCCGACTTGGCCTCGAACCCCGGCTCGTGCGTGCTCGCCTCCACCACCGGGACGGCGCCGCCGTGCACCTTCTCCAGCACGCCCTGGCGGGCGAGGGCGTCGAGATCGCGGCGGACCGTCATGTCCGACACACCCAGCTTGCGGGTCAGTTCATTGACACGGACCCCGCCCCTGCGGCGTACCTCATCGAGGATCAAGGCGCGGCGCTGCTCCGCGAGGAGGTTCTGATTCTCACTCACGTCCGTCCCGGCCCTTCTGCCTCGTCACACCCGTCGCGCCTGTCCATGGCGCTGCCTCATCCTCGCATGTGCCACCGACAGGCGGCCCACCGCCCGAGTCCGTGCGCTCACCCGGAACGGGGAGATTACGTGACGGTGGGTGTGGACAGGGCGTGGAGTGGAGATCCTTCCTCCCTGACCACGCGCACGTTCGGGGGAACACGCGCACATCGGGGGAAGCGAACAGTGGCAGCTGAGCACAGAGAAGAGACGGCTCTCGAACTCCTCGTCCACGGAGTGGGGGGCACCACACCCGAAGAGATGCTGGGCGACCCCAGGACCGTCCGCGTCTCCGGCGACGGGACGGCGGCCGTGTTCCGCCGCACCGAGGACGCCGACGCCGAGAAGCGCCCGGACGACTACCGGGGCAAGCCGGTACCGGAGGCGTACGTCTGGTGCAACCTGACCTCGGGGAACGGCTCGCGGGCCCTGTGGCTCCTGCTGCTGCCGTTCATGGTGGTCAACCTCGCGCACTGGATGCGCCCCACCTCGCGGCGCATGCGCAAGACCGTCCGCATGTACGGCCTTCTGGTGCGCCTGACCGGACTCACCCTCACCGTCCTGCTCGTCGCCGCCGCCTGTGAGGTCGCCATCGACCTGACGGCCTGGCAGTGCGCCGGCATTCCCGCGTGCTCCGCCGACCGTTCCTGGCTCGGCTTCCTGGCGACCGACGCCTCCGGAAACGGCGGATGGTGGAGCCAGCCGGGACGCCGCCTCGCCTTCGCCGCCCTGCTGCCCGCCGCCCTCACCGGGCTGCTCTGGTACCTGTCCCAGCGCACCTGGAGCGCATACGAGTCCCAGACGCCGCTGCCCCACCAGGCCGACCCGGAGGAGGAGGCCGGACGCACCGCGCTCGGCAAGCCCGGCTTCTGGTACGGGCGCCGTCTCGTGGCCCGGCTGCGTGCCGCGCACACAGCCGCCGGGTTCCTCACGGTGGCCGCCGCGGTCGGCACCTCGGCCGCGCGCCACGACCGGCGCACCGGCGGGCCCGCGCTGCTCGATGCCGTCGGTTGGATCCTGGATGTGACGCTCGTCCTGGGCGGCGCCTTCGTCGTCCTGGTGGTCTGGCGCAGGGGCCGCAGCGAGAACAAGCTGGACCGGCACCTCGACGAGAAACTGATCCGCAGGCTGCCCCTGGGCGCGCTCACCCTGCTCGTCCTGACTCTCCTGTACGCAGGGTGGTCTCGCCCCGACTGGACCTCCGAGGGCAGGCTGCCGGGCAACGCGACCTTCGGAGCCATCGCCCTCGGCCAAGGGCTCCTTGTCATCGCCCTCGCGGTGGTCGCCCGCGTCCTCTACCGCACGGCACCCGACCCGCGCACCGCCCTGCGGGGCTTCGCGGGACCCGCGGTCGCGATGCTGTCCTGCGCGCTCGGCGGTGTGATGTCCGGCGGCGGTGCCCAGCGCGTCGCCGACTGGCTCGACGGCGCGGGGGAGCCCGGCTCCGGCGGCACCATCGACGGCCCACCCGTGCTCCTGACCTGGCAGGCGTCCGTGATCCCGCCCCTCCTCGTGGTCCTCGCGGCGCTCTGCGGCTGGCTCGGCGTCCGCACCTGGCGGCGGGCACGCCGCGACCGCGCGACCATCCCGCTCGAATACCCGGGCGAGCCGAAGGACACGGCCCGCAGCCGCCGCATCGCGGGCACGCGCGCGCGTGCCGCCCTCACCGACCGTGCTCCGCTGCTTGTGGGCATCACGTCGGCGGCGACGCTGCTGCTCGGCGCGGGTGCGCTCGTCGGCGCCTGGGCCAGTGAGAGAGTACCGAGCGAGGCCGCGCAGGGGCTGCCCCTGTTCTTCGAAGGGGCTGCCGAGACCTCGCAGGCGCTCGGCTCCTGGCTGATCGGCTTCGGCTTCATATTGTTCGTGACGTGGGGCCGCCGCGCCTACCGCGATCCGTCCGCACGCCGCACCATCGGCATCCTGTGGGACGTCGGCACCTTCTGGCCGCGTGCCGCCCACCCCTTCGCCCCGCCCTGCTACGCCGAGCGTGCCGTCCCCGACCTCACCTGGCGCATGCACACCTGGACCCGCGCGACGCGCGCCACGGGCGGCAGGCTCGTCATCTCCGGGCACTCGCAGGGCAGCGTCCTGGCCGCCGCCGCTGCCTGGCAGTTGTGGCCATCCGTCCGCAAGCGGGTCGCCCTCCTCACGTACGGCTCACCTCTGGAGCGCCTCTACGGACGGTGGTTCCCGGCCCACTTCGGTCCGGCCGCCCTCAGCTCCCTGCACCGCGAAGTCGACTGCTGGCGGAACCTCCATCGCACCACCGACCCCATCGGCGGCCCCGTCCGGGTCCTGCCCGACGGGGACGGGCCGCAGGTCGACCGCGACGCCCTCAAGGACCCCCTGGTCTACGGCCGCACGGAGGAACACCCGCTGCCCGCACCGATCCTGGGCCACGGGGACTACCAAGCCGATCCCGCCTTCGCCGAGGAACGCGCCCGGCTGCTCGCCCGCCTCAAGCCCGCGGTGCCCGCCCCACGCCCGCAGACCGCCGATGGAGCTGCCGGGCCCGCCGCGACGGTCACGGCAACTCCGGCAGATCCTCCGGATACAGCAGGGTGAGGTCGTCCGTGCTCGGCTCGTCGAACTGGGCGACGCGCCCCGCGTGCCGCTCCACCATCGCCTCGAACGTCTGGCGCGCGGTGCGGCCGTTGCCGAAGGCGGGGCCCTTCGGAAGTGCCGTGAAGTACTTCAGGAGGGCCTCGCCCGTCCCCGTGTCCAGGCGGTACTCGTGCTCGTCGGCCTGCTGCTCGACGATCCGCAGCAGTTCCTCGGGGGAGTAGTCGCCGAAGGTGATGGTCCGTGAGAAGCGGGACGCCACACCGGGGTTGACGGAAAGGAAGCGCTTCATCTCCGCCGTGTAGCCCGCGACGATCACCACCACCGCCTCACGGTGGTCCTCCATCAGCTTGACCAGCGTGTCGATGGCCTCGCGGCCGAAGTCACGCCCGGAGTCCTCGGGCGAAAGCGCGTACGCCTCGTCGATGAACAGCACACCGCCGCGCGCCCGGTCGAACGCCTCCTGGGTGCGGATCGCCGTCGACCCGATGTGCTCGCCCACCAGGTCGACCCGCGACACCTCGACCAGATGCCCGCTCTCCAGGACACCGAGCGACGCCAGGATCTCGCCGTACAGCCGAGCCACGGTCGTCTTGCCGGTGCCGGGGGAGCCGGTGAACACCAGATGGCGGCGCACGGAAGCGGCCTTGAGGCCCGCGAGTTGTCTGCGCCGCCCCACCTCGATCATGTCGGTGAGGGCGCGCACCTCGCGCTTGACGCTGTCCAGGCCGACCAGCGCGTCGAGTTCACCGAGCACGTCCTTCGAGGAACGGGACGGCGGCTCGGGGACCGTGTTCTTCGAGGGTGCCTGGTCCGTTCGCTGCCCGGGGATCGCGCCGAGCAGCCCCACGGACTGCGTGGCCGTCTGCGGGGCGGCCTCCTGCGCCGTGGCCGCGGTCCGTACCCCGCCGCTCTCGTCGCTGGTGCAGTCCTCGACGAGCGGGCCGTCCTCCGCGAACTCGAAGCCGCCGCGTGCGCACCGTTCCGTACGGCACTTCTTCAGCGTCGTACGGCAACCGTCGATGACGTGGAAGCCGTAGCCACCGCTGTCGGTCACCCGGCAGCCGTGCAGGCTGCCGCGGCCGCCCGCCGAGACGTAGAAACCCGCCTCCGCGGGTGAAGTGACCGTGCAGCGCTCGATGGTGGGGTCGGCGCCCTTGGTGACGATGACGCCCGTCTGGACGCCGTCGACCGTGCAGTTGGCCAGGGTGCCGCCACTGCCGTGGTCGCGGAACCACGCGCCGGTGGCGGCGTCGCGGATGCGGCAGTCGTCCAGCTGCGCCGTGGCGCCGTCGCTCACGGACACCGCCGTGTTGCGCACCTGGGAGAGATCGCTGTCGACGACGTCGGCACGTGAACCGCGGTCGAGGACGAACAGCGCGTCCGGCACGTCGTGCACCCGGCAGGACTCCAGGACGACCGTCGCGCCGTCGCTGACCCAGACCGCGGGGTAGTCGCCCGTGCTGTCGTGGATCTCGCACTGGTTGGCGTCCACACGCGTGCCCGGGTCCCACACCGAGAGGCCGTTGCGCCCGAACTGCCGCACGGTGGAACGGGTCAGGGTCAGGACCGAGCGGGAACGCAGATCGATCGCGTTCTCCGGGATGTCGTGGATGCGGCAGTCGGCGAGCGTGAGCACGGCGTCCGTGTCGAGCGTGACGCCGTCCGATGTCGTGCGGTGCACGTCGCAGTCCGTCAGGTGCGCCGCGGCCCGGCCGGTGATCTGCACGCCCGAGCCCTTGACCTCGTACACCTCGCAGCCGATCGCCTCGAGCCCCGAGTGCTCACCGGTCACCGAGAGCCCCGCGCCGGACGCGTGATGCACCCGGCAGCGCTCGAAACGGGGGTGCGCGCCGCCGCGCACGGCGATGCCCGACTGCCCGGCGGAGACGACCTCGCACTCCTCGAAGACGCCGCCGCCACCGTCGAGCACGGCGATGCCGATGCCGCCGGGGTTGTCGACCGTGCAGCGCCGCACGGTCGGGCGCGCTCCGCCGCGCACCTCGATGCCGGTCGCGGAACGTGTCACCACGCGCACGTCGACGAGTTCGGGCGCCCCGTCCTCGATGAGCAGCGCGGGCGCGGCGGAGTCCTGGCCCTCGACGTGCAGGTCCTGCACCACGGCGGACGACCGGACGGTGAGCGGCACCCCGTCCGAGGGCGCGATGCGCACGGAGCCGGGTGAACCCTCGGGGCCGCGCAGCGTCACCGTCCGCTGGACGACGAGATTCTCGCGGTACGTGCCGGGGGCGATGGTGAGGACGTCCCCGTCGCTCGCGGCCTCCAAGGCGGCAGCGAGCGATACGTACTCACCCGTGCGGCGCCGCCACCGCGAGGTGCCGGTGTGCGTCACCTGGACCGTGCCCTGTGCCATGGAGTTGCTCTGCCCCCACCTTGTCGTACGCGGGACCTCACGACCTCGCGCAAGGCGCCGAAGAGTTCGGCCGGTCCACCGTAGCGCGCGCGGCGAGGGCGAGTTGACCCGATCGCCAGGCTCTCACCTGGTCATCGCCGGTCTCTCACCGGTCCGAAGGCTCGGCCTCGGCGTCTCAGGAGCCGGTGCCGGTCCGTCCCCAGTCCGGCCCTGCCTTGTCCCACGCCTGGTCCCAGCGGTCGTAGCGCCGCAGGACGATCCGCCAGACCACGAGTCGCCTGGCCCCTTCGACGAGTCCGGCGACCGCCACGGCGGCACCTATTCCGGCCAGTGCCGCGTGCGTGCTCGCGGTCGCGTCGTCCAGCGGGCGGCCGACCACCTGGCCGCGCTCGTCCGTCCAGAGCCGGAAGCGGTCGCCCGGGTCGGGGGACTGGAGGGCGGCGACCACCGTGCCGGAGTGTGCCGTGCCGTCCGGAGCGGTCCACTCGGCGAGTACACGGCTGTGCCGGTCGCGCGCGGACGACGTCTCGGGGTCGGGGTCGACCGGGGGTCCGGAGACCTTCTTCACGACCGTGCCGGTGACTTCGTGACGCACCTCGTGCTGTTCGCGCACCGACCGCAGCAGGGTGTCCCGCGAGGCACCGCCGATCGCGAAGCCGGCCAGCGGCGCGGCGACGGCGATGAGCAGCACGGCCGCACAGGCCACCCAGGCTTCGACGAGGTCGGTTTTCCGGCGCAGCGGATTGTGCCGCCAGCGCCAGAGTCCGACGAGTGCTCGCACAGTCCTGCACCCCCTTCCGCCTTCCGCGTCCGTCATAACCGCGTACGGCACGGATCACGCGTCGACGGGGAGAAGAGAGAGGCAGATCACCCTTCTCATCCCCGCTCAACGTCCGTGCCGGGCCTTCGAGTTCCCCTCCCCGCGGACCTTCAACCGACCCGTCAGCCGAGGACGGTGAACGGGTCGCCGATCCGGACCGATCCGGTCGTTTCCGGCACCAGATTCTGGCCGAAGACCAGCTGGTCCCCGAAGCGGCGGTGCTTGGCGAGCGTCCGCAGCGGCTCCTTGCCGCGCTCCGCGCTGCGCTGGTCGGTGGTGGTCACGACGCAGCGACCGCACTTCTTGGCCACCCGGAAGGTGACGTCGCCGATCGCGACGCGCGACCAGTCGTCCTCCGCCCAGGGTGCCGTCCCGTCCACGACCACATTCGGCCGGAAACGGTTCATGGGGAGCGGCCCCTCGTCGGAGTGATCGCCCTGCGCGATGAGCGAGTTCAGGGCGTCGAGGGAGGAGAGCGTGGTCAGGAGCAGCGGATACCCGTCGGCGAAGGAGACGGTCTCGCCCTCCTCGGCGTACGCGGGGTCGATGGGGCGCCGGGTGGCGGGGTCGTCGAGGTGGACGAGCCGGACGTCCGTGTCCAGATAGGCGCTGAGCCAGGCGTGCGCCGCCGCGTCGGCGGGCACCGCCTCGACCTTGTCCTTCCAGATCTCCACCGTGACGGTCTCGCCGGAGGGCGGCACGGCGACCGTCAGCGGCTCCCGGCCGGGCGCGGACATGCGTATGCCGCCGCCGGGCAGGAGCTCGGCGGCGGCCAACGCCAGCCTCGGATGCGGCCGTTGCGTAATGATTCGTCCCGCGCTGTCGACCAGCATCCACCGTCGGTCACCCGCGAGCCCCCAGGGCTCGACGACGGCCTCACGCGGAGCGTGTCCCCCGACCGCCTTGAGCGGGTAGAAGTGGATCGAGTGCAGCGCTGGATTCGGCATGCCGCCATCCTGCCAGCAGCCACTGACAGGGACGCATGCGGGCGAGTCAGTAGCCGCGGTAGGGGCGGTTGTACGGATCCTCGTACGTCGCCGGGGCGGGACGGGGTGCCGCGGGGCGCATGGCCTCGTAGCCCGTTCCGGCCGGGGGGCGCTGTTGTTGCTGGGGGCCCGGGTAGCCGCGCGGCGCCGAGGGCTGCTGCGGGATGTACGGCGCGGGCGCCTGCTGCAGCGGAGCGGGCTGCTGCGCGTAGCCGTACGCGGGGTTGTGGTGGGACGGGGCCGCCGGCAGGGCGGGCAGGGCGGCTGCCGGGAGCGCGGGCAGGTGACTGCCCGTGTCGTACGCGGAGGGGACCCGGATCGGGGCGATCTGAGGAGTACCCCGCTCGGCGACAAGGGAGTCGTAGATCGGAGTGTCCGGGAAGGACGGCGCGGAGTAGTAACCGCCGCCATAGGTGGAGCGGGGGGAGGTCATGACACATAAGTTAAGCCCTTGATGTGCTGGTTGGGGAGACCGATAAGAGGGTTGTTTTACGTGTCGGTAGTGACCTGGCATCCCCAATGCGAGCGAACTTAGGAAAAATCGGTCGCGCGACGGTGTAGGGATCCTGTAAAAGCCGAGCTCCGTACGGGTTACCGGCGGTTGACGCACGGTTGACGAGAAGGCCGTGCGGCGGGGGTGTCGGCGATGGACATGGGCCTCCCGGGGGTCCGGGTAATAGGTTGGTCATGAACGGGACGGCGGCCCGGCCGGAAGTGGCGGCTTGCGATGCGAACTTGTGATGCGAACTTGTGATGGGGGCGGACATGACAATGCCTAAAGGATCGAATGTTCCCGTGCCGGCACCTGCCGTGCGGGTCGAATTGGGATGGGCTTCAGGAGCCGGGGTGCCGGACGCCGACGCGTCGGCTCTGTTGCTGGCCACTTCCGGAAAGGTCCGCTCGGACGACGACTTCGTCTTCTACAACCAGGCGGTCCACTCCTCCGGTGCGGTGCGCCACGAGGGCAAGAAGGCCGACGGCGGCCGGGTGACCGACGCGCTCGTGGTCGACCTCGCGCGCGTGGAGCCCGCCGTCGAGACCGTGGTGCTCGCCGCCTCGACGGACGGCGGAACCTTCGGGCAGATCCCCGGCCTGTTCATCCGGGTCGTCGACGCGGCGAACGGCGCCGAGATCGCGCGCTACGACAGCGAGGACGCCACCGTGGAGACGGCGTTCGTCCTCGGCGAGCTCTACCGCCGCCAGGGCGCGTGGAAGTTCCGTGCCGTCGGACAGGGGTACGGCAGCGGGCTCCAGGGCCTTGCCACCGACTACGGGATCTCGGTGGACGAACCGCAGCAGGCGCAGGCGCCCGCTCCGGCCGCGGTACAGCCTCCCGCGGCTCCCGCGACCCCGGTTCAGGCCCCGCCGCCACCCCAGGCGCCCGCCGCCGCCCCCGCGGGCCAGCCCGTGCGCCTCACCAAGGTCACGCTCACCAAGGACGCGCCCTCCGTCTCGCTCACCAAGCAGGGCGGCACATCAGGCGCGATGCGCGTGAACCTCAACTGGGAGGTGCGCAAGCAGTTCAAGGGCTGGGCCAGCAAGCTCGGCCGGGCCGTGGCGATGCACGCGGACCTCGACCTGGACCTGTGCGCCCTGTACGAACTGGCCGACGGCCGCAAGGGTGTCGTCCAGGCGCTCGGCAACGCCTTCGGATCCCTTGACCAGCCCCCGTACCTGCTGCTCGACGGCGACGACCGCACCGGAGCCGTGTCCAGCGGCGAGAACCTCACGGTCA
The DNA here is from genome assembly GCF_055577645.1 of Streptomyces sp. NPDC033180. Classification (NCBI taxonomy): domain Bacteria; kingdom Bacillati; phylum Actinomycetota; class Actinomycetes; order Kitasatosporales; family Streptomycetaceae; genus Streptomyces; species Streptomyces sp. NPDC033180. Next base: position 833,479 of record NZ_JBVIPU010000002.1, on the reverse strand, counting down.
ATCTCGACCACATCAAGGACTTCAAGCGCATCGTCATCTTCGTGACGATCTACGAAGGAGCGCGCAGCTTCGCCGACCTGAACGCCACGGTCACCCTGCAGCCGCAGCACGGCGCCTCCATCGACTTCTCGCTGGACGAGTGCACGGTGCCCTCCACGGTGTGCGCGCTGGCACTGATCACGAACAACAACGGCGACCTCTTCGTCCAGCGCGAGGCCCGCTACCTGGTGCCCGAGCGCGGCGTGAGCCCGCAGCGCACCATCGACTACGCGTACGAGTGGGGCATGAACTGGACGCCCGGCAGGAAGTAACCGCCTTCGAGGGGGGGCGATTCAGCGCTGTTCGGGAGCGGGATCGGGGCGGGTGTAAGTCCGCCCCTTCCACGCCGCTCCGCGCCCCCTGTAGTGCTGCACCGCCGAATCCACCGTCATGAGGAGGTAGAGGAAAGCGGTGAACGGCAGCAGGGGAGCGAGCCAGAGAGTCTGCCGGTAGTAGCGCAGCATCGGGATGTACGTCGCCGTCATCACGAACCACGCCGCCCCGCCGAGCGCGGCGGGCACCGCGCTGCCGGTGGCCAGGCCGCCGAACAGCGCGACCGGGGGCGCCAGATAGATCAGGGCGAGCCCCAGGACCGTGCCGAGCAGGATCAGGGGGTTGTGGCGCAACTGGGCGTAGGCGCTGCGCGAGACCATCCGCCAGAGGTCGCCGAGCCCGGGGTAGGGGCGCACGCTGTCCACGCGCTCCGCGAGCCCCAGCCAGATGTGGCCGCCCGAGCGCTTCACCGCCCTGGCGAGCGTCACGTCGTCGATCACCGCGTGCCGGATGGAGTCCGGGATCCCCGCGCGCTCGGCGGCGGCCGTGCTCACCAGGACGCATCCGCCGGCAGCCGCGGCCGTGCGCGAACCCTTCGCGGCGATCCAGCGGAACGGATACAGCTGCGCGAAGAAGTACACGAACGCCGGGACGACGAGCCGCTCCCACACGCTCGCGACGCGCAGCCGGGCCATCAGCGAGACAAGGTCAAAACCGGCCGTCTCCGCCGCTGCGACCAACTCCCGCAGACTGTCCGGCTCATGGGCGATGTCCGCGTCGGTCAGGAGCAGATAGCGGGGCTCACGCGCGCGTGCCAGGCCGATTCCGTGCCGCAGGGCCCACAGCTTGCCGGTCCAGCCCGGCGGCGGCTCACCCGGTGAACCGACGGTCAGCGGCAGCCCGCCGTGCCGGTCGGCAAGGGACCGGGCCAGTGTTCCTGTGCCGTCCGAACTCCCGTCGTCGACAAGGAAGATCTCGGCCTGCCCCGGATAGTCCTGGGCAAGCAGCGAGGGCAGGCTCTCGGGCAGCACGGCGGCCTCGTCACGGGCGGGGACCACAACGCAGACCGAGGGCCAGCTGTCCGGTTCACGGCGCGACGGCAGACGCAGGTCCGTGCGCCAGAAGAAGCCCTGCCCCAACAGCAGCCACAGCCAGGCGGCAAGCGATGCGGCGGCGGTGAACACAACGGCGCTCATCCGCCGCAGTCTGCCCCACACCGCCGGGCGCCGCGGGCCCATCGACTATGGTGACCGGGTGAAGATCGCGCTCATTGACTCCGGTATCGGCCTGCTCCCCGCCGCGGTAGCGGTGCGTCGTCTGCGGCCGGACGCCGATCTCGTCCTCTCGTCGGACCCCGACGGACTGCCCTGGGGCCCGCGCACCGCCGAGGACGTCACGGAGCGCTCGCTCGCCATCGCGGAGGCGGCGGCGGCGCACCACCCCCAAGCGCTGATCGTCGCCTGCAACACCTCGTCCGTGAGCGCACTGCCAGCCCTGCGGGCCCGCTTCGAGCCCGGCCTGCCCATCATCGGGACCGTACCGGCGATCAAGCCGGCCGCGGCGGGCGGCGGCCCCATCGCCATCTGGGCCACCCCCGCCACCACCGGAAGCCCCTACCAGCGCGGCCTCATCGAGGAGTTCGCCGGCGGCGTCGGCGTCACCGAAGTGCCCTGCCCCGGCCTCGCGGACGCCGTGCAGCACGCCGACGAGGCGGCCATCGACAAGGCGGTCGCCGCGGCCGCGGCCCTCACTCCGCGTGATGTAAGGGCCGTCGTCCTGGGCTGCACCCATTACGAGCTGGTCGGGGAGCGCATCCGCGCGGCCCTCCAACAGCCCGGGTCGCCGCCCCTCGTCCTGCACGGCTCCGCCGGAGCAGTCGCCGCCCAGGCGCTGCGCAGGACCGGAGAGCTTCCCGGCCCCGGGACCGGCACGGAAGGCGGCCTGACGGTGATCCTGAGCGGCCGCGCCGCCGAGCTGCCCCTCGCCGCCCACACGTACGCCGAAGGCAGGCTGCTCGCGGCGGCGACCCCCGCCCGCTGAGCCCCCCGTACGGACGCGTGACGGGGCCGCACGCCGGGCCCTGCCCCACCCCGCGTACAGAGCGGTCCCGCCCGTACAACCGGAGTGGTAACGCTCCGCGATGCCGTGCCTTCCCACCGGAACGTCGGTACTCTCATTCGCATGAGGGACCACACCCACGGTGAGCGGGGCAGCACTGCCGACGCCCCGCCGGAAGTCTGGACCGGTAGCGCGACCAACCGCGTGCAGTGGCTGCTGGCGCTGGCCGGCGCCCTCTGCCTGGCGCTGGGGATCGAGCTGGCCGTCGACAACATGTGGACGTCCGGGATCGCGGCCCTCGCCATGTCCGTCGTGGGGTGCATCGCAGCCGGGTTGCTGATCCTGTTCGGCACCCTCGCCTTCGTCCATGTCGCCGTGAAGGTCGACCAGGACTGCCTGGAAGTGCGCTGCGGGCACATGGGCGTACCGCGCCGCCGCATCCTCCTCTCCCACGTGGTGCGGGCCGAGTTCGAGCAGGTCGTCTGCCCCCGGCAGTGGGGCGGCTGGGGGTACCGCTCGCGGCCCGACATCGGCACCGCCGTCGTGGTCAGGCGGGGTGAGGGCCTGGTCCTCAGCCTGGGCGACGGCCGCACGTTCACCGTCACCGTCGACGACGCCGAAGCAGCCGTACGCATCATCCGCGCCCGGCTGTCCATGGCGGGGCGTCCGGCAGCCTGACCTGAGCCGGTTCATCGCCCAGCGGTCGCGCCGTGGCGATGCCCGCGAGGTACCCCGCACCCGTCGTCACCGCCGTGAGGCTCAGAGCGTTGCCGACCGAGGCCACGGAGGCCAGCGCCGTCAGGGCCGCGCCCGCCGACAGGACGACCTGGGTGGAGCGTGGCGAGCGGTACAGGGCGTACAGCAGCCAGCAGAACACCGCCGCGAGAAGAACCACACCCACCAGGCCCTGCTCGGCCGCCTGCTGCAACGGCGCCGAATGGGGCTTGCCGTCCGTGAGGAAGTGTTCGGTGACCGTGGGGCTGACATCGGCGAACCGGCCGGGGCCCACCCCGAGCGCCGGTTCCCGGCCGGTGAGCGCGAGCGCGTCCTGCCACAGCTGGACGCGGTGCCCGTCGAGCTGGCCCTCCAGGGAGGCGCTCAGCCCCTCCGGCAGCACGTCGTCGGCGATCGCCCATGTCAGTCCGGTCACCACCGCCGTCGCCAGAGCGAGACCGACGAGGCCGAGCACTCTGCGCCGCATCAGGGCGGTCGCCAGCGAGCACAGCAGGATCCCGGCGCACGCGACGAGGCCGGCCACCGAGCCGAGCGCCGCGGCGGCCACCACGATCCCCACGGCGAGCAGCCGCATCGTGAGCCGTGTCGAGGGGGTCCGCGCCGCCCACGCCGCGGAGCAGGCCGCCCCCGACGCCAGGATCAGGAGCGCGGCCGTGGCGCCGGTGTGGCCCAGCGGAGCCGCGCTGACGGGGCCCGGCGAGAGTTGCGGGGCCGCTGCCGCGAGGCCGACCCCTGCCAGCGCTCCGGCGCAGGGCGCGGCCACCGGCAGCAGCGCACCGCAGATCCGCCCGCCCGCGTACCCCGCGGCCACGGCGAGCACCGCGAGGAGCACGCCCTCGGGCCGGCCGCCGTGCACCCCGGCTGTGATCAGGGTCCAGGCCGCGCACACGCCGAGCAGCGCGCAGCCCGTCGCGTCGGACGCGCTGCGCCGTTCGTACGCCCCTGGTGGCCCGGCCTTCGCGGCCGTCCCCGTTGTCCCCACCCCGTCGCCCCCCGCAGTATGACGGGCCCCGAACGCTGTGGCTTGATCCGGCCGCAGGTCAGGGACTCGGGCACACCGTAGTCGCTGGGGCCGTGAGATGTGGACATCTTGCGCAGGAACGATCCGTCGATCGTGTGGACGAGGCCTCCGGCGACCACTGCCCGCGGGGGCGGGCGAGGCGGTGGCGGCCGGGCACGACCGTCCTGTCTCTGTCCACGTAACGCGCCGTAGACTCCCCGAGTGACCGCCACCACCACCTCCGTAGACGAGTCGGAGCAGCTCGGACCGCGGCCCGCGCCCGCCTCGCGCAAGGCCCGCTTCCTGCGAGCGCTCGTCCCGGCCGCCGCGGCGGCACTCTCCGGAGTGCTGCTCTACGTCAGCTTTCCGCCACGCACCCTGTGGTGGCTGGCCCTGCCGGCCTTCGCGGTGTTCGCCTGGAGTCTGCACGGCCGCAGTGGGAAAGCGGGCCTGGGGCTCGGCTATCTCTTCGGCCTCGGCTTCCTGCTGCCGCTCCTGGTGTGGACCGGAGTGGAGGTCGGGCCGGGGCCCTGGCTGGCGCTCGCCGCCATCGAGGCGATGTTCGTCGCCCTCGTCGGAGCGGGCATGGCCGCTGTGTCCCGGCTGCCCGGATATCCGCTCTGGGCGGCCGCCCTCTGGATCGCCGGTGAGGCGGCACGCGCGCGCGTGCCCTTCAGCGGATTCCCCTGGGGGAAGATCGCCTTCGGGCAGGCGGACGGCGTCTTCCTGCCGCTGGCCGCGCTCGGCGGCACTCCGGTGCTCGGGTTCGCCGTGGTCCTGTGCGGCTTCGGCCTGTACGAGGTCGTCCGGCAGGTACGGGATGCCCGCGACCCACACGGCTCCCGCGTCGTACGCCGTGGTGCGGCGGCCGCGGCCCTGCTCAGCGTGCTCGTCCCGGTCGCCGGTGCCTTCGCCGCGCGCCCGCTCGTCAGCGACGACGCCGAGGACGGCACCGCGACCGTCGCCGCCATCCAGGGCAACGTCCCGCAGGCGGGCCTGGAGTTCAACGCCCAGCGCCGCGCCGTGCTCGACCACCATGTGCGCGAGACCGAGCGGCTCGCGGACCGGGTGAAGGCGGGCAAGGCGAAGCAGCCCGACTTCGTCCTGTGGCCGGAGAACTCCTCCGACATCGACCCGTTCACCAATCCCGACGCCCACGCGGCCATCGAGCGTGCGGTCAAGGCGATCGGCGCCCCCATCTCGGTGGGCGGAGTCGTCGAGACCAAGGACGGCAAGCTCTTCAACGAGCAGATCCTCTGGGACCCGAAGAAGGGCCCCACGGACACCTACGACAAGCGGCAGATCCAGCCCTTCGGCGAGTACATCCCGCTGCGCGACATCGTGGGCTTCTTCAGCAGCGACGTCGGCATGGTCCGTCAGGACTTCAGCCGGGGCGCACAGCCCGGCGTCTTCACCATGGCGGGCACCAAGGTGGGCCTCGCCACCTGCTACGAAGCCGCGTTCGACTGGGCCGTGCGCGACACCGTCACCCACGGCGCGCAGCTGATCTCCGTACCCAGCAACAACGCGACGTTCGACCGCAGCGAGATGACCTACCAGCAGCTGGCCATGTCGCGGATCCGCGCCGTCGAGCACAGCCGCACCGTCACCGTTCCCGTGACCAGCGGCGTCAGCGCGATCATCATGCCGGACGGCCATGTCTCGCAGAAGACCGAGTGGTTCACCGCCGACTCGCTCGTCGAGGAGGTGCCGCTGCGGTCCTCACAGACCCCGGCCACCCGCTACGGCGTCCTGCCCGAGGGCATCCTCGTGCTGATCGCCGCCGGCGGTCTCGGATGGGTGGTGACGGGCGCCGTACGGGCCAAGCGCGCCCGTCGGTCCCGTTAGGGTCGACGGCATGGCAACTCCTGACTTCATCCGCACGATCCGGGCCGACGCCGGCCACCAGCTGTTGTGGCTCCCCGGAGTCACCGCCATCGTCTTCGACGACGAGGGCAGAGTGCTCCTCGGGCGGCGCTCCGACAACGGCAAGTGGTCGGTCATCGGCGGCATCCCGGATCCCGGGGAGCAGCCCGCCGCGTGCGCCGTGCGCGAGGTCTTCGAGGAGACCGCGGTGCACTGCGTGCCCGAGCGCGTCGTGCTCGTCGAGGCCCTGGAGCCGATGACGTACCCGAACGGCGACACCTGCCAGTTCATGGACATCACCCTGCGCTGCCGGGCCGTCGGCGGCGAGGCCCGCGTCAATGACGACGAGTCGCTCGAAGTGGGCTGGTTCGCCGTGGACCAACTGCCCGATCTTCACGAGTTCGGGGTCTTCAGGATCAAGCAGGCCATGGCGGAGGAACAGCCCACCTGGTTCGACCGTTCCTGAGCCCCTCGCTGTCGCTCAGCTCGCCTTGATCATGTCCGCGCACTTCTCGCCGATCATCATCGTGGTGATGCACGGGTTGACCGCGGGCAGGAACGGCATGACCGACGCGTCGGCGACACGGAGCCCGGTGACGCCCTTGACCCGCAGTTCGGGGTCGAGCGGCGAGTCCGCGTCGTCCGTCGCTCCCATCCGCACGGTGCCCGCCGGGTGGTAGACGGTGTTGTGGGTCTGGCGGATGTAGGCGAAGAGTTCGTCGTCGGTCGTGGCCTGCGGTCCCGGGGCCAGTTCGGCGCCCGCCCAGTCGGCCATCGGGGCCTGCGCCGCGATCTCCCGGGCGAGCCGGAGCCCGTACGTCATCACGCGGATGTCGTGCTCGTGCGTGAAGTAGCGCGGGTCGACCATCGGCTTGTCCCGGAAGTCACGGGTGCGCAGCCGGACCGTGCCCATGGAGCGGGCCCGGGTGACGTTCGGGGTGAGGCAGAAGGCGTTGTCGGTGGTCGGATAGCCGCGCCGGTAGGTGTTCATGTCGAAGGGCACCGAGCCGTAGTGGAACATCAGGTCCGGGCGGTCGAGGCCAGGTTCGGTGTTGGCGAAGATGCCGATCTCCCACCACTGGGTGGAGGAGGTGACCATCGGCTGCTTCGCCTCCCACATGATCACGCCCTCGGGGTGGTCCTGGAGGTGGGCGCCGACTCCGGGGGAGTCCACCCGCACGTCGACGCCGCACTCCCGCAGATGCCCGGCAGGACCGATCCCCGACAGCATCAGGAGCTTCGGTGAGTCGATGGCACCGCAGGACACGATCACCTCGCGGCGCGCGGTGACGCTGCCGCTGTGAACGGTGTCGGGCTCCAGGTACTCGACGCCCGTACAGCGCCGGTTCTCGTCGAACAGCAACCGCCTCGCCTGCAGACCGGTGCGCACCTCGAGGTTCGGCCGCTTGCCCAGGATCGGGTGCAGATACGACACCGACGCGGATGAACGAGTGCCGTCCGGGCGGGAGTTGATCTGGAACCAGTGGGCGCCGCGTACCACTGTCTTACCGGTGTTGAACGGCGTGGTGGGGATGTCCGCCGCCGCGCACGCCTCCAACAGGGCCGCACCGCACGGGTCGTTCGGCGGGACGCTCATGATGTTCACCGGGCCCGAGCGGCCGTGGTGGTCGCCGGGCGCGTCGTTGGTCTCCAGCCGCTGGTAGAGGGGGTAGCAGTCCGCGGCGCTCCAGCCCGTGCAGCCGAGCGAGCCCCATTCGTCGAGGTCCTCGGCGGGTGCCCAGAAGGCGATGCAGGAGTTGTGCGACGAGCAGCCGCCGAGCACCTTGGCGCGGGCGTGCCGCATGAAGCTGTTGCCGTTCTCCTGCGGCTCCACGGGGTAGTCCCAGTCGTAACCGGACTCCAACAGGGCCATCCACCGGTCCAGTTGGAGGATGTTGTCGTCGCCGACGTCGGAAGGCCCTGCCTCAAGGACGCAGACGCTGACGTCCGGGTCCTCGGTCAGCCGCGCGGCGACGACGGCGCCTGTCGTGCCGCCGCCTACCACCACGTAGTCGAACTCGGCCTTGGGACTCTCAGCGGGCATGACGACTCCAGATCAGAGGGGTTCAGGGGGCGGCCGGCGGTGACGGCGGAGAGGTGGGGTCGACGGCCTCCTCGAAGCGGTGCTCGGCGAGCACGCCCGTCTTGTGCCGTTGCACGAACCAGTAGTAGGCGAAGCCGCCGAGGGCGACGATGCCGACGAAGAGGAACGCGCCCCAGCGCAGATACCAGTGCTGAGGCCCCGTCGCGTTGTAGACCTCCGCGCGGGGCCAGGCGAGGTTGATGGACATGGCCGCGCCCCAGAGGACGGCGATGATGTTGATCGGAAGGCCGAGCCGGCCGAGCGAGAACTTCCCCTCGGCGGGCGTCCACTCGCCGCGCAGCCGCTTCAACAGCATGGGCACGGTGACCAGGAGGTAGGCCACGTAGATCATGATGATCGCGATGCTCGTGATCACCGAGAAGATCTGCGGCTGGTTGATGTTGATCACCAGAATGACGAGACCCACGACACCGATCAGCACGGCGGGCACCACGGGTGTCTGGAAGCGAGGACTGACCTTGGCCAGATGCGTGCCCGCCGGCAGGTTGTTGTCCCGCGCCATGGCGAACATGAGCCGGATGCCGGCGGCGTGCACGGCCAGGACGCAGACGGTGATGGCGACCACCACGCACCACAGGAAGATCTCGCCGATGGTCGAGCCGAGCGTTTCGAGGACCACGTACTGCAGCCCGCCCGACGACAGTTCCTTGGACTGCAGGTCCGGCACCGCCATCAGGGCGAAGAGCAGAATGAGACCGCCGATGAGGAACGAGGCGATGAGCGCGCGCAGGATGGCGCGGGGCGCGTTGCGCCCGGGGTTGTGCGACTCCTCGCCCAGCGACGCGGCCGTGTCGAATCCGTACATCACGTACGCCGACGCCAGCGAGGCGGTCAGGAACGCGCCGAAGTACCCGAGGTGCTGGCCGCTGCCGAGGCCGTTCGTCTCGGTCAGGACGCTGCTGGGGCCGCGGGTGATGTGCGCCGCGAGGAAGATGATCAGGCCGACGGCGGCGATCAGTTCGATGAAGACGCCCGCGGAGTTGATCCGGGCCATGAGCTGGACGCCGAAGGCGTTGATCGCCGTGGAGAAGGCGATGAGCACGGCGCCCAGGAGCACGGCGTTGGCCGCCGCGTCGTTCTCGCCGCTGCCGTCGCCCACGAACTGGAACCAGTCGGAGATCTGCGGCAGCGTGATCTGGTAGGCAAGCGCCACGGCCGAGAGCGAGACCATGGTGGCCGTCATCATCATCCAGCCGCCGAGCCACCCCACGTGCGGGCCGCCCATGGTCTTGGCCCAGTTGTAGACCGACCCGGCGACCGGATACCGCGCGGCCAGCTCGCAGAAGCACAGGGCCACCATCAGCTGACCGACGAAGACCATCGGCCACGACCACCAGTAGGCGGGACCGCCGAAGCTGACGCCGAAGTAGAACAGCTGGAAGGTGCCGGTCAGGATCGAGATGTAGCTGATCCCCGCCGCGAAGGTGTGGAAGTTGCCCAGGGTGCGCTTGAGCTCGGGGCGGTAGCCGAGCTCGCCCAGGGCGTCGTCGTCATCCTGGCTCTGGGACCTCGCCGGAGCGGTGGGGTCCGGTCCTGGGCCGTTGTCCGTACTCATTCGAACCACCTCTGCGGGGTCGGTGCGAGGTTGCGCCAGATGTGCTTGGCCTCTTGGTACTCGGCCAGTCCTGCCGGTCCCAGTTCGCGGCCGAAGCCGGACTGCTTCATGCCGCCCCACTCCGCCTGCGGCACGTAGGGATGGAAGTCGTTGATCCACACGGTTCCCGCACGCATCCGGGACGCCACGCGGTGCGCCTTGCCGCTGTCCTGCGACCAGACGGCTCCCGCCAGCCCGTAGACGGTGTCGTTGGCGAGCGCCACCGCCTCGTCCTCGTCACGGAACCGCTCGATGGTGAGCACCGGGCCGAACGACTCGTCGGTGACCACGGACATGCCGGGCGTGCACTCGTCGAGCACGGTCGGCGGGTAGTAGTAGCCGTCCCTCAGCGCCGGGTCGTCGGGGCGTGCGCCGCCGCACCGCAGCACCGCGCCCTCGGCGACGCCGGCCGCCACGTACGCCTCGACCTTGTCGCGGTGCGCGGCGGAGATCAGCGGCCCCGTGCGCGCGTTCAGGTCGAAGGGCCCGCCGAGCCGGATCTGCTGCGCGCGCTCGACCACGGCGTCGACGAACGAGTCGTGCAGTTCGTCCTGGACGAGGAGCCGGGCGCCCGCCGAACAGACCTGGCCCGAGTGCAGGAAGATCGCCATCAGGGCGTAGTCGACCGCCGCCTCGAAGTCGGCGTCGGCGAAGACGATGTTCGGGTTCTTGCCGCCCAGTTCCAGGGCGACCTTCTTCACCGTGGGGGCCGCGGCCGCCATGATGCGCCTCCCGGTGACGAGCCCGCCGGTGAACGACACCATGTCGACCCGCGGGTCCTCGCTGAGCGGGGCGCCCGCGGTGGGGCCGGCTCCGAGGATCAGGTTGGCGGCACCGCCCGGCAGCCCGGCCTCGGTGAGCAGGCGCATCAGGATGATGGCCGTGTGCGGGGTCAGCTCGCTTGGCTTGAGGACGAAGGTGTTACCCGCGCCGAGCGCCGGTGCGACCTTCCAGGCGGTCTGCAGCAGCGGATAGTTCCACGGCGTGATCAGCGCGCACACCCCGACCGGCTCGTGCACCACCCGGCTGTCCACTTCCGCGCTCCCGGCGTCGACGACGCGGTCGGAGCCGCCCGCCGCCGTCAGGTTTCCGAAGTAGCGGAAGCAGTTCGCGATGTCGTCCATGTCGTACTCGCTCTCCACGAGCCGCTTCCCGGTGTCCAGGGATTCGGCGCGGGCGAGGGCGTCCTTGTCGCGTTCGAGGAGATCGGCCACGCGCAGCAGCAGGCGGCCGCGCTCGGCCGCCGGGGTGCCGGGCCACGGTCCGCGGTCGAAGGCCTCACGCGCGGCGGCGATCGCCGCCGCGGCGTCCTTCGGCCCGGCCTCGTCGACGGTCGCGACCAGGGTGTTGTCCGCGGGGCAGCGGATCTCCCGTACCTGCCCGTCCACGGCAGTGGTCCATGTTCCGCCGATGAACAACTCCGGCATGACGGCTCCTCGGGGGTGGGATGCGCGGGTGCTCCACGAAAGGACGGTAAGGAGAACGGGCCGCGAACGCACCACAAGAGCCGCTATTCGGCGCAGCCGCTTCCTTCCGTGCCCTTCCGCCCCCGCGCGACCAGGCGTCCCCGAAGATCGTGTGCGCACCAGTGGCGATAGCCTGAAGGCACGATGAACCGGCTGATCACGTCATGGGGCGCGTACGACCTCACACGATTCCCCGAGGACCCTCGCGACCCCCTGCGTGCCTGGTCCGCCGCCGATGCCTACCTGCTGCGGCATCTCGCGGGCGAGACGGAGCCCGCGGGTGAGGCGGCGGGGGAGGGGGAGGCGGTGAAACCCGTCGACCTCTCCGGCGCAGTGGCGGTCGTCGGCGACCGCTGGGGCGCGCTGACCACCGCGCTCGCCGAGCACGGGCCGACGCTGATCACCGACTCGTTCCTCGCGCGGGAGGCGACGCGGGCCAACGTGGCACGGGCCGGGTTCGCGCCGGACGCGGTGCGGCTCTCGACGACCGGTGACGCCCCGCCGAGCCGGATCGACGTACTCCTGGTCCGTGTGCCGAAGAGCCTCGCGCTCCTGGAGGACCAGCTGCACCGGCTCGCGCCCGCCCTGCACGCGGGTACGGTCGTCGTCGGCACCGGAATGGTCACCGAGATCCACACCTCCACGCTCGACCTCTTCGAGCGGATCATCGGCCCTACGAGGACGTCGCTCGCCCGGCAGAAGGCGCGGCTCATCTTCAGCACGCCGGATCCCGAGCGCGGCACCGCACCCAGCCCGTGGCCGCGCAGCTATGTGCTCGACGCCGACTCCGGCGCGGGATCGGGGCTGACCGTCGTCAATCACGCGGGCGTGTTCTGCGCCGAACGTCTCGACATCGGCACCCGCCTCTTCCTGCGCCATCTGCCGACCGGCAACGGCCCCGAGGGGGACGGCGCCGCGCGCATCGTGGACCTGGGCTGCGGCAACGGCGTGCTCGGCACGGCCGCCGCCGTCGCCGACCCCGGCGCCACGGTCACCTTCATCGACGAGTCGTATCCGGCCGTGGCCTCGGCGGAGGCGACCTTCCGCGCGAACGCCGCCGACTCGGCCCGGGCCGAGTTCGTCGCGGGTGACGCGCTGTCGGCCGTGCCCGCGGGCTCCGTGGACCTCGTCCTGAACAACCCGCCGTTCCACAGCCACCAGGCGACCAGCGGCGCGACCGCCTGGCGGATGTTCAGCGGGGCGCGCGCGGCGCTGCGTCCCGGCGGGGAGCTGTGGGTCGTCGGAAACCGCCATCTCGGGTACCACGTGAAGCTGCGCAAGCTCTTCGGCAACTCCCAAGTCGTCGCATCCGACCCGAAGTTCGTGGTCCTGCGGGCCGTCAAGCGCGACCGCTGACACCGCCTCAGGCGCCGGTGGGGGCTTCAGAGGCGGCTGGCGGCTCAGGCGTCGAAGGCGGTCGCCCGGGTCACCTTCTCCCAGGTGGCGATCTCCGCGCGCACCGAGTCGAGGTGACCGACGACCGCGTCCACGGCGTCCTCACCCAGCGGCAGGCGCAGCGGAGTCTCGTCGGCGTCGAGCGCGGTGATGATCGCGGCAGCGGCCTTGGCCGGGTCGCCCGGCTGCCCACCGTCGCCGCCCGCGACCATCGTGCGGGTCGCGCCCGCCGTCCCGGCGTAGTCGGGGATCTCGACTGGGCTCGCGCTGGTGTTGCCGAACAGGCTCGTGCGGAACGCGCCGGGCTCCACGACCAGGACCTTGATGCCGAGCGGGCCCACCTCCGCGGCCAGCGCCTCCGACATCCCCTCCAGGGCGAACTTCGTGCCGCTGTACGCCGAGAAGCCGGCGAAGGACATCTGTCCGCCCATGCTGCTCATCTGCACGATCGCTCCCGAGCGCCGCGCCCGCATGTGCGCAAGCACGGCGCGGGTCAGCGCGGCCGGGCCGAAGACGTGCACGTCGAACAGCGCGCGCAGCTCGGTGTCCGAGTCCTCCTCCAGGGCGCCGACGTGGCTGCGGCCCGCGTTGTTCACCAGCACGTCGACGCGTCCGTGCCGGTCGGTGACGTCACGCACGGCGGCCTCGATGCCGGCCGTGTCCGTCACGTCCAGGGTGAGGGCCTCGACCTGATCGGGGTGGGCCGCGACGAGGTCGTCCAGGGACGACGCGTTACGGGCGGTGGCCACGACCACGCCGCCCGCGGCGACGGCCGCCTCGGTGATCGCCCGGCCGAAACCGCTGTTCGCGCCTGTCACGAGCCATACCTTCGTCATCTCGGACTCCCTTGCACTGGGGGCCGGTTCCTCCGTCCCCGGCTCTGTGGATCATCCTGCGTCCGAATCGGGTGGCCCGTCCAAGACTTGCCGTGATAGCTGATGGTTATGGACCTTCACGGCAGGGACGTACACAGCAGGGATCTCCGTTATTTCGTAGCGGTGGCACAGGAGTTGCACTTCACGCGCGCTGCCGAGCGGCTCTTCGTATCCCAGCCCGCACTGAGCAAGCAGATACGGGCGTTGGAACGGCAGCTGGGTGCTGAGCTCTTCGTCCGGGACCGCCGCGACGTGCGGCTCACCCCCGTGGGTGCGGCGCTCCTGCCGCATGCTCAACAGGTGCTCGAACACTGGCAGTCGGCGGTCGTGGCAGCGGAGCGCGCGAAGGCCGCGGAGCGGGCGACGCTCGCCGTGGGCATGAGCACGCGTCCGGCCCGCGGCGGCCTCCTGCCGGCGGTACGGTCCCGGTTCGGTGCGGCTCACCCGGCGGCCACGATCCGGCTGCGGCAGGTGAGTTGGGAGGACGCGAGCGCGGGTCTGGCGGACGGTACGGCGGACGTGGCCTTCGTCTGGCTGCCGCTTCCCGACCTGGAGCGCTACGGCTGGGTGGTGGTCGCCGAGGAGCCGCGTCATGTCGCCCTTCCCGTGACGCACCGCCTCGCGGGCCAGGACGAGGTCGACTTCGCCGACCTCGTCGACGAACCCTTCCTCGCGCTGCCCGAGAGCGCGGGCGCGCTGCGGGCCTACTGGCTCGCCCTGGACGCCCGCGCGGGCTGCCCGCCCCGCGTCGGCGCGGAGATCGCCAGTACCGACGAGACGTACGAGGCGCTGGTGGACGGACGCGGCGTCTGCCTGGTCGCCGCGGGCAACGCGCCCCTGATCACGCTGGGTGGAGTCGTCACGCGCCCGGTGCGCGGTATCACGCCCAGCCGGTTCGCCCTGGCCTGGCGGGTGGGCGAGGACAGCCGCCCGCTGGTGAGCGCGTACATCACGGCGTGCGGGGAGGCGCTGGGGAGGGCGGACTGAGCGCCCGCGGGTGCATCTCGTCGCAACCGTTGACCCTGCCCCAACACCCCCTTACCGTTTCGGCGTTCGGAGTATCAAATGGCGTTCGAAACCACGGTCGCCGACATGAGGGGACGCTCGCACCATGGAGCGCAGAGTGCTCAAGAAGACCGCGTGGCGACTGCTGCCGTTCCTCGGTCTGCTGTACGTGATCGCCTACATCGACCGCTCGAACGTCGGGGCCTGACGCGGGCACACGAGTCCGTCATCTGGCGCCGGCACACCAGCGGCGACATGGCCGCGCACATCTGGGCGCCGGAGATGCACCACATCAACGGCAAGTGGTACATCTACTTCGCCGCGGCCCCGGCCGACGACGTGTGGAAGATCCGCATCTGGGTCCTGGAGAACGCCAACGCCGACCCCCTCAAGGGGAGTTGGACGGAGAAAGGGCAGCTCACCACGGCCTGGGACACCTTCTCCCTCGACGCCACCACCTTCACGCTTCCCCAAGCTCACAACTCCGTTCGAGCAGGGGAGACCCCAATCGGCAGCCGCTATCTGGCCTGGGCGCAGTACGAGCCCGGCATGGACAACAACACCGGCGTCTTCCTGTCCCGCATGGCCGACCCCTGGACCCTGAAGGGTCCTCAGATACGCCTGACCACACCCGAGTACGGCTGGGAGTGCGTCGGCTTCAAGGCGAACGAAGGGCCGTCCGTCATCCAGCGCAACGGCCGCGTCCTCCTCTCGTACTCGGCGCCCGCGACCGACTTCAACTACTGCATGGGGCTGCTCACCGCCGACGCCCGCAGCGACCTCATGGACCCCGCTTCCTGGTCCAAGTCGCCGACCCCCGTCTTCACCAGCAACAACGCGACCAAACAGTACGGCCCCGGCCACAACTGCTTCACCGTCGCCGAGGACGGCCGCACCGACGTCCTCGTCTACCACGCCCGGCAGTACAAGGAGATCGTCGGAGACCCGCTGAACGACCCCAACCGCCACACCCGCATCCAGGAATTCGGCTGGAAGCCGGACGGCACACCGGACTTCGGCATCCCCGTCGCCGATGCCCCCGGGGTGTCCTAGACCAGCGGCCGCAGGAAGCGCTGTACGAAGGAGTTGCGGAACTTTCCCGCCGGGTCGAGGCGTCCCGCCAGCGCCGCGAAATCCGCCGAGCGTGGATAGCGGGCCCCGAGCTCGGCCGGGTCGGCGGCGAATACCTTGCCCCAGTGTGGTCGGGGCGCGAGTGGGGCCAGGCGTTCCTCGACGCGTGCGATCACCGGGAGCACGGCGGTCGCGTCAGGCACCCACGTGAAGTGGAACGCCACGGTGTCCCGTCCGTGCGCGGGGCTGAGCCACTGGGTGTCGGCGGCGACCGTGCGCACCTCGCACACCTGGAGGACAGGAGCCACCTCGCCCCTGAGGGCGTCGAGCGCGTCCAGGGCGGCCCGTGCGTGCTCCCGCGGCAGCAGATACTCCGACTGGAGCTCGGACCCGCTGCTCGGCGTGAACTCGGCCCGGAAGTGCGGCAGTCGCTCGTGCCACGGGCCCGGGACGCCCAGCTGCTGGGTGCAGTTGACGGCGGGCATGCCCGGTACTGGATGGCGGGGCTCCTGGACGGGCGGCGCCCAGGGGAAGGCGACGGGGGCCCCGCCGCGCTGCTTGAGCCACACCTGGTTGAAGCGCGACCCTCGCCAGTCCGTGAACAGACTCACGCTGTACGCCGCCGATGACACAGCCTCGAAGTCCACCTCTGAGAGGGGCAGTTCGGCGAACACGTGCTGGCTCACCGTGTAGTCCGGCTCCAGGTCGAGGGTGAGGGCGACAACCACGCCGAGCGCGCCGAGCGAGACGACGGCGCCGTCGAACCCGTCGTCACCACGGGTCAGTACGCGGGTCTCCCCGTCGGCGGTCACCAGCTCCACCGCGCGCACGATCTCCGCGAGGGACTGGTTGCCGTTGCCCGAGCCGTGCGTCCCGGTGGCGACCGAACCGGCCACCGAGATGTGGGGCAGCGAGGCCATATTGGGCAGGGCGAGACCGAACGAGGCGACGTGCCGCGCCAGTTCGGCGTACCGCACGCCGCCCGACACGCGCACGGTGCGCTTCGCGGTGTCCACGTCGATGGACGGATCGAGAGCGGAGAGGGAGAGAAGAACCATGCCCTCTCCGTCGCTGTCCACGTCGGCGATCCGGTTGAAGGAGTGGCCGCTGCCGAGCACCCGAACCTGGCTGCCGGCCGCGACGAGAGCCCGCAGGGCGGACAGCGACGCGGGCCGGTGCAGCTCGCGGGCCGAGAAGGTGATGTTCCCGGCCCAGTTGGTCACGGCGCCGTCCCGGCCGGTGGCCAAGGCGTCAGTCATGTTCGAGTTCCTTCCGCACGGCGGCTGGGGGAGCATGCACGACTCACGCCCGCATCACAAGCCGGTCCACCGCGGGGTTCCCCGAGCCGTAGGGGGCCGGCAGGAGGCCGGTGGCCCCACCCGCGTACAGCGCCTGTTCGAGGCCGTTGATCAGGGGTTGTACGTCGACCGGAGGGCGGACCACCAGGCGCAGGAAGCGGCTCGAGCTGCCGATCTTGTTGCCGCACTCGCGGACCAGGATGCCGTGCTCCGCGAGCAGCCGGTCCCGCAGCACCGCTCCGTCGACGCCGTCGGGCAGCCGCACGTACACGAAGTTCCCTTGCGAGGGGTAGCTGGTGAGTCCGGGAAGGCGACCGAGGTGCCAGATCATCTCCTGGCGGTCGCGCCGCACCTGACGCAGGCTCAGCTCATAGGCGCTGCGGTGCTGTCTCAGCATGAACACCACGGTCTCCGCGAAGGAGTTGAGATTCCACTTCGGCAGCGCGGCGCGCACCCTGCCGGCCAGGCCCGGGTTGGCGACGAGATAGCCGAAGCGCACCCCGTGCAGTCCGAAGTTCTTGCCGAGGCTGCGCAGCACGATGACGTTGGGCCGCAGGACCGCCTCGTCGACGATGCTCGACTCCGGTCCCGCGTCGGCGAACTCGAGGAACGACTCGTCCACGACGACCAGGTCGAGCTCCTGCAGCGCGTCGAGCAGCGCGAGCACGGAGCGGCGCGGAAGGAGGCCCCCGTCCGGGTTGTTGGGATTGCAGATGACCGCTGTACGCGAGCCTCGGGCCCGCACGAAGTCGACGTAGGCCGCCGGTTCGAGCACGAAACCGTCGGCCTCCGGAAGCAGGAACATGTCGACGCGCTTGCCGGTCTCCATCGACTGATCGGTCCACCGCCCGAACGTCGGCACGGGCACCGCGAGCGCGTCGCGCACCAGCAAGTGGTCGATCCAGGTGATGAGTTCGGTCGAGCCGTTGCCCATGACGACGGTCTGCGGATTGAGCCCGAGCACGGCACTGAGCTCGGCGGTGATGGTGTCCGCGCCGCTCGGGTAGTACGTGAGGATGTCCCGCAGCCGCCCGCCGAGCTCCTCGTACATCTCGGGCGTGGGGAAGTACGGATTGCACGGAATGCAGAAGTCGACGAGCGGCTGCCCGCTGTCCGCCGCCGCCCTGTTCAGCGCGGAGTACGAGGGGCTGTGCGCGGTGGACGCGCGGAAGAGAGCGGTGACGTTGCCCGCGTCTGCCATGGAAGGTCTCCGGGTGGGGAAGGGTGGTGTCTTCCGTACATACGTGCGTGGGTGAGGGGGCGCTCAACCGGCGGGGCAAGAGGGGCACCCGCAGCGGGCGTCAGCTCCGTGGGATCCAGACCCGCATCGCTCCGTCCGCCCGGTTCGCCCATACGTGGTACGGCACCGCCGTCAGCGCGGTCCGAGCCCCGTCCGAGCGGCGGTGTCCGGTGGTCGTGACGACCGTGACGCCGCCCAGGAGGTCCGGGCGATGTTCGGCCGCGACGCGGGCGGCGGGCGTCAGCGTCACATCGTCGAGGCGCAGGCCCGCCTGCTGATCGACGCTCTCCAGGCAGTACACGAGGGGCCCTCGCTCGATGGCCAGGCAGCCGCGCACGGCGTCCACCCGTGGATCCGGCTCCGTGAGCCGCACGTCAAGAGTGAGATCCAGGACGACTCGCTCGCCGGGAAGCCAGCGGCGTCGCATCCGCAACCAGCCCCCGTCGGCATCCGTGCGGTCCTGCCGGTCCGGCGCCGCCACCGTGAACTCGGCGCACCAGGAGGGGATACGCAGCGAAAGCGTCCATTCGCGGTCGGCCGGTGCCGCGTCGACGGTGACCGTGACGCGGCCCTTCCAGGGGTAGTCCGTCTCGACCGTGACGGCACTTCCCGCGTCCGCCGCGTACGTCCCCGTCGCGTACTGGTGCAGTTGCAGTCCGTCCGCGTCACCGCTCGCCACGTAGTGGGGGAGGGAGGCCAGGAGCCGCATGACGTTCGGCGGGCAGCAGGCGCAGCGGAACCAGGGCGTTCGGCGGTTTGTCCGGTCCCCGGTGCGGCCTTCGTGGTCGTCGCGCACCTGGAGCGGGTTGACGTAGAGCCAGCGGTCGCCGTCGAGAGCGACGCCGGAGAGGAAGCCGTTGTAGAGGGTGCGCTCGACGAGGTCGGAGTAGCGGGTCTCGCCCGTGAGCAGCGCCATCCTCCAGGACCACTGCACGGAGGCGATGGCCGCGCAGGTCTCCGCGTACGCACGGTCCGGCGGCAGCTCGAAGGGTTCGCCGAACGCCTCGCCCTCGTGGCGCGCGCCCACGCCACCGGTGAGATAGGTCTTGCCGGCCGCCATGGTGTGCCAGAGCCGTTCCAGGGCGGCGCGCAGTGTCGCGTCGCCGGTCTCCATGGCCAGGTCGGTGGCCCCCGCCAGGAGGTACAGCTGACGCACGGCGTGCCCCGTGACGGTCGGCGCCTCACGTACGGGGAGGTGGTCCTGCCAGTACGCCGGGCCCGGATCGCGGTCGCGGTCGATGCCCTCGGCGAGCAGTCCGTGGCCGCGGCGGTCGGTGAAGCGCCCGGCGAGATCGAGGAACCGCCGTTCACCGATCTCGCGGTACAGCTCTACGAGGGCGGTCTCGATTTCCGGATGCCCGCAGATGCCGTCGCCCTTCTTGCCCGCCCCGCCGTCCTTCCCGAAGACGGAGTCGATGTGCGCGGCGAGCCGGACGGCCACGTCGAGGAGTTCGCGCCGGCCCGTGGCCCGGTGGTGGGCGATGCCCGCCTGGATCAGATGTCCCGCGCAGTAGAGCTCATGGCCCCAGTCGAGCTCGCTCCAGCGCCGGTCGGGGTGGGCGACCTGGTAGTACGTCTGGAGGTAGCCGTCGGGCTCCTGGGCCGCGGCGACGAGCGACGTGAGGCGTGCACGTCGGCGGCGAGTCCGGGCGGGCCGGGTGCGTCGGCCAGTTGCCAGGAGGCGGCCTCCAGCCACTTGTGGACATCGGAGTCCTGGAACGGGAAATCCCCGGCGAACATTCCCGAACCCTCCGCCGCCGCACGGAAGTTGGCCAGGTTGCCCGCCTGCTCGAGACGCTCGGGCCCTTGCGGGATGCTCACCGAGGCGTTGGTGTGCCGTCGGGCGGCCCAGAAGCCGCCGGTGATCCGTGCGGTGGCCGCGGGGCGCAGGGCGGTGTGGGCGTGGGCGCGAAGACGGATCGGTCCCTGGAGGCCAGGGGGCCCCGGGGATATGTGCGGGGGCGTGGGATCGGGCATGCGTGCCATTCCTCGGTGCCAGGTGCGCGTTCGATATCCAGAACGCCGTTCGGATATCTGCTGCCGCCGCTGACGCTACCGTGGGCCGCCCGGCGTGGGGGAGAGGTCGACCGCATCTGTGCGGGCGTGGGTGAGCCCCCGCCCGGTGGGACGGGGGCTCATGCACCAGGTGCTGGAGTGCCAGAAGGTGTTACAGGGTGCCCGAGGCGGAGATGGCGACCTCGGCCTTGGTGGCGCCGGACTGCGAGCCGAAGCTTTCGATCTTCCGGACGAGGGCCATGCTGTCCTCGTCCGCGACCTCACCGAAGACCACGTGCTTGCCGTCGAGCCAGCTCGTGACGATGGTGGTGATGAAGAACTGCGAGCCGTTCGAGTTGGGGCCGGCGTTGGCCATCGAGAGCAGGCCGGGCTTGGTGTGCTTGAGCTGGAAGTTCTCGTCGGGGAACTTCGCGCCGTAGATGCTCTTGCCGCCCGTGCCGTTGCCGGCGGTGAAGTCGCCGCCCTGGAGCATGAAGTCCGGGATGACGCGGTGGAACTTCGAGCCCGCGTAACCGAAGCCCTGCTCGCCGGTGGCGAGCGCGCGGAAGTTCTCCACGGTCTTCGGCACGACGTCGTCGAAGAGGTTGAACGTGATGCGGCCTTCGGGCTTGCCGTCGATGGTGATGTCGAAATAAGCCTTGATTGTCATGGTCCTCATCCTGTCATTGCCCTGTCCCCACCCGCCAACCGAACCCCCCGAAGGGGCTGCCTCTACCTGTTTGACCAGGCATGATGGCGTTTGTGTCAGAGGTGAGCGCCGGGCAAAAGGATCTTCTTCAGCCGGTTCTGATCCTCATGAAGGTGATCGAGTTCGCCGGGAACGTGTAGGAGAACGTGTCGGACACACCCCGGAACGTCGAGGTCACCGGCTTGACCGGCGTCGCGTCCTTCGTGTTCTCCGCGGCCGGGTCGGCGGCGAGTGTGGTCACCTCGGCGCGCGGCCTCACCTTCGCGGCCGATCCCAGGGCGATCTTGGTGCGCGCATCCGAGCCCTGCGCGTTGACGACCTTGACGATGAGGTCACCGGTGGCCTTGTCGCGGGTGACGACCTGGCGGAACGGCTCGGCGGGTTTGTCGTCCGTGAAGGAGCCCCACTTCTCGCCGTCGAGGAAGAGCGTCACCTGGCGTCCGCGCACCTCCACGCGCAGGTCGTAGCTGCGGCCCGTCTCGATGGTCGTCGCGTCCTGGACCATGGTCTGCTTCGCGCCGTCGACGCTCTTCTCGACGGCCGACTGGGTGTTGTTCCAGCCGCCCAGGTTCCACCAGTAGTGGTTGCCGGTGTCCTGCACCCCGAAGGCGACCATGAAGCCCTCCTTGCCGGACTGCTTGGTGGCCTTCACGTTCAGGTCGTAGTTCTGCCAGCTCTTGTCGCCCGCCGTGACCAGGGTGTTCTCCGCGGCCTCGTCGGACTGGACGTACGCACCGTCCCGGACGGTCCAGGTGCCCTTGCCCGCCGCCTTGTTCCACCGGCCGTCGCCACCGGAGAAGTCGTCGCTGAGCAGCGTCTCGCCGTCCTGCCCGGTGACCTTCACGTCGTCGTACGCTGCGCTGGTCGCCCACGTGGAAAGGCCGACGGCGCCGGTGATGGGGCCGGAGGCGGCGGGGGTGTCGGAGGCCGTGGACGGCACGACCTCGTCGCCGGTGTTGCGCATGAAGAGCTTCTGCGTCTCGTAGTTGGCCGAGCCCCATGACTGGTCGTTGTCGTACCAGATCATGTTCGGCTTCCACTGCACGTAGTCCTCGTTGGCGAGCAGCGGGGCGTACGAGGCGAGCTTGACGACGTCGGCGTTGCGTTCAAGGCCCGTCATGAACGCCGCTTCGGACAGGGCGTTGGAGAACTTGTTGCCCTGCGAGGCGTACTCGCCGAGGAAGACCTTCGGGCCCTGCCGGTCATACGAGTCGTAGCGGTCGTTGTTCTCCAGGAACCACTGCGGGCTGTTGTAGTAGTGCTCGTCGACCATGGCCACACCCGCGTCGCGGTTGAGCTGCCAGGCCTTGTCGAAGGTCGAACCGCTGTCGTCGGGGCCCGAGTTGGAGATGACGGTGATGTCCGGGTACTTCGCCTCGATGGCCGCCCGGAACTCCTTGAAGCGGGCGAAGAACTCCTCCGGCAGGTTCTCCTCGTTCCCGACCTCGAGGTGGGTGAGGCCGAAGGGCTTCGAGTGGCCCATCGCCGCTCGCTTCTTTCCCCATTCGCTGGTCGCCGGGCCGTTGGCGAACTCGATGAGGTCCAGGGTGTCCTGGATGTACCGCTTGAGGAGGGCCGGATCGTCGGTGGCCTTGTTCTGGCCGCAGCCCGTCACCAGGGCGGGCACGACGGGCAGCGGCATGGCGCCGGTGTCCTCGGCGAACTGGAAGTACTCGTAGTAGCCGAGTCCGTAACTCTGGTTATAGCCCCAGAAGTTGGCGTTTGTGGCGCGCTGTTCGACGGGCCCGATGGTGTCCTTCCACTGGTAGGAGCGCTTGCGCTGCCAGCCGGACTTCTCCTCGTACGCCTCGTGGGAGCCGGTGTTGACCAGGCAGCCGCCGGGGAAGCGCAGGAAGCCGGGGTCCAGGTCGGCGATCTTCTCGGCGAGGTCCTTGCGCAGGCCGTTCGCACGGCCCTTGTACGTGTCGCGCGGGAAGAGTGATATCTCGTCGAGCGCGACGGCGGTGTCCGAGGCGACCGTGAGCCGGCCCGTGGCGGAGGTGCGTCGCGCGGTGAACGTGGCCCTGTACTTCGCCCAGCCGCCGCGCGCGGTGACGCGGCGGACCGGGGCCAGTTCGCCGGAGGCGTCACGCAGGGCGAGGGTCAGGGGGGCCTTGTCCGACCCGCTGCCTCCCGGACCGCTCGTCCGGGCCCAGGCCGAGAAGTCGTAGCGCTTGCCCTTGGTGACCGCGATGCCGGTGTTGTAGCCGGTGTTGGTGACAGACGAACCACCGTGCAGGGAGAGGTAGTTGCGGTTGCGGGTGGTGAGGCGGCCGGCGTCGTTCACCACCTCGGCAGGTCCCGACGTGTCCCATGAAGTCAGAGGCCTGTAGGCGGCGTTGTCGGCGGTGGAGTACTCGAAGGAGCGGTTCTGGACGAGCTCGGCGTAGAGGCCGCCGTCCGCCGCGCGGTTGATGTCCTCGTAGAAGACGCCGTACATCGAGTCGTCGATCTTCGCGCCGGTGCGGGTCGTGTCGACGTCGATGGTGTAGTCGGTGGGTTCGGCCGCGGTGGTGGGTCCCGCGGCGAGCGTTCCGGCGAGCAGGGCCCCCAGGGTGAGCCCGAGCCTCCATCGTCTGCGTGCCATGCGTACGTACCCCAGTCTTGTGCGACGGATGTGCGGTATTTCGAACGCTGATCAGTGGGTCGAACGGCAACTTAGGCAACGAGGAGCGGCGCGTCAACGCATGGCGCAGGAAGCGGCCGAGGTGCGCCCTGAGGTTCGTGATGTCGAACAACAGCCGTGAAATTCACGGGACTTCACCTCCGACCTTGTCCGAAGCGTTGACGTGCCCCGCGTTCGACCTTACGGTCCCGTTCGAAGTTGCGAGCAGCATTCGAAATATCGAACAGAAGTGAGCCGCAATGTCACCACCCCTCCCGAGCCGACGAGGTGTGCTCGGCTCCATCGGAGCGCTCGCCGTCGCGGGCAGCTTCGGACTCGCCGCCGCGAACCGCAGCGCCTCCGCGATCGCGTCGGACGCGGACGTACGGGTCCGCTACTGGAATCTGTTCTCCGGCGGCGACGGCGCCAACATGATCGCGATGCTTGACGCCTTCCGCGCCGCGAACCCCGGGGTCGAAGTCAAGGACTCGACCCTCCAGTGGGGGAACCCGTACTACACCAAGCTCGCGATGGCCGCCTCGGGGAACCGCGCCCCCGACCTCGCGGTGATGCACCTGGGCCGGATACCCGGCTTCGCTCCCGGACAGCTACTCGATCCCTGGGATGTGCGGCTGCTCGCCAAGTACGGTGTGCGCGAAGCGGACTTCGACCCGGTGCTGTGGAAGCGCGCCGTCGTCGACGGAGAGCTGTTCGGCCTCCCCCTCGACATCCACGCCCAGCTCTGCTTCTACCGCAGGGACGTGTGCGAGCAGGCGGGACTGCTCGACGCGGGCGGCGATCTGGCCGAGGTCACCTCGCCCGAGGACTGGTTCAAGGCGCTCAAGGCCGCCAAGAAGGCCGTCAAGGGCGACGTCCACACCATCGGCATCAAGGCCGACGAACCGAACTTCTCCTGGTGGTTCTTCCTCTCCTTCTACACCCAGCTCGGCGGCACCTGTCTCAGCGCCGACGGCCGTGACGTCACCCTCGACACCGACAAGGCCACGCAGGTCCTGGAGTTCCTGCGCCGGCACCTGACCGACGGATACTCCACCGCGATCGGCATCGCCGACGCCGAGGCCTTCGTGAACGGCTCCGCCTTCACCTGGGAGGGCAACTGGTCCGTGCCCGTCTTCAGCGGCGCGAAGCTCGAATACGGCGCGACCCCGCTGCCGCCCGTCTTCGGCAAGCCCGCCACCCACACCGAGTCGCACTGCTTCGTCCTGCCGCACCAGTCGCAGCGCGGCGGCGCCGCCGACCAGGGCGCGCACCAACTGGCCGCGTACGTCGTCAAGAACGCCACGGCCTGGGCCCGCGGCGGCCACATCCCCGCCTACCTGCCGACCCTTGACGACAAGACGTATCTGTCGCTCGAGCCGCAGTCCGAGTACGTCTCGGCGATGGATCACATGGCGGTCGAACCGTCGGCCTGGTTCGCCGGTTCCACCGGCCTCCTCGCCCAGCGCATCGGGCCTGTCATCGCCTCCTCGAACGTCGGCTCCGCCAAGCCCGATGCCACGGCCCGCCGCATGAAGGACGTACTCGAGCAGCTGGTCGCGATGAGGAACCCGATGCAGGGCCGCTCCGCCACCGAGGGAGGGACCGCCGCATGAGTGCCGTCGACGCCGCCGCCGACACCGCCGCCGACCCCGCCCTCGCACCGGCGGCCGTACGGTCCGCCCGGGCGGCGGACGCCGATTCGCTGCGGGCCCGGCTGACCCGTCGTCTGCAGCACGGCGGCTGGTTCGTCGCCCCGTTCCTGACCCTGTTCGCGCTGTTCGTGCTGCTCCCGATCGGCCGCGGCCTGTGGCTGAGCTTCACCGACGCCAACATCTCCGGCACGGGCGCACGCTTCGTGGGCCTCGACAACTACCGCGAGGCCCTCGACAGTCCGCTCCTGTGGGACTCCCTCGGTCACAGTGCGTACTTCACCCTGCTCGTGGTGCCCTGCATCGTCGTCCTCGCGTTCCTCCTCGCGATGCTCGCCCACCACATCGAGCGCGCGAAATGGCTGTGGCGGCTGTGCTTCTTCGCCCCCTTCCTGCTGCCGTCGACGGTCGCGGGAAACCTGTGGCAGTGGCTGTTCAACCCGGCCACCGGAATGATCAACCACGTCTTCGGCCTCGACACACCCTGGCTGACCCAGAAGTCCACCGCCCTGCTCGCCGTCGTGATCACCACGCTGTGGTGGACGGTCGGCTTCAGCTTCCTGCTCTTCCTGGCGGCGCTGCAGAACATCCCGAAGCATCTGTACGAGGCAGCCGAGCTCGACGGGGCGGGCGCCTGGCAGCGGACGGTGCACATCACCCTGCCGATGCTGCGCAACATCACCGGCCTCGTGATCACTCTCCAGATACTCGCCTCGCTCCAGGTCTTCGACCAGGCCGTGGTGATGCAGGACTTCGGGCCGGGTCCCGAGGAAAGCACCCGGACCTTCGTCCAGTACACCCTCGAAGAAGGCTTCACCGCCTACCGCGTGGGCTACGCCTCGGCGATCTCCATCATCTTCTTCGTGCTCATCGCGGCCATCGCCCTCGGCCGGATGTGGCTTCTGCGCAAGCGTGAGGAGGGCGTGCGATGAGCACGGCCGTCGTCGTACGGAAGAACACCCCCAAGAGCCCGAAGAAGAAGTGGACCCCGAGCCAGATCGTGCTCACCTCGCTCGGCGTCCTCGTCTCCGCACTGTGGATGACGCCCCTGCTGTGGGCCCTGTTCACGTCCCTGAAGTCGGAGACCGAGGCCGTCGAGGTGCCCACCCACTGGGTGCCGGACGAGTGGACGGGCCAGGCGTGGAAGGCGCTCTTCGACAGCGGCAACATCACCGACTGGTTCGTGAACTCGGTCGTCGTCTCGGTCTGCGTCACCTTCATCGTGGTCCTCGTCAGCGCGCTCGCCGGGTACGGCTTCGCGCGCACCGAGTTCCGGGGCAAGAACGTGCTGCTCGGCCTGGTGATGGCGGGCCTGATGGTGTCGCCCGCGGTGCTCGGCGTCCCGCTCTTCACGACCGTCCAGGCCATGGGGATGGTCGACACCTACTGGGGCATGATCCTGCCGCAGTGCGCGCCCGCCGCGATGGTCTACATCCTCTACAAGTTCTTCCAGGCGATCCCGCACGAGCTGGAGGAGGCCGCGTACATCGACGGCGCCGGACGCTGGCGGGTCTTCTTCACGATCGTCCTGCCGCTGTCCAGGCCCTCGCTCTCGGCCGTCGGGATCTTCACGTTCATCGCGTCCTGGAACAACTTCCTGTGGCCGTACATGGTGACCAACAACCCCGACCTGATGACGATGCCGAACGGCATCGCGACCGTCATGAACTCCTACGGAATCCAGTGGGCGCAGCTGATGGCCGGCGGCCTCATGGCGGGCCTGCCCCTGATCGTCGTCTTCGTCTTCTTCCAGCGCCAGATCGTCAGCGGCGTGGCCCACACCGGCCTGGCCGGACAGTGACCACCGCCCATCGCACGCCGAAAGGTTCTCCATGGCCCCCCGCACCGCCCGCTTCACCCTCGACCCCGCCTTCGCCGTGGGCGATGTCGACCCCCGGCTCTTCGGCTCCTTCGTCGAGCACCTCGGCCGCTGCGTCTACACCGGCATATACGAACCGGGCCACCCCTCGGCCGACGAGGCGGGGCTGCGTACCGACGTGCTCGGACTGATCCGCGAGCTCGGCGTGACCGCGGTGCGCTACCCCGGCGGGAACTTCGTCTCGGGATACAAGTGGGAGGACTCCGTCGGCCCCGCCGACGAGCGCCCGCGCCGCCTCGACCTCGCCTGGCACTCCACGGAGACCAACCGCTTCGGGCTCCGCGAGTACATCGCCTTCCTGCGCAAGATCGGCCCTCGGGCCGAACCGATGATGGCGGTGAACCTGGGCACGCGAGGCGTCGAACAGGCCCTGGAACTCCAGGAGTACGCCAACCACCCCGCCGGCACCGCGTGGTCGGACCTGCGTGCCGCGCACGGCGACAAGAACCCGTTCGGCATCCGCATGTGGTGCCTGGGCAACGAGATGGACGGTCCGTGGCAGACCGGCCACAAGACCGCCGAGGAGTACGGGCGCCTGGCCGCCGAGACCGCGCGTGCGATGCGCCAGGTCGACCCGGAAGTGGAGCTGGTCGCCTGCGGCAGCTCCGGCCAGTCCATGGAGACCTTCGCCGCGTGGGAAGCCACCGTCCTGGCCGAGACCTACGACCTTGTCGACCACATCTCCCTGCACGCCTACTACGAGGAGACCGACGGCGACCGGGATTCCTTCCTCGCCTCCGCCGTCGACATGGAGTCCTTCATCGAGAACGTCGTCGCCACCTGCGACCACGTGGGCGCACGCCTGAAGTCCAAGAAGAAGATCAACCTGTCCTTCGACGAGTGGAACGTCTGGTACCAGTCCCGGCCGCACCCCGAGACCGAGGACAGCCCGCGCGACTGGCCCGAGGCCCCGCGCCTTCTGGAGGACAACTACACCGTCACCGACGCGGTCGTCGTCGGCTCGCTCCTGATCGCCCTCCTGCGGCACGCCGACCGCGTCGCGATCGCCTGTCTGGCCCAGCTGGTCAACGTCATCGCGCCGATCCTGACCGAGCCGGGCGGCCCGGCCTGGCGGCAGACCACCTTCTTCCCCTTCGCGCAGGCCTCGCGGCACGGCCGCGGCCAGGTCCTCGACGTACGCGTGGACTCACCCGCGCATCGGACGCCGAAGTTCGGCGAGGTCTCCCTGCTGCACGCGACGGCGGTGCGAGCCGAGGACGGCACCGTCACCGTGTTCGCGGTCAACCGCAGCCAGAGCGAGCCGCTGCCGCTCGAAGTCGCGCTCCACGGGCTTGAGTTGCAGAGCATCATCGAGCACAGCGTCCTCTCCGACGCGGACCCGGAAGCCCGGAACACCCTCGCGGACCCGGAGCGCGTGGCACCGCACGCAGCCACCGGGACCGCACTCCAGGACGGCACGTTGCGCGCCGTCCTGGAGCCGCTGTCATGGAACGTGATCCGGTTGGGCTGAGGCCCCCGTAGGCCGCCGTCGGCGTCCTTGATCACCGCCTGGCAGCCGGGGCCGATCTAGCGGTGGTGAAGGGGTGCAGAAGGCTCACCGGTCCTTGGACAGGGCGACAAGTTCCGCGAACAGGCCCTCGGCGGCGGCCAGTTCCTCGTACGTGCCCTGGTCGATGACCCGGCCTTTGTCCATGACGAGGATGCGGTCGGCGAGGCGGGTGTTCTCCAGTTGATGCGTGACCACGATCGTGATGCGGTCGCAGGCGCCGCGCTTGATCTTCTCGAAAATCTGGTGTTCGCCCCTGGCGTCCATCTGTGAGGTCGGCTCATCCAGGATGAGCAGTTCAGGACGCCGGTAGATCGCGCGGGAGCATGCCAGGCGCTGCCACTGTCCGCCGGAGAGTTCGGCGCCGCCGAAGACTTCACGGGCCAGCAGCGTGTCAATGCCGTCGGGCAGCGCCTCGACTGCCTCGCGCATGCCGACGGCGTCGATCGCTTCCCATACGGCCGTGTCGTCGTGGGTGCGGGGCTGTCCGAGCGTGACGTTCTCGCGGACGCGCAGGGGCCATTGGGCGAAGAGTTGCGGCACGAGTCCCGTCCGCGCCCAGACCGTTTCCTGGTCGACGGTGGCGAGGTCTGCTCCGTTCCACAGCACGCGTCCCTTGTCCGCGAGATAGATGCCGGTGATCAGACGCAGGAGAGTGGACTTGCCGCTGCCGTTCTCGCCGACGATGGCCAGGATTTCGCCGCGTCGCAGCGAGAGGGAGACGCCGTCCACGGCCGGGCGGTCCTTGCCGGGGTACTGGTAGACCACGTTGTCCATCCGGACCTCTTCGACGGTCGTGGTCGCGGGCAGATCGCCGCGGTGTGGGGCCCGCTCGGCGGCGTCGTCGAGGAACGCCTGCATGTCGGTGAGATAGAGGCTGGTGTGGAACAGAGCGGCCCCGTTGATGACGACCTGGGAGAGCGCGGCCAGCGTGGTCTGCACGGCGATGACGGCGGTTGCGGCCACGGCGAGTTCGATACGGCCGGTGGTGGCCAGCCAGGCCAGGGCGGCCCAGGTCAAGAGCAGGAAGGCGCCGCCGGCCGTCGCGGACAGCAGGGTGATGCGCAAGGTCCGTGGGGCCACGGCAAGAAGGCGGCGGTCGATTCGCTCGGACAGCGAGCCGTACCAGAACAGCAAGTAGCCCGTCATGCCGTTGGCGCGGACCTCGTCGCCGTGCTTGGGCGTGGTGGCCCACCAGCGCATCATGTGGCGCACGTTGCGGTCCGACACGTTCGCGTAGTGCATCTCGTAGTCGACTCGAGCGGTGAGAACCGCTCCGACTCCGGCGGGCAGCACCGCGAGGAGGAGCAGGGGCAACATCGCCCAGTGCAGCACGGACAGGACTCCGCTCGCTGCCACCATGGTGATGAGAGCTGCCATGAATCGCTGTGCGTCGGTCACCATCACGTGCGTGCGGGTGACGCCCATCTCGGCGGCTTCCTGCCGGTCGGCGAAGCCGTCCTGGGCGTAGGCGGCGGCTTCGACTCGGCACACCGCTTCGACCAGCGAGGTGTCTGCGTAGGTCGTCAGTGGCGGGGTAAGGCGGCGGCCTGCGTACGAGGCGAGCGCACTGCAGAGCCGCCCGAGTGCCGCCGCACCGGCCACGACGAGCAGTGCGGGCAGCGCCTGATGAATACGGTCAACCACCGTGCCAGTGCCGAGGATGGGGCGCATGGCGCGGGCGGTCGCCACCAGGCCGACAGCGGCGGCGATACCGGTGACGAGTTGGCAGGTCACCAGGAGGAGTACGGCTGTGCGATCGAGCTGCCACGCCATCTGGCAGATGCGGCGCAGCACGGACGGCAGGCGGGCGCACATAAGAGTGAACGACACGTTGCCGAGCGGGTTGACGGAGTATTCGCCGCTGTAGCGGATTTCCGCAGGCGGAGGAGGGGGCGGCGCTTCCTTGTCAGCGGTCGAGGCGTCAGTCACAGTCACCTGCATCCCTCCTGAGAGTTCCGTGCCGCACCTGGATGGCTCGGCGGTGCACGGCATAACGACGCTTCAAGGGAATCGAACGTGCTCGATTCCAGTCGTCCCTCGACCCAGGAATCCTCGGGGCTCCGAACGCGGGAGCTCAGTGATTCGGGCCTCGCGTTGCGACGGGAATTGGCTGAAACGCCGAGCTCGATACGGGTGTGACGACTGAGGTTTGCCAGCTTCGGCTCTGGCGGCCCTGTGCTCGCCAACGGAGCTCGCGTGCGGCACAAATACTCCCGCCGTTGATCGCTGGTGCGACGTCCGACCGACTGTGCCTACGGGTGCCGACTGTGCCTACGGGTGCGTGGCCGTGATCGCGATGACCTCGTCGAGGCGGTCCAGGGCGGCCTGCAGGTCGTCGACCTTGGCCTGGATGCGGTCGCGCTCGGCGTGCAGCATGGCTCGTTGCTCGGCGTCGGTGTGCCCGGAGTCCCAGCACGGAAGGAGTTCCGTGATCCTTCGGCTGGTCAGGCCGGCGGCGAACATCTGCTGGAAGAAGCGGACCAGGGGGATGGCGTCCTGTCGGTAGAGGCGCTGGCCGGATGGGCTGCGCTCCGCGATGAGCATCCCCTGCTGCTCGTAGTAGCGCACGGCGCGCACCGAGACGCCCGCACCCCGTGCCACCTCGCCGATGCGGATCAGCCGCCCGGCCGCGGCCTCTGTGACGGTCATGGTGCTTCCTCTCACCCGGCCCTGACGACCAGCACTTGCCTCTGACGTCAACGTCAGGTCCTAGCGTACCGGGCATGGACATCAACAACTCAGTTGCCCTTGTCACCGGAGCCAACCGCGGCCTGGGCCGCGCCTTCGCCCAGCGCCTGCTCGAACGAGGCGCCCGCAAGGTCTACGCGACGGCCCGCCGACCGGAGACCGTGGACCTGCCCGGGGTCGAGGTGCTGCCCCTCGACATCGCCGATCCCGCATCCGTGAGGGCCGCCGCCGAGGCCGCCCCGGACGTCTCGCTGCTCATCAACAACGCGGGGATCCAGACGGGGACCGACCTGGTGACCGGTTCGCTGAACGCGGTGCGGCACGAGCTGGAGACCAACGTGTTCGGCCACCTGGGAATGATCCGGGAGTTCGCGCCGGCGCTCGCCAGGAACGGCGGGGGCGCGATCGTCAACGTGCTCTCCGCCATGTCGTGGTTCGGGGGCAAGGGCGCCAATGCCTACCACCTGACCAAGGCCGCCGCCTGGGCCATGACCAACGGCGTCCGCCTGGAGCTCGCCGAGCAGGGCACGCTCGTGACAGCGGTGCACCTCGGCCTGGCCGACACCGACATGGCCGCGGGCTGGCCCGTGGACAAGATCGCGCCGTCGGACCTGGCCGACGCGGCGCTCGGCGGTGTCGAGGCGGGCTCCGCCGAGGTCCTCGCCGACCAGTGGAGTCGGGACGTCAAGTCCCGGCTGCCGCTGACGCCGGAAGATTTCAACGCCGCGATGGACCGCGCCCTGGCGGCGCTAACGGCGGCCTGAGGGGCCCCTCGGGGTTCCGGCGACGCGGACCAGGGCGGGCAGCGCTACTGGCCGCGGGTCCTTTCCTGGGGGGAGGCCGAGCTCGGTCAACTTGCACGAACGGGAGCGCGGTTGGACCCGGGCATCGAGTGCCCGGGTCCACGTCCTGGTCGCTACCGGTGCGCGGTGGCACCCCGGCGGGGCGCGGGGAGCTGCGCGAACAGCCACGCGAACCCGCGGGTGGCGAACCGGCGGCGCTTACAGCGAGGGATACGCGTTCTTCAGGAGCTGCTGGAACTGCGCCGAGAACCACTTCCCGGAGATCGGCGCGTCGGGCAGCGCGCCGGAGCGGTTGAAGCCGTTGCGGGGATTGCCCTCGTAGGTCGGGTCACACATGCGGTCGAAGCCCTTGCCCTCGTCGTTCGGGATTTCCTTGCTCGACCCGTCGGACTCGCCCGGCGGCTTGATCCACACGTAGGCGTCGATGCCGGCCTCCGGCGCCGTCGTCGGGCGTTCACCGAGGCCCGCACCCGACTGGTTGCACCAGTTGCCGATGTGGATGCGCCGGTCGTAACGCCCGCCCTCCACATAGGTGTTGACGTCCGTGGTGGGTCCGGGGCCCGCGGGCCGGGCGGAGCCGCCCCAGCCGTTGCGGGAGGTGTCGATCAGCATGCCGATGTCGGACCGGAAGCCGGTGGAGACGAGCTGGTTGCGGAACGACTGGGCGAAGGAGAGTTCGTCTACGGAGCGGTTCCAGTCGACCCACTTGGACTCGCGGACCGACCGGCCGTTGACGGTGTCGCCGATCTTGAAGTTGTTCTCCTTCAGGGCACTGTAGTTGGCGGTGTTGGTGATGAAGCCGTGCACGTTGTCGACGCTGCCACCGTCGGCGGTCGCCGCCTGGTGCATGACCTGGGCGGACGCGGCGAAGTTGTCGTCCCAGCCGATCCAGCCGTGGTGGCCCGCGTCGACGTAGTTGTAGACGTTCGGCACGGCGCCGAGTTTGCGCAGCGCGTACCCGACACCCTTCACGTAATTCCCGTTGGCCTTCATCACGTCGCACTCGGGCGTCGCGGTGGGGCGGCCACCGGTGTTGGTGACGAGGTTGGGCAGCGAGTCGATCTCGACGGTCGTGACGATGCGCAGGTTCGCGTACTTGGAGTCGGCGAGGATCGCCGCTATCGGGTCGATGTAGTCGGTCTGGTACCTGCCGATCTCGGTGGGGCCGAGCTCGCCGTTCGATGCGAGCGCGGCACAGTCCCGGCCCGGCAGGTTGTAGATAACCAACTGGATGACTCCCGCGCCCTGTTGGAGCGCTTCGTCCAGGTGGTCGCGCAGGCCCATCGCGTCACCCGCGCCCTCGATCGCGGCGATCCGGTCGAGCCACACGCCGGTGGGCTGGTTCGCTATGGCGCTACCGCCCGGCTCGGCAGCGGCCTTCGCCGACCACTCGGGGTTCACATAGGGCTTGGCGCCCGCGTACGGATTGTCGACGCGGGCGGCGGCTGCCCGGGTCGCGCCGGTGCCGCTGTCGCTGCCGCTCACGGCGAGCGCGGTGCCGCCGGTGGTGGCCAGGACGGTGGCGAGTGCGGCGAGGAAGAGGGTGCGGGATCTGCGGTGCCGGGTGGTTGTACGGCTCATGGCGGGGGTGGTCCCTTCGGTCGGGGATGGATGAATCAGGTGTCGAGCGCGGCCAGATGGTCGCGAAGGCCCGCGCCGAACGCGGTGGGCGTGCCGTCGTAGGAGCTGATCAGTGCGGGCCCCGACGAGCAGTTCCAGGTGTTCCAGGTCCAGCCGAGATACGAGGCCTGATAGGCGTCGAGCCACTCCATGACGGAGTCGATGAAGCCGTGGGAGCAGGTGTTCTCGCCGATCTCGCCCGCAACCAGGGGCACCTGGGCTGCGACCGGCGCGAGCTGCGCGTCCCAACAGCTTTCGTTGGAACACGAGTTGAAGTTGTAGACGTGCCAGGCCGCGGCGAGATTGCCCGCCGGGTCCGTCGGCGCGTGCTCGAGCCAGCCGCTGAGATCGTTCGAGTACGCGATGCCGGCCGCGAGCACGAGGTTCTCGGCGCCCGTGCCGCGGACCGCGTCGAGCAGGTCCTGCATGCCGGCGACCTCGTAGTCGATGCCGGGGCAGGTGCCGCCGTCCCGCCAGCAGTCCCAGGCCTGCTCGGCGGTAGGCGTCGCGCGGTCCGGGTATGGCTCGTTGAAGAGGTCGAGGACGACGGCCGGATCGTCCTTGAAGGTGTCGGCGACGGAAGTCCAGAACGCCGGGGTGTACCGCGCGTTCGGCATCGGCTTCTGGCAGCTCGCGTGCACGTCCGAGCATCCCGCCGAGTTGCCGGTGTACTGGCCGTGGGACCAGTGCAGTTCGACGATCGGGGTCATGCCGTGGTCCTGGACGCGCCGGACCAACGTCTCGATGGCGGATGTGTAGTTGGCACCCGCGTACCGCGGGTCGATGTTGTCGGTTCCCAGCCAGCACTCCTCGTTGAGCGGGATGCGTACGGTGTTGGCCTTCCAGTCGGCGATGGCTCGGATGGCGGCGTCGTCGACGGGTCCGTCGAAGATGCCGTAGCCCTGGACGCACGCGAACTCGCCACCGGAGCGGTTGACTCCGAGCAGCCGGTGCGCGGCGCCTTCGGCGTCGACGAGCCGGTTGCCCTCGGCGTGCAGCACGGGCGGTGGCGCCGTCGCGGCGGGTGCCGCGCCCGCCGTCGGCACGGCGGAGGGCATCGCGAATCCGGCGGCGATGAGGACGGCGACCGCCGGCACGGCAAAGGCGCGCGGCAGACGCGGAGGGTGGAGCAGACGCGGGGGGCGGGGCAAGCGCAGGGTGCGGAGCAGACGCGGGGGGCGGGGCATGAGCGACTCCTCGGATTGAACCGGAATCGCTCCCACTGGTGCCGTGGAAGCTAGCAGGAAGTCGCCGCCGAGAACAGAAAGGTTGGCGGGTTTCTCAGAATCTCCGGATCGTCGCTGTCGAATTCATTCGACAACTCCCTTTCCTGTGCGGGCTCTTGACAGCGAGCTCGTCCAGCTGAATTTTGGGAGCGCTCCCACTCGTGCTCCCACTGGCGCTTCCGCTGATGCTCCCACTGGTTCCCCGGCTCCCCGACCGGAGCCCATCCCCATCGAGTCGTCAGGAGACATCTCCGCATGTCCGCATTCCCCCGTTCCCCCCGCTCCGGCCCCTACAGACCGGAAATAAGCCGTCGCAACTTACTGGCCCTGGGTGCCGGAGCCGCACTGGCTCCCGCCATCGTGGCGCTCAACCCTGCAGGTCAAACCGCCCAGGCCGCGTCATCCGCCACCGAGTACGAACAACGCTTCCTCGACCTGTACGCGAAGATCACCGATTCCGCGAACGGCTATTTCTCGCCGGACGGTATTCCCTACCACTCCGTCGAAACCCTCATTGTCGAAGCCCCGGACCACGGGCACGAGACGACATCCGAGGCATACAGCTATCTTCTCTGGCTGCAGGCCATGTACGGCAAGGTCAGCGGCGACTGGACACGTTTCAACTCGGCCTGGGAAGCCATGGAGAAATTCATGATCCCGACCCACGCCGACCAGCCGACGAACAGTTTCTACAATGACGCGAAACCAGCCACGTACGCCCCCGAACACGACCAGCCGTCCCAGTACCCCGCCCGGCTCGACCCCGCCGTCCAGGCCGGCGCCGACCCGATCGCCGCCGAGCTGAAGAGCGCCTACGGCAGCGACGACATCTACGGCATGCACTGGCTCCAGGACGTCGACAACGTCTACGGCTACGGCGGCGACGCCGCGGGCCCCGTCCACATCAACACCTTCCAGCGCGGCCCCCAGGAGTCGGTCTGGGAGACCGTCCCGCACCCCACCCGCGACGAGTTCGAGCACGGCGGCAGGAACGGCTACCCCTGGGTCCCGTCAAACCCCGGCGCCAACACGGGACTTCACGTCACGGTCGTCGACCGCACGAACGACGTGGGTGTGGCCGCCGCCTACGCCAAGACCCTCACGTACTACGCCGCCGCCACCCACCACACCCAGGCCGCCACCACGGCCAAGGCGCTCCTGGACGGCATGTGGAAGCACCACCAGGACCCCCTGGGCATCGCCGTGCCCGAGACGCGCGCCGACTACAACCGGTTCGACGACGGGGTGTACGTCCCGAACGGCTGGACCGGCACCATGCCGAACGGCGACTCCATCAACTCCGGATCGGACTTCACCTCCATCCGCTCCTTCTACCGCGACGACCCGGACTGGCCGAAGGTCGAGGCCTATCTGGCCGGAGGTGCGGCGCCGCAGTTCACCTACCACCGCTTCTGGGCGCAGGCCGACATCGCGCTCGCCATGGGCGCGTACGCGGAGCTCCTCGAACCGGGGCCGGGGTCGCGGTGATCGCCGCCGCGACGCGCGGCCGGAGACTGCTCGCCGCCCTCTGCCTGATGCCGGGTCTGCTGCTCGTGGGCGCCCCGTCCTCCGGGGCTGAGGACGCCAGGGAGAGGACAGCGGCCGCCTACACCTGGAAGAACGTCCGTATCGACGGCGGTGGCTTCGTACCCGGCATCGTCTTCAACCGGACGGAGAAGAACCTCGCGTACGCGCGCACCGACATCGGCGGCGCGTACCGCTGGCAGGAGTCCTCGCAGACCTGGACCCCGCTGCTCGACTCGGTCGGCTGGGACGACTGGGGCCACACCGGGGTCGTCAGCATCGCGTCAGATGCCGTCGAACCGGACAACGTGTACGCGGCCGTCGGCACGTACACCAACGACTGGGACCCCGGAAAGGGCGCCGTCATGCGCTCGGCCGACCGGGGCGAGACCTGGGAGAAGGCCGACCTGCCCTTCAAGCTCGGCGGCAACATGCCGGGCCGCGGGATGGGCGAACGCCTCGCCGTCGACCCGCACGACAACCGGGTCCTGTACCTCGGTGCGCCGAGCGGCCACGGCCTGTGGCGCTCCACCGACTCCGGAGCCACCTGGTCGAAGGTGGCAGCGTTCCCGAACCCCGGCAACTACCAGCAGGATCCGGGCGATTCGACCGGCTACGCCTCCGACAACCAGGGCATCGCCTGGGTCGCCTTCGACGAGTCGACGGGCACCTCGGGCAACCGCACCAAGACCGTCTACGTCGGCGTCGCCGACAAGAGCAACGCCGTCTACCGCTCGACGGACGCAGGCGTCACCTGGTCCCGGCTCGCGGGCCAGCCCACCGGACACCTCGCCCACAAGGGCGTGCTCGACGCGGAGAACGGCTACCTCTACCTCGCCTACAGCGACAAGGGCGGCCCCTACGACGGCTCCAAGGGGCAGGTGTGGCGGTACGCCACCCGCACCGGCGAGTGGAAGAACATCAGCCCCGCCACCGACGCCGACACGTACTACGGCTACAGCGGACTGAGCATCGACCGGCAGCGGCCGGGCACCGTGATGGTCACCGGCTACAGCTCGTGGTTCCCGGACACCCAGATCTTCCGCTCCACCGACAGCGGCGGCAGCTGGACAGGAGCCTGGAACTACGCCGCCTACCCCGAGCGCACCAACCGCTACACCATGGACATCTCGTCCGTGCCCTGGCTGTCGTGGGGCGCGAACCCGGCGCCGCCCGAACAGAGCCCGAAGCTCGGCTGGATGACCGAGGCCCTGGAGATCGACCCCTTCGACTCCGACCGGATGATGTATGGCACCGGGGCCACCGTCCACGGCACCAGGAACCTCCAACAGTGGGACAGCGGAGGCAAGTTCACTGTCACCCCGATGGTGA
The DNA here is from genome assembly GCF_055577645.1 of Streptomyces sp. NPDC033180. NCBI lineage: Bacteria > Bacillati > Actinomycetota > Actinomycetes > Kitasatosporales > Streptomycetaceae > Streptomyces > Streptomyces sp. NPDC033180. The sequence goes on along the minus strand of NZ_JBVIPU010000002.1, from coordinate 795,920 downwards.
AGGGCCTGGAGGAGACCGCGGTCCACGACCTGGCCACACCGGCATCCGGAGCGCCGCTGCTCAGTGCGCTCGGCGACATCGGCGGCTTCCGGCACACGGACGTCACCAAGGTGCCGCCCCTGATGTACACCGCGCCCAACTTCACCACCACGATCAGCCTCGACTACGCCGAGTCCGCCCCGGACACGGTGGTGCGCGTCGGCCGGCTCGACAGCGGGCCGCGCATCGCCTTCTCCGGGGACAACGGCGCCAACTGGTGGGCGGGCAAAGAGCCTTCGGGGGTATCCGGCGGCGGCACGGTCGCCGCGTCCGCCGACGGCAGCCGCTTCGTGTGGAGCCCGGACGGCACGGGCGTGCACACCAGTGGTGACGCGGGCGCGTCGTGGACCGCGTCCACCGGCATCCCGCAGGGCGCGGTCGTCGAGTCCGACCGGGCCGACCCGAAGACGTTCTACGGCTTCAAGTCCGGGACGTTCTACGTCAGTACGGACGGTGGGGCGGCCTTCACCGCGAAGACGGCCACCGGCCTTCCTGCCGAGGGCGCGGTGCGCTTCCAGGCCGTACCCGGCTCCAAGGGCGACATCTGGCTCGCGGGCGGCAAGGCCGGCGGGACGTACGGCCTGTGGCACTCGACGGACTCCGGTGGGAGCTTCACCCGTGTCCAGGGCGTCGAGGAGGCCGACACGATCGGCTTCGGCAAGGCCGCGCCGGGCTCAGACCACCAGACGCTCTACACCAGCGCGAAGGTCGACGGGGTGCGCGGCATCTTCCGCTCCACCGACGTCGGGAAGAGCTGGGTGCGTGTCAACGACGACGCCCACCAGTGGGGCTGGACCGGAGCGGCCATCACCGGCGATCCCCGGATCTTCGGGCGGGTGTACGTGTCCACGAACGGCCGTGGCATCGTGTACGGGGATGACAACTCTCCAGGGTGACAAGGCGAGTCGAAGCGCTTCGACAGAACTATGGACAGTGCACGGGGGCCGATCTAAGGTCAAGACGGCCCCGAGTCGAAGCGCTTCGCACCCGCCGCCCGACCCGTCCATGCCCCTCTAGGAGAGTTGAATGGTCACCCTCGCCGAGGTAGCCCACCACGCCGGAGTCTCGGCCAGCACGGTGAGTTACGTACTCAGCGGCAAGCGGTCCATCTCCGCCTCCACCAAGGACCGCGTCGAACGGTCCATCCGGGAGCTCGGCTACCACCCGAACGCCGGCGCCCGCGCCCTGGCGAGCAGCCGGTCCAACATCATCGCGCTGATGGTGCCGCTGCGCACCGACATGTACGTGCCGGTGATGATGGAGATAGCCATCGCCGTCGCCACCACCGCACGCACCCACGGGTACGACGTGCTGCTCCTGACCGGCGAGGAGGGCCCCGAGGCGGTCCGCCGCATCGAGGGCAGCGCGCTCGCCGACGCGATGATCCTGATGGACGTGGAGCTCCACGACGAGCGGCTCCCCCTGATCCGCGAGACCGACCGGCCCGCCGTCCTCATCGGCCTCCCCGCCGACCCCACGGGCCTGACCTGCGTCGACCTCGACTTCGTGGCGACCGGCGCCCAGTGCGTGGAGCACCTCTTCGGTCTCGGCCACCGGGAGATCGCCGTGATCGGCGAGGCGCCCGCCGTGTACGAGCGGCACACCGGCTTCGCGGAGCGCACCCTGGACGGGCTGCGCACGCGGGCCGGGCAGCTCGGCGTGCTGGTGCTGCACCGACCCTGCGAGGGGACGTACGACGCGCTCGCCGCGACCCTGGCCCGGATCTTCGACGAACGCCCCGGCACCACGGGGTTCGTCGTACAGAACGAGTCGGCGGTGGAGCCGCTCCTGAGCCTCCTGCGTCAGCAGGGCCGCGCCATACCGGAAGACGTATCCGTCATCGCCATCTGCCCCGACCAGGTCGCCACCCAGGCCTCGGTGCGGCTCACCTCCGTCGCCATCCCCGCCCAGGAGATGGGCCGACAGGCGGTGGAACGCGTCGTCGCCAAGCTGCGGGGGCGGGGCGTGGATGAAGTCGCCTTGCTCGCACCGGAGTTGACCGTGCGGGGGAGCTCGGGGCCTGGTCCGGGGAAGGGGTGACAGCTGGGTCGAGAGGCTGACGAGTCTTCAGGATCTACCTCGACGTCGCGAAGGCGACCACCGCCCCCGCGACCTTCGCCCAACGGGTAGCGGCGCTCGCAGCCCACCGACCTCCGCGGTCCGTTGCACACGTCGAGCGGACTCGTGGCCCACGCCCCGATCTCGTCGCGAACGCCCTCTTGCTGCCCCTAGCTGCAGCTTGCACTCTTTGAAATGGGGAGCTCGCGATCGGTAATCGGGGAGGGGCGGATGACAGAACAGTCAGGCGATCACTTACGCCGAACAGAACCCGCATGGAAACTGCTGCAGGACACGATCCTTGTGCACACCAGGGCCGGCACTAGAGACGGCACCAGCCACACAGCCTCAACCGCTGAGCACGACGGAATCATCCTCTGCGGCGCCGACGCCCTACCGGCCGCAGGTACTCACCACCGGCAAGGCGGCCGCCACCGGCTCCAGCTCGTCGACCCCGACAGCTACGGCGACTTCGCCACCGCCGACCAGCCCTTCCAGCTCGAGAGCCACATCCGCCACGGCCAACACAGCCTGTTCGAAGACACCGAGGCCGACGAACTCCGCCACCACCAGCAGCTCCAGCTCCACAACGGCACCGTGGCCGGCCTCACCCCGACCCGCTACATCCGCGGCGGAGACCGCCGCGCGATAGCCGCCGCAGTCCGGGCTGTCCGCGACCTCGACCCACAGCAGGCCATACTCACCCTGCCACTCGACCAGCAATGGCTACGCGAACCCGGCGATCTCGACCACCTCATCACCGAACTCGCCGACGTCCACCACATCAAAGCCATCGCTCTCGGGGCCGCCCGTAACCCGCTCGCAGTCAAGGGCACCATCACCGCGCTGCGCAACTTGGTCGGCAGCCTCGACCGGGTCGCCCTCATCCGCACCGACCTCGCCGGCCTCGACGTTTACGCGCACGGCGCGCTTTTCACCGCGATCGGCATGCAGACCGCGATGCGGCACGTCCGAAAGCCGGGCAGCGCACCGCCGCCCCGGCCCAGGAAGAGCACCGCCACGACGATGGTGCTGCACCCGCAGCTCATGGACTACTACAGGACCGACACGCTCCGAGAGCTCTACGGCAAGATGCCGGAGCCGCTGTGCCAGTGCACCGTCTGCGCAGGCGAAAGTCTGCTCCGGTTCGACCACAACCCCGGCGACCAGGCGGAAGCCAACCGGCACAACATCGCGACCTGGCTGCCCTGGGCCGACGACCTGCAGTACGCCGAACCCGGAGCGGCGCGGCGATCAGCATGGCAGCGGCTCTGCCAAGACGCCCGCAACGCTCACCAAGAACTCCGCGAGCAGCTCGCCGCTCCCGGAGCCCTCGAAACGCCGCGCTGGCTCAGGGTGTGGGCAGGAGACCCCGACTAGACGCGAGCAGCCGCTCGTACACCTGCTCATGGAACAGCCAGCCAGCAGCCGTATGTGTAAAGCGCCGCGACGACCGAGGCGCCACCAGCAACTCCGATGCCTCACTGCCAGACTGGCGTACCACCCCCAGACCGTAGACGCCGGCCTCGATCACCATCAGCTCTGCCCCGGTGGCCGGACCGTCCAGCCACACCGCAGATGCGGCGAAGGGCCCGAAGCGGCCCGCCCGCAGCAGCGCTTGCCGACCCGGCCGCCGCGTCCTCGAGACCGCTAAGTCCACCTCCAGCGGCGACACCAGACGGCGCACCAACTGTCCGCCACTCCGCTCCACCGCGTTCTTGGGACAATGCCTTAGCCGCCACCGCTCCTTCGACGTCAACGACTCCGCCGGCACCGGTAGTCCAGTCGGCAACTGCAACAGCCCGCTCAACACCGTCAAATCCAGCAGCGGGCCCACACCCTCCCGGACCCGGCGCTCCACCTCCGCGGCGTTCACCCGCACCGCAAGCACGGCCGGAACACCTCGCGCCTCCACCTCCACCACCGACGAACCCCCTGGCAACGAACCACCCGCCGCCGCCTCACATACCCGGCGAGCAGCATCCAGACACAGACCAGTCATCACACACGTCCCTCAAGAGCGAAAGCCACACAGCACGCAACCACAGGAGAGCCCACGCCCAAAGCGGAAACGGTGAACGTCGCGCTGTGGCAACGGAAATGGGACGGGAACGAGCAACCCCGAAATGACAGGCGCCAACAGGAGCTGGTGAAGCGGTCTCTACCGCCGTCTGCGGAAGTGCAGCCAGAGGCGGGCTGCGATCAGACCCAGGACCACGATGCCGACTGTGATCTGTGCCCATCGCGGGAGAGCACCAGCTCCGGGAAGGTACAGGGCGATCAGCATCACAGGCGCCATTCCTCGCGGTCACGGACCTCGCGACGGTGGCGCGAGGTGACGGACATTCTGTTATACGGGGTGGGCGCCCGGCTCAGGGAGTGGACACCACCGGGCGCGGTGCCTTCGCCATGCCGGAGCCGATGGAGAAGCTCGGGTGCGGTGGCTGGTTGTAGGCCGCGTTCTGCCAGGCGAGTGCCGTGCGGTACTGGGTGTCGTGGAGCAGCGTGGTGATCTTCGTGTTCGTCGCGTGCGGGGTCGAGTAGATGCGCAGGGCCTTGTTGTCCGCCGTCCGCCACACCAGCCGGTGACCGGGGAGGAGTTGACCTTCGTACCCCCTCGGTAGACGTTGAAGGCCACGTCGTCGTCATCGGTGCCGAGCCAGCGCCAGCTGACCAGATTCCCGGCATCGGTGTGCACGCTGACCACGCCCCGGTCGAGCGCCTCGGCCTGCCGGGCGGTCGCCGCGGCCGAGGCCGACGACAGGGCGAAGAGCCCACCGGCGGCGATGGCGCCCGCGACGTAGGCGGTGCCCAGAACCCGTCCGCGAGCCCGCCGTGCTCTTCGGCCCCTTCGGCGGTGGAGTTCGGTGTACGGGTGCTCGGCCATGGGGGCTCCTGCGGGGAGAGGAACGAGGAGAGGGACAGTTACGCGGCTGAGTCGCCGCGGGGCGCGCGGAAGGTTGCCGTTCGCCTCCGACTGGGATTCCGTACGTTGTTCGATGTCTCGCACAGACGTTGCTATGCTCGCGCACCGCGCTTCGGCGGCACGGGGGTCACCTGGCGTGTGCGAGCCGCGCGAGCACAGAAACGAGGTCATCTGTGGGGACAGCCGTCGATGACGCAGCCGCCGCGGAGTTCCATGACTTCTTCGAGCGGCATTACGCCGAACTCGCCCGCCTCGCCCACATGTTGACCGGCGAGAAGGACGCCGCGGACGATCTGGCGGCGGACGCCCTGGTCGCGCTCTGGAACCGCTGGGACCGGGTCAGGGCTGCCGACCACCCTGCCGCGTACGCCCGGGGCGTCGTCGCCAACATGGCGCGCAGCCGCATCCGCAGCGCCGTCCGCGAGCGCCGCCGCGTGGCCCTGTTCTGGGGGCAGCGCCCGGAGAGCGTGGAAGATCCCGACGTACCGGCGGTCGTCGACGTCCAGGAGGCGTTGCGTACGCTGCCGTTCCGGAAGCGGGCCTGTGTGGTCCTGCGGCACGCCTTCGATCTGTCGGAGAAGGACACCGCGCTCACCCTCGGCATATCGGTCGGTACGGTGAAGAGCCAGACGTCCAAGGGAATGGCGGAGCTGCAACGGCTCCTGGGCGACCGTGCCGCGTCGCAACTCGTGGGAGGGAGGCAGTGATGGACGACGTACGCGAGCAGCTGCGCGATGCCGCGGCCGAGCACCGGCCCGACAGGGAGCGGATGCTCGCCCGGGTCGAGCGCGGCATGGGGCACGACGGCGTCGACCTCGGTGCCTCGTCCCGCGGCAGGTTGCCGCGGCCCGCCCCCTGGCTGCGGATCGCCGGCGCGACGGCCGCCGTGGCCGGGGTCCTCGCGCTCGGCGGATACGCCGTCGCCTCCGTCGTCCAGGGCGAGAAGCCACCGCCCCGCACCGTGGGCACGCCTGCCGCCCCCGACTCCCCGTCCGGGCCGAGCCCCTCCGCATCCGCACCGGACGACGAGAACGCCGGGCCCAGCTCACCGGCCGAGCCCGCGAAACCGTCGGACAGGACCACGAAGGGCACGCCGGACAGGGACAAGGGCCAGGACGCGAACCGGCCGCCCAAGAAGTCCGGCCCCCCGCCCGCCCCACGGCGCGTGGCCCCGGACGCCAGGAGCATCGAGGACGGCTACCTCTGGAGTGACGGCTCCGTCGACCCCCAGAGCAACGACTTCTGGGCGCAGAGCACCCTCACCTTCAAGACCGGCAGACCGCTCACCGCGCTCACCGTCGAACTACGGATCGCGCAGACCGGCGGAGTCGCCGAGACGGGCAACTGGCGCTCTCTGCCCGCCGACGACTTCACCGTCTCCGTACGAGAGCAGGGCGGTGAGCTGGTCTACCGCTGGACGCTGCGGGCGGGCCGGACCGTACCGGCGGGTGAGCACGTCTTCGCGGGCCAGTACAACCATGCCGAAGGCGGCAGGGACGCGGGCGAGGACACGTACGCGGCGGAGGCCGAGGCGACCGCTTCGGGCCAACTGGCGGCGGTGCGCGGTGACTTCGCCCGCACTTCATAGGGCCCCGCGGAAATCTCCCGCACCCCGGCAACCTTCCGCACGCGGGCGGAGACCAGCAGACGCAAGGTCATCCCCCCAGCGAAAGAGCGGTCCCCATGACCACGCAACAAGCCGAACCGCGCAAGAGCCGCAAGAGCCGCAAGAGCCGCAAGCGCCGCCTCACCCGACGCCGCGTCGTCGGCGCGGCCGGCGGCGCGCTCCTGCTGACCGGCGCCACCATCGGCGCCAACGTGCTGCTCTCCCCGGCAGGAGCGGCGACCACCGCCGCCGAGTGGCCGACCCCCACCGGCGACACGCCCGTCACCAAGACCATCGAGGTGTCCGGCACCTACGACGGCGGACTCCGGCGCTTCCACGGCAGCGGAGACCTCGGCGGCGACGGCCAGGAAGAGGGCCAGGACCCGGTCTTCAAGCTGAAGGACGGCGCGGTCCTGAAGAACGTCGTGCTCGGCAAGCCGGCCGCCGACGGTGTGCACTGCTCGGGCAGCTGCACCATCCAGAACGTGTGGTGGGAGGACGTCGGCGAGGACGCGGCCACCTTCAAGGGCACCTCCACCGGCTCGACGTACACCGTCACCGGAGGCGGCGCGCGGAAGGCCGACGACAAGGTCCTCCAGTTCAACGGCGCGGGCACGCTGAACATCAGCGGATTCCAGGTCTCGGACTTCGGCAAGCTGGTCCGCTCCTGTGGCAACTGCTCCAAGCAGTACAAGCGCACGATCACCATCAACGACGTGGACGTGACCGCGCCCGGCACGTCCCTGGTCGGCATCAACACCAACTACGGCGACACCGCGACCCTGCGGAAGATCCGCATCCACGGCGACGGCGACAAGAAGATCAAGCCCTGTATCCGCTTCACGGGCAACAACTCGGGCGACGAGCCCGAGGAGACGGGCAGCGGCCCTGACGGGACGTACTGCAAGTACAGCGCATCGGACATCAGTTACCCGTAGGCGCAGGGCTCGGGCCACCCGTGACCGGCCGGTCGCGGGTGGCTTCTCGCGGGAACATCTTCCTGACAGTCGCGGCGGGTGATTGAGTTGGGTGGTCAATGCACGAACGCATAGGGGGACCTGGTTGCTGCGCCCGCACCTGACGGCCGCCACACTGCTCAGGGTGTCCGCCGAGGGGGCCGCCACCACCTTGGTGCTGACCGTCCAGGCGCGTACCGGCGACGCGGCGAGCGCCGGATTCGTCCAGACCGCGATGACGCTTCCGTACGTGCTGAGCGGGCCGGTCATCGGGCACGCGCTCGATGGGACCGACCGGCCGCGCCGCCTGGTGATCGCGCTGGCGTGCGGCTACGCCGCCGCGATCGCCCTGCTCATGCTGTCGGCGGGGCGCTCGCCGCTGGTGCTCGTGTTGATGGTGGCCGCCGTGGTCGGCTGCGTCGAGCCGGTCGTGGCGGCCCTGACCAGTCTGCTGCCGCGGTTCGTACCTGCCGAACGCCTCTCGCGGGCGTACGGCCTCGAGGCGTCGAGCTACAACATCGCGGCCATCGCCGGGCCGGGCCTGGCCGCGATGGTCGCCGCCCTGGCGGGCGGAGCGCACACCGGCGTCGTGACCGTGGCCGCCGCCGTGCTCGGACTTCTCTTCCTTCCCCTGCTGCGGATTCCGCCCCCGGAGGCCCGGCCGGAGCGGACGCGGACAGGCGCCGAGATCGTGGCGGGCGGGCTCTCGGTGCTTGGAACCAACCGGGTGCTGCGGGCCCTGACCGTGTCGACGATGTTCGCCTGGTTCGGATACGGCGGATTCGCGGTGGCGGCGGTCCTGCTCGGCCGGCACATCGGCGCGGGCTCCGCGGCGGGCGGTCAGCTGCTGGCCTGCTTCGCGCTGGGATCGCTCGTGGGAGCGCTCTTCTCGTCGCGGTGGCTGACGCCCGGCCGCTCCGAACGGGTCGTGGTCGCAGGGCTTTTGGGGTTCGGTACGGCCGTCGCCGCGCTTGCGGTGGTGCCGTCGCTGCCCTGGGCGTGGGGTGTCTGCGTGGCGGCGGGCCTGGCCGAGGGCCCGCTCTTCGCCGCGACACTGATGCTCCGCCAGCGCGAGTCGCCCCCGGACCGGCTCGGCCAGGTCAACACCACCGGCGGCAGCCTGAAGATCGGCGCGTCGGCGGGCGGCGCGGCCCTGACCGGGGTGTTCGCGGGACGGCTCGGCGCGGAGGGGCTGATGCTGGGCATCGCGGTGTTCCAGTTCGCCGGAGCGGCGATGTGGCTGTGGCTCAGCGGCCGTCCTCTCCCGGCGGTGTCCAGTCCGTCAGATAGGCGGCGCGTGTAGCGAGCGCGGCCTCGCCGAAGCCGAGTTGGGGTCGGTTCTCCGGGATCGTGACGGCCGCGCCCGGCCCTGTGTTGCGGTACTCGGCGAAACGCTGGGCCTGCCAGGGGTGGGCGTCGCGCATGTTCGCGTACGGGGCAATCGCGTCGATGCCGGGCCCCAAGTGGGTGTCGCGCACCGTCAGCATGGGGCGAGCCGTCGTGTCGGAGCTGGGGACCCAGGGGCGGGCCAGCTTGTAGTACGCGTCCGGGGCGCCGCTCGTCACCCGGCTGCGGCTGACGAGACAGCCGCGTGGGTTGGTGAGGGCGGTGGACGGTGCGAAGACGAAGCCGTACGGCGCCGCCGCCAGGTCGCCGCGGGTGAGCGTGTGGAAGCGGCAGTGTTCGAAGACGGAGGTGGCGCGGCCGAAGACGAAGTCGACGTCACCCTCCACGTAGCAGTCGCGGAAGTACTGGCGGGCGAAGGCATCCAGGTCCGCGGTGTCGGCGTACAGGGTGTCCTGGTGGCCCAGGAACCGGCAGCGGAGGAACGCCGAGCGGTCCCCCGTCACCTTCAGGGCGACGGCCTGGGTTCCGGTGTAGTCCGGGTGGTCGGCGCGGAGCCAGTCGTTGGCGAAGGTGATCGCGTGGGCGGTGAAACCGGTGGCTCGCACGGTCGTGGTGGCCGAGCCGCTGGTGCCGTAGGTGCCGGACCCGTCGGGCTTCGGGGTGCCCGCCGCGTTGTCGTACACGATGACCGTGTCCCGCGGGTCGCCGCTCGCGCCGACGAGCGTGAGCCCGGCACGCGTCTCGGGAACGCTCACCGTCTCGCGGTACGTGCCCGGGGCCAGGACCAGCGTCCACCCCGGGCCGGAGGCGGCGTCCACCGCTGCCTGCACAGTGGTGTGGTCGCCGCCGCCCGCCGGGTCGACGTACAGGGTCCGACGGGTGGGGCGGCGCGCGGCGGCGCCGGCGGGTGCGGTGCGGCCGAGTGCCAGGGCGGCTCCGGCGGCCGTGCTCGCGGTGAGCAACGTACGCCTGTTGACAGGGGAGTTGAGGGGGGATGGGGAGTGGTGCGAGGGCATGGCTGCTCCTTCGGGGCTCAGTGGCGCTTTCCCGCGCCCGCGTGACGCGAGAGCAGACCTGGCAGTGTGCGAGGGTCGTCCACCCTCGTCCGGAGGTTCGGTGTCCAGCCCGCGTCCGACTGAAGGGTCTCCTCCGGCATCTCCGCGTTGTGGACGGCGATGAGATCGACACGCCTGCCGTTGACGTGGTTGGCGTCAGCGGTGACCGGCGCCTCCTTCCACTTCTTGAGGATCTTCGCCGCGCTGACCCCGCGCGGGAGCGTGAACGCATTGTGTTGGGCTACGAGTTGCGACTCCTGACCGATGCCGAGGGAGTACTGGTAGCCGCCCGCGGGGACCACGTAGTGATTGTTGTACGCGTCGACCTGCCCGAAGCGGACACGCGGCGCCCGCTCGACAATGTCGCGGAAGATGTTGTGGTGCAGGGTGACCCGCAGCTTGCCGCGGTCGGTGTCGCCCGCGCTGTCGCTGTTGCCGATCATCAGGGTCTTGTCGTGGTCGGCGAAGACGTTCCACGAGACGGTGACCAGGTCCGCGCCGCGCACGACATCCAGCTCGCCGTCGTGCTGCTGGTACAGCTCGCCGTAGTAGGACGGCAGTGAACTGTCGGGGTACTCACCGTCGGTGAACGTGTTGTGGTCCACCCATACGTGCGTCGAGCCGTGGACGACCAGGCTGTCGTACTCGGAGTTCCACGCCCCCCTGTCCCCGTCCGTGGGATCCCACTGAGGGAAGCAGTCAAGGGGGCTCTCCAGCGTGAGGTCACGGACGACGACGTTGTCCACGCCCTGGATCTGCAGGCTGCCGCCGACGATCCCGGCATGTCCGCCCACGCCCAGGATGGTCGTGTCGGCCGGGACGTACGCCTTGATCGCCGCACCCTGGCGGGCAGCCGAGGCCGCCCGCAGGTCCTCCTGCGCGCCGCTGACCGGCGTGTCACGTCCCCAGACGGCGGGGTGGTAGTCGGCGAGATACTGGTCGAAGTCGTAGCCGTCGGCCCCGAACGCGGCGCACCCCGCGGCCGTGGCGTCCAGCGTGCCCTTGACCTGGATGACCCGGGGAGCGCCCGCGTCGTCCGCGAGCGCGGCCCGCAGCTCATCCCAGGTGGTGACGGTGTAGGTGTGCGCGGCGTCGGCTCCGGCGCCGCCGGTTGTCCCGCCGCCGGCGGACGCCCAGCCGTCGCGGGGCGGCAGTACGTCATGCCCGGCGACGGCGACGGCGACGGCGGCCGAGGCCGGGGCCCCGGCGACCGCCACCACCAGGGCGGTACACCCGGCAAGCGCTGCGAGGGATCTGCGGGCGGTCATACTCGTCGTCCTCAACATCACGGTCCTTCTGGCCAGGTGATCCAGGATTCGGGTATCGCGTCGTCGAGCCGGCGCACGTCCCGCGGTGCGAGCACCCGGCGGCGCAGCAGTTCGGCCGCCACCAGACGTGCCACGGCGATCGCGCCCGGCGGATTGAAATGCGTGTTGTCCTGCTCGGCGGCGGTCCAGTTGAAGTACGCCTTGGTCTCCTCGACGCCGAGCTTCTGCCACAGGGCGATCGACAGGGCCTGGACGTCGAGCAGCGGCACGCGCCGGGCCTCGGCCAGCGCGCGCATCGCCGCCGGATACTCGCCGTGAGTGGGCAGCGCTGTGCCGTCCGCGTCGAACTTCCTGCGCTCCACGGCGGTCGCGAGCACCGGCCGCGCGCCACGGGACCGCGCTCCGTCGACGTACTGCCTCAAGTAGTCCTGGTACGTCGACCAGGGCTCGGTGGAGCGCGTCGGATCGGCGCTCTTCTCGTCGTTGTGCGCGAACTGGATGAGGAGGCGGTCACCGGGCCCGATCGCCTCCAGAATCACGGCGAGGCGGCCCTCGTCGACGAAGCTCTTCGAACTCCGGCCGTTCATCGCGTGGTTGGCGACCACGATGCGGTTGCTGAGGAAGAAAGGAAGGGCCATGCCCCAGCCGGTCTCGGGCGTCGCGTCGGTGTACTTCTGCGCGGCGGTGGAGTCCCCGGCGATGTAGAGCGTGGGCCTGGTGCGTGCCGTGCGGGCGAACGCCGCCGGGGCCGCGGACGCCGCGAGCGGAAGACTCGCGAGGGCCGCGACCGCACGGCGTCGGCCGACGCCGTGCGCGGGGCGCCCTGTCACTTGTTCTGTTCGTTCCACTCGGCCTGAGCCTCGTTGAGCTGCTCGGCGAGGGTGTCCAGGAAGTCCTTCGCGGACATCTTGCCGAGCAGGACCTTCTGGTAGTTCGGCTCGTTGTCGGCCTTGCTGATGGTGTTCCAGTCGGGCAGGTAGTAGGGCAGCTGTACGACCTTCAGGGAGCCGTCGTTGAGCGCGGCGGCGGCCAGCTTCGTGGGCTCCGCCTCGTTCACCCAGGCGTCCTTGGAGGCCGCGGTGTTGGCGGGGATGGCTCCCGCGGACTTGTTCCACTTGCTGTTGGACTCGTGCGAGGCGGCGAACTCGATGAACTTCCAGGCGGCCGCCTTCTTCTTGCCGGACTTGAACAGGCCGAGCCCGTCGACCGGGTTGGAGACCTGGACACGGACGCCCTCGTCGGTCGTCGGGTTGGGCAGGCCACGGAACTTGCCCTCACCGAGCGCCTTCACGTGGTCCGTGTAGGAGCCGAGGTTGTGGCTGAGCATGCCGATCTGGCCCGCGTCCCACTGGGCGTTCATCTTCTTGAAGTCGTTGTTGACGTCGGCCTCGGGAGTGTTCTTCTTGTAGAGCGCGACGTACTTCTCCAACGCCTCCACGTTCTTCGGGTCGTTGACGGTGGTCTCGTCGCCGTCCCAGAACGAGCCGATGCCGGACTGGCCGTACGCCGCGTCGAGCGCCTGCGCGATGGAACCCTCGCCGCCGCGAATGGTGTACCCGAACTTGTTCTCGCCCGTGGCGGTGAGCTTGTCCGCTGCCTTGTAGAACTTGCTCCAGGTGGTGGGGGCGTCAAGACCCGCGGCCTTGAACAGGTCGGTGCGGTAGTACAGCACGCCGTTGCTCGCGGAAGTCGGCACCGTGAAGAGCCGGTTGCCGCCGCCCGCGGCGCGAACGCTTTCGACCATGCCCGGGTTCAGCTTGCCGTCCAGGGAGCTCTCGCTCAGCCGGCCGTCCAGCGGCTCCAGTGCGTCCTGCGCTGAGATCCCGGCGAGCATCGCGGCGCCGACGCCGCCGACGTCCGGCAGACCGCCGCCCTGAATGGCCGTGTCGTACTTCGACTGGACGCTCTCCGCGGGGATCGGCACGTACTTGACGCGGATGTCCGGGTTCTTCGCCTCGAAGTCCTTGATGATCTCCTTCCAGACGTCGGTGCGGACACCACCGTTGTTGTCCCAGAAGGTGATCTCACCTTTCCCGGAACCCTCCTTGCCCTTGTCCCCGCCGGCTCCGCTGCCGTCATCGCCACAGGCGGTGGCGGTCAGCGCGAACGCGGCGGTGAGGGCGACGGCGGTCACCGCGCGACCACTCCGGCTTCTGCTTCTGTCCCTGTTCGTGTTTCCACGGATCGTGATGCTCATCGTCGGCTCTCTTCGTCAGATGTACGGGGGTCGTGCGAGGTGCTGTGGGGTCAAGGGGTGGCGGTGTGGGTCCGGCCGGTCAGGTCCTGGTCCCGATCGCCTTCCGGGGTCCGGAGAACTTCTTCACCAGGCGGGGGACGGCTGCCGCCGGGTCGAGGTCGTAGGCGTAGAAGTCGCGCGGGTCGAAGGCCGCGCCCCACGCGTCGTGGCGTCCCGTCGTGTTCCTCGTGATCGAGCCGCGCTGCGCCAACTCGGCCGTCTCATCGGCCTGGTAGGGGTGCTGGACGTCCTCGTAGAAGCTGTTCTCGATGACCATCTTCGTCTTGCCGCGCGCCCAGTTGCCGTAGGTCCACAGCGGGTCGCCGTCGGTGACCTGCGCCGACACGTAGTTGTTGTAGAGGTGCGCGTAGGCGCAGTTGTCCGCGGACGGGTTGCGCTGCTTGGTGCCGCGGAACCAGTTGTGGTCGATGGTCACCTGCGTCCTGGCCTGGTCCGTCCAGCCGATGCCGAACGCCTTGTTGTGGTGCTCGAAGCGGTTGTAGGAGACCGTGACGTACTCGCTGTCCCTGCGCACGTCGATCAGGCCGTCGCCCATGCGCGTGAGCCGGTTGTGGTCGATCCAGACGTGGTCGACGGAGTCCATCTGGATCGCGTCGAAGTCCTGGGTCTTGCCGTCCCAGTCGCCCTCGACGTACGAGTCGCGGATGGTGAGGTTGCGGATGATGACGTTGCTCGTGCCGGGGTTCAGGTGCAGCTCCCCGTGGACGATCTCGCCGGAACTCCCGAGGCCGACGATCGTCTTGTCCGATGCCACCACGATGTCCGAGCCGAACGGCTCGACGGCCACCGTGCCCTTCACGCGGATGACGTAGGGCTCATCGGCGGCGGCGTACTCGGCGAGCGAAGCCTGGTCGGTGACCGTGACGACCTTGCCGCCCGCGCCTCCGGTGGTGCCTCCGGCCAGCGACGCGAAGCCGTGCGCTGCGCCGGAGAGGCGGTCGTGGGCCGGAGCGGCTGCGGCCCGCGACGGGTCGTGCACGGTCGTCAGGCCGAGGACGACGGCAAGCGCGGCCACCGCCGCCGGGGCACGGGCCCTCAGGCGTCTGGTGCTGCGCAGGTGCTGCTTCATTGCGGCTCCCAACAGGCGTACGGAACGGGTCAGTTGCGGGTGATCCGGAAGTGCGTGAACAGGGCTGTCCCGGCCCCGTTCCGCCCTGCCGGGGCCGTGGCGAACAGGCCGATGAGCGCGCCCACCCACCGCCACGGCGTCGCGGCGAAGACCTGGCCCGAGGGGCGAAAGCCATCACCGGTGTCGGCCGAGAAGCGGCAGCGGGCGCCGTCCGTGATGTCGATCCGCAGGCGTGCCGTGCCGTCGGGCGCGGGGCGCGGATGCTCGGCGTCGCGCTCCCGCTCGGCGACCGCCTCCGCGAACCGGTGGACGAGGCGGACCGCCCCGTCACCGTCGCGTTCGAGGCCGATCCAGTCGAAGGCGTCACCGAGCACGGCGAGCCCGGCCCTGGCGTCCGCCGCGGTGCTGTCGAGTCGCAGGCCGACCTCGACGGTGCACGGCGCGAGCGGCAGCCGCTGGGTCAGGACGTGCGGCAGGCGGCGCAGGTCCTCGGTGTCCGCGGAGCGCACGCAGGTCAGCCGCAGCCCGTCCGCCGCGTGCGAAGTGGCCAAGCCCGCACGGGGGTTGGCGGACCACTGCCACTGGCGGCCGTGGCGCCCGCCGGGAAAGTCGTCGTCGGTGGCGGGCGCCGCGACGGGCTGCGGGGGCAGGTCGGGCTTCTTGTGTACGTCGACGGGGGCGCCGCCGTCCCCGATCACCGGCCAGCCGTCCGTGCCCCAGCGCAGCGGCTGGAGGTGGACGACCCGGCCGTACGCGCCGCGCTGCTGGAAGTGCAGGAACCAGTCCTCGCCGGACGGGGTGCGCACCCAGCCGCCCTGGTGAGGGCCGTTGATGTCGGTGCCGCCCTGCTCCAGGACGATCCTCTCCTCGTAGGGGCCATGGAAGGTCCGTGAACGGAAGGCGCCCTGCCAGCCGGTCTGCACGCCGCCGGCCGGGGCGAGGATCCAGAACCAGCCGTCGTGGCGGTACAGCTTGGGCCCCTCCAACGTGAACCAGCCGGGCAGCCGGTCGGCGTCGATCAACACCCGCCCCTCGTCGAGGAGTTCACGGCCGTCCGGGCTCATGCGGTGACCGGTGAGCCGGTTCTTGACGCCGGACCGCGACCTGGCCCAGGCGTGCACGAGATACGCCTCGCCGCGCTCCTCGTCCCACAGCGGGCAGGCGTCGATGAGCCCCTTGCCCGCCTTGACGAGGTGCGGTGTGCTCCAAGGCCCGCGGATGTCAGGGGAGTTGATCTGGAAGACGCCGTGGTCGGGGTCGCCCCAGAAGATCCAGAAGCGTCCCTCGTGGTGCCGGATCGAAGGCGCCCACACCCCGCAGTCGTGCCGGGGCGCGGCGAACGACTCCGCCGGTTCCAGGCGCTCAAGGGCGTGCCCGATCAGGGTCCAGTTCACCAGGTCGCGGGAGTGCAGCAGCGGCAGCCCCGGGGCACGTCCGAAGCTGGACGCGGTGAGGTAGAAGTCGTCGCCGACCCGGACGACATCGGGGTCGGACCAGTCGGCGGCGAGGACGGGGTTGCGATAGGTCCCGTCACCGAGGTCGCCCAGCCTGCTTGCCTCTGTCTCTGCTTCTGCTTCTGCCGCGGTCATGCGGTCACCGCCTTGCGCACGAGTCCCGCGGCCTCGGCCCGGCTCGGGCGGCCGTCGGAGACGACGGTCACGACACGGCGTACGACGGTCTCGCCGGGGCCGATCGGCAGGCGCCGCGCGTGCGCGAGCGAAGAGCCGACGCCCGGATACTGCGCCGTCCGCACGAACCACGGGTCGCGCCGCGTTGCGGGTGTCGCCCCGGCGAAGACGAGCGTCCAGCCCTGGCCCGCGAGGGCCAACCAGTCGGCGGTGGCGCCATGGACGGCGGTCTCGCCATCGGCGTCCGCGGTGAACACCTCGGGGGCCAGCGTCTCCTTGGGCGCACGCCAGAAGAAGCCTCCGTAAGCGGCGCCGGGGCGGCCGTTGGTGGCGGGGCTGCCGAGCGAGATCTCCGCGGCGGCCGGGTTGGTGAGGGAGAACGTGAAGTCGAGGGCCCAGGCGGACCTGGTGAGGGGCGTGACGGCGACGGTGCGCCGCTCGCGAAGCAGCTCGCACTCCCCGTCGAGCCAGCCGATCTCCTCGACGAAACCGTCCGGGTCGCGCAGCTTGAACTCCAGGTGGCGCTGTTCACCGTGGTTGTCGAGCTCGGTCGGCCCCTGGCCGCGTACGTAGGTGCGCCCGCCCCAGAAGTTGCGGCCCGCCGCGTCGGGCACGGCGACGCCCACACCGAAGTGGTGCGGGTGGTCGGCCGGGCCGTACTCGCTGACGATGAGGCCGCCGAAGGTGCGCACGGGGTGGAGGTAGGGGCGGGGAGCGAGCCGCGGGCCTGCCGAGGGGTGGATCACGTAGCGGCCTACGGGGCGGCCCGAGCAGCGCAGCATGAGCGCGGTGTCGGTCGCGGTTCTGTTCATGGCGTTCTCACCTCGGTGGGGTCTCGGCGGAGGGGATCCGGGCATCGGGGGCCCGCGGGGCGGCGGGCCGGGAATCGGAAGCAGGGGGCTGGTCGGGAAGCGCCCAGAACGTGCCGAGCTCCGCGTAGCCGCACAGAGTGTCGGCGCTCGCCGCGACGAGCCCGTCGATGCCGTGCACGACCCGGCGCCGCACGCCTACGTGCTCACCGGGCACGGCCCGCCACGCCTCGACCGGCAGGGGGAGCGGATCGGGCGCCGCGCGGACTGCTTCGACGACCTTCATGAAGGCGCCCGTCGACGCCGGCGGAACGAGCAGTTCGGCGTGGCCCGCGAGATGCTCGACGAGGTTCTCCAGGAGGTCCGTCCGCCCGTGCAGGACCTCCTGGGGCCCGCGCCCGGCGCGCTGCACGAGCACTCGGTCCTGCTTGTACCAGAACGTGATGCGGCCCCGGGTGCCGTGGACGATGACGTACGGCTCGTCAGGGCGCTCGGCGCAGAGGGTCGCCGCGACCCCGACGCGGCCACCGCGCGCGGTGGTGATCCCCACGAACGAGGTGTCGTCGGACTCGATGGCATTGGCGCGGAACAGCTCCGTGTCCACCCGCGAGACGTCATCGGCCCGCATGGACCCGTCCACCGCCAGGGCGGTGGCGACGGCGTGGGCGAGGGGGTTGGTCAGGACCCCGTCCACGACATCCACGCCGTCGAGGCGGCGTCGCCCGGCCCAGGGCGCGCGCCGGTAGTACGCCTCGTCACGCGCCCAGGCGCCCGCCGCGCCGACACCCATCGGCTCCCCGATGGCCCCCTCGGCGACCAGGGCGCGGACGGCGGGCACGGCGTGCGAGCCGAGCGACTGGAACCCGACCTGACAGGCCACCCCCGCGTCGTTCACCGCGTCGATGATCCGCTGGAAGTCGGCGTACGAAGGAGCGGGCGGCTTCTCCAGGAGCACGTGCACGCCTCGCGCGGCGGCGGCCACGGCCAGCTCGGCGTGGCTGGGAATGGGCGTGCAGATGACGGCGACGGCGGCTTTGGTGGCGTCGAGCAGAGCGGCGAAGTCAGCGGACTGCGCGGGCTCGCCGAGCCCCTCGAGCCCGTCGAGCTCCGCACCAGTCAGCGGAACGAGCTCACAGATCCCCACGAGCCGTACGCGCCCGGCCTGTTGGAGGCGCCGGATGTTCTCGAGATGCCATCTGCCGTGCCCGCGCGCACCGGCGAGGACGAGCGGCAGCGGGGTGGTGCTCATCCCTTCACCGCCCCGGCGCTGAACCCCGTGACCAGCCACTTCTGGATGAAGGCGAAGACGATGACGACGGGCAGGGCGGCGATGACACCGCCCGCCGCGAGCGCGCCGAGGTCGACGCTGTCGGCGCCCATCAGGGTGGCGAGGCCGACCGGGATCGTCTGCTTGTCCTGGTTGGAGAGGAACATCAGGGCGAACAGGAAGTGGTTCCAGCTGTGCACGAAGGCGAAGGAGCCGACGGCGATCAGACCGGGCCGCAGCAGGGGCAGGACGACGGCGCAGAAGGCGCGGAAGCGTCCGCAGCCGTCGACCCAGGCGGCCTCCTCCAGGGAGTACGGCACGTTCCTGATGAAGCCGCTGATCAGGATCATCGAGAGCGGCAGCTGGAAGACGGCCTCGGCGATGATGACGCTGCCGAGCGAGTTGATCATCTGGAGGTTGGCGAAGATCTGGAAGAGCGGCACCAGCATCAGCGCGCCCGGGATGAACTGCGAGCACAGCAGCGCCAGCATGAAGCCGCGCTTGATCTTGAAGTCGAAGCGGGCCAGGGCATAGCCGCCGGCGAGGGCGACGAGCGTCGTCATCAGCATCGACAGGACGCCGACGATGAGGCTGTTCTGGAAGAAGAGCGCGAAGCTCCGCTCGGTCCACACCTTGTCGAAGTGCTCGAAGGTGATCGGCCACGGGAGCAGCGAGGTCGAGCCCGCCGGGCGGATCGCGAAGAGCAGCATCCAGTAGAAGGGGATGAGGGTGAAGAGGAGATAGAGGCCGAGCGGGAGATAGATCTGCCAGCGGGGGGCCTCGTCCCAGGGGCGCCGCTTCGGTGTGCGCGGGCCGCCGGCGAGGACCCCGGTGGGCGCGGTGGTGCCCGCCATGGCGGCTTCCCTGTCCAGGTGCTGGGCGGTGGTCACTTGTCCTGACCTCCGAACTTGCTCAGCCGCAGATAGACCATCGAGCAGAAGAGGAGGATCACGAACGCGATGGAGGTGAGCGCGGAGGCGTAGCCGAAGTCGTGCGAGTCGACGGCGATGGACGCGATGCGCAGTGGCAGGGTCGTCGTCTCACCCGCGGGTCCGCCGCCGGTGAGGGTGTAGAGCAGGTCGACGTTGTTGAACTCCCAGACCGCGCGAAGCAGCGTGGAGAGGATGATCGCGTCCTTCAGGTGCGGCAGCGTGATGTGGAAGAACTGCCGGAAGCGGCTCGCGCCGTCCACCTCCGCGGCTTCGTACAGATCCTTCGAGACGGACTGCAGGTCGGCGAGGATGAGGATCGCGAAGAACGGGACACCGCGCCAGAGTTCGGCGATGACGACGGCCGGGAAGACGGTGCTGGTGTCCGAGAGCCACGACGTGCCGTACGAGCCGATGCCCATGTCCGCCAGGTAACGGGTGATGCCTGTCTGCGAGTTGAAGATCAGCAGCCAGATCGTCGAGGTGAGCACACCGGAGACCGCCCACGGCGAGAAGACCAGGGCGCGGGCCATCGCGCGGCCGATGAAGGTCTGGTTGACGATCAGCGCGAGTCCGAGGCCGAGGAGCAGCTGCAGGACGACCTCGACGGCCACCCACTGCAGGCTGAACCCGAGCGTCTGCCAGAACTGCGGATCCTCGGTGAAAGCGGTCACGAAGTTGTCGAGGCCCGCGAAGCCGTCGCGCCAGGGCTTGGTGGGGTTGTGGTGACGCAGGCTGTAGTAGAAGACGCTGATGACCGGGTAGGCGATGAAGCCCAGCATCAGGAGCCCGGCCGGCGCGATCAGCAGATACGGGAGACGGCGCGGGGTCGCTCCCGTTCGGCGCCGGCGCCCACCCGGCGTGCGGCGCCGGGGTGGTGGCTGTGGTGGCGCTTTCGCCACAGCTGAGGCCATGTCTGCTTCTCCGTTCTGATGGGTGGCACACAGTCGGCGAGATGAAGCGCTTCGCAGACGTTGTTCGAGATCTCGTACAAATAGAGAGGCGCCGGGGGCCGGCTGGGGCTCAGCCCGCGTACGGGTCGGGGACCCCGCCCTCACGGGCCAGGAACGCGAAGTCGCACCCGGTGTCGGCCTGGGTGATCTGCTCGTTGTACAGCGCGCCGTAGCCGCGTTCGTAGCGCACAGGAGGCGGCGTCCACGCCTCCCGGCGCCGCGCCAACTCCGCGTCGGACACACCGAGATGGAGCGTTCGAGCCTCGACGTCCAGGGTGATCGGGTCTCCAGTACGGACGAGGGCGAGCGGCCCGCCCACATGCGACTCGGGCGCGATGTGCAGCACACACGCGCCGTACGACGTGCCGCTCATCCGCGCGTCGGAGATCCGCACCATGTCACGCACTCCCTGCTTGAGCAGGTGGTCGGGGATCGGGAGCATGCCGTACTCGGGCATGCCGGGACCGCCCTTGGGGCCGGAGCCGCGCAGCACGAGGACGTGCTCGGCGGTGATGCCGAGCGCCGGGTCGTTGATGGTGCGCTGCATCTGCCGGTAGTCGTCGAAGACGACCGCGGGGCCGGTGTGCCGCAACAGGTGCGGCTCGGCGGCGATGTGCTTGATGACGGCGCCGTCCGGACAGAGGTTGCCTCGGAGGACCGCCACTCCGCCCTCGTCGGCCAGGGGCTTGTCGCGGGGCCGGATGACCTCGGGGTTGTGCACGGTGGCGCCCGCGAGCTGCTCGCGCAGGGTGTCGTGGGCGACGGTGGGCCGGTCCAGATGCAGGACGTCGGTCAACTGGGCGAGAAACGCCGGGAGTCCGCCCGCGAAGTGGAAGTCCTCCATGAGGTACTGCCCGCCCGGGCGCAGGTTGGCGAGCACGGGCACGGCCCGCGCGATCCGGTCGAAGTCGTCGAGCGTGAGCCGTACGCCGCTGCGTCCAGCCATCGCGATCAGATGGATGACGGCGTTGGTGGAGCCGCCGAGCGCGAGGACGGTGGCTACCGCGTCCTCGTACGCTTGTGGCGTCAGGAGCCTCGACAGCTTCAGGTCCTGGCGGACGAGTTCGACGATCCGCATCCCGGACGCGGCCGCCATCCGGTCGTGCCCGGAGTCCACCGCCGGGATGGAGGAGGCGCCGGGCATCGTCACGCCGAGCGCCTCGGCCGCCGCGGTCAGCGTGGAGGCGGTGCCCATGGTCATGCAGTGGCCGGGGGAGCGGGCCAAACCGCTCTCCAGCTCGGCCAGTTCGCAGTCGCCGATGAGCCCGGCGCGCTTGTCGTCCCAGTACTTCCACATGTCGGTGCCGGAACCGAGCACCTCGTTGCGCCAGTGCCCCGGGAGCATGGGCCCAGCGGGCACGAAGACGGCCGGCAGATCGGCGCTCGCGGCGCCCATGAGCAGGGCGGGTGTCGTCTTGTCGCAGCCGCCGAGCAGTACCGCGCCGTCAACGGGATAGGACCGCAGCAGCTCCTCGGTCTCCATGGCCAGGAGGTTCCGGTACAGCATCGGGGTCGGCTTCTGGAAGGTCTCCGAGAGCGTGGAGACGGGAAACTCGAGGGGGAAGCCGCCTGCCTGCCACACCCCGCGCTTGACCGCCTGGGCGCGTTCGCGCAGATGGACGTGGCAGGGATTGATGTCGGACCAGGTGTTGAGCACCGCGATGACGGGCTTGCCCAGATGCTCCTCGGGCAGATACCCGAGCTGCCGGGTGCGGGCCCGGTGGCTGAAGGAGCGAAGGCCGTCCGTGCCGTACCACTGGTGGCTGCGCAGCTCGTCGGGCCTCACAGCGACCACGCCTTCACCAGCGCCGCTATCTCCTCGCGCCGCTCGACGGGCAGGACCCGGCTCGGCGGGCGCACCTCGCGGCGGCACAGGCCGAGGGCGGCAAGGGCCTCCTTGACGACGGTGACGTTGTCCGCGGAGTGGTCGCAGGCGCGCAGTTCCTCGAAGCGCCGGATCCGCTCCCAGACGTCCATGGCCGCCGGATAGTCGCCCGCCCGCAGGGCCTGAAGCATGCTCAGCGACACCTCGGGTGCGACATTGACCAGGCCCGATGTGAAACCGGTCGCCCCGACGGCCCAGTACGCCGGTGCGTACAGCTCCGCGAGCCCCGCCACCCACACGAAGCGGCCGAGCCCCGCGTCCCGCGCGAACGAGGCGAAGGCGGCGGCGTCCGGCGTCGCGTACTTCGCGCCGATCACATTGGGGCACAACTCGCCCAGACCTGCCAGGCGTTGGCCGGGGAGGCGGGGATTGCGGATGTACGGGACGACGCCGAGCTCGGGCACGGCGTCGGCGACGGCACGGTGGTAGTCGACCCAGCCGTCCTGGGACACGTACGGATGCACGGGCTGATGGACCATCACCATGTGCGCCCCGGCGTCCCGCGCGTGCCGGGCGGCGGCGATCGCGGTCGGCAGGTCGTGGCCGACGCCGACGAGGACGTAGGCACCGCCGGGGCCCGCCTCCTCCATGGTCAACTCGGTGACCAGGCGCCGCTCGTCGGGGTCCAGGGCGTAGAACTCGCCGGTATTGCCGTTGGGGGTGAGGGTGCGCACCCCGCCTTCGATGAGCCGTCGCACCAGGGCGCGGTAGGTGCCCCGTTCCACGGAGCCGTCCTCGGCGAACGGCGTCACGGGGATCGCGACGACATCGGCGAGGGCCGAACGCAAGCCACGGAAACGCGAGTTGGAGTGGCTGGGTCCGGTCATGAAAGCTCCCCCTCCGGGAACGCCCGCCGCACGAACGAGGCGATGTGGTCGTGGAGTC
The DNA here is from genome assembly GCF_055577645.1 of Streptomyces sp. NPDC033180. NCBI lineage: Bacteria > Bacillati > Actinomycetota > Actinomycetes > Kitasatosporales > Streptomycetaceae > Streptomyces > Streptomyces sp. NPDC033180. Next base: position 772,983 of record NZ_JBVIPU010000002.1, on the reverse strand, counting down.
CGCGCGCCGCCGCGTCGGCTTCCCCGGCGAGCGCGAGCCGCAGGATCTCGCGGTGCTCGGCCGCCTCCCGCTCCCAGGAGGGCAGGGTCGCCCAGGCGACGGCGGAGACCAGGGCCGCCTGGTCACGCACGTCGTCGAGCATCCGGGACAGCAGGGGGTTGCCGCACGGGACGTAGAGCGCGCGGTGGAACTCCCGGTTGGCCAGGGAGCGTTCGGCCGCGTCCGCCGCGGTGTCCGCTCGCTCCAGAGCGTCGCGCGCCTCCTCCAGGAGAGCGCCGCTGTGGACGGTGCGCCGCAGCGCTTCCGGTTCGAGCAGCAGGCGTACGTCGTATACCTCCTGCGCCATGGCCGCGTCCACCATGCGCACGGTGGCGCCCTTGTACTGGCTCATCACGACGAGCCCGGTCCCGGCGAGTGTCTTCAACGCTTCCCGCACGGGCGTCTTGGAGACCGCGAACTGGGCGGCGAGCTCGGTCTCGACGAGGGGCTGTCCGGGCGCCAACTGTCCAGTGAGGATGCGGTGTTTGACCGCCTCGAGCACGTACTGCGTGCGCGAGGGGATGGGGTGGGGCGCAAAGTTCATCGATGCTCTCAGTCGTCAGGCGGCCATAGTGCGGTCATCGCGTAGGCCGTCGTGCAGTCATCGCGTATCGCGTCTCATATATGACGTACGAAGTACGACGCGATGAAGCTAGGGCGCCGCCCGGGCCCGCGTCAACGTTTCGCACAGGAAAACTCGTTCGACATGCCTGCTCTGTCAGGGCACTCCCGCCAGGACGCTTACGCCGCCGCCCAGTTGAAGGACGAGAAGCTCGCGGCGCGCGCCTGGCGGAAGTTCCACGAGAGCGACGGTCTTACCAAGGCGATGAGCTGGGACCGCGCCGCCCTCACGGGCCCGGTCTCGCCGCCATCCAGAACCTCGCCCTGGTCGGCGATGAGCTCCCGGACTAACCGCCCGACACCGTCAGGGAGTTGGTGGTGAAGTCAAGACCGCCGGCCGAGCCGCTGATCTCGTAGCCGAACTGCACGTCGCCGATGGTCTCGTTGCCCATCCAGCCCTTGGTGTTCTTGATCCACTTGAGGATCGGGAGGATGTCGACCGCCCCGGACGAGGAGTCGGAGGTGCGCAGGAAGGAGAAGACCTCGTTGGCGCCGTTGGTGCCCTTGTAGACCGCCCAGGTGTGACCGCCGAGACCGACGGTGCCCTGGGCGGTGCCGAGGGGGCCGACGTTCCCGTTGTAGTTGACCCAGAGCATGATCTCGTAGTCGTAGTCGGTGTCCCAGATGTCGTACGAGGAGTTGTAGTCGCCTGCCGACGGGACGTTGACGTCGTACGAGCTCTTCAGCGAGGACAGCGAGTCGACCGGCTTGCCGATGACCTTCTTGGAGTTGGGGTAGGACTTGATGCCGCTGGTGGTGGGGTGGTCGGCGCGCACGCTCCACTTGGTGCCGGAGTCCGCCGAAATGCACTGGCTGCCGGCGCCGGAGCCCCAGATGTTGTTGTAGAGGGTGTAGCCGCCCAGGGTGGTGTTGCCCCACTGGTCGCACGAGCTCCAGACGGCGGCCTGGGCGGGGGCGGAGGCGAGCCCGAGCGCCGCGCCCGCCGCCAGGGTGGGGGCGAGCAGCAGGCGGGTCAGGGTGCGGCGGGTGTGTCGTGTCATGTGGTGTCTCCAGGGTGGGGGGAGTGCCGCGGGGCCGGGTCGGGCCCGCGGACGTCGGCGGTGGCGCGGCGCAGGACGGCCACACCGTGGCGGCCGAGAGCGATCGCACCCTCGACCTCCGTGTCGGTCAGCAGATCGATGTACCTGCCCGGCACCGGCACGGTCACCTGCTCGCGGCCGTGGTGCAGGAGGAAGAGGAGATCGCCGCGGCGTACGGCCTCCACTGCGCGGGGGAGGCCGGCGAGCGGGGGCCGTACGCCTGCTGCGGAGGCCACGCGCGTGAGCAGGTCGCGCAGGGCCTCGGGCTCGGGGAGGGTCGACAGGTACCAGGCGCGGTCGCGGCGCAGCAGCGCGGGCAGCCCGTCGAGCTCGCCACCCCGATAGGCGGCGACGGTCTCGGCGCTGTCGTCGGCCTGCAGTTCCTCCGACCAGAGCGTGCCGGTGAACTCCCCGCAGTCCACTTGCCCTTCGGCCTCCAGTGGCCACCACTCGTGCACGGTGCGGATGCCGCACAGCGCGCGCAGCCGGGTGTCCATGCCGCCGGGCCGCACCCGGTCGTCCGCGTCGGCCACGCCGGTGAGGAAGCCGCAGACGAGGGTGCCCCCCTCACGTACGTACGCCAGGAGGTTGTCGATCGCGGTGTCGGTGAGGAGGTAGAGGTGCGGGACGACGACCATGCGGTACCGGGTCAGGTCGTGCTCGGGGTGAGCGAAGTCGGCGGGGATGTTGGCCTCCCACAGCGCGCGATGCCAGGCGCTGATCACCTCCGCGTGGTCGAGCAGGGAGGAGGGCCGCCCCTCCTGCCCGCTCGCCCACCAGGAGTCCCAGTCGTGCAGAACGGCCACTTCTGCCGTGACGCGAGTGCCCGCCACCTCGGGGCCCACCCGGGCCAGTTCGGCGCCCAGCGCCCTGACCTCCTGGAAGGTGCGGCCGTGCGCACCCGCGTGGCTCACCATCCCCGAGTGGAACTTCTCCGCGCCCTGCCGGGACTGGCCGATGGCGACTGGCTCCAGGACCTCACCCTCCTGGTCACCCCGGACACGGAGGACGGCACGGAGATCACGGTGCCCGACCTGGAGGGGCGGCCCGCGGCTGTCTTCCGCGCCGTACGGGACGGCGCCGGGGCCCGGGTCACAGCGGAGGGGACCACACAGCCCTTCACGGTACGGACGGTGGGGGACTGGCCGGCCTCTCAGGGCTTTCAGGGCACCCAGGGCCACGGCGGCGCGGCTCAGCGCACCGAGAAGCTGTGCACCGTGCTTGACCGGTAGGTCTCCCCGGGCCGCAGCACCGTCGAGGGGAACTTCGGCTGGTTCGGGGAGTCCGGGAAGTGCTGGGTCTCCAGGCACAGGCCATCGCCCTGCCGGTAGGTGCGCCCCGAAGGCCCGGTGAGTGTTCCGTCCAGGAAGTTCCCGGAGTAGAACTGCACGCCCGGTTCGGTGGTGGCGACCTTCATGGAGCGCCCCGACTCCGGGTGCCGCAGCGTCGCGAAGTGCTCGGGGTGCTTGGTGACGCCCTTGTCCAGGACCCAGTTGTGGTCGAAGCCCTTGGCCTTCACCAACTGCTCGTGCGAGACACGGATGTCCTCGCCGACCGTCTTCGCGCGCCGGAAGTCGAAGGGCGTGCCCGCCACCCGTGCCAGCTCACCCGTCGGGATGAGACCGGCGTCGGTGGGAGTGAACCGGGCGGCGGCCAGGGAGAGTTCGTGATCGTAGATGCCGCCGCTGCCCTCGCCCGCGAGGTTGTAGTACGTGTGGTTCGTCAGGTTCACCACAGTGGGCTTGTCCGTGGTCGCCGCGTAGTCGATGCGCCAGTCACCGCGCGAGGTGAGGGTGTAGGTCACCTTCACGCGCAGTGTGCCGGGATAACCCATCTCGCCGTCGACGCTCACGTACCGCAGGACGAGACCGACGCCCGTGGAACCGGTGAACGGCTCCACGTCCCACACCCGTGTGTCGAATCCCTTGGCCCCGCCGTGCAGGCTGTTCTCGCCGTCGTTGACAGAGAGCTGGTGGGTCTTGCCGTCAAGCGTGAAGCGGCCCTTGGCGATGCGGTTGCCGTAGCGGCCGATGAGCGCGCCGAAGAACGTCGTCCCGGCCGTGTACGCCTCGATGGTGTCGTGGCCGAGGGACACGTTCGTGTACCGGCCGCGGAGGTCCGGGAGTTCGAGGGACTGCACGACGCCGCCGTACGAGAGCACCTTCATGCGGGTGCCGCCGTTGGCAAGGGACCAGCGGTACACCTTGGTGCCGTCGGCCAGCTTGCCGAAGAGCTCCTTGGCGGGCGTCCTGCCGGAACCCGGCGACGCGTACGAGGCGCCGGCGACGGCGGCGGTGAGGCCGGCGGCGGCAGCGGTGGCCAGGACGGTGCGTCTGCTCGTTTCCATGTGCGGCTCCAGAAGGAAGAGTTGACGGAGAGGGCTAGCGACCGACCTTGCGCTTGTTCCAGACGTCGAAGCCGACCGCGGCCAGCAGCACGAGCCCCTTGATGACCTGCTGGTAGTCGGTGCCGATGTTGACCAGGGACATGCCGTTGTTCAGGACACCGAGCACCAGGCCGCCGATCACGGCGCCCATCACCGTGCCGACGCCACCGCTCATCGACGCGCCACCGATGAACGAGGCCGCGATCGCCTCCAGTTCGAAGTTCAGGCCTGCCTGCGGGGTGCCCGCGTTCAGCCGCGCCGCGTACACACAGCCCGCGAGCGCCGCGAGCACACCCATGTTGACGAAGATCAGGAAGGTGACGCGTTTGTCCTTGACGCCGGACAGCTTCGCCGCCGCCTTGTTGCCGCCGAGCGCGTAGACATGGCGTCCGACGACCGCGTTGCGCATCACGTAACCGAGGGCGATGAGCAGGCCGCACATGATGAGCAGCACGACGGGCACGCCGTGGAAGCTCGCCAGGGTCAGCGTGAAGGCGATGACGGCCGCGGAGATCGCCACCAGCTTGGCGACCCACAGGCCCGTCGGCATCACGTCGAGGTCGTAGGCCAACTGCTGCTTGCGGCTGCGCCATTCACGGAAGAGCAGGAACGCGACCGTCACCAGGCCGAGCACCAACGTCGGGTTGTGGTACTGCGTGTACGGGCCCATCTCCGGGATGAAGCCCTTGGCGATGTTCTGGAAGCCCTCGGGGAACGGCGAGAGCGACTGGCCCTCCAGGACGATCTGCGTGAGACCGCGGAAGAGCAGCATCCCGGCCAGCGTCACGATGAACGACGGGATGCCGACGTAGGCGATGAAGAAGCCCTGCCACGCTCCCGCCACCGCGCCGATCAGCAGCGAGAGGACGAGGGCGAGCACCCAGGGCATGTCGTGCTTGACCATCATCACCGCCGACATGGCGCCGACGAAGGCGACCAGCGAACCGACGGACAGGTCGATGTGGCCGGCGATGATGACGATCATCATGCCGATGGCCAGGATGAGGATGTAGCCGTTCTGCTGGATCAGGTTGGACACGTTGTTCGGCAGCAGCAGCGTGCCGTCGGTCCAGATCTGGAACAGGATGACGATGAAGGCCAGGGCGACGAGCATGCCGTACTGGCGCATGTTGGAGCGCACGCTCTGCAGCAGCAGAGCACCCGTGGACTCCTTGGCGGACGGCGTGGACGACGCGTCACGTGGTGGCGTGGTCGTGGTGGTCATGGCGGATGCCTCAGCTTCTGTTCTTGGTCATGTGGCGCATCAGGAGTTCCTGGGTGGCGTCCGCGCGGTCGACCTCACCGGTCAGCCTGCCCTCGGCCATCGTGTAGATCCGGTCGCACATCCCGAGCAGCTCGGGCAGTTCGGAGGAGATGAACAGCACCGCCTTGCCCGAGGCCGCCAACTTGTCGATGACGGTGTAGATCTCGAACTTCGCGCCGATGTCGATGCCGCGGGTCGGCTCGTCGAGGATCAGGACCTCGGGGTCGGCGTGGATCCACTTGCTCAGGACGACCTTCTGCTGATTGCCGCCGGAGAGCTGCCCCACCTGCTCGAAGACGGTGGGAGCCTTGATGTTCATCGACTTGCGGTAGCGCTCGGCGACGGAGCGTTCGTGGTGCTCGTCGACGAAGCCGTCCTTGCGCCGCATGCCCGGCAGCGAGGCCAGGGAGATGTTGCGGTTGATGTTGTCGATGAGGTTGAGGCCGTACTGCTTGCGGTCCTCGGTGACGTACGCGATCCCGGCGTCGACCGCCGCGGGCACGTTCTTCGTCACGACCTCGCGCCCACCGACGGCCACCGTCCCTGCGACGTACTGACCGTAGGAGCGCCCGAAGACCGACATCGCGAGCTCCGTGCGTCCGGCGCCCATCAGGCCGGCGATGCCGACGATCTCGCCGCGCCGCACGGTCAGCGACACGTCGTCGACGACCTTGCGCTGGTGGTCGACGGGATGCCGCACCGTCCAGCCGCTCACGGACAGGGCGAGGGAGCCCGCATCAGGGCCCTCATAGGGCGTGCGGTCGGGGAAGCGGTGGTCCAGGTCGCGGCCGACCATGCCGCGAATGATGCGGTCCTCGGCCACCTGCGGCTCGGACGCCGGGGTCTCACGGACCGTCAGGGTCTCGATGGTCCGCCCGTCGCGCAGGATCGTCACCGAGTCGGTGATGGCCCTGATCTCGTTCAGCTTGTGCGAGATGATGATGCAGGCGATGCCCTGATCGCGCAGCTCCAGGATGAGGTCGAGCAGCTTGGCGCTGTCCTCGTCGTTGAGCGCGGCCGTCGGCTCGTCCAGGATGAGCAGCTTCACCTCCTTCGACAGGGCCTTGGCGATCTCCACCAGCTGCTGCTTGCCCACGCCGATGTCGGCGACCGGAGTCTGCGGCTTCTCGCTCAGGCCGACGCGCTTGAGCAGCGCGCTCGCCCTGCGCAGCGTGTCGTTCCAGTCGATGAAGCCCCGGGTGCTCTGCTCGTTGCCCAGGAAGATGTTCTCGGCGATGGACAGGTACGGGACGAGCGCGAGCTCCTGATGGATGATCACGATGCCGTGCTTCTCACTGGCACGGATGTCCTTGAAGGCCACCTGCCGGCCCTCGAAGTGGATCTCGCCGTCGTAACTGCCGTGCTCGTGAACGCCGCTGAGGACCTTCATCAGCGTCGACTTGCCCGCGCCGTTCTCGCCGCAGATCGCGTGGATCTCCCCGGCGCCCACGGTCAGGTTCACATCGGAGAGCGCCTTGACGCCGGGGAACGTCTTGGTGATGCCGCGCATCTCCAGTACGGGCCCGCTCACGAGAGCTGACCGGCCTTGAAGTAGCCCTCGTCCACCAGAAGTTGGGTGTTGGACTTGTCGATGCTGACCGGATCGAGAAGGAAGGACGGCACGGTCTTCTTGCCGTTGTCGTAGTCCTTGGTGTTGTTGACCTTCGGCTTCTTGTCGTTCAGGACCGCGTCACCCATGGACACCGTCTGAGCGGCCAGCTTGCGGGTGTCCTTGAACACCGTCTGCGTCTGTTCGCCGCGCATGATGGACTTCACCGACGCGAGCTCCGCGTCCTGCCCCGTGATCACCGGCAGCGGCTGGCTCCTGGAGCCGTACCCCGCGCTCTTGAGCGCGGAGATGATGCCGATGGATATCCCGTCGTACGGCGACAGGACCGCGTCGACCTTCGCGGAGCCGTAGTTCTTGCTGATCAGGTCGTCCATGCGCTTCTGCGCTGTGCCGCCGTCCCAGCGCAGCGTGGTGGCCTGGTTCATCTTCGTCTGCTTGCTGCGGACGGTGAGCTGACCGCTCTTGAAGTACGGCTGGAGCACCTTCATCGCGCCGTTCCAGAAGTACTTGGTGTTGTTGTCGTCCGGCGAGCCCGCGAACAGCTCGATGTTCTTCGGGTCGTCGCCCTTCTCCGGCTTGCCCAGCTTCAGCTTCTCGACGATGTACTGGGCTTCGAGGCGGCCGACGCGCTCGTTGTCGAACGACGCGTAGTAGTCGACGTTCTCGGTGCCGAGGATGAGGCGGTCGTACGAGATCACGGGGATGTCCGCGTCGTGCGCGCGCTGCAGGACCTCGGTGAGCGCGGAGCCGTCGATGGCGGCGACCACCAGGAGGCTGCGTCCCTTGGTGATCATGTTCTCCAGCTGGGCGATCTGGTTCTCGACCTTGTCGTCGCCGTACTGCAGATCGGTCTCGTACCCGGCCTTCTGGAACTGCTTCGCCATGTTGTTGCCGTCGGCTATCCACCGCTCGGAGGCCTTGGTGGGCATCGCGAGTCCGATGGTGCTGCCCTTGCCCTCGTCCGGCTTGTAGCGGCTGCCGCCCAGGGCTTCCTGCCCGCAGGCGGTCAGGGAGCCGAGCAGGACGACGGTGGCCGTGGCGGCGCCGAGGCGTACTTGTCTCGATACGCGGGTGTGCGTGCGGGTGCTCATGGGTCAGTCCCCTTCCGGGACGGGGAAGCGCTGGAGCTCGCCGGGCAGCCGTGCGCCGAGCGGAGACATTCCGCCGTCCGCCCCGTGCCGGGCCAGCAGGTCGAGGGTGAGACGACCGCGGCGGACCCGCTCGCGGGCGGTGGCCAGGGTGTGCTCGCGCAGCTGGGCACCGTAGGGATAGATGCCGGGAGACTTGCTCAGGCCGAACTTGAGGTAGAGCGGGGCGCCGCGCCTGATCAGCTCGGCCGCCTCGTACATCCGGACGTAGCCGCCGAGGTCGTCGGGCGCCTCGACGTACAGGTCCATCGGGGCACGGCTGGCCCTGCGGATCTCCGTGAGGTGGTCCAGGGTCAGGTCGGAGGGGATGTTGAGGGAATCCGCGCCGAGCCGCTCATGCACCGCGTACGAGGCCGGGTTGACCGGCCCGATGAGGGCCGACACCTTGAACGTCGTGTCGGCGGGCAACGCGCCCGCGACCCGCAGCCGGTGCAGTGTCCACAGCACGCCCTCGTCGGCCACGAGCAGGCAGCGCACGCCCAACTCCGTTGATCGTACGGCGTCTTCGACGCATCCGGCGAGCGCGTCATGGCCGCGCGAGCGAAGACCGGCGCCGCCCGAGTCGGTGCGGGTCGCGGCGCCGATGTCCCAGGTGCCGCGGGGCCCGGTGAACAGGCAGAGCTCGATGTCCCGTTCGGCGCAGGCCTCCACCATCTCGGTGATCTCGACGTCGGAGAGCATCCAGATGCCGCTGCCCTGGCTGATCCGGTGGATCGGCACATCGAGCCGCGAGCTCTCCTTGAGGACGACGGCCAGCGCCTCGGGCCCCTCCACGGAGGGGATCTCGGTGCGCCAGGTGCCACCGTCGGGGAACGCGTGCGGCGACGCGTCGGCCGGGTCGACGGCGGGTACGGGGTGGCCGATGCGGGCGAGGGCGTCGACGCCGGGGCGGCGGGGTGCTGACGGGCTGGTCACGGGGCTCCCATGCGCTGTGAATTCTGCTGTGTTCGAGATTTCGTACGTTGGTCGGTTCAAGGGGGTTGCGTTCTCGTGGTCCGCGGGGGCGTCTCAGGGGCGGAGCAGCACCTTCCCGGTCTTGGGGTCACCGCCACCGACCAGCGCCACCGCGTCGCCGAACCGCTCCAGCGGGAACTCGTGGGTGATGAGCGGCGCCGGGTCGAGCAGGCCGAGACCGAAGGCGCGGACCGCGTCCGACCAGGCGGAGGACGGTGCGCCGAAGACACTGCGCACCTCCAACCGGCTCAGCGAGAGATGCACCGGATCGATGCCGACGGCGCCGGGAGTGAACATGCCGGTCAGCACCACCCGGCCGCCCCTGCGCGCGAGCAGACACGAGGAGGCGGCCGTGCTCGGCGCCCCCGCGGTTTCCACGACCAGGTCGAAGCGGCCGTGGTACGCCTCAGCCTCGGCAGGCGTCGAACTCTCGCTCGCTCCGAAGCCCAGCGCCTGCCGCCCGCGTTCGGCCCGCGGGTCGATCACCACGAGCTCGCCGGGCGAGGTGGCCGCCAGCAGCTGTACCGCGAGCATGCCAAGGGTGCCCGCCCCGACCACCGCGATCCGCTCGCCCGGCCTCGGCCGCCCCGTCCGGACCGCCCCCGCGATCACCGCGGCGGGTTCGAGGAGGGCGGCGGCTGCCAGGTCCGCGTCCGGGTGCAGAAGGTGCAACAGGCGGGCGGGCAGGGCCACATGGTCGGCGAAGGCGCCGGGCTCGGTGAAGCCGGTCTCCGCGTATCCGCCGCCGCACAGACTCGTCTCGCCCTCGCGGCAGCGCTCGCAGGTGCCGCAGGCGCGGAACCCCTCGGCGACTGTCTTTTGGCCGACGAGCGCCGGGTCGACGCCCTCTCCGGTGGCCTCGACGGTGCCGGACCACTCGTGCCCGGGGATCACGGGATAGCGGACGTAGCCGGAGTCCCGATGGCCGTCGTACACCTCGCGGTCGCTCATGCAGATCCCGGCGGCGGCCACGCGGACCAGGACCTCACCGGGTCCCGGCTCGGGGCGCGCGCCGACCGTGAGCCGGTGTGAGCCCGGCCGGTCGATGACGATCGCGCGTGAGTCATGGCCCGTGGGTGAGACGGTGCTCACTTTCCGGCCGCCTTGGGGGCGCGCTTCTCCCAGCCCTCGGCCCACAGGTCGAACCGCGCCTGCTGCTGCGGGAACTCGGCCGCCGCGTCCGTGTCGAGCTCGACGCCGAGCCCTGGCTCGTGCGACACCTCGAAGTAGCCGTCGACCACCTGGGGCGCACCCTTGACGACCTTCTTGATCTCCGCGTCCGCGAAGTCGTTGAAGTGCTCCAGGATCTTGAAGTTGGGTGTGCAGGCGGCCAGTTGCAGGGAGGCCGCGGTGAGCACCGAGCCGCCGACATTGTGCGGAGCGATCAGCGTGTAGTGCGTCTCGGCGGTCGCGGCCAGCTTGCGGGTCTCCAGGATGCCGCCGATGTGGCCGAGGTCCGGCTGGATGATGTCGGCGGCCTGCGACTCGAAGAGCTCGCGGAACTCGATCCGGTCGTGGACGCGCTCGCCGGTGGCGATCGGCATGTCCACCTTGGCGGCGACCTTCTCCAGCGCCTTGAGGTTCTCCGGCGGCACCGGCTCCTCGAGCCAGGCGGGCCGGAACGGCGCCATCTCCCGCGCGAGGCGCACGGCGGTCGAGGGGCTGAACCGTCCGTGCATCTCCAGCATCAGCTCGGCGTCGGGACCGATCGCGTCCCGCACCGCCTCGATCAGCGAGACCGCGTAGGACGTGCCCGCCTGGTCGAGTTCGAAGTGCCCCGTCCCGAACGGGTCGATCTTCAGGGCTCGGTAGCCCCGCTCGACCACGGCCAGAGCGGCCTTGTGGTACGCCTCCGGAGTGCGCTCGGTGGTGTACCAGCCATTGGCGTACGCCTTGACCCTGTCGGTCACCTTCCCGCCGAGCAGCTGCCAGACCGGCACGCCGAGGGCCTTGCCCTTGATGTCCCAGCAGGCCATCTCCACACAGGCGATGCCCGACATGACGATCTCGCCGGCCCGGCCGTAGTCGCCGTACTTCATCCTCCGCACGAGGTCCTCGACCGCGAACGGGTCGGACCCGACGATGTGGTTGGCCGCCGCCTCGCGGAGGTAGCCGAGGAGCGCGTCGGTGCGGCCGAGCATGCGGGTCTCGCCGACTCCGGTGAGGCCTTCGTCGGTGTGGACCTGGACGTAGGTGAGATTGCGCCACGGCGTTCCCACCACGTGCGTGCTGATTCCCGTAATACGCAAGGCAGTTGCCCCTTGGTTGTTCGGTATTTCGTCACACGTTCGAAATGTTGGCGTGACCGTATTCACGCAGGCGGCAGGGTGTCAATGGGTCACGCGAAACGGTCTTGGGTCCGGCTCGGATCCGAAGGCGTGCCCCTTGGGCCGTTGCGCGCCGAACGTCGCTGTGGCTAGCCTGTGTTCGTCATATCGATCGTTGACCGAAGTTTCGGACGTGCTCACGAGTGCATCCGCTGACGCGACTTCGGGCGCACGGGGTGGGAGGCCGACCATGGGACGACTCGTTCCCGCGGTGACCAGGGCACTGGACATACTGGAGCTGTTCCTGGAGGGCGACGGGACACTGTCGGCCCCCGAGGTCACCCGCAGACTCCAGCTGCCGCGCACCACCGTGCACGAACTGCTCACCACCCTCGCCGCCCGCTCGTACCTTGTCCAGATCCCGGACCAGACGGGCCGCTACCGCCTCGGTGTACGCGCCTACCAGCTCGGCAGCCGGTACGCCGAGCAGCTCGACCTGGCCGCCGAGGGCCAGCAGGTGGCCCGCGAGGTCGCCGAGACCTGCGACGAGACGGTCCATGTGGCGGTCCTCGAGGACACGGACGTCATCTACATCGCCAAGGTGGACTCCACGCACGCCGTGCGCATGGTCTCCGCCGCGGGCCGCAAGCTGCCCGCCCACTGCACGTCGGTCGGCAAGATGCTGCTCGCCTCACTGCCCCCGACCGAGCTCGAATCCCGCCTTGCGGGGCGCGAGTTGGTGGCCATGACCCAGAACAGCATCACGGAGCCGGACGCGCTGCTGTCCGCCCTCGCCGACATCCGGGAGCGAGGCGTCGCGGCCGAACACCGCGAGTCCAACCCGGACGTGAGCTGCGTGGCCGCCCCGGTCCGCGACAGCGCGGGCCACGTCGTCGCGGCGCTCTCCATCTCCGTGCCGATGATCCGCTGGAGCGAGCAGCGCGAGGACGAGCTCGCCGAGCTGGCCGCCAAGGGCGCGGACGACCTCTCGGAGCGCCTGGGCCACCGGGGCGGACGCTGAGCGGTCAGTTCTTCGACTCCAGGTCCAGGAGCCGCCGCTTGGCCTCCAGGCCGCCCGCGTATCCGGTCAGTGAGCCGTCGGCGCCGATGACCCGGTGGCAGGGGCGCACGACGAGCAGCGGATTGCGCCCGATCGCCGTGCCCAGGGCACGGACCGCGACGCGCGAGAGCCCCAGCTGCGCGGCGAGCTTTCCGTACGTGGTGGTCGTGCCGTAGGGGAGGCTTTCGAGGGCGTGCCAGACCCGCTCCTGGAAGTCGGTGCCGACGCCGCTCACGTACTCGATGTCGAAGTGCGTCAGCCTTCCGTCGAAGTACGAGCGCAGCTGCCCGGTGATCACGGCGAATGCCTCGTCGTCGCGCACCCACCCGGCCTGGACGACCGCGCCGCCCTTCTGCCCCGGCAGGGACAGCGAGGCCAGCGCGGTGCCGCCCTGCGCGGTGGCCGACTCCTCGCCGACCAGCAGCAGCTCACCCAGCGGGCTGTCGACGGTCGTGTAGACGGCCTTGGCTGCCATGACCTTGCTCATCAGATGCTCCCTCTGCCCGGGGGCCTTTCCCCGGTGACGCCCCCAATTCTGCGGGGTGCCCGGGCCTGCGGCCGGCGGGATTCGGACATGGGACTCAGGGGTGCGCCGCCGAGGGCGTCAGGGTCAGCGGTGCGCCCTGCGTGCGGTCGGATGAGGGTCCTGTCTCCAGGAGGATCTCGCCCGGTTCCACGACGTACTCCAGGACGCGGCCCAGCGAGGCAAGGGTATTGGCCTCGACGACGAAGGCGACATCGGTGCTTTCGCCGGGGCCCAGGTCGGCGCGCGCGAAGCCCCGCAGCTCCCGGACGCGCGGCCAGGAGCTTGCTCCCGTCAGACGGCGCACATAGAGCTGCACGGTCTCCCGCACGGCACGCGAACCCGTGTTCCGCACGGCGACCGTGCAGACGACCGCCGGATCGGTGACCGGAGCCTGCGCGCGCGAGAGCCGGGGCTCCCCGTACTCGACGGTCGTGTACGAAAGCCCGTGGCCGAAGGCGTGCAGCGCGCCGGCGGGCTGGTCCACGTAGCCCCGGTAGCCGTGATCCTTGGCGTTGTGGAACACCGGGAGCTGGGCCGCCGAACGCGGCACGGAGACGGGGAGTCGCCCCACCGGCTCCGCGCGACCGAAGAGCACATCGGCGAGCGCCCGCCCGCCCCACGGCCCCGGATACCAGGCCGAGAGCACGGCACGGGCCCGCCCGGCCAGCTCCGGCACGGCATGCGGCCGCCCCTGGACGAGGACCACGACGACGGGGGCGCCGGTGGCGGCCACGGCATCGAGCAGCGCCAACTGGCCGGACGGGAGGCTCAGTTCGGCAAGGTCGACTCCCTCGCCGCACGTCATCCCCACCGGAGTGCCGGAGGCAACGACGGCAGCCCCATTGCTGTCGAACCGGGTGTCGGCCTCCCGCGCGCTCGACCCGCCGAGTACGAGTACGGCCGTATCGGCAGCGGAGGCCAGCGCCACCGCGTCCGCGATCCCGCCGCGGTCGTGGCCGACGAGATCGCAGCCCCGCGCGTACGTGACCTCGACGCCCGGCGGCGCCACCGCCTCGATGCCGCCGAGGACGGTGAGCCCGGTGCCGGGGCGCTGCGGCGCTGTGTAGTCGCCGAGCTGCTGGGGGAGCGAGTCGGCGTTGGGGCCGATGACGGCGATGCGGGAGGGACCCGCCAAGGGGAGCGTCGACCCGTCATGGCTCAGCAGGACGATCGACTCGCGGGCCAGGCGCTCGCTCAACTCGGCCTGCTGATCCTGAGGTTGAGATGTACCACCGACGTAGGGCCGCTCGAAGAGACCCAGGCGGAACTTCAGCGTCAGTACGCGGGCGACCGCCGTGTCCAGGTCGTGCTCGCGGACCGTGCCCCGCTCGACCGCCTCCGCGAGCCGCGGGAAGCAGCCGTCCCACAGGCTCAGATCAGTCCCCGCGTTCAGGGCGAGCGCGCCCGCCGCCACCGGATCACCGGCGAGGCGTACGAGGCGGTCGAGCGCGCACCCGTCGGCCATGACCAGTCCGGTGAAGCCCCATCGCTCACGCAGGAGACCGGTGAGCAGCTCACGGTTCGCCGCGCACGGCAGGCCGTCGTACTCGCTGTACGCGGCCATGACGCCCGCCGCTCCGGCGCGGATGCCCGCCCGCGCCGCCACCAGGTGGATCTCGTGGAGTTCGCGCGGGCCGAGCTCCGTGGCCGCGCTGTTGCGGCCACCGACCGTCGCGCCCTGCCCGGCGAAGTGCTTGAGCACGACCGCCGCCCGGTCGGGGGCGAAGACGGCGTCGCTGCCCTGCATGCCCCGCACCAGCGCCTGGGTGAAGCGTGCCGCCAGATACGGGTCCTCGCCGAAGCACTCCTCCGCGCGGCCCCAGCGCGGATCCCGGACCAGGTCGAGCGCCGAGACGAGGGCGACATGGGCGCCCCTGGCGCGCAGCTCACGGGCGGCGCCCGCCGCGGCGGCCTCGTACAGATCCGGGTCCCACGTCGCGCCCACCGCGAGGTTCACCGGCAGGACCGTGCCGTCCAGGGCCTGGTGGCCGTGCGGGACCTCCTCCACCAGCAGGACCGGGATGCCGAGCCGGGTGCTCGACATGACATGCCGCTGCACCGAGTCGGCCACCCGCGCCGCGTCCGCCGCGGTGATGCCGTCAGTGAACGTCACCCCCGACCACGGGTCGGCGCGCTGCAGTCCGTACAGCGCGCCCATCCCGTTGAACGCGGCGACCTCCGCACGGAAGGCGTCCGTCAGACGGTGGCCTTCCTGGGCGTCCGCCGTCCGCTCGTAGGCGTCCCAGCCGTACATCCGCTGGTTGACCTGGCCCACCTTCTCGGTGAGCGTCATCCGGGAGAGCAGGTCGCACACCCGGTCGGCGACCGGCGCGTCCGCGTCCCGGTACAGCGGCGCGCTCATCGCTGCTGAAGGACGCGCACGCCGAACGGGGCGAGCCGCACCTCCTCCACCGCCTCTCCCGTCGCCAGGTCGTGCAGCGAACCGTCCACCGCCGGGCACACCGTCAGCTCCTCGTCCGCCTGGCCGACCAGCCACACGAACCGCCGCCCGTCCTCGTGCACCAGGACGTCCACCGAGACGTACGGGCTGTCGACGGTCACCGGCCGCTCCACGCCCGCCAGTTGGGCAAGGGCCGCGTAGAGCCGGTGCGTCTGCTCCGGGTTCACGCGAGCCGTGCGCGCGGCCATGTGCTCCAGCGGGTAGGTGGCGAGCACCGTACGGCCGTGCCCCGTCTCGTGCACCAGCAGTGCCGGGCGGCCGTGCGCGTCCTTCGCCACGACCCGCGCCCCTGTCGGGACGACCGGCAGGTAGGCGCGGCTGTCCTCGTTGCCCGCCACGGGGAAGCGCAGGGTTTCGCCCGCCGCGATACCGCCGAACTCCTCCGCGAAGGTCATCTCCAGGAGGTCGTCCTCGATGGGTTCGGCCACCCCGTAGGTGAGTTGGAGCTCGACACCGAAGAGCCCGTCCAGGTCGTCGAACCACGGGCCGCGCGTCCCGGGGTGCTCACCGGAGCAGAACGACAGGTACACGGTGGCGCCCTCGCGGGCCCGCCGCTCCAGCTCGCGCCGCGTCCGGGTGGTCAACTGCCGTGTGGACGGCAGGAGATACAGCGCCGCGTCCCCCGGGATTCCGTCCGCCTCCCGGGTGAGGGCCACCGGGAGGTCGGCCCCGCGTGCGGCGACGTACCCCTGGTGGAGAGAGGTGAAGATCAGGGGCCGGTCGGCGGGCCGGCTGTAGGGGTAGCCGCGCTCCAGGAAGGCGGGCACGACGAGCGCCGCGTCCGCGTCCGAGCGGCGGCAGCGCGCGAAGTCGACCTGCTCCAACACCTGCGAGAACGCGGCGATCTCGACGAGCGGGGCCTTCGGGACGCCGGCCTTGTCCGTGATGCCGAAGTGCATCTCGAAGGGGTGGTGGTCGTAGGGCGACTGGTCCCACAGGTCGTCGTAGTCGGTGTTGTTCCAGGCTATCCAGCCGCTCGCGCCGCCGAGGAGGGAGTTGTGGAGCGTCTGGCGGTAGTAGATCCCTGCGTTCTCTGCCGACACGGTGTCCGTCGACAGGCCGAACTCCTCCAGGATCACCGGCTGTTCGGTGACAGCGGCCAGCTCGCACTCGAACGCGGCACGGTAGTGCTGTCGTACGCGGTCCGTGTCGGAGCGGTACACGTGCGGGCCCACGAAGTCGACGTACTCGGCCGTGTCCCGCAGCGAGAAGCCGTTGTCGCGGCCCGTCACCTCGATGCCCCACGCGCCGTCGCCGAGCGACACCGGCTGCGTGCCGCCCGCCGCGCGCACCGCGTCGCACATGAACTGCGCCCAGGCGGTGACGACATCGCTGGACGGCGGGTCCACCTGGTAGATGCGTCCGTAGCCCGGCATCTCGTTGGTGATGAGCCAGCCGGTGACCGCCGCGTGGTCCTTGAAACGCCGCGTCATCTGCGACACGAACCACGCCTGGCGGCCGACCAGCCACACGTCCTCGTAGAGGTCGCGGCCCCCGCGCCACGCCGGGTCCCAGTTCTCGCCGGACATGTGCCCGACGATGAAGGTGGGTACCGTACCCATCCCCAACTCGGTGTGCGCGTCGAGGAAGTCACGAAAGCGCTCGCAGAGCTCCTCGTCGATGCGGTGCGGCTCGGGGTGGAAGTCAGGCCAGTAGAAGAACGAGCGGGTCATCGTCATGCCGTGCTCCCGCAGCACGGTCAGTTCCTCGCGGACCGTCTTCGGGTCGTAGTTCCGCCACATCAGCGGACCGCCGGTGCGGGACCAGAAGTTGGCGCCGATCCAGGGCAGGACGGCGGAGTCATGGGTGAGGTGGGCGCTGTGGCGTCGCATGGCGGTACTCAGGTCTTTCCGTACGGGGGCGAAGTGGTACTCAGAAGTGCGGGGAAGGCAGAAGCGCCAGGTCAGTCGGCCGGGCCCGTCGACTCGCGCACGACCAGCCGTGGCCGGTCGCCGAGCGTCACCGGCGGCACGTCCTCGCCGCACTGCGCGAGCAGCGCACGCGCGGCGGCCGCACCGACCCGCTGCACCTGCTGGTCGACGGTCGTCAGACGCGGATGCAGCCAGCGGCCGATCGGGAGGTTGTCGTAGCCGACGACGGACAGGTCGCCCGGGACACGCAGCCCGCAGCGCTGAGCGGCGCCGATGCCGCACACCGCCATGGAGTCGTTCGCGTACATGACGGCGGTGGGGCGCTCCGCCATGGCAAGCAGCTCCTCGGTCGCGGCGACGGCCGCCGCCTCGGAGAAGTCGGTGCTCAGAACGGCTGCGGGCTCAACTCCCCTGAGCAGCAAGGTCTCTTCGAAGACCGTGCGGCGCAGCCCCGTGTGCAGCAGCTCGCCGGGTCCCGACACATAGGCGATGCGCCGGTGGCCGAGCTCCATGAGGTGGTCGACGGCCTCGTGTATGCCGGCGCCCTGGTTGCCGAGACCCACGGTGGGCACGAGCGCGTCCGGGTGGGGCGTGCCGAGCAGCACCGCGGGCAGACCGAGGCCGCGCAGGAGCGGAGGGCGGGGATCGTCGGCGCGGGCGTCGGTCAGGACGGCGCCGTCCACGCGGCCCTCGGCGGCAAGGCGTTCGTACAGCGCGCTCTCCTCGGCCACGTCCGTGACCAGGTGGAGCAGCAAGCCGTAGCCGCGCGGGGCCAGTTCGCCCTCCAGGCCGGTGATCAGCTCACTGAAGTGCGGGTCCGCCCCGAGCACGTCCGTGGGGCGGCGCACGACGAGGGCGAGCGTGCGGGTCCGCGCGCTGCGCAGCGCCGTGGCCGTCGCGCTGGGCGACCAGCCGAGCTCGGCCGCGGCGTCCAGGATACGGCGCCGGGTGGCCTCGGAGATGCGGCCCTTGGCGTTGAAGGCCTGCGAGACGGCGGCCGTGGAGACCCCGGCCGCCGCGGCGACCGCCTTGATCGTCGGACGCGTACCACTGTCCCTGCCGCTGTCCCTACGGGAAGCTTCCGACCCGCTCACATCTTCACCGCCCCACTGACGAGGGCCTGCTGCATCCGCTTCTGCAGCACGGTGTAGACGGCCCATACCGGTACGAGAGTCAGAACCGTACCGGCGGTCAGCACCCCGTAATCCGTCCCCGTCAGGGACTTGAGGGTGGGCAGGGCGACCTGCACGGTGCGCTGGGAGGGATCCGGGCCGATGATGACGAGCGAGTACAGGTACTCGTTCCAGAACGTCAGGAAGTTCAGGAGCAGCACCGTCGCGATGCCGGGCAGACACATCGGCGTATAGACGTGCCGGAGCACCGCGAAGGTGGAGGCGCCGTCCATCCGTGCGGCCTCCTCCATCTCCTTGGGGATGGTCCGCATGAACTGCACCAGGATGACGACGGACAGCGGCATCGCGGTGGCGGGCAGGAAGAGCACCATGAACATGCGCGTGTGGAACAGCCCGGTGGCCGCTGCGAGCAGGAACGTCGGGAAGAGAGCGGCGAACGTCGGGATGAGAAAGCCCAGCGAGAAGACCTTCTCCACGAACGCGCCGAGCGGGCCCGTCGCACGGGCGATCGCGAACGCCGCCGGAAGAGCGAGGGCCAGCGTCAGCGCGAGCGAGAAGGCCGTCACCAGCGCCGAGTTGACGACCGCGAGGCCCAGGTCCGCGCTCTCGAAGGCGGTCCCGAAGTTGCCGAAGGACAGCGAGGTGGGAAGCGAGAAGGGGCTCGCGAAGATCTGCTCGTTCGTCTTGAAGGCCGAGGCGAGCAGATAGTAGAGGGGGACGACGAGCAGCGCCGCGTACGCCCACGCCAGGATGTGCGCGGGCAGCCAGGACTTTCCGTGTTTCACAGTGACCTCAGTAGTTCTGGCGAAAAGCGCGGCGGATGGTGAGCAGACCGACGAGGCCGACCAGGAAGAGGATCACGCCGACGGTCTGGCTGTAGCCGAGGTCGGCCGCGATGAACGCCTTCTGGTAGACGAGGAACGACAGCGTGGTCGACGAGCTGCCGGGTCCGCCCTGGGTCAGCAGCAGGACGTGCTGGGCGGACCCGAAGAACGTCCAGAGGAACTGGAGCATCGTCACCACGCCCACGTACTCGCGGATGACCGGGAAGTGCACGCGCCACATCGTCCGCCAGTGCCCGGCGCCGTCCAGCTGCGCCGCCTCGCCGAGCTCCTCGGGCACGCTGCCGAGACGCGCGGCGAACAGAACGGCCGTGAAGCCGATCCCGCCCCAGATGTCGAGCACGATCAGGCAGGCGAGCGCCGTCGAGGGGGAGGCCAGCCAGGCATCGGTCACCGAGCCGAGTCCCACCGACTTCAGCGCGCCGTTGACCAGGCCGTCGGGGGACAGGGCGGCGTAGAACACCATCGCCTTGGCCGGGGTGGAGATCAGGCCGGGTATGAAGAGGAGATAGCGCAGGACGCGGTGTCCCGGCGGCTTCTGCGCCACGTAGTAGCCCAGCATGTACGCGCACACGAGCATGATCGGCAGTGCTACGGCGAGCTGGACCGCCGTGTTGCGCACGGCGTCCCAGAACACCGGGTCGTCGAGGACCGTGCGGACGTTGTCGAGCCCGGCGAACGAGACGGGCTGGAGCATGCCCGGCCAGCGCAGGGCCGCGATCACGAAGATCGCGATCATCGGCCCGACCATGAAGACCAGGTACCAGACCAGGGCGGGTACGGCGAGGATCGTGCCGCCTTCCTGGCGGCGCCCCCGGATCGGGGGCTCGGAGGGGGCAGCGGGGCGGACCTCGGTCCCGCCCGGCGTCGACATCGTTGTCGTCATCTCGGGTGACTCCCAGAAGGCTCGGGCGGCTCGGGCAGCTCGGACGGACGGCGGCTCATGCGGTGCGGTACGCGGCTTCGAGCACGGAACGCACCTTGGCGGGGCTCGTGCCGCGGGTGAACGCCGTGCTGGTCGCGGTGATCAGCGGCTGCGTCGCGGCCGGCGGGACGTAGACGTCGGGCAGCAGGGCCTCGCTGACGTCGTCGCCGAGCTTCTGCGCATCGGCGACCAGCGGGAAGTCCGTGCTGAGGGTGTCGGAGCGCAGGGCCATGTCGCGCCCGCTCTCCTTGATGAACCGCGAGACGGTGTCGGGGCGGTACATGAAGCGCAGGAACTTCTCGACCGCGTCCAGTTTCTTCGTGCCGTTCGGGCTGATCCAGAATCCGATCAGTGTGTACGTCCGCAGGATCGTCGGCTTGGCGTGCGCGGCGTCCGGTGCGAGCGGCCAGCCGCCGACCTCGGTGTGCCGCGCGACCTTGTCCGGGACCTTGGCGAGCGCCGATGACATGGCGGACTGGATGGCCGCCGCCTCGGTGTTGAACTGCGTCGTCATCGTGTCGGACGTCAGGCCCTGCGCCTTGTCGGCGAAGACGCCCGCGTCGCGCAGGGCGGCGAAGTACTCGATGCCGTCGCGGGCGCCACGGCTGCCGCTGAAGTCGCCGCTCGTGAACACCTTTTGCGCCTCGTCGGGGGAGAGGAAGGTCTGGATGACCTGCGCCAGGAGCTTCTGGCCCGTCCAGTCGTTGCCGCCGACGGTCACCGGCGCTATGCCCTTGGCGCGGAGCTTGCGAGCCGCGGCGATCAGCTGGTCGCCGGTGGTGGGGATCGCGTCGACACCGGCCTTGCCGAGCAGTGCCGTGTTGTAGGCGACCGGCCAGTTGGTGGCGAAGTACGGGAAGGCCCGAAGCCGCCCCTTGCCGTCGGTCCAGGCGTCCAGGGCGACGGGCAGGACGCGCTTTCGCAGCCCCCAGTCGTCCAGGTAGCCCTTGACGTCGACGGTGGCCCCGACATCGGTCCAGGCCAGCGTCTTGTCGTAGAGGTTCACCATGACGACGTCCGGCTCCTTGCGGGCGAGCCGCGAGGTCTCGTAGACCTGCGCGAGGTCGTCGCCGTTGACGAGGTTCTTCACCTTCAGGCCCGGGTTCTCATCCCGGAAGGTGTTCAGGGCGGACAGGTACGTGGGCGAGCCCGGCGCGGTGGTGCCGAGCTGGCTGTGCACCACGAGCGTGTCGGGATCGGAATCCGCCGATGCCAGCGTGGAGCAGCCGGCGACGGCGGGCAGGGTGGTGGCGGCGGCCAGGCCTGAACCTGCGGCGAGGAAGCCGCGCCGACTCATCGTTGAGCGCACAGCGGGATGTCTCCAACCAGGGCGATGACAACCAGGGGTTAATCGATATACCTGCGGGGGTGCGAGGAGCGTAGGAGTGCTTCGTCGGATGGTCAATCCCCTGTTGCGCACGGTGAATCTTCCGGCGAAACGCCCAAAACGCCCAAAACGCAGGCCGATGCGCACGGCGTCGAAGTGGCGCCCGACACGTCTTTATGCAACTAGTTGCACAAGGGGTCGGCGTCCTCTAGAACTGTCCTGACGACACACGCCGTACGGAGGCCCCGCATGAGCCGCTACCCACACCTGCTGAACCCCCTGGACCTGGGCTTCACCACCCTGCCCAACCGGGTCCTGATGGGATCCATGCACGTGGGCCTCGAAGAGGCGCCGGACGGCTTCAGGCGGATGGCGGAGTTCTACGCGACCCGTGCGCGCGGCGGTGTCGGCCTCATCGTCACGGGCGGTATCGCCCCGAACGAGCTCGGCCGTCCCTGGGACGGCGGCGCCAAGCTGACCACCGAGGCGGAGGCCGAGGAGCACGCGGGCGTCACGGCGGCCGTGCACGCCGAGGGCGGCAGGATCGCCATGCAGATCCTGCACTTCGGGCGGTACGCCTACCACGAGGGCCTCGTCGCGCCGAGCGCGATCAAGGCGCCGATCAGCCCCTTCGTGCCGCGCGCGCTTGAGGACGACGAGGTCGAGCAGACCATCGAGGACTTCGTGCGCGCCGCCGAGCTCGCCAGGAGCGCGGGCTACGACGGCGTCGAAGTCATGGGCTCCGAGGGCTACTTGATCAACGAGTTCATCGCGGCCCCCACCAACCAGCGCGACGACCGCTGGGGCGGCGCCTACGAGAACCGCATCCGTTTCCCCGTCGAGATCGTCCGGCGCATACGCGAGCGCGTCGGCGCGGACTTCATCATCATCTACCGCCTCTCCATGCTGGACCTCGTCCCCGGCGGCTCGACCCTCGAAGAGGTCGTCCACCTCGCCAAGGAGATCGAGGCCGCGGGCGCCACGATCATCAACACCGGCATCGGCTGGCACGAAGCGCGCATCCCCACCATCGCGACATCGGTGCCGCGCGGCGCGTACACCTTCGTCACGAAGAAGGTCATGGGCGAGGTCTCCGTCCCCCTCGTCACCACCAACCGCATCAACACCCCTGAGATCGCCGAGCAGTTGCTCGCCGACGGCGCCGCCGACATGGTGTCCCTGGCCCGCCCGCTGCTCGCCGACCCGGACTTCGTCGCCAAGGCCGAGGCCGAGCAGTCCGACGCCATCAACACCTGCATCGGCTGCAACCAGGCCTGCCTGGACCACACCTTCAACCTCCAGATCACCTCCTGCCTGGTGAACCCGCGCGCCTGCCACGAGACCGAGCTCGTTCTCGCGCCGACCCGCACCAAGAAGCGCGTCGCGGTCGTCGGCGCGGGCCCGGCAGGACTCGCCTTCGCGGTGTCGGCGGCCGAGCGCGGCCACGGCGTCACGCTCATCGACGCCGCGTCCGAGATCGGCGGCCAGCTGAACGTCGCGCGCAAGGTGCCCGGCAAGGAAGAGTTCGACGAGACCCTGCGCTACTTCCGCACCCAGCTCGAACTGCACGGCGTGGACGTCAGGTTGAACACCCGCGCCACCGCCGAGGACCTCGCGCAGGCGGCGTACGACGAAGTGGTCGTCGCCACCGGAGTCACCCCCCGCACCCCCGAGATCCCCGGCATCGACCACCCCAGCGTGGTCGGCTACCTCGACGTGCTGCGCGACAGCGCGCCCGTGGGGGAGCGCGTCGCGATCATCGGCGCGGGCGGCATCGGGTTCGACGTCGCCGAGTACCTCACCGACAGCGGCGACAAGGCGAGCCTCGACCCGGCGACGTACTTCCGGCAGTGGGGCGTCGACATGGACTACAAGGACCGCGGCGGCCTGACCGCGCCCGACCGACCCACCCCGCCGCGCTCCGTCCACCTGCTGCAGCGCAAGACGTCCAAGGTCGGCCAGGGCCTCGGCAAGACCACGGGCTGGATCCACCGCACCGAGCTGCGCCACCGCGGCGTCACCATGGTCGCGGGCGCGAGCTACGACCTCATCGACGATGCGGGCCTGCACATCACGGTCGACGGACAGTCCACCGTCATCCCCGTCGACACGGTCGTCCTCTGCTCGGGCCAGGACCCGCGCCGCGACCTGTACGAGGAGCTGCTCGCCGGCGGGCACAGCGCGCACCTCATCGGGGGCGCGGACGTGGCGGCCGAACTGGACGCCAAGCGGGCCATCAAGCAGGGCACGGAGCTCGCCGCGGCCCTGTGACCCCGGCGCCCCGTGACAGCGGGCGCCCGCTCCGGACGCCGTACCTAGGATGGCCGCCATGTCACTCCCGCACGCGATCCTCACCGCCCTACTGGAGAAGCCTTCGTCGGGGCTCGAGCTGACCCGCAGGTTCGACAAGTCGATCGGCTACTTCTGGTCGGCCACGCACCAGCAGATCTACCGCGAGCTGGGGAAACTGGAGCGGGACGGGGCCATCCGCGCCCTTGAGCAGCAGCAGACGACCCGTGGGCAGAAGAAGGAGTACGAGGTCCTGCCCGCGGGCCGCGCCGAGCTGGCCCGCTGGACGGCCGCGAGCCAGGAGCCCAAGCCGCTGCGGGACACGCTGCTGCTGCGCCTGCGGGCGGCGGCGGTCGTCGGCACGGACGGCATCGAGGCGGACCTGCGCCGCCATCTCGACCTCCACCGGCGGCAGTTGGCCGAGTACGAGGAGATCGAGAAGCGGGACTTCCCACCGGGGAAGGACACGGTGGAGGACCGGCTGCGGCATGTGGTGCTGCGGGCCGGGATCGATCTGGAGACGTTCTGGACGCAGTGGCTGGAGCGGACGCTGGAGGAGCTCGGGGCGCCGGACGCGTGATGTTCCTCAGGACGACGCCTGCCGCCGGCCCGGCGTGACTCCGGACCGGCGGCAGCCGCCTTTTCGTCGGCTCTGGATCAGAGCCTGTGCTGCGCGCCGCGGCGACGCAGGTACCAGGCGCCACCACCGCCCACGGCCAGGACCACGAGGGCCCCGCCCGCGGCGAGGGTGAAGGTGCCGTAGTCCTCGCTGCCGCCCCCGAGACCGCCCCGGACGCCGCGCGGGGGCGCCGTCGTGGAGCGGGTGGTCGGCGATGCCGATGCCCCGACGGTGACCGTCTGTGAACCGGCTGTCGTGCCGTCCTCGCAGATCACGGCCACCGTGTGGAGACCTGTGCTGACGTTCTGCCAGGAGGCGCTGCCGTTCGTCAGCGCCATCTGCCTGCCTTGGGCGAAGCTCGCCTGGCCGTTGCTCATCAGGGAGGCGTCTCCCCCGTCGGGGCAGGCCGCCGTGGACACCATGACCGTCGATCCCGTGGCGGTGACCGTGATTCCTCCGGGGGCGGCGAACGCCGACGGAGCGGTCAGTGCCATCGGAAGCGCAGCCGCGGCGGCGATGGTCAGGCCGGAGCGGACGAATATCTGGAGTGTGCGCATGAGTGTCTGCCCTCCGGTGGCACGGGAGGCGGTACATCCCATGCGCCGCCGGGGGTCGGGGAGCGCCCGTGCTACCTGCCGACGAGCCAACGTGTCCATCGCCGAGACCGCATGCGGACTGCGACCGGGCAGGTGACGGAATCCTTCGTACGGCCGACAGGCGACCCGGCGTCAAGGCCGCCGGCCTGTGGTAACCGTCCGCTCGGGGGTGAAGCCGCCCCACGTCCCGTCGGGGAGCTTGGCGCGCAACTTCACCCGGTGGGTATCCCCTGCCTGCTTGCCCACGTAGAAGCTGTGCGTGGCCTTCTTCCGGGGCGCTGTACCGCCGAACACCAGCGAAGTGGCGTTCTTCCCGTCGAGGTGGATCTGGTACTCCGCCACCGCGCCGCCGGTGTCCGGAGGCGTCCACGCCAGGTCGATGTAGTACGCCCCGTCGGCGTGCCGGGTCTTGGCGCGGAAGTCATCCGGCGCCGTGCCCCGCCCGTCGTCCCGGCCCGCAGCTGTGGTGAGACGGACGGCGTGGCTCGCGGGGGATGCGTTGTCGGCCGCATCGAGCGCCTTGACGCTGAAGCGGTAGGCGGTGCCCGGCCGCAACCCCGTGACCAGGGTCCGCCGCTCGCTCCCGCCCACACTGTGGATCTTCGAAGTGCCCTGATAGATCTCGTACGAGGCGACACCCCGGTTGTCCTTGGAGGCGCCCCAGGACAGCGTCACGGCCCGGCTCCCCTCGACCGCGCCCCGCGGCGAGCCGGGGCGGGAGGGCGGCTCGCGGTCCGCGGCGGTCGCGGCGGGCGTGGTGACCGTCAGCTTCCTGCCGGCCGGGCCGACGTTCCCCTCGGCGTCCCGGGCGCGGACGGTGAAGGTGTAGGCGGTGGACGGCTTCAGACCGCCGACGTCCACCATGTGCTTGCCGCCGGGCACACGCTCGACCCGGGTGGAACCCCGGTACACGTCGTAGCCGGTGACTTCGGTGTCGTCCGTCGCCCGGTTCCACATGACGTGGGCGGTGGTGGCGCTGCCCGCCTGGACCGTGACGCCTCTGGGGGCCGCCGGGGGCTGTACGTCCTTCGCGTCCTGGTCGCCGCCCCATGCGCAGGAGGTGAGGGCGCAGGCGGTGACGGCGAGGAGGGTGGAGAGGCGGGTGAAGGGGGTGGACAGGTGGGGGGTCCGTCGCACGGTCGTGCCTTCCACTCGGGCGGCATTGGTCCGGACCTATTTCCACACAGGTGTCGGGTGCACATCAAGGGGTGCGCGTGCACCGTCCGGGCATCGAGCGGTGGCCGAGGTGTAGGACCCGGAACAGATTGGGATGTCTGGTCAGGTGCTACAGGCTGCCGGTACCCACTCGTCCGACCGGCCGTCAGTTTCCTCCCAGGGAAGGCCTTTTCACGTGCGTACCGGAAACGCGGCCCTCGCCGCCGCTGTCGGAGTCGTCCTGCTCGTCCCCGCTTCACTGCCCGCCGCGGCAGATCCGCAGGAGCGTAAGTTGCTTGCGAGCAGAGGTGGTTCACCGGCTCCGGTCAGCCAGGAGGGGTCCGTTTCCGCAGCCGACCTCCTGGCCAGGACCGCAACCTGTCACCAAGTCTCGCGCGGCAAGTACCGTACGGACGGCGGAGCCCCCGCGAACATCCCCGTCTGCGGCAAGCGGGGCGCGGTGTTCTGGAAGGCCGACATGGACATCGACTGTGACGGACGGCCGGGCAAGGCCTGCAACCGGCGCACGGACCCGCTGTTCCAGGACGCCACCGCGTTCCAGGAATCGGGCGGCCGCCAGCTGAGCGCGGAGAGCCTTCCGTACGTCGTCGTGCCGGGCGCGAGCCCCCTGTGGAATCACGCGCGGCACGGCATCACGGGTGGCTCGGTGGCCGCCGTCATCCACGGGGGCAAGGTCCTGTACGCCGTCGTCGGCGACACGGGACCCACCGACCTCATCGGCGAGGCGTCGTACGCGGCGGCCAAGTCGCTGGGCATCAACCCCGACCCCCGGACGGGCGGCACCGGGTCGGGCGTCACCTACATCGTCTTCAACGGCCCCAAGGCGTCCCCCATCGAGAGCCACCGGGCCGCGGTCGCCCGCGGCGACGCGCTGGCCCGGCAGTTCCTCGGCCAGAACTGACCACCCAGTCACGGCCGCCCGGCCTCACACCTTCCGGTAGGAATACGCCTCGACTGCCGCTGCCTCCACCGCCGCCAGGTCGGCGCCCGCGGAGGCGGCCACCACCGCCGCGACCGCGCCCTCCACGAAGGGGGCGTCCACCAGGCGGGCGCCCTCCGGGAGCTCGTCACCCTCGGCGATCAGCGCCTTCACGGTCAGGACCGCGCTGCCCAGATCGGTGAGGATCGCGACGCCCGCGCCGCCGTCCACCTTCGCGGCGGCCGCGGCGATGAGCTCCGAGCTGGTGCCGAGGCCGCCGTCCTCGGTGCCGCCCGCGGCGGCCACGGGCGCGGTCGTTCCGCCGCCCGCGAGCCCCGTGGCAAGGGCGGCGACGGACTCGGCGACGGGGCCGCTGTGCGAGACGAGGACGATGCCGACCAGCTTGTCGTCACTCACGGCCGGCCTCCGCGGTCTGCGCGAGCGCGTCGAAGAGAAGCGCCGACGAGGTCGCCCCGGGGTCCTGGTGCCCGATGCTGCGCTCGCCCAGATAACTGGCCCGCCCCTTGCGTGCCTGCAGCGGCGTCGTGGCCAGGGCACCTTCGTTGGCGGCCTCGCGAGCCGCGCCGAACGACTCCGAGAGCGCGTCGACGGCGGGGGCGAGGGCGTCCAGCATGGTCTTGTCGCCGGGCGCGGCGCCACCGAGCGCGCTGACGGCGTCGACGCCCGTGCGCAGCGCGTCGGCGAACTCCTGCTCGCTGACCTCGGCGGCGTCACCCAGGGCCTTGCCGGTGCGCCGCAGCAGTGTCCCGTAGAGCGGCCCCGATGCACCCCCCACGGTCGAGATCAACTGCCGTCCCGCCAGGGTGAGCACGGCCCCCGGAGTGGCCGGCGCGTCCTTCTCCAAAGTGGCCACCACGGCGGCGAACCCGCGTTGCAGATTGCTGCCGTGGTCGGCGTCGCCGATCGGCGAGTCCAGCTCGGTGAGCCGCTGCGCCTCCCGGTCGACGAGTGCGGCGGCCGAGGTCAGCCAGTGACGGAAGAATGCGGCGTCGAGCACGGAAACTCCTTGCGCGGTAGAACAGTTGGGCACGGTTGGGTACGGGATGCCACGGGTCGAGCAGGGTGACGGCTGAGGGATCAGATACCCCAGATCAGATACCCCAGCGAAGCCCCGCGGTACGCACCGGGGCATTCCAGAGCCGCAGCAGCTCCTCGTCGACCTGACACAGGGTGACGGAGGCCCCGGCCATGTCCAGTGACGTCACGTAGTTGCCGACCAGCGTGTGCGCCACGACGACGCCGCGGTCGGCGAGGACACGCTGGACCTCGGCATTGAAGCCGTACAGCTCGAGGAGGGGAGTGGCCCCCATGCCGTTGACGAGTACGAGCACGGGGTTGCGCGGCTGAAGGTCCCCGAGCACCACGTCCACGGCGTAGTCCGCGATCTCACTCGACGTCATCATCGGGCGCCGCTCACGTCCGGGCTCGCCATGGATGCCGACGCCCAACTCCAGCTCGCCGGAGGGAAGATCGAAGGTGGGGCTGCCCTTGGCGGGAGTGGAGCAGGCGCTGAGCGCGACGCCGAAACTCCGCGCGTTCTCGTTCACCTGTCGCGCGATCGCCTCCACCCGCTCCAACGGCTGACCCTCGTCGGCCGCCGCCCCCGCGATCTTCTCCACGTAGAGCGTCGCGCCGGTGCCGCGGCGGCCCGCCGTGTAAAGGCTGTCGGTGACGGCCACATCGTCGTTCACGAGGACCTTCGCGACCTGAATGCCCTCGTCCTCGGCGAGCTCCGCCGCCATGTCGAAGTTGAGGACGTCCCCCGTGTAGTTCTTCACGACGAACAGCACGCCGGCCCCGCTGTCCACGGCGGCCGCGGCCCGCACCATCTGATCCGGCACGGGCGAGGTGAAGACCTCACCGGGACAGGCGGCGGACAACATGCCAGGACCCACGAACCCACCGTGCAGCGGCTCATGCCCGGAGCCCCCGCCGGAGACGAGGGCGACCTTCCCCTCGACGGGGGCGTCCCTGCGCACGATCACGCGATTGTCCACGTCGATCGTCAGATCGGGATGCGCGGCCGCCATACCCCGCAGCGCGTCCGCCACGACCGTCTCCGCCACGTTGATCAGCATCTTCATGGGTACCTCCTGTGAGCTGTGCCGGTCTGCGATGGAGTCTACGAGTGCGGCTCGCCTAGGGCATCGGAGACGCGGGGGTACAGATCACGGTGCGGATCGTTCACGGCCGCTCCCGGGTGCGGCGCCGGCCGGTCGGCAGGGGCACGGGCTCGACTCCCGGGACGACCGTGTTGGTCAGGGTGCCGATGCCCTCGACGGTGAGGCCGACGGTGTCGAGCGGCCGCGGGGTCCGCTCGCCGCGCAACCCCCACAGTTCGGCGGTCAGCTCATGCCGCGGCATGTGCCACTGGCCTCTTTCGGCCGTTGTTGAGGACTGCCCCGCCGACGGTCTTCGGCCGTCAAAACGGCTTGTTGGAGGGGGTGTCGGGTCGCTCCGTGGTCACGTGCGCAGCCGGTGTGCCCCAGGGGTGGCGGCGCTCGGGAGGGGGCCTTCGCGTGAGCCGGGACGACGCCTGCGAGCGGCTTATTGCAACCATGTCGCAACTACTTATCGGTGGCCAGAAGGTGACCGGGGGGCCTTTGCGTCGCCCGGGGCCAGGGGTGATCGTGTGGGAAGCGGAGGGGTTCCCTCTCCGGTAGGAGCCTGCCGTGGTCGACCGCCGCGGCGCGGCTCGAATGCACCCTCATCCCCACGTGACATTCCCTCCCCGCACTCACCCGACAGGGGCCACACCCCGGCCCCGGCAAGGGAGTTGGACAGAACGATGCATGGTGTACCCCCTCCGGATCCGCGAGACGTCCGGGAGAAACCCGCCCCCGCCCCGGGCGCACCCAGAGCGGCCGCCGGCGCTGATCCGGTCACCGTCGCCGTCGCGGGCGCCGAGTTCGGCTGGGGAAGCTCGGGCAAGCTGAGCGCCGTCCTGACCGCGCTGCGCCAACGGTCCGCTCGCCCGCTGAGGTTCGTCGGCCTCGCGTCCGGCCTCGGGCGGCCGCTGCTGGCTCAGCACGGGGTCGAGCACTGGTACGACCTGCCGACCGGGGCTCCCGCGGGGGAGAGGGCCGATGCCGTGGCCAAGGTCGTGGAGGCGGAACGCGTCGAAGCGGCCGTCGTGGTGCTCGACGGCCCCGCGGCCATGGCCCTGGAAGCAGCGGGCGTGCCGACCGTGTTCGTGGACAGCCTGCCGTTCCTGTGGACCGAGGGCGACCTGGCCGAACTCCCGCTCGAGGTCTCCGTCTACTGCGCGCAACAGTGCGTCGAGCTACCGCAGGAGTGCCGCGGTGTACTCGCGTCCGTGCGCGAACTGCGCTGGGTCGAAGCCGTGATCGCCGCTCCCCCCGTGGCTCCGCGGCCCCGGCGGAACCGTCCGGAACCGTTCCGCCGTGCCCTGGTGAACCTGGGCGGCCTGCGCGCCCCCGACCTGGCCGACTGGACGCGCTATCCGGAGATCGTCGTGCCCGCGGTGCTCGAAGCCCTCGCGACGTACGGGGTCCGTGAGGCGCATGTGGCGGGCAATCTGCCCGCCGATCTGGCCGAGCGGCTCCGTGCGGCGGGCGACGCGGACCTCGGTGTCACGGCGGGGCCGCTCTCCCACGACGAGTTCCTCCACCAGCTCGCCACCTGCGACGTTCTGCTCACCTCGCCGGGCCTGACCACCTTGCTCGAGGCCGCGAGTCTCTCGGTGCCCACCGTCTGCCTGCCACCGCAGAACCTCAGCCAGATCTTCAACGGCCGCTTCCACAGCAGCGCCGCCCTCGCCGACGTCAGAGTCGTCTGGCCGCCGGCGGTCTTCGCCGAGGACGAGGCCCTGGCCCGCCGGTCGCAGGGCGAGGACGCGGCCCTGCGGGTGATCTACGGGGGGATCACCACCGCTGCCGAACCACGCAACGCCCCGCGCGTGATGACCGCCGTACGCGACGGCGTACTCGACGCTCTGCGGCGCGCGTCGTCCGGCGCCGCATGGGGAGGCCTTGCCGCCCAGGTCGGCACCAGTGGCGCCGCACAGGTGGCCGGGGCACTGCTCGACGTGCTCGACAGGGAGCCGCGCCCCGGCCCCGCCGGGCCCTCGGTTCCGCGTACCGTCCAGGAAGGCATCGACGTACATGACTGAGCGTCAGCGCTATCTGTTCATCAGGATCCTGGAAGCCTGCAACGCGGACTGCTTCATGTGCGAGTTCGCGCTCTCCCGCGACACCTTCCGTTTCTCGCTGGAGGACTTCGCCGACCTGCTGCCCAAGGCCCGTGCGGCCGGGGTGGCCTACGTACGGTTCACCGGCGGCGAACCGCTCATGCACAGGGACGTCGTCGAGCTGGTGCGTGCGGGCACGGACGCGGGCATGAAGATGTCCGTGATCACCAACGGCATGATGCTGCCGAAGAAGGCCCC
Source organism: Streptomyces sp. NPDC033180 (assembly GCF_055577645.1). Taxonomy (NCBI): domain Bacteria; kingdom Bacillati; phylum Actinomycetota; class Actinomycetes; order Kitasatosporales; family Streptomycetaceae; genus Streptomyces; species Streptomyces sp. NPDC033180. The sequence goes on along the minus strand of NZ_JBVIPU010000002.1, from coordinate 741,521 downwards.
GCTGCTCGCCGAGGCGGGACTCGCCCAGGTGATCGTCAGTCTCGACGGCGGATCCGCGGCGACACACGACGTCTACCGGCGTTCGCCCGGCATGTTCGACAACGGCCTGCAAGGACTGCGTGCCGCCGCGGCCCTCGGTGTCCTGCCCCGCGTCAACACCGTGGTCGGGCCGCACAACTACACGGAGATGCCGGACCTGCAGAAGGTGCTCACCGAGGCGGGCGTCAGGCAATGGGAGCTCTCCGCCCTGAAGTTGGAGCGCTCCATCACCTACCCGGACCCCGACCACGTGCGCGCCGTCTGCGACCCGATCTACGACGCGGATCCCGACACCCTCCTCGTACCGCTCGGCAAGCGCTTCTACGGGGACACCCGTGAGGAACAACAGCGCTACTTCGCCGAGTCACTGACCCCACGGGCCTCGGAACCCCTGTGCCATGTCGTGGACGATGTGATCTACATCGACGGCAAGTACGGGCGCATGTACGCCTGCAGCTGCCTCCCGCACCGGGAGGGGGAGGACCTGGGCGGCGCCCCGCTGCGCGAAGACGGCGCCATCCACCTGGACACGCCGGTCTTCCGCACCCATGCGGACTTCTTCCGCGAGCGCGGCCCCGACATGTGCGGCGGCTGCTCCACCACGGCCGCCGGCTACAGCGACGACGTCGCCAGGCTCGGGGTGGCCGCACCGTGGCAGTACTGAGCCCCGGCGGGTCCGGCCCGCTGCCGTCCGGTCCCGCCCCGCGCCGTGTGCTGCTGGTCTCGCGGGACGATGAACTCGACTCGCTGCTCGCCGGGCGGCGTATCGCCGCGCACCTGGGCGAACTCGAGCGGACCGCGGGCGAGGGCGGGCCCGGCGACGAACGGCCCGGCGACGACGGGCCGCGGCCGGACGTGGCGCTGGTCTGCGACGACGATGCCGCCACCCGTCGGCTCATCGGCCTGGGCGTACCGGTCGTGCGGTTGCGCTCGGGACACCGGGTGGCCGTCGGCTCCGCCTCGGAAGGGGCCGACAGGGCACTGCACCGTGTGCACCGCCCGGGGTGGCTCCCGGGACCGTGGCCCACGACGCCGGGCGGCGCGCGCACCACCGGCGTACTCGCCCCCGCACGCATGACGCGTGGGCGTCAGCGGAGCGGCAGTCTGCTGCTGCTCTCGCTGTGGGGCGTCCCGGACCCAGAAGCGGAGGCGTTCACCTCCGGAGCGCTGCGTCAGCTCGCCGCGGAGGCCGTACGCCGCACACAGCGGTGCGAGGTGGTCTGCGACATGCGCGTCGAGAGTGTGCGTGCCACGCTCGAAGGGCTCGAAGGCGTACGGGTCCGACGTGCCGCCGACACCGATGTCGACGCGCTGCACGCCGGCGCCGAACTGCTCCTGGCCGCCCCGATCCTGGGCGCGGTGGCGCTGGCCCAGGCCCGACGCGCGCCGCTCGCCTTTCTCCCACCGCTCAGTGACGGGCAGCGCGACCTGGCCGAGCGGGTCGCCCGCGCGGTCCCCGTCCCCGTGGTCGCCGATCCGCGGGACCCCTCCCTCTGGGCCCCCGAGATGCCGGGCCCGTGGTCCGCGCTCGACGGCGCCGTGGACGACCTGCGGGGCGCACAGCGCGTCGCCCGCACCCTGCGCCAACTCTCCCTCGCACCCCTGTGACAGGTCACCCACCCGTCGAACCTGGAGACATCATGCACCGCACTCCCGGAGCCACAGACGCGGACCGCCACGCCCTTCCGGACCGGCCAAAGACCCCCGAGATCACCGAAGCGGAGTGGAACGACTGGCGCTGGCACATGCGCAAGCGCGTCACCAACGTCGACAAGGCACGACAGTGGATCAACCTCACCGCCGACGAGGAACGGGCCATCGACAAATCGGCGGGCAAGTACCGCTGGAGCGTCACTCCGTACTACGCGTCCCTGATGGACCCGGACGACCCCACCTGCCCGATCCGGCAGCAGGCCGTACCCGCGCTCGGTGAACTCGCGGAGTTCAGCGGCGCCGAAGTCGACCCCGTCGGCGACATGTTCTACCGCAAGACCAACCGGGTGGTGCACAAGTACCCGGACCGGGTGATCATGCTGATCACCGAGGCCTGCCCGGTCTACTGCCGGCACTGCACGCGCAAGTTCCACACCACCGACGTCGACGGCAGCTACTTCCGGGACAACGAGGGGGAGTCCTTCGAGGAGGACCTGCGCTACATCGCCGAACACCCGGAGATCCGGGACGTGTTGCTCACCGGCGGCGACCCGCTCTCGTACCGTGACGGCAAGCTGGAGGAGATCGTCTCCGGCCTCCGGGCGATCCCCAGCGTGGAGATCATCCGGATCGGCAGCCGCTTCCCCGTCCTGCTGCCCCAGCGCGTCACGGACGAGCTCTGCGAGATGCTCGCGCGCTACCACCCGGTCTGGCTGAACACGCACTTCAACCACCCCAAGGAGATCACCCCGGAGTCCGCCGCCGCGGTCGACCGGCTGCTGCGGCACGGCATTCCGGTGGGGAACCAGACCGTGCTCCTGCGCGGCGTCAACGACGACGTCACGACGATGCGCACGCTGATGACCGAACTCCTGCGTATCCGGGTCAGGCCGTACTACCTCTACCACTGCGACAACGTCACCGGCGTGTCCCACTTCATGACCTCCATCGAGAAGGGCTGGGAAATCATGGAGGGCCTGCAGGGACACATCACCGGCTTCGGCGTACCGCAGTACGTACTGACGACGAAAATCGGCAAGATCCCCATCGCCCAGCCGTACTTCTCCCGCATCCCCGAAGGCCTGCTGCTCCGCAACTACCGAGGCCAGGAGATGGTCGTCGACGCCGCGGTGCACCCCATCACGGAGGCTGACGCGACATGACCCTCGACAAACGGCTCGGCCTGCGATTCCTCCCCTACGGCGCCAACTACCTCGACTGGCCCGACATGCACGAGCTGCGCGCCGCGATCGAACACGGAGTGCTCTTCCGCTACCAGACGGAGACCGAGAGCGTCGCCTCGCGCCTGGAACGGCGGGTCGGGGAGCGGCTCGGCGCGGACCATGTGCTCGCGGTGCACAACTGCACCGAGGCGCTGCGGCTCGCCCTGGTGTCCACCCGCCCGCGCGTCGGCGACGTAGTCCACATACCGGCCGTCACATTCGTCGCCGTGGCGGGCGCCGTCCTCTCCAGCGGGCTCATCCCGGCCCTGGTGGACGTCGACGACTCGCTCTCCATGGACACCTCGCTGCTCCCCGAGGGAACCCAACGCGCCATCGTCGCCCACATGGAGGGCACTGTCGCGCCCCTGCCGGACGGCGTTCCGTACGTCATCGAGGACAGCGCACAGGCGCTCGGCGCCACGTTCCCCGACGGCGGGCACACCGGTACCCGTGGCTACGCGGGCACCTTCAGCTTCCACCACAACAAGGTGCTGACCTCGGGGGAGGGCGGCCTCCTCGTCACCAACGACCCGGCCGCCTGGGAGACGATGCGCTGCTACCACGACCACGGCTCCGCACGGGTGCCCGGCCGCTACCCCACCTGGAACGAGGACGCCTACTACGGCGAGAACCTGGTCACCAGCGAGGAGGTCGCGGCGATCCAGTACCAGCAGTTCCGCCACCTCGACGAGGTGCTCTCCGGCCTGGAGCGCCACCACGCCATCGCCATGGACGAACTGCCCGACCGCACCGGCCTCGACGTCCTGCCCCGAGCGGCGGGCGACGTGAAGATCAGTCTCCGGTTCCGCTGCGAGAGCCGGGAGTTACGCGACGCCGCCGTGTCCGCCCTCACCGAGCGGTCCATCGCCAACTGGACGCTCAACAAGTACCTGTTGCCCGACCACCCCGTGGTCGCGGGCCGGCGCTCGCTCTACGCCGACGGCTTCCCCTGGAACCTCGCCCCCGACAAGACGCTCGCCCTCAGCCGCGACGGGTTCGCCAGGACCCGGGACCTCCTCGACCGCACCCTGTGCGTGCCGCTCTCCCCGGAGCTCTCCGAAGCCGAACAGGCCCTCGCGGTCAAGTCGCTCCGGCAGGCATTGGAGGCCGCGTGAACGCGCCGCCGGTGCTCCTGATGGCGGACGACCGCGCTTCCACCTTCACCCGGTACGCGGTCGACGCCTTGCCCGGCCGACTGGCTCTGCTGCGGTTCGCCTCCACGCGCAAGGACCTCACTGACGCGTACGTACGCCAGACCGCGCACATCCCCGCGTTCTGGGTGAACGAGCGGCTGCCCCTGGAGGAGGAGGCGGCCCGCTACCGAGCCTGGGCCGCGGAACTGCCTGCGGTACCCACGCGGTTCTGCAACCCCTCCGAACCGCGCCAGGACATCGCCCAGCGGTTCGCCTCGCTGGCGGGCCTGCCGCACCTGACGGAACGTCAAGTGAGTTGGGTGCGCGACAAGGCGGCGATGAAGGACAAGTTCCGCGAGCTCGGCCTCCTCACCGCACGGTACGCGCGCGTCTCCACGGTGGACGAGGTGGCGGAGTTCGCCGCACGGTGCGGCTGGCCCGTCGTACTGAAACCCGTGGACTCCTTCGCCTGCGTCGACACCTACCGGCTCAACGGCCCCCAGGAGCTGCCCGACGCGGCCATCAACGGCCGTTCCTGGCTTGTCGAGGAGCATCTGGGCGGCACGGAGTGGGAGGTGTGCGCGCTCATCCACGCGGGCGAGGTCCTGGACGCCTGGCCGAGTGCGATGCCGTGCCGCCCGCTGGACATCGTCGACGGAGCGATGAACGCCAACATCAGTGTCGCCACCGACGAGGGCCCGCCGTTCGACCTGCGGGGCATGCTCCAGCGGATCGTCACCGGCATGGGAATCGACCACGGGTACGCGCACATGGAGTTCTTCGTCGTCGGTGCCGAGGTGTACGCGGGCGAGATCGGGGTCAGGCTGGCGGGCTGCGAGATCACCGCCAACCACGGGTACGCCTACGGCTTCGACGTGTTCGGCGCCACGCTGGACGTCTACCTCGGCCGCCGGCCCGCCCTCGAGTACTACGAGAGCTGCTGCACGGGCGACCTCCTGCTGCCGCTGCCGGGCTCGGGGACCGTGCACCGGATCACCCCCGAGGAGGAACTGCTGCGGCTGCCCGGGGTGGTCAAGAGCGTCCTCAGATACCGAGAAGGGGACCTGGTGGAGGCACGCCGCGCCTCGCACAACGCGTCCGGATACGTCCACGTGACCGGAGGATCGATCACCGAGGTGGAAAAGCGCATGCGCGGCGTACTGGACGCCTTCACGATCGAAGTGGCCACCCAGGCGCAGACGGCCAGAACGCTCCAGCGCTGAGCCGCCCCCTCACCGGCCCGACACAGGCCCACCCCACGGCACTTCGCGCGCCGGCACCCGCACCCCCGCAACGGACCCCCACGGAACAGGAACCATGGAAGTGAAGCCGAACGGTCTCGGCCGCCGTCTCGTCGCCCTGCTGACGCGCCGCCAGGTCGCGGGACCCGCCTGGTGGAGCGTGGTCTCCAGGCTGCCGGTCTACCTCATGTCCCTCGCCATGGTGCTCGTCGTGCGCGAACAGGGCGGCAGCTACGCCCAAGCCGGTCTCGTCTCCGCCCTCTACACCATCGGCATGGCGCTGGGCAGCCCGCTCATCGCCCGCCGGGTCGACCGGCGGGGTCGCAGAACCGTCCTGGTGGCGACCGGAGCGGCCTATCCGGCGGCGCTCGCCGCGCTGGTGTGGACGACGGGGCCGGGCGACTGGGCGCAGCCGGTCCTGGCCGTGCTGGCCGGGATCACGCTGCCTCCGGCGAACGCCTGCATGCGGTCGCTGTGGGCACGCCTTCCGCTACGGGACGACGAACGCGAGACCGCCTATCTGTGGGAGGCACTGCTCACCGAAGTCCTGGTGATCGGGGCGCCGTTGATGCTCGCGGTGCTGATGCTGACAGGGTCCGCCGGGGCGGCGCTGACCACCGTCGCGGTGATCGGCGGCGTGGGAGCGATCGGTCTCGCCTTCACCCGCGTGCCCGAAGGCACCGACGGCGCGAGGCAGGCGGCGGGCAAGGACCCGGGGGAGGAGGCCGGGCGCGGCGGCCTGCTCGGCCCGCTGCGGTCGCCGCCGATGCTCGCACTGACCGCCGTGATGGCGCTCAGCTCCGTGCCCATCGGACTGATGACGCTGGCCATCCCCGCCTTCGTCGACGACCACGGCTCGCAGGGGAGCACCGGCCTCGTGTACGCCTGCTGGGGCATCGGCAGTGCCCTGGGGGCCCTGTGGCTCGGCCGCTCCCAGTCCGAGGTCGCGGTGCATCTGCGCTTCCCGCGCCTGGTGCTCGCGTTCGCCGTCGGCACCGGCCTTCCGCTGCTCGCGACGTCCCAGCTGACGCTCGCCCTCGCGCTCGCGGTCGGCAGCGTGCCCATCGCGCTCGTCTCCGCCAGTGAGATGACGCTGGTCAGCCTGCTGGCGGACGGCCGTTCGCTGACGGAGGCCTTCACCTGGGCGTCCCTGGCCACGGTGGTGGGGGACGCGCTCGGCCAGCAGGCTGGCGGGCTCCTCATGGAACCGGCGGGCCCGCGGGGCGTCTTCGCCGTGGCCTTCGGAACGGCCCTCGTCGCCGCCTGCGTGGCCTTCGCCTGCCGAGGCCTGACGGGGCGCCCCGCAACGGCCCGCGTGCCCACCGAGGCGGGGGAGCGGTGACCGGGCGGGGAGCGGCACGCCCGCCCCCGGCGCCCCTGTTCCCGAACAGCCGTCCGCCCAACACGCACGTCACTCCTCGCAGGGTCAGCGTAAGAACACGAGGTAACGCTTCATGAAGTCTGCCGTCTCCCGACAGCGCCACGAGCCGTCGCACGAACCGCCGGGCAGCGCACTGTTCACTCCGGTCAAGTATGCCGATCTCCCTCTGGCCGTCGGGGAGTTCCTTGCCGCGCCCGACCGGACGTCGATCCCCGTCCCGGTCGACGACCGGGATGATCTGGTCCACAGCGTGGCGCTCGCCTCGCGCCTCTACTCCGGTGTGCGACAGCCCGCCCCCCTGGACTTCGGCGTCGTACTCGGCCGGTCGGAGCTGGCCGACGGCGTCGTGGAGCTGGCCCGCCCGCTCGCCCGTCAGTGGCTCACCGAGGACGACCTTGCCGGCTTCCACGAACGGCCGCCGGGGACACTCCTGCTGGTGGGCACCTACGCCCGTCTCAACCTCCACCCGGTGCGCCCGCTACTCCTCGCCACCTACCGGGACGCCCGGCGCGGTCTCTCGCTGCTGAGCGGCCGAGACGGCGCGTCGGTGGCGTGGAACGTCGCCAAGCAGTACGCCGAGATGCCCGAAGACCTCGACGCGCTCGGCCTGTTCACGGACACCGACCGGCCGCCGCGGCTCCCCGGGGTCAAGGTCTTCGACGACCGCGACTTCGAACGCGACGACATCCAGGCCGAGATCCTCGGCACCCAGTGGCGTCGCGTCGTCTTCCAGGGCCACGGCAAGGACGACAGCATCAACCTCGGCGAGTTCACCATCTGCGGCCTCAACGAGTCCGCGACCGCCCAACCGGGCGTCCTGGCCCCTCGATGCGCCTACGGTCTTCCCTGCTACAAACCCGAGGACAAACTCGTCCCGCTCAACAAGGTCGAGGCGACGGAGCTGGTCCTCAGCGCCTGCAACAGCGGCCCGCTCGCCGACCTCGCGCTCTACGACCCCAAGTACCAACTCCTGCTCAACGCCCTCGACAGCCCCGCCCGCACGATCGTCTCCGCCGTCTCCGTGCACGACTCCGACCGGCCCGAGAACGTCGCCTGGATGCTCGCCGCAGCCACCGGCGCCGACTCCGTGGACACCCTCAACGCCAGCCTGGCGGGCTCGCATCCGTACCCCGCGTTCATGCGCTTCGGGCTGCCGGGCAGCCCGGAGGACACCCCGGCCCCACCGCCCCCCTCCGACCACGCGCCCGACCCGCTGGTCCTCACCGTCGGCCGCCGCCTCTCCGCGCTGCTCGGCTCGGAGCTGCTGCCGCACAACCACACCCTGCGCCCCCGCCTCGGCAAGCTCGCCCGCAAGGTGGACCTCCTGGTCTCCCGGCCCACCCACCTCGCCGACCAGACGCCCGACGAGATCCGCTCCTCCCTCTCGGCGGACCTCCAGAGCCTCGACCATGTGATCGCCGGGCAGGTCTCGGAGAACCCCGAGAACGAGATCATGAACTACCCCGCCCACTTCGGCGACCGCAGCTCACTGGACCCCGATGTCCACGAGGTCGTCTGCCACTGCGGGCGTCCCGCCCAGGAGTTCGCCAGGCGAGGACTCCTACCGCACGTCCTCGACACCCTCTGCGTGGTGTGCATGCGCTGCGGCGACGTCACCTTCCGTGTCCCCGACGCGCCTCAGCTCCTCGCCCACGCAGCCGACGAGGTGGAACAGGGCGGCGTCCTCGAAGTGCGCGCCTCCCTCACCGCGGCCCGCCCCGGCCCCGTACGCCTCGGTCTGTTCCTGCCGAGCTACCTGCGCGACGACACGACGGTGGAACCGGCAAGGGCCAAGGTCCGCGCCTCGGACGAGCGTGCCAGGGACGTCGTGTTCAAGGTGAGGTTCGCGCCCGACACCGCCCCGCAGGCCTACTACTTCACGGTTTTCGCCGTGCAGGACCTCGCTGTCTCGACCGCCCGGCGGCACTTCGGGGTCGTCCCGGGCCAGGACTGAAAAGGCGCCCCGACCACCCCGGCACCCCCACGACGAAGGACGGTTGTCATGGAGAAGATCCCCGAGAAGAAGACCCCCGAGAAGAAGTCCTCCGCACCCGAGATCGAGCTCATCGACCACAACGGCGAGTTGACCCTCAGCATCGGCGGCGAACAGGCCATGCAGGCCTGGGAGCGCGACCTGATGTGGGCCAGCGCCGACATGCTCTGCCGCCACGGCAAGGACTTCTACGAGGTGGGCCTCGGCCTCGGCCTCTCGGCTCTGCGCATCGCCGAGCACCCCGCCACCCGCAGCCACAGGGTCCTCGAACTCTTCGGAGAGGTCGAAGACCTCTTCCGCGAACAGCACCTGAAGCTGCCCGGCACGCTCTCCATCGAGCGGGGCGACTTCTTCCAACGGGTCTTCGATCTCGAGTCGGAGAGCATCGACGGGATGTTCTTCGACCCCGCGCTCGACATGGAGGTGTGGAAGGACGAGGAACTGTGGCGCAAGGCCATGCCGGAGGTCGTCCGCGCGCTGCGCCCCGGCGGGGTCTTCATCCCCTTCTTCAGCACCAAGCCCGAACTGCGCTGGCAGTACGTCAAGCACTTCCGCACCATCCGCGTGGAGCGCCACCCGTACACCGCGTACGACACCACCGAGTACACCTACGGCACCTCGGGTGACGCGTACATCCAGTGCTTCTACAAGGACTGACGGGGGCCACGTGCACAGCACCTACGAAACCGTCGAGGACGCCTACCTGACGGAGTTGCGCAGCACCTATCTCGGCGCGGCGTTCCGCAACGCCCCGCGCGGCTTCCCCAGCCGTGAGCGACTGGGCGCCGGCTTCCTGGTCCACGACCCCGTCCAGCGGCACGTCGCGCTGCCGGGGCGCAGATCCAACCTGGTCTTCAACTTCGCCGAGGCCCTGTGGTACCTGTCGGGGTCGGCCGACCTGGAACTCGTCGCCCACTACGCGCCGAGCATGCGCAAGTACTCGTCCGACGGCGCCACCCTGACCGGCACCGCCTACGGGCCACGGATATTCGACTACCGGGGGACAGGCCTCGACCAGTGGCGCAGCGTCATCGACGTACTGACGGACGACCCGGACAGCAAACGCGCGGTGGTGCAGATCTTCCACCCGGGCGAGCTGCGCGAACCGGGCAACATCGATGTCGCGTGCACCCTCGCCCTGCAGTTCATGCTCCGCGAGGGGAAGTTGCACGCGGTCGGCTTCATGCGCGCCAACGACGCCTACCGGGGCATGGTGAGCGACGTCTTCTCCTTCACCTTCCTCCTGGAGATGCTCGCCAGGCAGTTGGGTGTCGAGGTGGGGAGCTACGTCCACCAGGTGGGCTCCCTGCATGTGTACGACAGTGACGCCCCGCTCGTGGAACGGGTCCTGCGCGAGGGCGCGGACGACACCGCACCGGAGCCGTTCCCCGCGATGCCCGCCGGGGACAACTGGCCGCACGTGCGCGACGTGCTGCGGATCGAGGCACGACTGCGCGCCGACCGGCTGCGGCTCGGTCCCGGCGCGCTGCGCGCCCTTGACCTGCCCCGCTACTGGCAGGACGTGATCGGGCTCTTCGAGCTGCACCGTCAACTGACCTTCGAGCCACTGACGGACCGTGAGCTGCTCGACGAACTCCCGCCTCTGTACCGCCGGATGATGCTGTGCCGATGGCCCCGTACCGCTGCCGACCAGGAGGTCTCCGCATGACCACGACTCCCGCCCGCGAGCTCGCCGGTGAACTCGGCGTCAACACCCTCTTCCTCGCGGGACCCTTCCTCCAGCTGCTCGATCCCACAACCGGCGAGATGCCGTCGGGAACGCGCGCACCCTTCGCCTCCCTGATCGAGCACTTCGAGGGGCACGGGTTCAGCGTCCACAACGCACACCGCCGTGAGGCGTGGGGCGCCGAACTGATGGCTCCCGCCCAGTGCACTCCGCTCGACCAGGAGGAGATCCGCAAGGCCGACGTGTTCGTGGCCTTCCCCGGATTGCCCGCCTCTCCCGGCACGCACATAGAGATGGGCTGGGCCAGCGCCTTCGGGAAACCGATCGTGCTGCTGCTCGAGGAGGGCCAGGAGTACGCGTTCCTCGTCCGTGGGCTGCACGCCGTGGCGACGGTCGAGTACGTGGTCTTCAGCGACCTGGAGGCGGCGCTGCCTGCCGTCGACGAGGCGGTACGGCGTGCGGTCTCGCGGCAGCGGGAGCCGGCGGACCTGAGCAGCTGAGACGAAAGCCCCCGGCAGCGGGCCACACCGTTGGCGAATTTCCGGGACTGAACGTGGCGTCGGCCTTCACCACCCGTTGGGGTAGTGAAGGCCGACATCGTGGGATTACGCGGTCTTGGGACCGCAGCGCATACGGCGCCGTTTCGTTCCGTCACGGTGATGACGACGCCCTCGCGCCGGTACGTGCCGGTGCACGTCCTGCCGGGCGGAGCTTCCCTCCCGCAGTCGGAAGAGGCACGGGAGAAGCGGTGGGTTTACGGTGAAAAGGCGGGGAACCCGGTCCCCCTCTGCACCTCGAGACGCGGGAGGCGAACCGCCCATGGCGATCGCGACCTACACCCTGGTTGCGCTGGACTGCCCGGAACCCGAGCCGTTGGCCCGCTTCTACCAGGCCGTGCTCGGCGGCGAGGTCCGGCCGTACGACGAGGACTGGTTCGACCTGTACGCCACGGGCGGCGCGCGCATCTCCTTCCAGCGCGCACCGGACCACCGTCCGCCCAAGTGGCCGCAGGCCGCATCGGATTCGCAGCAGTTGCACCTCGACTTCACCGTCACCGACATGGAGAAGGCGCACGACGAGGTGCTCGCCGTGGGGGCGACACCGCTCGACCTCGACGACGACGGCGGGAAGCGGGGCTGGCGTGTCTATGCCGACCCGGCGGGACACCCCTTCTGCCTCTGCCAGGGGTGACTTCGGCTTCAGGAGGCCTTGGGCTGCCGTACGCCGCGTAGAGCCTCGATCAGCTCATCCCGGTTCATGGATGAGCGACCGGGGACGCCTGCGTCAGTTGCCATCCGGTACAGCTCGGCCTTGGTCAGGCCATCGAGGTCCGCCTTCTTCGTGCGCGCCGGCTTCTTCGCCCGGTCCACGCTCGCCTTCAGGGCGTCCATCAGGTCGACGACATTGGTGGACTCCGCGGGCGGCTCCGCCTTCTCGACCTTCTCGCCCTTGCGCTTGGCCTCGATGAGCGCCGCCACCTGCTCCTGGTAGGTGTCGTGGAAGTCGTCGGGGTTCCAGTCGACGCGCAGTGTGTCGACGAGCTGGCGTGCCATCTTCAGCTCGCGGTCGGTGACCTTCGTCTTCCCGGGCAGGTCGTCGATCTCCTCGCGCGGATCACGGATCTCGTCGGCCCAGTGCAGGGTGTGCAGCGTCAGGAGACCGCCCTCGGCCTTCACCGCGACCAGATACTGGTGGTTGCGCATCACGAACGTGGCGATCCCCGCCCTGTCCGCCTCGGCGAGAACCTTCTCCAGCAGGGCGTAGACCTTGGTGTACTCCTTGCCCTTCGGGCCGAGGTAGTAGGTCTTGTCGAAGAAGATCGGCTCGATCTCCTCCAGGTCGACGAAGCCCGTGATCTCCAACGTCTTCGAACGTCCCGGCGCGATGTCGTCCAGCTCGTCCGGCTCGATCAGCACGTACTCGTCCCCGGCGTCGTAGGCCTTGACGATGTCGTCGAGAGCTACTTCGTCGCCGGTGCGTTCGTTCACCCGTTTGTTGCGCACCCGGTCGGACGTGCCGCGCTGCAACTGGTGGAAGCGGACGGTGTGGCTGTCCGTGGCGGTGAACATCTGCACGGGCAGTGAGACAAGGCCGAACGTCACGGTCCCACTCCACACCGGACGTGCCATGGCTGCGTCACCCCTTTCGGTCTCCTCTCATGGCACACCGGGAGGGGGCGTGACGCATCCCGGAGCCGAGGGCCGCGGGACACGTCACGAGGAGTCGCGGGCGGCCTGCGCCGGCTTCCGGTCGAGGGCGGCCCGGACCAGTGCCGCGGCCGCCACGCCCGGCTTCTCGTCGCCCGCGAGCCGCAGCAGCGCGGACGTGTTCCGGGGCAGCCCGAGGCGCTCGGCTCCCTGCAGCACCTTGGCGTCGAAGCAGGGCCCGTACTCGGTCCATACGTCCTGCACCTCGCGCAGGAAGATGTCCGCGCCGGTGGGACCGAGGCCCGGCATCTGTCGCAGTAGCCGTTTCAGGGCCGCCGCGTCGCCGTCGGCCTTCGCGCGCAGCCTGCGCAGATCCCCGCCCCACTCGTCGAGCACGAGCCGGGCGCCGTCGCCGAGCTGGGTGGCGGTCCGTTCGTCGTAGCGTCGGTAGCCGCCGCGCCCCAGGGTGTCGACGCGCTGCTGCCAGGAGGCGTCGGCCATCTGCCGCGGACCCCGCATCCCCGCCTCGTACAGCGCGCGCGTGCTCGCGACCGCGACGGATGCCCGGATCCGGGCGCTGAGCAGGCAGGACAGGACGAGCGTGCGATAGAGCGGCTGGGGGGTGTCGGCGAGTCGGATCCCCGCCTCCGCCGCGTACGTCTGGCCCGACGTCCTGAGCAGTTCTCGCATCACAGCCTTCTGACCGGCCATGTCCACCCCTCCTTGTTCAGTGCCGCGGGCCGTTGTGGTCCCGGTGATGGTGGTGTATGGCCGAGAGAACGGCCAGGGCGAGGAGGGCCAGGACCGCGAAGAGGATCGCCAGGCCCGCCAGCGCCCACGGGCTGGGAGGTTCCCCGCTCACGGAACGCGTCGCCCACACCCCGAAGAGCACGGCGAGGGCCAGGAAGAGCGGTGTGTAGAGGTAGGTGAGCAAGTGGCGCAGGCGATGGGCGCGGTGAGTGTGCGGCCCGGCGCTCGTCAGGCCGGGCTCCGACTGCGGGTGTGACTCCGTCTGCGGGTGCCCGCGGTGGCCGGGGCGTTCGCCGTTCATGGCTACCTCCAGCAGCTGAGGCACAGGCTGCCGTGGGTCCTTGTCACGCTCAAGGATAGTCCTGCCGTGCCGGCCTGCCGGGATCATGCCGGGTGGCCGGGGGTGAGGTCGGTGACGTCGCTCAGTCGGAGCAGCTCCCCGTGCGGCGGCGGGTCCGCGCCCGCTTCCACCGGCGTGAGATGAAAGCCCACGTGATCTCCCCAGTCGGCGTGCCGCTCGATCCTGCCGACCCACCAGGCGCAGGAGTCCGTGAGCACGGGAGCCCCGCCCGTGCGCGGCTCCCAGCGGATGTCGGCGAACTTGTCGACACGCTCGCCGCACTCGCCGCCGAACAGCCGCGCCAGTTCGTGCTGATCGCGCCCGATGAGATGCACACCGAGGAACGCGGCATCCCGGGCCACTCGATACGTGTGGTTCGCCCGGGAAAGCCACACCACGAAACGAGGCGGCTTCAACGCGCACTGCGAGGCGAAACCGACAAGGCAGCCCGCGGGCGCACCGTCGGCAGCCGCCGTCACCACGTACATCGGGTAGTCGAGGCGGTCGGTGAACCCGTCCACAGTCACCAAAACGTCAACCTTTCCTAGGCCGGGGAATCCGGTGTCTCACGCGGTTCCAGGGGATGTGTGGCGGGGCCGTGCAGGACCGAGCCGTCCGTCGCGAAGCGGGAGCCGTGGCAGGGGCATTCCCAGACCCGCTCGGCGTCGTTGAACTGCACCAGGCATCCCAGGTGGGTGCAGCGCGCGGAGAGCGCCGTGGCGTTCCCGCTCTCGTCGCGGTAGACCGCGCACCGTTTGCCCTGCAGGCGTACGACGGCTCCGCTGCCGGGCGGGATGTCGGTCAGCGAGTCGACGTGGCTGGTGTGCAGCCGGTCGCCGATGAAGTGCTTCGCCGCTGCCGCCTGGTAGGAGGCGATCCGGCCCGCGTCGCGGACGGGCGGCAGTCGGCGCGGGTCGTACAGATCGGTCCAGGCCGGCCGCGGTCCGCCCGCGATGTGGGCGGTGAGCAGGCGCCCCGCCATCACGCCGTTGCTCATGCCCCAGCCGCCGAAGCCGGTGGCGACGAAGACGTGCTGGGTGCCCGGGTGGGCATGGCCGACGTACGGCAGGCGGTCGGCGGAGTCGTTGTCCTGCGCCGCCCAGCGGTAGGCCTCGCCCTTCTCGGCGAAGTGCGGCAGATGCTCGCGCGCCCAGGAGTCCAGCCGTTCGAACCGCTCGCGTACGCCGCCCGCGCCCGGTTCGAACGATTCCCCGGTGACGATGAGCAGCCGTCGTCCGTCGTCGTAGGGGGCGCTGCGCAGCGAACGGGTGCCGCCTTCCGGCGTGATGTACATGCCCGCGGGCGCCGCGTCCGACGGCACGGGCGCCGCGATCACCAGCTCCCGGCGGGGCTTGATCCGGGTGAAGAGCAGGGTGCGGTCGAAGACCGGGTAGTGCGTGGCGATGACCGTGTCGCGTGCCTCGACCGTGACGCCGGATTCCGTGGTGACCCGGCAACGGGCGCCGTCATGGAGGTCCGTGACCCGGGCACGCTCGAAGATGCGGCCCCCCGCGCCGGTGATGTTGTCCGCCAGGGCAAGCAGGAACTTCCGCGGATGGAACTGCAGTTGGTCCTCGACGCGTACCGCACCGGCGACGTCGAAGGGCAGTTCCGTCTCGGTCACGAACGACGCGTCGAGCCCGGCCCGCCGAGCGGCATCCGCCTCTTGGCGCAGCTCGTCGACGCGTGCGGGGTCTTGTACGTAGGTGAAGGCGGGGGCCCGTTCCAGCTCCGCGTCGATGTCGAGCTCGGCGCAGAGGGCGGCGGTCCGCTCGACCGCCTCCTGTTGCGAGAGGGCGTAGAGCCGGGCGTCGTCCGCGCCGTGCTTCGCCTCGATGCCGGCGTAGATGAGGCCGTGCGCGGCGGACAGTTTGGCCGTGGTGTAGCCGCTCACGCCCGCGGCGATCCGATCCGCCTCCAGGACGACGACGTCGAGACCGGCGCGGACCAGATCCCAGGCGGTGCAGAGGCCGGCGATGCCGGCGCCGACGACCACGACGTCCGCCGTCAGATCCGCGTCGGGGGCCGGGTACCCGGTACCGGGCGTGGTCGCCATCCAGTACGACTCGTCAACTGTGCGGCGTTGCGTGGTCATGTCTTCTCCTGGGGGACCGGTGGTACGTGGTCATCACGGCGCTGACGCGGACGGGTACCCCCGACGAGGAGTCTCATTGGTCACGTGTCCGCGTCGGACGTACTGCCGAGGGGCGCACCCAGGTACTGGGTGCGCCCCTCGGGGTTTACGCGGTCCGCGCGTCAGACCAGGTCGTCGTCCACGCCCTGGCGGTGCTGCGCGCGTGCGTCGCCCGCTTCACGCTCCTGCTGGCGGCGCTGGCCCGGCTGTGCGGGGTCCTGCGGGCGCTGACCCCGCTGCGGGGGCTCCTGGCGCCCGGGGGTCTGACGGGACGGATCGGCGGACCGCTTTTGCTTGCCCATGAGTTCACTCCTCGTGAGGGCGGATTTGGTTTTCTCATCGTGGCACGGGCCGTAACCCAGTGCATGTCAAGCGATCGCACTGCGTGATGATGCCTGGTGGGGAGGGCTGTCGAGGGCCGGGTTACCGCTCGGTCACCTTCCAGCGCTGGTGGGCGCCTGAGTTCGGTGTCCACGTCGTGACGGCCGCTCCGTCGTGCGTGGCCTGGCCGCCGACCTCCAGGAGCCGGCCTGTGGCGGCGTTCACGAGGGTCCAAGTGCCGTCGCCGGTCGTGGACATGATCCACTGGGCGGTACTGCCGCGCGGCCCGGTGTCGGCCTCGACCACCGGGACGCCGTCACGGACGGCCAGCCGCTTTCCTTCCGCCGGGTTGGTGAACACATACCGTCGCTCGTTGCCGGTGTCACCGCTGATCTGCCGCAGCTGCCACCGACGGCGCACATCGTCCGCGGCGGCCCTGACGACGAGGCCGGTGCCGTCGTCGGCGACCGTGAGCTCCTTGCCGCTCTGCACACCGGTCAGTTCGTACGTGTGGTTCTTCCGCAGCAGAGAGGCGTCCTCCGCGACACCGAAGACGCCCTTGACGACGAAGGACGTCACCGACTGGGCGGGCACCTCGAAGCTGGCCTTCTGGCCGCGGACATCGATGGCGGCGTGCCGTTCGAGCTTGCCATCGGGGCTGGTCACCACGGGCGTGACGGTGGCTCCACCGCTCACGTGGCCGAACTTGGAGAGGTCGACCGTCACCGTGCGTCCGGCGGTCGTGCTGTTGACGTGGACGACCGTCGCTCCGTTGCCCTTGCGGGACACGGCGGCGGCACTGGAGGTGTCGTCCACCTTGACGAGCCGGTCGCCGGGCCTGATGAAGTGGGTGAAGTTGCGGGCCGTGTCGAACTTGGTGTTCGTGCGGATCGGGCAGGTCTCCAGCGTGTCCTTGGAGGTGCAGCTGAACGGCAGCTGGATGCTTCCCCAGTTGCCGCCCTTGGCGGATTCACCGCCGGGCTTCATGTTGTCGTAGTCCTCGACCGGCTGCCAGAACACCCAGGCTTCCGGCTCCAGTTCACGCAGGTCGTCGACCATGCGCTGGGCCATGCCGAGACCCGGCCGCATGTCGTCGAAGTCCTGCCCGTCGCCCCAGTCGCCCTCGACCTCGCTCATCCACAGCGGCTTGTCCTCGGCCTTGGCCAGGTCGCGCACGCTGGTGCGTCCTTCGGTGCCGTAGGTGTGGACGTTCATCTGGCCGACGGCGTCCCTCACCTCCTGCGGGTAGGAGTTCCAGTTGCGCGTGAAAGTGGTGGGGTTGGTCTCGTCCATCGCGGAGATGTCCGCGCCCGTCCGGGACTTCTCGAGCGCCGGGTCGAGTGCGCGGATCACCTTCTGCTGGAGCTCGGGACCGATGTGGGCCCCTTCCTGGCGGCCACCCACCGGCTCGCCGTCCGCTCCCAGGCGGGTGCTCCAGTAGTCGGTGTTGGGCTCGTTGAACGGGTCGAGGGTGTCGACCTTGATGCCGTGGGCTTTTTCGAGGCGTTCGGTCGCGCCGACCAGGTAGGAGGCGAAGTCGTCGACGGACTCCGACTCGAGCTGGTCGGCGGAGGCGTCGAAGCCTCCCGAGACATAACCGCTCTCGGTCATGAACCAGGGCGGCGAATTGCTGAACGTCTCCCAGCGGTCGACGTCGTTCTTGATCCGCTCGACCCACCAGCGCTGGGTGGCGTCGGCCTTCGGGTTCCAGTCGGCCGGATCCGTGCCGCTCCACCAGTCGGTGTCCTCGCGCGTGGTGCCCGCCGGGGCCTTCCACCAGCCGTCGACCGCGCCCCCGGGGCGCAGATAGTCCTTGACGTCAGGGGCGTTGCCGCCGCCGATGTTGTAGCGGGCGATGTTCAGGCCGAGCCCCTCGTCGCCGAAGAGGAGCTCCGCCAGCTTCTCGCGTATCTCCTTCGGGTAGTCGCCGGTGGCGTTGGCGAACCAGACCAGGCTCGTGCCCCAGCCCTCGAACTTCTCGTGCTGGTAGGAGGGGTCGGGCCGGACGGTGACAGCGGCGGATGCCGCCGCGGCCGTCTGCGGCGGCGCGGTGAGCAGGGCCGCTCCGGTGGCGAGGGCGGTGATGCCGACGATGCCGATGAGCCGTCGCGTGCGGGTGCGTCGCGTGCGGGTGCGAGGTGCCAACGTGTGCTCCCAACGTAGGTGCGCTTCGGAGGTGGCAGTCAGGCGTTGCTGGGCTGTCGCAGGACGGCGACCTCCCTGGGCGGCAGGACGAGAGCGCCGTCGGCGGCGTCCCCCGCCCCGCCGACGAGGAGCTCCCCGGTAAGACCGGGCAGCGGCACGGTCTCGTCCGTCCGGTTGACCAGGAACAGATAGCGGCTGTCGGCGCCACGGCGTACCGCCAGCTCGACGCGTCCCCGTGCGGGGGCGGGCAGTTCGCTCTCGACGCCGGCGGTGGCGAGCAGCTCCGGCAGCAGGGCGGTGAGGCCGTCCGTGCCGAGCCGGGTGGAGACGTACGCCGCCGAACCCAGGCCCGCGGCACGACGGGTGACGGCGGGACGCTCGGCGTACGCACCGCTGCGGTAGCGGGCGAGCACCTCCACCTCCGGCCCCGTGACGGTGATCCGGTCGGTCCACACCGTGCCCGTGGTGGCGTTGTCGAGGGCGACCGTGTCGTCCGCGAGCAGCGGCCCGAACTCCTCGACGCGGATGCCGAGCAGCTCGCGCAGCGCTCCTGGATAGCCGCCGAGCCAGATGTGGTCGTTCTCGTCGACGATGCCGGAGAAGTAGGTCGTGACCAGATGGCCGCCGCCCTCGACGTACCGCGTGAGCTCCTTGGCGAGCGCCTCGGGGACCACGTGAAGCACGGGCGCGATCAGGACGTCGTACGAGGTGAGGTCGGTCCGCGTGGTCACGACGTCGGCGCGGATGCCGAGGGCCAGGAGCGCGGAGTACCAGTCGAGGGCCTCCTGGTGGCAGTCGAGAAGGGAAGTGGGATGGGAGTCCAGCTCGCTCGCCCACCACGAGTCCCAGTCGAAGAGGACGGCCACGCGTGCCGGTTCGCGTCCGGTCCCGGCGACGGGCGCGAGTGCCCCAAGGGTCTGCCCCAGGCCGGTCACCGCGCGGAACACCTCACTGTCGGCTCCTGCGTGCGGCACCATCGCCGAGTGGTACTTCTCGGCGCCCGCCGCCGACTGGCGCCACTGGAAGAAGCACACGGCGTCGGCGCCGTGCGCGACGTGCAGCAGGGAGTCGCGCGCGAGGTCGCCCTCGCGCTTGGCCACGTTGACCGGCTGCCAGTTGACGGCACTGGTGGAGTGCTCCATGAGGAACCACGGACGGTGGCCGGCGATGGAGCTCGTGAGGTTGGCGGAGAACGAGAGCTCGTCCCTGGCCTGCGGGCCCGGCACGACGTAGTGGTCGTTCGAGACGAAGTCGATCTCGCCCGCCCAGTCGGCGTAGTCCATGCCCTTGGTACCGCCCATCACCATGAAGTTCGTGGTGACGGGAATCTCCGGTGTGAGCTCGCGCAGGACGTCGCGCTCCGCGCGCAGATACTCCTTGAGCGCGTCCGACGAGAATCGTTTGAAGTCCAGTTGCTGGGTGGGGTTCGGGTGGGACGCCGCGAGCCTCGGCGGCAGGATCTGCTCCCAGTCGCTGTAGCGCTGCGCCCAGAACGCCGTGCCCCAGGCGTGGTTGAGCCCGTCGAGGGTGGTGTAGCGGGTGCGCAGCCAGTCGCGGAAGGCGCGGGCCGCGTCGTCGGAGTAGTCGTGGATGTTGTGGCAACCCAGCTCGTTCGAGACGTGCCACGCCACGAGGGCCGGGTGATCGGCATAGCGCAGGGCCATCTCGCGCACCAGGCGCAACGCGTGCTTCCGGAAGACGGGCGAGGTCGGCCGCCAGTGCTGCCGCGCCCCCGGCCACACCGTCTCACCGGCGGCGGTGACCGGCAGGATCTCCGGGTGCGCCGCGGTGAGCCAGGGTGGCGGGGACGCGGTGGCGGTGGCCAGGTCGACCCCGATGCCGCCCGCGTGAAGGAGGTCCATGACCTCGTCCAGCCACGCGAAATCCCAGGTGTCCGCGGCCGGTTGGATGCGGGCCCAGGAGAAGATCCCCACGGAGACGATGGTGACGCCGGCCTCGCGCATCAGCCGGACGTCCTCCTCCCAGACCGCGCGCGGCCACTGCTCGGGGTTGTAGTCGGCGCCGTACGCGAGCCGGGAGGTGGCGTCACCGTCCGGTCCGCGCAGCAGCCGGGACGGGAGGGTGGGGGGCATGGTGGTCCTTCCGGTGTGGTGCTCGGGGGTGCGTGCGAGGATCTGGTCGCGTCACTTCTGGACGCTGAATCCCTGTTCGGAGCCGTACTTCACGGAGGCGTCCTGCCAGGACCTCAGGCCCTTGGACAGGGGAGTGCCGGAGACGTAGGCCTTGCCCGCGGTGTCGTTGAAGATCGAGTTGGCGTACACCTGGTAGGGCAGGTACTTCCAGTCGTCGGCGACGTTCGCCGCGGACTCGGCGAAGACCTTGTTGGCCTTCTGGCCGCCGAAGTAGGGGAATTCGGTGTTCTGGAACGCCTTGGACTCGAGGTCCTTGGTGGTCGCGGGAAAGGCGCCGCCCGCGATGCGGGTCTGCACGCCCTTGCCGGAGTTGGCGTACTCGACGAAGGCGTAGGCGAGTTCCTTGTTCTTGCCGAGTTCCGGCAGGGCGAGCGAGCTGCCGCCGTTCTCGGCGCTGGCCTTGGCGCCCGCGGTCCACTGCGGCAGGAGCGCCGCGCGCCAGTCGCCGGATGCCTCCTTCACGCCGGAGGCGAAGTTGGCGGGCATCCAGGCGCCGGTGGGCAGGGTCGCGATGGTGCCGTCGCCGAAGGCCTTGTACCACTCGTCGGTCCAGGGGTTGATCGGCGCGATCAGCTTCTCGTCGATGAGCTTCTGCCAGGTCTCCGTGTAGGCGCGGGCGCCCTTGTCGGAGAAGTCGATGCCGACCTTGGTGCCGTCGACCTTGTAGGGGCGCGAACCGGCCTGCCACAGCAGACTGGTGGTGAGGCCCGCGTCTCCCGTGTCGCTGGTGATGTACGCCTTCGGGTCGGCCTTGTGCAGCTTGCGGGCGGCCTGGAGATACTCGTCCCAGGTCGTCGGCACTTCGATCTTGTGCTTGTCGAAGACCTTCTTGTTGTAGAAGAGGGCCATCGGGCCGGAATCCATCGGCAGGGCGTAGACGCCGTCACCGGACTTCACCGCGTTCCACGGGCCCGGCGAGTAGGACTTCGCGAGCTTGTCCGCGCCGAAGGGGGTCAGGTCGGTGATGGACCTGGTCAGGGCGTACTGGCTCAGGGCGTAGTACTCGACCTGCGCGACGTCAGGGACGCCCTTCTTCGCCGAGATGGCGTTCTGCAGGGCCGTGTACTGGTCCTTGTTGGTGCCCGCGTTCACCAACTCGACATCTACGGCGGGGTGTTTTTTCTCGAAGCCCGTGACGACCTTCTTGAGCGTGGGCTCCCATGCCCACACCTTGACCTTGCCGCCCTTCTTCAGGGCCGCATCGATGTCCGCGGACGAGACCTGCTTCTGGGCGGATATCCTTCGTCGTCGGAGCCGCCGCAGGCGGTCGCTCCCAGGGCGAGGGCGCAGACGAGACCTGTGCCGCGCAGCAGGCGGCGGGTGTTCTGGGGCATGGCGATGCTTCCACTTCTCCGTGGTCTACAAGGGGCGGGACGTGACAACTGGCAGCTGGTGGTTACTCCTTGACGCTTCCGGCGGCGAGACCGGACTGCCAGTACTTCTGGAGCAGCAGGAATGCGGCGATCAGCGGGATGACGGTGATCAGCGAACCGGTGATCACCAGGTGGAAAACGGGATCGCCGCCCGCTGTCGCGGCCTGGGCGTTCCAGCTGTCGAGGCCCAGGGTCAGCGGGTACCAGTCCGGGTCCTTGAGCATGATCAGCGGCAGGAAGTAGTTGTTCCAGGTCGCGACCATCGTGAACAGCAGGACGGTCACGGTGCCGGGCGCGAGCAGCGGCAGAGCGACCTGGAAGAAGGTGCGCAGCTCACTCGCCCCGTCGATACGGGCGGCCTCCATCAGCTCGGTGGGGATGGCCTCGGTGGCGAACACCCACATCAGATAGAGGCCGAAGGGCGAGATGAGCGAGGGGATCAGGACGGCCCACGGGGTGTCGGTCAGGCCCATCTTGCTGAACATCAGGAAGGTGGGCACCGCCAGAGCCGTGCCGGGCACGGCGACCGCCCCGATGACGACGGCGAACACGGCTCGTTTGCCGGGGAAGTCGAACTTGGCGAGGGCGTAGCCGCCGAGGACCGCGAGGAAGGTGGCGCCCCCGGCCCCGACCACGACGTACAGCAGGGTGTTCAGGAACCAGCGGGTGAAGACGCCGTCGTCGTAGGTGAAGGTCGCGCTGATGTTGTCCCACAGGGCGAAGTCCCCGCCGAACCACAGGCCGAACGAACCGGCGAGCCCCTCCTGGGTCTTGGTGGCGCTGATGACAAGCCACAGCAGCGGTATCAGGCTGTAGAGCAGGACGAGGCCGGTGAGCACGGTGAGCAGGACGCTGCGCCGGGGGCGGCCCGCGGTGTGCCTTCGGGACGTGCGGACGCGGGGCGTCCGCAGCCGGGGTGCGGCGCCCGGGGCGCGGGCAGGCGGCGGAACGGTCGGGGGAGCGGTGGTGACGGGGCTGCTCGGTCCGGTCATCGGGTCACGCTCCCTTGCGCATGCCGCGCAGCTGGACGACGTAGGCGATGACCATCGTGATCAGGCCCATGACGATGGCGACCGTCGCGGAGTGGTTCTGCTGCTGGCCGGAGAAGGACAGCGAGTACGTGTAGAGGTTCGGGGTGTAGTCGGTGGTGATGGCGTTGGGCGCGAGGTTCTGCAGGATGCTCGGTTCGTTGAAGAGCTGGAAGCTGCCGATGATCGAGAAAATCGTCGCGATGACCAACGCACCGCGGATGGCGGGGAGTTTGATGGCCGTGATGACGCGGAGCTGACCGGCGCCGTCGATCTGTGCGGCCTCGTAGAGGGAGTGCGGGATGACGCGGAGCGCGGAGTAGAAGATCAGCATGTTGTAGCCCACGAATTCCCAGGTGACGATGTTGCCGATCGACGCGAGTACCAGGTCGGGCGAGAGCGGGTCGGGCAGTGAGACGCCCAGGGCGTCGTTGATGTCACCCACGAGCCCGAAGCGGGTGCCGTACATGAAGCCCCACATCAGCGACGCCACGACGGCGGGCACGGCATAGGGCAGGAAGACCGAGATGCGGAAGAAGTCCTTGCCGTAGAGGCGGCCGCTGTCCAGGGCGAGGGCCACGAGCAGCGCGATGCCCAGCATGATCGGGACCTGGACCGCGAGGAACAGCGAGACCCGACCCAGGGATGCCCAGAACCGGTCGTCGGTCAGGGCCTGTTGGTAGTTGTCGAGGCCCACGAACGTGGTCCCGCCGATGAGTTGGTCACGGAAGAGGCTGAGATGGACGGAGTAGGCGAGGGGTGCCAGGAAGACCAGGGCGAAGACCGCCACGAAGGGGCCGATGAACCCCCATCCCACCCAGGAACGGCGGTTCCCCGGTGACGGGGGTCGGGCGGGACGCCGCTCTGCGGCCCCCTGCAGGTGAAGCGTCGTCATGTCGTTCCTCGCTCGTCCATCTCGGAGCCGGCGTCACGTGGCGCGATGTTTGCGTAAACATCACCGTGTGACAAGGGTCTGTGCCGAGCTGCGCGGGATGTTATGTTTACGTAAACATTCAGTGGCGGAATGTCTACACTGCCCCGATGGCGACGGTCAAGGGTCGGCGGAGAAGACTGGGGCCACCGAGACGAACGAGATAGCTGAGACACACGCGGCGAGGGAGACAGTGGAAGCAACCGACAGCGCCTCGGCGAGCGGCATCCCGGCGGAACGGGCCATGTGCCGCGGGCAGAGCGCGTCCATGGCCGACGTGGCCCGTCTCGCCGGCGTCTCCTCGCAGACCGTCTCCCGCGTCTCCAACGGGTTCGCGGGCGTCACCGAAGAGACCCGGCAGCAGGTGCTCGCCGCCATGAAGGAACTCGGCTACCGGCCCAACAGCGCCGCCCGCGCCCTGAAACGCGGCGAGTTCCGCACGATCGGCCTGATCACCTTCACCCTCTCCACCACCGGCAACGTACGCACCATCGACGCGATCGCCACCTCCGCTGCACAGGAGGGGTACGCCGTCACTCTGCTCCCGGTCGCCGTCCCCACCCAGGACGAGGTGCGGGGCGCCTTCTCCCGGCTCGGGGAGCTCGCCGTCGACGCCGTCATCGTCATCATGGAAGTGCATCTGCTCGACGCGGCGGCCCTCTCCCTGCCTCCCCATGTGCAGGTCGTCGTGGCCGACTCGGACGCGGGGGACCGCTACACCGTGGTCGACACCGACCAGGCGGGCGGCACCCGCGACGCCGTACGGCACCTGCTCGGCCTCGGACATCGGACCGTCTGGCACCTCGCGGGGCCCGAGGACTCCTACGCCGCGCAACGCCGCGCCGACGCCTGGCGGGCCACGCTCGAAGAGGCGGGGTGCGTCCCGCCGCCCGTCGTGCGCGGGGACTGGTCGGCGGAGTCGGGATACCGGGCAGGACTCGGCATCGCCGAACAGGAAGACTGCACGGCGGTGTTCGCCGCCAACGACCAGATGGCCCTCGGTCTGCTGCGCGCCCTGCACGAGCGCGGACGCAAGGTGCCGGACGACGTCAGCGTCATCGGTTTCGACG
This sequence comes from Streptomyces sp. NPDC033180, assembly GCF_055577645.1. NCBI lineage: Bacteria > Bacillati > Actinomycetota > Actinomycetes > Kitasatosporales > Streptomycetaceae > Streptomyces > Streptomyces sp. NPDC033180. Next base: position 716,779 of record NZ_JBVIPU010000002.1, on the reverse strand, counting down.
ACATTCCCGAGTCCGGTTCCTTCCAACCGCCCCTGACGACCGTCCACCAGGACTTCGCCGAAGTGGGGCGCCGCTGCGTCGCGGGAGTCCTGCGCCAGATGCAGCAGAGCGCACCGGACCGCGGCACCACACTGGTGCCCACGCGGCTCGTCCTGCGCCGGAGCACCGCGGAGCCACCCTCGCGCTGACCGCGCGCGAGAGGACACCCCCGGGAGATGGTGGAGCCGAGGAGTTACCCGAGGCCGGAGGTTCCCATGGACAGCGGCAAAGGCGCGCAGGAGCTGCGCTGCCTGGTGACCGGAGCGACCGGATACATCGGGGGGCGGCTCGTTCCCGAGCTGCTCGACGCCGGGCACCGGGTGCGGTGCCTCGCACGCTCGCCCGCGAAGCTGCGCGACTACCCCTGGGCCGGGCGGGCCGATGTGGTGCGGGGCGATGCGTCCGACGCCGAGTCGGTCGGCGCGGCCATGCGGGACATCGACGTCGCGTACTACCTCATCCACGCGCTCGGCACCGGCCGCGGCTTCGAGGAGAGGGACCGCGAGGCGGCCCGGATCTTCGCCGAGCAGGCCCGCGCGGCGGGCGTGCGGCGCATCGTGTACCTCGGCGGGCTCACCCCCGAGGGTATCGGGGAAGAGGATCTTTCGCCGCATCTGCGCTCCCGGGCCGAAGTGGGCCGGATCTTCCTGGAGTCCGGCGTTCCGACCACCGTGCTCCGCGCCGCCGTGATCATCGGCTCCGGCTCCGCGTCCTTCGAGATGCTGCGCTACCTCACCGAACGCCTGCCCGTGATGGTCACGCCGAGCTGGGTGCGCACCAGGATCCAGCCGATCGGCGTGCGCGACGTCCTGCGCTACCTAGTGGGCAGCGCCACCATGCCCGACGAGGTCAGCCGCCCCTTCGACATCGGCGGCCCCGACGTCGTGACCTACGCCGACATGATGCGCAGGTACGCGGCCGTGGCGAAACTGCCCCACCGCCTCATCCTGCCGGTGCCCATGCTGACCCCACGCCTCTCCAGCCACTGGGTCGGCCTCGTCACCCCCGTGCCGGCCTCGATCGCCCGGCCGCTCGCGGAATCCCTGCGCTACGAGGTCGTCTGCCACGAACACGACATCGCCCGCTACGTCCCCGACGCACCCGGCGTTCCGATCGGCTTCGACAGAGCGCTCTCGCTGGCCCTGGAACGCGTGAAGGACGCCCAGGTCAGCACCCGTTGGTCGTCCGCCTCCGTGCCGGGCGCCCCCAGCGACCCGCTGCCCACCGACCCGGACTGGGCGGGCGGCAGCCTCTACACCGACCGGCGGGAACAGACCGTGGACGCGTCGACGCAGGCGCTGTGGCGCGTCGTGGAAGGCGTGGGAGGCGACAACGGCTGGTACTCCTTCCCGCTCGCCTGGGCGGTGCGCGGCTGGCTGGACCGGCTCGTCGGCGGGGTCGGCCTGAGACGGGGGCGCCGCGACGCCCAGCGGCTGCGGGCGGGGGACTCGCTGGACTTCTGGCGGGTCGAGGAGATCGAACCGGGACGGCTGCTGCGGCTGCGGGCCGAGATGCGACTGCCGGGCCTCGCCTGGCTCGAGATGTACGCGGAGGAGGACGAAAAGGGGCGCACCCGCTACCGGCAGCGGGCGCTCTTCCATCCGCACGGCCTGCTGGGGCACGCGTACTGGTGGAGCGTCTCGCCGTTTCACGCGCTCGTCTTCGGCGGCATGGCACGCAACATCACGCGTACGGCCGAACAGCGCCCCGCCGAAACCACCCGGAAGTCGTGACCCGCGGGACGAAGTTCCCGCCCCGTACGGCGGCTGATCGTCGTCGGGGCCGGGTCAAGGATCAGGCCGGTGATCAGGCCGGTGATCAGGCCAAGGAGAGGAACAGCTTCTCCAGGCGGGTCCGCATCTGATCCCGGTCACCGGGGGACTGCTCGCCCTCGGCCATGCAGTGCTGGAGTCCTGTCGCGATGATCGCGAACCCGGCCCGGTCCAGTGCGCGGGAGACCGCCGCCAGTTGCGTGATCACGTCCTCGCAGTCCCTGCCGTCCTCGATCATCTTGATGATGCCGGCGATCTGCCCCTGCGCCCGGCGCAGCCGGTTCAGCACCGATCTCAGCTCGTCGGCCGCCATCTCCAACTGCACGCTGCCACCTCCGTTCATACCCCCGGGGGTATTGTAGCCTGCCGGGGTGAGAGCCTTGGCTCAACGAAAGGACAGCCCCATATGACTCCCCCCACCGATCTGGCCCCGGCCGAGGCGGCCGCCCGCCTGGACCGCTACACCGTCATCGACGTCCGCAGCCCCGGCGAGTACGCCTCCGGTCACCTCCCCGGGGCCCACAACATCCCCGTCGATCACCTGCACATGGCGCTGCCCGAGCTCAAGGCCGCGGCAGCCCGTGGTGAGCTCCTGATGGTCTGTGCCTCCGGTAAGCGCTCCGCTTCCGCGTGCGACGAGCTGGCCGCCGCCGACATCCCCGCCGCCACCCTCGCCGGCGGCACCACCGCATGGGCCGAACAGGGCCACCCGCTGCATCCCTCGGAGGGCACGCCGACGGCCTGGCCGATGGAGCGCCAGGTGCGGCTCGCCGCCGGGTCCCTCGTCGTCCTCGGCCTCGCCGCGGGAACGCGCTTCCGCCCCGCGCGCTGGCTGGCCGCGGGTATCGGCGCAGGCCTCGTCTTCTCCGCCGTCACCGACACCTGTGGCCTGGCTGCCGTGCTCGCCAGGCTTCCCCACAACCGCCCTCGCGCCACCGACCTCCGCACCACGCTGGAAGCCCTCTAGCCCTCTGGCCCTCTAGCCGTCTGGCCCTCCGGCCGTTCTTCAGCCCTTCAGCCCCGTAGCCCAGTTCGCTCAGTGGATGCGGCGCGCTCGGTGCCGCCGGGTGGTGAGGTGTACGTCCGCCTCCAGGATGCGGGGTGCTGCCGCCGCCCGCGCCTCGGCGATGGTGTCCCGGGCGAGCTCGCGCAGCACCGCCTCGGGGGAGCCGCCGGGGTCGAGGACCAGCGTGATGCGGGCGCGCAGCCGCCGGGGGCGTCCGAGAAGTCGTACGTGCGCGCGGGCCACGCCGTCGACGGTTCGGGCGCGTTCGGCCATCGCGGAGGCCAGTGCCGCCGCGGAGAGGGTGACGCCGGGCCGGCCGAGCGGGAGTTCGCGCAGCCGGCCGGTGCGGATCTGGGCGGCGGCCCAGCAGAGGAACAGGACGGCGCCGACGGCCAGCGCGGCGATCACGACGGGCGGCCACCAGCCGTGCTCACGCCACCGGTCGAGCATCTCCTGATCAAGCCACACCCGGTCGGCACTCACACCGGGGAGGGCCGACGGCAGCCGGTCGCGGACGGGAGCGACCGCGGAAGCCAGTACGAGTCCCGCGAACAGGAGAACTGCCGCCGCGCAGAGCAGAGTTGAACGGTTCGTACTGCTACGGAGCCGGCTCATCAGGGGCGCTCCTCTCCGCCGCGAGGGGCCCGTTCCCGGACGCGGCCCCGGGCCCTGAACCCGCCGGGGCTCGCCAGGCGGGTTCCGTACGCAGGCGCACGCGCAGCCGCAGCGGTCCGGCGAGGCCGAGTTCCGCTGTCGCCGCCTCGGCAGCCTCTGCCACCGCCCGCCGCGCACCCTCCAGTTCACCGAACTCGAGCCCGGCACGCACCCGTGCCGTACGGCGGCCGACCCTGACCCTGACCCGGCCGACGCCCGGTACGTCGGTCACGGCATCCCGCAGCAGGGCCCCGACCGCCCGGCGTTCAAGGACCGCCCGCACCCCCGGCAGCGGCGGCCTCATCGGAAGGACTCCGCGACGGCCCGGCGTGAGGGCGAGGACCAGCAGCCACACGCCGAGCCCGAAGACGGCGAGCGCCGCGAGGAGGCCCGACGTCGTGCCGCCGTACGGCCCGTGCGTGACAAGCCACTCCATCGCCTGAACCCGCCACCGCGCGGGAGCCTGTCCGGCCGCGTGCACGGACACCACGTCGTACAGCAGCACTCCGCAGGCCGCGGCGGCGAGCAGCGCCAGTACCCCGACGGGCAGGCGGCGTTGAGACCAGGGGCGGCGCGCGCGCACCACGGCCGGTGCGGTGGCCTCGACCGGTGAGGCGAGCCGCTCGGCGGACAGCTCGTGGCGGGCCGATCCCAGGGACAGCCCCCGCACGCGAATCCGCGCCGAGGGCACGGTGAGGCCGGTGAGCAGGGCGGTGCGCTCGGTGACGTGCGACCGCACGCTCTCGCCCGCCTCGTCGAGCACGGCGGGATAGGGCAGGGTCACGGTGACGCCGACCCGGGCCCGGCGGCCGCGTACGGCCGCCGTCCCTCCGTCGACCTCGACCGCGCCGGGTGCCAGTGCCTCTGTCGCGGCGCGTTCCGCGATGCGGCGCACCGCGCGGTCCGCGACGGTCGTCGTCCCGCGCTCCGCCGCGGGCGTGGTCATCGCCGCTCCCGGTCACGTCCGCCGAGGAAGGCGCGGATGTCCGTGCCGTCGTCGACGAGGCGTCCCAGGACGAAGCCGACCGCGCCCAGCGCGGCGACCAGGAGGAAGGCGCCGAAGCCGCCGAACCACCCGGCGAATCCCAGGGCCATGCCCGCCATCAGGCCGACCAGAGCTGTGCTCACCACTCACCTCACACCACAGAAGGGGACGTCACGTCTTGGCCCGCGTGGGGCGGGGCGGCGCGCTACTCGACGCGTGTCTCGGCGCCGGAGTCCGCGCTGTCGTCCTCGGGCAGGTGGACGTCGTTGACGGCGACGTTCACCTCGACCACCTCGAGACCGGTGATGCGCTCCACCGCCGAGATGACGTTCTCGCGCACGTCGTGGGCGACGTCCGTGATGGGCACGCCGTACTCGACGACGATGTCGAGGTCGATCGCCGTCTGCCGCTCGCCGACCTCGACCTTCACCCCGCGGCCGACGTTGGGACGCCCGCCGGGAACGCGGTCGCGCACGGCGCCGATGGTGCGGGACAAGCCGCCTCCCATGTCGAAGACGCCGGGAATCTCGCGGGCCGCCATGCCGGCGATCTTCACGACCACGACATCGGCGATGGACGTCTTGCCACGCGTCGCCGCCGGCTCGGCCGCGCCGGTCGCTCCGCTGACGGTGGTGGCTCCCGGAGCGCTCCGGCGAACCTCGCCGGTGAGGTCCTTCTCCGTGCTGCCGGGTGCCGCGGTGTTCGAAGTGAGGTCCTGCGTCGTCATGGTGGCGTCTCCTCGTCGTCAGGGTTTGTCCGCCTCTTCTCCTGTTCCGACCCGAGTACCCCGGCTCCGTTACGCGCCTCGCGGGAATTTCCCGTCCCGGCATGTAGCGTTCCTGGGCCGCGTAACGCGGAGGGCCCTTCGTGTGTCGTAGGAGCACGACCGAAGTGAGAGGAGCCGCGTGTGCCGGGCGACCGGGGCGGAACAGCCGAGGAGGCGGACGCGTCCTCAAGATGTGAGGAAGCGGACGGGTCCTCACGACGTGACGAAGCGGACGCGTCCTCGCGCCGCGACGACGGACTGCTCGCCGTGCGGGCGGCGGAGGGCGACGAGGAGGCCTTCGAAGCCCTCGTGCACCGCCACGCGCCCATGGCGCTGCGCCTGGCCACGCGCCTGCTCGGCAGCCGCCCGGAGGCGGAGGACGCCGTGCAGGAGTCCTTCGTCAGCGCCTGGCGCAAGCTGCCGGAGTTCCGCGGGGACGCGCAGTTCGGTACGTGGGTCTACCGCATCGTCACCAACCGCTGCCTGAACCTGCTGCGTTCGCGGCGGCCGGTCGTGGCGCTCGACGGCCTGCCCGAGCCGGCCGCGCCGGAGCACGAGGTCTCGCCCGCGCGGGTGGCGGAGGGGCACGCCGCCGTGGCGGACCTGGCGCGGGCGATGGAGGGGCTCTCGCCCGAGCAGCGGGTGTGCTGGGTGCTGCGTGAGCTGGACGGCACGCCCTACGAGGTCATCGCCGAGACGGTCGGTATCAGTGCGGAGGCGGTCCGCGGCCGTGTCTTTCGAGCGCGGCGCTATCTGACGGAGGCGATGGCCGCATGGCGATGAACGGGGAATCCGTACCGGACGACGAGCGGGAGGCGGGCTTCGGAGTGCTGCCCGAGGATGAACTGCTGCCCTGCGGGCGCGAGTTGTCGCACGTGTGGGAACAGCGCGAGGCGGGCCTTCCCGACCCCCACGCCGACGGCTGCCCGCACTGCACGCGGGCCCTGAACGCACTGCTGCGCCTGGAGGGGATCGTCACTCAGGCCCGCGACACGGCGCCGCGGGAGCAGGACACCTCCGCGCTCGCGGGCCGTGTCATGGACGTGGTGCGTCTGGAACTGCGGCCGGGCCGGACACTGCCCCTGGGCGACGAGGACGAGGACGCGTGGATCGTGGAGGCCGCCGCGGCCAGAACGGTCCGGGCCGCGGCCGAGTCACTGCCGGGCGTGCGCGCGGGCAGCTGCCGCATCGGGCCACTGGACGAGCCCGCGTCCCCGGCGCCCGCGGGTCGCCTCGCACGCGGGCCGGCCAGGATCCGCATCGAGGTGCAGGTCCCGCTCGCGTGGCACCTGCGGGAGGTCGCGGACCGGGTGCGCAGCAGGGTGCTCGATGCGGTGGACGACGAGCTGGGCATGCGGATCGCGGTCGTCGACGTGACGATCAGCGACCTCATCGACGATGACAGCGATGACAGCGCGGAAGGGCGGCGGCGATGAGTGACCGAGACGTCGCGCGCGTTGTGGCGGAGGCCGTCATAGAGGCGGTACTCGGCACCCCGGGGGTCGCCTTCCTGCGCCCGGGCCTCGCGGACCTGCTGCGGTCGTCGGCGGTGCTGAGGCGTGGTCTCCCCAGTACTCCGTCGGGCTCCGCGGGAGTACAGGTGCGGCGGGAGAAGGACACTGAGGCCCTGAGCGTGGAGGTGTACGCCGTCCTCCACCGGGGACGGCGGACCCTGGACGTGACACGGGAGGTGCGCTCGGCCACGGCGAAGGCCGTCGAGCGAGTGGCCGGCGAGTCCGCCGTGTCCGGCATCACCGTCACGGTCACCGGCCTGGTCTGAGGCACCCCGCGGCGGAGAGAGGGCTGACATTCGCGCTACTGGTGAGTAAGGTCGCGGGTCGAGGAACGGAGTTGTCATGACCCGCACGTTCACAGTGTCACGCAGCATCCTGGTCGAGGCGTCACCTCGGGCGGTGTACGAGCAGGTCAGCCAGCCCGCTCTGATGGGGCGCTGGAGCCCCGAGAACCTCGGGGCGACCCTGCCCGGAGGCGAAGTCCCCGCCGTCGTCGGCCTGGTCTTCGACGGGCACAACAAGCGCGGGCCGTTCCGCTGGACCACGCGGTGCACGGTGACCAAGGCCGAGCCGGGGCGGTGCTTCGCCTTCCGCGTGCACGCGATCGGGCTGAAGCGCCCCCGGCTGCGTGCCCCCATCGCCACCTGGGAGTACCGGTTCCATGACAGTGACGGCGACACCAAGGTGACCGAGACCTGGACGGACGACAGGCGGTCCTGGCCCGCCTTCGTGGCCAACGCCTTCGACCGCCTCGCGACGGGCGGTCGCACCTTCGCGGTCTTCCAGGTCGGCAACATCGACAGGACCCTGAAGAACCTCAAGCGGGAGCTGGAGAAGGCGGGCTGAGCTAGGCCCGCACCTGCGCGGAGGGCTCCCCGGGAGCGCTGCCCTCCGGCCCGGTGATCGGAGCGATCGGCGTGTCGGCCGCGCGCACCCAGCGCGGGCCGTCGGGCCCGTACACCCCGCGCGGCTCCGGGAACGCCGCGAGCAGGGCGAGATGGACGATCGCCGCGACGGCCGCTCCCAGCGGCAGGCTGATGTCGGCGCCGTTCGCGAGGTCACCGAGTGGCCCGACGAACTGCCCGGGAATGTTGGTGAACAGCACGCCGGTCACGGCGCCGGTCCACCAGGCCGCCATGCCGCGCCAGTTCCAGCCACGGGCGAACCAGTAGCGGCCGCCGTGCTGCCGGCGCGTGAAGACCTGCAGCGCCTCGGGGTCGTACCAGCCGCGCCGGGTGACGTAGCCGAGCATCATGACGATCATCCACGGCACGGTGCAGGTGATGATCATCGTGGCGAAGGTGGAGATCGCCTGGACGAGGTTGAAGCCGAACCGGCCCACGAAGATGAACGTGATGGACAGGACACCGATCAGGACGGTGGCCCGGACGCGGCTGAGCCGCGGGAACACCGAGGAGAAGTCGAGGCCGGTGCCGTACAGCGCGGTGGTGCCGGTCGACATGCCGCCGATCAGCGCGATCAGGCAGACCGGCAGGAAGTACCAGGCGGGCGCGATCGCGAGCAGACCGCCGACGAAGTTGGGGGCGGCCGGGTCCATGTACTTCGGCGCCTGCTCGGCGATGATCGCCGCGGTCGCCAGGCCGAAGCCGAACGGCAGCACCGTGGCGACCTGCGAGAGGAAGGCCGCTCCCATCACCCTGCGACGAGGGGTGTCGGCCGGGATGTAGCGCGCCCAGTCGCCCAGAAAGGCTCCGAAGGAGACCGGGTTGGACAGCACGATCAGCGCGGCGCCGATGAAGGACGGCCAGAACAGGTCCTGGGTCGCCCGGTCGGCGTCCGCGGTGAAGATCCCGGCGTACGACGGATCGAAGTCCCCCGCGAAGGCGACAAGGCCGAGGACGAACAGCAGGGTCGCCGCCACCACCGCGACCTTGTTGACGAGCAGCATGAAGCGGAAGCCGTAGACACACACGGCGAGGACGAGAGCGGCGAAGACGGCGTACGCGCAGCCGTAGGCCACGTCGCTCTCCGGCACCCCGAGCAGCCGGTGCGCGCCGCCGATGAGCGCGTCGCCCGAACTCCACACCGACAGGGAGAAGAACGCCACGGCGGTGAGCAGGGAGAGGAAGGAACCGACGATCCTGCCGTGCACGCCCAGATGCGCCGACGACGAGACGGCGTTGTTCGTGCCGTTGCGCGGCCCGAACACCGCCATCGGGGCGAGCAGCAGCGCGCCGACGCACAGGCCGATGAGCATCGCCGCGAGCCCCTGCCAGAAGGAGAGCCCGAACAGGATCGGGAACGCCCCGAGCACGCAGGTGGCGAAGGTGTTGGCGCCGCCGAACGCAAGACGGAACAGATCGAGCGGACCCGCCGTGCGGTCCGCGTCCGGGATGCGTTCGACTCCGTGCGTCTCGACCTCGGTGACGGACGGAGATGGCTCCTTGGGCACAGGCGGCTCCCTGGGTGACAGCACCCGGCGTGGGAGGTGCTGTGGCGGAAAGTTCAGGGACCGTAAACGCCATGTGCCCCCGCGCACCAGTGCCCGATTCGCACTGCGCGCGCCGGGGTGATGGATGAATCGCACACCCGTCTGCGCGAATCAGCCTTACAGCGCGCAGAGTTCGCGTATCACCGTCATGTCGTCGAAGGGGATGAGTTGCTCGCCGACGATCTGGTGCGGCTCGCTGCCCTTGCCCGCGACGAGCACGATGTCACCAGGCCGTGCGGCGGTCAGCGCGCGCGAGATCGCGGCGCGGCGGTCGGCCACCCGGTGGAAGGCGGTCCCGGTGGACGTCAGGCCGGGAACGATCTGGTCCAGGATGGCCTCGGGATCTTCGTCGCGGGGATTGTCCGAGGTGAGGACGCACAGATCGGAGTGACGGCCCGCGATCTCGCCCATCAGTGCCCGCTTGGTGCTGTCGCGGTCGCCGCCGCAGCCGAAGACGGTGATCACCGACCCGGTCGCGAAGCCGCGGATCGTGGCGAGGACCTTCTCCAGTGAGTCCGGCGAGTGCGCGTAGTCGACGATCACGCAGACCCCCTGTGCGGTGGTGAAGCGTTCGAGCCGGCCCGGCGTGGGCGGCATCCGGTCAAGGGCCTCGACGAGGGCGGGCAGTTCGTGCCCGAGCAGATGGCACGCCGCGAGGGTGGCCAGCGCGTTGGACACCGAGAAGCGGCCCGGTATCGGAATCGCGGCAGGATACTTGCGGCCGTCGTGGTGGAGCGTGAAGCGGGTGCCCGCCGCGTCCACGACCAGGTCGCTCGCCCGGTAGTCGGCCGGTGCGTCCAGGCCGTAGGTGGTCACCGCGCCGGGCATCAGGGCCATGATCTCGGCGCTGACGGGGTCATCGGCGTTGACCACCGCGCGGTCGCACAGCTCGGCGAAGAGGCGCAGCTTGGCGTTCTTGTAGTGCTCCATCGTCCCGTGGTCGTCCAGATGGTCCTGGGTGAGATTGGTGAAGACGCCGATGTCCACGGGCACGTGGTCGAGGCGCCGCTGCAGCAGACCCATGGACGTGGCTTCGAGCACCACGCTGCTCGTGTCCCGGTCGCGCATGTGGCCGAGGAGGTAGTGCAGATCCGGCGACTCGGGGGTGCTCAGGACGGACCGGGGCATCGGTATCCGTTCCGTGCCGATCCGGCTCCCCGAGGTGCCGATCACCCCCACCTTCGCGCCCTCGGCCAGCCTGAGCGCCGACTCGACCATGTACGAGACGGAGGTCTTGCCGTTCGTCCCCGTGATCGCCACGACGTCCATCGCGCGGCCGGGATCACCGTAGTACCGGGAGGCGGCGAGCGAGGCGGCCGCCCGTGCGTCGGTCACCCGCACCACGCACACCTCCTGTCCGGCGGGCCCCAGGTCCGGCAGCGCGCCGTCCTCGGCGAGGACCGCCACCGCCCCTCCTTCCAGTGCCCGGCTGATGCCCCCGGGCCCGCCCTCCTCGTGGCCGGGAACGGCGACGTACAGCGATCCTGATGTCACATGTCCGGCATCGAAGGTCATCCCCGCGGTGACCGGGACCCCCGGGTCACCGTGCAGAACGTGGTGGTCGTGTCCGTCGAGCAGTGCGCTGAGCTTCACAACAGTCCCCTCGAAGGCGGTCCGCGGCACACCGCGTACGCCCGACCCGAGGGGCAGGGCGACGGCGAGCCGGAATCCGCGGTGATACGCGTAAGGCGAGCGGGCCCCGCAGGGGGATATCTGCGTGCGGCCGAAGGGCCAGGACGGCCGAGGAACGCTACCCGTGCGCCGCACGACCGGTCGCGGAGGACCGGATCCAGGTCGTGGAGGGCTGATCACGGGTGGCCGGGCGGAGCAGGGACCAGCCCGACACCGCTTCAGTGTACGGCCAGGGCGGCCGGCCGCGGACGTACCGGAATGCCGCCGGCGATCTTGGCTGTCGGCCGCGGGCCAACTACGGGCACGCGAAAGGGTATTGACGCGGACGCGTCACTCGGTATGGTCTAGTCCAACGGTAGGAGCCATTCCGGGCAGCTGCAGCTCCCGGTGTGCCGGTGTGATCACTGGTGGATTCCTGCCGCGTCTCTTCGCGTCCCTCACCCCTCACGCGCGTTCAAGAGGCGGCCCCACTACCTCCCCCCACCACGTGACGGGCGGCCGTGCACAGGCATGCGCCGGCCCGCCAAGGAGTGATCCCCCATGCGTCTTCGTGTCCTTGCCGGGTTGACCGCGACCGCGTCGGCCGCCGCGCTCACCCTCCTGACCCTCGCGCCCAACGCCTCCGCGGAGAAGACGGGACGCAAGGAGCGGGCCGCGGCGGCGGAGTTCCTCGTCAGTGAGGCCCAGTTCAACCAGATGTTCCCGAACCGGAACTCCTTCTACACCTACAGCGGGCTCACGGAGGCGCTCAGCGCCTATCCCGAGTTCACCCAGACCGGCAGCGACACCGTACGCAAGCAGGAGGCCGCGGCCTTCCTGGCGAACGTCAGCCACGAGACGGGCGGTCTGGTCCACGTCGTCGAGCAGAACACCGCCAACTACCCTCACTACTGCGACAGTTCCCAGCCCTACGGCTGCCCGGCGGGCAACGACAAGTACTACGGCCGCGGCCCCATCCAGCTCAGCTGGAACTTCAACTACAAGGCGGCGGGCGACGCCCTGAAGATCGATCTCCTGAACAACCCCGACCTCGTGCAGAACGATCCGGCCGTGGCGTGGAAGACCGGCCTCTGGTACTGGAACACGCAGAACGGTCCGGGGACCATGACGCCGCACAACGCCATGGTCAACAGCGCGGGATTCGGCGAGACGATCCGCAGCATCAACGGAACCCTGGAATGCGACGGACAGAACCCCGGGCAGGTGCAGAGCCGGATCAACAACTACACCAAGTTCACCGGCATCCTCGGTGTCGCCCCGGGCGACAAGCTCAGCTGCTGACGGCCTGGACTGCCCAGTGAAAGCTCCCCTCGCCCCGTCGGCTCCGTCCGGTGGGGCGAGGGTGATTTTCGGCCAACATTAGTGCAGCGCTCAACCGTCGGCCGGGAGGGGCTGGTTGCCTCAGTAAGTGATCAATAGCCTGGTGCGCGTTGCCTGTTTTCGACCTAGGAGCCACATGTCCACCGCGCAGCAGGTCCCCGACATCCTCTCGCCCGAGTTCGCCAAGGACCCGTACCCGGCCTATCGAGCGATGCGGGAGAGCGCGCCGCTGTTCTGGCACGAGGCGACGCAGAGCTGGATCATCTCGCGGTACGAGGACGTCGAGCGGGTGTTCAAGGACAAGGGCTCGCAGTTCACCACCGACAACTACGACTGGCAGATCGAGCCCGTACACGGCAAGACGATCCTCCAGCTCAGCGGCCGGGAGCACTCCGTGCGGCGCGCGCTGGTCGCACCGGCCTTCCGCGGCAGCGACCTCCAGGAGAAGTTCCTGCCCGTCATCGAGCGCAACTCCCGCGAACTCATCGACACCTTCCGGCACACCGGCAGCGTGGACCTGGTCGCGGACTACGCCACCCGCTTCCCCGTCAACGTGATCGCCGACATGCTCGGCCTGGACAAGGCCGACCACGCGCGCTTCCACGGCTGGTACACCACCGTCATCGCCTTCCTCGGCAACCTGGCGGGCGACCCCGAGGTCGCGGCGGCCGGCGAGCGCACCCGGGTGGAGTTCGCCGACTACATGATCCCGATCATCCGGGAGCGCCGCGACAACCTCGGCGAGGACCTGCTCTCCACGCTGTGCGCCGCCGAGGTCGACGGCGTGCGTATGAGCGACGAGGACATCAAGGCCTTCTGCAGCCTGCTGCTCGCGGCGGGCGGCGAGACCACCGACAAGGCCATCGCCAGCATCTTCGCCAACCTCCTGACGCACCCCGAGCAGCTCGAAGCCGTCCGGCAGGACCGCGCCCTGATCGCCCGCGCCTTCGCCGAGACCCTGCGCCACACGCCGCCCGTCCACATGATCATGCGGCAGTCGGCGACCGACGTCGAGGTCACCGGCGGCACCATCCCCGCCGGGGCCACCGTCACCTGCCTCATCGGCTCGGCCAACCGCGACGAGCGGCGCTACGGCGACCCCGACCGCTTCGACATCTTCCGCGAGGACCTGACCACGACGACCGCGTTCTCCGCCGCCGCCGACCACCTCTCCTTCGCCCTCGGCCGACACTTCTGCGTGGGCGCGCTGCTTGCCAAGGCCGAGGTGGAGATCGGCGTCGGCCAACTCCTGGACGCGATGCCCGACGTACGGCTCGCGAAGGGCTTCGACCCCGTGGAGCAGGGTGTCTTCACCCGGGGGCCGCAGTCGCTGCCGGTGGAGTTCACCCCCGTCACCGACTGACCCACCGGGGCGCCGCCCGAAGGCGGCGCCCCGGCTCCGTTTCAGTGCGCGGCAGGCGTGAACTGCACCGGCAGCGACGTCAGACCGCGCATCCAGATGGAAGGGCGCCAGGTCAGCTCGTGCGGCTCCACCGCGAGGACGAGGTCGGGCAGCCGCTCCAGGAGCGTCTCGACCGCGGTCCTCGCGATGACGTCGGCGAGCAGCGGGGCCGGGTAGGGGCAGCGATGCTCGCCGTGGCTGAAGGACAGATGCGCGGAGTTCTCCGGGCCGACATGCGACTCGGGCCAGATCTGCGGGTCGGTGTTGGCCGCGGCGAGGCCGAGCACCAGACAGTCGCCCGCCCGGATCTGCCGCCCGCCGAGCTGGGTGTCACGCACGGCCCAGCGCCCGATGAAGTTCTGGGTGGGGGTGTCGAGCCACAACACCTCGTTGAGCGCCTCGCCCACGCTGAGGCGCCCGCCGGACACGTTCAGGGCGAACCGCTCGTCGGTCAGCATCAACCGCAGCGTGTTGCAGATCCAGTTGGCCGTCGGCTGCTGCGCCGCCGCGATGATGGAGATCAGGTCCTGGACGATCTCCTCGTCGGTGAGTCCCGCCGAATGCGTCAGCATCCTCGACGTGACGTCCGCACCGGGCTTCTCCCGCTTCTCCTTGACAAGGAGCTGGATGCGCTCCGCGACACGGGTGTACGCCGCCACCGGGTCGTCGCCCTCGTGCGCGTCGAGCGAGATCCGCAGGTCGTCCACCAGCTGCTGGGTGTCCGTGCTCGCCTCCGGCATGCCGCACATCTGCACCGCGGCGATCATGGGCAGCGCGTGCGCGTACGCGTCCATCAGCTCCGCCTGGCCGCTGCCGGCGAACTCGGCGATGAGCCGGTCGGCGATCCGGGCGCTGTCCCGGGCGAGTTCGAACTGGTCGACCCCTTCGAGGGCCTCCGTGATGACCCCCGCCCGCCGCCGGTGCTCCGCGCCCTCGGTGAACAGGACCGACGGCTGGTAGCCGACGAACGGGAGCAGCGGCCAGTCCGCGGGAATGTGCTCCCACTGGTTCCAGCGGCGCGAGTCGCGGGCGAACAGCTCGTCATGGCCGGTCACATAGCTGACCTCGGAGTAGCCGAGCACCAGCCACGCGGGAACGTCGCCGTCGAGGAGCACCGGCGCGACGGCGCCGTGCTCCCTGCGCAGGGTGCGGTAGAGCTGCGAAGGCGTCTGCTGGTACTCCAGACCGCCCAGGCGCACCGCGCCCGTTGCCGCGTGGGCCGGGCACCCGGGCGGCGGGCTCTGCAGATCAGGGGATCCGGTCGGCTCGGTCACGGTGTCATCTCCTGGGCCATGGCCAGTGCGTAGAGGTGGTCCACGAGGGTGATCAGTACGTCCTTGCCCGACGATCTCACCCGTGCGTCGCAGTCGATCAGCGGCACGTGGTCGGGCAGCGCGAGGGCCTGGCGGATCTCCTGCAGGGAGTGCGTGGAGGTGTCGTCGTCGAAGCGGTTGACGGCCACCACGAACGGCGTCCTGTGGTGTTCGAGACGGTCGATGGCGTACCAGGACTCGTCCATCCGGCGTGTGTCGACCAGGACGACGGCGCCGAGCGTGCCGGAGAAGAGCCGGTCCCACAGGAACCAGAAGCGCTCCTGCCCGGGAGCACCGAACAGATAGAGCACCACACGCTCGTTGAGGCTGATGCGGCCGAAGTCGAACGCCACCGTCGTGGTGGTCTTGGCTGCGACGTCGGCCGTCTCGTCGACGCCGACACCGGCCTGCGTCATCACCTCTTCGGTGTTCAGCGGACGTATCTCGCTGACCGAACGGACCAGCGTGGTCTTGCCCACCCCGAAGCCGCCCACGACGACGATCTTCAAACCGGTCTCGGCAGTGTCGGAAAGGGGCGTGCGGGAGGGCAGCTCAGATGTTGCGGAGCCCATGGAGCACCTCCTTGAGAAGGGCGGAATCGGGGATCGAGGCGGCCGAACCGGCCGCGCGGGGATGGCGGGCGGTGATCCGGCCCATCGCGAGCAGGTCACCGAGCAGGATCCGCACCACCGTGATCGGCAGCTTCATCTCCGCGGCGATCTCCACCACGGCCGTCGGATGCCGGCACAGTTCGAGGATCCGTACGTGCTCCGACTGCGTCCCGGCAGTGGGCTCGCACTCGCTCACCACCAGCGTGACCAGGTCGAACGAATCGTCGTCGGCGCGGCTGCGACCGCCGGTGACCGTGTAGAGCCGGTCCGGATCACCGATGTCCACGGGCCTGCGCGGCGTCACGAGGAGCCGCTGCCTTCGCCCTGAGCGCGCGGCTCGGCCCGCAGATGTTCACCGATCTGCTCGACCAGTTCGGTCATCTGGTGGCCCACCACTCCGGGATCGGCGTTCTCCTCGGCCACCACCGCCAGATGCGCTCCCTGGCCGGCTTCGACGATGAAGAGCAGCCCGCCGTGGAACTCGGTCATGGAGTGCCGGACGCCACCGGTCCCGTCGCCGAACTCCATCGAGGCACCCTGGGCCAGCGCCTGGATGCCGGAGCAGATCGCCGCCAGCTGGTCAGCCTGGTCGAGCGTCAGATGCTCGCTCCAGCACAGCTTCAGGCCGTCCCGGGAGAGCACCAGGGCGTGCCGCGTACCGGGGGTGCGCTTCAGGAGGCTCTGCAGGAGCCAGGTCAGGCTGTTGTCAGTGGTCTGCATGGTAGGCGGGGCGAGATGCGCGGTTCTTCCGGTCACCTGCCCGTCCCTCCAATCTCACGATTTCGAGCGGGGAAGGGGGCGCCAGAGCCCGGGCGCCGTGCGGGTGGCTTCGGTCTACTCGGTGGGCGGCGGCCCGGACTCGGGTGCCGCGGGGGAGCCGGGCACGTCGCCCGCTGCCCGCCGCGCGCGGTGGAAGGCACCGAAACGGGAACCGGCGTCACGCGGCGGAAGACCCGCGTCCCCGGCGAGCGCCCCGGCCCCGGCCGCGGCATCGGACGCCGCCCTGCGCTGCTCGCGCTCACGCTCCGCCTCGGCCATCGTGCGGCCGGGGGCGCGCACGGGCAGGCCGTTGGTCGTGGCGGCCGCGGGGCGGGAGTGCTCCGGCTGGGTCTGCGCGCCGGCGGGCCGCATGGGAGCGGCGGGCTGCTCCGGGGCGCCTTCCGGGGACGCGGGGATCTCAGCGCCCGCCGGTGCGGGCACTGCCGGGGCCTGCGCGGGCGCCGGTTCGACGCTGCGGGGGGCGATCTGCTGGGGAGCGGGGTCGCGCTGCTGGGCCATGAGCTGCGGGGGAAGGAGCACCACGACGCCCGTGCCGCCGCGCGAGGACGGACGGAAGTTGACGCTCATGCCGTACTTGGCGGCGAGGCGCCCCACCACCGCGAGGCCGAGCCGGGTGCCCTGCAGCGATGCCAGGTCCGTGACGTGCCCGGAGACCGACTCCTCCGCACGGCGCATCGCCGCGTCGGCCATCTTCAGGCCGCTGTCCTCGATCGTCACGACGATCCCGGCGCTGCGCTCCTCCACATAGACGTGCACCTCGTCGATGGGCGGGGAGAAGTTCGCCGCGTTGTCCATGAGTTCGGCCAGGACGTGCATGACGCCCTCCGCGGCGAACCCGGCGATCGCCACGGTCGTCGAGCAGTGCAGCCGCACCCGCTGATACGCGGAGATCCGGCCCACCGCACCCCGCAGGATGCTCTCCATGACGATCGGCTTGTTCCACGCGCGGCTGGAACGGCCGCCCATCAGCAGGGCGAGACGGTCGGTCATGAGACCCAGCTGCGACGTGCTGTGGTCCAGGCGCAGCAGATCGCCGAAGACCTCGACGCCGTGCCGCTCCTGCATGTCCCGCAGATCGGCGAGCATGCTCACGGACTTGGCCTGCACCCGGCTCAGCGCCTTGGCGGATGCCGCCTGCGCGGCCGCGGCACGCCGCTCGCTGTAGGCGAGCTCCCGTACGAACGATTCGGCGGGCACCCGCAGCAGGGGGTTGCGCGGCCACTCGAGACCGGCGAGGACCGTGTCCGCGGAAGCGCCCTCGCGCAGCCGCTCGATCGCGGTCGGCAGCGTCACCCCGGTCAGCTGGTCCAACTCCTCGGCTGCCTGGGCGAGTTGACCCTGAGCCTGGTCACGCCGGGACTCGGCGTCGGCCGCGTGCCGGACGGTCTCCTCCACCACGGACGCGAACACGTGGATGACCTGGCGCAGTTGCGGATCCGACGGCGGAGCCGTCTGCGCCAAGGTCTCACTCGCGCTCGTCCCGTCGCGCAGCCGTTTCACCACGGTCGGCAGCGTGACGTTCACCAGGTGCGCGGACTCGGCGCCCTGGCGTGCCAGCTGTGCCTTGAGGGACGCGGCCTCGGAGTGGTCCGCGGCGGCGGCGCCGCGGACCCGCTTGACGAGCAGGGAACTCGTCACGAGCGTGATCGCCAGACACAGCCAGCCGGTCAGGACCGAAGCCACCGTCCAGACCCGGGCATGGCCCGGCGCCATGACGCCCGCGATGGCACCGGCCGCGGCGGTCACCACCAGCACGACCACGGGCAGGGCCGACGCGGGTCGACGCGCCTTCTCTATTCGGTGCGGGCTGGGAGGAGCAGGCACGGGCATTCAGCGGTCCCTCGGTCCTTGAGTGCAGGTAAGCAACGAGCCGACCGATGTACGCATCGGTCGCGGGCCCAGTGGGAACGCCGAAGGGGACGGCGATCTTCCGGACCACACTTCGCGCCATGCTAGTCACCCCGCGGGGCGCGGAGGACAGGGAGGCGGAAGAGGCCGTCGCGAAGAGGCTTTCGTCGTGATCTCGCCCCTCGAACATGACGCCGTGGTAGAGGAGTTCGACTCCGCCTGGATGACCCCGCGGGGCGACTCCACACGGACGGTGACGGTGAATCAGTCGACCGCCGACGTCTCGGTGATCTCGTACGCCTCTAGGCCCCCCGTCGCGAGGAGATCCGCGACGCAGGCCGCCGAACCGCCGACGTACGTACTCACCAGATCGACGTCACCGGCCACGCACCAGGCGCGGTCATCGGGCCACCACAGGTCGGGCAGCTCCGGCACCCCCTCATCGGGGCCGCCCGGTGACGCGGGCGAGTCGGCGTCGTCCAGCGGCCCGGAGAGCAGGATCTCGTCGCGGCCCGGAGTGCGGAAGACGGGACAGCCGTCCCAGTTGTACTGGCCATACCCCTCCCAGAGTCCGTACCAGCAGCGATCAGGGGTGCGCGTGTGCCGGGAAAGGACGGAGATCAGGGTGCGGGCCACGCAGGCGGGGGTCGGGCCCTCGTCGGGGTGCTCGTCCCAGACGCCGGGGACGGCCGGGGTGTCGTCGTTGCGGTGGTGGAGGCGGCCCCCGAGCCCGATCAGCTCGTGCCAGCGCGTCCCCGCCGACACCTGACGGCCGTACACGGCGGCCACTTGGCCCCACCGCACCGGCTCACTGCCGAGCCAGGCCGGGTGGAGGATGCGCGCGTACGCGTCGAAGCCGGGCGCGCAGACCCCGGCGACCGTGCCGAACCCGTCGTCGTGGGGCGGGCGTTGCTCCAGCCAGCGTGCGGGCGAGAGGTCGCGTCGCTCGACGCGGAGACGGCCGTAGACGGACGGGTGCGGGCACTGGTCGACGAGGCGCATGCCCCCAGTGTCGCCCGCGGCGGCACGCCGCGCGTTCCACGCGGGATGCCGATTGAGTCGGGCCGAGCGGGGCACTCGGACAGTCGCGGCGTGGTCGGGTGGGACGGCCACCGCCTCTGTGCCGAGCTACGACGATGCATGCCGATCCATGTCGATCCATGCCGACAGAAGAGGGACCCCATGGGTGTGAAGAAGACCGCTGTCCTCGTCCTGGACTGTGCGAAGCCCGAGGAGCTCGCGGAGTTCTACGCGGGGTTGCTCGGAGCCACGGCCAGCATGGGCAACGACCCCGACTACGTCGAGGTCTACGACGGCCAGGGCATCTGCCTGGCGGTCCACCGGGACTACGGCTACGCGCCCCCGAGCTGGCCGCGGCCGGAAGACGCCCAGCAGGCGCACCTCAGGATTCTGGTGGACCGCGGCGACATAGACGAGGCGGAGCGCGAGGCCATCGGCCTGGGCGCCCGGCCCGTGGACACCAAGGACAACTCCGGCCCCAGGGACACCCGGACCTACAGCGACCCGGCGGGCCACTCGTTCACCCTCGCCGTGTCCGCCGAGCCGAGGCCGCCCCGCTGAGCGTGCGCCGGCGGGGGCTGCCTCGCGGACTCCGACGACCCCATCTTCAGTCGGCGGTGACTCCCGCTCAGTCGGCGGGCTCGTCCGGCACCGGCTGGTCCGGGCGCACGCCGCCCGAGTGCGGTGCGCCGCGCCGGCCGGTGCCCGCCTCGTCCGTGTCCGGCACGTCGTCGTCGGCGTCCGGGGCGTTGCCCGTGGTGGCCGACTCGTCGTCAGGCTCCCAGTGGTCCTCCTCGTCCGAGGCCTGCTGATCGGGCAGATCCCTCGGTACGGGAGTCTCGTCCTCACCCCGGGTCTCGGGCAGCTCCTCGCTCACGGTGATCCCTCCAGTCCTTGTCACTTCGTTCCGCGTGGTCTCACGGCGGCTTCTGCTGCGCAGGCGCGGCTACCCGCCGTGGTGGCGCCGACACCTCGTACTGCTTCACGGTGGACCGCAGCCGCCGTATCGGCCACACGAGCGGGGCCGGTTGCCCGGCCGTGCCCGGGCGGAGACGGACAGGGCGAGGGCGGTCATCGCAGAGAGAAGTCCCCAGACGGGTACGAAGCTGTCGGTGAGGTCCTTGAGCAGGCCGAGCACCGGTGGCATCACCACGATGGCGATCTGGTTGACGGACATGGCGAGACCGAGGGCGAACCCCGTCCGGCCCGGCGGAGCCGATTCGGTCACGTGGGCGACCCAGGGGCCGTACCAGCCGTAGCCGAAGAAGCCGAGCCACACGAGCGTGCAGCAGGCGACGGCGGGTGACCGGCCCAGCGGCGTCATCAGCACGGCCATCGCGGCTGTCACGGCGGCCATGCACAGGACGAGTGAGCCGTACCGCCCGTACCTGCTCCGGTCGCTCCAGGCCGCCAGGGCGACACGGCCGACGACGCCCGCACCCTGGACCGCCACCAGGACAAGTGCCGCGGTCCCGGGTCCGACGGACGCCGTCTCGTGCAGGTACAGCACCGTCATGACGCCCGCGCCGTACTGCACCGAGATCAGGCTCGACCCGGAGAGCATGATCCGCACCATGAACGGTTCACGGAGCATCCGCAGCCGTGCGCCGAGCTGCGACCTGAGCGACTCCCGTGGCCCGGGGCCCCGGGGAGCGGCGGCGACTGGTGGGACGGGCGGCCTGCGGTAGAACCCCATGAAGAGACCGGCCCCGACGAGCGCGACGAGCCCGCCTGTCACGAGCGTGGCCCGCCAGCCGTGCGCCTCGGCGATGAAAGGCAGCGCGGCCGAGGCCAGCGCGGCGCCCAGCGGCAGCCCCGCCTGGCGGATGCCCATGGCCAGGCCCCGTTGGGACGTGTCGAACCACGACGCCACCGATTTACTGCCGCCGGGCTGCACGGTGCTGTAGCCCGCGCCGACGAACAACAGCGTCAGGAGCAGGGACAGATACCCCGGTGCCGCGCTTCCCGCCAGCAGGCCCGCGGCGACCACGCCCGCGCCCGCCCCGACGACCCAGCGCTCGTTGCGGCGGTCGAGGAGCTCCCCGGCCACCAGCAGCCCGACCAGCGGGACCAACTGGGCCGCCGAGACCAGCAGGCCCAACTGGACCGTGTTCAGGTGCAGGTCACGCTGCAGATGGATGCCCATCGCCCCGATGCCCTGCACGAAGAAGCCGGCCGCGGCCTGGGTGAAGGTGGCGATGCCGAGGATGACCCACCGGTAGCGCCACGCGCTGTGCGCCACCTCGGGGAGGGCGGTCACGGGCGCCAATACAGGGCGGGATCGGGATGGTTGACGAAACCGAGGTCGCGGTAGAGCGGCTCGCCCTCGTGGGAGGCGTACAGGTCCACGCGGGCCACCTCGCGTTCCCGGAACCAGTCGAGCAGGCCGTGCATGAGCGAGCGGCTGTGCCCGCGCCGACGGTGCGCCGGGTCGGTGACCACGCCGATCACAAGACCGACCCGGCCGCTCAGCAGGTGCGGGCCCGGCAGCCGCTGCTCGACCGAGCCGATGGCACACGCGGCCAGGTCGCTGTTGTCGTCGTTGTCGTGGTCCACGACGAGGATCCGCGTGTTCCCCCTGGCCAACTGGCTTTTCAGGACGACGGCCAGGTCATCGCGCCAACTGGCGTCTGCCGATGACGGGTTGAAGTAGTCGCCGCCGAGTTCTTCGAAGAGCAGAGCCCGCAGGCGCACGAGCTCCGCGATGTCGTCCTGCGTCGCCGGGCGTATGCCGACGGAGTCCTCGACGTCGACGGGGCCTTCGATGCCGCTGGGGTCTCCGGTGCGTTGTGACATGCCGATCAGCCTGGTGTAATGGTCTTGTGCACCTCAACCCTTACGGCGAGGACGTCGTGAATCTGGCCGCCGACCTCGCCAACCGGCGCCCGGAGACCGCCGTTGAGCTCGCGGACCGCTGCCGCGCCGCCGGACTCGTGCTGGAGCGGCCCGTCGCACCGGAGGACCTCGACCGCACCCACGACGCGCTGGACGAGTGGGAGAAGGTCGTCGACGCGACCGACGAGGAGGAGCGCGCCGAGCTGCTCAACCAGATGCTGGCGGCCTCCGCCGCCCACCCCCGGCTCACCGACCACGCCGGCTCGGGCTGGCACCTGCACTACCGCGACGACCGGCAGCCGCTCGGCGCCCTGCTGTTCCAGCTGATCTCCGTCGGCACGGCGCTGCACCTTGCCGGGCGCGGCATGCATCGGCTCCGGCGGTGCGCCGTCATCGAGTGCGCCACGATCTTCGCCGACACCTCACGCACCGGACTGCAGCGCTACTGCTCCCAGCGGTGCGCCAACCGCGACGCGGTCCGCAGGCACCGGGCGCGCTCCACGGGCCGGGACGACTGACTCCGGCCCCGGAACGCGGGGAACGGGGCCTGTTCTCCGGCCGGACTTCTGGTATTCACTCCTGGGATCGATCACCGTCCGCGCGCTCGCGTTCGCTGCGGGTGCACCTACGCGACCCAGGAGTTCCCGTGGCCCATGCACGCCGTCCGTTCAGAGCCGCAGCGAAGGCGTCGGTGGTGGCCGTCGCCGCCGCGGGGCTCCTCGCCCCCGGTGTCGTCGTCGACCGCTACGGGGACACCGCGACCGCCGCCCCGTCAACTGCCGCTGTCCCGGGGCCGATCGCCGACTGGCGGCACGACCGCCTGGCCGCCGGGGTCGACCTGTACCGGGGGACCGTCTCGGGGCGCCCCGGCGCCGACCACTGGACGGTCACTGTGCGGGCGAACGGCGCTCACCTCGCCGCCGAGCGGGACGCGGAGGCGCTGGCCGAGCGGGTGCGCGCGGCCGGGTTCGCCGCGCGTGCCGAGGCGGTCTCGTGGCCGCGGGGTTCTGACCGGGCCGGCGTGGTCGGGGTGCGGGTACGGGTGGGGGCGTACGACGCGCGGACCGAGGCCGACGCCCAGCGGCAGGCGCTCGCCTCCGCCGGGTTCGACGCGGTGAGCGAGTGGACAGGCGCCGACGGTGTGCCCGGCACCGGAGTCGCCCGGGTCAAGGTGGCGATCGTCGACCCGAAGCGCTACGGCGGTGCGATGAAGGGCACGTACGGCACGGGTGTGGCCGGTCGCGAGACGGTGAGCGCCATGGCCGCGGGCGACGACGCCCTGCTCGGCGTCAACGCGGGCTTCTTCGTCATGGAGGGCAAGGACGGGGTGCCGGGCGCGGCAGCCGGCATCGCCGCGTACCGCGGGGAGTTGCAGAGCGCGGCGACCAACGGCCGGATCGCGGCGGTGCTGCGTGGCGACGGTCTGCGTCCGGAGTTCAAGAAGCTGAGCACGGAACTCCGGGTCCGCGCGGGATCGGCGTCCGCGGTCGTGGACGGCGTGAACCGTGCCCCGGGTCTGGTCCGCAACTGCGGCGGTGTCGGCGGCGATTCTCCGACCGAGCGTCCGCAGCACGACGTGACCTGCACCGACCCCGACGAGATCGTGAAGTTCACCGACGAGCTCGGCGCGAACACCCCGGCGGGCGAGGGATTGGAGGCGGTGCTCGACGCGAGCGGGCGCGTACGGGAGGTGCGTGCGCGCGGCGGCGCAGTGCCGGAAGGCGGCAGCGTCCTCGCGGGCATCGGCTCCGGCGCCACCTGGCTGCGTACGCACGCGAAGCAGACAAGCGCGATGAAGCTACGGGAACGCATCCTGGACGAGCGCGGCCGAGAGCTGAAGCTCGGCCCCGAGGGCGACATCGTCAACGGAGGCCCCGAGCTGGTGCGCGGCGGCAAGGTCGCGGTGAACTACGCCGCTGACGGCATCGAGCGCGCCGGCGACCGCTCCTTCGCCTACACCTGGGGCATCAAGCGCAACCCGCGCCTGCTGCTTGGCGTCGACGGTCAGGGCCGTGTGCTCCTGGTCGCCGCGGACGGCAGGCAGCCCGGCCACAGCGACGGGTTCGGCCTCGGCGAAGGCGCGGAACTGATGAAGTCGCTCGGCGCGGTCCACGCCATGGCCCTGGACGGCGGCGGTTCGGTCACGATGACGGTGAACGGCAAGGTGATCAACTCCCCGTCGGACGGCACCGAGCGCCCGGTGGGGGACGCGCTGCTGCTCACGCGTTGACCGCTGTCCGGGCGGACACGGGAGCGGTGGTGACGGGAGCGGTGGTGACGGGGGCGTGGCGCGGGCCGCGGACCAAGAGGCCCGGTCTGTACGGGAGGTGAGCCGGGTCTGCGATCAGGCGGAGGTGGGGGAACGTCGTCAGGAGCCGGGGGAGCGCGATCGTCGCCTCCAGGCGGGCCAGCCGTGAGCCGAGGCAGAAGTGCGGTCCGTGGCCGAAGGCGGCGTGCGGCGCCGTGCGCGCATCACCGGGCCCTGGCGCATAGCGGCCCGGACGGAAGGCGTCCGGCTCCGGGAAGTGCCGGGGGTCGCGGTTGGCGGCGGCGAGTACCGCGAGGACGGAGGCGCCCGCGGGTATGAGCACGCCCTCGCCGAGGTCCACCTCCTCGGTCGTGTGCCGCCAGGTCGTGCCCTCCAGCGGGCTGGCGTGCCGCAGCGTCTCCTCCACGACGGCGGGCCAGCGCGTGGCATCACGGCGCGCGGCCGCCAGCTCCTCGGGGTGGGTGAGCAGCAGCAGCGACGCCGACGCGAGGAGGTTCATCGTGGTCTCGTAGCCCGCGAACAGGAGGAGGAACGCCATGGCGAGCAGCTCCCCGTCGTCGAGGCCGCCCTCTGTCGCGTCCTGCGTGAGCGCGCTGAAGAGATCGGAGCCGGGCGCGCGCCGCTTGCGGGCGATCAGCTCGGTGAAGTAGCCGTACAGACCGGTCCACGCCTCGTCCACCGCGCCCGGCTCCAGCGCGTCGGCGGGGGAGCCGACCCGGTACGTCCAGTCCCGCAGATCCGCCCGGTCGGCTTCCGGCACCCCGAGCACCTCACCGATCACCAGGACCGGGAGGGGGAAGGCGAAGGCGTCCACCAGGTCCACGCTCCCCTCGCGCCGCAGCCGCAGCTCCATCTCCCGCAGGAGCCCGGCGGTCAGCTCCTCGACGCGCTGTCGCAGCGCGTCGACGCGGCGCGGGGCGAACGCGGCGGTGGTCAGCCGCCGCAGCCGGGTGTGATCCGGGGCGTCGGAGTTGAGCATGTGCCGGCTGAGGCAGGCGCGGGCGCCCTGTGCGGGCGAGTCACCCTTCGGCCGCCCCGCTCCCTGCGGGGGCACGTTCGAGAAGCGGGGGTCGGCAAGGACGGCCCGCGTCCGCTCGTATCCGGTGACGAGCCAGGCGTGTGTCCCGTTGGCGAGCGGGACCCGTACGGCCGGCCCCCGGTCGCGCAGGCGCGCGTAGTACGGAAACGGGTCGCGCGCGAAGGCGGGATCCGCGGGGTCCAGGGGAGCGATGTCCGGGGGAGCGATCACCCGCTCATCCTCGCCGCGGCGGCCCCGCCACGGCGGTCGGCCCCGGTGCCAGGAACGACGGCCAGTACCTGTGGGAACCCAACAGCAACCATCAGTAGACACCCACCTCACGGAACGTGAGGCGAGCTACGGGCTGTCACGCCTCAGAACCGGGGCCGCTTCGTGGAAGGGGGCGATCACGAGATATCTTGATGTCGAGCAATGTTGCAGACGTGGAGCGGAGCACCCGGTGACTGACTCGACCATCATTTACACCCAGACCGACGAGGCCCCGGCCCTCGCGACGTATTCGTTCTTGCCGGTGGTCAGGGCCTACGCCTCGACGGCAGGGGTCGCCGTGGAGAGCCGTGACATCTCCCTGGCGGGGCGCATCATCGCTCTCTTCCCCGAGTTCCTCGAGGAGAGCCAGCGCATCGATGACGCACTCGCCGAGCTGGGCGAGCTGGCCAAGACGCCCGGCGCGAACATCATCAAGCTGCCGAACATCTCGGCCTCGACCCCGCAGCTGAAGGCGGCCGTCGCCGAGCTCCAGTCGCAGGGCTACGCGCTGCCGAACTACCCGGAGGACCCGAAGACCGACGCGGAGAAGGACATCCGCGCCCGTTACGACAAGGTCAAGGGCAGTGCCGTCAACCCGGTCCTGCGCGAGGGCAACTCCGACCGCCGCGCCCCGGCCTCGGTGAAGAACTACGCCAAGGCGCACCCGCACCGCATGGGCGCCTGGACGGCCGACTCGAAGACGAACGTCGCCACCATGGGTGTGGACGACTTCCGCTCCACCGAGAAGTCCGCGACCATCGCCGAGGCCGACACGCTGCGCATCGAGTTCACGGGTGAGGACGGCAGCACCACGGTCCTGCGTGAGTCCGTACCGGTCCTCGCGGGCGAGGTCGTCGACACCTCCGTCATGCGTGTGGGTCCGCTGCGTGAGTTCCTCACCGCGCAGATCGCCAAGGCCAAGGCCGACGGTGTGCTGTTCTCCGTGCACCTGAAGGCCACGATGATGAAGGTCTCCGACCCGATCATCTTCGGCCACGTCGTGCGCGCCTTCTTCCCCAAGACGTTCGCCGCGTACGGCGAGGCGCTCGCCGGCGCGGGCCTGAGCCCGAACGACGGTCTCGGCGGCATCCTCAACGGCCTCGACGCGCTGCCCGAGGGCGAGCAGATC
Source organism: Streptomyces sp. NPDC033180 (assembly GCF_055577645.1). Lineage (NCBI taxonomy): Bacteria > Bacillati > Actinomycetota > Actinomycetes > Kitasatosporales > Streptomycetaceae > Streptomyces > Streptomyces sp. NPDC033180. The sequence continues at coordinate 690,144 of NZ_JBVIPU010000002.1, read as the reverse complement.
AAGGCGTCCTTCGAGGCCGAGCTCGCCGAGGGCCCGGAGCTCGCGATGGTCGACTCCACCAAGGGCATCACCAACCTGCACGTGCCCTCCGACGTCATCGTCGACGCCTCGATGCCCGCGATGATCCGCACCTCCGGCCACATGTGGGGCCCGGACGACGGCGAGCACGACACCCTCGCGGTGCTGCCCGACTCCAGCTACGCCGGCGTGTACCAGGTCGTCATCGACGACTGCCGCGCCAACGGCGCTTTCGACCCGTCGACGATGGGCTCGGTGCCCAACGTCGGCCTCATGGCGCAGAAGGCGGAGGAGTACGGCAGCCACGACAAGACCTTCGAGCTCGCCGCGCCCGGCACGGTGCGCGTCCTGAACGAGGCCGGCGACGTCGTCCTGGAGCAGGCCGTCTCCACCGGCGACATCTTCCGGATGTGCCAGGCCAAGGACGCCCCGATCCGCGACTGGGTCAAGCTGGCCGTCAACCGCGCCCGCGCGACCGGCTCGCCGGCTGTGTTCTGGCTGGACGAGACCCGCGCGCACGACGCGCAGCTCATCGAGAAGGTCAAGGCGTACCTGCCCGAGCACGACACCGACGGCCTGCAGATCGAGATCATGTCGCCGGTGGACGCGACGGCGTTCTCCCTGGAGCGCATCCGCCGCGGCGAGGACACCATCTCGGTGACCGGCAACGTGCTCCGTGACTACCTCACCGACCTGTTCCCGATCCTGGAGCTCGGCACCAGCGCCAAGATGCTCTCGATCGTTCCGCTCATGAACGGCGGCGGCCTCTTCGAGACGGGCGCGGGCGGCTCCGCCCCCAAGCACGTCCAGCAGCTGGTCCGCGAGAACTACCTGCGCTGGGACAGCCTGGGCGAGTTCCTCGCCCTGGCCTCCAGCTTCGAGCACCTCGCGCAGACCACGGACAACGCCAGCGCCCAGGTCCTTGCCGACACCCTCGACCGTGCGACGGCGACCTTCCTGGAGCAGGACAAGTCGCCGACCCGTCGCGTCGGCGGCATCGACAACCGCGGCAGCCACTTCTACCTGGCCATGTACTGGGCCCAGGAGCTGGCCAAGCAGACCGCGGACGCGGAGCTCGCCAAGGAGTTCGCCCCGCTGGCCAAGACGCTGGTCGAGCAGGAGCAGACGATCGTCGACGAGCTGAACGGCGTCCAGGGCTCGCCCGCCGACATCGGCGGCTACTACCAGCCCGACGAGGCCAAGGCGGCGTCCGTCATGCGCCCGTCCGCCACGCTGAACAAGGCGCTCGGCCTTCTCGGCTGAGGCGACTTCGGCTGACACAGGTCCGCCCCGGCAGCGAACTCGCTGCCGGGGCGGACCTGTTCGCGCGTGCGGCGGGCGGGTCCGGCAGGATCGGGCCCATGTCGCGATCACCGAGCATGTTCCCCTGGCCCGCCACCCTCACCACGGACCGTCTCGTCCTGCGCCCGATCGAGGCCGGCGACATCCCCGCCATGGTGCGGCTCTGGACGGACACGGACGTCCGCCGCCACCTCGGCGGGCCGGTCGACAAGGAGACACTTCGCGTGCGCGAGCAGCACTGCGTCGGTGTGCGCGGCGCCTTCAGCGTGACGCTGTGCACGGACGGCTCGGTGATCGGCGGGCTGCAGCTGGAACCCGACTCGCGTCGTGCCGGGCGGACCGAGGTGTCGTACCAACTGCTGCCCGAACACTGGGGGTTCGGATACGGCCGTGAGGCCGTCACCGCCGCCGTCGCCTGGGTGCGTGAAGCGACCACCCCCGGCGGTTCGGAGGTGGTCGCGGTCACGCAGGAGGCCGACACCCGGTCGCGCCGGCTGCTCGAGTCGATCGGCATGGAGCAGACGGAGGCCTTCGTCGAATGGGGCGCGGCGCAGGTTCTGTACTCCGCGGGTGGCCCGGGGGCCTAGCCGAACGCGCCGGGCTTGCGGGCGCCGGGCCGGACGCCGAACCATCTGCCGCCCACGCGCGCGCAGCGCACGGCGCTTCCGTCACCGCCATTCCCTATTTCTGAAACGCGTTCTACTGTGTGCGCCGTCAAGCCCAAGCCCAAGCCCGGAGAGCCAGCGAAAGCAGGAGGGGCCGTGCACCTCGAATACACGCCTGAGCAGCGGCAGTTGCGCACCGAACTGCGCACGTACTTCGCCGAGCTGGTGCCCGACAACGCGTACGCCCGGTACGCCGACCCCGCCGCGCAGAAGCAGTTCTACCGGGAGACCATCCGCCGCCTCGGCACCGACGGCTGGCTCGGCGTCGGCTGGCCCAAGGAGTACGGCGGGCGCGGGCTCTCCCCGATGGAGCAGTTCATCTTCTTCGACGAGGCCGCCCAGGCCGGCGTCCCGCTGCCTCTGATGGCCCTGAACACCGTCGGGCCGACTCTGATGCAGTTCGGCACTCAGGAGCAGAAGGCGTTCTTCCTGCCGAAGATCCTCTCCGGCGAACTCGACTTCGCGATCGGCTACAGCGAGCCGGACGCGGGCACCGACCTCGCGGCGCTCAAGACCAAGGCGGTCCGCGAGGGAGACGAGGCCACCGGCCACTACACGGTCAACGGCCAGAAGATCTGGACCACGAACGGAGACACCGCCGACTGGGTCTGGCTCGCCGTCCGCACCGACCCAAAGGCCCCGCCCCACAAGGGCATCACCATGCTCCTCGTGCCGACCTCCGACCCCGGCTACTCCTGCACCATCATCAACACCCTTGCCTCGCACGACACCACGGCGAGCTACTACGAGAACATCCGCGTGCCCGCCTCGCGCCGCGTGGGCGAGGAGAACAAGGGCTGGCGGCTCATCACCAACCAGCTCAACCACGAACGCGTCACGCTCGCCGCGCACGGCACCATGGCCATCCGCGCCTTCCACAACGTGCAGCGCTGGGCCGCCGACACCAAGCTCGCCGACGGCCGCCGCGTCATCGACCTCGGCTGGGTGCGCGGGCGTCTGGCAAGGACGCACACCAAGCTGGACGCGATGAAGCTCCTCAACTGGCAGATGGTGAACGCCGTCCAGGAGGGCACCCTCACCCCCCAGGACGCCTCCGCCGTGAAGGTGTACGGCTCCGAGGCGCGCAGGGACGCGTACGCCTGGCTCATGGAAGTCGTCGGCGCGGCAGGCTCGCTCAAGGAAGGCTCCGCGGGCGCGGTCCTCCACGGAGAGCTGGAGCGCGGCTACCGCAGCGCCGTCATCTTCACCTTCGGCGGCGGCAACAACGAGATCCAGCGCGAGATCATCTCCTGGATAGGCCTGGGGATGCCACGGGTACGCCGCTGACCCGTGCGACCGGTGCTCGCGTTCCTGGCGGCGTTTCCACCAGCTGCTGCCTGCCCTCGCTCCCATGACGAGGGAGCCGCTCAACAGACCCGCCAGCGCACTCAGGACGAGTAGCGCCACCAGAGGCTGCCACCAGTCCGTGCGCAGCCACGGCAACAGCACCCGGCCGATCCAGCCGATGCTCGTGCACTCCGTCCTGCATTCCTTCGTGCCGAAAAGCGCGCCCCGCCAGATGGTCACACAGCCCACAGCGGCGAGCGCTACCGCAAGCCGAGGCGGGCAGGAGCCTCCGTCGCCAGCCCCATGCCGCGAAGGAGACGAGCAAGCACGGCGAGCGTGAAATGCCTGTGTGGTCGGCAGTGCTCTGCGCGGCGGCCGCCCCGGGCGCAGCTGTTACGCCCGGATGTATTGACACGGCCCGAGGGGCGGGCGAGCATCACTGCCACGTTAATTAACTATCTAGTGCGTTAACTACGTCCCCTCGCAGCCCGCCCCGCTCGCGGCCGGGCTGCTCTCCCCGAGGAGTTCACGTGTCCGCTCACCCGCAGGCCGACCAGCCTTCGGCCCCGCCGCCGCAGGGCAAGCCGCAGGGCAGGCCGCGCAAGGCCGCCTTCGCCGCCTGGATCGGCAGCGCCCTTGAGTACTACGACTTCTTCATCTACGGCAGCGCCGCGGCCCTCGTCTTCCCCAAGGTCTTCTTCGACCCGGACGACCCGGCCACCGCCACCCTCATCTCCCTTGCGACCTTCGGCGTCGCCTACGCCGCCCGTCCCCTCGGAGCTCTCGTCCTCGGCCACTTCGGTGACCGGCTCGGCCGCCGGAAGATCATGGTCTGGACGCTGATCCTGATGGGTCTGTCCACCTTCCTCATCGGCTGTCTGCCCACGTACGCGCAGGTCGGCACCGTCGCTCCGGTGCTGCTCGTCCTGATGCGGGTGTTCCAGGGCCTGTCAGCGGCCGGTGAGCAGGCCAGTGCCAACGCGATGACGCTGGAACATGCGCCGGAACACCGGCGCGGCTACTACACGAGCTTCACCCTCAACGGGACCCAGGCCGGTCAGCTCCTCGCGACCCTGGTGTTCCTGCCGGTCGCCGCGCTCCCGGACGAGCAGCTCCACAGCTGGGGCTGGCGCATTCCGTTCCTGCTGAGCGCCCTCGTCGCGGTCGCCGGATACGTCATCCGCCGCACCCTCGACGAGACCCCGGTCTTCCAACAGGTCTCCGCCGACCGGAAGGTGGCCAAGATGCCGCTGGCGGAGCTGCTCAGGGACCACTGGGCAGACGTACTGCGCGTGGTCGCCGCCGCGCTGATCGCGACGGTCAGCACGATCTTCTCCGTCTGGGCCCTCTCGTACGCCACGAGTGACGCGGTCGGCCTCGACAAGACCGGCATGCTCTGGGTCGCCGGCAGCGCCAACGCGGTGGCGCTGCTCGCCATTCCGCTCTGGGCCAAGCTGTCGGACCGGATCGGCCGCAAGCCCGTCTTCCTCGTCGGGGCGCTGGGCAGCGGGGGCATGATCTTCGTCTACCTCTGGGCGATCTCCACCGGCAGCTACCCGCTGGTCTTCGTCACCGGAGTGCTGCTCTTCGGTGTCGTCTACAGCGCGGCCAACGGCATCTGGCCCTCGTTCTACGGCGAGATGTTCCCCGCCAGGGTCCGCCTCTCCGGCATGGCCATCGGCACCCAGATCGGCTTCGCCATCGCGGGCTTCGCGGTCACCTTCGCGGCACAGATCGACGGTCCCGACGGCGACGGCTGGCTCGGCGTCGCGATCTTCACCGCGGCCTTCTGCGCGATCTGCGCGATCGCCGTGACCACGGGGCGCGAGACGCACCGTGTGCCCACGGCCGAGCTGGGGCTGCGCACCGGGGACGAGAAGGCGCCGACGACGCAGCCCGAGGCCGCCGCTCTCTGAGCCTTTCCCCCTGCCGCGACCTCGTGATCGACCCCGCCAAGACGACCCACAGGAACTCTCGATGACCTCGTACCTCACCGGCCTGATCGGCTCCGGTATCGGCCCCTCCCTGAGCCCCGCCCTGCACGAACGCGAGGCGGACCGGCACGGTGTGCGCCTGATCTACCGCACCCTCGACATCGACGTACTCGGCGTCGCACCCGACGCCGTCGGCGAGCTGGTGCACGCTGCCCAGCGCCTGGGCTTCGACGGCCTGAACATCACCCACCCCTGCAAACAGCTGGTCATCGAGCACCTGGACGAGCTCGCCCCCGACGCCGCCGAACTCGGCGCGGTGAACACCGTCGTCTTCAGGGACGGACGTGCCATCGGGCACAACACCGATGCCACCGGCTTCGCCCAGTCCTTCGCCCGCGGCCTTGCCGACGCGCCGACCGGTGATGTCGTGCAACTCGGCGCGGGCGGCGCGGGCGCCGCGGTGGCGCACGCCCTGCTGAACCTCGGCGTCGACCGAATCACCCTGGTCGACACCGACCCGGCCCGTGCCGCCACCCTCGCCGCCGCGCTGACCTCGCGCTTCGGGCCGGGTCGCGCCATGTCCGCGCCGACCGCCGAGATACCGGGACGCGTCGCCGCCGCGGACGGCCTCGTCCACGCCACACCCACCGGCATGCTCGCGCACCCGGGCCTGCCCCTGCCTGTCACGCTGCTCAGGCCCGGACTCTGGGTGGCCGAAGTCGTCTACCGGCCGCTGGAGACCGGCCTGTTGCGCGAGGCCCGCGCCATCGGGTGCCGCACACTCGACGGCGGCGGCATGGCCGTCTTCCAGGCGGCCGACGCCTTCCGGCTCTTCACCGGGCTCGAACCGCACACCGGACCAATGCTCGCCGACCTCGGCGATCTGGCCGCCTTCCCGGCGGCCTGACGTCCCGGCCCGACAGGAGGACACCATGCGCAAATCGATCGCCACCGTCTCGCTCAGCGGCCCGCTGTCCGAGAAGCTCACCGCCGTCGCCACCGCCGGATTCGACGGCGTGGAGATCTTCGAGAACGACCTGCTCGGCGGCCCGCTCAGCCCCGAGGAGGTGCGCCTTCGCTGTGCGGATCTGGGTCTCGGCATCGACCTCTACCAGCCGTTCCGCGACTTCGAGGCCGTCCCCGCCGATGTTCTCGCCCGCAATCTGCGGCGCGCGGAACGGAAGTTCGCCGTGATGGAGCGCCTGGGCGCGGACCTGCTCCTCGTCTGCTCCAGCGTCGCCCCCGAGTCGGTCGACGACGACGCGCTCGCCGCCGAGCAGCTGCGGCTGCTCGCCGACCGGGCGGCGGCCCACGGCATCCGTATCGCCTACGAGGCCCTGGCCTGGGGCCGGCACGTCAGCACGTACGACCACGCCTGGCGGATCGTCGAACAGGCGGATCATCCGGCCCTCGGTACCTGCCTCGACAGCTTCCACATCCTCTCCCGCGGCTGCGACCCCAAGGGCATCGCGGACATCCCCGGCGAGAAGATCTTCTTCCTCCAGCTCGCGGACGCGCCCCTGATGGCGATGGACGTCCTGCAGTGGAGCAGGCACTACCGCTGCTTCCCCGGCCAGGGCGGCTTCGACCTCGTCCCTCTGGTGGCCGCCGCCGTGCGGGCCGGATACCAAGGGCCGTTGTCCCTCGAAGTGTTCAACGACGTCTTCCGGCAGGCGGGGGCGGCCTCCACCGCCGTCGACGCGCTCCGCTCGCTGCTCCTTCTGGAGGAGTCGGCCGGTCTCTCCGCGCTCCCCACCGCGGCCGCGCCCTCCGGGTTCGCCTTCGCCGAGCTGACCGCGGCCGACACCGAACCACTGCGCGGAGTCCTCGAGTCCCTCGGCTTCGCCCACACCGCACGGCACACCTGGAAGCCGGTCGAGCTGTGGGAACAGGGGGACGCCAGGATTCTGCTCAACACCGGCGCCAGTGCCGGCGCCGGCGGCCGTCGTCAAGGCCCGGCTCTGACCGCCGTCGGCGTGGAGACCCCCGACCCGGAGCGAGCCGCACGGCGCGCGGAGGAGCTGCTCGCACCTGTGGTGCCGAGGCGCCGAGGGCCGCGGGACGCACCGCTGGACGCGGTGGCCGCACCCGATGGCACGGAGTTCTTCTTCTGCCGCACGGAGCAGCCCCACCACCCCAGCTGGACCGGTGACTTCGTCGACGTACCGTCGCGCGCCCTGCCGGGGGAGGAAACTGGCGAACCGCCCGCGATCGTCCGCCACATCGACCACATCGCCCTCACCCAGCCCTGGCACCAGTTCGACGAGGCATCGCTGTTCCACCGGGGCGTGTTGGGCCTCGAGCCGGACGACAGCCTCGAGCTGGCCGATCCCTACGGCCTCGTGCGCAGCCGCGCCGTCGCGTCCCCCGACGGCGGTGTGCGCATCGTCCTCAACATCGCACCGGCACCCGACGCCGAGAGCAGCCGCCTCCAGCACATCGCGCTGGCGACGGACGATATCGTCGGAGCGGCCCGCCGCGTCCGCGAAACGGGCACGGGCCTCCTCCCGATCCCCGCCAACTACTACGACGACCTCGACGCCCGCTACGAACTGGACCCGCAGCACCTGGCCACCCTCGCGGAGCTCGGCATCCTCTACGACCGCGACGAGAACGGGGAGTTCCTCCACTGCTACACCGCCACGGTCGGGCGTGTCTTCTTCGAGTTGGTGCAACGCACGGGCGGCTACCGGGGCTACGGGGCGCGGAACGCGGCCGTACGGCTCGCGGCTCAGCATTTTCACCAGCATTAGACTGACCGGCGCCGATGAGTCCGCCCTGAGGAGCCGCATGGCCGCCGCAGTCCCCCCGCCGTCCCCGCCCGTCAAGCGAACCCGGGACGCGGCCCGTACGCGGGGGGAGATCCTCGACGTGGCCACCGAGGAGTTCGCCCGCATGGGGTACGCGGGGGCCAGGGTGGACGAGATCGCCGCCCGCATGCGGACCACGAAGCGGATGATCTACTACTACTTCGGCAGCAAGGACCAGCTGTTCACCGCGGTCCTCGAGCGGGCGTACAAGGTCATCCGGCACGAGGAGCAGCAGCTCGACGTCGGGCATCTGGGCCCGGTGTCCGCCATCCGGCGTCTGGCCGAGCTCACCTTCGACCACCACGAGGCACACCCGGACTTCATCCGCCTCGTCAGCATCGAGAACATCCACGAGGCGAAGCACATCGGTGCCTCACCGAGTCTTGCCTCCCTCAGCTCTCCGGCGATCGACGTCATCGCCTCGATCCTCGAAACCGGGCGCGAGCAGGGCGTGTTCACGGCCGACGTGGATGCCGTCGACCTGCACGCGATGATCAGCTCGTTCTGCTTCTTCCGCGTCTCCAACCGGCACACCTTCCGTACGCTCTTCGGCCGCGACCTCACCGAGCCGCCGCGCCGTGAGCACTACCGGACGATGCTGGGGGACATGGTCATCTCCTACCTGACATCGGATCTACCGGGCGCAAAGCACTAGGACACAAACGGGAGTTGACCCTTACTGATCGCGGGCGGGTACCACCATCACCTCGGTGCCGGCCGCCCGCACCGCCCGTACCTGCTCCGCCGCCAGGCCGTCGTCCACGATCAGCAGATCGAAGTCGGTCAGCGGTGCGAGGGCGTACAGACCGTCCTTGCAGAACTTGGTGTGGTCCGCGACCAGCACCCGTCGCGTCGCGCACTCCATCATCGCCCGCTTGACCTGCACTGTCTCCGGTGAGGTGTGGTAGCAGCGGCCGTTGGTGACGGCCGTCGTGGACATGAAGAGGACGTCGGCGCGAAAGGCACGGACCGCGTCCGCGGTGTGCAGGCCCATGAACGCGTCGTACGCCGGGAAGTACGCGCCGCCCAGCGTGATCAGCGAGATGCCGGGTTCCTTCGCGAGTGTGGTGATGGCCGGCAGCGAGTTGGTGAGCACGGTCAGCGGGGTGTGCTCGGTGACCTGGTGCGCGAGGAGCAGACAGGTCGTGCTGTCGTCGAGCAGCACGGTCTGGCCCGGCACGAGCAGGGTCGCCGCGGCCCGCGCGAGAAGCTGCTTGGTCTGCGCCATGGTGGCCATCCGCTCCGCGACACTGCCGTGGAACTGCGCCGACGGCAGCCCGGTCGCACCGCCTCGGACCTTGCGCAGCCAGCCCTGCGCCTGAAGGGCGTCCAGATCGCGATGCGCGGTCATCAGACTGATGCCGAACTCATCGGCCAGATCGGCGGTGCGTACGAAGCCGCGGCCGATGACGGCCTCGCGCATCTGCCGCCGCCGCTCCTCCTGCGCCTCGACACGGTCCATCGCGGTGCTCCCTCCGGTGTCCGCTCCCTGCCATCCGGGCGGTACGTGTGTGAACTCGCCGCGTTATGTTCGCACGGATTTATCGCTCCTCCGTCGAGGAGAGCGGCGTCCGCGAGCGGCTCCGCCACGACGCAACACGGCAGGTGCCCGCTCCGCTGGGAAGATTCCGGCCGCCCTTGACTCGCCTTTCCGGCCAGCTGTTCCATCAGCTCGTCCGTCCCTGCAGCCCCCACCGCGGACACCTGCCCGCACCGCAGACACCTGCCTCCGCCGCTGAAAGGGGAGAGTCGATGCCGACCCCTCCGTCCCCTCCTCCGCGTTCGCTGATCACACGCCTGGGTATCCCGCCGACCCTCGCCTGGGGCTACCTCGGGCTGCTTCTCTTCATGATCGGAGACGGGGTCGAGTCCGGCTATCTCTCGCCGTACCTGGTCGACGAGGGCATCTCGCAGCCCCGCGTCGCGTTGCTGTTCACCGTCTACGGAGGCGCCGCGGCCATCGCCGCCTGGCTCTCCGGAGTGCTGTCCGACCTGTGGGGCCCGCGCCGCGTCATGTGGACCGGTCTCGGCATCTGGGGCGTCTTCCAGCTCCTCTTCCTCGTCCTGGCCATCCCGATGACCAGCTATCCGCTGATGATGCTCGGGTACGGCCTGCGCGGCCTCGGCTACCCGCTGTTCGCCTACGGGTTCCTGGTCTGGATCGCCTCGGTGGCGCCGCGCGCCCGGCTCGGCACGGCCATGGGCTGGTACTGGTTCGCCTTCACCGGCGGTCTGCCCACCCTGGGTTCACTGGTCGCCGGCGGACTCATTCCGCGGATCGGTGCCTACGCCACGCTGTGGTCCGCGCTGGTCCTCGTAGCGGCGGGCGGTCTCGTCGCCCTGCTGCTCGTCCGCGACGACCGGGGCGGGAAGCGGTCGCGCGGTGAGGGTGAGGGGCCGCTCGCCACCCTCGTCGGCAGCGTCACGGTCCTGTGGCGCAATCCCCGGGTCGGCGCGGGATCGCTCGCGCGGGTCATCAACACGGCATCGCAGTTCGGCTTCTTCGTGATCATGCCGATCCACTTCACGAAGACGGTCGGCTTCAGCCTCACCGAGTGGCTGCATCTGCTCAGCGCCATGTTCGCCACCAACATCTTCGCGAACCTGCTCTTCGGCGTGGTGGGCGACCGGGTCGGCTGGCGTCGGACCATCGCCTGGTTCGGTGGCGCGGGATGCACCCTCAGTACGCTGCTGCTCTTCTACGTCCCGAACGCCGCCGGCGACAACTTCCCGCTGGCACTGGCCGCCGCCGCTCTCTACGGGGCTACGCTGGCCGGATATGTACCCCTTTCGGCACTGGTGCCCTCGCTGGAGCCGCGGCACAAGGGGCAGGCGCTCGCCGCGCTCAACCTGGGCGCGGGCGCCAGCACCTTCGTCGGCCCCGCCGTCGTCGCGGTCTTCGTCGGGCCGCTCGGTGTCACAGGGGTGGTCTGGATTTTCGCGGGGATGCATGCGGTGAGCACCGTGCTCGCACTCTTCCTGAAGCTGCCGGACGACGCGGGTGCGGCGGAGGTGGGCGGCGAATCGCCTGACCCCGCGTCCGCCGCCCCGGGCACAGCGCCGGCCGCCACATCGGGTGCGGCGTCCGCCGCCTCGGCCCAGGCGTGAAAGGACTGACCTGATGTCCGTACTGACCATCGACGTCGGCACCACGATGATCAAGTCGGTCGTCTTCGACGACCAGGGCAAGGAGATCGCGGTCTCCCGGCTCGCCACCGAAGTGCTCCGGCCCCACCCCGGCTGGGCGGAACAGGACATGGACGCCGTCTGGAACGCCGTCGTCCATACCGTCCGCAGCGTGCTTTCCGGCCTCGCGGACCCCGTCTGGCTGGTGTCCTTCACCGCGCAGGGCGACGGGGCCTGGCTCGTCGACGAGGACGGCCGCCCGACGGGACCCGCGATCCTGTGGTCCGACGGCCGGGCCGGGGACCTGCTCACCACCTGGCAGCGTGAGGGCGTCCTCGAAGCCGCCTTCCGCCGCAACGGCTCACTGACCTGCGCGGGCATGCCCAACGCCCTCTTCAGCTGGCTCGCTGCCCACGACCCGGACCGCCTGGCGCGCTCCAGCACCTCGCTCACCGCCGCGGGCTGGCTCTTCCTGCGCCTCACCGGTGTTCTGGCCTGCGACGAGTCCGACGCCTCCGCCCCGTTCCTGGACCACACCACCGGGGACTACGACCCGCGGATCCTCGACCTGTTCGGCCTGAGCGCGTACCACCGGCTCCTGCCGACCGTCCTCGGCGAGTCGGAACGGATCGCCGAGATCACCGGCGACGCCGCGGGCCAACTGGGCCTGCCGGCCGGCCTTCCCGTCGTGATGTCCCCGTACGACATCGCCGCCACCGCCCGCGGCGTCGGCGTGGTCAACCCCGGGCAGGCGTGCGGCATCCTCGGCACCACCCTGTGCACGGAGATCGTCCGCACGGACGTGGACACCAGCGGCGAACCGTCCGGCATCAACATCGCCTACCGCGGCCGCGAACGGGTGCTGCGTGCCTTCCCGACCCTCAACGGCGCCGAAGTGCTGGGCTGGGCCGCGCGGATGCTGGGGCTTCCCGGGCCGCCGGACCTGGCGCGGCTTGCCTTCGAATCGGAGCCGGGCGCCCGCGGGTTGCTGTTCCTGCCCTACCTCTCCCCGGCGGGCGAACGCGCCCCGTTCCTCGACCCGCACGCCCGCGGCTCCTTCTGGGGACTTTCCCTGGAGCACTCGCGCGCCGACATGGCCCGCGCCGTCTTCGACGGGCTTTCACTGGTCCTGCGCGACTCGCTTGCCGCGGCCCGCACGGACGTGAGCGAGCTGCGGCTGTGCGGCGGCGGCGCCAACAGCGACGCGTGGTGCGCGCTGATCGCCGACGCCACGGGAGTGCCCACCGCCCGCTCCGGCGACACCGAGCTGGGCGCCAAGGGCGCCTTCCTCACCGGCCTCGTCCGCACCGGCGCCGAGAGCAGCATGCACACGGCTGCCGCCAAGTACGTCCGGATGCAGAGCAGTTGGGAACCCGACCCGGAACGCGCGCAGTTCTACGCCGCCCTGTACGAGGATTTCATCGGCCGCAGGTCCATCGTGCGCGAGGCGGGCTGGAGCGGTGGTGCGCTCTGGCGGGGGAGCCGTACAGCGGGGCCGGGCGGGGCCTCGCACGAAGTTGCCGGCGTCTCTGCCGCCCTGGTCGACGGCGTCCCTACCGCCCTGGGAGACGACCATGTCTGAGACCCATCTCGCCGACGCCCTCGACCCCCTCGACGGCATCTGGCTCGGCCTCGACCTCGGTACCCAGAGCGCACGCTGCGTCGCCGTCGACGGCACCGGGCAGCTCCTGGCCGCCGCGTCGCGGCCGCTGACCGGCCGCCGCGACGGCGTGCGCCACGAGCAGGACCCCGAGCAGTGGTGGACCGCCCTGTCCGCCGCCTGCCGCGATGCCCTGGCCGGACTCGACGCGGGGCGGATCCGCGCACTCGCGATCGACGGTACCTCCGGCACGATCCTGCTCGCCGACGCCACCGGCCACCCGCTCACCCCCGGCCTGATGTACGACGACGGGCGAGCCGCCGACCAGACGGTGACCGTCAACGAAGCCGGGGATGCCGTCTGGCGGGAGCTCGGATACCGCAGCATGCAGCCCTCCTGGGCGCTACCGAAACTGCGCTGGCTCCTCGACCACGAGCCCGCCGCGTCCGGCGCGGGCGTCCGGCTGCTGCACCAGGTCGATCTGATCACCTGGCGCCTCGCCGGACATCAGGTCGCCGCCGACGCGAGTCACGCCCTCAAGACCGGCTACCACCTGGTCGAAGAACGCTGGCCGGACAAGACCATGGCTCAACTCGGCATCGGCGAAGGACTGTTGCCTGACGTCGTACGCCCCGGCAGCGTGCTGGGCACCGTCTGCGCCGCAGCCGCGGAAGCCACCGGTATCCCCGAAAGCACCACCCTGGTCGCCGGAATGACCGACGGCTGCGCCGCCCAGATCGGCTCCGGAGCCCTGGAACCCGGCGCCTGGAACTCGGTGCTCGGCACCACCCTCGTCCTCAAGGGCAGCAGCCCGCATCTGGTCCGCGACCCGGCGGGCGTCGTGTACTGCCACCGCGGGCCGGGCGAGAGCTGGCTGCCGGGCGGCGCGTCCAGCAGCGGCGCGGGTGTCATCTCCCGGCACTTCCCCGGCGAGGACCTGGACGGCCTCACCGAACAGGCCGCCGCGCTCGACCCGGACGCGGTCACCTACCCCCTGGTCTCCGCCGGCGGTGAACGCTTCCCCTTCCGCGCGCCGGAGGCCGAGCCCTTCACTCTCGGCCAAGTCCCCACCCGCGCCGCCGAGTTCCACGCACTGCTGCTCGGCGTCGCCTTCCTGGAACGGCTCAGCCTCGACTATCTCGACCACCTCGGCGCCCCCGTCGACGGACCGCTCACCTTCACCGGTGGTGGCGCCCGCAACCGCTACTGGTGCCGGCTGCGCGCCGAGGTCCTGGGGCGTCCCGTACGCCTGCCGGAACAGGCGGAGGGCGCCATCGGCATGGCGGTGCTCGCCGCCACCTCCCGCGGTGCGAGCCTCCAGGAAGCGGCCGCGGCCATGGTCCGGATCAAAGAGGAGATCCACCCGTCGCCTCCCCGCACCGCCCGCTACCTCCCCCTCTACCTCCGCTTCATCGACGAACTCACCCGCCGCGGCTGGCTCGACCCGGCCGTGGCCGACCACGCCCGCAGGAGGGCAGCCCAGTGACCCACTTCATCCTCGTACGCCATGGCGAGACCGTCTGGCACGCGGAGAACCGCTACGCCGGCCGCACCGACGTGCCCCTCACCCCGCACGGGCGCGAGCAGGCCGACGCGCTCGCCGAGTGGGCCCGCGCCGCGGATCTCACGGCGATCTGGAGCTCCCCGCTCTCCCGCGCCCGGCTCACCGCCGCCCCCGCCGCCGACGCCTGCGGCCTCACGCCGCGGATCGACGAGCGACTCTACGAACTCGACTTCGGCCAAGGGGACGGCCTGACCAGGGACGAGATGCGACAGCGCTTCCCGGAACAGCTGGCCGCCTTCCTCGACGACCCGGTGGAGCACCACCTGCCCGGCGGCGAGGACCCGCGCAAGGCCGCCGCACGCGCCGCCGACTGCCTGGCCGACATCGCCCGCGAACAGCCGCACGGCAGGGTCCTGATCGTCGCCCACTCCACGCTCGTCCGCGTCCTGTTCTGCCACCTCCTCGGCATCCCCCTCTCCGACTACCGCCGGGTCTTCCCTCACCTGCTCAACGGCGCCCTCACGGAAATCCGCGTCGAGGACGGGCAGACCGCACTGCTGCGACTGAACACCCCCGCGCTCCACTGACCTGCCACACCCGTACCGCCCGCATCACCCCTCAGGAGAGACCCCCCATGAGCACCACCGTCCTCGCCGCCGGCAACCACTTCATCCGCCCGAGCCTGTTCACCGCGGCCGTGCGCGCCGCCGCCGGAGAGCTGCCGCTGGACGTCCGCGAGCTCCAGTTCCCGTGGCCGCACACGCCGTTCGGGCCGGTCGCCGAGGTCATCGAGGCATCCGGCAGCGAGGACGAGATGATCGAGGCGCTCCAGGGCGTACAGATCTGCGTCACCGAGCACGGCCCGCTCACCGAGCGCATCCTCGCGGCCAGCCCCGACCTGAAGCTGTTCTGCACCAGCCGCGGCGGCCCGGTCAACGCCAACCTCGAAGCCGCCACCCGGCACGGCGTGGCCGTCTGCTACGCCCCCGGCCGCAACGCCACCGCCACCGCGGAACACACCCTCACCCTCCTGCTCGCCGCAGCCCGCGGCGTCGGCGACACCCACACCGACCTGCGCGACGGCATCTGGCGCGGCGACTACTACGACTACGACAACTGCGGCATCGAGATCGACGGAGCGACCGTCGGCCTCGTCGGCTACGGCGCCATCGGCAGCCGGGTCGCCCGCGTCCTGCGCGCGATGGGAGCCGAGGTCCTGGTGCACGACCCGTACGTAAGGCCCGAGGCACTGGCGGGAGTCGCGGAACAGGTATCCCTCGCCGAACTGCTCCGCCGCTCGCGCATCGTCTCCCTGCACGCGCGCGTCACCGACGAGACCAAGGGCATGATCGGCCGCGACCAGATCGCCGCGATGCCCCGCGGCTCGATCCTGGTCAACTGCGCCCGCGGCGCGCTCCTCGACTACGAAGCGGCCTGCGACGCCCTGGAGTCGGGCCGGCTCGCGGGCGCGGGCTTCGACGTCTTCCCCGAGGAGCCCCTGCCCGCGGGATCCCGGCTGCTCACCGCCCCTGGTGTCGTCCTCACCCCGCACATCGCGGGTGGCAGCCAGCAGGTCGCGCACAAGGCAGCCCACATCGTGGCCGCCGAGGCCGGCCGCTTCCTGCGCGGCGAGCCGCTGGAGCACTGCGCCAACCCCGAGGTGTTCAAGGCGGGTTGAGGCGAGCCGCGGCGGCGTAGCCTGCGCTCAGGAGGTGGTTGTATGCGCGAGGCATCCTCATCGGGACACCCGGTGGAGGCGGCTCCGGTGGAGGCCGACCCGGGGCTCTTCGGGCCGTCGTCCGTGACCTGGCAGATGCACGGCGACCCGATGATGTGGGTCGCCGGAATCCGCGCCCTGTACTTGCAGGCCCTGCACCCGCGCGCGGTCCGTGGCGTCATGCAGAACAGCGACTTCCGCAAGGACGCCTGGGGCCGTCTCATGCGGACCGCCGACTTCGTGGGCACCATCACGTACGGCACCACCGACGTCGCCGAGCACGCGGGGGCGCGCGTGCGGAAGATCCATACGATGCTCAAGGCCACCGACCCCGAGACGGGGGAGCGCTACGGCGTCGACGAGCCCGAGCTGCTGCTGTGGGTGCACTGCGCCGAAATAGACTCCTATCTGCACGTCGCACGCCGGTCGGGGTTCCGCCTGACGGACGAGCTCGCCGACCGGTACGTCGCCGAGCACCGGGAGAGCGGCCGCCTCGTCGGCCTGGACCCCGCCGACATACCGGCGTCGACCGCCGCACTCGCCGCGTACTTCGAGCGCGTCCGGCCCGAACTGGCCGCCGGTCCGGAGGCGCGCGACGTCGACGACTTCCTCCAACGCCCGCCGACCCACCCGCTGTTGATCCCGGCGCGCGCCCTGCTGTGGCGGCGCGTGGCGAATCTGGCCTACGCCTCGCTGCCGCCGTACGCCCACGCGTTGTACGGCAGGACGGCCCCGCCACCCGCCACCGTGACCCGGCGACTTGTCACCACCGGCACCATCCTGCGCACCGTTCCCGCCCGCCTACGCTGGCAACTTCCCCCGAAGCACATTCTGCGCGCCATGGCCAGGCTCGGGCCCGGCGCCCGGCCTGCCCCGTACAAACTCGACAGGCGGGCAGCCATACTGGACGGGCCGGGGAGGGCGAAGCGAAGCAACGGGGGCGACGGCGGGAGATGGCGGACACCAGGCTGATCCAGGGCCGGTACCGGCTACTGGACCTGATCGGGCGCGGCGGCATGGGCGAGGTGTGGCGTGCGCGCGACGAGTCGCTCGGGCGCAGGGTCGCCGTGAAGTGCCTCAAGCCGATGGGGCCGCAGCACGACCAGTCGTTCACGCGCGTGCTGCGTGAGCGGTTCCGCCGAGAGGCGCGCGTCGCTGCCGCGCTGCAGCACCGCGGCGTCACCGTCGTCCACGACTTCGGGGAGCACGACGGCGTCCTGTACCTGGTCATGGAGCTGCTCGAAGGACGCAACCTCAGCCAGCTCCTGGAGGACAACAAACAGCATCCGCTGCCCGTCCCGGACGTCGTGGAGATCGCCGACCAGGTCTCCGCCGCGCTTGCTTACACCCATGAACAGGGCATCGTGCACCGGGACTTGAAGCCCGCGAACATCATGCGGCTCACGGACGGCACGGTGAAGATCTGCGACTTCGGTATCGCGAGGCTCGGCCATGACATCGGCTTCACCTCGCGCCTGACCGGCACCGGCATCGCGATGGGCACGCCGCACTACATGTCCCCCGAACAGATCAGCGGCGCCCAGGTCGACCAGCGCAGCGACCTCTATTCCTTCGGGTGCGTGCTGTACGAGATCGCCACCGGGGCGCCGCCGTTCGACCTGGAGGACGCCTGGGCGGTGCTCGTCGGCCACCGTGACACGCCGCCCGAGCCGCCGCGCAGGCACCGCGACGAGCTGCCCGAGTACTTCGAGAGGATCGTCCTCGACCTGCTCGCCAAGGAACCGGACGAGCGGCCCAGCGACGCACGCGAACTGGGGCGCCGCATCGTCACCGGCCGCACAGTTCCCACGTACGTCCCGACCGTCGTCACCCCGCCCGTGCGCCGCCCGGAGCAGCCGCCATCGCGCGAGCCGCGGTTGCCCTCGTGGACCCGCGGCATGACGACCGGGCACAAGGCGAACGGCGCGTCCGAGCTGCGGACGACGCCGCCCGACGCGGCGGCCGGCCTGACCGGCGAGTGGATCCCGCGCACCGACGCGCGCCGGGCCGCGACGCCGCGCGGGCCCGAACGGCCCACGCCGTCACCGGAGGTGGTCGCCACCCTCGTCAGCCGGCACAACGCGGGCCTGAGCCTGGGACGCCTCGGCCGCTGGGCCGAGGCGGGCGAGGTGCACCGCGCGGTGGCCGCCGAGCGGGAGCACGCGCTCGGCCCCGACCACCCGGACACGCTCGCCAGCCGCTACGAAGTGGGCTTCACCCTCAGCCGCACCGGACGCGCGGCCGACGCCCTGCGGGAGTACGGGCGCGTCGCCCAGGGCAGGGAGCGCACCCTGGGCCCCGAGCATCCGGACACGCTGGCCGCACGGCAGGAAATGGCGTACGTCATGGGGCAGTTGGGGCGACACTTCGAGGCCCACCAGATGTACACCTCCGTCCTTGCCGTCCGGGAACGGACCGCGGGCGCCGATCACCCCGACACCCTGCGCTGCCGGCACAACCTGGCGTACAACCTCAGCAGGCTCGGCCGACTGGAGGACTCCTACCAACTGGCCCGCGAGGTGGCGACGTCCCGAGCGCGCGTCCTCGGCGCCACACACCCCGACACCCTCGTCACCCGCTACGAAGTCGCCTACGCGCTCGGCCAGTTGGGCCGCTGGCCCGAGGCGCTCCAGACGTACCGCGAGGTCGCCGACGCGCGCGTGCGGGCGCTCGGCGCCGACCACCCCGACACCCTCGCCGCGCGCTACGAGGTGGGTATCAGCCTCGGCAGGCTCGGTCGCAGCGGCGAGGCCCTCGAGCTGTACCGCGACCTGATCGACGACCGCGCCCGCGTGAACGGCCCCTCCGACCCCGAAACCCTGCGCGCACGGCACGGCCTCGGGGTCAACCTCGGCCGCCAGGGGCGCTGGGAGGAGGCCCTGGCCGAGGCCCGTGACGTCTGCGCGATACGCGAACGCGTCCTCGGCGGCGACCACCCGGACACCCTGGTCAGCCGCCGCGAGGTGGCCGTGGGCCTCGGCTGGCTCGGCCGCTGGGCGGATGCCCTCACCGAGTACCGCCGCGTTGCCGCCGCCCGCGAACAGGTCCTTGGCGCCGACCACCCCGACGCCCTGGCCAGCCGCAACGACGAGGCGCACTGCCTGGAGCAGCTGGGCCGCGGCACAGAGGCGGTCGAGCTCTACCGCCGAGTGGCGGCTCTGCGCCAGCAGAGGGCTTCGGGCGGGGGGCACTGAGCGCGCGACGATCACCCCACGGGGCGGCCCCACGTGTTACGAAGGGCTATGCCTCCTCGCGATCGATACGACGCCGTCATCGTCGGCGGTGGTCACAACGGACTCGTGGCCGCCGCCTATCTCGCCCGCGCCGGACGCTCCGTCCTGCTCCTGGAGCGGCTCTCCGGGACCGGCGGCGCCGCCGTGTCCAGCCGGCCCTTCACCGGCGTCGACGCCCGGCTCTCGCGCTACTCGTACCTGGTCAGCCTGCTCCCGCGGAAGATCGTCCGGGACCTCGACCTGGACTTCCGTGTACGCACCCGCACCGTCTCCTCCTACACGCCGACCGAGCGCGACGGGCGTCCCGCCGGGCTGCTCGTCGGCGGGGGAGAGGCGCGCACCAGGGACGCGTTCGAGCGGCTCACCGGCGGTCCGCGCGAGTACGAGGCCTGGCGGGAGTTCTACGCGATGACGGGGCAGGTCGCCGAGCAGGTGTTCCCCACGCTCACCGAGCCGCTGCCCACGCGCGACGCCCTGCGCGAGCGGGTCGGTGACGAGGCCGCCTGGCGCGCGCTGTTCGAGGAGCCCATCGGCGTCGCCATCGAGGAGCGCTTCGCCGACGACCTGGTGCGCGGCGTGGTGCTCACCGACGCCCTCATCGGAACGTTCGCCGACGCCCACGACCCGTCCCTGCGCCAGAACCGCTGCTTCCTCTATCACGTCATCGGTGGCGGCACCGGCGACTGGAACGTGCCCGTCGGCGGCATGGGTGCTCTCACCGGCGCCCTCGCGGACTCGGCCCGGGCGGCGGGTGCCGAGCTCGCCACCGACCACGAGGTCACCCGCATCCGGTCCGACGGACAGACCGCCGAGGTCACCTACCGCACGCCCGAGCGCGAGGCCACCGTCGCCGCCCGGCACGTCCTGGTCAACGCCTCACCGCAGGAGCTGGCCGCCCTCGTCGGCGACACCCCGCCCGCCCCGGCCGAAGGCGCCCAGCTCAAGGTCAACATGCTGCTCGAACGGCTGCCGAGGCTGCGCGACACGTCGGTCGACCCACACGAGGCCTTCGCCGGGACCTTCCACATCGGGGAGGGCTACGGGGAGTTGGCGGCCGCGTACGCCCAGGCCGCGTCCGGAGAACTGCCCGCCGCGCCGCCGTCCGAGATCTACTGCCACTCCCTGACCGATCCCAGCATCCTCGCCCCCGAACTCGTGGAGCGCGGCTGCCAGACCCTCACCCTCTTCGGCCTGCACACGCCGGCCCGCCTCTTCGCCCACGACAACGACGCCGTACGGTCCGAACTCCTGAAGTCCACGCTGGCGCAGCTGGACGCGCACCTGGCCGAGCCGCTCGCCGACTGCCTCGCCACCGACGCCGACGGGCGCCCCTGCATCGAGGCCAGGACCCCGCTGGACCTGGAACGCGACCTGCGCCTGCCCGGCGGCAACATCTTCCACCGCGACCTAGCCTTTCCCTACGCCCAGGACGGCACAGGCCGCTGGGGTGTGGAGACACGGCACGCGAACGTCCTGCTGTGCGGCGCGGGCGCCGTGCGCGGCGGCGGGGTCAGCGGCATCCCCGGGCACAACGCGGCGATGGCCGCGCTGGGGGAGTAGGGCGGCTGCCCCGGCGGCCTCTGCCCCGGCGGCCTGTCCTCAGTCGGCCGACGGGGCCCACCCCACCGCCTCGATGCGGGCCGCGTCGGCGGGCCGTGCCTCGTCGAAGGCGGTACGCCCGCCGTCCTCGACCCGCAGCCCGTCGGCGTACGCACCGCGCCCCACGTAGAGCTGATCCGTCGCGTACCGCCACCGCAGCCGCACCTGCTCGCCCCGCAGGCCCGAGAGGTCCGCGGTGAGGCGGTGCCAGACGCGCCCCGACCAACCGGAGGCTGTGCCGTCGGGGTGCCTGCGGGCATCCGATCCCCTGTGCTGTGTCGTGAACGGCACCGGCTGCCACGTCGTGCCGTCGTCCCGCGAGGACTCCAGGCGCAGCTGGTCCGATCCCGGCTCGGTGTCCCACCACAGCTCGCAGCGCAGCCTCGCCCGATCCGTGGTGAGGGAGAGCGGCGGCAGGGTCAGGGTGGCCGCGGTGGCGTTCGCCATGCCGGAGAACCAGGCGGTGCGTCCGCGCGCGGGACGCACCGGCACGGCGCGCGCCATGCGGTTCGCCGCCGCCACCCTGGGGGCCGAACCCGAGCGCCAACTGCGCACCGGATGGACCGAGTTGCCGAGGACGACCAGGAACGAGTCGGTCGTCGGGTCCAGGACGAGGGACGTGCCGGTGAACCCCGTGTGGCCCGCGGTGCGCGGTGTCGCCATCGCGCCCATGTACCAGTGCTGGTAGAGCTCGAAGCCCAGACCGTGCTCGTCGCCGGGGAAGGCGGTGTTGAAGTCCCTGAACATCAGCTGCACGGACTCGGCGGACAGGATGCGGGAGCGCCCGTAGATCCCGCCGTTGAGCAGGGTGCGGCCGAGGATCGCGAGGTCCCAGGCGCACGAGAAGACCCCCGCGTGTCCCGCGACCCCGCCGAAGCCGAAGGCGTTCTCGTCGTGCACCTCGCCCCACACCATGCCGCGGTCGAGGCCTGACCAGGGCAGGCGGGCGTCCTCGGTCGCGGCGATCTTCGGCTGCCAGGACGCGGGCGGGTTGTAGCGCGTGCGGTGCATCCCGAGTGGAGCAGTGATCTCGTCGTGGAGCAGTGCGTCCAGCTGACGACCCGTGATCTCTTCGAGGAGCAGTTGGAGCGAGATCAGATTCAGGTCCGAGTAGAGGTACTTGGTGCCGGGCGGGTTGAGCGGTGACTCGTTCCAGATGAGGCGCAACTGCCCTTCGCGCGTGGGTTCCTTGAAGAGGGGGATCCAGGCACGGAACCCGGAGGTGTGGGTGAGGAGCTGCCGGATGGTGACGTCCTGTTTGCCCGCGCCCCCGAAATCGGGGAGGTACGAGGCGACCTTCGCCTCCAGTTCGAGCTCGCCCCGCTCGATCTGCTGCACCGCGAGCAGCGAGGTGAACAGCTTGGAGACGGACGCGAGGTCGAAGACCGTGTCCTTGGCCATCGGGATCTGCCGGTCGGCCGGCAGCTCGATGCCGGTGTCGGTCCTCTCGTCGTACGCCGCGTAGCGCACGGCCTTGCCGATGGGCTGGTGCAGGGCGACCGTGCCGCCGCGGCCCGCGAGCAGGACGGCGCCCGCGTACCAGGGGCGCTTGGGGGAGGGGCCGAGGAACTGCTCCGCGTCGGCGACCAGTTGGCGCAGATGCCCGGCGAGCAGCCCCGCCCGCTCGGGGCTGCCGGGCCGCAGTGTCGGATGCTTGGCGCCGGTGGTGGCCCCCGCCGCCGCGGCCGGACCCGCGGGGAAGGGCACCAGCGCGAGCGCGCCACCCAAGGCGACGGCCCGCGCGCCCAGTTGGCGGCGGCTCAGCCCGCCACCCGCTCTGTCCGACGCCGCCCCGCTGTCCTCGGCCATGACCGTGCCCCCTCCTGAAACGCTCCTGAGCTGAAATTATCTTTCGGGATCACAAGAGACTGCTGAAACTTTCATGTCAGCACCACGCCCTGTCAACCACGGGTGCCCTGCAAAGATCTGACACAGCATCAGAAAATCTCTTCCGTCGTCCGGGCGGCTGCGGCATCCTGCGCCCATGCAGACAGACCTGAGCAGGAAACTGGGGATCGAGCACGCCATCTTCGGCTTCACGCCCTTCCCGGCGGTGGCGGCAGCCATCAGCAGGGCGGGCGGATTCGGCGTGCTCGGCGCGGTCCGCTACACGGCGCCCGACGAGTTGGCCCGTGACCTCGACTGGATGCAGGAGCACGTCGGCGACCGG
Source organism: Streptomyces sp. NPDC033180 (assembly GCF_055577645.1). Taxonomy (NCBI): domain Bacteria; kingdom Bacillati; phylum Actinomycetota; class Actinomycetes; order Kitasatosporales; family Streptomycetaceae; genus Streptomyces; species Streptomyces sp. NPDC033180. Next base: position 667,179 of record NZ_JBVIPU010000002.1, on the reverse strand, counting down.
CCCTACGGACTCGATGTCGTGATGCCGGCGAAGAAGGTCGAGGGGGTGAGTGAGGCCGACGTCGAGGCGATGATCCCCGAAGGCCACCGCCAGTTCGTCAAGGACACCCTCGGCAAACACGGCGTACCCGAACTCGCGGAAGGGGAGGTGTCCGGCTGGCGCATCACCGGCTGGATGGAACAGGTCGCCCGCAACCAGCTCGACGTCGCCTTCGACTACCCGATCAAACTGCTCGCCAACGCGCTCGGTTCACCGCCGGCGGACGTCATCCAGCGCGCCCACGAGAACGACGTACTCGTCGCCGCGCTTGCCGGTAGCGCCCGGCACGCGCGCAAACACGCAGAGGCGGGCATCGACATCGTCGTCGCGCAGGGCTACGAGGCGGGCGGCCACACCGGTGAGATCGCCTCCATGGTCCTGACGCCGGAGGCCGTCGAGGCCGTCGCGCCGCTGCCGGTCCTCGCGGCGGGCGGCATCGGCAGCGGGGAGCAGATCGCGGCCGCGTTCGCGCTCGGCGCGCAGGGCGTGTGGCTCGGCTCCCTCTGGCTCACCACGACGGAGGCCGACATGCACTCGCGGGCGCTCACCGAGAAGCTCCTGGCGGCGGGCTCGGGCGACACGGTCCGCTCACGCGCCCTGACCGGCAAGCCCGCACGCCAGTTGCGCACGGAATGGACCGACGCCTGGGACGACCCGGCCGGCCCCGGCACGCTGCCCATGCCGCTGCAGGGGCTCCTGGTCGCCGAGGCGGTATCGCGCATCCAGAAGTACGAGGTCCAGGCGCTGCTCGGCACGCCCGTCGGGCAGATCGTCGGCCGCATGAACAGCGAACGCGGCGTCCAGGCGGTCTTCGACGACCTGACCAGCGGTTTCGAGCGCGCCATCGACCGAGTGAACCGTATCGCCGGACGTGACTGACGACTGATGACCGACTGACTCACTGACGACTGACGAGAGACGGAGGAGAGGTCCTGATGAGCAGCATGCCGGGCAGCACGCCCCCCAACGGCTTCTGGGCGCAGGCCGAAGCCGAACCGGACCGCACGGTCCTGACCGCACCCGACGGCGAGCAGTGGACCGCGCGGCGCCTGCACGCGGCGACCAACCAACTCGTCCACGGGCTGCGCGCCGCGGGCCTTGAGCGCGGCGACGCCTTCGCCGTCGTGCTGCTCAACGGCGTCGAGTTCCTCACCGCGTACCTCGCGGCATCGCAGGCCGGCTTCTACCTGGTCCCGGTCAACCACCACCTGGTCGGGCCCGAGATCGCCTGGATCGTCGCCGACTCCGGCGCGAAGGTACTGATCGCGCACGAACGGTTCACGCAGGCGGCCACCGACGCCGCCGACGAGGCGAAGCTCCCGGCCACGCACCGGTACTCCGTGGGCGATGTCCCCGGCTTCCGCCCGTACGCCGAACTCCTCGCCGGGCAGCGGGAGTCGGCGCCGGCCGACCGCACCCTCGGCTGGGTCATGAACTACACCTCGGGCACGACGGGACGCCCGCGCGGCATCCGGCGCCCCCTGTCCGGCAAGCTCCCCGAGGAGTCGTACCTCGGCGGCTTCCTCGGCATCTTCGGCGTCAAGCCCTTCGACGGCAACGTGCACCTCGTCTGCTCGCCGCTCTACCACACGGCGGTACTCCAGTTCGCGGGCGCCGCCCTGCACATCGGCCACCCGCTGGTCCTGATGGACAAGTGGACGCCCGAGGAGATGCTGCGCCTCATCGACACGTACAAGTGCACGCACACCCACATGGTCCCGACCCAGTTCCACCGCCTCCTCGCGCTGCCGGAGGAGACGAAGTCGGCGTACGACGTGTCGTCGATGCGCCACGCCATCCACGGTGCCGCACCCTGCCCGGACCACGTCAAACGGGCCATGATCGAGTGGTGGGGCGAGTGCGTCGAGGAGTACTACGCGGCCAGCGAGGGCGGTGGCGCCTTCGCCACCGCGCAGGACTGGCTGAAGCGGCCGGGCACCGTGGGCAGGGCCTGGCCCATCAGTGAACTCGCCGTCTTCGACGACGACGGCAACCGACTGCCGCCCGGTGAACTCGGCACTGTCTACATGAAGATGAGCACCGGCGGATTCTCTTACCACAAGGACGAGTCCAAGACGAAGAATAACCGCATCGGCGATTTCTTCACGGTCGGCGACCTCGGCCTCCTGGACGAGGACGGTTACCTCTACCTCCGCGACCGCAAGATCGACATGATCATCTCGGGCGGGGTCAACATCTACCCCGCCGAGATCGAGTCCGCCCTGCTCACCCACCCCGCCGTCGCGGACGCGGCGGCGTTCGGCATCCCGCACGACGAGTGGGGCGAGCAGGTCAAGGCGGTCGTGGAGGTGGCAGAGGGGCACACGGCCGGCGACACCCTGGCCACCGAGATCCTCGACCACTGCGAAAGCCAACTGGCGGGCTACAAAAGGCCGAAGAGCGTCGACTTCATCGAGGTCATGCCCCGCGACCCGAACGGCAAGCTCTACAAGCGACGGCTGCGAGAGCCGTACTGGGAGGGACGGGAGCGCGCGCTGTAGTCGGGCCCCGTCAGGGGCGCGGGGAACTGCGCGCTCAGCCCCCACCGGTCGAGATCGAAAAGCAAATCCGGTGGCCCCCTGGGCCGAGCTCGACCCAGGGGACCACCGGCTTCGGTTCACGCGGCTCGTGGCCTCAGCGTTGGCGGACCTTCACCACCTTCAGCTTCGGATCGCCCAGGATGTCCTTCTCGCAGAAGCGTGACGTCACCCAGCGCTCCTCGGAGTACAGCCGTGTCTGATCGCGATAGTGCGGCGAATCGGGGTTCGACGACTGCGAGTACGTGAGGAGCGTGCGCGCCTTCGGGCAGCGGCTCTTGTCCCAGCCGACCGCCTGGATGTGGCTCGAACCATGCGCGACCTCGGTGTAACCGCCGCCCTTCGCGTCCCAGACCGGCTCGACCTTGTTCCACACGCCGATCGACTCCGTGCCGCCATGGATCGGCAGCCGCTCCGAGCCGCGTACGACGAACTGGTTCTTGCCGAGCGGCGCGTCGAGCGCGATGCCCGCGCCCTTCAGCTCGGCCACCGTGTCGGCGAGGGCGGTCGCGAAGCCCGGCGCGGCCGTGTTGAGGGTGTTCGGGGTGCGCACCGGGTCGGCGGCCGAGAACGGCACCTTCCACAGCTGGGCGCTGGGCACAGCGGCGACCAGCTTGCGCCAGAACCGGTCGAAGAGCAGCGCGCCCTTGCTGTCCGTGTCCATGCTGTGGTCCCAGGCCTTGAGGGCGGCACAGGCCTTGCGTACGTCAACCGCCTTGCCGTCGCTGCCCGTTGCGGTGCCTCCTGGCAGCGCGGCACACGCACGCGCCGCGTCGTCGGCGGCCAGGTCGCCGGCCGGGGCGCGGTTCGCGAACTGCTGCTTCTGGAGGTCCTTGACCGTCAAACCGCCCTCCTTCGCCATCGCCGCGACATCCTCGATGGCACCGCGCGTCCGCATGGAACGCTGCGTGCCGATCGTCCCGAAGATCCGCTCGTACCCCGTGATCGGCCGGTCGGCGTTGGTGAGCCAGGCGCTGTCGTTGGAGTTCTCCGCGTACGGGGCGTCCTTGAGCGTGGGCATCTTCGACGGGCCGAAGATGCCCGGCTGGACGGCGTCCTTGTCCGAGCCGATCGCGCACGCGCCGCGCGAACCGTCGAGCACGGCCACGCCCGACGCCGGATACGTCACCTTGCCCAGGTCCGTGGAGCACCGCTGGGCGAGGTCGTCGGTGATGCGGGGCAGCACCTGCGACTGGCTGAGCAGCGAGTGGCCCTTGCGGTCGGCGGCCACGGTGTTGACCCAGGGAAGCCCCTGCGTGTCGCGCAGCGCCTTCAACACGCCGTCGGTGGAGCGGGCCTTGCCGAAGCCGAGGTCGGTGTCGCTGCCGCGCATGTTCGTGGCGTTGGGGTCGTTCAGGGCGTACGCCGTCTTCGCCGACCAGGGCAGCGGAAGCTGTGCGCCGAGGCCGGTGGTGACCGGGCCGTATCGGGTCCACCACTGGGTGCGGGTCACCGGGGGGCCGCCCTTGACCGGCACCTCGACCGTCCGCTTCGTCATCCTCTCCCGCTTGCCGTCCACCAGATAGGTGGTCGGATCGGCGGGATCCAGGGTGAGTTGATGCAGATTGAGCGTCACGCCGGTCGCCACCGTGTGGCTCCACGCCACATCGCCGTTGAAGCCGATGTTGACGACGCTCGTGCCGAGCAGTGAACCGCCCGAGACGTTCAGCTCGCCGGGAATGGTCTGCTGCGACTGCCAGAAACGTCGACCGCCCTGCCAGGGGTAGTGCGGGTTGCCGAGCAGCAGACCCTTGCCGTTCGCGGTGGTCTTCCCGCCGAACGCGACGGCGTTGGACCCCATGACGGCCTCCTCGGCGGAGAAGAGCTCGCGCGCCTCCTTCGCGGTGCGCTCGGGGTCCGGCGCGCGGTCCGGAGTTGTCGCGCTCGGCGGCTGCGCGGCGGTGATGCCGTCTATGCCGCGTCCCTGACCACCGAGGACCTGGACGGCGAAGCCCTGCCGGGCCACGTCCAGGGAGGTGATCGGGCGCAGCCACTTGGCACCCTTGCACGCGGGGTCCGTCACGCGGTTCTGCTTCAGCCACGCGTTGTAGCCCGCCGTGAAACCGCGCATCAGCTTCTTCGACGTGGCGCTCGGTCCGGCGGGGGCGGGCTGCTTGAGGAGCTTCTCCACCGTGTGCGTGTCGCGGACGCCGCCGAAGTAGAGGTCGCTGGAGAGGTTGGTGGTCGCCGATGACAGCGACCCGTCGGGCTTGCCGTCGGGGCCGAAGTAGCGTGACCGCTCTCCGCGTACGGTCACATATCCCTCGGCGAGGGTGCATACCTGGTCGGCGGCCTGCGCCCAGCCGGTGCCGAAGCCGAGGTTCTCGTAGTCCTTGGCGAGGATATGTGGGATGCCGTACTGGGTGTAGCGGACGGTGGCGGACAGGCCGCCGCCCGACGGGCGGGCGTCGCGCGCGTCCGCCGCGCCGGCGGTGGCGGCGGACGAGGGCAGAAGGGCCGTGGCGGTCAACAGGCTGATGCCGAGGGCCGTCAGCCGTCTGGAGCGGGAACGCATGCTGCCTCCCAACTGGTGCAACTGATGCAACTGGTATCAGGGCAAGGGCGGTTGAGCGTACCAACCGGTATGTCAGTTGATCGAGTACCGGGACCGGCCAGGTTTCGTGCCCTGTCCGGAGCCTTGACCGCCGTGACGCGCGCGGCACAGGATCACGCCATGACGGGTGTACGCAGCAATACGGTCGACGGGGTCCTTCGACGGAGCGCGCGGCGCGTGCCGGGGCGAGTTGCTCTGCGCTACGGCGAGCGGGTCTGGACGTACGCGGAGTTGGACATGGCCGTGGCGCGTGCCGCTCAGGTGCTGCGTGCGGCGGGCCTTGGCCACGGTGACCGAGTCGGTGCCTACGCCCACAACTCCGACGCCTACCTCATCGGGTTCCTGGCCTGCTCGCGGGCGGGCCTGGTCCATGTGCCGGTCAACCAGAACCTCGTCGGTGACGACCTGGCGTACATCGTGGGCCAGTCGGGCTGCTCGCTGGTCCTCGCCGACCCGGATCTCGCCCCGCGCCTGCCCGGCGACGTCCGCGTGCTCGCCCTCCGCGACGCGGACGACTCGCTGCTCGCGCGACTCACGGCCGCACCGGCGTACGACGGGGAAGAACCCGGCGCGGAGGACCTCGCCCAGCTGCTCTACACCTCAGGGACGACCGCCGCGCCGCGCGGCGCGATGATGACGCACCGCGCCCTCGTCCACGAGTACGTCAGCGCCATCACCGCCCTCGACCTCAAGGAGACGGACAAACCCGTCCACTCGCTGCCGCTCTACCACTCGGCGCAGATGCACGTCTTCCTGCTGCCGTACCTCGCGGTGGGTGCCGAGAACACGATCATCGACGCGCCTGACGCCGAGCGGATCTTCGAGCTCGTCGAGGCGGGCCGCGCCGACAGTCTCTTCGCGCCGCCCACCGTGTGGATCGGCCTGTCGAACCACCCCGGCTTCGCCACCCGCGACCTCGGCGCCCTGCGCAAGGCGTACTACGGGGCGTCGATCATGCCCGTCCCCGTCCTGGAGAGGCTGCGCGAACGGCTGCCGTCGCTCGGGTTCTACAACTGCTTCGGACAGAGCGAGATCGGCCCGCTCGCCACGGTCCTCGGGCCCGACGAGCACGAGGGACGGATGGACTCCTGCGGGCGGCCCGTCCTCTTCGTCGAGGCGCGGGTCGTGGACGAGCGCGGTGTGGAGGTGCCCGACGGCACCCGGGGCGAAGTCGTCTACCGCTCACCGCAGTTGTGCGAGGGCTACTGGGACAAGCCGGAGGAGACCAAGGAGGCGTTCCGTGGCGGGTGGTTCCACTCCGGGGACCTCGCCGTGCGGGACGACGAGGGCTACTTCACCGTCGTCGACCGCGTGAAGGACGTCATCAACTCCGGTGGCGTCCTCGTCGCCTCGCGCCAGGTCGAGGACGCGCTCTACACCCACGCACGCGTCGCGGAGACGGCGGTGATCGGGCTGCCGGACGAGCGCTGGATCGAAGCGGTCACCGCCGTCGTCGTACGCAACGGAGAGGTGACCGAGGCCGAACTCATCGACCACGCACGCCAGAAGCTCGCCCACTTCAAAGCGCCCAAGAGGGTCCTGTTCGTGGACGAGCTGCCGCGCAACGCGAGCGGGAAGATCCTCAAGCGGGAGCTGCGGGACCGCTTCAGCGCGTCGTAAGCCTTACGGGTTGCGCAGGTCCACGATCCGCTTGAACTTCCCCATCGACCGCTCGATCGTCTCCGGATCGACGATCTCGACCGCCACCGAGACGCCGATGCCGTCCTTCACCGCCGTCGCGATCTCCCGCGCCGCCGCCTCGCGCCGCTCGGCAGTCGTCTCCGCGCGGGACTCGGCGCGGACCGTCAGCGCGTCCATGCGGCCCTCGCGGGTCAGCCGCAACTGGAAGTACGGGGCGACGCCCGGCGTCCGCAGGACGATCTCCTCCACCTGCGTGGGGAAGAGGTTCACGCCGCGCAGGATCACCATGTCGTCCGACCGGCCCGTGACCTTCTCCATCCGGCGGAACGTCCTGGCCGTGCCGGGCAGGAGGCGTGTCAGGTCGCGGGTGCGGTAGCGGATGACGGGCATGGCCTCCTTGGTGAGGGACGTGAAGACCAGCTCGCCGCGCTCGCCGTCCGGAAGCACCTCGCCGGTGATCGGGTCCACCACCTCCGGATAGAAGTGGTCCTCCCAGATGTGCAGGCCGTCCTTGGTCTCGACGCACTCCTGGGCGACCCCGGGGCCGATGACCTCCGAGAGCCCGTATATGTCCACCGCGTCGATGGCGAACCGCTCCTCGATCTCGCGGCGCATCTCCTCCGTCCACGGCTCGGCGCCGAAGATGCCGACCTGGAGGGACGTCGTGCGCGGGTCGACGCCCTGGCGCTCGAACTCCTCCAGGAGCGTGAGCATGTAGGAGGGCGTGACCATGATGATCTCGGGGCGGAAGTCCTGGATCAGCCGGACCTGCCGCGCCGTCATGCCGCCGGACGCGGGAATCACCGTACAGCCGAGCCGCTCGGCCCCGTAGTGCGCGCCGAGCCCGCCGGTGAACAGGCCATAGCCGTACGCCACATGGACCTTGTGCCCGGGACGGCCACCCGCCGCGCGGATCGAGCGGGCGACGACGTCCGCCCACATCGACAGGTCCTGCTCGGTGTAGCCGACAACCGTCGGCAGGCCCGTCGTGCCGCTGGACGCGTGCAGGCGCCGCACCTCGGACTGCTCGACCGCGAACATCCCGAAGGGGTAGTTGTCCCGCAGATCGGTCTTGGCCGTGAACGGGAAGCGGGCCAGGTCGGACAGTGCGCGACAGTCGTCGGGGCGCAGGCCCGCCTTGTCGAACGCCGCCCGGTAGAAGGGCACGTTCTCGTACGCGTGCAGCAAGGTGTCCTGCAGGCGCTCCAGCTGCAGCGCCTCCAGCTCCTCGCGCCCGAGGCGCTCCGCCGCGTCCAGCATGGCCGTCATATGGAGTTTCTCCCGTCCCAAACGGGCGACCGATCATTCGGTCGTCGATCTTCTGTCAAGGTCAGTAATCCAGCCCCGGAGGCGGCCGTCAAGAGATCGCGCAGGGCAGCCTTGAGCTGGGGCGCGACAGCCGAACGGCATTGTCCGGCTGCGGCGCGAGATGTGATGATCACCCCCATGCCGACCTTCACCTTCACCGCGTACGACGGGACCGAGCTCGCGGGGGAGTACGACGGCGCTCCGAACCCCGCGCACGCGGCGGAGTTCGCCGGGTTCTTCCCCGGGGGCGTGCGTCAGGTGCAGCCGGGCGGCGGGCACTTCCCCTGGCTTGATGATCCGGAGTGGTTCGCGCGGCGCGTGGCAGGATTCCTCGCGCAGGACTAGGACTACTGGAGGAGTCTCTGTGCGTCTTACCTCGTCCGCGGGGCGTCTGTTCACCGCCGGGGCCACGAGCGTGGCTCTGCTGGCCGGAAGCGGGAGCATCGCTGTCGCCGCTCCGTCACAGCGGCCGGCGGCCGTCGCCCCCGAGCCCGCGTACGCCCGGCTCCACCCGCTGGTCGATCTCGCCGCCCAGCGTCTTGCCACCGCCGATCTCGTCGCCGCCGCGAAGTACGGCACGGGCAGCCCCATCGACGACCCGGCTCGCGAGAAGCAGGTGCTCGACGATGTCGCGCGACAGGCGCGGGATCTTGGCGCCGACCCTGAGGCGACCGTGCGGATCTTCCGGGACCAGATCGAGGCCAACAAGGTGGTGCAGCGGGAGTTGCACCGGCGGTGGGACGCGGACCCTTCGCAGGTGCCTGCGGAGAAGCCGGACCTCGGGGAGGTCCGCAAGGAGATCAATCGCGTGAACGGCGAGCTGGTGCGGGGGATCGCCGGCTCTCCGTCGGCGAGGTCCACGCCTTCTTGTCGGGGGCTTGTGGCTGTGGCGGGCGTACGGGTGCGGGGTGAGCGGCAGCTTGATGCGCTGCACGCCGTGGCTCTGGGGCGGGCACTTCGGTCTGTCTGCTCCGGCTGACGGTTTTTCCGGACCGCCGCTTCGCGGCGGATTCTTTCTCGCCCACCCAGCCGATTGCCCTGCGGTGACATCGATTTGGAGTGCGTGGCTGGTGCGGCTGGGGCTCTCTCCGTCTCCCTGGTCGCTGCCGTCAGATCGCCGACATCACACCCTCAGCGATCCGCCCCCGCCGCCACCGCCTTCGCCCACCGGTAGTCCGCCTTCCCGCTCGGGGAGCGTTGGATGTCGTCCGTGATGACCAGCGCTCGCGGGATCTTGTAACCGGCCAGGTGGGTGCGGCAGTGGGTCTGGATCGACTCCAGGTCCAACGAGGGCGCTCCGTCCCGCAGTTGGATCACCGCGGCCACGCGGTTGCCCCAGCGTTCGTCCGGGACTCCGGCGACCAGCGCGTCGTACACATCCGGATGAGACTTCAGCGCCTGCTCGACCTCCTCCGGATACACCTTCTCGCCCCCGGTGTTGATGCACTGCGAGCCACGCCCGAGGACGGTGACTATGCCGTCATCGTCGACCGTCGCCATGTCACCGAGCAGCACCCAGCGCTCGTCACCCTTCTGGAAGAACGTCTCGGCGGTCTTCACCGGGTCGTTGTAGTAGCCGAGCGGTACGTGGCCGCGCTGGGCCAGACGGCCCACAACGCCCACCGGCACCGGGTCGTGCGTGACCAGATCCACCACCTGCGTACGTTCGTTGACCTCCAGGCGGAAGCCCTTCTCCGGGCCCGAGTCGTCGGTCGCCTTGCCGTTGGAGCCGGACTCGGAGGAGCCGAAGTTGTTCAGGAGCAGGACGTTCGGGGCCAGTTCCTGGAACTGGGCGCGGACCGTCTCGGACATGATCGCCCCGGATGACGAGACGCTGAAGAGGGACGACAGGTCCGTGCCCTTGAGCGGGCCGTGCAAGGCGTCGATGAGCGGCCTGAGCATCGCGTCGCCCACCAACGACACACTGGAGACCTTCTCCCGCTCTATCGTGCGGAGCACCTCTTCGGGCACGTACTTGCGGTGAATGGCCACCCGCTGGCCGTAGTTGAAGGCAATGAACGACGTCAGGGTCGAGGTGCCGTGCATCAGCGGGGGAGCGGGGAAGAACGTGATGCCGGGTCCGCCCGCGGCGACGCGCTCCGCCAGTTCCTCGGGCCGCTTCACCGGCTCGCCCGCGGGCTCGCCGCCGAAGAGCCCGGCGAAGAACAGGTCCTCCTGGCGCCACATGACGCCCTTGGGCATGCCGGTGGTGCCGCCGGTGTAGATGATGAACAGGTCGTCCGCCGAGCGCGCCCCGAAACCGCGCTCCGGCGAACCCGCCCCCTCCGCGTCGGCGAAAGCCACCACGTCGAGCGCGGGGGCCTCGGCGGGCGGCGTCCCCACCCGCACCAGGTGCCGCAGCCTCTCCGTGCGCGGCAGCGTGGCCGAGACCCGCTCGGTGAACTCCGCGTCGAAGACGAGCGCGGCGAGGTCCGCGTCGCGATAGAGGTAGACCAACTCCTCTTCTACGTAGCGGTAGTTGACGTTGACCGGTACGAGGCGTGCCTTGAGGCAGGCGAGGACGGTCTGGAGATACTCGACGCCGTTGTAGAGGTGGAGCCCCAAATGTTCGCCGGGCTTCAGGCCGCTGTCGATCAGGTGGTGCGCGAGACGGTTGGCGGCCTGGTCGAGCTCGGCGTACGTCAGCCTGCGTTCCGCCCCGGTACCGGGGTGATCGATGTACACGAGCGCCTCGCGGTCCGGGACCACGTCGACGACCGACTCGAACAGGTCGGCAAGGTTGTACTCCACCGCTCCTCCTGACCCCGGCGTCATCTCTCCTGGCGGTCATCAGAGCAGAGGCACCCACAAGTGGGAAGGGCCCTCGTTCAAGAAATCTGACTGTCTGTCAGAAAACTCTTGAACTGGCTCCCCGCCTACTGCAACCTGTTCCAGGTCCGAAGCCGACAGCAGAGGGAGCACGGCTATGGGTGGGACGGAACATCTGGCTGTGCGGCGCGAAGGCGCCACACTGATACTCACGCTCAACCGGCCGGAGGCGAAGAACGCGCTCTCGCTGCCGATGCTGGTGGGGCTCTACGACGGCTGGGTGGCCGCCGACGAGGACGACGCGATCCGCTCCGTCGTACTCACCGGAGCGGGCGGCGCCTTCTGCGCCGGCATGGACCTCAAGGCCCTCGCGGGCAAGGGCATGGACGGTGAGCGGTACCGGGACCGGATGAAAGCCGACCCCGACCTGCACTGGAAAGCGATGCTGCGCCACCACCGCCCCCGCAAACCCGTCATCGCCGCGGTCGAGGGCCACTGCGTCGCGGGCGGCACGGAGATCCTCCAGGGCACGGACATCCGCGTCGCGGGCGAGTCCGCGACGTTCGGTCTCTTCGAGGTCAAGCGCGGCCTCTTCCCGATCGGTGGCTCGACCGTGCGACTGCCGCGGCAGATTCCCCGTACGCACGCCCTGGAGATGCTGCTGACCGGGCGGCCCTACTCGGCGAAGGAGGCGGCCGGCATAGGCCTCGTCGGCCATGTCGTCCCGGACGGCACCGCCCTGGAGAAGGCCCTCGTCATCGCCGAACAGATCAACGCGTGCGGGCCGCTCGCCGTCGAGGCGGTGAAGGCGTCCGTGTACGAGGCCGCCGAGATGTCCGAGGCGGACGGCCTGGCGGCGGAGTTGAAGCGGGGGTGGCCGATCTTTGACACCGCCGATGCCAAAGAGGGCTCCAGAGCCTTTGCGGAGAAGCGTGACCCGGTGTTCCGGCGCGCGTAGGTCGTTCCCCGGCTGCGGGGCCGTTGTGGCTGGTCGCGCAGTTCCCCGCGCCCCTTCGGGGCGCCTCCGAGAAACGGAGTTCTGCTCATGGCATCCGCTCCCTCACCCGAAGTGCTTCGTGCGCCTCTCGTTGTCGAGTTTCCCTTCACCCGGTCCCTCGGGCCCGTGCAGAGCGCCTTCCTGACCGGGCTGCGCGAACGCACCGTACTCGGAGTCAGGACCACCGACGGGCGCACCCTCGTCCCGCCCGTCGAGTACGACCCCGTCACCGCCGACGAGATACGCGACCTGGTCGAGGTCTCTGGCACCGGCACCGTCACCACCTGGGCCTGGAACCACGAACCCCGCAGGGGGCAGCCCCTGGACAGGCCCTTCGCCTGGGTCCTGGTCAAGCTCGACGGCGCCGACACCGCCCTGCTGCACGCCTTGGACGCGCCGGACCCCGAAGCGGTCAGGACCGGCATGCGCGTCCGGATCCGCTGGGCCGACGACCGCACCGGTGCCATCACCGACATCGCCTGCTTCGAGCCGTACGAGGGGGCGGGAGGTAGTGAAGCCGTGCCGCACGACGGGGAGTTCAGCGACCCCGTCACCGGCATCGTCGCCGCCGCGCGGCTCGACTACACCTATGCGCCGGGCCGCGCGCAGACCGCCTACATCAAGGCACTCTCCGAGCGGAAGACCGTCGGCGAGCGCTGCCCCTCCTGCCACAAGGTCTACGTCCCGCCCCGCGGTGCCTGCCCCACCTGTGGCGTCGCCACCACCGAACGGGTCGAGGTCGGCCCCCGCGGCACCGTCACCACGTACTGCATCGTCAACATCAAGGCGAAGAACCTCGACATCGAAGTGCCCTACGTCTACGCGCACATCGCCCTGGACGGCGCCGATCTCGCCCTGCACGCCCGCATCGCGGGCATCCCCTACGACCAGGTGCGGATGGGGCTGCGCGTCGAGCCGGTGTGGACCGAGGGTGCCCGCTTCCCCGACCACTACCGGCCCACGGGTGAGCCGGACGCCGACTACGACACGTACAAGGAGCTGGTGTAGATGCCGCCCGCGAAGCCGTCCGCGCAGCCGTCCGTGATGCGGCCCGTCCGGGACATCGCCATCGTCGCCTTCGGGCAGACCGACCATCGGCGCTCCACCGACGAGCTCTCCGAGGTGGAGATGCTCATGCCGGTCCTGCACGAGGTTCTCGCCGCCACCGGCCTGAAGACCAGCGACATCGGCTTCACCTGCTCCGGGTCGTCGGACTATCTGGCCGGGCGTGCCTTCTCCTTCACCATGGCGCTCGACGGGGTCGGTGCCTGGCCGCCGATCTCCGAGTCGCACGTCGAGATGGACGGGGCCTGGGCGCTGTACGAGGCGTGGACCAAGCTGCTCACCGGCGAGGCCGACACCGCGCTCGTGTACTCCTACGGCAAGTCGTCGCCCGGGTCGGTGCGTGACGTACTGACCCGGCAGCTCGACCCGTACTACGTGGCACCCCTCTGGCCGGACTCGGTCGCCCTCGCCGCTCTCCAGGCGCAGGCCCTGATCGACGCGGGGGACACCGACGAGCCCGCGCTCGCCGGGGTCGCGGCGCGCAGCCGCCAGGACGCGTCCGCCAACTCCCGTGCACAGCTGCGGGGTGCGGTGGCACAGGGGGACTACGCCGTACGTCCGCTGCGCACCGGCGACTGCCCGCCCATCGGGGACGGGGCCGCCGCCGTGATCCTCGCGGCCGGGGACCGGGCCCGTGAGCTCTGCGAGCGGCCCGCCTGGATACGGGGCATCGACCACCGCATCGAAGCGCACAGCCTCGGCGTACGTGACCTCACCGACTCGCCCTCCAGCCGTCTGGCCGCCGAGCGGGCCGGAGCCTTCGAACGGCCCGTGGACACCGCCGAGTTGCACGCGCCGTTCACCTCCCAGGAGGTCGTCCTGCGCAAGGCGCTGAAGCTGGGCGACGACGTCTGGGTGAACCCGTCCGGGGGCGCGCTTGCCGCGAACCCCATGATGGCCGCCGGTCTGATCCGGCTCGGTGAGGCCGCCGCCCGCATCCACCGGGGCGAGTCGGACCGGGCCCTCGCACACGCCACATCCGGCCCCTGCCTGCAGCAGAACCTGGTCGCCGTCCTCGAAGGAGAGTCGTGATGAGTGGGGTGAGTGGGGCGGGCAAGGAGCCCGTGGCCGTCGTCGGGATCGGCCAGACCAAACACGTCGCCGCCCGGCGGGACGTCTCGATCGCCGGCCTCGTCCGCGAGGCCGCCCAAGCCGCCCTGAACGACGCGGAACTGACCTGGGCGGACATCGACGCCGTCGTCATCGGCAAGGCGCCGGACTTCTTCGAGGGCGTCATGATGCCCGAGCTGTACCTCGCCGACGCGCTCGGTGCCGTGGGCAAGCCGATGCTGCGCGTCCACACGGCGGGATCCGTCGGCGGGTCCACGGCGCTGGTCGCGTCGAACCTGATCGCGGGCCGCGTCCACGGCACCGTACTCACCCTCGCCTTCGAAAAGCAGTCGGAATCCAACGCCATGTGGGGGCTCTCCCTGCCCGTCCCCTTCCAGCAGCCGCTCCTCGCGGGCGCGGGCGGCTTCTTCGCCCCGCACGTGCGCGCGTACATGCGACGCACCGGCGCCCCCGACACGGTCGGCTCGCTCGTCGCCTACAAGGATCGCCGCAACGCCCTCAAGAACCCCTTTGCCCATCTCCACGAGCAGGACATCACCTTGGAGAAGGTCCAGGCGTCGCCGATGCTCTGGGACCCGATCCGCTACTCCGAGACCTGCCCGTCCTCCGACGGAGCCTGCGCGATGATCCTCACCGGCCGTGCGGGCGCGGCCCGTTCGCCCCGGCCGCCCGCCTGGATGCACGGCGGCGCGATGCGCAGCGAGCCGACGCTCTTCGCGGGCAAGGACTTCGTGTCGCCGCAGGCCGGCAAGGACTGCGCCGCCGACGTCTACCGGCAGGCGGGGGTCACCGACCCGCGGCGCGAGATCGACGCGGTCGAGATGTACGTGCCGTTCTCCTGGTACGAGCCGATGTGGCTGGAGAACCTGGGCTTCGCCGAGGAGGGCGAGGGCTGGAAGCTGACCGAGTCGGGCGTGACGGAGCTGGACGGCGATCTGCCCGTCAACATGTCGGGCGGCGTCCTGTCCACCAATCCCATCGGCGCCTCGGGCATGATCCGGTTCGCCGAGGCGGCACTTCAGGTGCGCGGCCAGGCAGGTGAGCACCAGATCGACGGGGCCCGCAGGGCGCTCGGGCACGCCTACGGCGGCGGTTCGCAGTTCTTCTCCATGTGGCTGGTCGGCGCGGAGCCGCCCACCACGTGACGGGTGTGTCGTGCCGGACAGGCGGCCCTCCTCCTTCCGCGGCCTGTCCGGTACCGGAACCGAAAGCTAGGCTGGCGGGCGGACGACGCATCGGGAGGAGCACGGACGTGGCCGAAGGCACCATTCAGCAGCATCCGCTCGCAGGTCAGCAGCGCCCGCTCGCGGGCTGGGACAAGCCGGAGCTCGACCTCAGCACAGCGGACTGGCAATCGAGCAGCGAGGGGCGGGGTGATGTGGAGATCGCCTTTGTCGAAGGTTTCATCGCGATGCGCAACGCCGGCCGCCCCGAGAGCCCGTCCCTCATCTTCACACCGGCGGAGTGGGGAGCGTTCGTGCACGGCGCGCGGGCGGGGGAGTTCGACCTGACGTAGGCCGTGTGGGGCGTTGTGGACCCTCGTCTCCGGTTGTCGCGGCCGCTCGCGGCTTGTGCCGTGCTGACCTGGTGACGTCGGACTCCGCCTTCGGCCGGCCTCCCGCACGGGGCCGGGGCCGCAAGCGGAGCCGGCCCACCTTGGCCTTGCGCCGGAGACGAGGAAGCCGTGAGTGACGACGCGCCCGTTGGACCCGCCCAGGCCGAACCCGCCCCGGCCCTCGACCTGCCTGTCGTGGTGGCCGTCGACGGGTCGGCCGGCAGCGACCACGCCCTGGAATGGGCGCTGACCGCCGCACGGCTGCGGAACGCGCCGCTGCGGATCGTGCACGTGCGGCAGTACGCGATGCCGCTGGCCGATGGTCCGCACATGCCGACCCTCGACCACCGCCCGGACGCCGACCCGGTCATCGACCGGGTCCGCGGTGCCCTGCAGGGGCGGGCGGATCTGCCTCCGCTGACGGTCGAGATCGTGGAGGGCGCCCCGGGGCGGGACATCACGCCGCTCGGCGACGAGGCACAGCTGTTGGTGCTCGGGTCGCGCGGGCGCGGCGGCTTCGCCAGTCTGCTGCTCGGCTCGAACGGTCTCGCGTGTGCGCGGGAGGCGGCGTGCCCCGTGGTCGTGGTGAGGCCGGACGAGGAGCTCACGGCGGGGGCCGAGCCGTGCGTGGTGCTCGGGCTCGATCCGCTCTCGCCGCACCAGGACACGATCGGCTTCGCCTTCGTGGAAGCGGCGCTGCGGGGCGCGGTGCTCCGGGTCGTCTGCGCCTACCCGGGGCCCGTCCTCGTCTACACGTCCACCGGTGACTTCGTGACCTCGGCGGAAGCGGACGCGGCGACCGCGGCGCGGTACACGGAGCTCGCGGGCGAGCAGCTCGCGCCCTTCCAGGAGCGCAGTCCGAAGGTGCGCGTCGAGAAGGAGGTACTGCCGGGGGACGCGGCGGGTCTCCTTGTGGACGCGTCGCGGGAGGCGGAGCTCGTGGTGGTGGGACGCCACCAGAGCCGGATGCCACTGGGGAGACTGATGGGATCGGTGACCAACGCGGTGCTGTTGCATGCGAAGGGCGCGGTGGCCGTGGTGCCTCCGGAACACCGCTAGAAACGGCTCCCGCTCCCCCGGCCAATCGCCGATACTCACCGCAGCACCACGCACCCCCGCCCCTCCAGCCTCCGCATCAGTTCCTGCGGCACGGCGACCTCGTTCCAGCGCAGGTCGAGCTTCTCCAGGGCGGGCAGATCGCCGAGCCACCACGGGAGCTCCCGCAGGCGGTTCGTCCGCAGATCGAGCCTCCGCAGCAGGGGCAGGTCGCGCAGAGCTTCCGGCACCGTCGCGAACTCGTTCTCGCGCAGATCCAGTTCGCGCAGTTCGCCGAGACGGCCCACCGAGGCGGGCAGCGACGAGAGGCGGTTGCCGCGCAGCCACACTTCACGCAGGGACGTCAGGGCGCCGAGTGACGAAGGCATCGAGGTCAGGTGGTTGTGCTGGGCGCGCAGTTCCACCAGGGCGTCGAGTGAGCCCAGTGTGTCCGGCAGCGTCGTCAGCCGGTTCTCACCCACGTTGAGGTACGTCAGCCGCGTCAGGTTGCCGAGGGTCTCCGGAAGCGACGTGAGGCGGTTGTCGTGGACGTAGAGGAAGCGGCTGAGGGCCGTCAGGTCGCCGAGCTCCGGCGGAAGCTCGGTCAGGTGGTTGTGGCCCAGGTCCAGGGTGTGCAGCGAGGCCAAGGTGCCGATCCGGGCGGGGAGCCGGGTGAGCTCATTGTCGGGGAGGAGCAGGACCTCCAGGGACGGGTGGCGCCACACCTCGTCGGGGACGTCGCTCAGGCCGCCGTGCCAGTAGTTGAGTACGTTCCCGGTGCCGACCGTCACGTGGGGAGCCCTTCGTCGGAGTGCATGACCGTAGCCAACCGCACCGCGGTGGCCGCATCGGCTCCCGGGCTCCCGGGCTCCCGGGCCCCGGGTGGGCGGAGGCCCCACCGCTCCTGCTCGTCATCGCCGACCACCCGGGCGAACTTCGCGCACCCGCCGAGGAGTTCAGAGGCGAGGACGATCGGGTCCGTGACAAGCCGGCGTCGGCCGCGGCCGCGTCCCGTCCGCCGTACAGCGCCGATACGGAGGCGCCCCCCCGGCGAGCGCGCCGGGGCGCTCACCGCCCGCGGCGAGCCTGCCGCGCGCGTCGCGGAGCAACGCCGCGCATCGCCGAGAAGCCGCACACCGACGAGCGGGCAGTCGTCCGGTCGCTCCGCGCTGTCCGTCGTCTGCCGGAAAGGGGGAACGGACCGCTCTGGTCCACCTCGCCCTCGCCGCCGCGCTCGCGCCCCACCGGCCCCGCTGACCTCGCGCTGAACACCGGCTCGCCCTCCGGCCGCCCCCGCGCGGACCGGCGCCGCCCCCGCGCCGACAAGCGCCGCGGGCCACGTACCATTGGCGCATGTCCTTCCTCCGCCGCCGCAGCTCCGCCACTCCCGCTGGTCCGGACTTCGATGTCCTGGCCATGGACCCGGGTGACTGGCCCGGCAACCTCGGCGCGGGTCTGCTGCCCGCCCCCGACGGCAGCTGCCAGGGCGTCTTCCTGCGCTACGACCTCTTCGGCGGGCGCGGCCCCGCGATGATCATCGGCAATCTGCCCGAGGGTTCACCGGCGCGCGAGATCGCCGACGACGAGGTGCCCTTCGAGGTCGCCCAGCTGCTGCTCGCGCTGGAGAACGACGAGGAGGTCACCGTCGTCACCACCGAGGACATGCCGGTGATGCAGGGCGACAACCTCCTGATCGTGCGCCGCCTCAAGCTCTCCGAAAGCCGCATCTCCTGCGTGCAGTTCGACCGCAGCGACGGCGTCCTGGTCACCATCGCCGCCTGGGACCGGCCGATCACCGACGATCTGTACGCCCTCCTGAAGCCGCTGCCCGCTGAGCTCTTCCAGCAGGGCTGACACACCCGGTACGACCGAGGGCCACGCACCCACCCCTGCTGTCGGAGGGGTGGGTTTTGTCATGCGCCTTGCCAGGCGAGTCATCGGACTTTTAACGTGACCGGTCATGACTCCCGGGATCTCGCGAAGAACCACGATGAAGTCCGCCGTAGGCGGAGCGACCGTTCTGGCGGCGGGCGGAGGCGTGCTCTCCAGTACGGTGGCCGCAGCCGAGGGGCGACATGACAGGCGCGACACCTCCGATGAATCGCTGCTCTGGTATGCGAAGCCCGCCGCCGACTGGGAGCGCGAGGCCCTCCCCATCGGCAATGGCGCACTCGGCGCCATGGTCTTCGGCACCCTCGCTTCCGAGCGCCTCCAGTTCAACGAGAAGACCCTGTGGACCGGCGGCCCCGGCTCCCACGAGGGCTACGACCACGGCAACTGGCGCGAGGCCAGACCCGGCGCACTCGACGCCGTGCGCGAGGAACTGGACGAGAAGGGCGGGCTCGCCCCCGACGCGGTCGCCGCCGACCTCGGCCAGCCCCGCCGCGGCTACGGCGCCCACCAGACCTTCGGCGATCTGCACCTCGACATGGCGGGCGCCCCGGACGCGCCCGACGCCACGTACCGCCGTGCCCTCGATCTCCGCGGGGGCCTCGCGACCGTCACGTACACCCACCGACAGGTGCGCCACGAGCGGGAGTTCTTCGCCTCCCACCCCGACGGCGTGCTGGTCGGGAGCTTGGCCGCCGACCGCCCCGCGAGCGTCACCTGCACCCTGCGCCACACCTCGCCCCGCGCCGACTTCACCGCGAAGGCCGAAGGTGACCGGATCGCCGTACGTGGTGAACTCGCCGACAACGGCCTCAAGTTCGAGGCGCAGCTGCGCGTCGTGCACCGAGGTGGTACGCGCACGGCGAACGCGGACGGCAGCATCACCGTCAGCGGAGCCGATCATGTCTGGTTCGCCCTCGCCGCGGGAACCGACTACGCCGACACCTACCCCGACTACCGCGGCGACGACCCGCACGCTCGCGTCGCCCGCACCGTCGACAAGGCCATCGCCGACGGGCACGCGGCGATCCGCGCCCGCCATCTGCGCGACCACGGCGACCTGTTCGGGCGGGTCGCCCTCGACATCGGCCAGAGCGCGCCGGCGGACGTCCCGACCGACCAGCTGCTCAAGGGATACGGCGCAGGTGGAAGCGCGGCCGACCGCGCGCTCGAAGCCCTCTTCTTCCAGTACGGGCGCTACCTCCTCATCGCCTCATCCCGCGCGGGCTCGCTGCCCGCGAACCTCCAGGGCGTGTGGAACAACAGCACCACCCCGCCCTGGTCGGCCGACTACCACACCAACATCAACCTCCAGATGAACTACTGGCTCGCCGAGGCAGCCAACCTCGCCGAGACCACCGCCCCCTACGACCGCTTCGTCGAGGCACTGCGCGCGCCGGGGCGGCGTACGGGGAAGGAGATGTTCGGCTCGCGGGGCTGGGTGGTGCACAACGAGACCAACCCCTACGGCTTCACCGGCGTCCACGACTGGTCGACCTCCTTCTGGTTCCCCGAGGCCGCGGCCTGGCTCACCGCGCAGCTCTACGAGCACTACCGCTTCGGCGGTTCCACGGAGTACCTCCGCTCCACCGCGTATCCGGCGATGAAGGAAGCCGCCGAGTTCTGGCTCGACAACCTCCGTACCGACCTCCGCGACGGCACCCTCGTCGTCACCCCCAGCTACTCGCCCGAGCACGGCGACTTCACCGCGGGCGACTCCATGGCCCAGCAGATCGTGCACGACCTGCTCAGCAACACCCTGGAGGCCGCACGCGTGCTCGGTGACTCGGCCGCGTTCCGTGCCGAGCTCGACAAGACCCTCGGCAAGCTCGACCCCGGCCTGCGCGTCGGTTCCTGGGGGCAGCTCCAGGAGTGGAAGGCCGACGTGGACTCCAGGACCGACGACCACCGGCACGTCTCCCACCTCTATGCCCTGCACCCCGGGCGCCAGATCGAGCCGGGCAGCAAGTGGGCCGACGCCGCGAAGGTCTCCCTCACCGCGCGCGGCGACGGCGGCACCGGCTGGTCCAAGGCGTGGAAAGTCAACTTCTGGGCGCGGCTGCGCGACGGCGACCACGCGCACAAGATGCTCGGAGAGCAGCTCAAGTCCTCGACGCTGCCGAACCTCTGGGACACCCATCCGCCGTTCCAGATCGACGGTAACTTCGGGGCGACATCGGGCATCGTGGAGATGCTCCTGCAGAGCCAGTTCGACGTCATCGAGGTGCTGCCCGCGCTGCCCGCGAGCTGGCCCGAGGGGTCGGTGCGCGGCCTGCGGGCGCGCGGTGGGGCACGCCTCGACGTCGAGTGGTCGGGCGGACGGGCCACCCGCATCGTGCTCACGGCCTCGCGCACCCGTGAACTCACCGTGCGCAGCGGCCTGTTGAAGGGCGGCGAGAAGACCTTCAAGGCGCGGGCCGGACAGCGGTACGTCCTCGACTGAGTCCGCTCGCGCACGAGAGCCGGCCGGCTCACGCGTCGGGGCCGGGCCCGCCCCCACGCGGACCCGGCCCCCGACCGTCCTCGACGGCTTTATGAGCCCGAGCGCACCACCCGCACATCGGCAGCCCGGACATACGCCACGCGGTGCCCGAACTGGACCTCGTAGTACATGTCCTTGCCGCGTACCACCTTGTGCGGCGCCGTGTCGAACGTCGGCGCGTAGAAGTACTCGCCCGGCACCTTGTCGCCGATCGCGTACTTCTGTCCCGCGAGGAGCTTGTACGGCAGCGGCGTGACCGGCTGCACCGGGACGCCCGCCGGGTACGCCTCCTTCTCCGGGTAGGCACGCCCGTACACCGGGATCTCCGCGGCGTCGCCCTTCGGGGTCACCACGAGCCCCTTCGCGTCGACGGCCGTCGGCTGCTTCTTCGGGTTCTTGAACCAGGCCTTCTGGCCCAGGTACCAGACGGCGGTCCAGTCGCCCTCGCGGTCGGCGAGCGCGTACTGCTGGCCGGTGGACAGGCGCGCGCCGGTGTCGTTCACGCCGGTCGTCGAGTCGCCGCCGCCGGGCCGCAGGCCGATGTCCTTGATGAGCGGCGCGTCGTCACGCGGCTCGGTGTGGACGCGCACGGCGGCGGAACCGTGCGGCTCGCACTTCTCGCCGGGCTTGACGCAGCCCGTGTACTGAGGCCGGTTCTCGGAGTAGTCCGGCGCCACCGTCACCAGACCGCCGTTCGGGCCCGCCGTCCGCTTGAACGGCTTGCCCATCAGTGTGAAGTAGTGCTGCCAGTCCCAGTAAGGGCCGGGGTCGGTGTGCATCCCCGCGATCGTCGACGGCAGCGTGCCCGGGACGTTGTCGTGCCCGATGATGTGCTGACGGTCCAGCGGGATGTCGTACTTCTTCGACAGATACTTCACGAGGCGTGCCGACGAGCGGTACATCGCCTCCGTGTACCAGGTGTCGGGCGCCGTCAGGAAGCCCTCGTGCTCCAGGCCGATGGACTTGGAGTTCACATACCAGTTGCCGGCGTGCCAGGCGACGTCCTTGGCCTTCACGTGCTGGGCGATGTGGCCGTCGGTGGAGCGCAGGGTGTACTGCCAGGACACGTATGTGGGGTCCTGCACCATGTTCAGGACGCCTTCCCAGCGGCCCTCGGTGTCGTGGATGACGATCGTGTCGATGCTCTGGCTCCCCGGCCGGTTCGACAGGTCGTGGTTGCCGTAGTCGTCGTTGCCGTTCGGGTCCTTGAACTCCTCGTACGGCGCCGGGATCCACTCGCACGACACGGTGGACGGACACTCGGTCTCGCCCTCGGGGGCCTTCCGCAGCCCCATGCCCCGTACCTGCGAGGCATCCGCCTTCAGGCCGCTGACCGCCGCGAGCGCCACGCGCTGCCCGGCGTCCGTGGTGCGCTCCTGGCCGTCGTGGATGACGGCGAAGACGTCATTGGCGTACGTCGCCGCCGTGGCCCGGTCGTCGGCTCCGGAGAAGCGGGCGATCGCGCCGTACCAGTCGGCGGGGTCGTCGCTCAGCGGCTTGCCGAGCTTCTTCTGCGCGGCGGCGAGCAGGGCGGCGCCGCCGCGTACGTTGGCGGCCGGTTCGGTGCGCAGCTTCTCGGCGGACTGCCCGCTGAGTTCGGCGGCGCGGGGCAGGGTCTTGAGCCGGGCCGGCAGTTCGGAGTTCTCCGGCACCTCAGTCGTGAACTCCCTCGGCTTCAGCACGCCGCGTGACGCGTCGCCGCGCGGATCTTCATCGCCCTCGCTGTGGTGCGGGGTGCCGGCGACGGCGGTGCGCGCGTCGGTGAGGTGCATCGGGCCGTAGCCGCCACTCACGCTCGGGGCGCCGCCGTGCGCGTCCCAGCGGGACTGCAGGTAGGACACTCCGAGCAACACGCTCTGCGGGACGCGGTATTCGGCGGCCGCGGCAGCGAAGGCACCCTGCAGCGCGTCCGGCGACGAGGCGGGCGACGAGGACGACGAGGACGGGGCGGACGGCGCGGCACCGAGCAGCGGAAGCAGCAGACCGGCGGAGACAAGGGCGCCCGCGGTCCTGATGGCGCGTCTGCGCGCGGCAGGGGTGCGGGCGGTGGCGGATCCTCGCAATGCAGCCTCCTGGGACGGTGAAGCGTGATGGGGCGTGCGGGGCCGGGCGTGCGTCAGTGGTACCGGCTCTCCGACGATCCGTCAATCATGCCCAGGGCAAGGAATTTCCCATGTCAGCGCCGGTCCCGGCGGGTTTCTCCCCGGCAGGCGGCGCGGCCTGCGACGCGTCACTGGATTGGACCAATGAGCAGCACGGGCCCGGCTCAGGGGCGCAGTGTCGCGAACGCCCGGTCGACAAGGACGCCGCGGTCCGCCGTGCCGCCCGAGCGCAGCCACTCCCGGTCCGCCGCGTCGAGCGCCGCGGTGGCCGCCGCGGTGAGGACGTCGGCGCTGAACAGGTCCAGCTTCGCGCCCCGCCGTTCCGCGAGTGCTTCGGCTACCTGGGCCCGCATGGCGTCCCGCTTCTGGTGCAGCCGTGCGCGCAGCGACGGCGTCGCGTCGATGAGGGCGAGCTCGGCCAACTGCCGTCCGGAGACATGGATCCGCTCCTGCCATGCCCGAAGCACTTGATGGAGGGAGTCCCAGGGCGCCTCGCCGTCGGGCCGTCCGCGTACCTCGTCGGCGACGTCGTCCGCCATCGACTCCACGGCGCCGAAGACCACATCCTCCTTGGACGGGAAGTACCGGAAGAAGCTTCGCTTCGACAGACCCGCGGCGTGCGCGATGTCCTCCACGGTCGTCTCGTCGAAACCCCGCGCGGCGAACAACTCCAGTGCCAGTGACGCCAGTTCGGCCCGCATGGCACGCCGGGCCCGGGCGCGCAGCCCACCGGTCTCCGGCTGCTCTGCACTCTCTCCGCTTCCCATGCACCGGAGTTTACTTTGCTTCACCCACTGCCTAACGTGTCACCGAGTGACGTGTTTTGGGAGCGCAGCCCATCACAGGAGGCGGTATGACGTCCTTACGCGGCAAAACGGCACTGGTCACCGGTGGTACGGGAGGGATCGGCAAGGAGACGGCCCGGGGACTCGCGCGGCGCGGAGCCGACGTGATCCTCGTCGGCCGTGACCCCGAACGGGCCGCCCGGGCGGCGCGCGAGATCGCGCGCGAGGCCGGGAGCGGTTCCGTGGAGACGGTGGCGGCAGATCTCACGCTGCGCGAAGGCCTGCACCGGGTGGTCGCCGAGGTGGGCGCTCGCTTCGACCGGATCGACGTCCTCGTCAACAACTTCGGCATGAACCCGCCCGTTCGTCGCCTGACCGCCGACGGTGTGGAGACCGCCTTCGCCGCGAACGTCCTCGCGCCCTTCTTCCTCACCCGGTGCCTCATGCCCCAGCTGGAGAAGGCGCCAGCCGCCCGGGTCATCAACCTCACGGGCGGTATCCCGCGCGGCCCGGTCGACCCCGGCAACCTCCAGGCGCAGAAGACCTTCGTCGGCTGGACCTTCGGCCAGTACAACCACACCAAGGCCGCGCTCATGGCGATGAGTTACGAACACGCCCGGCGGACCGAGGGCGGCACGGTCACGATCAACGTGGCCTATCCCGGCCACGCCTACACACCGGGGAACAAGTCCACCCCGATGAGTGCCTTCCCCTGGGCGTACCGCCCCGCCGCGCCCCTCGTCCGGCTGCTCGGCCCGATCCTGCTCGCGGATCTCGCCAGGCCCGCCAGGTCCAGCATCCACCTGGCGGCGAGCCCGGAGGTCGCGCACGTCACCGGCGCCTACTTCAACGCCAAGTGCCGCCGGGTCCGGTGGCCGGACTTCGCCGAGGACCCCCGTACGCGCGAAGCGGTCTGGTCGCTGTGCGAGGAGCTCACCTCCGAGGACGGGATCTGAGGGGCACGAGGTGCTTGCCCGTCTTCGCGGGCCGGGGTGGGGTGTACGGCCGCGCTCCGACGGCATTCACCGGGCCGCGCCCGCCAGGGCCCGGTCCACCTGCCGCGGGGACAGCGCGTGCTCGACCGCGAGGATGCCCGCGCCGATCGCCGCCGCGTTCTCGCCGGTGCGGCTCGGCTCGATGCGGAGCACATGGGTGGCCAAGGGGTGCGAGCGGCGGTACACCGCTTCCCGTACGCCCGCCAGGAGTTGATCGTGGACGGCGGCCATCACTCCGCCGACCACCACCGTGTCCGGGTTGAAGAAGTTCACCAGGCCCGCGAGCACCTCGCCCACCGCTCTGCCCGCCTCGCGCACCATGCGGACGGCGTCGCGGTTGCCGGACTTCACCAGGCGTACGACATCGCTGCCCGAGGTCGCCTGCAGGCCGAGCCCGGAGAGTTTGCGTGCGATCGCCGCGCCGCCCGCCACCGCCTCCAGGCACCCGGAGTTGCCGCACCGGCAGGGATCCTCGATGTCGCCCACCCGGATGTGCCCGATGTCGCCCGCACTGCCCTGCGCACCCCGGTGCAGCCGGCCGTCGGCGACGATGCCGCAGCCGATGCCCGTGCCCACCTTGATGTAGAGCAGATAGCGCGTGTCCGGGAAGGCTCGGCGCTGCTCGGCGAGCGCCATCACGTTCACGTCGTTGTCGACGAGGGCGCGTGGCCCGAACCGCTCGGCGAAGAACTCGGGAATGGGGTACTGATGCCAGCCCGGCATGATCGGGGGATCCACCGGGCGGCCCGTCGAGAACTCCACGGGTCCCGGCACCCCGACCCCGATGGACTGCAGCGAGGCGGGGTCGCGTGCCGCCTCATCGAGAAGGGTGTGCAGCGTCCGTTCGACATGGCCGAGAACTTCCTGCGGGCCGTCCGCGATGGAGAGCGGGTCCTCGCGCAGCGCGAGCATCTCGCCGCCGATGTCCATCAGGGCGACCCGGCAGTGCGACGCCCCCAAGTCGACTCCTGCCACCGCATGTTCGCGCGTGCGCAGACGCAGCCGGCGCGGTGGCCGGCCGCCCGTGGAACCGCCGTCGGCCTCCTCCGTGACGAAGCCGTGCGCGATCAACGCGTCCACCCGCTGCGACACCGTCGACCGAGCGAGCCCCGTCAGACGGGCGATATCGGCGCGGGTCTCCACCGCCCCCGTACGGAGCAGGGCGAGGACTTCACCGGGTGAGGACGGTGTGGACGGTACGGAATCGGGGTGATCCGGCGCTCCAGACATGGCAGTCACCATAGGGACGAGTTTCGCTGCTCACAAGGCCGATGCTGTTCGGCGATCGACCTAAGTGGCCGTCAACTCGCCTGCAGAGAAAGCTGCTTGGGCTCTTGACAGGTCAAAGCTCCCTCATCACATTGCTCTGCAGACCGCTGCCGAAGGAGCCGAGGGTGCAGGCGATGCAGGCGACGCAAGAGATGTTGGCGATGCGCGGGGTGTCCAAGAGCTTTCTCGGAGTGCGTGTGCTGCACGGCGTATCGCTCGACCTCGCCGCCGGCGAGGTGCACGCGCTGGTCGGCGAGAACGGCGCGGGCAAGTCCACCTTGATGAAGGTCCTCGCCGGCGAACACGTCCCGGACGAGGGCACCATCGTGCTCGACGGAACGGAGCACTCCTTCAGTCATCCCGCGCAGGCCCAGGCCGCCGGAATCGGCATCATCCACCAGGAGTTCGCGCTGCTCGCGCACCGCACGGTCGCCGAGAACGTCTTCCTGGGCCGCGAGCCGACCCGCTACGGCCTCGTCGACCGACGCACGATGGAGGCCCGCACCGCCGAACTCCTCGCCGAGGCAGGCGTATCGGGCATCACTCCGCGCACGTACGTCCGCGATCTGTCCGTCGCGCGGCAGCAGACCGTCGAGATCGTCAAGGCGCTCGCATCCGACGTCCGCGTCCTGGTCATGGACGAACCGACCGCGCCACTCGCCGATCACGAGGCGGGCCTCCTGCACGACCTCGTACGCCGGCTCGCGGCCCGTGGCCTCGGCATCCTGTACATCTCGCACCGCCTGCGGGAGGTCTTCGAACTCTCCCGGCGGATCACGGTGCTGAAGGACGGCCGCCACGTCACGACCGTCCGCACCCAGGACACCGACACCGACCAGGTCGTCCGCGCCATGGTGGGCAGGGAGCTGAGCGCCTACTACCCGCCACGCGCCCAACCCGGCGACATCGGAGAGGTACGCCTCACCGTCACCGGCGGCGGCAACGACCGGCTCCGCGGCATCGACCTGACGCTGCGCGCCGGCGAGGTCACCGGCATCGCGGGCCTCGAAGGCTCCGGCCGTACCTCCCTGGCGCGGGCCCTGTTCGGCGCCGCCCCGTTCAGCGGCGGGACGATGACGGTGGGTGGCGAAGCCCTGCGGCCCACCACCCCGCGGCAGGCCATCCGCGCCGGGATCGCCCTGGTGACGGAGGACCGCAAGGCCGAGGGGCTCGCCCTGCGCCAGTCCGTGCGCGACAACGCCCTGCTCGTGACCCGCGCGGTACCGGCCCGATCGGAGCCGCCCGCCGCCCGCGAACTCACCGAGCTCCTGGAGCGGGTGCGGCTCCAGGCACGTGGCGAGGACCTGGAGGCCCGCTTCCTCTCCGGCGGCAACCAGCAGAAAGTCGTCATCGCCAAGTGGCTCGCCACCCGTCCCCGCGTCCTGCTCTTCGACGAACCGACCCGAGGCGTCGACGTGGGCGCCAAGGCCGCCATCCACACTCTCGTCCGCGAACTGGCCCGCGAGGGCATCGCCGTCCTGATCATCTCGTCCGAACTGCCCGAACTCATCGGCATGAGCGACCGCATCCTCGTCATGTCCGAAGGCCGCATCGCCGGTGAACTGCCGCCGGGGGCGGCCGAGGAGGACGTGATGCGGCTCGCCACGACCGGCCCGCCCGGAGATTCGGCCGCCCCGCCAGGAGACCCGAGCGCCCTGTCCGGAAAGGATTCCGTCGCGTGAGCGGTACCACCGGCACCACCGTCGCCCCACCGCCCGCCTCCCTGAAGACCCGTGCCCCCAGCCGCAGCAGGCTCACCGACCCCGCCGTCGGCGTCTGGCTCGCGGCCGGAGCTGTCACCGTGCTCGGCTGGATCGTGGTCGCCGCGCGCGGCGGCGACTTCCTCACGCTCTCGAACGTCGTCGGCATCCTGCAGAACTGCGTCGCCCTCGGCCTGGTCGCCGTCGGCCAGACCGCCGTCATCCTCACCGGGTCCCTCGACCTGTCGGTGGCGTACCTGATCAGCCTCGGCACACTCGTCGCCGCCACCACCATGGAGGACGGCAGCGTCGTCACCGCGGTGCTCGCCGTCCTCGCCCTGTCAGCGGCCGTCGGACTCGCCAACGGCCTCATCGTCACCGGGCTCAAGGTCAACGCGTTCATCGCGACGCTCGGCACCGCGTTCATCCTGCGGGGCTGGATCGAGGACAACTACACGGGCCCGGCCGGCAAGGTCCCCGCCTCCTTCCAGCATCTGGGCTACGACCGCATGGGCCCGATCCCGGTCTCGCTCTTCCTGCTCGCGGCCATCGCCGCCGCGATGTGGCTGATCACCCGCCGCACCCGCTTCGGGCACCATCTGTACGCCACGGGCGGCGACGAACACGCGGCCCGGCTCTCCGGCGTCCGTACCCGCCGCACGATCATCGCCGCCCACGTGCTGTGTTCGCTCTGCGTGGGCGCCGCCGCCCTCTTCCTCGCCTCACGGCTCGGCGCGGGCGCCCCCTGGGCGGGCACCGAAGCCCGCTACGACCTGGAGTCGATCGCCGCCGTCGTGCTCGGCGGCACCGTACTCGCGGGTGGGCGCGGGGGAGTGGCGGGCACGCTCGGCGGTGTCCTCGTGCTCGCCGTGCTCGACTCCGTCTTCAACCAGCTCAGCGTCGACCCGTTCTTCAAGAACGTCGTCCGCGGCGTCGTCATCATCGCCGCCGTCGCCCTCTACGCACGGCGCGGCAGCAGGAGGTCCGCATGAGCAGCCAGACGGGCTCCACGGCAAAGGCCCCAACACCAGCACCGTACAAGCGCGTTGTCCGCTCACTCGGCACCGGTGCGCCCGTCTACGCGCTCCTGGTCGTGCTGCTCGTGGCGCTCGCCGCCACCGACCCCGGCTTCTACGAACCCGACCGTTTCCTCGCCTTCGTCAAGCGGGCCGCGCCCCTGGTGATCCTCGCCGCCGGGCAGTATCTGGTCATCGTCTGCGGCGAGTTCGACCTGTCCGTCGGGGCGATCGTCACCGCGGGCGTCGTCGCGGCGGCCGAGGTGTACGGCTCGTTCCCGCACGCTCCCTGGCCGCTCATCACGGCCGGCCTGCTGCTCGCCGGGGCGGCCACGGGCCTCGTCAGTGGGCTGATCACCACCCGCCTGAGAGTGCCCTCCTTCATCACCACGCTCGGCATGATGCTGATCCTGGAGGGCGCCGTCTTCTTCTGGACGGGCGGCTCCCCGCACGGCCAACTGTCCGAGGGGTTCCGTCAGATGGGACGCGGCACCGCCATGGGCTGGCTGCCATGGGCGGTCCTCGCCTGCCTCGTCGCGGGTGTCGTCGCCGTCCTGCTGATGCGCTCCGACTTCGGCCGTACGTTGATGGCGACCGGGGACAGCGAACGCGCCGCCGCCCTGGCGGGAGTCCGCGTGCACCGTGCCCGCGTCATCGCCTTCGTCCTGTCCGGCGCGGCGGCGGCGCTCGCCGCCGTCCTCGTCGGCGGCTTCTCCGGGGTCTCCGCGCAGGCGGGCCGCGGCTACGAGTTCGAGGCGATCACCGCCGTGGTCCTCGGCGGGGTCGTGCTCGGCGGCGGCCGGGGCAGGGTGGTCGCCGCGATGGCGGGTGCCTTCTCGCTGCAGGCTCTGTTCACGCTGCTCAACCTGCAGGGCGTATCGGGCGCCCTGGAGTCCACCGTCCAGGGCGTCATCGTCATCGCCGCGGTCGGGCTCGGGGCCGCCGACTGGTCCCGGCTGCGCCGCCGTCGTACCCACTCCTCGGGAGGCAGACCCTCGTGATGCACATCCATGTGAACCACAGACGCGCCCTCGCACCCGCCGCCGCGCTCCTCGCGGGCGCCGCCCTGCTCACCTCCTGCTCCAGCGACACGCCGCCCGACGCGCCCGCGGGGGCATCGCAGACCGCCGGCTCCGACAAGGACGGCGACAAACCCTCCAAGTTCTTCGAACAGGCCGAGTACGACCGCCAGTTGAAGCTCGGCAAGGGGGCCCCCGAGGGACCGGCCGCCAAGCCCTGGGAGCAGATGCTCGAACCGGAGATGACCGACACCGCCCAGTACGAGAAGAAGGGCTCGGGCGGCACTCACCTCTGCTTCTCCAACGCCGGCGTCTTCAACCCCTGGCGCCAGGTCGGCCTGAAGAACATGAAGGCCGAGGTGAAGCTCCACAAGGAGATCAGTGACTTCACGGTCCTCGACGCCCAGGGCAAGGACGACAAGCAGATCTCCGACATCCAGGAACTCGCGGGCAACAAGGACTGCGACGCGCTCATCGTCTCGCCGAACACCACCGCCACCCTCACCCCCGCGGTGAAGGAGGCCTGCGGCAAGCTCCCGGTGATCGTCTTCGACCGGGGTGTGGAGACCGACTGCGCCGTCACCTTCGTCAACCCCATCGGCGGCTATGGCTACGGCGCGGTCGCCGCGGACTTCCTCGTCGACAGGGTCAAGCCCAAGGGCAAGATCCTCGCCCTGCGCATCTCGCCCGGCGTGGACGTCCTGGAGACCCGCTGGTCGGCGGCGAAGCTGGCCTTCGACAAGAGCCAACTCGCCGTTGTGGACACCAAGTTCACCGACGGCGACCCCGCCAAGACCAAGTCGATCGTCTCCGACGCGATCTCCCGGCACGGCTCCATCGACGGCGTCTGGATGGACTCCGGCGCCACGGCCGTCGCCGCCGTCGAGGCCTTCGAGGACGCGGGCGTCGACGTCCCGCCGATCACCGGCGAGGACCAGCAGGACTTCCTCCAGGCGTGGAAGGACAAGGACCTCACCGCGATCGCCCCCACCTATCCGACCTTCCAGTGGCGTACGCCGGTCATCGCGGCCCTGCGCATCCTGGACGGCGAACAGGTGCCCAAGGAGTGGAAGCTGCCGCAGCCCACGGTCACGCAGGACAACCTCGACGAGTACCTCCAGGAGGGCATGCCGCCCCTGCACTACGCGATGTGCGGCTGCCAGAAACTGCCGGGCTTCCCCGAGGACTGGGGAGGCAAGAAGTGACGTACACCGCCTGGAAGTTGGGCGCGAACCCCTGGATCTGGCAGTCGCCGGTCACCACCGAGGCACTCGGCGAGACACTGCCCCGGCTCGCGGCCTGGGGCTTCGACTGCGTGGAGCTGCCCCTGGAGCAGCCCGACGACTGGGAACCCGCGGCGGTGGTCAAGCTGCTCGACGCCACGGGCCTGGCGCCCGCGGTCGTCGTCGCCGTCATGCCCGACGAGCGGAACCTGGTCCGCGCGGACCAGGGCACCCTGCGCGCGACCCAGGACTACCTCCGCCGCTGCGTGGACGCGGCCCACGCGATCGGTGCCCCCGCGATCGCGGGTCCGGTGTACGCGGCGGTCGGCCGGACGTGGCGGATGGACCGGGCCGCGCGCGAGGCGGCGTACGAGGAGTGGCGGGAACACATCGCCCCGGTCGTCGAGTACGCGGCTCGCGCCGGTGTCCGTATCGCCGTCGAGCCACTCAACCGCTACGAGACGAGCCTGTTCAACACCGTCGCGCAGACCCTGGAGGGCCTC
Source organism: Streptomyces sp. NPDC033180 (assembly GCF_055577645.1). Taxonomy (NCBI): domain Bacteria; kingdom Bacillati; phylum Actinomycetota; class Actinomycetes; order Kitasatosporales; family Streptomycetaceae; genus Streptomyces; species Streptomyces sp. NPDC033180. Next base: position 635,624 of record NZ_JBVIPU010000002.1, on the reverse strand, counting down.
GCGGGCCTGCCCGAGGATTCCATCGGCATCGCTCTGGACACGTACCACCAGAACATCGAGGAGCACTCGCTGCCGGAAGCGGTCCGCGCGGCGGCGGGCCGCATCGCCCACGTCCAGGTGTGCGCCAACGACCGCGGCGCCCCCGGCACCGATCATCTCGACTGGCCCGGTTTCCTGCGAGCCCTGGGCGAGTCCGGCTACCGAGGGCCGCTCTGCATCGAGTCGTTCACGGCCCACAACGACGCCATCGCTGTCGCCGCGTCCGTCTGGCGGCCCCTCGCGCCCACCCAGGACGCGCTCGCGACCGGCGGGCTCGGCTTTCTGCGCCGGGCCGTGGCCGCCCTCTGACGACCGCCCTCTGACATCCGGCAATCCCGCACGTCCGTCCGTCCTTCCCAGCAGAGAGGACCACCCCCGTGGACTGTCATGTGCGCGACACAAGACGACTACGCGATCCGAGAACCGTACGAAAAGCGGTGATCGCGATCGTCGCGGCGCTACTCCTCGCGGTCGGCTTCCTGCCCGCCACGTCGAACGCGGCCGACAAGGCGCCAGCCTTCCGCGCGCTGCTCTTCACCAAGGCCGTCGGCTACGTCCACGACTCCATTCCGGCCGGTGTCCAGATGGTCAAGGAGCAGGCGGCGGCGAACAACTTCGAGCTCGTCACGACCGACGACGCGACGGTCTTCGACGACGCGAAGCTCAAGGACTTCGACGTCATCATCATGCTGCAGAACTCCGGCATGGTCTGGGACACCGACGCCCAACGCGACGCCATGAAGACGTACGTGAAGAGCGGCAAGGGCGTCGTCGCCCTGCACAACACCCTCGACATGGGCGTCGAGGACTCCTTCCCCTGGTGGGACGACCTCATCAACGCCGGCGCCCACATGCCCGCCCACTCACCGGGCGTCCTCAAGGGCACCGCGAAGGTCGCCGACCGCGCGCACCCCTCCACCAAGGGTCTTCCCGAGCGCTGGGAGCGCCCGGAGGAGTGGTACAACTTCGACAAGAATCCCCGCGGTGACGTGCACGTCCTGGTCACCGCCGACGAGACCACGTATGACCCCGGCGGCTCCAAGATGGGCGCCGACCACCCCATCTCCTGGTGCCGCAGCGCCGAGGGCGGCAAGGTCTGGGCCACCGCCATGGGCCACGACAAGGCGTCGTACACCGAGCCGGCCTTCCGCGAGCACGTGCTCGGCGGTATCGAGTGGGCCGCGGGCAACAAGCCCGGCGACTGCGGCGGCACCGTCTGGTCCGGCTACGAGAAGACCGCACTGGACGACAACACCGCCGACCCGATGGAGCTGGACGTCGCCAAGGACGGCAAGGTCTTCTACGTCCAGCGCAGCGGCGAGGTGAAGATCTTCGACCCGAAGAGCCACTCCACCTCCACGGCGGGCAAGCTCGACGTCTACACCGGCGGCGAGGACGGCCTCGTCGGCATGGAGCTCGACCCGAAGTTCGCCACCAACCGGTGGATCTACCTCTATTACGCGCCGGCCAAGGCGACGGACGACGTCAACCGCCTCTCCCGCTTCACGGTCAAGCCGGACAACACCCTCGACCTCGCCAGCGAGAAGAAGCTCCTGGACGTGCCCGCCTACCGCGACCGCACCTTCCCCGAGCCCGGACACACGGGCGGCGCCGTCGAGTTCGGCCCGAACCGCACGCTCTACCTCGGAGTCGGCGACGACGTCCCGCCCAACCTCGACCCCAACTGGCAGGGCTACGCACCGCTCGACTGGCGCGCGGGCAAGCAGATGCTGGACGCCGCGCGCACCGCGGGCAACACCAACGACCTGCGCGGCAAGATCCTGCGCATCAAGCCCTCGGACAAGGGCGGCTACACCATCCCCAAGGGCAACCTCTTCGCCAAGGGCACCGCGAAGACCCGCCCCGAGATCTACGCGATGGGCTTCCGCAACCCCTTCCGCTTCACCGTCGATCCCAAGACGGGCTACGTCCACGCCTCCGACTACGGTCCCGACCGCGGCGCCCCCGAGACCAACCGCGGCCCCGAAGGCCTCGTCGAGTACAACGTCATCAAGAAGGCGGGCAACTTCGGCTGGCCCTTCTGCCACGGCAACAACCAGGCGTACGCCCCCTACAACCCCGACACCCAGGAGGTCGGCGCCAAGTTCGACTGCGCCAAGCCCACCAACCCCTCGCCGAACAACACCGGTCTGAAGGACCTGCCGACGATCCAGCAGCCCGAAATCTGGTACGGCTACGGCGCGTCCAAGGAGTTCCCGGAGATGGGCGAGGGCGGCTCGGCGCCGATGAGCGGTCCCGTCTACCACTACGACCCCAAGAACCCCTCCAAGACCAAGTTCCCCGCCTACTTCGAGGGCGCGAGCTTCTTCTACGAGTGGGCCCGCGACTCGGTCAAGGAGATCCGCTTCGACAAGGGCGGGAAGCTCCTGAAGATCAACGACTTCCTGAAGTCGGCCAAGTTCGCCAAGCCGATGGACATGACCTTCGGTCCCGACGGATCGCTGTACGTCCTGGAGTGGGGCAGCGAGTTCGGCGGCGGCAACAACGACTCCGGTCTCTACCGCATCGACTACGCCCAGGGGCAGCGCACCCCGCTCGCCCAGGCCAAGGCGTCAGCCACCAACGGCCCCGTTCCGCTGAAGGTCGACTTCTCCAGCGAGGGCAGCAAGGACCCGGACGGCGATCCGCTCACCTTCGCCTGGGACTTCGACGGAGACGGCACGTACGACTCCACCGACGCCAACCCCTCCCACACGTACGACACCAAGGGAGACTTCAACGCCCAGCTGAAGATCACCGACTCCACCGGTAAGTCCGGCTACGCCAACGTGCCCGTCACGGCGGGCAACACGGCACCCAAGGTGAAGGTCGAGACCCCGGTCGACGGCAAGCTCATCGAGTTCGGCGACAAGATCCCCTACAAGGTCACGGTCACCGACCCCGAGGACGGCACGATCGACTGCTCCAAGGTCACCGTCAACCCGGCCCTCGGCCACGACGACCACGAGCACCCCACCACCGACATCCCCGGCTGCGAAGGCACCGTGGACACCGGTGACCTGGGCGGTCACCCCGAGGGAGCCGACCTCACCTACGTCCTCAACGCGAAGTACACCGACAAGGGCGGCGACGGCGTCGGTGCCCTCACCGGCTACGGCCGCTCCGTCATGCACCCCAAGCACAAGCAGGCCGAGTACCACGACGACCAGTCAGGTACTCGCATCGTCTCCCAGGAGGGCGCCGAGAACGGCAAGCGCATCGGCGACGTCAGTGACGGCGACTGGATCGCGTACAGCCCGATGAGTGTCGAAGGCGTCAGCAAGGTCAGCTACAAGCTGTCCTCGCCGTACGGCGTCGGCTCGATCGAACTGCGTGCGGACGCGCCCGACGGCAAGCTGCTCGCCACGACACCCGTCCCCAACACCGGGGGCTGGGACACCTATCAGGCCACACCCGACGTGCCGGTCGAAGCCCTGGCCGGCACACACAAGCTGTATCTGGTCTTCAAGTCGCCGCAGAACAATTCCTTTGACGTAGACGCGGTGCAGTTCACCACGTCATAGTCACCCGGAAGTAGCCGGGGGCATAGACAAGTCCGCAGTGCGCCGCTGTCCAAGGCGCACTGCGGACTTGTCTCCCCGTCAGCGAGTACCGACCGCCGCGCGCACGGCCCTGCGGGCCAGCTGGCAGTCGTCGTGCAGTCGCCTCAGCAGCAGCCGCTGTTCCTCGCCGGACGGCGCGGCACTCGGGTGGGCTGGTCCCGGTGCCGTCGGGGTCGCGTCGTGCATCGATCGCTGCACGGCCATCTCGTACGTACGGATCTCCCTGGTCAGCACCAGCATCAGGTTGACCAGGAACGCGTCACGCGCCGCCGGCCCCTGCTCCTGCGCCAGCTGACTGATCTCGCGCCGTGCGACGGGTGCGTCACCGAGCACCGACCACAGCGTCGCCAGGTCATAGCCCGGCAGGTACCAGCCCGCGTGCTCCCAGTCCACGAGCACCGGGCCCGCGGGGGAAAGCAGGATGTTCGAGAGCAGCGCGTCACCGTGACAGAACTGCCACGTGCCGTGCTGCCCGGCCGAGTGCGCGATGCCGTGCAGAAGCTTCTGCAGGTCGCCCATGTCCCGGTCGGTGAGCAGGCCGAGGTCATGGAAGCGGGAGATCCGCTTGCCGTAGTCCAGGGGCCTGCCGAACAACTCCTGCGGTGGACGCCACCGGTTGAGGTGACGGATCGCGTTGAGCGCCAACCGCACGTCCGCGCGGGGCGGCGACTCCACGGGATGGCGGGACAGCGCGGCGACGCGCCCCTGCATCCGCTCGATCACCAGCGTGCAGTCCTCGGGGTCCGCGGCGATGAGCCGCGGGGCCCGGACGGGAGGACGGTGCCGGACGAACGAGCGGTAGGCAGCTATTTCGTGCCGGATCTGCTCGGCCCACACCGGCGAGTGGTCCAGTAAACACTTGGCGATCGCGGTGCTGCGTCCTGTGGTTCCCACGAGCAGTACGGTGCGTCCGCTGCGGCGGAGCACCTGTACCGGATTGAACTCTGGACAGATGCGGTGCACCGAGGCGATCGCGGTGCGCAGTTGCGCCCCCTGGGGGCCTGACAAGTCGAGTCTCCCGCTGAGCGGTTGCGTGCCCGGCCCCGGAACGCGTCGCGTCCGGCCGGCGCCGAGCGACCCGGCCGCGGGGCGCGCGGGCTCCAGATACGGGCCGCTGCCGGGCTGTCGGCTGTGCAGAGGCCGGGGCGGGGCGGACACGGAGGACGATGCTGTGTACATGGGCGATACAGATCCCTTCGTGTGCCTGCGAATTGCGGCGCCTCCCGCCCCGGCCGCCTTGGTGCACCCTGGGGAATGTCCCGCGGTGGTCCGGGTCGGGGTGGCGCATTCCTACCTGACACCCGGCGTCCCCTGGCACACCATGTGGCGCACCCTGGCGAACCCTGGCGAATAGTCGCTCAGCAACTGACAGAGGGTTACTGTCAACTCAGCCGAGAACCTGGGGGCTTGACGTGAACGGACAACCCAACACCCGACTTTCGGACCTGTTCGGCCTGGCAGGCTGGTCCAAGGGGGAGCTCGCGAGACTGGTGAACCGGCAGGCGGCGGCCATGGGCCATCCGCAGCTGGCCACCGACACCTCGCGGGTACGGCGTTGGATCGACATGGGAGAAATCCCGCGCGATCCCGTGCCCCGGGTTCTGGCGGCTCTGTTCACCGAGCGTCTCGGCCGTGTCGTGACCATTGAGGATCTTGGTCTGGTCCGGCACGGGCGCGTGGGAAAACGGCGTGGCGACGGTGGTGTGGAGCACCCCGACGGCGTGCCGTGGGCGCCCGAACGGACAGCCGCGGTCCTCACCGAATTCACGGGAATGGACCTCATGCTCAACCGACGCGGCTTGGTGGGCGCGGGTGCCGCGCTCGCCGCCGGCTCCGCACTGACCGGCGCCATGCACGACTGGCTGCACACCGATCCGGCCCTCGCTGCCGACGCTCCCCGAACCGACCATCCCCTGCACGCCGACCCCGCTGGGTTCGACCGCTATGAGGCTGCCCCCATCGGGTCGCAGGAGATCGAGGAACTGGAGACCTCCGTCGAGGTGTTCCGGGCCTGGGACGCGGCACGCGGCGGCGGGCTGCAGCGCAAGGCTGTGGTGGGACAGCTCAACGAAGTGGGCGGCATGCTCGCCTACCGACACCCCGACCATCTCCAGCGGCGCCTGTGGGGCGTCGCTGCCAATCTCGCCGTCCTCGCGGGCTGGATGTCGCACGACGTCGGCCTGGAGCCCACGGCACAGAAGTACTTCGTGATCGCCGCGCACGCGGCCCGCGAGGGCGGCGACCGGCCACGCGCCGGTGAGGCCCTGTCCCGGGCCGCACGCCAGATGGTGCACCTCGGCCGGCCCGACGACGCCCTCGACCTGATGAAGCTCGCCCAGTCGGGCTCGGGCGAGGAGATGCTGCCGCGCACGCAGGCCATGCTCTACACCATCGAGGCCTGGGCGCAGGCGTCGATGGGCAAGGGGCAGGCGATGCGCCGCACACTGGGCATCGCGGAGGATCTGTTCGTCTCCGACAAGGGCGATGTGCCACCGCCGAGTTGGATGCAGATGTTCGACGAGGCGGACATGCACGGCATGCAGGCCCTGGCCTTCCGCACCCTCGCCGATCACGACGCGTCCGTCGCCAACACGGCCCAGCGCCATGCCCGAGAGGCGATCGATCTGCGGTCCAAGGGCCGCGACCGCTCGCAGATCTTCGACTACATCTCGCTGGCCTCGGCATGCTTCATCGCCGACGACCCCGAACAGGCCGATCGGTACGCACGGTTGGCGCTGGTGTCGATGGGCTCGAACTCCTCGCACCGCACCTGGGACCGGCTGCGCGAGATGTACCGCCTGACGGCTCAGTACTCGGGCTACCCGAAGATCGAGGACCTGCGCGAGGAGATCAAGATGGCCCTGCCCAAGGCGGCGGCCAAGACCGGAGGTGGCAGCCGGGTCCGCGCGTAGGGCCTGGCAGAGCTCGGGCGCGGGTCAGGAATTGACCCGGGCGATCAGCAGGCAGGCGTCGTCCTCACGCGGGGCCACGCCGAACTCCTCGACGACCATCCGTACGCAGTCCTGCGCACCCCGCGTCTCCATGAAGCGTGGCGCGAGCGCGAGCAGCCGGCTCGTTGCCGCGTCCCTGGTGCGCCGGGGGACCAGCCCATCGGTGTGCAGCAACAGCAGGTCGCCGGGCTCGAGTTGCTCTTCGGCCTGCTCGTACGTGGCTCCGGAGGTCGCCCCGAGGATCACTCCGCCCGGTGGCGTCAACGCGCGCCCCGTCCCACCGCGGAACAGCAGTGGGACGGGGTGTCCCGCCTGCGCCCAGCTGAGAGTGCGGGTGGCGGGGGTGTACTGGCAGCAGACGGCGCTGCCGAGCGCCGGTTGTGCGGTGCCGTCCAGTAACTGGTTGAGGCAGCCCATGAGTTGGCCGGGCCGCACTCCGGTGACGGCCATGCCGCGCACGGCGCCGAGCAGCATCGCCATACCCGAGGTGACGGTGACGCCGTGCCCCGTGAGGTCGCCGACGCTGAGCAGGAACTGGCCGTCGGGCAGCTCCATCGCGTCGTACCAGTCGCCACCGATCAGTGAGCTCGTCGAGGAGGGGAGGTAGTGCGCGGCGAGGTCGAATGCCGCGGGCCCGCCGTGCGGGAACCGCAGGGAGCCGCGCCACGGCGGCAGCACGGCCTCCTGCAGTTCGACCGCGAGCCGGTGCTCCGTCTGTGCGATGTGCCGCTGGCGCTGCAGCGAGTCACGGGTCTCGCGCACCGCTCGCTGGCTGCGGCGCAGCTCGCTGACGTCCCGCATGACCGCCCACATCGAGGCGGTGCTGCCATCAGCGGCGAGCACGGGCTCGCCCATCATGTGTACCTGTCGTACGCCGCCGTCGGAGCGCACGATACGGAACTCGCCGTCGATCGGCTTCCCGTCGATCAGGCAGTCCGTGACCATGGCCGTCAGCATCGGCTGGTCGTCGACGTGCACCAGGGAGGGCAGTTCGTCGAGGGAGAGCGGGGGAGCTTCCTGGTCCCGCCCGAGGATCTGGTACAGCTCGCCCGACCAACTCGCCTCGTCGCTCAGGAGGTTCCACTCCGCGCTGCCGACGCGGCTGAGCAGTGAGCCGCGCTGCGGTTCGAGCGGCGGAGGAACGGCCGGAGCGGCGGGCCCCACGGCCGGCTCCACGGGTCCGTCCCGCAACTGGGCGAGGTGGTCGTCCAGGTCGTTGAGCTGGTGGACCGCCAGGTCGCACAGGGCGCGCTGCCAGCGTCCCTGCGGGTCGCTCTGATCGGGCCCGGCATCCCGGCGCACGGCGTCGACCTCGCCGCGGAGCCGGCGCGTCTGCGTGATCAGCGCTTCGACCGAGCCGCGTTCGGGCGGCTGGGCGGAAGGGCGGTCCGCGAAGACATGGGACGGCATGAGGTGCTCCGTTGAGGATGCGGTGCGACCAAACGGGCGGGATGGACCGCTAATGACTTTCGCACAGCGGGGAGGGGCTCGTAAGGGATTTGGCAACACACGACGCGGTGGTGCTTCTGGCATATGACGGTGTCCTTCGGAACGATATGTTCCGGCTGCCCGGTCCCGATCACCCGCGCAAGTAGCGAATGACCGCCAGGACACGGCGGTTGTGGTCATGTGACGCGGGCAGCCCGAGCTTGTCGAAGACGGCGGTCGCGTGCTTCTCGACGGTGCCCGCGGAGACGACGAGGCTCTGCGCGATCGCCGCGTTGGACCGGCCCTCGGCCATCAGCGAGAGGACCTCGCGCTCGCGGTCGGTGAGGGGCGCGAGCTCCTGCGCACGGCGCCCTGCCCCGGCCAGCTGTGTGACGACCTCGGGGTCCAGCGCCGTACCGCCCGCGGCCACCCGCTCCAGGGCGTCCGTGAACTCCGTGACGTTGGCGACACGGTCCTTGAGCAGGTAACCGACGCCCGCCGAACCCGCGGCGAGCAGCCGTGTGGCGTACTTCGTCTCCACGTACTGGGAGAAGAGCAGCACTCCCGTGCCGGGGTGGTCGCGGCGGATGTCGATGGCCGCGCGGAGCCCTTCGTCCGTGTGCGTCGGCGGCATCCGGATGTCGGTCACCGTGACGTCCGGGCGGTGCTCGGCGACCGCGGCGCGCAGCGTGTCCGCATCGCTCACGGACGCACAGATCTCGTGCCCGCGCTCGGCGAGCATCTGGCCCAGCAACTCCCGCAGTACCGCGGCATCCTCAGCGATCACGACGCGCATGGCGGCATGCTCTCACGCGTGCAGCGGCAGCTCGACGGCGACCGTCGTCGGCCCGCCGTCAGGACTTCTGACGTCTATCCGCCCATCGACCGTACGTACGCGCCCCGCGAGTCCCGTCAGTCCACTCCCCCCTGCCGCGTCCGCCCCGCCGCGCCCGTCGTCATCGACCTGGAGGAGAAGCCGGCCGTCCGACTGGGCCACCGTGATGGCGGCCCGCCGGGCCCCGCTGTGTTTGATGACGTTCGCGAGCAGCTCGGCGGCGCAGAAGTACGCGATGGTCTCGATCGCCGGGGTCGGACGCTCTGGTACGTCCGTCACCAGGTCGACCGGGACGCTGCTGCGCGCGGTGAGCGTGGCGAGCGCGTCCGGCAGGCCGTCGTCAAGGGCCGGGGGATGGATGCCGCGGGCCAGATCGCGCAGTTCGGTGAGGGCCTCGGTGGCGTTGTGGTGCGCTCCGTCGACGAGTTGACGCAGGCGCGCGACATCCAGAGCTCCACCGCCCTTGTGGCCGCCCGGGCCGGCACCGGAGCTCTCGCTCTCGTTGAGCCGCTGCCGGATCATGTCGAGGCTCATCGCGACCGCGACGAGGCGGACCTGAGCCCCGTCGTGCAGATCGCGCTCGACGCGGCGGAGCAGCGCCACCGAGTCGTCCACGGCGAGCGCCCGCGTCTCCTCCAAGTCACGTACACGATCGGCGAGTGGGCCGGGCCCGAGCAGGGTGCCGATGAGCCACCGATCGGCCTCGGTCACCAGGCGGGTCGCCCAGGGGGCACACAGCAGGGTGCCCGCACCGATGGCGACCGCGAGGAAGGTGCCGGCGAAGGTGTCCGCGTCGAGGCCGCCGAAGGGGATCGGCGTGAGCACCGGCATGCCCTCAGGGGAACCGGGCTCGGGGTGCTGCCCGAACACCGTCCACCGCAGCGGCGCGGTGAGGTCGACCAGACCCGCGGGCCACCACAGGACGGCGTACGCCCCCAGACAGCTGATCGGCAGCTTCACCAGAACATAGGCCACCGACCGCCAGCCGGCGCCGTCCCACAGCCGGGCGTCGAGGCGGCTGGCCAACCGCCCCTCGGGGCGCAGCGGTGGCGGCGCGGGCGTCCGGTCCCCCAGGAGCCGCGCCGCAAGGCGACGATGGAGGCCGCCCGACGCCCGGGCGCATCGGAGCCCGGCGATGAAGAAAAGAGCGCCGAGTACGGCGAACACCACCGACACGGTGAAACCCGCGCCAAGGGCCAGCACCACCGCGAGCAGCACGCCGCCCACGAGGCCCAACGGGAACCCGACCAGGCAGTAGGCGGCCTCGGCCCACGCCCGCCGGGTGAAAGGGGCACGCCCCACGGCTCGTAGGAGGGCGCGCGCCCCTCGCGTGCCGGTGGGCGTCCCGGGGTGTTCCGGCGTGCGGGAGGTGGTGGCGTCGGCGGCCTGTGGGTGTGTGACGTGCATGGTGACCAGTGTCGCGGAAGGCGGCGTCTGGGCGCTGACTGCCGCAGTCTGCGCAGGGGGGGGCGGGGCGTCAGGGGGTCGTGAAAAGGAGGACGGTGTTCTGCCCGCCGAACCGAAGGAGTTGGACAGGACGGCTTCCACGGAGGCGGGAGAAGGCCGGCCGGTGACGACGGGAAGGGCGTAACTCTCCTCCTGCTGCGTGAGGTTGGCGGTGGGCGGGATGAGTTGGTGCTCAAGAGTGAGGACGGCGAGAGCGGCCTCGACGGCACCCGCTGCCCCCAGGCAGTGCCCCAGGACGCCCTTGGGCGCGGTGACCGGTGGCGGTTGGCCGTCGAAGACGCGCAGCAGCGCTCGCGCTTCCGCGAGGTCTCCCGCCGGCGTGGAGGTGCCGTGGGCATTGACGTGGCCGACGCCCCGGGGGCTGCATCCGCCCAGGTGATCGAGGGTCGACGTGATTTGGCCCAGCCCGAATAACGACATCTTGATCAGGCTCTGCGTATGCCTCTGCGTATCCACGTCACAGCCGCAGACCTGGCCCGCACCCGGCTGGCCGAGGGCCCTCGCCCCATGCTGGAGCTGGATATCGCGTTGCGACTGCTGCAAGAGGGCAGCCATTCCACACGGTTCGGGGCCTGGCGCAGGGAATCGCTGCGCCGTCTGTCGCCGAGGGTGAGGCGACTGTTCGATCTGATCCCGCCGACGGGCTGGACCGTGGACTTCCTCGATCACGCCGGCGCCGTCAGCATCGACGAGGCGCTGGAGCGGGTGCGGGCCACGCCCGCCGCCCGTCTCCGCAAAGATACGGAGACCTGGGCCGGACGCGGTCACTCGCGTCCCGTGCCGTCCTGGACACAGGCGCTCGGCAGCGACAGACACCTGCTCACGGAACTGGCCGACACCGTCGCCCACGCGCACATGCACGTCATCGCCCCGTATCAGGGGCACATCGATGCCCTCAGCCGCGCGGATCAGGCACTGCGCACCCGCCAGGCCACCCGAGGCGGGCTCCACACCCTGCTGTCCGGCCTCAACCCCCGCTACATCCCGTGGAAGTCGCCCGTGCTGGAACTCACCATGGCATCCGGCAGCGCAGGCGACATTCATCTCGCGGGTCGCGGGCTGCTCCTGATCCCCTCAGTCTTCGGGGCGGTATACCCGGCGCTGGACGAAACAGCTGAACCCCAGCCGTGGCTGACGTACCCCGTCGGCGTCCGTGACACGGACGTCTTCCTGCCGCCCACCGATACCGCACGAGCCCTGAGCACCGTCCCCGACTCCCTGACCGCGCTCCTCGGCCACACCCGCGCCGTGGTGCTGTGGACCATCGCCCACCACCCCGGCTGCACCACCACCGAACTCGCCCGCCACGCCGGCATCTCCCCGGCCAGCGCCAGCCAGCACGCGACCGTTCTCCGCACCGCGGGCCTCTCCCACACCACCCGGCACCACAACACCGCTTTGCGCATCACCACCCCCGCGGGTACCAACCTCCTCAACACCGCAGCCTGAGAGCCGGAGAGCTTCCGCCCGCAGCGCGACATCCGGCGATGCAACTGACCGTGCCGGGCCTCGGCCCGCCGGATGCCGCCGGCGAAGTTTCGGCGGTCTCGGGTGAGCGACCTACGGGGCGGCCGTGTAGATGACGGAAGTGTTCTTGCACTCGCCGTTGGCGAATACCGCGATGGCGTCGAGCTCGGCCGGGTTCGCGGCCAGGTCCCAGCGCAGTTTGGTGGACACCCAGTCGGAGAGGTAGCGGCAGTGCGCGCCGGGCAGAGGCGGCATCCAACCGGCGGGGTCCTGGTTGGCCTTGGAGCGGTCGGAGCGTTTGGTGACGGCCACGAGGCCGGCGGGTGCGCCCTGGTCGTTGGCGTAGTCCTCACGGCGCTCCGTGCTCCAGCCGGAGGCGCCCGAAGCCCAGGCTTCCGCGAGCGGCACCATGTGATGGACGGCGAGTTTGTCCGGGTCGTCGACTTCCTGGTTGTCGTAGTACGACACCCACTCGCCCTCGCTCAGCGCGCAGCTCTCGCCTACCTCGGGGGCCTCTTCGGCCTCGGCGATGAGCACTTCCGCGCGGGTGTCGCAGCCGTCCTTCTTGTCGAGTCCGGCGTTCCAGTGCTTGAAGTGGCCGCGGGAGTAGCCCTCGTGCTGCTCGTCCGCGACCGGGAGCCGGTGCAGGGCATCGGCCAGAGTGGTGACCTCAGTGGTCTGTGCGAGGACGGGCGCGGGGGCGATGAGAGGGACGAGCGACAGGGAGAGCGCGGTCAGGCCGCGCGCGAAGTTCTTGATCATGTCCACAGGTGTAGTGGCCGACGAGTCCCGGCTGGTGGCGCATGGCAGGGGACCCGGCCAGGTGGGTCAGGGGATTCACCGCAGAAACGTCTCGGCCCGCCCGGACCCCGCTATGTTTCGGTGAGGTTACGCCACTTCGTTCGGGCCGGATGTATGGCTTGACCAGGGGTTTGGTGGCGCAGGGCGGCAGTTGTGCCACCTGCCTGCTCAGTATGTGAATGTCGCATGCCGGAAGTCTTGTTCCACGCCCGGCGGTGGTCCTAGGGTCGGGCCACCCCGCACGACCGACCTGCCGTACGGCTGACCTCGGGCTTCGCCGTACGCGCGGCGCACCGTTGGCACCCGCACGCGGAGCCCGGCGTGCGCGGAGTGGCAACTGCGCAGGCATGCGAAGTACGGAAGCGGGCGAGTGAGTTGGCGAGCGAGCGGCGAATCGAGCGGTCGGCGGAGCAGGGCCGGAGCGAAGGGCAAGGCGGCCACAGGGAAGGGCAGAGCCAGGGCGAAGGACAAGGGCCTGAGCGATCGGGGCCGGGGGAGCAGCCCGGCAGACGCAGGTTTCTGGTCGGAGCAGGGCTGGCGGGTGCCGCTGGGCTCATCAGCGCTCCGGCCGCCGGGAGTGCCACCGCGGCCACGGGCGAGAACGGCGCCGGGCGGCCGGGCACGAAGAGGCAGGGTGCCGGTGAGGGGGCCGACTCACCCGGTGCGGTGCGGGCGGAGCAGTTCAAGGGGACCAGGAAGCTGCTCGTACCGGAGCTTTTGATGCTGCCGGGAGGCCCGAAGCGTGGGCAGGCCGTGCTCGTCGACGGCAGGAAGTTCCGGGCGGTCGGGCCGGCCAAGGAGCTCATGGCCGCGCACCCCGGGCTTCGACCGGTGCGGCTGGACGGGCACATGATCATGCCGGGCTTCGTCGACGCGCATCATCACTTGACGCAGAGTTTCGGCAAGGCCCAGTCGTTCGGGCAGCCTTCGGAGATCTTCAAGACGATATGGGAGCCGCTGGAACACGCGCTCGATGAGGAGAGTGCCTATGTGTCGGCGAAGCTGGCGTCCCTCGAGGCGCTGCGGGGCGGCTTCACGACGGTTGCCGATGCCGGGACGCGGGCGCCGGTCGATGTGGCCGCTGTGGCGAAGGGAACGCAGGAAGCCGGTATCCGGTGCGTACTCTCCAAGGTCGTGTCCGACGGGAAGGGCGGGCCGGAGCATCTTGGCCGATGGGAGGCGCATCCGCTGATCCACCCCTCCCTGGCCATCCCCGTGCCCGAGGACGCGTCCGCGAAAATCCTCAAGCGGACGGCGGACCTGTGCCGCGAGGCCGACGCGGTCTTCCAGATCCATGTCAATGAACATCTGGCCTCCGTGGAGAGGTCGTTGAAGAGCGTCGGCCGGCGGCCGGTCGAGTACCTGCGGCACGTTGGGGCGCTGGGCCCGCAGACGCTGGGTTCGCATGCCACTCTGCTCACGCCCGGCGAGATGCGGATGCTGGCCGACTCCGGCGCGGCCATCAGCTACAACCCCGTGGCCAGCGCCTGGAAGGGCAACGCTGTCGCACACGCCACGATGCTGGCCGCGATGGGGGTGCGCTTCGGCACGGGCACCGACGGGACGCGCGGCGACGGCTTCCGCCTCGTTGATGCCGCGGAGACGGCTCAGCGGCTGGCGTACGGCATGGCGTCGGGGGATTCCTCGTGCGGCGCGGGTCGGATGTGGCTGGAGCACGCGACATCGCTCAGCGCAGACGCCCTCGGTCTTGGCAGGGTGACCGGGGAGATCGCGGTGGGCAAGGCCGCCGACTTCCTCGTCGTGGACGTCAACGTCCCTGAGCTCACCCCCTCCTATGACCTGGAGTGGGAACTCGTCCGCCTGGCCAACCGCGACCAGATCACCGCCGTCGTGGTCGACGGCAAGCTGCGGCTGTGGGAGGGCTGGCCGCCGGACTGGGACGGCCGCGCGCTGGTGGCACGGGCGGCGAAGACCGGTCCCGAGGTGGTGCGCCGCGCGGAGCTGCAGCGCGTGGAGCCGCGGTAGCTGTTCGGCCGGGTCCGGCTCCGGGGGCTTCGCTCCGGGGCCGGACCTGCTGGCTCACCGCTCCGGCGGAAGCCACCTGGCGACGGCGAACGCGATCAGTGCGATCACGGCGGCCAAGGTCAACGTCGCGGTGTGCAGGCCCGCGGTGAACGCGTCGACGACCGCCCTGTGCAGATGGGGGTCGGAGGTGTGGGACACGGCTTCCGCGACCGTCGTCGGCCGATCGGCGCCGGACGGGTGGGAATCGGCGCCGGACAGATCAGAGGGGAGGCGGGCCGTGAAGACGGCGGTGGTGAGGGTGCCGGTGACAGCGATGCCGACGGCACTGCCCAACTCCCGTGCGAGACTCTGCAATGCGGAGCCCGTCCCAGCCCGCTCCGCGGGCAGCGCACTCATCACGGCGTGCGAGAGCAGCGGGCTCGCGGTGCCGCAGCCGAGTGCGGTGAGTCCGGCGCCCAGGGCGTAGAGCGCGTACGGGGTGCGGGCACTGGCGGCCGACACCACGCACAGCCCGGCGGCCAGTACCAGCATCCCGATGAGGACGGTGCCGCGTCGGCCGCACACCCGCTCGATCAGCAGGCCGAGGCGCGGGCCTGCCAGCAGCGCCGCGGCCATCGGCAGCAACCGCAGCCCGGCTTCGAGCGGCCCGTACCCCTTGGCGTACTGGAGGTACTGGCCGTTGAGGTAGAAGAGGCCGAACATCCCGGCGAAGAGAGCGGCCATCCCCGCCGCCCCCGCTCGTACGGCCGGCCGCGCGAAGAGCCGTGGATCCAGGAGAGGGTCGCGGGCGCGCAGCTCACGCCGGGCCCAGACGACAAGGAGTGCAACCGCCGCTGTGCCGGCTGCCGGCACCGGCCAGGCGCTCCAGCCGGACTGCGGTCCGGCGACGATCGCGTAGAGCAGTGCCAGGAAGCCCGCGGTGAGCAGGGCGCCGGCGAGCGGCGCGGCGGGGCTCGGGCGGCGGGCGGTGACGGGGGCCACCGCGGCCACCAGGAGCAGGGCGCACAGCGCGAGCGGGATCAGACAGAGAAAGAGCGTGCGCCAACTCCCGTACTCGATGGCGGCCCCGCCGCCCACGTTGCCCAGTACGGCCGCGAGCCCCGTCATGGACGCCCACACGGCGACGGCCTTGCGCCGAGCCCGATCGGGCAGGCCCTCGACCAGCAGGGCGAGCGTCGTGGGCAGCACGGCGGCCGCGCCGACCCCGCTGATCATGCGCCCGGCGATCAGTACGGCGACATGCGGGGCGGCGGCGCAGATCACCGCGCCCAGCGTGAAAACACCCATGCCGCACATGAGGGTTCCCTTGCGGCCCCTGCGATCGGCGAGTGCGCCGGCGGGCACCAGCAGGCAGGCGAACATGACGACATAGCCGTCCACGACCCACACCACCGACTGGGCGGAGGGGTGCAGAGCATCGGCCGAGAGGTCGGGGATCGCCAGATTGACGGCGGAAACCATGCCGATCACCAAGGTGACGCACAGACACATGGCCGGCGTGGTCAGCGTGGGCGGACGATGGGGGCGTGGATCCGGCTGGGTGCGAGGGGGCGGGTGGGGGGCGTGCAGGGGATCGGCGTGATCCAACGGGGCCTCCGTGGCAGAGGAGTTGGGAGCGCTCAGCAGGTCACGACGCATGCCTGATACGGAGCGGGCACCCCGTCACACAGGGGTGCCCGCACCGGCGGTGGCGCGCGAAGCCGTTACGGCAAGGAACTGCCGGCGTTGTCGGAGATGTGGGCGCGGTCGGTGTACTTGGCCGCCCGGTCGAGCGTGGCGTGCAGGGTCAGACGGTCTCCGCGCAGATGGAGGAACTCCAGGTCGGCGGGGCGGCCGTCGGCGAGGCGGGTGAGGCGTTCGACGGCGAGGATCGCGCCGCCCTCGGGCATCTCCAGGACGGCGCAGGTCGCCGGATCGGCGACCGTGGCGTGCACGGACACCTCGGCCGAGCCGAGCGGCATGCCCGTCGCGGTCTCGATCAGATCGAAGACGTCGTGGTTTTCCAGCGTGCGCGGTGTCTTCCCGGCGTGTGCCAGGAGGGGCTCACCCACCTCGGGGATGAGATAGGTGCAGTCCAGGGACAGGGGAATGCCGTCCACCCGGCGCAGCCGCTCAAGGTAGACGGCCGGGCTCCCTTCGGGCAGGTCCAGTCGGCGGGCGATCGTGTGCGGCGGCCGCAGGACGCGTGCTTCGCGTACCTCGTTGACGACGGTGCCGTGCCGCTGGAGCACCTCGGCGAGCCCCGACAGTTCGCCCAGCGGATGCTCGTAGGCACGGCCGATCACCACCGTGCCCACGCCCCGGCGGCGTTCGACGAGACCTTCGTCGCGCAGGAGGCCGAGGGCCTCCCGGACCGTGTTCCGGGAGGCGTCGAACTCGGCGATCAGGGCTCGCTCATCGGGCAGTACTCCACCGGGGAAGGCGCCGCGCATGACCTGCCTGCGCAGCACACTGGCCACGGTCCGGGCCCGGTCGGCCCGCGTCAGCGGCCCGCCGGACCCGTCGCCCCTCGGCTTCGGATCGCGCATGGCTCCCTCAAGGTGGATGCGTGGGTATCTGGCGCGGGCAGGACGTCGCGCCAGACACCGACGCTAGGCGAGCAATGTTGCCGCGAAGTTACGCCACCCTATGTGACCTGCGGCGATGTCGTGACCTGGGGCTTCGCGAGGCAGGCGGTGGGGTGTGCCACCGGAGCCCGAAGTCGAGCGCGCACGCCTGGTCCGCTCGGCGGCGCGCGCGTCGTGCTCCGGCCGGTCCTCGGTGACGTGGGGCCGTGACGCGAGGCCTACATGACTTTCCGGCGTACGAAGTAGGCGACCGCGCCGGCAGCCAGAACGACGGCGCCGGAAACGGTGGAGGAGAGCGGGAGACTGCAGGCCAGGAGCAGGCAGCCGGCCAGGCCCAGGGCGGGGACGGCGCGCGGCGGGCGGCCTTCGCCCGGCGTCAGGGTCCAGGCGGCGGCGTTGGCGACGGCGTAGTAGGCGAGCACCCCGAAGGAGGAGAAGCCGATCGCGCCGCGCAGGTCGGCGAAGGCGACCAGGGTCGATACGACGGTGCCCACCGCGAGTTGGGCCCGGTGGGGGACGCTGGAGCGAGGGTGGACCGCGGCCAACGCGTGCGGAAGGTGATGGTCGCGGGCCATCGCCAGTGTCGTACGTGAGATGCCGAGGATCAGGGCGAGCAGCGAGCCGAGCGCGGCGACGGCGGCACCGACGCGTACCACGGGGGCCAGGGCGGGCGCCCCGGCGGCGCGCACCGTGTCCGCGAGGGGTGCCGCCGCGTCGGCGAGACCGCCGGGGCCGAGTACGGCAAGGGAGGCGGTGGCGACCGCCGCGTACACCACCAGCGTGACGCCCAGGGCGATGGGGATCGCGCGGGGGATGGTGTGCCCGGGGTCGCGGACCTCCTCGCCGAGCGTGGCGATGCGCGCGTATCCGGCGAAGGCGAAGAACAGCAGCCCGGCGGCCTGCAGAACGCCGCTCACATCCGCGTCGCCGCTCAACTCCAGGTGGGCGGCGGTAGCTTGACCACTGGTGAAGGAGGCGGCCACGACAGCGGCAAGGACGGCGAGGACGAGCGCGACGATGATGCGGGTCAGCCAGGCGGCCTTCTGGATGCCGACGTAGTTGACGGCGGTCAGGGCGACCACGGCGGCGATCGCCACGGGGCGTTCGTGGCCGGGCCAGGCGTACGCGCCCGCGGTGAGGGCCATGGCCGCGCAGGAGGCGGTCTTGCCGACGATGAAGCCCCAGCCCGCGAGATAGCCCCAGAAGTCGCCGATCCGTTCACGGCCGTAGACGTAGGTGCCGCCGGAGGCGGGGTAGCGGGCGGCCAGCCGGGCCGATGAGGTGGCGTTGCAGTAGGCGACCACCGCCGCGATCGCGAGACCGGCGAGAAGCCCCGAGCCCGCGGCACGGGCGGCGGGGGCGAACGCGGCGAAGATACCCGCACCGATCATCGACCCCAGGCCGATGAACACGGCGTCACCTACCCCGATTCGCCGTTGCAGACGGGGCGAGTTCGAGGCAGCGGGCGGCGTGCTCATCGATGGCTCCTCGGCAGCGGAACGCCTGTTTCACGCGTGGAGACGCTATCCGACATCGCCTCAGCACTGCGCGAAGACGTACCCCTTCGCGCTCTTGGGGCTGACGTCGCGGTCGCGCAGGGTGATGGACAGGCGAGGTCCCCAGGCGTCGCAGGCGTCGCGGTAGTCCTTGCGCGTGTACTCGACGGCGAAGACCTTGTCGTCGTAGGCGTCGGCGAAGTCACCGCACTCCTTGTACGCCGCGCACTCCTCGACGACGGCGAAGTCGAAACCGATGCGGGCGCGCTCGGGAAGGAGGTCGGTGGTGTTCTTCTGGGCGATGGCCAGGCCGCGGCCGTGAGCCCGCTCGGCGAGCAACTTGGCGAAGGCGGCGGCGTGTTCGGGCGTGAGGAGATCGTCGGAACGCTCGTAGGAGTCCAGGTTGTCGGGCTCGACGGCGTCGTAGCCCGACTTCGCGCAGCCGTCGATCCACGGCCCGACGACGTCCATCAGATCCCGGCGTCTGCCGGGCGTGGAGATGTCGAGGAGCGGCTCGTCCCAGTCGTCGTCGACCACCAGGGAGCCGTCGTCGTCCTTCAGGAGCAGGTCGGGGTGCTTCTTCTTCCACCAGGTGATGGCGTCGCCCGGCTGGGTCTGGAAGGCGTTGACGTAACACACGTTGTACAGGCCTTCGGCGGGCTCGGCGGAGCGGTCGCGGGAGACCGCCTGCACGGCGTGGTCAGGCCGGTAGGGCCCGCCGAGTTGGTAGTCGAAGACGGCGTCGGGCTCGGGCGCACGCACGGAGTCGGTCCGGTTCGTGGCCGGGGAGTCCTTGCCGGCGTCGGTCGCGCAGGCGGCGGCCAGGAAGAGGGCTGCGGCGCAGGCGACCAGCCGGCCCGCGCGCGAGCGGCGTGAGCGGTGCGGGTGGTGCGAGCTGGCCGGGTGGTACGGGTTGTGCGGGTGGCGCATCGAAGACTTTCGTTCGGGGCGGCTGCAGGTACAGGCCTCCGCTGGATCAGTGCAGCGCGTCACGCGTCCGCCCCGGGGTGACCTCGGAGTTCCCGGCAGACCTCAGTGCGCGATGGAGTCGATCAGTTCGCGCGCGCCCTGGCGCAGCAGCGTGACCGCCACGGACGTGCCGAGCGTCGCCGGGTCGAGCGGCCCGGCCCACTCGTGGGCGTTGAGGACCGTCTTGCCGTCCGGGGTGAACACCCGGGCGCGCAGCGAAAGGTCGCCGCCCCGCTCGCAGCGCGCGTACCCGGCGATGGGGGAGTTGCAGTGTCCCTGCAGGACGTGCAGGAACATGCGCTCGGCGGTGGCCTCCCGCCAGGCCTCCGGGTCGCCGAGGCCCGAGACGGCCTCGATGGTCCGCGTGTCGTCCTCACGGCACTGGAGCGCCAGGATTCCCGCGCCGATCGGCGGGCACATCGTCTCCACCGACAGGACCTCGCTGACCACGTCCATTCGGTCGATGCGCTCGAGGCCCGACACCGCGAGCAGCAGGGCGTCCGCGTCGCCCGCGGCCAGCTTCTCCATCCGGCGTCCGGCGTTCCCGCGCATCGGGACACACTCCAACTCCGGGTGCGATGCGGCGAGTTGCGCGATGCGGCGCACCGATGACGTGCCGATGCGGGTTCCCGCGGGCAGCTCGTCCAGGGTGAGACCGCCGGGGTGGATGAGCGCGTCGCGGATGTCGTCCCGCTTGAGGAACGCGGCGAAGGTCGTGCCTGCCGGAAGCGGCCGGTCCGCCGGTACGTCCTTGACGCAGTGCACCGCGAGGTCCGCCTCACCGGCGAGCAGCGCCGCGTCCACCTCCTTGGTGAAAGCACCCTTGCCGCCGAGCTTCGCGAGGTCTCCCATCCAACGGTCTCCGGAGGTCGTGACCGGCACGACCTCCGTACGGATCCCGGGGTGCAGGGCGGTGAGTTCGGCGCGCACGCGCTCCACCTGGGCCAGCGCCATGGGGGAGGAACGGGAGACGATGCGGATCAGCTCAGGAGCGGACATGCGCACCACGATAGGCGCTCACCACAGCAGTCTGTTAAAGGACTCCTCGGGCCGGCAGTGCGCCCGGCGGCGGGCGGTCCTGGCGTGCGCGAGGCCCCGGGCCCTCATAGCGTGAGAAGCAGCCGGTCACCGCCCCGCCCCCGAGCAGGTCCCGGCGTCAGTCACCCGGGAGGTCCCATGTCAGCCGCCGCCGCTCACCAGCGGTCCCCGATCGTTCTCGAACGGATGGCTCCCACCCATCTGGCCGACATCCTCGCTCTGGGGCGCGAGGTGTACGACACCTCGGTGAAGCCGTACACATCCTGGTCCCTCTCGGCGATCGCCAGGCACCTGGACGCCGATGCCTCGTCCTGCTGGGTGGCGCTCGACGGTGACGCTCTCGCCGGGTTCGTCTGCGGCTCGATGGGTTTCGACCAGCGTACGGACTGGGGGAACCTGGAGTGGATCGCCAGCGCTCCCGCCTATCAGGGGCAGGGCATCGCCAGCCATCTGGTGCAGGCCTGCTGCGCCACGCTGACCGCCGCCGGTGCCACCGCCGTGGTGACCGATGTCGAGTCGCGCAACACCGCGTCCGCCGCGCTGATGCGGCGCAACGGCTTCGTGGAGAGCGTCTCGGTCACCCTCTTCGTGCGCGACGCCCCCGACGCGGCGATCTGACCCTCCGGGCGCCGCTACCCGGCACAGTCCTTCCCCGGCTCCAACGGCGGTGCGTCGACGCCCAGATGGGACTTGCAGCGCGGCGTGTTCCCCGCGTCCTCGTGCCAGGAGGCGGGACGCGGGCGGATGAAGACCGCCGCCGCTGCCGCCGCGAGGACGAACAGGCCCGCGCAGCCCACGGCCGCCTTGCCGAACGCCGAGTTCAGCGCGTCCGCATCCGCGTACGCCGTCCCGGAAAGGCCTACCGCAAGGGGCAGCGCCGCGACGACGAGCATCTGCGCCACCCGCGCCGCGGTGTTGTTGACGCCGCTCGCCAGACCCGCGCGCCCCGCGTCGACCGAGGCCAGGACGGTCGCCGTCAGCGGAGCCACGAACACGCTCATCCCCAGGCCGAGGACCACGACCGCCGGCAGGACCTCCGTCACGTACGCGGCGCCGGGCTCGATCCGCAGCATCAGGAGCGCCCCGGCGGCCGCGATCAGCGGCCCCGCGACCAGCGGCAGGGTGGGCCCGACCCGCCGCGAAAGATCGCCGGCGGCGGCCGAGAGCAGCAGCATCAGAACCGTGATCGGCAGCGTCGCCGTCCCCGCCTGCAGCGCGTCGTAGCCAAGTGTCGTCTGCAACTGCACCGGCAGCATGAACAGAAGCCCGCCGATGGCCGCGTACAGGCACAGCGTCATGATGTTGGCGGCGCTGAACAGGCGGGAGCGGAAGAGGGAGAGCGGCAGCATCGGATGGCGGCGGCGGTGCTCCACCACGACGAAGGCGACACCCGCCGCGAGTCCGCCGAGCCCCGGCAGGAGCGCCGCCGCCTTCGACGAGTCGCCCGCGGCGCCGATCAGCGAGAAGCTGAGGCCCGCGAGGAACAGCGCCGCCAGGCACGCCCCCGTCACGTCGAACGGCTTCTCCGCGGCGCCTTCGGCCCGGCTCTCCGGCACATGACGCACCGCGAGGAGCACGAGCGCCGCCAGCGGAACGTTGATCAGGAAGATCCACCGCCAGCCGGGACCGTCGATCAGCCAGCCGCCGAGGAACGGCCCGACCGCGCCCGCGACCCCGCCGAGCCCCGACCAGGCGCCCACCGCACGTGCCTGGTCCTGCGGCCGGAACGACGTACGCACCAAGGCCAGCGAACCCGGCGTGAGCAGCGCGCCGCCGATGCCCTGCAACGCCCGTGCCGCGATGAGCATCCCGGCGTCCTGCGCCATCCCACACAGCGCCGAGGCCAGGGCGAACCACACGACGCCGATGACCAGGGTGCGCCGCCGTCCGATGCGGTCGCCGAGCGCCCCGCCGAGCAGCAGCAGTGCCGAGAGCGTGAGCATGTAGGCGTTGACGACCCACTGCAGGGACGCGAGTGACGTGTCCAGGTCGCGGCCGAGGGTGGGCAGGGCGACGTTCACCACCGTGCCGTCCAGCATCGCCATGCCCGAGGCGAGCACGGCGCAGACGAGCACCCAGCGGCCCCGCGCGGAGGCCAGCGCGACACCGTCGTCGGCGCTTTCCGCCGCGGAAGCCCTCGATGTGGAAGCCACGCCTCACTGTCCTCCTACAGGCGCACCGCGCCGCCGCCCGCGTCCGAGTGGACCGGAGCACCCCTGCGGTAGAGCACGACCGTAACGACGAGACCGATTGCGAAGAAGACCGCGGACCACGTGTACGCGGTCGAGTAACTCTCCATCGCCGACTGGGCCTTCACTTCCGGCGTCGGCCGTCTGCCCACGAGGTAGTTGGCGGCGGCGCTCGTCGCGAGGGAGTTGAGCAGGGCCGTGCCGATCGAACCGCCCACCTGCTGGCTGGTGTTGACCATGGCCGAGGCCACACCCGCGTCATGCGCGGCGACCCCCGCGGTCGCCATGCTCATCGCGGGGGCGAAGACCAGGCCGAGGCCGAGGCCGGCGACGAGCAACGGCGGCAGCACGTGCGCCGCGTAACCGCTGTGCACGTCGAGGGCGGTGAGCCAGGCCATCGCGGCCGCCGCGAGGCCCATGCCGAGCGGCACGATCGGTTTCGCGCCGAACCGCGGCACGAGCAGGTTGGTCGTGACGACGGAGATCACCACCATCACGGCGACCATCGGCAGGAACGCGAGCCCCGTCTTCACGGGTGTGTAGCCGAGGATCTGCTGGAGGTAGTACGTCAGGAACAGGAAGACACCGAACATGCCGGCGCCGGAGATGAACATCGCGAGGAACGACGCCCCGCGGTCCCGGTCGAGCACCACGCGCAGCGGGAGCAGCGGATGGGCGGCCCGCGTCTGCCACCAGGCGAAGGCCGCCACCAGGACGGCTCCGACCACCAGGAACCCCCAGGTGTCGACGTCGCTCCAGGCGTGCGTCTCGGCGTTCGAGAAGCCGTAGACGATGCAGAACAGTCCCGCGGAGACCAGCAGAGTGCCGGGGACGTCCAGCTTCGGGCGGTCGGCGGGCCTGCCCCCGTGCAGCAGCCGCGCGCCGCCCAGCATGGCGAACACCGCGAAGATCAGGTTCACGTACAGGCACCAGCGCCAGTCCAGGTACTCGGTCAGGACGCCACCGAGGAGCAGTCCGACGGCGCCGCCCGCGCCCGCGATGGCGCCGTAGATGCCGAACGCCTTCGCGCGTTCCCTGGGATCCGTGAACGTGGTGGTGAGCAGGGACAGCGCGGCGGGCGCGAGAAGCGCACCGAACACGCCCTGGAGGGCGCGGGCCACCACCAGCATGGTGAAGCTGCTCGCCGCGCCACCGAGGGCCGAGGCGAGTGCGAATCCGCCGAGCCCGGCGAGGAAGACCAGCTTGCGGCCCACCAGGTCGGCGATGCGTCCGCCGAGGAGCAGCAGGCTGCCGAAGGCGAGCGCGTACGCGGTGACGATCCACTGGCGGTTGCCGTCGCTGAACCCGAGGTCCTGCTGGGCCGATGGCAGCGCGATGTTCACGATCGTCGCGTCGAGAACCACCATCAGCTGGGCGGTTCCCACGATCCCGAGGATCAGCCAGCGGTGCTCGTGCCGGCCACCGCTCGGGTGTGGGGGAGCGGAGGCCGTGGATCCTGCGTCCTGCCCCGTATCGAAGGGTTCCGGCGCGGGTGAGCGGTCCATCGGTGCCTCCAGACGCCCCCGTCACACGAGACACCCCCGTCACACCCTAGGCGCGCTGCTCAGAGGCCGCGACCGGGACGCGGCAGGGGCGGGCCCCGGTCGCGGAACCGTTCAGCTCTGCGGCTCGCTGATGTTGACCATCCAGGGGATGCCGAAGCGGTCCGTACACATGCCGAAGGTGTCGCCCCACATCTGCTTCTCCATCGGTACGGCCACCGAGCCGCCGGCGGACAGCTTCTCCCAGTAGCCGCGCAGCTCGGCCTCGTCGTCTCCGCTGAGGCTCACCGAGAAGTTGTTGCCCGGGCTGTGGTCCATGCCGGGTGGGGTGTCGGCGCCCATCAGGGTGAAGCCGTTCGGCGCCTGCAGCATGCCGTGCATGATCTGGTCGGCTTCCGGAGTGCCCTGGTGGCCGGCCTCGCCGAAGGTGTTGAGCGCGAGATCGCCGCCGAAGACCTCCTTGTAGAACTCCAGGGCCTGACGGGCATCGCCGTCGAAGCTGAGATACGGGTTGAGACGCGAGACCATGAAAACCTCCCGGAACGGGGTGAAGGGTCAGTTGCGCGGACACTAGCGCGCGGCACTGACAACGGCCCGGCGAGCGGCCCGGCGAGCGGCACAGGGACGGCTCGGGGACGGCTCAGGGGCGGCTCGTCCCTTGATGGACGGAAAGTCCGCTGCATGTAGCGCGCAGCCATTTTTCGCGCCCGGTTATTCAATCTTCATCAAATCCGGCCCAGCATCCGGACGGGCCTCTTGTGTGCGGACTGTATGCGAAATACGTTCTGCCGTATTCCTTGATCGTCCACGATCAGCCCGGAACCAGCCTGGCGGAGGTACCTACTCGTGCGCCGAAAAGCGGTTGCCCTCGCGGCAGTTGCCCTGGTGATGACCCTGGCGGCGGGCTGCGGCTCCCTGCAGTCCTCGGCCACCGAGGTCGGCGGTGAGCGCATGACCGACGACCGCCCCGTGCGTGACGGAGGCACCCTCACCGCCCTCAACGCCGACCCGGACAAGCTCGATCCGACTCTCGCACAGACCCTCGTGGGCCGCACCGTCTTCGCCGGGATGTGCGAGAAGCTCTACGACATCGACGAACGCGGGACGGTGATACCGCAGCTCGCCACCGCACTGCCCAAGACGTCGATCCGGCGCTCGCGCTCGCCGGTGAGGAGCGCAGCCCCGAGGCGCTCGCCGCCATCCGCACGCGGCACGCGCGCGTATCGCCGAACTCCTCGGCCAGGTCGGCCTGCGCCCCGAGCACGCCGACCGGCATCCACACGAACTCTCCGGAGGCCAGCGCATCTCCATCGCCCGCGCGCTCTCCGTCGACCCGGACCTCCTGGTGGCCGACGAACCGACATCGGCCCTCGATGTCTCCGTCCAGGCCTCCGTCCTCAACCTCCTCGCCGATCTCCAGCGGGACCGCGGCTTCGGATGCCTGTTCATCACGCACGACCTGGCCGCCGTGGAGTTCCTCGCCGACCGCATCGCGGTCATGGATCTCGGCCAGATCGTCGAACAGGCGCCGACCGCCGAGCTGTTCGCCGACCCCAAGCACCCGTACACGCAGGCGCTCCTGTCCGCCGCGCCCGTGCCCGACCCGGTGCTCCAGCGCACCCGCGAGCGCATCGTCCTCAGCGGTGAACTGCCGAGCCCGCTCGCTCCGCCGCCCGGATGCCGTCTCCACACGCGCTGCCCGCTGGCCGTCGACCGCTGCCGAATCGAGGTGCCCGAACTGCGCACGCTTCCGGGAGAAGGCCGACGCCAGGTCTCCTGCCACCTGGTCGCGGACGACGGCACGGCTCCGGACGCTGCCGCCGCCCCGAACCTCCGTACGATCCCCAGTACCCGCACCGCACGCTAGGAGCAGCACTCTTGTTCACCACTAGGCCGACCCTCCAAGGCACCTTCGGCATGGTGTCCTCCACCCACTGGCTCGCCTCGCAGTCCGCGATGGCCGTCCTGGAGGACGGCGGCAACGCGTACGACGCGGCGGTCGCCGCCGGTTTCGTCCTGCACGTCGTCGAGCCGCACCTCAACGGCCCGGCAGGTGAGGTGCCGATCATCCTGGCCCCCGCCGACGGGGAGGTGCGGGTCCTGTGCGGGCAGGGCGTCGCGCCCGCCGGAGCGACCGTGGACCACTACCGCTCGCTCGGCCTCGACCTGGTGCCGGGCACAGGGCCGCTCGCGGCTGCCGTGCCCGGAGCCTTCGACGCGTGGATGCTGCTCCTGCGCGACCACGGGACCAAGTCCCTCGCCGATGTCCTCAAGTACGCCATCGGGTACGCGGAAGACGGGCACGCACCCGTGGAGCGCGTCGGCGAGACCGTCGAGACGGTACGCGAGCTCTTCGAGAACGAATGGCCCTCGTCGGCCGAGATCTACCTGCCCGACGGACATGCCCCGCGCCCCGGCGAGCTCCTGCGCAACCCGGCGCTCGCCGCGACCTGGCGCCGCGTGATCGAGGAGGCGGGCACCGGCTCGCGCGTCGAGCAGATCGACGCCGCGCGGCAGATCTGGAGCGAGGGGTTCATCGCCGAGGCACTGGTACGCCAGGCGGGCCGCCCCACGATGGACACCAGCGGATCCCGGCACACCGGAACGCTGACGGCCGCCGACCTCGCCGGATGGGAGGCGAGCTACGAAGCCCCGGCGACGTACGACTGGAACGGCTGGACGTTGTGCAAGGCGGGCGGCTGGACCCAGGGTCCGGTCTTCCTGCAGCAGCTGGCCGTGCTCCCATCGGCGCTCGCGGACCTGCCCGCGTACGGCTCGCCCGACTACGTCCACCTGCTGATAGAGGGCTGCAAGCTGGCCATGGCCGACCGCGAGGCCTGGTACGGCGACGCGGACGGCGCCGGCACGGTCCCGGTCGCCGACCTCCTGTCCGAGGCCTACAACGAGGAGCGGCGGACGCTCATCGGTGAGAAGGCGTCGCACGACCTGCGCCCCGGAAGCCCCGGCGGGCGCACCGCGAAGATATCCGCGCACGCGAGCGCCGTCGCCGCGGGGGAGCCCGGCTTCGACGCGCTGGGCCTGCCCGGAGCGGGCGCCGGTGAGCCGACCGTCGCCAAGAGCGGCACCTCACCCGTGCCCGGCGAACCTGCCGTCTCGGCGGACGGCGCGACCCGCGGCGACACCTGCCACCTGGACATCGTCGACCGCTGGGGCAACATGGTCGCGGCCACGCCCAGTGGCGGTTGGCTGCAGTCCAATCCGGTCGTCCCCGAACTGGGCTTCCCGCTCGGCACCCGGCTCCAGATGGCCTGGCTCGAGGAGGGCCTGCCCAACTCCCTCGCGCCGGGCCGCCGCCCGCGCACCACCCTGACGCCGTCCCTCGCACTCAAGGACGGCGTACCGGTGATGGCGTTCGGTACACCCGGCGGAGACCAGCAGGACCAGTGGCAGGTGCACTTCTTCCTGGCGGTCGCGCTGCGGGCATCCGTACGCGGAGGCCTCGACCTCCAGGGCGCCATCGACGCCCCCAACTGGCACAACGACAGCTTCCCCGGCTCCTTCTACCCGCGCGGCATGCGCCCCGGGAGCGTCACGGTCGAGTCCCGCATGGACGAGGCGGTCGTCGAGGAGCTGCGGCGGCGCGGGCACGACGTGACGGTCGGCGAGCCCTGGTCGGAGGGCCGGCTGTGCGCGGTGGCACGGGACCCGCGCACCGGTGTGCTGTCGGCGGCAGCCAACCCGCGGGGAATGCAGGGATACGCCGTGGGGCGGTAGAGAACCCGGGGAGCGCCCCGGAGCGGCGCGCGGAACGTCGGCCGGGTACGCGACGTCGCGTACCCGGCCGACGGCGGGCGTCAGGGCCGGCCGCTCGTGCCCTGTCCGTCGAGCGACTCCTCCGAAGACCGCTCCGGCTCCTGGGGGGAGGGCACGGACACCGCGGTCGCCACTTCCCCGCGGCGCGACACGGCGCCGGCCACCAGCGCGGCCACCGGCTGCGCGAAGCGTGCGGTCAGCGGGCCGACGATCACCAGGATCAGGACGTACGCGGTGGCCAGCGGGCCGAGCGACGGCTCGATGCCCGCGGTGACGGCAAGACCCGCGATGACGATGGAGAACTCGCCGCGCGCCACCAGCGCACCGCCCGCCCGCCACCGCCCCTTGACGGAGATCTTGGCGCGGCGGGCCGCCCAGTACCCCGTGGCGATCTTCGTGCACGCCGTCACGACGGCGAGCGCGAGTGCGGGAAGCAGTACCGGCGGGATGCTCGCCGGATCGGTGTGCAGCCCGAAGAAGACGAAGAAGACGGCGGCGAACAGGTCCCGCAGCGGCGCGAGGAGGCTGTGCGCGCCCTCGGCCACCTCGCCGGACAGCGCGATGCCGACCAGGAACGCCCCCACGGCGGCCGAGACCTGGAGCTGCTGCGCGATCCCGGCGACCAGGATCGTCAGACCGAGGACGACCAGGAGCAGCTTCTCGGGGTCGTCGCTCGACACGAAGCGCGAGATGACCCGGCCGTAGCGCACGGCGAGGAACAGCACCAGACCGGCCGCCCCGAGCGCGATGCCCAGCGTGAGACTGCCCGCGGCCCAGCCGACACCGGCCAACAAGGCGGTGATGATGGGCAGGTACACGGCCATCGCCAGGTCTTCGAGGACCAGGATGCTGAGGATGACGGGCGTCTCGCGGTTGCCGAGACGGCCCAGGTCGTTCAGGACCTTCGCGATGACGCCGGACGACGAGATCCAGGTGACGCCCGCGAGCACGACGGCGGCGACAGGACCCCAGCCCATCAGCAGCGCGGCGATCGCGCCCGGCACCGCGTTCAGCCCCATGTCGACGAGACCGGCCGGGTACTGGGTCTTGAGATTGCTGACCAGATCGCTCGCGGTGTATTCGAGCCCCAGCATCAGGAGCAGCAGGATGACGCCGATCTCGGCGCCGATCGCGACGAACTCCTCACTGGCGCCCAGCGGCAGAAGACCGCCCTCGCCGAACGCGAGCCCGGCGAGCAGATAGAGGGGGATAGGGGAGAAGCGGAACCGTCCGGCGAATCTGCCGAGCAGCCCGAGCGCGAGAATGATCGCGCCGAATTCGATGAGAAAGACAGCAGAGTGCATCGAATCAGTCCCGCTCGAGTATCGCGGCGGCGCTCTCCACACCCTCGCGGGTGCCGATCACGATGAGCGTGTCCCCGCCGGCGAGGCGGAAGTCCGGCGCGGGCGAGGGAATGGCCTCGGCCCTGCGCAGCACGGCCACGATGGAGGCACCGGTCTCGGTGCGCATCTGGGTCTCGCCGAGCAGCCGTCCGTTCCAGTGCGAGGAGCCGGCCACCTCGATGCGCTCCGCGACCAGACCGAGATCGGTGGTGTGCAGGAGGTTCGGGCTGTGGTGCGAGGGCATCAGCGCGTCGATCAGGGCGTCGGCCTCACCGGAGCTCAGTCGCAGCGAGAGCGCGCACTCGTCGGGGTCGTCGGCTTGGTAGGCGCTGAGGGTGCGCGCTCCGTCCCGGTGTGCGACGACCGAGACCCGGCGCTGTTCTCGGGTGGTCAGGTCGTACCGGATTCCGATGCCTGGAAGTGGCGTCTGGCTGAGGCGTGAAGCGGGCACGGCTCTTCCCCTATTGCTGATCTGGCTGCGTGGTCTTGTGGGCGTCAATACGGCGTTAAGGTCACCCTATCGGCCCGTTCTTTGCCAGAACTTGGTGGTAGAGGTCTCGCCTCGGGTCTAGAGGGGCCGCCCCGGTTCTAAGGCTGACGTTCCGCCAGCACCGTCTCGACGGAATCGGCTTCCGCGGGCGACTTGTCCTCGCGATAGCGCACGACCCGGGCGAAGCGGAGTGTGACGCCGGCCGGATAGCGGGTGGACTTCTGCAGTCCGTCGTAGGCGATCTCGACGACCAGCTCCGGACGTACGGTCACGACGAAGCCGTCGTCGCCGACCGCGAGCTCACGCAGCCGCTCGGTCTGCCAGGCCAGCATCACGTCCGTCATGCCCTTGAAGGTCTTCCCGAGCATGGCGAAGGTGCCGTCGTCGCGCCGGGCACCCAGATGGAGGTTGGAGAGCTTGCCGGTCCGCCGCCCGTGCCCCCACTCGGCGGCCAGGACCACGAGGTCCAGGGTGTGCACCGGCTTGACCTTCAGCCAGCTCGCACCGCGGCGCCCGGCGATGTACGGCGCGTCGAGGGCCTTGAGCACGACGCCTTCATGGCCGCGGCGCAGAGTAGCGGCGAAGAACTCCTCGGCGGCGCCGATCTCCGCCTCGTCGGCGGGATCGGCTACGACGGTGCGCCGCACCCGCATCGGCTCGGGGACGAGCCGCGCCAGATGGGTGTGCCGCTCGGCGAACGGCAGGTCGAGCAGATCCTGCCCTCCGGCGTACAGGACGTCGAAGAACACGGGGGAGACGGGGAGCGCGGCGGCCGCGGTGGTGACGTCGACACGGGACCCGACACGTCCGGCGATCTCCTGGAAGGGGCGGGGTCTGCCGTCGCCGTCGAGCGCGATGACCTCGCCATCGAGAATGAGGGTTTCGCCCGCCAAGTCCTTTGCGGCAGCCGCGAGTTCGGGCAGGCGGTCGGTGATGTCGTCGAGGGTGCGGGTGTAGACGCGGACGTCGTCCCCGTCGCGGTGCACCTGGACGCGGATGCCGTCCAGCTTCTCCTCGACGGCGCACGGACCGCCCAGTTTGCCGACGCCTTCGGTGACCGATCCTGCGCCGTGCGCGAGCATGGGGAGCACGGGCCGCCCCA
This sequence comes from Streptomyces sp. NPDC033180, assembly GCF_055577645.1. Classification (NCBI taxonomy): domain Bacteria; kingdom Bacillati; phylum Actinomycetota; class Actinomycetes; order Kitasatosporales; family Streptomycetaceae; genus Streptomyces; species Streptomyces sp. NPDC033180. Next base: position 604,617 of record NZ_JBVIPU010000002.1, on the reverse strand, counting down.
CGCTGAGCCGAAACTCGTCCACCGCGCTCGGCCCCCTGGCCAGGAGGGCCTCGGCGACGGGCGTCACCGCCCCCGCCAGCATCACCGCGCGGCGCACCGCGGTCGCCGGCGTCTGGGTGGCGCGGGCGAGGCCCTCCACCGCGATGGCGTCGAGCGCACCCTGCCGCACCTCGCCGGTCAGCAGCCCGACGAGGAACCGCTGTTCATCGCCGGTGGCCGTGCCCATCAACTCCCTCACCAGCCGTTTGCGTTCGCCCTGGGACCCCGGCCCGGACACGGCACCGATGGCGGTCAGGGCGTTGTCCGTGTCCTGGACGGTGAGGGTGGGCTCCGCGGCGGGCGGGGGTGACTCCTTCAGGAGACTCCATCCGATGCCCAGCCTCCCCTGGGGGAGGCGGCCTGCGAGGTAGGGGATCACGATGGGGGCGTCGGCGGGGGTGGCGGAGCGGAAGAGGTCGGCGAGGAGGGTGATCTTCTGCGACCGGGCGGGGGTGGTGGCCACGGCGGCGGAAACATGAGCCAGGCGGGCTAGGAGCATGCGGTGTCCTTTCCCCGGTCCCGCCCCTTCCCGAAACCGGAGGCGAGCCCCGGGCCCGGTGCGGGAGTGGCGCAGGTCACATAATTCGCCTCGCGTGTCGCGTAATAAACCCCCCGATTCGGACTCGAACAAGCACGGAAGAAAGCAGTGCGAGCAGCGGCAGCTGCGCCAGAACAGGAGTCCGATCATGGCCGTCACCCTTGAGCAGCCCGCCCGTGCCCGCCTGATCACCCCCGAAGGGCGCGAGCGCGCGCTGCCCGTGACCCTGCGCTATGCCGCGGCCGACCCCCTGGCCGTCCAGATGCTCTTCCCGCCCGAGGCCTCTCTCGACGGCGCGGAAGTCACCTGGATCTTCGCCCGCCAGCTCCTGGAGGTGGGGCTTCGCACCCCCGCGGGCGGCGGCGACGTGCGCATCTGGCCGTGCGGGCGGGCCCGCACGGTTCTCGAGTTCCGCGCGCCGCAGGGTCTGGCCCTGGTGCAGTTCGACAGAGCCGTGCTGCGGCGGTTCCTGCTGGGTACGTACGCCGTCGTGGGGGTGGGGCGTGAGGCCGCGGGGCTGGACCTGGAGCAGGACCTCGACCGACTGCTGGGCGGAGTCTGAAGGCTTCCGAGGACGTCACCGAGTACTAGCCGTGGACGCGGGCCGTCCGTCGCCGCCGGATCACGACCATCGCACCCGCCACCAGAGCCGCCGAACCCACGGCCACCGGAAGGATCACGGTCCAGTTCACGCCGTCCGCGTCCATCGCATGGGAGGCGAGCCCGGCAGCGGGCGCGGAGCCCTGCGTCGCGCCCCGCTGCTCGCTCTCGGGGACGAGTGAGCCCACCGGCCTGACGTGCCCCGCCGCCCTGAAGCCCCAGTCGAGGAGCGCCCTGGTCTCCTCGTACACGCGGTACCCGCCGCTGGCCTGAGGGTTCATCACCGACACGACGAGGGTGCGGCCGCCGCGCTGCGCCGCGCTGATCAGGGTGTTGCCCGCGTGGCTCGTGTAGCCGTTCTTGATGCCGAGCAGGCCGGGGTAGGGCGCGACGCCGTCGGCTCCGGTGAGGAGCCGGTTGGTGTTCTGAATGGGGTAGGACCAGTTGCCGTTCGGGAACTTGGCGACCGACGTCGAGCAGTAGCGGGCGAACTGCGGGTCAGCGAGCCCCGCCCGGCCGAAGACCGCCAGGTCGTACGCCGACGACACCTGCCCCTCCGCGTCGTAACCGTCGGGAGAGACCACGTGGGTGTCGTGGGCACCCAGGGCGGCCGCCTTCGAGCGCATCTGACGGACGGTCTTCTGCCAGCCGCCGTTGAGCTTGGCCAGCACATGCACGGCGTCGTTGCCGGAGCTGAGGAACACGCCGCGCCACAGGTCGGCGATGCTGTAGCTGCGCCCCGCCTCGACCCCCACGAGGCTGCTGCCGTCCCCGACCTCGGAGAGCTCGCTCTGGGTGACCTGGTGGCGGGCGACGGCGTCCAGGTGGGGCAGGGCCGTGAGGGCGAAGAGCGACTTCAGGGTAGAGGCGGGCGGCAGTTGGCGGTGGGCGTTGTGGGCGGCGAGCACTTCGCCCGAACGGGCGTCGGCCACCAGCCAGGCGAGAGCCGAGACGTCGTTCGGCACGGCCGGGGCGCCTGCGCCGGGCCGCACCTGGGTGCCCGGCCGGTCGAGGAGGTTCGAGGAGTAGGCGGGGCCCGGCTTGGGCGGCGTGGGCTCCTCGACTGCTGCGGCGACGGGTGTGGGCAGGAGGACCAGAGCGGCTGCCGCGAGGGCCGCGGTGCGGGCGGATGAGGAGCGCGGGAGGTACCTGATGACCATTCAGTCACCGTACGAGCGCGGCCCGAAGCCCGCAGGTCAGCTTGGTCCGGCTGGATGTACGGGGTGGCCTGCGGCCGCGTGTGCGCGGGGCCTTCCGAACCCGCACGTCCGCGTCCACACTGCGAGGCAGGGACGGCGGAGGGGGCCCGGATGACCGCTCGGCGGGGACAGCGCACGGCGGCGCGGAAGCGGCGCGGGACGACGTGGAAGCCGTGGGCGGTGTGCGGCGCCGTGCTGCTCCTGCAGTTGATGCTGATCTGGTCGCCGCTCCGGCCTTACGTGGCGGGGGTTTTGATCCTCGGCCTGCTCGGGTCCGTGCTGTGGTGGCTGTGGCGCACGGACCAGGTGGCCCGCGACCGCGATCGCGCGTGGCGGAAGGAGGACGCGGTGCGGGCGGGCCACCGGTCGCTGACGCGGGCGGACGCGATGACCGGCACCGAGTTCGAGGAGCTGGTCGCGGGGCTGTGCCGCAGGGACGGATGCACCGACGTACGCAGGGTGGGAGGGGCGGGGGACAACGGCGTGGACGTGGTCGGGCGGCTCCCGGACGGGCGATCCATGATCATCCAATGCAAGCGGTACGCACCGAGCCGCGCCGTCGCCGCACGCGACCTGCGCGATCTCCTGGGCTCCCGTGTGCACTTCGGAGCCGACGTGGCGATCTGCGCGACGACCGCGCGATTCAGCAGCCCCGCGCAAGCCTTCGCGGCCGAGACCGGCATCGCCGCCCTGCACCGTGACCACATGGGCCTGTGGCACAGCGGTGCCCCACTGGGCTCGCTGCTCGGCGTCAGCGACGCGGGGCAGGGCGATGGCCAGCACCGGGTGCGCTGGAAGAAGACGTACGGATAGGCATCCGCGCCAACAGCGCGACACACCGGCGCCTGCCGGTGTGTCGCGCCTTGTCGGTGTGCTGGGGTTACTTCGGCAGGTTCGCCTCGATCGCGGCGACGACCTCGGGAGCGTCCGGCTCGGTCTGCGGGGCGAACCGGGCCACCACGTCGCCGTCCGCACCGACGAGGAACTTCTCGAAGTTCCAGCGGATGTCGCCGGTGTGCCCCTCGGCATCCGCCGCGCCCACGAGGTGCCCGTACAGCGCGTGCCGGTCGTCGCCGTTCACGTCGACCTTCTCGGTCATCGGGAACGTCACGCCGTAGGTCGCCGAACAGAACTCGGCGATCTCGTCCGACGTACCGGGCTCCTGGCCCATGAACTGGTTGCAGGGCACGCCGAGGACCGTGAAGCCACGCGTCGCGTACTTCTCCTGGAGGCGCTCGAGGCCCGCGTACTGCGGGGTGAGCCCGCACTTGGAGGCGACATTGACGATCAGGACGGCCTTGCCCAGGTACTGGCCCAGGTTCGCCGGGCCGCCCTGGAGGGTGCCGATCTCTGCATCTTCGTAGACAGACATGATTCGGAGCCTACGCTCAGGGGGCTGCGCCGATCACTCCGGTCCCGCCGGTCCCGTCCGGTTCAGGTGTCCGCGGGCGACCAGCTCGACAGTCGTGGCCACCGCGATCGCCTGGACCGCCATGAGGGCGATCAGCACGAACAGCTGCACCGCGCCCGCGAGCACGGGTGACGCGCCGCCCAGGAGCATGCCGACGAAGGCTCCGGGGAGCGTGACAAGGCCCACCGTGCGGGTCTGGTCGAGGCCGGGCAGCAGGGCGTCCGACGCGGCGGGGCGTACCACCTCCAGGCGGGCGTCCCTGGCCGGCAGCCCAAGGGCCAGGCCCGCCTCGAACTCTCCCTTGCGGGAGTGGAGTTCGTCGAGGGACCGGCGCCCGCCGAGCACCGTCGCGGTGAGCGCGCCGCCGATGAGGATGCCCGTCACGGGGATCATGGCGATGCCGTTCGCCGGCAGCAGGCCGGCCAGGGTCAACGCCGCCACCACCGGGACGACCGGGGCCGCGATCGGCAGCGCTGCCCACCACCAGGTGCCGTTGGCGGTGACGCGGCGCCCCGCCGTACGCGCGGCGACGGCGAACATCAGGATCAGGAAGGCGAAGAGCACCACGACGTGGTCGATCACCCAGCCGATCACCAGAGCCACCACACCCAGCTGCACGGCAGCCCGCACCCCGACCACGAGGATCTCCCGCGCCCTGCCGTGCGAGCCGTCGGGGGAGAGGCGGAACACGGCGGCGGTCGTCGCCGCGGCGAGCAGCAGGACGAGAAGCACCACACCGAGCGTCGCGTTGACCGGAAGCAGGGCCTGAGCGGCGAGATCACGCACGCGCACACCCTAGGCGGCACCGCGGCCCGCGGATCCCCTCGGATCCCCTCGGATCCCCGCGGATCCCGCCGAGCAGGGAAGGAGCCTGGGACCGGTGATCGGAACTCGTGCGTCCGGGGTCGTCGCGGGCGGGCTCCGGATGTGAGGATGCGGGAGGAAAGACGCGATGCCGGACGAGTACGCAACGCCGGAAGAAAGAAGGGCTGACCTCATGGCGCAGCAGGTACAAGGCGTGATCGCGCGCGCGAAGGGCGAGCCGGTACGGATCGAGACGATCGTCGTGCCGGACCCGGGGCCCGGGGAAGCCGTGGTGAAGGTGGAGGCCTGCGGGGTCTGTCATACCGACCTGCACTACCGCGAGGGCGGCATCAACGACGACTTCCCCTTCCTCCTCGGCCATGAGGCGGCGGGCATCGTGGAGTCGGTCGGCGACGGTGTCACGGAGGTCGCGCCCGGCGACTTCGTGATCCTCAACTGGCGTGCGGTGTGCGGCCAGTGCCGCGCCTGCCTGCGCGGCCGCCCCCAGTACTGCTTCGCCACGCACAATGCCGAGCAGAAGATGACCCTCACGGACGGCACCGAGCTCTCGCCCGCGCTCGGCATCGGCGCCTTCGCGGAGAAGACCCTCGTCGCCGCCGGGCAGTGCACCAAGGTCGACCCGGCCGCATCGCCCGCCGCGGCCGGGCTCCTCGGCTGCGGAGTCATGGCCGGAATCGGCGCCGCCATCAACACGGGCAACGTGGGACGCGGCGACTCGGTCGCCGTCATCGGCTGCGGCGGCGTCGGCAACGCGGCGGTCGTGGGCGCGCGCCTCGCCGGAGCCGCGAAGATCATCGCCGTCGACATCGACGACAAGAAGCTGCGGACCGCGAAGAGCCTCGGTGCCACGCACACCGTCAACTCCCGTTCGGCGGACCCGATCGAGGCGGTCCGCGAGCTGACGGGCGGGAACGGCGCCGACGTCGTCATCGAGGCGGTCGGCCGCCCGGAGACCTATGAACAGGCCTTCTACGCCCGCGACTTGGCGGGCACGGTCGTCCTGGTCGGCGTGCCGACACCGGAGATGCGCATCGATCTGCCGCTGCTCGACGTCTTCGGGCGCGGCGGCGCGCTGAAGTCGAGCTGGTACGGGGACTGTCTGCCCTCACGCGACTTCCCGATGCTGATCGACCTCTACCAGCAGGGGCGGCTCGACCTGGACGCGTTCGTCACGGAGACGATCGCGCTGGAAGACGTGGAGAAGGCATTCGAGCGGATGCACCACGGGGACGTCCTGCGTTCGGTGGTGGTCTTCTGATGGCGGCACGCATCGACCACGTGGTCACCTCGGGCACGTTCTCCCTCGACGGAGGCACCTGGGACGTCGACAACAACGTGTGGATCGTGGGGGACGACAGCGAGGTCGTCGTCATCGACGCGGCCCACGACGCGGACGCCATCGCGGCGGCCGTCGGCGAGCGCCGGGTCGTCGCGATCGTGTGCACGCACGCCCACGACGACCACATCGGCGCGGCCCCGGCGCTCGCGGCCCGCACCGGTGCGCCGATCCTGCTGCACCCCGCCGACGCGGAGCTGTGGAAGCAGACCCACCCCGACCGTGCCCCCGACGGCGAGCTGGCGGACGGGCAGGAACTCGCGGTGGCGGGCGTGGCGTTGAAGGTCCTGCACACCCCGGGCCACTGCCCGGGCGCCGTGAGTCTCCATGCGCCCGCCCTGGGCACGGTCTTCACCGGCGACACGCTCTTCGCGGGCGGGCCGGGGGCGACGGGCCGGTCGTTCAGCGACTTCCCGACCATCGTCGACTCGATCAGGGACCGCCTCCTGACGCTGCCGGCCGGGACGGTGGTGCGCACCGGGCACGGCGACAGCACGAGCGTGGGTGCGGAGGCGCCGCACCTGGAGGAGTGGATCGCCCGCGGTCACTGACCGCACCGGCCGCGGCCTTTGACCGTGCCAACCGACGTTCGCGACCGGGGCTCTGCCCGGCGCACCGATCGGCCCCGCGTGATTCACCGCGCGGGGCCTTTCGCGTACTGGCCCTGTTCCGCGATCTCCGATAAGTTAGGCAAGGCTTACCTAATGGAGGTTGAAGGATGGGTGTCCGTCACGCCGGCACGACCGTGCCCACCGCAGCGGCTCGCGCTCGCTCACTGCTCACCACCGCGTGGTCCTGCGCGGTGACAACGGAGATCGGCAGGGATGAACTCGTAGGCGCGCACAGCGTCACGCCGGAGGGCATCCTCCTGCTGTCACCGCCACCCGACAGCGCGCTGGCCACCGCGATGATCTGCGCGCCGCGCGGCGAACCGTCGACCCTGGTGGAGTTCGCCGACGTCGCCCCCGTACCGGTACGGGACCGTATCCGGGCCCGGCTGTGGCTGTCGGGGTCTCTGGTCCCCGACGGGGAGGGATTCATCTTCGCGCCGACCTGCGCCGTACTGCACGACTCCGCGGGGGGCCGCGTCGGCATCGACCTCGACGAACTCGCCCTGGCCGCACCCGACCCGCTGGCCGAGGCGGAGGCACGCCTGCTCACCCATCTCGCCGACGCGCACGAGGACGCCGTCGAGCAGCTGACCCGGCTCGTGTGCGCGGACAGCCTGCACGGCGTGGTGCGCGTACGCCCGCTCGCCATCGACCGTTACGCGCTCACGCTGCGCCTCGAGAAGGCCAGCAGCCAGGCGGACGTCCGGCTCGCCTTCGACGAGCCCGTCGAGGACGTGTCCCAGGTGACCGAGCGCATGCACATCCTGCTCACGAAGGCCCGGCACCTGCGCCGCCCCCTACTGCGCCCCACGCCCCCCGACGCCTGAGTTCGCCGACCTCATGGACCGCAGCGCGAGTACGAGCACACCGATGTCATCGAGAAGCACCGGGTCGGGCAGCAGATCGGCCGGCAGGACGAGATAGGCGACCGCGCCCCAGAACACCCACTGACGCTCGACCGGCAGCCCCGCCGCGCGCAACGTGCGCCGCGCGTGGACCAGACGTACGAGCAGCGCGATCGCGACCGCGAGCGTCACGGCCACCAGGACCGCGCCGGCAACAAGGAGGACCGTGACTTCCGTGCTCATCAGACCCTGACCTCCGTCCTGCGATGTCCTGCGACGTCCTGCGACGCCCTGTGCGGGCACTCGGCCCAGGCTATGGGTACCCGCGGGACGCCGCGCGAACATCCTGCCCCGCCCTCATATGACGGACGTTCCGCTCTCCCGCGACGGACTTTCTGCCCTCCCATGACGGACGATGGAGGCCGGCACCACCGCCGGCACCTCCAACTCCTTCCCGGAAAGGCAGAGATGAGCCAGACGCTGATCTTGGCAGGGCGGGTTCTGACCGGGCCTCGTGGCCAGCACGTCACGGACGGCGCCGTACTGACACAGGGCACCGACATCGTCGCCGCGGGCGCCCGAGCCGAGGTCGAGCCCCTGGCACGCGGCGTGTCGCGGCGGTACGCGCTGCCCGACGCCACAGTGCTGCCCGGCCTCATCGACGCCCATGTCCACCTGGTCTTCGACGCGAGCAAGGACCCCGTCGCCGTCCTGGACGCGCACAGCGACACCACCCTCATGGCGGCGATGGAGGAGCGGGCACTCCAGTTCCTGCGCAGCGGCGTCACCACGGTGCGCGATCTGGGTGACCGGGGGCGCCTCACGCTGCGGCTGCGCGAGGAGATCGCCGCGTCCCGGGTGCCGGGCCCGCGGATCGTCGCGGCCACGACGCCGCTGACCACGAAAGGCGGCCACTGCTGGTTCTTGGGCGGTGAGGTCGAGGGCGAGGACGAGATCCGCGCCCTGGTGCGGCGCAACGCCGAGCTCGGCGCGGACGTCATCAAGGTCATGGCCACCGGCGGCGGCCTCACCCGAGGCGGTCCCGCCACCTGGCAGTCCCAGTTCGACGCCCCCGAGATCCGTCTGATCGTCCGTGAAGCGCACCGGGCGGGACTGCCGGTCGCCGCCCATGGACACGGCACGGCGGGGATCGTGGCCGCCGTGATGGCGGGCGTCGACACCATCGAGCACTGCACCTGGATGACGCGCAAGGGCATCGGCCTGCGCGAGGACGTCCTGGACGCCATCGTCGCCAAGGGCATCCGGATCTGCCCCACGGTCAGCCCGAACTGGCGGATGCTGCCCATGTTCTTCGGCGCCGAACGGGCCAAGGAGATGTTCGACCAGGTCCGCACGATGGCGGAGCACGGCGCGCGGCTGATCGCCGGGACGGACGCCGGAGTCCAGCGTGCGGGCTGTGACGGCCTGGCCCAGAGCCTCGGCTTCTACCAGCACTTGGGGCTGGAGCCCGGTCGCGTCATCGACATGGCGACCTCGGAGGCCGCCGACGCCTTGGGCATCGCCGACCAGGTCGGACACCTGGCCGCGGGGTACCGTGCCGACCTGATCGCGGTGCACGGCGACCCACTCAGGGACGTTGAGGCCCTGGGTGACGTACGTCTGATCATGGCGAACGGCAAGATGGTGGACCATGAGTGAGCAATCCGCACCACCTACGCAGCCACATTCCTCGAAGCCCGTCCAGGCGCCTCCATCCTCGAAGCCGGTCCAGGCGCTGATCGTCGTCGACATGCAGGCCGCCTTCGTCACCGGCGCCGACGCCGTGCCCGAAGCGGCCCGCGTCCTCGACCGTACGACCGACCTGATCACCCGAGCCCGCGCCGCGGGCGCCCTGGTGATCCAGCTCCAGAACGACGGGGAGCCGGGCGCCGTCGACGAACCCGGCACCCCGGGCTGGGAGATACACCTCCCCGCGGACACGGACCGGGACGAGAAGGTCCTGCGCAAGACCGTCGACGACGGCTTCGAGAAAACCGGACTCGCGGACCTGCTCGCCGCAGCGGGTGTGCGCGACCTCGCCCTCTGCGGGGTGCAGTCCGAGATGTGCGTGATGGCGACCGCGCGTACCGCCCTGGAGCTGGACTTCCGCGTCGTCCTGCCGCACGACGCGCACGCCACGTACGACATCCCGGCCGCCGAGGGCATCAGCGACCCGGTCCCGGCGGCGATGGTGTCCCGGGTGGCCGAATGGGCCCTCGGCGACGAGGTCGAGATCGTCGCGAGGGCCCGGGACGTCGACTTCACCAAGCCCTAGAAGCTGTCCGACCCTGATCCACCGGACAGGCCCTGGCGAGCGGGCGGAGTACGCAGATCGAAGACGCCGTACCCGAACCCCCGCGCCGTGACGACGCCGCTTCCCGCCTCCACACCCTCCGCCTCCAGCGCGCGCGGGCTCTCGCCCACGACAGGGGTGGTGAACACCGCCGGTGTGCTGCGGGGATTGATCACCACGAGATGGTGCCCGCCCCTGACGTACACGAACGGATAGCCGCTGTGCAGCACCTCCACCGAGCCGTCGGGTCCCAACTCCCGAGTGGCCTTGCGCAGGGCGATGAGCCGGTGCACGAGGTGCAGCAGAGAGGTCTCGTCCGCCATCTGGGCGGCAACGCTGGGGCGCCGCGGGTCGGGGTCGACGGGCAGGTAGAGGCGGCCGGCCGGTGCGGTGGAGAAGCCCGCGGTCGGGCTGTCGTCCCACTGCATGGGAGTGCGCGAGCCCGCCCGGTTGTAGCGCGGGCCGAGCACGCTGCCCTCGGTGTCGGGCAGCCCGGGGACGTAGCGCATGCCGATCTCGTCGCCGTAGTAGATCGCGGGGAGCGTGGGCCAGGTGAGCTGGAAGGCGAACGCCGCCGGGAGCTGCTCGGCGGTGCGCGGACCGCAGTTGAGGCGGGAGAAGTCGTGGTTGGAGGTGGGCAGCGCGACGTGCCCGGCATCACCGATGGCCTCGCGGGCCGCCTGCCACGCCTCGACGAACGTACGGGGTGATCCCCTGCCGCTCGGGTCGAAGAAGCAGTCGACAGGGTCCCACGCCTCGTCGTCCGTGCCCTCGCCGTTGTTCCACAGGGAGCGCAGGGGCCCGCCGTTGGTGGGGCCGCCGAACTGGAGGAAGAAGTCGGCGTGGAACCCCGCGGGCACGGACACCGCCGGATCGCCCCACTCGGACAGCAGCACCGCCTCCGGGTGGGCGGCGTCCAGCCAGCCGCGCAGCTCGGTCCACACCGCGGCCGTCGCGCTGCGGTCCGGGTCGTCCTTGACGAGGGAGTGCGCCATGTCGACGCGGAAACCGGCGAGGCCGAGCCCCAGCCAGTGGTCCATGATGTCGCGCAGCGCGGCCCGGTTGGCGCGCGGACCCTCGGCATCGACGGACTGCCGCCAGGGCTCGGCCGGGTCCTTGCGCGCGTAACCGAAGTTGAGGGCGGGCTGGGTGTCGAAGAAGTTCGGCAGGTACGCGCCGGGGCGGCTCCCCGGGGACCGCACGAAACCGTCGGGGCAGCCCTTTGCCGCCCAGATGTACCGATGGTCGTCCGGGTCGCCGGCCGACGCGGTGAACCACGGATGCCGGTCCGAGGTGTGCCCGGCCACCAGATCGAGCAGCACCCGGATGCCGCGCCGCCCCGCCTCGTTCACCAGCTCGGCCAGGTCGTCGTTCGTGCCGTAGCGGGGCGCGACGCACAGGTAGTCGGAGACGTCGTACCCCGCGTCGCGGAACGGCGAGGCGAAGCAGGGGTTGATCCAGACAGTGTTGACACCGAGCCAGGCCAAGTGGTCCAGGTGCCCGGTGATGCCGTTGAAGTCACCGATGCCGTCGCCGTCGGAGTCGGCGAAGGACTGCGGATAGATCTGGTAGAAGACGGCGTCGGAGAGCCAGTCGGGGGCGGGGCGGAACGAAGTCATGGAGCGGGTGCGTCCTTTCCCTCGTACGGTTGCGGCTGAGGCGGATCAGTCGGGCACGGAACGCGCCCTAGAGCGGTAGCGCGCACACGGCCACCGGCGCGGCGAACGGTTCTCCCGCCAGGCGTAGTTGGCCGCTCTTGCCCACCTGGAACACACTCACCGAGCTCGACTTCTGGTTGGCCGCGAACAGCAGCCGCTGGGACGGCGAGAAGGCGATGTGCCGGGGGAAGTCCCCGCCGACGGGGACCGTGTCGAGCAGCCGCAGCCGGGCGCCACCCGCTTCGATCGCGTACCGCGTGAGGCTGTTGTGCCCGCGGTTGGCGAGGAAGGCGAAGGTTCCCTCGCGCGTGACGAGCAACTGCGCCGGATAGCTGGTGCCCTCGCCCGTCCCGGTGGGCTGCGGCGCACCGGGGGTCAGCCGCCCGCTCGCGGGGTCGTACGCGCAGACGACCACCGTGTTGTCGAGCTCGTTGGCGAGATAGGCGAAGCGTCCCGAGGGATGGAAGGTGAGGTGGCGCGGCCCGGCTCCCGGTCGCAGGGTGGCGTACGAGACCTGGGTGAGCTTCCCCTTCTTCGCATCGAGGCGATAGCTGTGCACGGTGTCGTTGCCCAGGTCGACGGCCAGGAGGTGTCCGCCGTCCGGGCTTGTCACGATCTGGTGGGCGTGCGGCCCGTCCTGCCCCGGGCCGGGCGGCGGGCTGGAGTGGGTGACCACGTCACTCAACTCGCCCAGTGCGCCCGAGCGTTGTATCGGGTGAACGGCCACGCTGCCGGAGAGATAGTTCGCGCTGAGCAGCCAGCGGCCGCTCGGGTGCACGGACAGATGGCAGGGCCCGGCGCCGCCGGTACCGCGCGCACCCAGAACCTCGGGCCCCGAGGGCGGGAGAGCGATCGCGGTCACACCGCCCTGCTCCCGCTCATTGACGGCGTAGAGGGTCCTGCCCGAGGGGTGGAGGCAGAGGTAGGAGGGGTCGGGCACCCCGGTCAGCGTGCCGGTGCCGGTGATGCGTCCCGTCGCTTCGTCGTACGTCGCAAGTCCGAGGCCCGCGCCGCCTTCTGGCCTGGTGGTGTACGTGCCGAGAAAGAGTGGGCGCGCGCGGTGCGGGGGCCTTCCAGGGGATGCGGCGAATGCGGCCGGCGCGGACGCGGCGACGGCAGTGGCGGCGACTGCTCCGATGAATCCCCGCCGCCCCCAGGCGTCTGCCGTGCGCTGCCCGTCGTTCTCACCGGTCATGCCAGCCTCCATGTCCGCAACTCACGCGTCGCTGGTGACGCACGTGGCAGACACAGTGGTATCCGCGAACCTCCAAGGACAAGAGGCACAACCAGGGTTGCGTTCTGCGCAACGCCGGGACGCGAGGGGTGCACGCCCGGGACGCGAGGGTCAGGCGAGCGGGGCGGGCCCCGATAGGCCGCTGGTGACCGCTGCTCCCGTTCTCTTCCTGCTGCGCCCGACCCAGGACTCGGTACGGGCGGCGAGGGTGGTGAGCAGCAGGTTCAGCACGATGAAGAGCAGCGCGACGACGGTGAAGGAGGCGATGGTGTTGGCGCCGTAGTTCGCGGAGACCAGGCGGACCTGGTGGAGCAGTTCGTCGAACGCCAGCATCTCACCGCCGAGCGCGGTGTCCTTGACGATGACCACGAGTTGGGTGGTGAGGGCGGGCAGCATCGCGGTGACCGCCTGGGGCAGCAGTACGGACGCCATGACCTGGCCCTTGCGCATCCCGATAGCACGCGCGGCGTCGCTCTGGCCTCGGGGCAGGGCGAGAATCCCGGCTCGTACGATCTCGGCGAGCACGGCGGCGTTGAAGACGACGAGGCCCGTCACGACCGAGTACAGCGGGCGCATCTCGGGGGAGACGTCGCTGAAGCGCGCGTACACCTCGTTCGCCAGGAGCATCAGCATCAGCACAGGGACGGCGCGGCAGCAGTCGATCAGCGCTCCGACGGACCGGCGGAGCGCCGCGTGGTCGGAGAGCCGCGCGACGGCGAGCAGGGCGCCCAGGGGCAGGGCAAGGACCAGCGCGAGGGCGGCGGCCTGGACGGTGTGGAGCAGGCCCGGCAGCAGGAACTCGGTCCACACCCGGGAGTCTTCGACGAAGGGGTCCCACTTCTCGGCGGCCAGTTGGTTCTTGTCGGCGAGCAGCTTCAGGACCCACCAGGCCGCGGCGGCGAGTACCAGGAGGAACAGCGAGGAGCACAGCAGGTTGCGGCGTCTGGCGCGAGGACCGGGGGCGTCGTACAGGACGGAGAGGGCGTTCATCGCCGGACCGCCACTCTGGTGCTGATCCAGCCCAACAGGAGTCCGGTGGGCAGGGTGATGCAGACGAACCCGAAGGCGAAGACCGCGAAGACGGCGAAGATGGCGTGGCTTTCGTTCTCCATCATCTCCTTCATCAGCAGGGCGGCCTCGCCGACCCCGATGGCGGCGGCCGTCGTGGTGTTCTTGGTCAGCGACATCAGCACGGTGGCCAGCGGATTCACCACGGCACGGAACGCCTGGGGCAGCACGACGTGGCGCAGTACCTGGGGGAAGGTCAGGCCCAGTGAGCGGGCGGCCTCGGCCTCGCCGACCGGCACGCTGTTGATGCCGGAACGCAGTGATTCGCAGACGAAAGTGGCGGTGTAGGCGGACAATCCCAGGACCGCGAGACGGAACCCGGTCTCCTTCGCCGTGCTGCCGCCGAGCGTCGCGCCCATCGTCTGGTGCAGGGCGAGCGAGGTGGCGACGATGATGACGGTCAGGGGCGTGTTGCGGACGAGGTGGACGTACAGGGCGGCGAAGGCGCGCAGCAGAGGGACCGGGCTGACCCGCAGGCCGGCCAGGATCGTGCCCCAGGTCAGGGCCCCGACCGCTGCGTACAGCGCGAGTTGGATGGTCACCCAGAAGGCGCCGAACAGGTCGTAGCGCTGCAGGTCGAGAAAGTCGGGCAGCAGCGCGGCGGTCTCGAAGGCGGACGGGCCGGTCGGGCGGGACGGGGGTGCGGGGGACGGAGCCCCGGACGGGAGGTGGCCGACCACGGGCCCTCAGCCGGTCTCGGTGATCTTCGGAGCCTTTTCGTAGTCGAAGCGAGCCGGGCCGAAATGCTTGCGTACCGCCCGGTCCCAGGACTTGTCAGCGATCATCTTCCGCAGCGCCTTGTTGACCTTGCCCCGCAGCTCGGTGTCGGACTTGGCCACGCCGATGCCGTAGCGCTCATCGCTGAGTTGCAGGCCGGCGAGTCTGAACTTGCCGCGGTGCGCGCGTTGCGCGGCGAAGCCGGCGAGGATCGCGTCGTCGTTGGTGAGCGCGTCGACGACCTTGTTCTCCAGGCCGGTCAGGCATTCCGTGGGTGAACTGAACTCCTGCAGGTCGGCCTTCGGAGCAAGCTCGTCCTTCACGTTCTGCGCGGACGTGGACCCGGTGACCGAGCAGAGTTTTCTGGAGTTCAGGTCGTCGGCGTCCTTGATGGACGGGTCGTCGGCGCGGACCAGCAGGTCCTGGTGGGCGAGGAAGTACGGCCCGGCGAAGGAGACTTTGCGCTTGCGCTCCTCGGTGATCGAGTAGCTCGCGACGACCAGGTCCACGTCCCCGCGCACCAGCAGATTCTCGCGCTCGGCCGGAACTGTCGCTTTCCACGTGATCCGGTCCTTCGATACGCCCAACTCCTCGGCGACATAGGTGGCGACGTCGATGTCAAGGCCCCGATACGCGCCGTCGGGCCCTCGCAGCCCGATGCCCGGAAGGTCATCACGGACCGCGACGGTCAGTCGCTCCCCGTCCTGCCCGCCGCCCGACCCACCGCATCCCGCGGTGCCGGTCAGTACCAGTGCGACGAAGGCCGCGGCCCTCCTGCAACGCCTCATCCGGTCTTCCCCCTCGCAGGGCCACCCCGCTGGTCGAGCTCGATCAAAAACCCCGTAGACCAGCCAACGTCCCACACGTGCACTGCGGCCACAACGACGCGATCCGGACATCTACCTCGGATCGAACGGCAGACCGAGTGCTCGGGCGGGGTGGCCCGTCACAGCCTCGCCGGTCTCGGCCCACAGGCCTGCGGCCTCCGTATCCGCCGCTCGATCAGCGTGACCATCGACGGGATCCGTGGCGGTCCACGCCACGGACATCCTGCTGCGCCGCAGCCGCTACGAGGGCCTCGGGCTGTCGGACGAAACCCCTGGTGACCCCTGCTGATTCACCGCAGGCGTCAACGAAGCCGGTGCCCTCGCGCTCGCCGCGGGCTCCGGTCGGCGAGGTCCCTGGTGGTGCGGATCTCGCTCTTGTCGTCGGCACGGTCGTGGCGTCGAGCGTCTGCGCCCCCCCGGCGCGGCGCACGAACGGTGTCGCACCCAGCGCGCGAAATACGGAGAGTAACTGCGGTAGATGGGCCGCGAATATGCGCCGCGCAGTGGCCGAGGATGCCACCCGGAGGTATGAACTAGCTCTGAGCGGGCAAGATGTAGGTGCCATTCGCGGTGCCGCCCCAGACCCCGGCGGCGTCGGGCGCCGGCCTCAGGGCCTCGCCGCTCGCGTTGTCGTAACTCTTCGTATGCGGGGTGTAGTGAATTGGGGGGTGGACCATGGGCACGCCCGACCCGGGCTTTGGGCTGCACCACCGTGTGGTGGACGGATCGATCATTCTGACGTTCCGCGGTGAACTGGACGCCTGGGCGGATCAGGAACTCTCGCCGCGCGTAGCGGAGTTGCTGGACCGGCCGGGCGCAGACGTGCTGGTGGACCTGCGGCAGGTGACCTTCCTGGACGCCGGAGGACTGCGGCTCCTCGTGCGCATCAAAGGCCGGACCGTCGCCAAACGACGCACCCTGCGGCTGGTCCGCAGCAGCCCGCGCGTGTGGCGGGTTCTGCGGATCACCCGGCTCGATGGCAGCTTCACCGTCCTGGACAGCATGCCCGCCGCTCTGGAAACGCCCGACGACTGCGAGGGAAACCTCAACAGGCCGGCCTAGAGGCCCGGAGGAAGCCCGTGCGCAGCTGCCGGGCCTACTGCTGTGCGACGGCGAGGGCCTCGTGCTCGCAGGTGTCGTCGATCCCGTACATGTCCCACGCGGGGAACGGATCATCCGCGGGGAGGCTCTCACCCTCGGCCATGAGACAACAGGCGAGTGCCGCCCGCAGTGCATCGGCGCGCAACTCCGTCCCGATGAAGACCAGTTCCTGCCCCGGTTGGTTCCCAGCGCCACGCGCCGCGGACGGTTCGAAGCGCGCCACGGACCCCGCCTGTGACCACAGTCCGGTCACGTTCGGGCGGCTCGCGAGCCAGAAGAAGCCCTTGGACCGCAGAACATCTCCGAAGGTCCCACTGTCCAGGCCTTTCGTGACGAAGTTCCACAACCGCTCCGGATGAAAGGGGAGTTCGGAGCGGAAGACGGTGCTGGAGATCCCGTACTCCTCGGTCTCCGGCACGTGGTCGCCGTTCAGCTCCCGCACCCACCCCGGTGCCTGCTGTGCCCTCTCCAGGTCGAAAAGGCCGGTGCCGAGCACCTGTTGGAGATCGACGCGGCCGTGTGTCGCGGTCACGACGCGGGCGGACGGGTTGAGGCGGGCGAGTGCGGCGGCGAGCCGTTCAGCGCTCCGCGCGTCCACGAGGTCGAGCTTGTTCAGGACGACGACGTCCGCGAACTCGACCTGGTCCATCAGCAGATCGCTGACGGTCCGCTCGTCCTCCTCGTACTGATCGAGCCCTCGCTCCACCAGGCCGTCCCCGCCCGCCAGTTCCGGCAGGAAGTTCGCGGCGTCGACCACCGTCACCATCGTGTCGAGGCGGGCCAGGTCGCCGAGTGCTGCCCCGTCGTCGCGCGGGAACGCGAAGGTGGCGGCGACCGGCATCGGCTCGGAGATGCCACTGGACTCGATGAGGAGGTAGTCGAACTGGCCCGCTCGCGCCAGCCGGTCGACCTCCTCCAGCAGATCGTCGCGCAGGGTGCAGCAGATGCACCCGTTGGTCATCTCCACGAGGCGCTCCTCGGTGCGCGAGAGGGCGGCCTCGCCACCGCGCACGAGGGCCGCGTCGATGTTGACCTCGCTCATGTCGTTGACGATCACCGCGACGCGCAGGCCGTCGCGGTTGCCCAGGACATGGTTGAGCACGGTCGTCTTGCCCGCGCCGAGGAAGCCGGACAGGACGGTCACCGGCAGTCGCCCGGCCACGCCCCTCACCCCTCGGGGCGCAGCAGGCCGCGCTCGTACGCCTTGGCCAGTCGCTGGGGCACCAGGTAGGCGGAGCCGTCGACGGTGACCGGCGCGAGCCGCGGGGTGCTGGCCTTCCACTGGGCGCGGCGGTGGCGGGTGTTGCTGCGGGACGTTTTCCGCTTGGGTACGGCCATGGGTTCGGGTCCTTTCTCGGCGGTGCGTGCCGAGGCTATATGAAAATGGGTCCCATTTCGAATTAGGGTCTGCGCCGGTCGGTCCCAGACCCGTGGTTGACAGGCCGAACGCGCCCGCGACAGCATCCGGCCGATGGAGATCACCGACCTGACACCGGCGGAGCACCGCGTCTGGCAGGCGTTTCCGCTCGGCGACGGCGTCGACTTCAGCGAGAGTCCCGACGACGACCCCCGGGCCGGTGGGTCCTGGGGGCCCGAGCGGACGGTGCGTGCCGAGGTGCTGCGGGCGCTGCTGCTCAACGGGCCCGCGCGGGACGGCGAAGTGGCGGGCCTGAAGCTGACGGGCGCCCGGATCACCGGGCGCCTCGACCTCAAGTACGGCACGGTCGAGGCGCCCGTACGGCTGCGGTCCTGCCACTTCGAGGAGACGCCGGACCTGTACGGGGCCCAGATCCGCGCCCTGGCCCTGACCGACTCGGTCCTGCCGGGGCTGACGGCGGGCACCCTCCGGGTCGAGCTGGTCCTGCGGATCACCTGCTGCCGGATAGCGGGCCCGGTGCGCCTCGCGGGCGCGCAGATCAGTGGCGCCTTCTTCGCCAACGGCGCGGAGCTCGGCGCCCCACAGGACCCCGGCGAGCCCCCCGCACCGGACTCGCCGGGATCCCGAGCGGCGGCGGAAGCGGTGCTGCAGCTGAACCACGCGGCGATCGGTGCCGACCTGTGGGCCGTCGGCCTGGTGGCCCACGGCCAGGTCCGGCTGAACGGCGCCACCGTCGGAGGCCAGGTCAACCTCGACGACGCCGAGCTGAGTGCTCCCGGCGATGTCGTCCTGCACGCGGAGAACCTCTCGGTCGGCACCGATCTGCGGGCCAAGCGGCTGCGCGCCCGCGGCACGCTCAACCTGAGCGGCGCCAGAATCCCGCAGCACGCGAATCTGGCCCACGCCCGCCTCTCCCGCCCCGGTGGGACGGCGCTGCGCGCCAGTAGTTGTGTCGTCGGTGAGCTGTGGCTGCGGGAGGCCGCGCCGATCCAGGGCTCCGTGAACTTGCGCCGCGCCCAGCTCGACCTGCTGTACGCCTCTCCGGAGGTCTGGCCGGACCAGGTCAAGCTCGACGGCCTCGGCTACCGCAGGCTCGCCCCGGACCTGCCCGCCGAGCAGCGGCTGCCGCTGCTCGAGCGCGAAGCGGGAGGTTATCTCCCGCAGGCCTACGAGCAGTTGACGGCGGCGTACCGCACCGTGGGGGACGAGGCCGCCGCTCGCACCGTGCAGTTGGCCAAGCTCCGCCGCCACCGGCGGACGCTGCCCCCGTACGCCAGGGTCTGGGGCCATCTCCAGGATGTGACGGTCGGTTATGGATTTCGGCCGATGCGCGCCGCCGGATGGCTGCTCGTCCTGCTGCTCACCGGCGCGCTCGCCTTCGCCCTGCATTATCCGCCCGCGCTGAAGGCCGACGAGGCCCCCGACTTCAACCCCGTCTTCTACACCCTCGACCTGCTCATTCCGATCATCGGCTTCGGCCAGGAGCAGGCCTTCGCGCCGGTCGGCCGGTACCAGTGGCTCTCGTATCTGCTGATCGCCACGGGCTGGCTCCTCGTCACCACCGTCGCGGCCGGTATCACCCGCTCCCTCAGCCGTCAGTGACCCAGCGCTCATCGCGACGAACATCGCCGACCTGGACACAGGCGGGGGCAACGATCGATATCCTCCGGCGAAACGCTCAAACGAACACCTGACGGGTACGTCGCGAGGGGGCCGGCAGCATGCGGGAGCCGAGGGATGGCAGGCGGCAGCGGATACTCGCGGTCGTGGAGTCGCGTGGTGAGGCGCGGTTGAGTGATCTCGCCGACGATCTCGAGGTGTCGGTGATCACGGTGCGCCGTGACGTCGAAGACCTGTCCCGTGAGGGGAAGTTGCGGCGCGGGCACGGCGTCGCGCGGTCGGTCGGGCCCGTGGAGCGGAGCCCCGAGCAGGCCCAACCCGTGGCGAGCGGCGGGGCCGTGGCGCTGATGGTGCCGGAGCGGCACACCTATCTGTACGAGACGATGCACGGGGCCCGGGGCGTCCTGGGCGAGGCGGGCATGCGGGTCGCCCTGCACATCGCACCGCAGGTGGAAGGCGCCGAACGACCGCTGGTCGAGCGGGTGTTGGCCGAAGGTGTACGAGGGCTTCTCATCGCCCCGCGCTGGCGCACCGAGGCGGAGGAGGAGGCGGACTACGCCTGGTTGGCGGCCTTGGGCGTGCCCACCGTCCTGATGGAGCGGCGCCCGCGTGCGGGCGGTGCGCTGCACTCGATCGACTCGGTCTGCACCGACCACTGGTTCGGAATCCATCTCGCCGTCGACCACCTCGTCCGGCTCGGTCACCAGCGGATCGTCCTGGCCGCGCGCGACGACAGCCCGACGGCCCGCGCCCTGCGTGCGGCGTTCGCCGAGATCGCCGCGTCCCGGCCGGAGATCGAGGACTGGAGCATCATGCTCAGCGCCCGGGGCGCGGGAGCGGGACGGGCACGCGAGCCACTCGATCTCGCGGCGCGGCTGCGCGAGCGCGGGGCGTCGGCCGCGGTGCTGCACGGCGACGTCGACGCGCTGATGCTCGTGCAACAGCTCATGGACGGCGGGGTGCGGGTGCCGCGGGACTGCTCGGTGGTGGCGTACGACGATGTGGTGGCCGCGCTCGGCAGTACTCCGCTGACCGCTGTGGCTCCGCCGAAGCACGAGGTGGGACGGGCGGCGGCCGGTCTACTGCTGCGCAGACTCGACGAGTTGGCGGGTCCCGGCGCAGGGCCGACGCAACGCGTGCAGCTGCTGCCGGAGCTCAAGGTCCGGGGATCCGCCGCACACCGTGGGACCGTTTGACCGCTTCAGTTTCTTTTGATCGGTCTATTGACCGGCCCCGTTCACACGATCAGGATTCCCGTGTCCCGAACAAGAGCCGCGGGAGGAACTCATGCCTGGTCGACCGAGCCGCCGATCCCTGCTCGCCGTGACAGCCGCAGCTCCCATGGCAGGTGCCCTCAGCGCCTGTTCGGGCAGCACGGGCGGCACGTCGAGCAGCAAGGGCGGCACCACACGCATCACCTTCTGGTCCGCACTGCGCGGCAGCCAGGAAGTGGTCGACGCGTTCAACAAGACCCACGACCGCCATCCAGGTCGAGTTCCAGCAGATTCCGTCCGGCGCCATGGGCGGGTACGTCTCCCAGCGGATGCTGGGCCCCGGCCTCGTCACCGTGTTCCTCTTCCAGCTCACCGCCATCTGGAACAACTTCTCCCTGCCCATGGTGATGCTCTCGGACGAGAAGCTTTACCCGGTCAGCCTCGGGCTCTACACCTGGAACAGCTCGGCCACCGTCTCGCCCGAGTACTACCCGGTGGTGATCATCGGCTCGCTCCTCGCGGTGCTGCCCCTGATCCTCGCCTTCATACTGCTGCAGCGCTTCTGGAAGTCGGGACTCACCGCGGGCTCGGTCAAGTGAAGCCATGCGGACCACGTGAACGATGTGAAAGGGAATGTGCTGATGAACGGCAGCCACCGGCCGCGAGCCGCGCTCGCCATGGCCCCGGACGCGGCGAAGGCCGTGCTCGGCCCCGACGCTCTGGCCGCACTGGGCCGGGTCTGCGATCTGGAACCGGACACCGTCCTCGACGACTTCACCACGGAGGCGGCACGCGCCGTGCTCCGGGACGTGGCGGTCCTGGTCACCGGCTGGGGCTGTCCACGGCTGGATGCCGCGGCGCTCGCGGCGGCGCCCCGGCTGCGCGCCGTCGTGCACACCGCCGGATCGGTACGCGGCCACATCACCCCGGAGTGCTGGGACCGCGGCATCGAGGTGTCGTCGGCGGCCGCGGCCAACGCGCTGCCCGTCGCCGAGTACACCGTCGCCATGATACTGCTCAGCGGCAAGCAAGTCATGGAGCGGTCACGGGAGTTCAAGGC
Source organism: Streptomyces sp. NPDC033180 (assembly GCF_055577645.1). Taxonomy (NCBI): domain Bacteria; kingdom Bacillati; phylum Actinomycetota; class Actinomycetes; order Kitasatosporales; family Streptomycetaceae; genus Streptomyces; species Streptomyces sp. NPDC033180. The sequence goes on along the minus strand of NZ_JBVIPU010000002.1, from coordinate 583,043 downwards.
CACCCGGCGCCGTGACGCATGGCTCGGCCTGTCGCACGGCGTGGGCAACTACGGCCGTACGGTCGGCATCCTCTCCGCCTCCATGATCGGTCGCCGCGTCATCGAACTCCTCGGCCCCTACGACCTCCAGGTCCTGCTGCACGACCCGTACGTCTCCGACGAGGAGGCCCGGGCACTCGGCGTGCGGCCGGTCGGCATCGGGGAGCTGTTCGCGAGCAGCGATGTCGTCAGCGTCCACACGCCCCTCCTTCCCGCCACCCGCGGTCTGGTCGGCCGTGAGCTGATCGCCGCGATGCGCCACGAGGCGGTGCTCATCAACACGGCCCGCGGCGCGATCCTCGACCAGGACGCCCTGACCGAAGCCGCGCTGGCCGGCCGCGTCCGCGCCGTGCTCGACGTCACCGACCCCGAAGTCCTGCCCCCCGAGCACCCGTTGTGGGAGTGCGACAACGTCATGATCACCCCACACCTGGCGGGTTCGCAGGGCAACGAGTGGCGGCGCCTCGCCGATCTCGCCGTCACCGAGCTAGGCCGCTGGGCCGGGGGCGACGGCTTCGCCCATGCCGTACGACGCGAAAGGCTGGCCCACCTCGCATGAGCATCCCCGGACTGCCCGGAGAAGACCGGGAGCTGAGCCCCCACACCGGGTACACGCGCGAGCACTGGGAGGCCGCAGCCGACGGTCTCCTGGGTGCCGCCTGGAAGTGGGCCACCCCGCACGGCGCCCTGCTCGACCTGCCGGGCCGGCCCTCCGCGTCCGGCGTGCGCTCGGACGGCCTGGAGGGATACGCCCGCACCCTCCTCGCCGCCGCGTTCCGGGTGGCGGGCGCCGAGGGCAAGGACCCGCACGGCTGGCTCGACCGGTACGCACAGGGCCTCGCGGCGGGCACGCGCACACCCGGCCGCGACGACGCCGAGTCCTGGCCGGTGATCCTCGACCACCACGTCCAGGGCCAGCCGATGGTCGAGTCCGCGTCCGTCGCCCTCGGCCTGCGGCTGACCCGGCCCTGGCTGTGGGACCGGCTCGACAGCGACGTACAGGACCGGGCGGAAGAGTGGCTGCGCGGCGCGATACGTCACATCCCCGCACCCAACAACTGGTACCTGTTCCCCTACACCGTGGCCGGGTTCCTGGAGTCCGTGGGCCGTGGCGACGCGGAGACGGCCAGGGCGCGCGAGCGGGCTCTCGAACTCCTGGAGACCTGGTACCGCGGCCAGGGCTGGTACGCCGACGGGGACGGCAGGGCCTTCGACCACTACAACGGCTGGGCGCTGCACCTGTACCCGACGCTCGATGCCCGACTGGGCGGTGACCAGGGCCAGTTGGGGCGGCACGGCGCCCGCCTGCACGAGCATCTGCAGAGCTTCGGGCTGCTCTTCGGCGCCGACGGCGCCCCGATCCACTTCGGCCGCTCCCTGACCTACCGCTTCGCCGCCGGGGCGTCCGTGGCCCTCGGCGCACTCACCGGCCACACGCCCCTCACCCCCGGCACCTCGCGCCGCCTGCTCAGCGGTTCGCTGCGCTACTTCATCGACCGCGGCTCCGTCAGCGCCGACGGACTGCTCACCCTCGGCTGGCACGGCCCGCACGAAGCGACCCTGCAGTCCTACTCCGGTCCCGCGTCGCCGTACTGGGCGTCCAAGGCGTTCGTCGGCCTCCTGGCACCGGCGAGCCATCCGCTGTGGACCGCCACGGAGGAACCCGCCCCGAGCGAGAGCCGCGACACGGTCCTCGCGCTGCCCGCGCCCGGCCTCCTCGTACAGGGCACCCGCGCGGACGGGATCGTACGGCTGCACAACCACGGGAGCGACCACGCGCGCCCGCACGAGGCCGAGTCGGCGGCACACGAGGACCCGCTCTACGCCCGCCAGGCCTACTCCACGCGGACCGGCCCCACGGCACGGGGCAACATCGCGGACAACCACCTGACGGTGGAGGTGGCGGGCGTACGCAGCGCACGCTGCCGCATCCATCCGCTGGGCGCGGGGCAGGGCAACGGCTGGGGCTGGGCCGCGTCCCGGCACACCCCCGCCTTCGTGAGCGGCCCGCCGATGGTGCCGGGCCTGTGCGTGGAGAGCGTCACCGTGGCCAAGGGCCGCCACGAGCTGCGCGTGCACCGCGTCGTCGGCGCCCCGCACGGCGCCCGCGTCTCCCACACGGGCTGGGCAACAGGCCCCGAAGAACCCCTGTTCTCCGCGCTCCACTCCTTGCACGGCTGGACGGCCCAGGACGAACAGCGCGCACCCCAGGGCACGGCCTTCACCCGATGGGCCCGCGTGCCGCGTCTCACGGCCGAGACGGAGGGCACGACCGTGTACGCGGCTCTTGCCACGCTCACGGCGGAACCGGACCCCGCGTCCTTGACGGACGCGGCCACGGTGGTGAGCACGACGAAGGACACCATCGAGGCGCGCTGGACGGACGACGGCTCCGTGACCCGGATCGTCTTCGAACCACTGACCGTCGAGCACGGGTGAGTGCCGGGCCAGGGCCGACTTGACCCTCACGTCGCGTCAGGCTGCACGCTGTACGCGACGAAAGGCGAGGTCCATGAGTTACACGGTGGGGCAGGTCTCCGGGTTCGCGGGGGTCACCGTCCGTACGCTGCATCACTACGACCGGTCCGGGCTGCTCGTGCCCAGCGAGCGAAGCGCGGGCGGGTACCGGCTGTACGGCGAGGCCGATCTGGCCCGCCTGCAGCAGATCCTCTTCTACCGCGAACTCGGCTTCGCCCTGGAGGAGATCGCGGAGATCCTCGCGAACCCGCAGGCCAACGCGCTGGACCAACTGCGGGCCCGGCACAAGGCGCTGGTGGAGCAGATCGGCAAACTGGGCCGCCTGGTGGAGGTCGCCGAGCGGGCCATGGAAGTGCAGCAGACCGGCGTGCGGCTCAACCCGCAGGAACGGTTCGAGGTGTTCGGCGAGATCACCTTCGACCTGAGCTACGCCACCGAGGCCGGCCTCAAGTGGGAGGACAGCGCGGGGCACCGGGAGGCGATGAGCAGGGCCGCCGCCCACTCCAAGGAGGACTGGGCGCGGCTCATGGGCGAGGCGGCAGCCTGGCGGACCGAACTCATCAAGGCGTTCGACGAGGGCGAGCCCGCCGAAGGAAAGCGCGCCATGGCCCTCGCCGAGGAGCACCGGCAGCACATCACCCGCTGGTTCACGCCCTGCCCGCCCGCCATGCACCTGCGCATCGCGGACGACTTCGCCGACGATCCCCGTGCCTTCGCCCTCGTCGTACCGCCGTCGGAACAGCGGCCGGGCCTGACGGCGTTCCTGCACACGGCGGTGCGGGCCAACGCGGAGCAGAGTGCGGGTGGGGTGGGAGACCGATGAGGTTCGTGATGGCTGCCGCAGGGCCCTACGGCGACGTCGTGGCGCCCACTGGTCTCGGCGTCCGGTTGCGGGAGGCCGGGCGCGATGTCGTGCCGGCCGTGCAGACGTTCTTCGGGTCTCAGCGGGGCGCGGGCAGGGAGGGAGTGGGATGAGAATTCTGATGGCTGCCGCCGGATCGTACGGGGATGTCGCCCCGTACACCGGTCTCGGCGCACGGTTGCGGGAGGGCGGGCATGACGTCGCCCTTGCCACGCAGGAGTCTTTCGCACCGCTCGTGCGAAGGGCCGGACTTGAATTCCGCTCGTTGCCCGCAGAGACGGGCGGAGCCGCCGGTGGAGGCAATCGGCAGCTGATGCGCACCGCCGCGGCGTTCGTGCGGGAGTTGGGCGCGGGGCTTCTGGAGGCTGCGGAGCCCGGCGCCGACGCGTTGCTGCTGTCGACGACCACGGCTCCTCTGGGCTGGCAGCTGGCCGAGGCCATGGGCGTGCCGTCCTTGGGTGTCTACCTCCAACCCACCCATCCCACTGGGGCGTTCGCGCCGGTGGTGGGTGGGGGCAGGTCGCTCGGTGGTCCCGGCAACCGGGCGCTCGGCCGCTTCTCCCTGCGCATGACGGACCGTGTCTACGCCGACGCGATCGCCGACCTGCGGGCACGCCTCTCGCTGCCCCGGCAAGGGCGGGGCGCCGCCCGGCGGCGACAGGAAGAGGCCCGGTGGCCTGTCCTGCACGGATTCAGCACCGCCGTCGTGCCCCGGCCGGCGGACTGGCGCGAAGGCCTGGACGTCGTCGGCAACTGGTGGCCGCACCACGACCCGGCCACCCCGTTGCCCGCCCCCGTCGAGGACTTCCTGCGGGCCGGGCCGCCGCCCGTCTTCATCGGGTTCGGCAGCATGGCCGCGGGTGACGGCGCACGGCTGAGCGAGCTGGCCGTCTCCGCGCTGCGCAGGGCGGGGCTGCGGGGAGTCCTGCAGGAGGGGCGGGCGGGACTGATGGCGCACGGCGACGACATCCTCACCGTCGACGAGATGCCCCACGCGCGTCTCTTCCCGCGGATGGCCGCCGTGGTCCATCACGCGGGCGCAGGCACCACGGCGGCGGCGTTGCGGGCCGGGGTGCCCGCGATTCCCGTGCCCGTCATGGCGGATCAGCCCTTCTGGGCGTCGCGGGTCGCCGGTCTCGGCGCGGCCACCACGCCCGTCCCGTTCAAGGAGCTCACCGCGGAGCGCCTGGCCGAACAGATCCGGCGTGCGGTGAGCGATGCCAGGTACGGGAAGGCCGCCGGCACCGTCGCCCGCCGGATGGGCGCGGAGGACGGCGCCGGTCAGGTACTCAAGGGTCGAGAGGCTCGGCTAGCCCCGCATCACCTCCCCGCCCACCACCACGACCTCGGCCCTCGTCCCCGGGATGTCCTGCGGACGCACCCGCAGAATGTCCCGGGACAGTACGACGAAGTCGGCCAGCTTGCCCACGGTCAGCGAACCGCGCTCGTCCTCGAGGAAGTTGGCGTACGCGGAGCCCATCGTGTAACCGTGGACGGCCGTTTCCACGTCGAGCGTCTCGTCCGGCTGCCAGGCCTCGCCGCCACCGAGGGGGCGGCGGGTGAGGGCGGTGTAGATGCCCGCCATCGGGTCCATCTCGGCGACGTTCCAGTCGCTGGAGAGCGCGAGGACGGCCCCGGCCTCGTGCAGACTCCGCATCGGCCAGGCCTTGTGCCACCGGTCGGAGCCGATGTTCTCGGCCCAGTCCTGGCCGGGGCCCGCGATCTCGGGGGCGCAGTGGCGCGGCTGCATGCAGGCGACGACACCGAGTTCCGCGAAGCGCGAGGTGTCGGCGGGGTCGAGGCACTCGACGTGGACGACCTGGTGGCGGGCGTCGCGCGGGCCGTTGAGGGCGCGGGCGTGCTCGACGGCGTCCAGGACCGTGCGGATGCCCCGGTCACCGGTGGCGTGCACGAAGCACTGGAAGCCGCGCGCGTCCAGTTTCGCGAGCAGGTCAGCGAACTCGTGCGCGGGATAGAACGTGTCGCCCCGGTGTTTCCCGCACCCGGTGTAGGGCTCCAGGAGCGCGGCCGTGCGCGGCTCGACGACGTCGTCGATGTACAGCTTGAGCGGCCCGACCCGCAGCCGGTCGTCCGTGAACTGCCGTGCGGCGTCGGCGAAGTCGTCCAGGTCCGCGTCGGACGTGCCGCGCGGATGGAAGAGCGCGGCGACGATGCGCGACCGAAGGCGTCCCTCCGCGCGGGCACGGGTGAACAGCTCCAGGTCGTCCAGGGAGTTCTGCGGCTCGACGACTGTGGTGATGCCGAAACCGATCGCGTCGTCCAGGCTCTTGGCAAGGCGCCCGTACTGCCGGTCGGGCGACGCCCAGGGCAGACCGAGCTCGCGCAGCGCCCGGTGCCCGTCGCGGGAGAGCCCCTTGACCGCGAAGTCCTTGATGAAACCGGTGGGTTCGCCCGTTTCCGGGTCGGTCTCGGCGCGGCCGAACGGCAGCGACGTACGGTCGCGGTCGACGCCGAGACGGCGCAGCGCGGCCGTGTTGAGCCAGGCGGTGTGGACGTCGTAGCTCAGGACGAAGGCCGGGGTGTCGCCGGTGACGGGGTCGAGGTCGGCGGCGTTCGGCATGCGGCCGCCGGGGACGGCCGAGTAGTCGAACGCCTCGGCCTCGATCCAGCCGGCGTCCGGATTCCCGGCCCGCCAGGCGCGGATGCGGTCGTGGATCTCGTCGAGCGTGCGGGCACCGGCGAGCTGTACGCAGGCGTTGTCCGAGCCGAGGCGCACGTGGTTGTGGGCGTCGATGAAGCCGGGCAGGACCAGGCGCCCGCCGCCGTCGACGACCCGGGAGCCCTCGCCGGTCCAGGAGCCCGCTTCCGCGTCGGGTCCGAGCCACGCGACGCGCCCGTCCAGGACGGCGAGTGCCTCGGCCGAGGGGAGGTCCGGGTCGACGGTGTGGATGCGGGCGTTGCGCAGGACGAGATCAGCGGGCCTGGGGGTGGTGCTGGTCATGAGAGGTGAACTCCTGGGGTGGTACGGGTAGTTCGTGTCGTACGAGGGGTGCGCGAGGGGCGCTGCGTGCGTGCTGGACGCGTGCTTCCTGTGTGCTTGATGCGCGCTTCATGCCTGCTTCAAGCGGAGACCGGCAGGGACACGGGAACGCTGCGGCGGGCCAGCGCCCAGTACGTGAGCCCGGCGACGAGCGAACCGAGCAGGGTGAGGTCACCGCCGCCGAGCGGTGCGACCAGCGGTCCTGTCCACAGCTCCGAGTCGCAGGTCAGCGCGGCGAAGGCCATCCCGGCGACCAGGGCGAGCACCCCGGCGGGGTGGAAGCCGGACCGGTACCAGTAGGCCCCCTCGCGGCCGGTCGTGTGCAGAGCCCCGGTGTCGTACCGGCACCGTCGCAGCAGCATGTCGGTGAGGAAGACTCCGCCCCACGGCGCGAACACGATGATCAGGAGCGAGAGGAAGCTGAGCAGTGACTCGGTGAAGTCGGTCAGGAACAGTGCGCCGAGCGAGCCGAGCGCCGTCACGGCGATGCTGATGATGATGGCCTTCGCACGGCTCCAAGGGATGCCGAGCACCTGGAGGTTGAGGCTCGAGGAGTAGAGCGTGAGGATCGAGTTGGTGACCGAGCCGCCGAGCACGAGCAGCAGGAACACCGGCTGGAACCAGCCCGGAAGCAGCTTCTCCACCCCCGCGACGGCGTCCGTCATGTCGGCCTGCGTGGCAGCGGCGACGCCCGCGACACCGAGCGCCACGGAGGAGACGAGACCGCCGAGTGCGCCGCTGACGGTGATCGACCGCAGCGAGGTGCCCCGGGGCAGGTAGCGGGTGTAGTCGGCGGGCATCGGAAGATACGAGAACGGCCCCGCGAGCATCACCACGAACGCGAGCGTCCAGCCGGAGAAGCCCGCGCCTCCGCCCGTGGCCGCACCGAACTCCGCGTCGGGCAGCACGAACACGAGCAGTACCCCGAAGCCGGCCGCCAGCACGTACGCCATCCAGCGCTCGGCGAGCTGCACGGTGGCGTGCCCCCACATGGCCACGGCGAAGGTCATCGCGAGGGTCACCGCGAGCGCGAGGGCGCGCGCCGCGTCCCCGCCCGCCCAGCCGAGGTCGGTGCAGAGTGCTTCGAGGGCGAGCGTGCCGACCACGGTGTTGACGATGGTGTAGCCGATGGAGACCACCCAGTTGAGCAGCCCGGCGGGGAAGTTCCCGAGCACGCCGAATGCGGCGCGGGAGATGACCAGGGTCGCGGTGCCGGTGCGGATGCCGCTGAGGCCTGCCGCACTGATGACGAAGAAGGAGAGCCCGCCGATCACGACCACGGCGGTGGCCTGCCAGAAGCTGAGGCCGAAGCTGACGGCGAGGGCGCCGTTGATGACGTAGGTGAAGGTCAGGTTGGAGCCGAACCAGAGCCAGAACAGATCCTTGGCGCTGCCGTGCCGGTCCTCGTCCGGGATCGGGTCGATGCCGTGGGTCTCCACCCGGAACACCTCGTCGCTGGTGACGCCCGTGCCGATCCCGGCGGTGGTCGCTCCTGCGGTGGTCGCTCCGGTGGACGTCGTTCTGGCGGGAACCGGGGCCTCTTGCGTCATGCGGGCACCTCACTCTCCGGCACCCAGACTTTGAATGCCGTTCTATTTCCTAGAACGGCATTCAAAATGCGCCACAGGTCGGGGAGCCGTCAAGACCCTGCGGGAAATCCGCGGTGGACGCCGGGGATAGGGTCGGCGGGTGGAGCAGGACGCGGGGACCGGAACGGGAGCAGGCGTGGCACGACGGCGGGACGGGCAGGTCGCGCGGGACCGGATGCTGGAGGAGGCCATGACGGCGATCGCCGAGAACGGCCTCGCCGCGCTCACCATGTCCGCGCTGGCCGAGCGCCTCGGCACCAGCGGCGGCCACATCCTGTACTACTTCGGCAGCAAGGACCGCCTGCTCCTGGAGGCGCTGAGCTGGAGCGAGGCCGCGCTCACCGAGGAGCGGCGTGCCCTGCTCGCAGGCCGGGCGGCGCCCGCTCGCAAGCTCGACCGCTTCCTGCGGATGTACCTGCCCAAGGGGCCGCGCGACCCCCGCTGGATGCTGTGGATCGAGCTGTGGGCGCGAGCCGGCGGGAACGCACCGCTCCGCACGGCCCAGGACGATCTGGACCGCGGCTGGCAGGCGGACCTGGAGGCCCTGCTCACCCAGGGCGCGGCTCGGGAGGCCTTCGCCGTGGACGACGCCGCGGGCCGCGCCGGAGAACTTCTCGCTCTCCTCGACGGCCTGAGCACCCGGGTCGTCCTCGGGCAGCGCGGAGCGGACCGCAAGGGGGCCCTCGCCTCCGCGCGCTCGGCGGCCGAGCGGCTCGTCGGACACCCCGAGGCGACCGGTACGTAGCCCGAGCGGCCGAACGGGCAGGTCGTGATGGTCATGACGGAGCCGGAGCGTGGAAGCCTCCAGACATGACCGAAAGCGCGTACCTCTATATGGCGAACCCTCGGATCACGGTCCTTGGCGTCAACCCCGGCCGACCGCCCTTCCGCATCGTGGAGCTCGACGGCGAGGTGGTCGGCGAGGCCAGGGAACTTGTCGACGTCCTGGAGGTGGCCGCTCAGGCGGGTGTCGTCGTACACGACGTGGACGACCCGGATCTGGTGCGCTGGGTGGGCGGCGACAAGTTCACCTGGAAGCCGAAGAAGTCGACGCGGCCCGATGAGTTCGAAGAGGTCGAGCAGCCTAAGGAGTCGACGGAGCCGAACTAGCCGAAGCGGGGCACGCCCGGGGGTCGGGGCGGTCGGGCTCGAGGTCGTAGATCCTGTTCAGGAGCGCGGCCTCGTTGCCCGTCAGGCCCGCGCGGCGCAGTGCTTCGTCCGCCTCCGCCATGGGTCCGGCGAGGAGCGAGGCCGCCGCGGCCGGTGAGGGGCCGGACAGTGCGGCACGTGCGGTGTGCAGCAGCCGCAAGCAGGCCTGGGCGGCGGCCAGTTCCGGGGTCGGCGTGCTGGTCATGTCGAGAGCTCCTCTGCGCGGGATCGAAAGGACCGGTGGCTCGCACCGGTGGACCCTCCACTCTTGCGCACGGGTCTGACAATCGAGCTCTACGCGGCCCTGGCGCGGCGGGTGAGCCGCAGAGTGAGGCCCTCCGGCATGAGGGTGAGGCGCTCGACGACCCGCAGGCGGTAACCGGGGTCGGCGTGCAGGTCGTAGCGGCGCAGGAGCAGTCCGAGGACCAAGGTCGCCTCGTGCAGCGCGAACTGACGGCCGATGCAGGACCGCGCACCCGTGCCGAAAGGCTTGAAGACATGGGCGGGCCGCGCGCGTACCGCCGAAGGGGCGAACCGGTCGGGATCGAACTCCTCGGGGCGCTCGCCCCAGGCCGCCGGATCGCGGTGCAGCAGCGTGGCGAGGACCAGCGCCCACGCCCCCTCGCGCATCGGGTGCACGCCGCCGATCGTCGTGTCGTGCCGGGCCTGGCGCGAGAAGCCGGGCGCGGTCGGCCACAGCCGCAGCGACTCGTCGAGGACGCGCCGCAGATAGCGGAGCTTGGCGACCTGCTCGTACGCGGGCTCTTCGGCGTCGCCCCATATCTCGTCGACCTCCGCCTGGGCACGGGCCAGGACTTCGGGGGAGCGCGCGAGATAGTGCAACGCGAAGGACAGGGCGCCCGAGGTCGTCTCGTGCCCAGCGACCAGGAAGGTGATGACCTGGCGGCGGATGTTCTCGGCGGAGAGCCGCTCGCCGGTGTCGGGGTGGGCGACCTCCAGCATCCGGTCGAGCAGATCGCCGTCGCCCGGACCGGGCGCGGCGCGGCGGGCTGCGACCACGTCGTCGACGGTGCGGTTGAGGTAGGCGATGTCGGCGGCGTTGCGCCGGGTGGCGCCGCGCAGCAGCAGCGGGGCGAGCGCGGGCGGTACGACGTTGCGGCGCTGGGCGTAGGAGAGCGTGCCGACCATGGCCGACACGAAGGGATGCGGCCTGGTCCGCTCGAAGGAGCCGAAGTCATGCCCGAAACCGGTGCGGGCGATCGTCTCCAGGGTCAGCTTCGTCATGTCGCCGGGCACGTCCACGGACCGGCCTGCCTCCTCGCTCGCGTCCCAGCGGGCGGTCAACTGCCGGGCGACATCCAGCATCAGGGGGTGGTAGCCGGCCATCGCGTCCCGGCTGAAGCCCGGGGCGAGTATGTCGTGCGCCAGCTGCCAGTTGGGCTCGTGGTTGTACGCGGTGAACAGGCCGTCACCGGCCACCGGCCGCAGGTTGGCGACCCCCAGGCCCACGTGTTTGGCGAAGCGCGACTCGTCGGCCAGTTCGGCCGCGAGCCCGGCGCCCCAGACGAAGACGATCTCCTTGCCGAACGCCTTGCGGCGGAATATGGGCCCCAGAGCGCTGCCGATGCGCATCGAATCCTGCACCGGTGTACGGACGTTGGCGCCCAGGATGTCACCGACCAGGGGCAGGCGGCGCGGTGGATGCGGGATGAGGTCGAGGCGCGGCCACCCGAGCTCGGCGCTGCGAAAGCCTTTGGCGGGAGTCTCCGGACCCTTCGCCGCCTGCGATGTCTGCGACACCTGAGCCATGTGTGCCATCTCCCTTGTGCCGCAGACCCGTTGAGCCTGTTGTACGCGGATTCAATAAGGTGTTCCAGTCTGGGCCCGCTGTTGAATCCACGTCAAGTAAGGTGCTCCCATGGCCGCGAACCCACAGGAGCGCACGCGCCGCAGACTCAGCACCGAGGAGCGCAGGGAGCAGCTGCTCCAGGCGGGGGCGCGGCTCTTCGCCCAGAATCCGTACGACGACGTGTGGGTCGAGCGGGTGGCGGAGATCGCGGGCGTCTCACGCGGCCTGCTGTACCACTATTTCCCGACCAAGAGCGACTTCTTCGCCGCCGTGGTGCAGCGCGAGAGCCACAGGATGCTGCGCCTGACGGCGGCCGTGCCCGGAGTCCCGGTCCGCGACCAGATCGGCACGGGCCTCGAGACGTTCCTGGCGTACGTCGAGTCGCACGCCGAGGGCTTTCGCGCGTTCCACCGGGCGGAGGAGACGGGCGACGCCACGGCCCGCAGGATCTACCGGGAAGGACTCGCGGCCCACGAGGACCAGATCCTTCAAGCCCTGGCCGCGGACCCCGAGGCGGCGTCCACTCCTCACGACCTTCCCACCCTGCGCCTTGCCGTGCGCGGCTGGCTCGCCTTCATGGTGACCGTCTGCCTGGAGTGGCTGGAGAAGCCGGAGCTGCTGCCGCGCGCACAGGTGCGCGACCTGTGCGCGAGGGCGTTGCTGGGCGCGATCACGCCGTGAGGTGACCTCCTGCGCGCCCTGGCCGCGCGCTCAGGCCGCCATCGCCGGCGTCCTGGTCACAGCCACCACCCGGCCGTCCGGCAACAGTTCGCCGGTGTCGTCGGGAATCCGGGTAGACCCCCTCTAGGGCGACGCTTGAAGCGAGTCCTAGAGGGGGCACCCGATGAAACCCACCAAGCAACCACGCCGCGCGGTCATCTACTGCCGTATCAGCTCCGACCGCGAGGGCCGCGAGTTCGGTGTCGACCGGCAGGAAGCACACTGCCGACGGCTGGCTGACCGGCGTGGCTGGCACGTCGTCACCGTGCTGGTCGACAACGACATCACCGGCACCGGCAGCAAGAAGCGGCCCGGCTACGACCAGTTGCTGACCATGCTCCAGGAGGGCACGGCGAACGCGGTCCTGGCCGTGTCGGACAAGCGGCTGAACCGCAACTACCGCAACGCGTTCGTGCTGCTCGATCTGATCCAGGAACAGGACATCGCCGTTGAGTTCACCAAGGGCGGGGCGATCAACATGAACACCGCCGAGGGCCGGGGCATCGCCCGGCGCAAGGCGATCGACGCGCAGGAGGAGTCCGAGGAGATCGGCGAGCGCGTAGCCGACGCCAAGAAGGACAACGTCCGTGATGGCACGTACCGGGGCGGCGGCCGTCCCTTCGGGTACGAGGCCGACGGCGTCACCCCGCGCTCCCTGGTCTGCCCCGACTGCGGAGCCACCGAGGGCTTTGTGATCACGGTGCATCGCGAAGAGGACGGCGACAGCATCGTGGCCGTGACGGTCGCTTGCCCCGAGGGTTGCGACGCGCAGCCAGTCAACGCCCCTGGCTCGGAAGCCTGGCACATGGAAGCGGCCACGCGCGCAATAGCCGAGGGTGCCACCAAGCGATCCGAGCTGCGGAAGTGGCATGCCGCAGGCGTACGCACCCCGCCCCGCCGCAAGCGTCTGCCAGACGGCACCCGCACCGAGCCGACCCCCGGCGACTGGACGGAGACGACCTTCCTCAAGCTGCTGGTCCGGCCCCGGAACGCCGGTCTCATGGAGGTCGCCGGAGAGATCACGGGCAAGGGGGCGTGGCCCGCCATCGTGGATGAGGAGACCTGGCGAATCTGCCGGGCCATCCTCAAGAATCCGACGCGCCGCACGTCGCCCGGTCCGGCCCGCAGGTACTTGGGCGGAGGGCTGTACCTGTGTGGCGTCTGCACCGGCACGACCACCACAACCGGCCGGGGACGCACCCGCAACGGGTTGGTCTACACAGCTCCGGCGGAACGGGCGGGCACGTGTCGAGGAACGTCCTTGCTGTGGACGGCCACGTGGAGCGCACCGTCCTCGCCCACCTGGTCTGGGAAGCGGCACATGATCCGTTCTGGCCACCTGCCACACCCGCCCCGGCGGCACAGTCCACCGAACAACTGAATGCCCGTCATGCGGCGCTCAGTACCCGCCTCAGGGGCCTGGCCGACGTGTTCGCCGATGACGACGAAGCCGACCCGGTTGAGTACAGGTCGGCAGCCCGGAGGATCAAGGAGAAGATCACGGCGGTCGAGCGGCAGATTGCTGAAGCCGTCTCCGCCTCGGCCGCCGCCCGTGAACCGCGCGGGGCGCTCGGCCGTATCGACCTGCCGGAGCTGGTCCGCCGACACAAGACCGACCCGGACGATGCGCTGGCCTGGTGGCGGTCGGTGTACAGCCTGGAGCAGCGGCGTGAGTTCATCGGCGTACTGGCCGTGGTGACGATCCTGCCTGCGGCGTCCGGCCGGACGGCGGGGTGGGCTCCCGGATCGAAGTACTTCAACCCCGAGTCGGTACGCATCGACTGGACGGGGGCAGCGTTACCTACCCCGCACACGACGGAGCCCGGCCGGGCAGCATCACCGGCCGGGCTCCGTGCTGTCTACCGGTTGAGCTGAGCGAGGAAGCCGTCCACGAATTTCTCCACCTCCGCCAGGTTCTTCACTTCCTGCACGTTCAGCCGATCGACAACCTTGACGCCCGAGTGCAGGAACAGGCGAGTGCGGCTGTGGTCGTAACCCGCGTGCCCCTTGTGCTGCGGCCCATCGACCTCGATCACTCCGGCGTACCCGCGATACGTGATCAACAGGTCGGGCTCGAAGGTCCACTCACGAACCCGCATGCCGCCCAAGGGCATTATCCCGATGGTCTCGGTGTCCGGCAGTGACGCCTGTCGCGCTTTGAGCACCCGGTACACGTCCAGCTCCCACTCGTTGGTGAACCGGAGCTGATCCTCTACCGGGTGATTGGGTTTGAGCTGCTGCCTGCGACCCTGGTTGCTCGGCTTCGGGCCGTCGGCAGTCTTCACCTGCCTGCGCCAGTCGGGACCGAGGCTGGGGATCGAGGGCCGGGCGACAAGCTCGTCAACGGACTTACCCGACCCCCACAGCACGTCGCGCATTACCTCGGCGATGCCCTCCAACTCTGCGTCGTTGTATGTGGGGTAGATGCTCGGCTCCACCACGAGCACGATCCGGTAGCCCTCTTGGTCGTACTCCGTGTTCCAGAGCCGGACTTCAACTGAGGAGACGTCGGCGATCATCCGCGCCGTATCGGTCTTCCCGAGGTGGTACGCGAGTACGGCGCTCGTGCCGAGCAGCCACTCGCTCGCCAGGGGAGCGTTCTGCGGAGCGTCGAGGGCCAGGGACATGTCGGGCGACGCCAGCTCATCACTCATGCACGGGATTGTGACAGTTGCCGCTGACAATGGGAGGCCCTCGGCCCACCCGTACAGCACCGAGCCCGGCTGGTGATCTTGCCCCGCCGGGCTCAGTGCTGTGCGGGCTCGGTCATTCGGGCGCCCGGTTGTAGCTGTTGATCGTGGCCTTGCTGGTGTCGGCGTCCTGGAACTTCAGCTCCCACGGCCCAGTGTTCACGTCGAACTCCTTGCCGAACCCGACCCACTTACCGGCCATCCGGCGGCCAGTCGGCTCCACCAGCATCTGCAACGCACCGAAGTATCTTGCCCCCCGGTAGTACCCGTCGCTGGCGGTCTGCTCGTTCCACGTCCCGGTCACGATGTTGCCCTCCACCTGGAGGTCCAGGGTGAGCGGACTGTCCGGGTTGAGCGACCCCAGCGGCAGGCTGCGGCCCGTCAGCCGGTTGCCGTGCTGGAGCAGCACCACGTAGTGCTTGCCCGTAAAGCTCGTGTCCCGGCCGGAGCTGAAGTACTCGTACGTGCTCAGCCAGATGCCGGAGTAGTTGCCCCGGGGTGTGGTCTGCGGGGTGGGGGCGCCGTTGGGCCGGGGCGTGCCGGTGGGGCTGTCCTCCACGTCGTGACCGCCGTGGCCGTCGTCCGCCACCCGCATCTGCACCGGAGACCCGAACCCCAGCGACTCGATCGGCAGGCCGGTCACTACCTCCAGGGCCCGCGCGTACACCGGCCGGGGTGCGGCCGTCTCCCCGCTCTCCCATCGCTGAACGAGTCGCTTGTTGGCGTCGTTGGGCTGGCCCGCATGCTGTCCCGCCTCACGGACCGCACGGGCAAAGTCGTCCTGGCTCATCACCATGCCGAGTCGCACGGCACGCAGTGCGCTGTTCGGTGTGCTCATACGTGTCACGCTACCCGCGCGCCCTGGGTAATGACACCGGTTTGACGCCCCCTGCGTCGCCGGAATGACGCCTCCCTCGCCGCCGCGCCCTGTGACGGGTGGGCGCGATGGTGAGTTACGTGACGACTACAGACAGTAAGACCATGCATCCTGGCCTGACTCTGCGGGTCTACCGGATCAACCCGGACACGGGCGAGCGCACGCCCGTCCGGTCGGCAGTCCATCTGCTGCCAGCGGATGAGCCCGTGTATTCCCTCGCGTATCCGCCGTGCCAGTGCCCGCGCTGCGCCGCCCGTGGGAGCGCTCGGTGAGCCCGCCCCGGTGGGACATGGACACCCACCACGTCCACGGCACCTGTGCCCACTGCGGACGCTGGACCACCGACGGCATCGTCCATTGGATCCCCCGTGCGTCCGCCGCTGACGTCCGCATCATCGTCTGTGCCGACTCTGCGGCCTGCTCCTCACCGCCCGCGCCAGACGACCCCGTCCTTGGCCCGCGCATAGGTCACAGCGCCTGACATCCCCTTGCCGAGCCCCGAGCGGCCAGCGCTCGGGGCTCTTCGGTGCCCGGCCTGACACCCGGCTGACGTCAGCCGCATGATCGCCAGGAGATACCTAGGTCAGGGCTCGTTTCAGTCGGGCTGACGACAGGCCGACGGACAACAGCCGTCCCACTGACGACGGGCTGACACCGGTGCGGGCTCCGGCTGAGTAGGTGAGCCCCCCCCCGGCGGGGCTCCGTGCGTCTACGCTGCCCGGTCATGAAGTCCGACATCGTGGAGATCAAGCGGTGGAAGACGCCGCAGCCGCAGCGCGACGACACCAAGTGCAGCGCCCACGGCAAGAAGTGGTGTGACCGCGACCTCGTGGCTGAGGTCTACCTGAAGAACGATCTCAGCCCGCGTATCCACTGGAGGGCGGTGTGCCAGCACTGGCTGGACAACGAGCCGGATGTGACCGAGTACTACCGCCGTCAGGGCAGCTAGCTCCGGCCGTGGATCCTGCGTTCCAGCTTGTTGAGGCGGCGCAGTGCCGACTGCGCGTCCGACGTGCCCGCTTGAGCAGCTGGAACCTGTCGGTCAAACCGTTCTTGATCTTCACGCTGTTCCTGCTGGTCCTTGGTTGTGGGGTAGTCCTCTATGTACCCGCCGATGAGGCGTCGTGGCGGTGCCGCGTCGACGGCAACGCGCCATGCTGCAATGACGCCGTTCAGCGTGGAGCGCAGCTTTTCGTCCTTGAGGCGCTCTGCTAGGCCTTCAATCCTCCGGTCGGTCTCGCGTCGCTCCTCATCCTGGAACCAGTCGGCCCGACGGCCCTTGGCCGAGATGATGTCTTCGAAGCGTGTCCGGGCGGCTTCCAGGGCTGCGCGCAACTCTTCGGCTGCGGGGCCGAGGGCGACTTGGTGGCGGCGCAGCCAGACCTTGCGGGCCCCGGTGCCCAGTGTCCATGCGAAGGCCAGCCAGCCGGGCGTGAACTTGAGCCAGTCGGCGAGTGTCATGCACCGAAGTCTGCCGATCCTTGGCTCGCCCCCGGAGTCATTTAGCTAATCCGAGCCGGCAACGAGTCGCCCCAGCTCAGGGGACCCAGATGCGGCCGTTGCCGTCCACACGAACCTGGCACGTCCGGCGCAGCGAGAGCAGGATGCGGCCGAACCAGCTGCGGTCGTACACCGACAGCATCGCCATCAGCTCGTCGGCCGTGCGGCCGGGGTTGGTCCGGATGTGACGCAGGGCCTTGGCGCGCAGGAACGGGCTGACTCCGTCGACCCCGCCGCCCATCAGCTCAGGCCTGCCCGCACGAGGTGATCGGCCACCTGCTCGCGGACATCCTCGGGGAGGGTGGGCATCAGCTCTCCGAGCGTGTGGGCGTCGCCCCACGTCCACCGTCGCAGGACGGTGTCCATGGCGGCCACGGCGTGCTGTGCGCGGGCGTCGGCGGCGGCGAGCTGTGCGCGCGTCGCGTCCATCACCGACGGGGTGGCCGGGACGGTGAGGGTGACGCCGGTCTCGCGTTCGATCACACGCACGACGGCCGCCACCGCCTCATCCGATGCCTGCTGGATCTCGGCGATGGCGTCGCGTCCGGCGGCGACGATCTGTTCAGGCTGTTCCACGGTTAACTCCTCCTGCTCGCTCCTCAGTTGGAGTGGCCCGGTAGCGGTCCCCGTCGCGGACGGCCCGGCCCCGGCGGGCCAGCGCCTCCAGTTTGAACTGGGCCTGGCTAGTGGCCATGCCGATCAGCACGCCCACCGTGGAGGCCGTGACGCCGGACGAGCCGTTGTCCCGCAGAAAGGACAGGATCCGCTCGTGCGGCTTCAGGGTGTCGCCCGGCGGCCACTGGTACCGGGCGCTCACGACCGGGCCGCCCGCCGGTCGTAGGTGCCGAACGCGGCGGCGTGCGTACGGCAGTAGGTGTCCGCCGTGCACCCGCACGGCAGGTCTCCGGAGGCCGTGAACCCTGCGCGCTGGCGTGCCTGAGCTGCCGCCTCCCGGGCGACCCGGGGGTCGAGTGTGGCAACCCGGTGGGCGGCATCTGTACGGCGGGAGACGGCCACCCTGACGGCCTCCTCTGCCGCACTGAACTCCAGCCGGGCGCGTTCGCGTTGGGCCTGCTGGCGCTTGGTGGTCTCGGCCAGCCGGAGACTGGCAGCCGCTCGGCGCCGGTTCTCGGCGTCGGCTCGCCAGCGGGTCACGTCTTCGGCGCACGGCTGACCGAGCAGGATCTTGTACGCGGCCTCGTCCCTGGGCTCGTGCGTCTGGTGAACCCTGGCGCTCAGGTGCGCGTGGCATGTCGGGCAGCCGCCACCCCTGCGGAGCCTGTCCCGGCTCGCCGCCGCCTCCAGGACGTCACGCCCGAAGATCGCGAACGCGTCGGCGGGCAGCAGCTTGAGCGCGTCCCGGCCGGTGGGCAGCAGGTACGTCTGGAGCGCGGCTGTCGCATGAGCAGGCTCAGGCCGCAGCAGCCCGGCCACATGACGGGCGAGAGAACACAGGTCGCTGCGGCGCCGGACGGCTGCGGCTCGGCGGTCGGCGGCCATGCGCTGTACGGAGTCGGCCGTCACCCGGGCCGGAGCGGAGCCGGGCACCTGCACGAGTCGCCCGGCGTGCATCGCCTCGTACGCGGCGACGGAGGAGAGGGAAAGCCGCTGAGCCGCCTCGGCAACGGATATGGATTCCATGAATGCGCCCCTTATGCAGCGGGGTCGGGTTTGTTAACCGAGTTGTAGCATGAGAAATGGGTCTGCCCCTACTGTCCCTCCGGCCGAGTGATCAGGGGCAGGCCCTCTATTTAATCGCATGATTAGTCGGCCCCGACCCTCGGGTAATCATTTGCCTAAATCGAAATGGAGCCTCTGAACTGCACATTAGGTGAATGGAATCAAGCGCGCTACATTTGTAGCGGCCCCGGAATTTCGGGGAGGGGAACGGTCGCCGAGGAACCCGGCCGCACAACCGTGAGGGGCACGGACAGAGCACCTGTCCTGTGAGGCCTCCACGATGAAGAGGAAGTACGTCCTCAAGAACCCGCCGTCGCCCGAGGTACGCCAAGAGCGCGCCCGCAAAGGAGCGGCGGCCCGGAATTCCCTCGGCTCCTACGTAAAACAGGTCGTCGACCGCGCACCCGAGCTGACCGACGATCACATAGCCAAGCTGCGCACGCTGCTCGTCCCTGCGGGGGGTGCGGCGGAATGAATGCATACGTAAGGGGCCCTCAGGACAAGGGCCCCCACGCAGAGAACGACGCGACCAACGTCACTGACCAGGTTACCCATTCGCAGGCCGGAAATACCTCAGCCGGTTCGGGTAATTCGTCTAACCCGTTCACGGCTGCCAGTCGGGCCAAGCTGGAGCGGTCGGGAATTCCCCTGGAGTGCACGGCCGAGCTGGGCATTCGCTCGCTGTGGGACATGGGCGACCTGCCGCCGGACACTCCCCGGGCGCTGGTCCGCAGCCGAGGAATGATCTTCACGGCGCAGGATCTGGACGGCCGGGTGTCGTGCGTCGTCCGGCCGGACGAGCCCGTCACAACGAGGACGGCGAGCCGGTGAAGTACGTCAACCAGTCCGGCGCTGAGCCGATGCTGTGGCACTTCCGGGCGGCGCAGCCGGGGCACCCGACGCTCGTGGTGGAGGGCTGCCTCCAGTCCCGCCAGGCGGTCCTGTCGGCCCCGGCTGAGTGGGGCGTGATCGGGCTCAACGGCTGCTGGGGATGGTCCGGCGCCGACCTGCTGTGGGCCGAAGGGCAGGACGTGGTCCTGCTGTTCGACAAGGATGTGACGACCAACCATCACGTCTGGGACGCAGCCGAAGGTCTGTGGGAGGCGCTCACGGCGGAGGGTGCGGACACGGTCAAGCTGGTCAAGCTCGCCGGGGCCCGGGGCACTGACGGGCTGGACGACGTGATGGCCCGGCGACCGGAGGACAAGCGCACGCCGTACCTGCGGCGGATCGTCAAGGCCGCCGCACCGAGGCTGCCCAAGCGGCCTTCACAGCGCAAGTCGAGGTACTTCGACGCATCCGGCTCGCTGCTGGTCGACACCCTGGCCAAGGCCGTACTGAACGAGCACCCGGCCGCCCTGACGGCGGAGGAGCGCGTAGCCCTGTACCAGGACGGCGTGTACCGCATCGACGGCCTGGGGTTCGCGGCGGCCGTCTCGGAGCGGCTGGGCGAGCAGCACCGCCCCGCCCACCTCTCAGCGGCGGAACAGGTCGTCAAAGCCAAGCTGTACCAGCAGGGGCGCAAGCTCCCGGCGCACGCCGCCGAGCCGATCGTGAACCTCGCGAACGGCATGCTCAACCTCGCCACGGATAAGTGGACGGAGCACAGTCCCGACTACCTGTCGACGGCTCAACTCCCCGTCACCTGGGACCCTGAGGCACTGTGCCCGGCATATGAGGCGTGGCTGAACGAGGTGTGCCCGGACCAGGTCGACGACCTTGAAGAGGTCGCCAGCACGATGCTCGACCCGTCGCGGACGCCGCCCAAGGCGCTGTTCCTGTACGGCCCGAGCCGTTCAGGCAAGTCGACCTTCCTGCGACTGATGGAGGCCATGGCGGGCGAGGACAACATCTCTGCCGTCACGCTGCACCAGCTCAGCGAGAACCGGTTCGTGGCAGCGAACATCTACGGCAAGATCCTCAACGCGGCGGCCGACCTGTCCGGCAAGGACGTGCAGGACACCTCCCTGTTCAAGATGCTCACCGGTGAGGACGTGATCTCCGCCGACCGGAAGCACGGGGCCATGTTCCAGTTCACCAACCGGGCCCTGTTCGCCTTCAGCGCCAACGAGCTGCCGCAGGTGAGCGAGTCGAGCCGGGCATACACCGAGCGCGTGAAGCCGTTCAAGTTCGGGCTGTCGTTCGCGGGCCGGGAGAACCCCGAGATCGAACGCAAGATGCACGACGAGCTGCCGGGCGTCCTCGTGCGGTGGGTGCGGGCCTGGCAGCGGATGAACGTGCGTGGCGGCCGGTACGGCGTGACGCAGGCCGACGTGCAGGCGGAGTTCGAATCCCGCTCGGACCGCGTACGCCAGTGGTTCGACGAGGAGCTGACTACCACCACGCGACCCGGCGCCGGGATGACGGCGAACGAACTCCACGGGCTGTTCAAGAAGTGGGCCGAGGACAACGGCGGGCGGTTCATGGGCCGAAAGACCCTCATGGACCGGCTCCGAAACTGCCCGGGGGTGGCCGAGGCGCGGGTAGGAACAGCCCGCTCCCGAGGGCTTAACGTGACCCGGAAGGGCGCTATCGACCCATTCGCGTAGTACGGCGGGCGGTTCGGGCTGTTCCGGACCTACCTCTCCTAGCTGAGGGAGTAGAGACCGACCTCTCTGAGCCTCTCAACTACACACAGTGGGGAAGAAACAGCCCGAACAGCCCGGTCCGCCGAAGGGAATTGATCATGATCGAAATGGTGGAAGTCATCAGGCACCCCAACGGGATGGAAGATCTGTTCTGTCCAGCCCTGGTGTGCGACGTGTGCCGGAAGACCGTGGAGCGCTCCGGCAACGTCGAGTGGCGCGTGAACGTCGACTCCGGGCAGAGGTCGCCCCTGTACGTGTCCCACAAGGCACCGTGCAGCCGGGCCCTCAGTGCTGCCTTGGATGGCCGGTACGGCCAGGGCTGGATCACTCAGTGGCGGGAGGCGGAGCTGTTCCTGGAGCAACTGGCCAACAACTTCGCCTCTCCTGTGACGGAGATCGAAGGGACCTCCGAGGTCCGCATCCCACGAACGGAGCCCGGGTCATGACCGCCCCCGCCCCCACCGTCCTCACGGACGCCTGTGCCGAGGCCCGGAGCCGGTTCGCCGCCCGGGTCCCGGCACCCCGGCCGGAGGACTTCGCGTGCCGGTGGTGCGGGGCTCCGGTGGGCCGTCCGTGCACCGTCCGGGCCCCCGGCCGTACCGGACCGCACCGTCCCCGGGCGGTCCGGTACACCCGGGCGCACGCCGCCTGGACGGCTGCCGCCGAGCAGGCATGCGACAGCGCCATGAACGTCCTGTGCGAGCTGGCCGACGTGCTCGCCGCATAGGCCCCACCCGCCTCATACGACCAAGCACAGAAGGGCAAGCGCATGGGTGCACCACCACAGCTCCGCCGCCGCCGGGCCGCCACCGCCGAGCGTGACGAGAAGATCTTCAAGCTCAAGGTGCGCGGGCTCACCGAGCGGCAGATCGCCAAGGAGGTCAACCTGAGCCCCGGGCGCGTCCACACGATCATCGAGCAGCGCATCGCCGACCACCTCGGACCGGTGGTGGGCAGCATGGTTGCCGTTCGGGATGCCGAGCTGGACGATCTGTGGCGCAAGGCCCAGGCGCAGTACGTCGCGACCGATGACCCGGACACCCGGCTCAAGGCGATCAACACCCTGCGTGGGCTCAACGAGTCCCGGCGCAAGCTGCACGGGGCCGATGCCCCCGAGGCCCTGACCGTTTCCCTGGAACACCGCATCGACGAGGAGAGTACGGAGGTCGTGGAGGCGGTCATGGCCGGGTTCGCGGCCATCAACCTGCCGCCCGACCGGCGGCAGTACGCACTGGAGGCCGCCTCAGCCCGGCTCAAGGCCCTGGACAGTGGCACGTTCACCCCGCCGGAGCCCCTGCCTCCGCTGGCAGCCCCGGCCACCCCGTACAACGAGGACGGCACCCTGTACATCGACGGGCCGGATGGCCTGCGGTACCGAGTGGTCGCGGTGGAGCCTCAGCGACCGCCCACGGTGGCCGCCCTGCCGCCGGGCCGCAGCGACCGTGTACCGGACGACGCGGACACCGTACTGGACCGTGCCCGTGCCCTGCTCGACGAGGAGGACGACGATGAGGACTAGGCGCACCATCCGGGCCGAGCTGACCGCCGAACTCTCCCTGGAGGCTCCTGAATTGGAGCGCGTGGCGGAGCTGTCCACCGAGCTGGAACAGGCCCGTGCGCGCTGGCGCACCCCTGCACCCGACCCCGCCCCGGCTGACCCTGAGGCCGCAGCCCTGGCCACATGGCCGCGCGAACTCCGGGCCCGGCGACAGGTCGCGGCGCTCGGGCGGGTCATCGACGGCTCCACCCTGGACGACCCGGGCGGCTGGGGTGCCTCGAACGACCTGCGGAACAGGCGCTGAACGCGGTTACATCGAGTAGCGATTTCCGTAAATTGGGCCAAGATCGCTCAAGGGCCCCGGTTAGCGACTGTAAACCGCTCTGACCTGGGTGTATTCGGCGCGAGCCCAGTAGCTCAGCGTAAGGTAGGTAAAGGAGTTTTTATCGAATCTTTGAGTCGTCGAAAACGATCGTGCCGTTGCACAGCAGGCTCCAGCCCTGTTCGGGATGGGCGGAGGCGATCCGTGCCGCGAGGTGGTCGGGGCTGTCCGCGAGCGGGCACGGGGGCTGGTGGGCGCACATGTGTACCTCCGGGTGGGGGTCGCGAACCTCGTGCGCGGCCCGGTCTTGATCGGTTTCTCCTTGTGTGAGTGAAGACTCCGCGGGAGGCGTCAACTCATCGCTCGGATAGGTGATTTGTGACCTCAGGCAGGGAGGAAACCGGTCCGGAAGTGCGCCAGGAGTGCGGTACGTGACGCTGCGTCCGTGTCCGTCAGGCGTCCCGCCGCCCAGAGGAAGAAGTCGTCCGCCTCCGCGTCCATCCAGTCGTACGTCGGGTCGAAGGGGCCGGGATCCGGTGCGGGGTGGAGGAGTTCGAGGAAGGCCGTGCCCCGCGCGTCCTCGACGGTGAAGCGGCGGGTGCCGTCCGGGCCGTTTGACTGATGGGCCGTCACCGCGGCGCAGTTCCAGCGGCGTCGGCCGTACTGGAGCCAGAGAACCGGCTCCTCGTCGGCGGGGTCCGCGTACAGCGCCGCTGCCGCCTCCCCGCCCGCGTGGGCGAAACCGTGGCAGCGGCCGGACGCGGGCGAGAGGTGCCCCGTGCGGGGGTCGAGGTCCCACGCACGGCCGTGCTGGTCGTAGTCCTTGAGCAGCACGGATGTCAGACGCGCGGCGGGATGCCGAGTTCCTGGTCGACGGCGGCGCTGGTGCGGGTGGACGCCTCGATGACCTTGGCCCAGCTGCCGTACTTGGCGAACTGCTGGTCCGCGGTCGGGCCGAGAGGGTTCCCGTACTTCTTCATGTTCCGCTCCTCCAGGGCCTGTACCGCCTCGGGGCTCATCCCGGCGCGGGTGATGTCCTTGGCCTCGTTGCGCATGTCGACGAGGACGCGGGCGATCTCCTCGTCGGAGCGGCCCTCCTCGTGCATACGGTCCGCCACGCGTTCCATGGTGTCCAGGAGCTGGTGGTAGCGCAGCCGCACCTCACGTGCGCGCTCCCGCTCCTGCGGAGTCATCTGCCGGATCAGGCAGACCGCGGGGTCCTTGCTGGTGCATGGCTCATCGAGGGCGGGCAGCGGGGCATGCAGGCTTGTGGCGGCCGGCGCGTGCTGCGCCGGCGCGTCCGCGTGGGCATGACCCGGGGCGACCAGGGTGCTGCTGAGGGTGGTGAGCAGGGGGAGGAGGAAGAGGACGACGAGGCGGGGGAGGAGCCGCGGGGGGATCCGGGGGGTCCGGTGGGGGCGCACGTGAGAACTCTCCTTCGCCTGGGGGTGGGGCGAAGGGGACATTACGGCCGGGTGTCGGGCGAGAGCGGCCGCCCTCGCGGCGCGTCCGGGTGACGTGCACGGGACGCCGCAGGCACGTCTGTTCAGTGCGCCGCCTTCTCCTCACCAGCGACCGGCCGCAGGCTCAGCGCGTGCAGCGCCAACTGCATCTCGAACTGCGCCAGCGGGTCGTGCAGCCGGTCGCCGAACACCTCGTCCAGCTGCCGCAGGCGGTAGCGGACCGTCTGCGGGTGCACTGCCAGACGCGTGGCGACCTCGCTCGCGTTGTGCCCGCATCTCAGCCAGCACAGCAGGGTCTCGGCGAGGCGCTCCCGCTGCGGTGAGCGCACCTCCTCCAGGGGGAGCAGATGTCGCTGTGCGAGCGCGTCGATCAGGGCCTCGTCGTGGAAGAGGAGCAGCGTCGCCAAGTGATCGGCGCAGTGCAGCAGGCCCGTCCGGGGCAGGATGCCGCGCCGGGACAGACCCAGGGCGTGCAGCGCCCAGCGCAGCGAACGCGCACCCTCGTGCAGCGCGACCGTGGGACCGATCACCGCACGCAGCCCCTGTAAGGCCGCGGCGATGGAGCGGGCCCGCCCCGGGCCCTGCGGGTCGGGCACCACGACGCAGCCGGGCTGCTCCGAGAAGCGCGCGAGGAACTCCGGCGGCACGATGGGCCCGATGGTCTCCGGGGTGAGGACGTGGTCGATGACGACGACGGCCACCTCGCGCGGCATGGGCCACTGGGCGGTCTGCGCAAGATCGGCGATGGCCTCCGCCGACGCGGGAGGATCGGCGGTCAGCAGGTCGATGAGGCGCGAGCGGCGCTGCTGCAGCTCGCCCGCCGCGTGCAGCCTGGCCTCGGTGTACCCCGCGGTCGTCGCAGCGGCCATCTCGTCCAGGTGCAGGAACAGCGCCTCCCCGAAGGCCGCGAGGACGGTGTGCGGCAACAGGTCGGCGTCGACCAGGGCGTTGATCCGGCGCCAGGTGACGCGCGCGCCGAGCCGCAGGGCGGACTGGAAGGAGTCGAGGCTGCGGCCCTCGTCCGCCTCGCCCCTGCCGATGTTCTGGTAGGTGGCCTTCACCGACTCCCGGTCGGTGTCCGGGCGGGCCATCCGGGCCAGGAACCCCTCCAAGGCCTGCTCCACGCCCCGGTTCACGACATGCATGTACGTGTCGTCGGTCGGGCGGGCGTACTCCGGTATCTCCGTGCGGATCGCCCGCACCACCTCGGCGGTGATGTCGTCGAGGAAAGGTCGCACGTGATCGTGCAGGCCCGAGGGAAAGGCCCTGAACGCGGCGTACGACTCCTCCGCCGGGGTGCCCGCCGATGCGGGGGTCGCGGGTGTGCCGCCGGGCAGCGTCGAACCGTTCACCATGGCGTGCTCCCTCTGCGCGCGGGGGACAAAGGTTTGGTGAAGATACCGCCGCGGGTCCGCGGCGGCCCGTCGAGGACGGACAGCCATGATGCTGCCTCCTGTCACCCGGGTGACAAGAGGCAGCGGGTGCGAACTGGCTCACGGCAGCAGGCAGTTGCCGAACTCCGGTCTACCGTCGAACCGGTCGCCGAGCCACCTGACCGTGTCGTCCCTGGCCAGTTGATCGGTCGTCAGGTGCTCGCCCGGATAGATCTTCCACTGGGTGGTGATGTTCGCTTTGCAGTACGCCTTGCGCGTGGCGTCCTCGGTCTCGGTCGGGATGACCTCCTCCAGTGCGCCGCGGTACTGCAGGACGGGGAAGTCGATCTCGTACGTGGCTCCGGAACCCGAGCGGCCGATGCCGACGCCGAGCTTCTGCGCGTCGACGACCTGGCCCCACGTCCTGCCGTCCGTGCCCCTGAGCGCGTAGAGCTGCCCAAGGCTCAGACGGCCCTTGGTGTTGTCCTCGATCTTCTGGCCCGCGAGGGTCGAGATGGTGCCTGCCAGACAGTGCGACCTGGCCTTCTTCAGGGTCTCCTCACCCTGCTCGTTCATGAGCTCCTCGAACGGCATCCGGGGATGTGCCGAGGACAGGCCGAGCACGGCGTCGACCATGAAGCCCGCGAAGGGGCCGCCGTTGAGCGCCTTGGCGACCACCTTCAGATCGCCGGGCACACCGCCGGACGCGTCGCCGACGACGTCGAGTTCAGGGGCGTACGAAGCCGCGAGCTGCGCCGCCCACAGGCTGGCCGCACCGCCTTCGGAGTAGCCCCACAGGCCGACCTTCGTCCTCGGGTCGAGACCGCTGCCGGGGATCGCGGGGGCGCTGCGCGCGATGTCGAGGAGCGCGTGCCCGGCGTCGGCGCCGGAGACGTACGGGTGGGTCTGGCCGTCCAGGTAGCCCGCGCCGTCCGTCGCGGCGACCGCGTAACCGGCTTTCAGGAGCGCCGCGATGTTGTCGCCCTCGTACGCGTCCTGGTAGGCGCCCGCCAGCTGTTTGGAGAAGGCGCACTGCGAACCGAGGCCCAGCGTCCCGGGGTTGAAGGCCACGACGGGACGGCTGCCCCGCCCCTTCCACTGCGTGTCCGGCACGGCGACAGTGCCGGAGACCGCGACCGGCTCGCCCGTGTTGTCCTTCGAGCTGTACTGGACCTTCCAGGCGCGCATCGCGATATTGCCCGGCACGTGGGGAAGCCGCGTCTCCCGGCAGGCGATGACACTGCCGGGATCGCTCGGGACGGACCCCGGCACCTGGTAGATCCGCTCGTCCGGGGCGTCGCACGCCGCTGACGCCTCGGGGGGCGCGGCGGCGCCCGCCGTCAGGGTCGGTACGCCGAGGCCCGGGCCGGCGAGGGCGACGGCCGCGGTCAGCACGAGAAGTCTCTTCTTCCGTTTCGCTCTCGGCCTGCGCACGGGATGCTCCTTCGTGTCGAGGGTGGACAGCTGTGCACGGCGTGAAGTTACGAAGCGGTGATCGGACGTCGATAGTCAGCGGAGCCACAGCACGTCGGGCCGGAACTGTGCGTGGGGGACAAGGGGACGCCGGCCGTGATCGCGGAGGGCCTCGCGTCACACCCCGTCCAGGAACGCTCCGGTCCGCGACCCGCTCGCCCGCGCGATCTCCTTCGGGGTGCCCTCGGCCACGATCTCGCCGCCCGCCGCGCCGCCTTCGGGCCCCAGGTCGACGACCCAGTCGGCGGCGCGGATGACGTCCACGTTGTGCTCGATGGTGATGACGGTGTTGCCGGCGTCGACCAGGCGTTGCAGGACGCCGAGCAGACGTGCGGTGTCGGCGGCGTGCAGGCCGGTCGTGGGCTCGTCCAGGAGGTAGAGGGTGCGGCCCGTGGCGCGGCGCCCCAACTCCTTGGCGAGCTTCACGCGTTGGGCCTCACCGCCGGAGAGCGTGGTCGCGGGCTGGCCGAGCCGGAGGTAGCCGAGGCCGACGTCCGACATCCGCTGGAGCCGGGTCGCCGCACCCGGCACGGCGGCGAACACCGTCAGCGCCTCGTCGACCGTCATGTCGAGGACCTGCGCGATGTCATGGCCGCCGTACCGTGCGGCGAGCACATCGGGCTTGAAGCGACGCCCGCGGCAGGCCGGGCAGCGCACCTCCACGTCGGGCAGGAAGTGCATCTGCACGGTCAGCACACCCGCCCCGGTGCACCGCTCGCAACGGCCCCCCGCCACATTGAAGGAGAAGTGCCCCGCGGTGAGCCCCCGTTGGCGTGCGCCGTCACCCGTCGCGAACGCCTCACGGATCGGCGTGAACGCGTCCGAGTACGTCGCCGCGTTCGACCGCGGCACCCGGCTGATCGCCTGCTGGTCGATCGTCACGACCTTGTCGACGTGCTCCCAGCCCTCGATCCCGTCGTGGGCGCCCGGCGCC
The DNA here is from genome assembly GCF_055577645.1 of Streptomyces sp. NPDC033180. Lineage (NCBI taxonomy): Bacteria > Bacillati > Actinomycetota > Actinomycetes > Kitasatosporales > Streptomycetaceae > Streptomyces > Streptomyces sp. NPDC033180. Next base: position 554,997 of record NZ_JBVIPU010000002.1, on the reverse strand, counting down.
TCGCTCGCACCGTGGAAACGCTGCCGTGCGGCCCGCCCCAGGATGTCGAGCACCAGTGACGACTTGCCCGATCCCGATGGTCCGCTCACCGCGACGAGCCGCCCGAGGGGCAGCCGCGCGGTGACGTTCCTGAGGTTGTGCGCCCGCGCCCCGCGGACGACCAGCTCGGCGTCGGACGCGGGTGTCCGGAGCGCGGGAAGCGGCATCGTGAGTCGCCCGGAGAGATAGTCACCGGTGACCGAACCGGTGGTCGCCGCCACCTCGTCCGGCGAACCCGAGGCCACGATGTGCCCGCCGGCGCGGCCCGCGCCGGGCCCGACGTCGACGACATGGTCGGCCGCGCGCAGCACATCGAGGTCGTGCTCGATCACCAGAACCGTGTTCCCGAGGTCGCGCAAGCGACGCAGGACGTCGACCAGGCGGGCGGTGTCCGCGGGGTGCAGCCCGATCGTCGGTTCGTCCAGGACGTACAGCACGCCGGTGAGGCCCGAGCCGAGCAGCGCGGACAGGCGCAGTCGCTGGGTCTCGCCCGCCGAGAGGCTGGGTGTGGCCCGCTCCAGGGTCAGATAGCCGACGCCGATGTCGACCAGGCGGCGCACGCGCTCGCGCAGATCGTCCACGATCGGCTCGGTGACCTGCCAGGCCTCGGCGTCCGTGACGTACTCCCGCAGGCCGTCGATCCACCCGGCGAGCTCGTCGAGCGGCAGGCGCGACGCGTCGACGATGGTCAGGCCGTTGACGGTGACCCGCCGGCTCTCCGGGCGCAGACGGGTGCCGTCGCAGTCCGGGCAGACGTCGTTGACGAGGAACTTCTCCGCCTTCTCCCGGTAGGCGGCGTCGTCGATACGTTCGGCGTACCGGCGCAGCATGGCCGTGACCACGCCCTCGAAGCGGCCCCGGCTGACTGTCGCCGGTGGCGCGGCGTCCGGGAAACGGCGGGCGAACCGCTCGCTCTCCACGCCGTGGAGCAGCAAGTCCCGCTGCGTGTCACCCAGTTCGCGTACGGGTGTCTCCGCGTCGAAGGCGAAGCCGTAGTACTCGCCGGCGGCGTACAGGATCGGGATGTTGCGCGCGGTCAGCGCCGGGAGCCAGCCGAGCACGGCGCCCCCGGCGACACTGAGGTTGTCGTCGACCAGGCGGTGCGCGTCGGCTAGGAAGACGGTGCCGATACCGGTGCAGGTGACGCAGGCGCCGGCGGGCTTGTTGAAGGAGAACGTGCCCATCACCATGCCCGGCACGGGGGCCCCGCAGTGCGGGCAGGGGAGTGCGGGCCGGTCATCCGCCGATGTGTCGGGGGCGGGCGCGGCCCCGGACGGTTCGTCGTCCCAGATCTCGTCGCCGCTCACGTGGTAGGCGGGCGGGACGTCCCGCCCGCACGCCGGGCACGGGCGGTGGCCGATCCGCGCCCACAGCAGACGCAGATATGTGAAGACCTCGGTGACCGTGCCGACCGTCGACCGGGGGCTGCGGTTGGTCAGATGCTGATCGACGCTGATCGACGGGGAGAGACCGGTGATCGAATCGACCGATGGCTTGCTCGCGAAGGTGGTGACCAGGCCGAGCGATTCCAGATACTGCCGCTGACCCTCACGGTGCAGGGTGTCGAAGGCGATCGTGGACTTGCCGGAGCCGGAGAGGCCGGTCAGGACGACGAGCTGGTTCTTGGGGATGGCGAGCGAGACGTTCTTGAGGTTGTGAAGGCGAGCGCCCTTGATGCGGATCGCATTGGCGTTGGCAGTGCTGGCATCCATGCCTTCAAGTGTTCCATTGAAGTCCTTCTTGAGACTTTCGAGCGAAGGAAGCCGAACAAGGCGGGGATCGGCTCGACAAACCCTAAAATGCATGGGTCCAAGCCAGACAGGAGAGGCCCCTTCATGAGCCGAGGCGAGACCGCGCTGCGCCCGGTGGATCTGGCGCGGGCGGCCGGTATCTCGACCCAGCAGATCCGCAACTACGCCGACGCGGGCATCCTGCCGCCGACCCCGCGCTCGCCCGCCGGATACCGCAGGTTCGGCACCCGCCACCGAGACGCCCTGCTGACCTATCGCGCGCTCGTCCCGGGCTACGGCCTCGACACCGCCCAGGCGATCATGCGGGCCGTCCACGCGGGAGACATCCCGCTGGCGCTCACCCTCGTCGACGCCGGGCACGCCGATCTGCACCAGCAGCGGCTCTCGCTCCGCGCCGCGGGCGAGGCGCTGGAAGCCGTCGCGAAACAGACCCCGGATGACCCTTCGCCCGCCGGGCCGCCGCACCTGCGCATCGGGGAGGTGGCGGCCCGCCTTGGTGTGCGTACCTCCGCGCTGCGGGTGTGGGAGTCGGCGGGCCTGCTGAGGCCCCGGCGTGAACCGGTCACCCACTACCGCTGGTTCGGCCCCGCCGACGTACGCGACGCCCGCATCGTCAGCATCCTCCGACAGGGCCACTACCCCCTGTCCCAGATCCACGCCGTGCTCGACGGCCTGCACGAGACGGGCAGCCCCGACGCGCTCCGGGCCGCCATCGAGCAACGCCTCGAGGGCGTCGCCGCGCGCTCGACCGCCATGCTGGGCGCTTCCTGGCAGCTGCATCAGTACGTCACTGACGATCAGTACGTCGATGGCGCACCGGGCGACGGATCCGCCTGACCCGACGTAGCCATCCGCGGAGGCTTGTCAGTGAAGTGACAGAGGTTGTCAGACGAACTGTCAGCAACCCGTCTTACTCACATGTCACATCCGGGCGGAACCTGGTGCACCGCTCGTCCCGGCCCCCGCGGTGCCCATCACGGCCCCGCGATGCTCGTCCCGGTCCCCGCGCTGTCCAGTTGGAGCCGCCATGTCACGATCTCAGACCCTTCAGCCGCCCGAAGGCCCGCTGCTGACCGACCACCTGGCGCACTGGGCAGCCAACCGACCGCACCAACGTGCCTTCACCTATGTGGAGTTCCCCGAACCGTCCTCCGCCGGACTGCACCACACCCTCGGCTGGCAGGGTCTCGACGTCCGTGCCCGCGCGGTCGCCGGACGGGTCGCGGCGACCGCGGGCCCCGGAGAGCGGGCGGCCCTGCTGCTCCCGCAGGGCCTCGACTACGCGGTGGCGTTCCTCGGCTGCCTCTACGCGGGGGTGATCGCGGTGCCGCTGTTCAGCCCCGAACTCCCCGGACATGAGGGGCGATTGGCGGCAGTCCTTGCCGACTGCGAGCCCGCCTGCGTGCTGACCGACACGGCAACGGCACTCGGAGCCGAGCGATTCATGGCCGGGCAGGGGCTGCCGCCCGTGCCTGTGGTCCTGGTCGACCGGCCGGGTGACACGTCCCCGACAACCCTTCCCGAGCGGCTCGAACCGGACGACATCGCCTACCTCCAGTACACCTCAGGCTCCACGCGCAGTCCGGCCGGCGTCGTGATCAGCCACGCCAACGTAGTGGCCAACGCCCGTCAGGCCATCGAAGCCTTCGCGGCCGACGCGGCGAGCAGCACGACGGTCGGCTGGCTGCCGCTCTTCCACGACATGGGCCTCGTCCTGAGTGTGGCCGCTCCCGTCGTGGGCGGCTTCCCCTCGGTCCTCATGGACCCGGTCGCCTTCCTGGAGCACCCGGTGCGCTGGCTACGGCTGCTCGCCGCGTATCCCGGGACGATCAGCGCCGCCCCCAACTTCGCGTACGACTACTGCGCGAGCCGGGTCGACAGGGACGAGACCGCAGAGTTGCGCCTCGACCGCGTCAAGGTCCTCATCAACGGCAGCGAACCCGTGCGCCCCGGCACGGTTGACCGCTTCCGTGACGCGTTCGCCGAGGCGGGGCTGGCGCCCGCGGCCCACTGCCCGGCGTACGGTCTCGCCGAGGCAACCGTCTTCGTGACGACCGACACGTTCAACGCGCCGCCCACCGTCCTGGCGTGCGACCCGCTCGACCTGTCCCAAGGGCAACTCGGTGTAAGGGAGTTGAGCGACCCGGATGCCACGCACCTGGTCGCCTGCGGCACCCCGGCAGGGCAGGAGCTGCGCATCGTCGACCCGGCGACCGGCGCCGCGCTGAAGCCGGGCGAGGTCGGCGAGATCCTGCTGCGTGGCCCCAACATCGGCCTCTGCTACTGGAAGCGGAGCGGGCTCTCGGAGGAAGTGTTCGGCTTCTCTCCGCCCGACACCACCGGGGAGGTCACCGATGGCGGAGATGACAGCGCGGCGGGATGGCTGCGCACGGGGGATCTCGGCGCGCTCCACGCAGGCCGGCTCTACGTCACAGGGCGGCTGAAGGACCTGATCATCGTGGACGGCCGCAACCACTACCCCCAGGACATCGAGGAGACCGTGCAGTCGGCCGTCCGCCTCGTACGCCGGGACCGGCTCGCCGCGTTCTGCGTGCCCTGGACCGGTACGCAGACCGACGTCCTGGTCGTCGTCGCCGAGCACCGCCGCGGCGCGGAGCCAACGGAACAGGACCTGCTCTCCGCCCTGCGCACGGCCACGGCAGCCGTCTCGGAGCGGCACGGGCTGCGCCTCGCGGAACTCCGCCTCATCCCGCCGGGCTCACTGCCGAGGACGAGCAGCGGCAAGGTCGCCAGAGCCGCGGGCCGGGCGCGCTATCTGCTCGGCGCCTTCGGTGAGGGGGGCCGGGGCGGCGCGGAGGGCACGCGATGAGGAAGGCGGGCCACGCGGAGATCCGCGCCGCGATCGCCGGGAGCCTGAGCGCCTGGTACGGCCTCGCGGCCGAGGAGATCGCCGACGACCGCCCGCTGGCGGAGCTGGGCCTCACCTCACGCGACGCGGTCGTCCTGACGGCACGACTCAGCGACCTGGCGGGCACCCGGCTGCCCGCGACGCTGCTCTGGGAGGCGTCGACGATCGGTGCGCTCACGGATCGTGTGGCGCGCGGCGAACCGGAGCACGGCGGTTCGCCGTCCATGGCGGTCGGCTCCAACACGCCTTGTGGGCACGGTGATACACCGGTCGCAGTCATCGGGATCGGCTGCCGGCTGCCCGGCGAAGTCACCTCGCCCGCCGCCTTCTGGCGGCTCCTGAGCGAGGGCCGCGACGCCGTGGGAACAGTCGGCGACGACCGCTGGGTGCCCTTCGTGCGGGAGGGGCGGAGTCTGCCGGACGACCTCAGCAGGCACGGTGGCTTCCTCGGGGACGGGAGCATCGACGGCGTGGCGGGCTTCGACGCCGAGTTCTTCGGCATCGGCGCCGAAGAGGCCACCGCCATGGACCCGCAGCAGCGCATGCTCCTGGAGGTCGCCCGCGAGGCCGTCGACCACGCGGCGCTGCCCGCGCCGTCCCTCGCCGGCACCCGTACCGGAGTCTTCGTGGGCATCAGCGGCAACGAGTACGCCCATCTCACCACCGCGGACCCGGAGTCGGTCGGGTCCTCGACACCGCCGGGCGCGGCCCTGAGCATCGCCGCGAACCGCCTCTCCTACCTCCTGGACCTGCGCGGCCCGAGCATGGCGGTCGACACGGCGTGCTCCTCCTCGCTCGTCGCCGTGCACCACGCGGTACGCGGCCTCGGCGCGGGGGAGAGCGACATGGCGCTCGCAGCCGGGGTCAACCTGCTCCTTTCGCCCGCGGTGACGCTCGGCTTCCAGCGCGCTGGGGCACTGGCCGCCGACGGACGCTGCAAGGCGTTCGACGCCTCGGCCGACGGCATGGTGCGCGGCGAGGGCTGCGGAGTCGTCGTCCTCAAGCGCCTCGCGGACGCCGAACGCGACGGCAACCGCGTCCTCGTCGTCATCGAGTCCACCGCGGTCAACTCGGACGGCCGTTCCAACGGACTGACGGCGCCGAGTGCGCAGGCCCAGCGCACACTCCTCGAGCAGTGCCATGGTGCCGCTGCCGCCGAAGCCGCGGCCGTGGACTATACCGAGGCACACGGCACGGGCACGGCTCTGGGCGACCCGATCGAGGCGTCCGCGCTCTCGGCCGCGCTCGGCGCGGGGCGCGGGCGTGCAGCCGACCAGCCGCTGCTCATCGGCTCGGTGAAGACGAACATCGGCCATTTGGAGGCCGCGGCGGGCATCGCCGGCTTCATCAAGACGGTCCTTGCCCTGCACCACGGCGAGATACCGCCCCACCTGCACTTCACCGCGCCGGGTCCGCACGCCGACCTCGACGCGCTCGGCCTGCGCGTCGTCACGGGACCCGAGCCGTGGCCCCGCTACTCGGGCACCGCGCGGGCCGGAGTCTCGGCGTTCGGCTTCGGGGGCACGAACGCGCACGCGGCCCTGACGGAACACCGCGAGCCGCGCGTCCCGCGCCCGGCGGTCACCGGTCCGGCCGTGATCCTGCTCGACAGCGTCACCGAGGACCGCGTACGCGCGTACGCGGGGGAGCTGGCCCAGTGGTTGACAGAACCGGCCGGCCGTCCGCCCGGCGGACCTGGCCCGCACCCTGTCAGGCCGGGTGGGGCGTGGCCGCCACCGGGCGGCGGTCGTCGCCCGCGACCGGGAGGAGCTGACCACGGCCCTTGCCCACCTGGGCGGACGGCAGCCCGATGGGCGGGTCGTGGTCGGGACACCCGCGACCGGGGGCGACCCCGGGGCGGTATGGGTGTTCTCCGGGTACGGCTCGCAGTGGCCCGGCATGGGAAGCGAACTCCTGGCCGCGGAGCCGGAGTTCGCCGCGGCCGTGGACCGCATCGAGCCGCTGCTGCGCGAACAGGCCGGCGTCGGTCTGCGGGAGTGCATGGATCCCGGCGCCGATCTGACCTCGCCCGCCGTCGTCATGCCCGCCCTCTACGGCATCCAGGTAGCCCTCGCCGAGCTGTGGAGGTCGTACGGCTTCGAGCCCGCGGCCGTGATCGGCCACTCCATGGGGGAGGTCGCCGCGGCCGTCGTCCGCGGCGCCATCGACGAGGCCACCGGCGCGCGTGTCGTCGCGATCCGCTCGCGGCTCCTCGCCGGGCTCACGGGCGGTGCCATGGCCGTGGTGGACCGCCCCGGCGAGCAGATCGAGCCCCTGGCCGCCGACTTCCGCACGCTCCAGGTCGCCGTGCACGCGTCCCCCGTGCAGAGCGTGGTCACCGGCTCCGCGGACGATGTGCGCGGACTCATCGATCACGTCACCGGGCAGGGCGGCTTCGCCCGTTCGCTGCGTGTCACCGGCGCGGGGCACTCGCCCGATGTCGACCCGCTGCTCGCCGAGTTCGCCCGGGAGCTCGGCGCCTTGCGCCACGCGCCGCCCGGCTGCCGTCGCTACTCCACCGTCCTGGCCGACCCGCGCGACCCGGCGCCCTGCGACATCGACTACTGGGTGGCCAATCTGCGGCGCCCCGTCCGCTTCACGCAGGCGGTACGAGCCGCCGCCGACGACGGCCACCGGTTGTTCGTCGAAGTGGCCCCGCACCCCACGCAGTTGCGTCCGCTGACCGAGACCCTGGAGGAAGCGGGTGTCGCGGGCTCACTGACTGTGCCGACCCTGCGCCGCGGAACCGACGACGCGCTCACCTTCCGTACGTCGCTTGCCTCCCTGCTCGTACGAGGCGTCGGCCTACCCGCCTCACTCCAGGGACTGCATCCGGGCGCGCGCATCGTGGATGTCCCCACCCCGCGCTGGCGGCACCGCCGGTTCTGGGCGGGCGAGACTCCCGGCCCGCAACCGGGGCCACATCACACGCCGGCACCCACCCGCGGTACCGGCCCGCTGGATCGCCTCCGCGGCTGTGTGGCCGACGTCATGGGCTACACCCCGGACCGCATCGACGCCGATATTCCCCTCACCGACCTGGGGCTCGACTCGCTCACCGCGGCGCGCATCAGGACCGCGGTGTCGCCCGTCTCCTCGACCTCGGCCACATCCGGCCCGCCCTGTCGGTGACGTACGACCTCCAGGACACCGCCGAAGCCGCCCGCCTCGTCCAGGCCAACCGCCATACGGGAAAGGTCGGCGTGCTCGCGCTCGCACCGAGGACCGGGCTGGGGAAGAGGGGCACGTGACCCGAAGTGGGGCCTCCCGCTCGACGGAAGGGCCCACCTCGCGTTCGTCCGGGCCTGTTGGGCTCAGCGCACCGTCACATAGACGATGGGCGAGATGGCGCGGCCCCCGACGATGCGCAGGGAGTTGCGGCCCTTGAGGCCGAGCTTGACCCGCATCTTGTACGCACCGTTGCGCGCGGTGTACACCGACGCGGGAAGCGACACCCAGCGCTTGCCCTGCTTCTGCTGCAGGGTGACGCGCGTGCCGGCCCGCATGTGGCGGCCGACCCCGTAGATGTGGAAGTTGTGCCATGCGCGCACGCTGCTCACGGTCGACTTCGCCGTCAGTGTCGGACGCGGGGCCGCGGTCGCGGCGGCCCCGGGCGCGTGCGGGGAAGACGGGCTCACGGCGCCGGCGCCGGGCACCGCGGGGCCCGCCAGAACGGCGAGGGCCGCGATGCCCGCCACCGACGTGTACTTCACCGTCGCGTACTTCAGCTTCAACCGATTCACACGCTCGCTCCGTTCGTTCACTTCCGGGTCGAACCATGTGTAGACCGCGGGAAGATGAACGAATCAGATGGCTGGGCCTCTCTTGCGCATGTTGACCCGAGTGCCTCAAGTCCCCGGTGGATTCCACCCGCACGGAGGGGTCCACTCGGCTCCGCCGAGCGCGGGGCCATGCTCGATCGCGCTGATCAGCTGATGGACCGAGGCGGCGCCGAGCGGCCCGGCGACGGAGACGACCCCGTCCAGTGCCTTGTGCGCGCGGCGCCAGGCCCGGCTGCGGCGACCGTGCAGATACTCGACGAGAGCGTGCGCGTACTGCGTCATGGAGCGCGCCCATATGTCGTGCCGCGTCTGCGTCCCGGCCGACGCGCGGCGGACACTGCGCAGCGCGTCGGCCGGGTGGACGCGCGCCTGTGCCACGGCGAGCTCCGCCCAGCTGACCGCGGCGGGCGGGCCGTGGTCGGCGTGGGCGGGGACGGTGTGGGCGGCTTCCCGTAGATACGCGATGGCGCGTTCCGTCTCTCCGCCGCGCAACGCGATGACGCCTTGTACGTGGGCGACCCTGCCGATGGTCGCGTCGTCCCCGGAGAGGATGGCAACGCGCCAGGCCTGGCCGAGAAGTTCCTCGGCCTCCGGAGCGCCGGTGCACGCCGCGAGCCAGCCCGCCAGCCACAGAGCCTGCCCGCAGCCCGGGGTGTCGGCGCGGCCGAGCGGCAGCAGCCGCCGCAGATGCTCACGCCCCTCGGCGGCGTGTCCGCACACCGCCCACCAGAACCACAGGTCCACGACCATGGCGAGGGCGGTCGCACTCCGGCCGGCGGTGTGCCGGGCCCGCTCGAGCGCGGCGCGCAGGTCCGGCTCCTCGTCACGCAGCAGCAGGGTCGCCTGTGCGTGCCGTCCGGTGCTCCACAACTGGTGGGCGGTCGAGGCGACGGTGCGGTACCAGGCGAGGTGGCGGGAGGACGCCGCGTCGGACTCGCCCACGGATGCAAGGCGTTCGGCACCGAACTCGCGGGCCGCCGCGGGCAACCGATAGCGGGGCTGCAGCACACCGCCGGGATCACGCACCGGTTCGAGCACCGAGGCCAGGACGAGCCGCGCGAGGCAGGACGCCACCCGCTCACGGTCGAGTCCGCCGCCCGCGCACACGTGGACAGCGGCGTCCTCGTCGAACTCGCCCGCGAAGACGCTGAGCCGCGCCCAGACGCTGCGCTCGGCCTGCCCGCACAGGGCGTAACTCGCGCCCACGGCGGCGCGTAAGGACCGGTGCCGCCGCAAGGGTGCCCTCGGCGAGCCGAGCCACCCCTGAGCGGGCCGGAGCAGCCGCGCGAGCTGCGCGGGTGGATGCAGGGCGGTCTGCGCCGCGGCGAGTTCCACCGCGAGCGGTACGCCTTCCAGCCGCGCGCAGATGTCGCTCACGGCACGCAGTTCGGCTGCGTCGGGTGGGTGGGGGGAGCCGTCGGATACTCGGGGGGAGGGAACGGACCGCGCATCCGCCCTGAGCCGTACGCCGCGCGCCCGCTCCATGAACAGCTCCACCGCGGGGCCCGGCTCCTCTGTGGTCCCCGGTGCGCCAACGGGGAGCGGCCGCAGGTGCAGCACCAATTCCTGTCCGAGGCCCAGCGGTTGCCGCCCCGTGGCGAGAACGCGCACGCCCGGTGCACGCAGCAGCAGCGACTGCACCAGACGTACGCACTCGTCGCGTACGGGGTCGAAGTCATCGAGAACGATCAGGACCCTGCGCGCCTGAAGCCGAGCAATGAGCTCCGGTTCCCCGAAGCCGCCCTGCTCGCCGCTGCCCTGCGTGCCTCCGGCCGCTGATTGGCCCCGCTCACCGGCACCCTGCGTGCCTCCGGCCGCTGATTGGCCCCGCTCACCGGCACCCGCCCCGGACGGGCCATGCTCACCCCCACTCGCCTCTCCGCCCTCTCCGTCCCCTCTGTTCTCTCCGTCCAATCCGTCCAATCCGTCCATGGCCTCGACCACCGCCCGTGCCACCGACTGCCCTCGCGCAGGGCCGTCGTCCCACCACCGCACGACGACCACGCCGTCGGCCAGTCGGCTGCCGACCGCCGCCGCGGCGTGCGCCGCGAGGGTGCTCTTGCCGACGCCCGCGCCGCCCGCCACCGTCACCAGCCTGCTCTGGGCCAGCAGGCGACGGAGTCTCGAAAGATCCTCGGCCCGGCCCACCAGAGCACCCCCGCGCACACGCACTCGCCCCGTCACCCCCCTTCACGCTCGGCCTTCCACGCCGCGAGCCCTGCCGCCCGCCCCACGCCACACTCGCCCTGCAGAATCGTCACTGCAACGAATTCGACAGATCCTCTAACTCCGGGCCCCGATCTGGGTTACGGGGCGAAGTGCCGGGCGGCCGGTCAGGCAGATCGGCTGTCACAGGCGTCCTGTCCGATGTGACCAAGAACGAGCCGGAGCAGCCGGCCCACAAGAGACCGGCATCAGAGGAACCGGCGCAGGAGCGGCTCTCCGCCGGGGAGACCTGGCGGGCGCTGTACCGCTACTTCCGCCCGCACCGCTGGGTCGTCACGCTCGGCGCCCTGTGCACACTGATCGGCGCCGCGACCGGCCTCGCCCAGCCGCTCGCCGCGAAAGCCCTGGTGGACCGCCTCGGCAGCGACGAATCGATTGCCGGGATCATCCTCCTGCTCACCGCGCTCGTGGTGCTCGGCACCGCCATCGAGTCCGTCGGCGCGTACGTCCTCGAACGCACCGCGGAATCCGTGGTGCTCGCGGCCCGGCGCTCACTGATCGGGCGACTGCTGCGGCTGCGCCTGCCGGAGGTGGAGCGCACCCAGCCCGGCGACCTGATGTCGCGGATCACCTCGGACACGACACTGCTGCGCGCGGTCACCACGCAGTCCGTGGTGTCCGCTGTCGCGGGCGGCCTCACCTTCATCGCGACGATCGTCATGATGGGCCTCATGGACGTCGTGCTGCTCGGCGTCACTCTCGGCGTGATCGTGCTCATCGGCGGCGCGGTGGCCCTGGTGATGCCGAAGATCGCGCGGTCGACGGAGCGGGCCCAGGAAGCGGTCGGCACGATCTCGACCGCGTTGGAGAGGGCGTTCGGAGCGTTCCGCACGCTCAAGGCATCGGGCGCCGAGGAGCGCGAGACCGCCGCCGTGCAAGCCGCCGCGCAGGAGGCCTGGCGGCACGGGGTGCGTTCCGCCAAGTGGCAGGCGGTGGCCTGGAGTTCGGTCGGCTTCGCGGTGCAGGTGTCGTTCCTCGCCGTCCTGGGCATCGGCGGCGCGCGCGTCGCGTCGGGCGCCATCTCGGTCTCGACGCTCGTGGCCTTCCTGCTCTTCCTCTTCTATCTGATCGACCCGGTGTCCCGTCTCGTCGAGGGCGTCTCGCAGTACCAGGTCGGCTCGGCGGCCATCGCCCGGATCGTACGGGCCGAACGCCTCGAGACGGAGGACGTCACCGAGCCCGCATCGCATACGGGGCGGCGCGGTCCCGCCGCCGTCGCCTTCGAGGACGTGACCTTCCGTTACCGGGACGGCCTTCCGTACGTCCACCACGGCGTGAGCTTCGATATTCCTGGCCCTGGCATGACGGCCTTCGTCGGGCCTTCGGGCGCGGGCAAGACCACCGTCTTCGGCCTCCTCGAGCGGTTCTACGACGCGACGGGCGGCCGCGTCCTGGTAGACGGCCGCGATGTGCGGAAGTGGCCGCTCGCCGAACTGCGCTCCGCCATCGGCTACGTGGAGCAGGACGCACCCGTCCTCGCAGGCACCCTGCGCGAGAACCTCCTCTTCGGGGCACCCGGCGCGACCGGCGACGAGATCCAGGACGTTCTCGTGCGCGCCAGGCTCGACACCCTCGTCGACCGGCTGCCGGACGGTCTTGAGACGCTGGTGGGACACCGCGGCTCCCAACTGTCCGGCGGCGAACGCCAACGCGTGGCGATAGCGAGGGCGCTCCTGCGCAAGCCGCGCCTCCTGCTCCTCGACGAGGCGACCTCGCAGCTCGACGCGGTGAACGAACTGGCCCTGCGCGACGTGGTCTCCGAGGTGTCCCGCGAGGTGACGGTCCTCGTGGTGGCGCACCGCCTTTCGACGGTGACCCTGGCCGACCGGATCGTGGTGATGGACGCGGGGCGGGTCCGTGCGTCCGGCACACATGAGGAGTTGGTGGCGGCCGATCCCCTGTACGGGGAGCTGGCGGCGACGCAGTTCCTCGCGACGTCGGCATGATCGCCAAGGCGCCCATAAGGGCTGGCGCCGGACATGACACCCGGGGTTGGATGGGGACATGACCAGCGGACGCAGGCGAGCGGAAATGTTCGTCGAAGAGGAGCGGGACGGCCGGCTCGCCGCACGCACGACAGGCGACGAGCGGCTCATGCTCGTGGACTTCCTCGCGGCGCAGCGCACGACGCTGGAGCTGAAGTGCACAGGTCTGGGAGCCGAGTTGGCCCGACGGTCCGTCGAGCCCTCCACGCTCTCGCTGCTCGGCCTCGTCCGGCACCTCGCCGACGTGGAGCGCCGCTGGTTCCGGTGCGTGCTGGCCGGTCAGGACGCGCCGCCCCGCTTCGGCTCGGACACGGACCCCGACCATGACTTCGATGGCGCGGTGCCCGATCCGGCCGTCATCGCCGCCGCGTGGGAGGCCTGGCACGCCGAGGTGGCGTTCGCCGACCGCTTCGTCGCCGACGCGCCCGGCCTCGACATCGAGGGCGCCGACGGGTGGCGCGGAACGGTGTCGCTGCGCTGGGTACTCGTCCACATGATCGAGGAATACGCCCGGCACAACGGCCACGCCGACCTGCTCCGTGAGCGCATCGACGGCGCGATCGGCGTGTAGCGGCGGGCGGGGGAACCGGGAGCGCCGTCGCCCTCGCCCCCGAGACCCGGGATGCGCGTGTTCGACCTGGGCTCCGGCAAGGGCGTGACCTCGGTCTTCCTGGCCCGCGAGTACGGCGTCCGAGGCCGTCGCCGCCGACTGGTGGATCGCCGCGGACGAGGCGGCGGGCTGTCTTCGAGGAGGAGAGCTTCGACGCCGTCGTCAGCATCGACGCCCCCGAGTACTTCGGTACCGCGGACAACTACCTCCCGTACCTCCTGCGATTCTTGCGCCCCGGCGGCCAGTTGGGGGTGGCGACCCCCTGGTGACGGTCACCTCCGCACGCCTCCAGGAGGACGGTCGGCAGGACTGGCTCCGGTGGACGCGGGCCTGCGCCGAGCACTTCCCGGCCGGGCGGCCGGGGGGCCAACCAGCCGGTGCTCGACATGCTCACCGCCGACAACGGAACGTTCCTCACCTACGCCCTGGTGACCGCGCGCAAGAACGGAGCTCAGTGCCAGGGCGTGGAAGGGTGAAGCACGGATCAGGCGGCCGGTGAGGGCGGTGGTGCCACCAGCCGGGTGACGAGGGCGTGCCACCCGGCCTCCACGCGGTCGAGCGGCATGCCGCGCTCGACGGTCAGGTGATGGATGAGGACGCTGTCGATGGAGCCGAGCAGGGTGTGGGCGAGCAGTTCGGCATCGCCGGCCACGCCCGTCTGACGCAGCAGCATCGTGACGTGCGTGACGCGCAGCCGGTTCGCCGGGACGGCGTAGGTGCGCAGCGGGTCGGTCCGTGAGGACAGGATCAGCTCGTGGTGGTCGCGTTCGTGGCGGATCAGGGCGGGCCCGAACGCGTACAGGCGCTCCAGGGGCGGGGCGTCGGGGCCCAGCGGGGCCGGTCCGGAGAGGAAGGCGGCCTGGAGCTGCTGCTCGCGGTGGTCGAGCAGGGCGACGAGGAGTCCGGTGCGGTCGCCGAAGCGCCGGAAGACGGTCCCCTTGCCGACTCCGGCAGCCGTGGCCACCGCGTCCATGGTCAGCCGCGCGGCTCCGCACCCTGCCATGAGCTGGGAGGCGGCCTCCAGCAGAAGCGTGCGGTTGCGGGCCGCGTCAGCCCTGAGCGCCGGCGGTGCGCCGGCCGGGGTGAGGGCGAGCTCAGTCGCCCCGCCCGGTCTGTCGGGCGAGGGGAGGGGCGAGGGAACGGAGCCGGTCATGCGTCAAGCGTAGCGCTCCGAGCAGCTAAGTGGACCGTGGTCCGGATAGGTGGTACAACTTTAAACGGACCTCGGTCCGCTTGATTTCTTACCCGATGAGTTCCGTCCGCACTTTTCAGGAGTTCCGCCATGTCTGTACGCATCCTCGCCCTCGTCGGCAGCCTCCGCGCCGGCTCCCACAACCGCCAGCTCGCCGAGGCCGCCGCGAAGCACGCGCCCGCCGGTGTGGACATCGAGCTGTTCGAGGGCCTCGCGGACCTGCCCTTCTACAACGAGGACATCGACGTCGAGGGCAGTGTCCCGGCTGCCGCGGTCCGCCTGCGCGAGGTGGCCGGCGGCGCCGACGCCTTCCTGCTCTTCTCGCCCGAGTACAACGGCACCATGCCGGCGGTCCTCAAGAACGCGATCGACTGGCTGTCCCGGCCGTTCGGCGCCGGTGCGATCTCCGGCAAGCCGGTCGCCGTCGTCGGCACGGCCTTTGGCCAGTACGGCGGCGTGTGGGCGCAGGACGAGGCCCGCAAGGCCGCGGGCCTCGCCGGCGGTGTGGTCGTCGAGGACGCCAAGCTCTCCATCCCCGCCTCCCTGACGCGCTTCGCCGAGACCCACCCGGCCGACGACACCGAGGTGGCCACCGCCCTCACCGGGATCGTCACCCGCCTCACCGAAAAGGCCGCGCCTGCCGCCGCCTGACGCTTCCACGAGGCACGGCCCTGGCCGGTTCGCCGACCAGGGCTCTTCTGCGGACCGGAGCAAGGGCGTGTGGCGGGTCACCGGCCGAGGATAAGAGGTGGCACTTCGTGAACTCGTGCCCGAGGATGGCCAACACCACGTGATATCCGAGGAGTTGGAATGCCCGGTCACTGAAGCGCGCGTTGACTCGTAGGTCGCCATCGACCTGTCAATCGCGTGCTGCCCATGAGTTGCGGCACGGCGAAACGTACTCTGCCTCAAGGGGCCCCTGTGCCGTTCGCTTCTCGTGCCGATTCCGTGCGCCCTCCATCGAGCCTCTGGCGGGACGCCGACTTCCGCAGACTCTGGCTGGGGCAGACCGCCTCGCAGCTGGGAGCGCAGGCGAGTCAGGTGACCCTGCCGCTAGTCGCCGTGGTGGCACTCGACGTCGGTGCCGGCCAACTCGGCGCCCTGCGCGCGGTGGAGCAGGCGCCGATCCTGCTCTTCTCGCTCCTCGCGGGCGCGTGGGTGGACCGTCGGCGCGCTCGCAACGTGATGGTCGTCGCGGATCTCGGGCGGGCCCTGGCGCTGACCGCGATCCCTCTCGCGTACATGCTCGGGCTGCTCGGGCTTCCCGCGCTGCTCGTGGTCGCCTTCCTCGTCGGTGTCCTCAGCGTGTTCTTCGATGTGGCCTACCAGGCGTCGCTCGTACGGCTGTTGGACCGCGACCGGTTGCTCGCGGGCAACAGCGCGCTCGAAGGCAGCAGATCCGCGGCACAGATCGGCGGGCCCGCGATCGGTGGCGCGATGGTGTCGCTGTTCTCCGCGCCGGTCGCCACCGTGGCCGGGGCGTTCTTCTTCGCGCTGTCCTTCGTGTCGATCCGGCGCATCCGCCGACGCGAGACGCTGCCTGAGCGGGCCGATCGTGCCGAGCGAGCCGAGCGAGCCGAGCGTGCGGGCCGTGCCGAGCGGGCTCCGGGCGTCTGGCGACAGATACAGGACGGCCTCCGCTTCGTCCTCAGCAACACGTCGTTGCGGGCCGTGGGACTTGCCTCTGCCCTCTTCCAGTTCTCGTTCGCGGCCGTGATGACCGTCTACCTGCTCTTCCTGCCGCGCGAACTGCACCTGTCCGGCATGGCGGTCGGCCTGGCGCTCGCCGCCATGGGGCCGGGCGCGGTGGTGGGTTCGCTGCTCTCGGCGAGGCTGCCGGAGAGGTTCGGCTACGGCAGAGTGGTGGTGGCCTCAGCGGTCCTCGCCGACGGCGTCATGCTCTGCGTGCCCGCCCTGCACGGATCCGCGGCCGCCACCATCGGCTCGCTCATGGCGATCAACTTCGTCTTCGGCGTCTTCAGCCAGCTGGTCAACGTCACACTCATGGCCGTACGGCAGGCCATCACGCCCGTGTCGATGCAGGGACGCGTCGTCGCGACCATCAACTTCGTCGGCATGGGCCTGACGCCCTTCGGATCGCTGCTCGGCGGTCTCCTGGCCGGCGCCTGGGGGTTGCGCGCGAGTCTGCTCCTGACCGCCGTGTGCCTGGCACTGTCCCCGCTTTTCATGGCCCTCTCCCCGCTGGCACGCCTGGGCGGCCGGCTTCCGGAAGAGGACGAGGGCCCGCGCGTGCGGTCAGCGTCCTAGATTGGTCCTCATGTACTCGACACAGGTGTCCGGGCACGTGAACGCCCCGCGCACGGCCGTCTACCAGGCCCTTCTGGACGCGGACGCGATCGCGCGCTGGCGTGTTCCGGACGGCATGAGCAGTCATGTGCACGCCTTCGATGCCCGTGCGGGCGGGCGGTTCCGTATCTCGCTCACCTACGACGGACAGGCGGGCACCGGCAAGTCGGCCTCGCACACCGACACGTACCACGGCCACTTCGCGAAGCTCGTACCGGACGAGCAGGTGGTCGAAGTGCTGCGGTTCGAGACGCAGGATCCCGTGCTCGGCGCCACCATGACGATGACGACCACGCTCACCGACGCGGACGGCGGAACCGATGTCCTGGTCGTGCACGAAGGGATCCCCGACAGCGTGCCCGCCGCAGACAACGAGACGGGGACGCGCATGGCACTGGCGAATCTCGCCCGGCTCGTCGAGGGAGGGCGGTAGGCGGTTCAGCTCGCACGCGACTCGGCCGCATCCCGCAGCGACGCCGTAAGAGCTACCAGGGCCAGCAGGAGAAGTGCCGGCGCCAGCGCGGCGGCCGTGCCGTGGTGGAGCTGAAGGAGCCCGCCCGCGAGGGCCCCGGCGAACATCGCCGCGACGGCCGCGAACCTGCGCGTGAACGCGGGGACCGGCCGGTCGGAGGCCAGGCCCGTCAGGGTCATGGTGAGGACGGTGGTGGTCAGATCGGGTACGGCGAGTCTGCGGACCACGGCGTTCTGCAGCCCCATTCCGAGAGCGAGCAGCACGATCAGGACGTGCCGGGCGTCGACCACGAGGTCGAGCACCAGGGCGGCCGTCACCAGCACGGCGTGCGCCGCGACAAGGAGCGCCAACAGCCGCAGCGGCTGCGCGATCCGCGGCGCGATCCGCCCGCCTGCCCACGCGCCGGCCACGAACGCGCCGACCGCGAGGAGTGAGGCTGTCGCGGACAGCTGCACGTCGCCCGCGAGCGCGAAGCCCAGGAAGACGACATTGCCGGTCATGTTGGCGACGAAGACACGGTCGAGACCGAGGTAGCTGACGGCGTCGACGAGGCCCGTGGCGAAGGTCAACACGACAAGGAGCGGAGGCAGCACGCCATGGTGGTCCTCGACGTCGGGAAAGAGGCGGGCGGCGGCCCGGTCGAGCAATGAGTTCATACCGTTTCATCGGCAGGCACGGGCCGCCGCCCCACCCGCCCACGCCCGCTCACCTGACCGCCTCCACGCCCGGCGCACATCGCCGCGGGGGTCCTCACGCACCGACCAGCGGAGGCCGATGACCATCGCGGCCCGGCGCCGGGTGTCGTACGTGACCCAGCCGGGGTCGCCGGTCCGGGCGAAGCGGATCCACGCGGCGTGCATCCGTGCATCCGTGGAGCCAGGTCGGGAGGAAGGTTCTCGGAGTCGAACGGGGCGTAGGTGCCGTGCAGTTGATCCGGCCCGAGGTCGAAGACGAAGGGGAGTGCCATCGTGTGAGTGGCACCGAGAAGACTGCTCGCCGGCACCGAGCCTGGCACCGTCGCTGGAAGCCGTGAGCCTTCTCGCGCAGGCCGCCACCGCCGACGACCACCCGCGTTCCGGCGGCGAGCGGGCCGCCTCCGGGGCCGCGGCGGAACAGCCCTAGGACGGCGATCGCCCCTCCAACGCGGTTTGCCAGCCCGGCAGTTCGGCCTCGCGTACCGGCGCCGCGCGTCGGCCGCCGCGCGCGAAGAAGTCGGCGAGCGGCAGCGTCGCGGCCCCGACCGTCACCGCGTCCGGGCCGAGACGGCCCAGGTCGATGGTGACGCGCCCCGCCGGGTAGGAGAGGGCGTAGGTGGGGATGTAGCGCTTCACCGCGGTCAAGAAGCGCTGGCCGAGCTGGAGCCCGGCCCAGCCGCCGACGAGGATCCGCTCCGGCTGGAAGAGGTTGATCAGGTCGGCGAGGCCCGCTCCCAGGTACTCGGCGGTCTCCTCCAGCACTGCCAGGGCCGTCGGGTCGGCCGCGCCGTCGCCCTCCGGGTAGGCGGCGTTGAGCATGGCGGTGAGCGCGCTCTCCTCATCCGTTCCCCCGGGCGGGCGTCCACCCGCCTCCTGCCACCGTTCGAGCAGCGCCTCCGCCCCCGCATACGCCTCCAGGCAGCCAAGGGCCCCGCACCGGCACCGTCTGCCCTGTACCCGCACGGTGAGATGACCCCACTCGACGGCGCGGCCCTGCTCCACGTCCTCGGTGACGACACACGCGCCGACACCCGAGCCGAACAGGACCACCACCGCGTCGCGTGTCCCGCGCCCCGCGCCGAACCACATCTCCGCCTGGCCGAGTGTCTTGGCGCCGTTGTCGATGAAGTACGGGACGGAGTCGGGGAGTTGCGTCGCCCCCCGGCCTGCCCCGCGCAGCAGTGATTCCAGCGGGACCGCGTTCCAGCCGATGGTCTGCCCGTGCACGACGGCACCGAGTTCGCCGTCGCGCGCGACGATTCCGGGTACGCCGATCCCGACGCCGAGGAGTCCCTCCTCCGTGACGCCCGCCGCACCGAGCACCTCGGCGATCCCGTCACGGATGTGCTCGGCGATGCCGCTGACGTCGTGGCCCTTCAGGGTCAACGGCCGCTCTGCCCTGGCGAGTTCGGACAGCGAGAGGTCGAAGAGTTCGACGCGTACGCGGGTCTCGCCGACGTCCACGCCGATCAGCTGACCGCGTCCTGGCGCCACCCGCAGCAGCGTACGCGGGCGTCCGCCGTCGGACTCCACGCTGCCCGCCTCCTCCACCCACCCCTCCGTCACCAGCTCGGCCACGACATTGCTGATGGAACCTGAACTCAGCCCGGTGGCGGGCCCGAGCGTGAAGCGGCTCATCGGTCCCTCGAAGTACAGCCGCTGCAGTACGGCGGCGCGGTTCTCCCGCCGCAGGTCGTGCACCGTACGCCCGTTGCGCTGCCCAGCCATGTGGTTCCTTCCGGCCTGCTCTGCCTCGAAGTTGGTTCTGTGTGACCCCTTGACGGTATCTTCCCTGCCGGTTTAACTCACGTCCTAAATTAAGTCATGAGGGCATTCAAGAGTTGAACGCGGCGCTGCTCGACCCGGCGCTGGGCCAGCCATCCTCCCCATGACTCCCTCCGGAAGGGACACCTGGAGCCATGCGCAGATTCCGAGCCGCCGCCGTCGGCGCCGCCACTCTCTCGCTCGCCCTCACCGCGTCCGCCTGCGGCGGCGGTTCGACGTCGGGCGGAGCGGGGTCCAACGACTCACCGAAGACGCTGACCTACTGGGCGTCGAACCAAGGACCCAACGTCGAGGCGGACAAGAAGATCCTCAAGCCCGAGCTCGCCAAGTTCGAGAAGCAGACGGGGATCAAGGTCAAGCTCGAAGTCATCCCGTGGTCGGAGCTGCTCAACCGGATCCTGACCGCGACGACCTCGGGCCAGGGCCCCGACGTCCTGAACATCGGCAACACCTGGAGCGCGTCGCTGCAGGCCAGCGGGGCTTTGCTGCCCTGGGACGAGAAGAACTTCGCGAAGATCGGCGGCAAGGACCGCTTCGTGGAGTCCGCGCTCGGCTCGGCCGGAGGGCCGGACAAGGACCCCGCAGCGGTGCCGCTGTACTCCATGGCGTACGCCCTCTATTACAACAAAAAGATGTTCAAGGAGGCCGGCATAGACAAGCCGCCCGCCACCTGGGACGAGATGGTCGAGGACGGCAAGAAGATCTCCAAGGGCGGGAAGTGGGCCCTGGGCGCCGAGGGGGCGAACCTCTCCAACAACATCCACCAGGTCTTCGCCCTCGGCAAGCAGCACGGCGCCGACTTCTTCACCCCGGAGGGCAAGGCCGACTTCACCTCCGACGGCGCGGTCGCGGCCGTGAAGCAGTACGTCGACATGATGGCGAAGGACAAGATCATCGCGCCGGGCAACGCGGAGTACGCGCAGAACCAGTCCCTGAGCGACTTCGCCAAGGACAAGACGGCGATGGTGCTGTGGCAGGCCGCTGCCACCACCTTCAAGTCGCAGGGCATGAGCGACGAGGAGTGGGGCGTGGCGCCCGTTCCCGTCGGCTCCGGCGCTCCGGGCCAGGGCAAGGCCACCAACTCGATGGTCGCCGGCATCAACATGGCCGTCTTCAAGAACACCAAGAACGTCGACGGCTCACTGAAATTCGTGAAGTTCATGACGAGCGACGCGGAACAGAAGATCCTCTGCGAGTCCTACGGCTCCGTGCCGCCCGTCAAGGCGGCACAGGAGGACGCCGCCTTCGACCGTCCCGAGCTGAAGGTCCTGCGCGACACCCTCGCCAAGAGCGCCGCGCCGCTGCCCCAGGTGGCCAACGAGTCGCAGTTCGAGACCGCGGTCGGCACCGCGGTCAAGAATCTCTTCGCGAACGCCGCGGACGGCCGTGAGGTCACCACCGCGTCGGTGAAGGCCGAACTGGTCAAGGCTCAGCAGCAGATGTCCCAGCAGTGAGCGACACGTCCATGACCACCACCGTCCTTCAGGGTGCGAAGGAGCCGGCCGTGACCGCCCCGGAGACGGGACGGCGGGGCCCGCGGCCCCGCCGTCCCGGCCGGCTCCGCCGCATCGGCCTGCCGTACCTCCTGCTGCTTCCCGCCCTCCTGCTCGAACTCCTCGTCCATCTGCTGCCGATCGTCATCGGCATCACGATGAGCTTCAAGGAGCTCACCCAGTTCTTCATCCGCGACTGGGGCGCCGCGCCCTGGTCCGGCCTGGACAACTACGAGATCGCGGTCGACTTCGACGCACCGGTGGGCGAGGCACTGCTGCACTCGTTCTTCGTCACCTGCGCCTTCACACTGCTCTCGGTGGGCCTGTGCTGGCTGATCGGGACGACCGCCGCGATCTATCTGCAGGAGACGTTCAAGGGGCGGGGCTTCCTCAGAGCGCTCTTCCTCGTCCCGTACGCACTGCCCGTCTACGCGGCGGTGATCACCTGGGGCTTCATGTTCCAGCGTGACAACGGCCTCATCAACCACGTGCTGCACGACCAGTTGGGCCTCACCGACAGCGCGCCGTTCTGGCTCATCGGCGACAACAGCTTCGTCGCGCTGCTCACCGTGTCGGTGTGGAAGGGCTGGCCCTTCGCCTTCCTCATCATGATGGCCGGGCTGCAGAACATCCCCAGAGAGATGTACGAGGCGGCCGCGCTCGACGGCGCGGGCATGTGGCAGCAGATCCGCCGCATCACGCTGCCGTCCCTGCGCTCCGTCAACCAGGTCCTCGTGCTCGTCCTGTTCCTGTGGACGTTCAACGACTTCAACACGCCGTACGTCCTGTTCGGCAGGTCGGCGCCCGAGGCGGCGGACCTCGTCTCGATCCACATCTACCAGTCCTCGTTCGTCACCTGGAACTTCGGCACCGGCTCCGCCATGTCCGTCCTGCTGCTCCTGTTCCTGCTCGCCGTGACGGGCGTCTATCTGTGGGTCACTTCGCGCGAGAGGAAGTCCGCTCATGTCTAGCGTCCGCACGGCCGCGCGGCCCCGCGGGGCCGCGAAGCCCCGGTCGCCGATGGCGGCACCCCGCTCGTTCCTCTGGTCTCGGCGGATCTTCCTCACGCTGCTCACGGGCTTCGTGCTGCTTCCGGTGTTCGTGATGGTCTCCAGCTCGCTCAAGCCCCTCGAAGACGTGTCGGGCAAGTTCCGCTGGATGCCGAGCGGGCTCACGATCCGCCCGTACATCGACATCTGGAAGACCGTTCCGCTGGCGAAGTACTTCATGAACTCGCTGATCGTGGCGGGCGCGGCCACCGTCTGCTCGGTGGTGATCGCCGTCTTCGCCGCCTACGCCGTCAGCCGCTACCAGTTCCGGGGCAAGCGCGTCTTCACGGTGACGGTCCTGTCCACCCAGATGTTCCCCGGCATCCTGTTCCTGCTGCCGCTGTTCCTGATGTACGTCAACATCGGCAACGCCACGGGGATCGCCCTGTTCGGCTCTCGGGGCGGGCTCATCCTCACGTATCTGACCTTCTCGCTGCCGTTCTCGATCTGGATGCTGATCGGGTACTTCGACTCGGTGCCGCGCGATCTGGACGAGGCGGCGCTCGTCGACGGCTGCGGGCCGATCGGCGCGCTCTTCAAGGTCGTCGTGCCCGCCGCGATCCCCGGCATCGTCGCCGTCGCCGTCTACGCGTTCATGACCGCGTGGGGAGAAGTGCTCTTCGCCTCCGTCATGACGAACGACGCCACCCGCACCCTCGCCATCGGTCTGCAGGGCTACTCCACCCAGAACGACGTCTACTGGAACCAGATCATGGCCGCGTCGCTGGTCGTGAGCATCCCCGTGGTGGCGGGCTTCCTCCTGCTCCAGCGCTACCTGGTCGCCGGCCTCACCGCCGGAGCCGTCAAGTGACCCACTTCCCTGTCACCACCCCGTCTGAGAGGACGTCTGTGTCCGAGCTCATCGACCTTGCCGCACTTCCGCACGACTTCGCGTGGGGCACGGCCACATCGGCGTACCAGATCGAGGGCGCCGTCTTTGAAGGCGGCCGTTCACCCTCGATCTGGGACACCTTCTCGCACACCCCAGGAAAGATCGACAACGACGATCACGGTGACGTGGCCTGCGACCACTACCACCGCTGGCGCGAGGACATCGCGCTGATGAAGCAACTGGGCACCAACGCCTACCGGTTGTCCCTCGCCTGGCCGCGCGTCGTACCGGGCGGCGACGGGCCGGCCAACGCCAAGGGCCTCGATTTCTACGACCAGTTGATCGACGCTCTGCTCGACGCGGGCATCACGCCGTCGGTGACGCTCTACCACTGGGACCTGCCGCAGGTACTCCAGGACCGCGGCGGCTGGCCCGAGCGGGAGACGGCCGAGCACTTCGCGGCGTACGCCTCCGTCGCCGCGGAGCGTTTCGGGGACCGCGTCACCCAGTGGGCGACGCTCAACGAACCCCTCTGCTCGGCATGGATCGGCCACCTCGAAGGCCGGATGGCGCCCGGCCTCACCGACCTGACCGCCGCCGTGCGCGCCTCGTACCACCTGCTGCTCGGACACGGTCTCGCCACCCAGGCCATCCGCGCCGCGGCACCCGGCGCGCAGATCGGCATCGTCAACAACCTCTCCACGGTCGAGCCCGCGAGCGACCGCCCCGAGGACGTGGCCGCCGCCCGCCGTGTGGACGGCCACACCAACCGCTGGTGGCTCGACCCGGTGCACGGCCGCGGTTTCCCCGCCGACATGCGGGACGTCTACGGGGTCGAACTCCCGGAGCGGGCGGGCGACTTGGCGACCATCGCGCAGCCGCTCGACTGGCTGGGCCTGAACTACTACTTCCCGGCCGTCGTCTCCGACGACCCCGCGGGACCGGCGCCCTACGCCCACCAGGAGCGCCGCGAAGGCGTGCCCCGCACCGGCATGGACTGGGAGATCGACGCGAACGGCATCGAGACCCTGCTGCTGCGCCTCACGAACGACTACGGCGCGCGCAAGCTGTACGTCACCGAGAACGGCTCGTCCTACCCCGACGTCGTACGCCCCGACGGCACGATCGACGACCCGGAGCGCACCGACTATCTGGTCCGGCATCTCGCCGCCTGCGCGAGCGCCGCCCGCAAGGGAGCGCCTCTGGCCGGGTACTACGCGTGGTCGCTGCTCGACAACTTCGAGTG
This sequence comes from Streptomyces sp. NPDC033180, assembly GCF_055577645.1. Classification (NCBI taxonomy): domain Bacteria; kingdom Bacillati; phylum Actinomycetota; class Actinomycetes; order Kitasatosporales; family Streptomycetaceae; genus Streptomyces; species Streptomyces sp. NPDC033180. The sequence continues at coordinate 530,664 of NZ_JBVIPU010000002.1, read as the reverse complement.
GGCCTACGGCTACGACAAGCGGTTCGGCCTGGTGCACGTCGACTACGAGACGCAGCGCCGCACCGTCAAGGGCAGCGGTCTGCGCTATGCCGACATCATCCGCGGCCACCAGGGCGGGGTGAGCCGCGCCGCCTGACGCGACGCGGCCCTGAAGCGGACCTCATCCGACACCGCTCGCACCGCCCGCACAGCCGACAGCGGCTCCCGGCTCTCCGCCGATCCGGGGGTCGCTGTCGGTGTCTCTGCCGCGCGTTCCTCGTTCTGACCTCCTCGTTCTGACCTCCTCGTTCTGACCTCCTCGGTCAGGCCGGGTTCGTCTTGCGGCCCTCCTTCGCCGCTGCGCCGATGCACACGAGGCCCAACAGGAGGGTGAGGCCGCCGATGATGATGTTGGTGAGGATGACGCCCGCGTCAGGGCTCGTGCCGACGACCCACGGCGACACGATCATCCATGCACCCATGGCGCACATGGCCCAGCTCAGGCCGTACATCCTGGCAGGCGCGACGGTGAACCCGAGACCCAGCAGGCCGATCGCGATGCCCATGATGAGGTTGTGCGTCGTGAGGACTGGCTGGCTCGTGGTGAAGTGGACCACCCACGGGGAGATGGCACAGAAGAGACCCGTGAGGAACACAGGTCCGTCCACTAGCGCCACATCTTTTCCACCGAGAACACGGGCGTACCGATCCCGCATTTCGGATACGTCAGGGTGAGCGGCTATGTCTCCCCTGTGTGAGACGTCGGCCATGAGACTCGTCTCCTCTGCTCGATGCAGGCCTGATGACCTTGCGCGGCGGAATGTCGCGCACGTCCATTCTGCGCTTATTTTTTCTTTATGCGTAGTCGTAGGTGATTCGTGACCCCGGGGTCGCCGCCCGTACGGGGGACCAGAACGCGCCGTCCCATGCACCGCCCGCTGGAATGAACACGTGACCGCGCCCCCGGACGACTGCCTCGCGCGCAACGAGTGGATCTGCGGTGAGTATCTGAGCACCCGCCGCCAGATCATCGTCGACGCGGTCCTCCAGCATCTGGAGCTGACCGCCGTCTCCGTCCTCATCGCGCTCGTCATCGCCGTACCGCTGGCCGTCGTCGCCCGCCGCTGGGCCCTGGCGGCCGGCCCCGTCCTCGCGCTGACCACGATCCTCTACACGATCCCCTCGCTCGCGATGTTCTCGCTGCTGCTTCCCGTGTACGGCCTGTCCGCGTCCCTCGTGGTCGCGGGGCTCGTCCTGTACTCACTGACACTGCTCGTCCGCAACATCCTGGCCGGCCTGCGCTCCGTGCCCGAGGACACCCGGCAGGCCGCCCGCGGCATGGGCTACGGACCGATCCGGCTCCTGCTCACCATCGAACTGCCACTGGCGCTGCCCGCCGCCATGGCAGGCCTGCGCATCGCCACCGTCTCCGCGGTCTCCCTCCTCACGGTCGGCGCGATCGTCGGCTTCGGCGGGCTCGGCAACCTGATCTACACGGGGATGAACACCTACTTCAAGGCGCAGGTACTGACCGCATCCGTGCTGTGTGTCGTCATTGCCGTACTGGCCGATCTGCTGCTGCTCGGCGTGCAGCGGATCCTCACTCCGTGGACGAGGGCGGTCCGCTCATGAACACCATCAGTGACGCCTGGCAGTGGCTCACCGACTCGGCCCACTGGGCGGGCGACGACGGCATCTGGCACCGGCTGACCCAGCACCTCGTCCTCACCGTCGTGTGCCTGCTGCTGAGCTGTCTGATCGCGCTGCCGGTCGCGCTCGTCCTCGGCCACCTCGGCAAGGGCGGCGCCCTCGCGGTCAACATCTCCAACGTCGGCCGCGCGGTGCCGACCTTCGCGGTCCTTGTCCTGCTGCTCCTCACCCCCATCGGACGCTGGGGCGAGGGACCCACCGTCGTCGCGCTCGTCCTGTTCGCCGTGCCGCCGCTGCTCACCAACGCCTATGTCGGTATGCGCGGGGTCGACCGGAGCGTCGTACAGGCCGCGCGGGGCATGGGCATGACCGGACGGCAGATGCTCTGGAGGGTCGAACTGCCGCTCGCGATGCCGCTGGTCCTCAGCGGAGTGCGGATCGCCGCCGTGCAGCTCGTGGCCACCGCCACGATCGCGGCCCTCGCGGGCGGCGGGGGACTCGGCCGGATCATCACGGCCGGCTTCAACCTCGCGAGCACCCCACAGGTGGTGGCGGGCGCCGTGCTGGTCGCCGTGTTCGCGCTGATCGTCGAGGGACTCTTCGAGATCGGTGAACGGCTCGCCCCCGGATGGGCGCGGGGGAGAGGACGGACCGGATGAGACGGCGCACGGGGGAGGGGACGTACGGGATGAGGTGGTGGCCCGCAGGGTGGGGTACGGCTGCTGCTGCCGGGGTCGCCCTGCTGCTGGGCGGGTGCTCCTCGGGACCGTCCCTGGAGACCCAGGGCGAGGTCACCGCGCCACCCGGCGACAGCCATCACCTGGTCGTCGGCTCCGCGGGATTCACCGAGAGCGATCTGCTCGCCCAGATGTACTCCCTGCTCCTGCAGAAGGCCGGATACAGCGCGGAGATCCTCTCCGTGGCCAACCGCGAGCTGTACGAACCCGCCTTGGAGTCCGGGCAGATCGACGTCGTGCCCGAGTACGCGGCGACATTCGCGGACTGGCTGAACGCCAAGAAGAACGGCGCGGACGCGAAGCCGGTCGGCTCGCCCGACCTGGACGCCACGATGAAGGCCCTGCGCGCACTGGCCACCCCGCGCGGCCTCACTGTCCTCGACCCGGGGAAGGCCGTGGACCAGAACGCGTTCGCGGTCACGTCGTCCTTCGCCGAGCAACACCACCTCAAGACCCTGAGCGACCTCGGAAAGTCCGGCCTGAAGGTGCGCCTCGCCGCGGGCGACGAATGCGTGCAACGCCCGTACTGCGAACCCGGCCTGAAGAAGGTCTACGGCATCGACATCACCTCCGTCGACCCCAAGGGCGTGGGCACGACCCAGGCCAAGAAGGCCGTGCAGAGCGGTCAGGACCAGATGGTCCTGACGACGTCGACGGACGCCACGCTCGACAACTTCGGCCTCGTCCTGCTGAAGGACGACAAGAAACTACAGAACGCCGACTACATCGTCCCGGTCGTCAACCGTTCCCGAGCGGGCAGCGAGGGCGTCTCGAAAGCACTCGGCCGCCTCAACTCCGTACTGACGACCAAGGACCTGGCGTCCATGAACGAACAGGTGGACAGCTGGCGCCGGCTGCCGCAGGACGTCGCCCGGACGTACTTGGAGGAGAAGGGGCTGCTGTGACACCCGTGGCGTGAGGCCCGTGGTGTGAGCGTGCTGTGAGGCCCGTGTGTGAGCGTGCTGTGAGGCCCGTGGTGTGGCGTCAGGCGTCGGCGACGGAGTCGAACTCCACCTCGTCCCGCGCCACGCCCTGCGCGTCCGCGTCCACCGAGCGGCGCAGTGCCTCGTGAAGCTTCGCCGGGGTCAGCACGCCGAGGAAGCGAGCACCGTCCAGGACCGCGACCCAGCCCGCGTCGTGCTGGAGCATCACACCGAACGCCTGTTTGAGCGGGGCGCCCACCGGGACCCACGCCTTCATGCGATGAGCCAGATCACCGACTCTGCCGCCTTCTCCGGCGAGGGCCACCTCGTCGATGCCGACCCAGCCGTGCAGATCTCCGTCCGTGTCCAGGACGACGCCCCAGCGGGCGCCCTCCTCGCGCAGCCGGGCCGCGGCATGCGCGGCGGGCTCGTCGACCCGGACCACCGTCGGCTGCTCCAGGTCGTCCGGCTGGATCTCGGTGACCGAGAGCCGCTTCAGGCCGCGGTCGGCGCCCACGAACCCGGCGACGTACGGCGTCGCCGGAGTGCCGAGGACCGCACCGGGCGTGTCGTACTGCTCGATGCGTCCCTGCCCGTAGACCGCGATCCGGTCACCGAGCCTGACCGCCTCCTCGATGTCGTGCGTGACCAGGAGAACCGTCTTGCGGACCGCCGCCTGCATCCGCAGGAACTCGTCCTGCAACTGCTCGCGCACCACCGGGTCGACCGCCCCGAACGGCTCGTCCATGAGGAGTACGGGCGGATCGGCGGCCAGGGCACGTGCCACGCCCACCCGCTGGCGCTGCCCGCCGGACAGCTGTTCGGGGTAGCGGGGGCCGTACGTCTTCGGGTCGAGGCCCACCAGGTCGAGCAGCTCGGCCGCCCGCGCCCGCGCCTTCGCCTTCTTCCAGCCGATCAGCGCGGGAACGGTCGCCGTGTTGTCGAGGACCGTCCGGTGCGGGAAGAGCCCCACCTGCTGGATGACATAGCCGATGCGGCGGCGAAGGCGGACCGGGTCGACGTCCGCGATGTTCTCGTCGTTCACGAAGATGCGGCCCGCGGTCGGCTCGATGAGGCGGTTCACCATCATCATCGTGGTCGTCTTGCCGCACCCGGAAGGGCCGACGAGCGTGACCAGTTCCCCCTCGGCGACCTCGAAGGACAGATCGTCCACGGCCATCGTGCCGTCCGGGTAGCGCTTGCTCACCTGCTCGAACCGGATCATGCCCTCACGCTAACCGCGGCCCTCACACTCCGCTCACCAGCACCACCTCCAGGGTGCGCGGGCCGTGCACGCCCTCCACCCGGTCCAGTTCGATGTCGCTGGTGGCGGACGGTCCCGAGATCCAGGTCAGCGGGCGGGCGGGGTCGAGCCGTTCGAGTGCCTGCGGGATGGAGGAGACCACCTGGTCCGGGACCCGTACGACACAGATGTGGTGATCGGGGACGAGCGTGATCCGCCGACGGCCCTGGTCGGGGCCGCCGTCCAGGACGATCGTGCCGGTCTCGGCGACGGCGACCGCGCAGGCGGTGACGACGCTGTCGACCGCGTCGAGCTCATGCGGAGTGCTCGCGGCACGGTCCTCGACGCGGGTCGCGTCGCAGGCCCCCAGCCAGGACGGCGGGAGACCGGGCGGCGCGAGCACGGTCCGTGCGCCGCGCGCGGCGAGCAGGCGCCCGAGCAGCTGCGACAGCTCCTCGTCCGCGCAGCGGTGCACGAGCGCGCGATAGTCGGCGAGGTTCTCCGCCAGCAGGTCGACGGTCTGCCCGGTGGTGCGGTCGCCGTGTTCACGCAGGTAGTCGCGGGGGACGGCTGTGGTCTCGGTGGTCTCGGCGTCCCTCTCCTCCTGCTCCTCGCCGTCGCGTACGTCGGCCAGTGCCCGTCGGACGCGGCCCAGGATCCGGCCCCTGCTGCTCACTTCGTGCCGCCCTTCCGCGCCTTCTCCACCTGGCCGCCGTTCGTACGCCGCCACCAGTCGCGGAACGGCTCCGCCGGCACCTTCGGCAGATCCCGTGTCCCGCTCCATGCCCGCCCCGGCCCGGGAAGTGTGCGCGGGTGCATACGCCGGGTCCCGGACGCCAGACGTTGTCCGGCACGCAGCGCTCCCGGCCGGCCGAACGCCCAGCCCGCCGCGCGCATCGCCGCACGCTCCGCGGCGTGCCCCTTGGCGGGCCGCAGTGTCACCTTCGTACCGTGCCGTGTCACTTCGCCGCCCTGGACCACGCGCTCCCGCAGGTGGACGAGGACTTCGGGGATGTCGATGGCCACCGGGCACACCTCGTAGCAGGCGCCGCAGAGGGACGACGCGTAGGGGAGCGAGGCATCGATCTCGCTCTGTGTGCCCCGGAGTTGAGGGCTGAGGATCGCTCCGATGGGGCCGGGGTAGACCGAGCCGTAGGCGTGGCCTCCGGCTCGTTCGTACACGGGGCAGACGTTGAGGCAGGCGGAGCAGCGGATGCAGCGCAGCGCCTGGCGGCCGACCTTGTCGGCGAGCGTGTCGCTGCGGCCGTTGTCGAGGAGGACGAGGTGGAAGTCGCGCGGCCCGTCCTCGTCGGTGGTGCCGGTCCACATCGACGTGTACGGGTTCATCCGCTCGGCCGTCGAGGAGCGGGGGAGTGTTTGGAGGAAGACCTCCAGGTCCCGCCAGGTCGGCACGATCTTCTCGATGCCGACCACCGAGATCAGCGTTTCGGGGAGCGTCAGGCACATGCGGCCGTTGCCCTCCGACTCGACGACGACCAGGGTGCCCGTCTCGGCGACCATGAAGTTGGCCCCGGAGACGCCGACCTTGGCGCGCAGGAACTTCTCCCGGAGGTGGAGGCGGGCGGCCTCGGCGAGTTCGGCGGGGGTGTCGGTGAGGCCGTCAGGGGCGGGGCGGCCCCACTCGCCCATCTCGCGCGCGAAGATCTCGCGGATCTCCCCGCGGTTGCGGTGGATGGCGGGCACGAGGATGTGTGAGGGACGGTCCTTGCCGAGTTGCACGATGAGTTCGGCGAGGTCGGTCTCGTACGCGGCGATGCCCTCGGCCTCGAGAGCTTCGTTGAGGCCGATCTCCTGGGTCGCCATGGACTTGACCTTGACGATCTCGGATTCTTCGGTTGCCTTGACCAGGTCGGCGACGATCCGGTTGGCCTCGTCGGCGTCCGCCGCCCAGTGCACGGTGCCGCCCGCCGCCGTGACCGATTCCTCCAACTGGACCAGATAGCGGTCGAGATGGCGCAGCGTCTCGTCCTTGATCCGCTTGCCCGCCTCGCGGAGCTGGGCCCAGTCGTCCAGTTCGGCGACGGCGCGGGCTCGTTTGTCGCGGATGGTGTGCGTGGCGTGCCGCAGATTGGCGCGCAGGGTCTTGTTGCCCATGGCCTCGTGGGCGGCCGCGGGAAAGGCGGGCATGCCCACGAATGTGCCGCTCGTGTCGCTCATGCCGCTCATGACAGGGGTTCCTCTTCCGTGCTCGCCAGGATCTCCGCGATGTGGACCGGGCGCAGGCCGCTCCTGAGGCGGGACATCGTGCCCCCGATGTGCATCAGACAGGAGTTGTCCGCCGCGCACAGGGCGTCGGCGCCCGTCGACTCGGCGTTGCGCACCTTGTCCGTGCCCATCGCCGACGAGACATCGGAGTTCTTCATCGCGAAGGTGCCGCCGAAGCCGCAGCATTCGTCCGCGCCCGGGAGCTCGAGCAGCTCAAGGCCCTTGACCGCCCGGAGCAGCCGGGTGGGGCGGTCACCCAGGCCGAGACCGCGCAGGCCGTGGCAGGTCGGGTGGTATGTCACCGTGTGCGGGTAGTACGCCCCGACGTCCGTCACACCGAGGACGTCCACCAGGAACTCGGTGAGTTCGTACGTCTTGGGAACGACGGGTGCCAGCGTCGCCGCCAGGCCGCCACCCCGGCCCTCGTCGCGGGCGCGTTCTCCCATGCGGGGGTAGAGCTCGCGGACCATCGCGCCGCACGAACCGGATGGTGTGACGATCGCGTCGTACTCGTCCGCCCCGAAGACATCGGAGAAATGACGGGCGAGCGGCTCTGCCTGGTGGCGGTAACCCGTGTTGTAGTGCGCCTGCCCGCAGCAGGTCTGCGCCATCGGGAAGTCGACGTCAACTCCCAGCCTGGTCAGCAGTTTCACCACTGCTCGGCCTGTGTCGGGATAGAGCGTGTCATTGACACAGGTCAGGAACAGAGCGACACGCATCGCGGGTTCCTCCTCGTCGATCATCGGATGAGTGCAGCGTATGCGCTGCGCACGCTTTGCGGGAGTCATGATGCGGGGGCGCGTCATGGGAGGACACGTCGGGAGGCCTCCTCCCACGCGGTCCTGCTCGCCGGGTCGTGGTTCGGCTCGTAGCGAGTCAGCTGTTGGGTGCGGGCCAGCAGGGCGCGCATCTCGTGGCGACCTCCGGCTATCAGGCCATGCGCCCTGGCCTGGACAAGTACGTTGCCCAGCGCCGCCGCCTCTGCCGGGCCCGCGACGACGGGCAGTCCGCAGGCGTCCGCGGTGAGTTGGCACAGGAGCGCGTTGCGGGCCCCGCCGCCGACTATGTGCACCACGTCCACGGCTCGGTCCGCGAGGCGTTGGGCGTCCTCGATGGCCCGGCGGTGGGCCAGGGCCAGGGAGTCGAGGACGCAGCGTGTCGTCTCGGCGGGGGTGCGGGGGGCGGGCTGGCCCGTGGCCTCGCAGGCTCGGGCGATGCGCTGCGGCATGTCGCCGGGGGGCAGGAAGGCGGGGTCCGCCGCGTCGACGAGGGAGCGCAGGGCGGGGGCGGTGGCGGCCTCGATCAGCAGCGTTTCCAGGGTGGGGGCGCTTGCGCCTGTGTTCCAGGTGCGCAGGCACTCCTGCAGCAGCCACAGCCCCATGATGTTGCGCAGAAAGCGGACTGTTCCGTCTATGCCCAGCTCATTGGTGAAGTTCGCTTCGCGGCTCTCCTCCGTGCGGATGGGGGCGGCCAGTTCCAGGCCTGCCAGCGACCAGGTGCCGGTGCAGATGTAGGCGAAGTCGTCGGTCGTGGCGGGGACGGCGGCGACGGCTGACGCGGTGTCGTGCGAGGCGACCGTCGTGATGGGGGTGGGCGAGGTCAGGCCGGTGTCGTCGAGGACCTGGGGGAGAAGTCGGCCCGCCGGCTCGCCGGGGCGCCGCACGGCAGGGAACAGTCCCAGGTCGATGCCCAGGCGCGTCGCTACCTCGTGCGACCAGTCGCCCGTCCCGGGGTCCATCAGCTGTGTGGTGGAGGCGTTCGTCAGCTCTGTGCCGAGTTCACCCGTCAGCCAGTACGTCAGCAGGTCCGGTACGAGCAACAGGCGTTTGGCGGTGGCGAGTTGGGCGGACCCCTGCGCGGCCAGTAGTTGGTACAGGGTGTTGAAAGGGGCGTACTGGATGCCCGTCATGGCGTAGAGGTCGGTGGGCGGGACGGTCGTCCATGCCTTGGCGGCGATGCCCTCGGTGCGGGTGTCGCGGTAGTGCACCGGGTTGCCGAGGAGGGCGCCGTCCGAGTCGAGGAGGCCGTAGTCGACTGCCCAGCCGTCGATGCCGATGGAGGTGAGGGGGGCGGCAGAGCCTGCGGCGCGGATGCCGTCCAGGATTCCGTCGTAGAGGGAGAGGATGTCCCAGTGCAGGGTGCCGGCGGCGCGGACCGGACGGTTGGGGAAGCGGTGCGCTTCCAGGAGGCTGAGTGTGTCGACGCCGACCTTCGCCACCATGACGCGCCCGCTGGATGCGCCCAGGTCGATCGCGGCGAAGTGGTGGTCCGAGGGGCGGGGGGAGGAGTGAGGGGAGGAGCGGGGGTCGGGGGTGGCGATGGGCATGGTGGCTCGCAGGGTTGAAGGTTGAGTGCGGGGTCTTGCGTGGTCGCGTGGTGCGGCGTCTTGCGTGGGTGCATGGTGCGGGGGCGAGTGCGGGTCGCCCGTGGTTCGCGTGGTGCTCTTCGGTGCGGGGCCGCGCCGGTATGTCCGTCCTCGCCATCTCGGTGTGCACGCAGGGCTACTGCGGCGCCGGAGCGCCACGTGCCGTGCTCCGGGCGGACATACCGCCACGTCCCCTCCGGTTGGTTGCGCGGCCGCGGCCGGAGAGGCGGGCGGGGCGGCGGGTTACCTGAGGAACGCCGCCGCGACGCCCGCGTCCACGGGTATGTGCAGGCCTGTCGTGTGGGTGAGGTCGCCTGCCGTCAGGGCGAAGACAGCGTTGGCCACGTGCTCGGGGAGCACCTCTCGCTTGAGGAGGGTCCGCTGGGCGTAGAACTCGCCCAGGTTCTCCTCCTCGATCCCGTACGTCGCCGCGCGCTGCGCGCCCCAGCCGCCCGCGAAGATGCCTGACCCCCGCACCACGCCGTCCGGATTGATGCCGTTCACCCGTATACCGAACTCGCCCAACTCTGCGGCCAGCAGACGCACTTGGTGGGCCTGGTCCGCCTTGGTGGCGGAGTACGCGATGTTGTTCGGGCCCGCGAACACCGCGTTCTTGGACGTGATGTAGATGATGTCGCCGCCCAGTGCCTGATCCCGCATGACGCGGGCCGCCTCGCGGGAGACGAGGAACGAGCCGCGGGCCATGATGTCGTGCTGCAGGTCCCAGTCTCGGGCCGTGGTGTCGAGCAGCGGCTTCGAGATGGAGATGCCCGCGTTGTTCACCACCAGGTCGACTCCGCCGAAGGCAAGCGCCGCAGCGGCGAACGCCCGCGCGATCTGCTCCTCGGATGTGACGTCCATGGGGATGGCCACGGCCTTGTCCGGGCCGCCGAGCTCTTCTGCCACCGCCGCCGCGTTCTCCGCGTCGAGGTCGGCGACCGCCACGCACGCGCCCTCCGCCACCAGGCGGTGCGCTATCGCCTTGCCGATGCCGCTGCCCGCACCCGTCACGAGGGCGACGCGGGTGGCCAGTGGCTTGGGCTTGGGCAGGCGCTGGAGCTTGGCCTCTTCCAGCGGCCAGTACTCGATGCGGAACTTCTCCGACTCGTCGATCGGAGCGTAGGTGGAGACGGCCTCGGCGCCCCGCATGACGTTGATGGCGTTCACGTAGAACTCGCCTGCCACGCGTGCGGTCTGTTTGTCCTTGCCGAACGAGAACATTCCTACGCCGGGAATGAGGACGATGGCCGGGTCGGAGCCCCGCATCGCGGGAGAGGCCGGGTCGGCGTGGCGGGCGTAGTAGCCCGCGTACTCCTCTCGGTAGGCCGCGTGCAACTCCTTGAGGCGGGTGATGGCTTCCTGGAGTGGCGCGGTGGGTGGCAGGTCGAGGACCAGGGGCCTGATCTTCGTACGGAGGAAGTGGTCGGGGCAGGAGGTGCCCAGGGCCGCGAGGCGCGGGTGCTCCGCGGAGGCCAGGAAGTCCAGGACGGCTTCCGTGTCGGTGAAGTGGCCGATCTGGGGGCGGTCCGTCGACGCCAACGAGCGGATGTGCGGGGCCAGTTCGGCCGCACGGCGGTGGCGTGCCGCGGTGGGGAGGGGGGTGTGCCCGTCCAGGGGCGGGCCGAACGGGGCAGGCTTTCCGTGTTCGGAAAGGAACGCCTCCGCCGTGCGGATGATGTGCAGGGAGTTGCGCTCGCACTCCTGCGCCGTGGCTCCCCAGGCCGTGATGCCGTGACCGCCCAGGACGCAGCCGATGGCGTCGGGGTTCGCCGCCTGCACCGCCGCGATGTCCAGGCCCAGCTGAAAGCCGGGGCGCCGCCAGGGCACCCAGGCCACCGTCGAGCCGAAGCACTCGGCCGTCAGCTTCTCCCCGTCCACCGCGCAGGCCAGGGCGATGCCCGAGTCCGGGTGGAGGTGATCCACGTGTGGAGCGTCCACCAAGGCGTGCATGGCCGTGTCGATGGACGGGGCGGCGCCCCCCTTGCCGTGCAGGCAGTAGTCGAAGGCGCCGACCATCTCGTCCTCGTGGTCCGCGCCGCCGTACACCTCCTTCAGCGCGTGGAGGCGGTCCAGGCGCAGGACCGCGAGGCCGTCCTCGGTGAGGGTTCCCAGGTCGCCGCCCGAGCCCTTGACCCACATCAGGTCGGTGTCCGCGCCCGTGACCGGGTCGGGGGACGTGCCCTTCGCCGACGCGTTGCCGCCCGCGTAATTGGTGTTGCGCGGGTCGGCGCCCAAGCGGTGGGCGCGGTCGAGGAGTTCCTTGATCCGTGCGTGCTGCGTCATGTCGCTCACGCCCCCCATCCGGCCTGCTCGCCGCCCACGCGGTCCTTGACGATTCGCTCCTGCCAGCCTGACTCCTGATAGGCCCTCATGGGATCAGGGTCGAGCCCCGAGCCCTCCCTGACTTCTGCCAGTAGGGGGCGGACGTCGGTGTTGAAGGCGTCCATCAGGACGGCGTTGGCGGCCAGCACATCGCCGGTCCGCTGGGCCTCGGCCAGGGCGTCCGCGTCGACGAGGAGCGCCTTCGCCGTTGCCTCCTGCACGTTCATCACCGAGCGGATGATCGCGGGGATCTTCGCCTCGATGTTGTGGCACTGGTCGAGCATGAACGCGATGTCCGAGTCCAGGCCGCCTCCCCGGACGACCTCGTACATGATCCGGAAGAGCTGGAAGGGGTCCGCGGCGCCCGCCATCAGGTCGTCGTCCGCGTAGAAGCGCGAGTTGAAGTCGAAGCCGCCCAGGCGGCCCTCGCGCAGCAGCGTGGCGACGATGAACTCGATGTTGGTGCCGGGCGCGTGGTGGCCGGTGTCGACGACGACCTGCGCCTTCGGCCCCAGCTTCAGGCAGTGGGCGTAGGCCGTGCCCCAGTCCGGGATGTCCGTCGCGTAGAAGGCGGGCTCGAAGAGCTTGTACTCGATGAGCATGCGCTGGTCGTCGCCGAGGCGGTCGTACGTCGTCCGCAGGGCTTCCGCCAGACGGTCCTGGCGGCTGCGGAGATCGTCCTGGCCGGGGTAGTTGGTGCCGTCCGAGAACCACAGCTTCAGGTCGCGTGAACCCGTCGCGTCCATGATGTCGACGCACTCCAGGAGGTGTTCGAGTGCCTTGCGCCGGACCGTCGGGTCCGGATTGGTGACCGAGCCGAGCTTGTAGTCGTCGTCCTGGAAGACGTTGGCGTTGATCGCGCCGAGCGTCACGCCGCGCTCGGTCGCGTACTCCGCGAGCGCGCCGTAGTCGTCGACCTTGTCCCAGGGGATGTGCAGGGCCACCCTGGGCGCCGTGCCCGTGTGGGCGTGCACCCGGGCGGCGTCGTCCAGCTTCTCCCGGGTCGTGCGCGGGACACCTGGCTGCGCGAAGACCTTGAAGCGGGTACCGGAGTTGCCGTATGCCCAGGAGGGAGTCTCCAGGGCCTGGGTGGTGAGTGCCGCTTTCACGGCGTCCTTGCTGGTTCCGGCGGTCATCGCGCAGCCTTCCGAAAGGGCGGTCGGGGTGGGTCAGTTGGAGAATCGGTGCGTGCCGGAGGCGGCGGCGAAGACGGCGCAGCCGTCCTCCATCCGCAGGAACTCCGCCGCGCCATGCGCGACTTGAGAGCGCTTGTCGGCGGGGATCCACACCTCGGCAGTGGTGTTGGCGGGCAGGGTCAGGGTCAGACGGAACCCGTCCGAGTCCGTCTTCCAGTGGGTGCTGACCGGGCCGTAGAGCGCGTCGAAACTGCTCTGCGCCTCGGTCACGCCGCCGCCGGGGCGCGGGCGGACGAGGATCTTGCGGAAACCCGGGCCTGCCGGTGCGATGCCCGCGATGTTGGCGTACATCCACTCGCCCACCGAGCCGTAGGCGTAGTGGTTGAAGGAGTTCATGCCGGCGTCCTGGAAGCTGCCGTCCGGCTTGATGGAGTCCCAGCGCTCCCACATCGTCGTGGCGCCCTTGTCGATCTGGTAGCCCCAGCTGGGGAAGGACCGCTGCATCAGGAGGCGGTAGGCGACGTCCGTGTGGCCGGTGGACGTCAGGACGGGAAGCAGGCGCGGTGTGCCCAGGAAGCCTGTCGACAGGTGCCATTCCTTGGACTTGATGAGCTCCACCAGGCGGGCGGCCGCCGGCGCGCGGTCGCTGTCGGCGAGCAGGTCCATGGACAGAGCCAGCACGTACGCGGTCTGCGTATCGCCCTTCACCCGCCCGCCGCCGGTCACGTACGCCGCGCGGAAGGCGTCACGGACACTTCCGAAGAGCTTCTTGTACGGGGCCGGGTCCTTGCCCAGCGCTTCGGCGGTCCGCGCGACGAGGTCGGCGCTGTGGGCGAAGTAGGCGGTGCCGATGACGTCCTTGGGAGTCTCGTCCTGGATGTTGAGCCAGTCTCCGTATCCCTCCGCGGGGCGCAGACAGCCGTTGCTGTGCTTCTCCAGGTAGTCGAGCCACTTCAGCATCGAGGACCAGGACTGCTCCAGGACGCGCGTGTCCCCGTACGCCTGGTACAGCGCCCAGGGGACGGTCACTCCGGCGTCACCCCAGCCGGCCACGCCCTTGCCGACCGTACCGACGAACGGTGCCACGTCGGTGAAGGCGCCGTCGTCGGCCTGGCCGTCACGCAGGTCGTCGAGCCACTTGGTGAGGAAGCGCGCCGACTCCATCGTGTAGGCGGCGGTCGGCGCGAAGACGTTGATGTCGCCGGTCCAGCCGAGGCGCTCGTCGCGCGCGGGGGTGTCCGTGGGGATCGAGAGGAAATTGCCGCGCTGTCCCCATGTGATGTTGCTGTGCAGCTGGTTCAGCATGGGGACGTCGGTCCTGAAGTCCATGGTGAACGGAGCCGACGTGTGGATCACGCGGCCCACCACGGCGTCGCGCGGCGGCGTGCCCGGGTAGCCCGTCACTTCCACGTAGCGGAAGCCGTGGAAGGTGAACCGCGGCTCGAACGTCTCCTTGCCGCCGCCCTTGAGCGTGTAGGTGTCGGTGGCACGCGCGGTCCGCAGGTTGGTGGTGTAGATCGTGCCGTCGGGGTTCAGGACCTCCGCGTGACGCAACTGGACCTTCGTCCCGGCTTTCCCGGAGACGTTCAGCCGGACCGCGCCGACCATGTTCTGACCGAGGTCGAAGACGAAGACGCCGGGCTTCGGCTCACTCACCTTCCGGGCGGAGATCTCGCTCTCCACGCGCGTGTGCCCGTCGACTTGAGCCACGACGGCGGCCTCGACCTCGTCGACGGCATCGGCCGCGACCCAGTCCGAGTCGTCGAAGCCCGCGCGCGTCCAGCCGGCGGTCTCCAGGCGCGCGTCGTAGTCCTCGCCCGACAGGAGGTCGGCGGCGGTGACCGGGCCCATGGCCGCGCGCCAGTCGGTGCCCGACAGCACACGGTCGGTGGAGCCGTCGGTGTACGTGACCTCCAACTGAGCCAGGAGTGCCGGTTGTTCACCGTACTGATGCGGACCGAACATGCCGACGTTGCCCGCGTACCAGCCGACCGCGAGTGTCGCTCCGAGCGCGTTGGCGCCGGACTTGAGCTGTTTCGTCACGTCGTACGTCTGGTACTGGACCCGCTTGTCGTAGTCGGTCCAGCCGGGCGCCAGGCGGTCATCGCCGACGCGCTCGCCGTTCAGCCAGGCGTCGTAGAGGCCGAGGGCCGTGGAGTACAGGCGTGCCCGCGCGACCTTCTTCCCCGACCGGAGGCGGAACTCGTGGCGCAGCTGGGCCGCGGGGCAGTGTTCGGGGGCGACCTTCCCCCAGGGTCCCGAACCCCAGGCCGCGGCCACCTTCGCCGCCGACCACGAGCCGTCGTCGTACCCCGCCGACCGCCAGTCGCCCGAGGGCTCCTTGTCAGTGGCCTTCCACGTGCCGTCCGTGGTGAAGGTGCGCACGCCGTCGGCGGTCGTCAGCTCGAGCACACCGAGCAGACCGGCGGGCCCGGTCGTGGCGTTGGTGGCGGAGACGGCGATGACCGCGGCGCCGGCGCGGAGCCCGTCGGTCACGTCGACGACCGCGGGGCGGCGCCAGTTGTCGGCGGCGCTGTCCGCTTCGGTGTGCGACACCCGCGTGCCGTTCACGTACGCGGTGTACCCGTCGTCGGCCGTCATGACGAGACGCGCGCGGGTGACCCCTTCGGGGACATCGACGCGGCCACGGAACCAGCGGGTGGCCGCCGGGGCGCTGTTCGCGGGGTCCCCCTCGGGGAACCAGATCCACGAGGCGTCGGCCAGGGAGGGTGCGCCGATGAGGGAGGTGGGGGCGCCGATCCACCGCGCCGTCCAGTCCTTCGCCTCAAAGAGTCCGGTCTCCCACCAGGAGGCCTCACTCCAGTCGGAGGCCCTGCCCGCGGTGTCCCAGACCCGCACCGACCAGTAGTAGCGCGTACGGGACTTGAGGTCGGGGCCCGCGTAGGGGACCAGGACCGAGTCGCTGGAGGCGACCTTGCCGCTGTCCCAGACATCGGGCTCGGAAAGCCGGCCCGGGGCGGTGGCCACGCGCACCTGGTAGGCGGATTGTGCCTGGCCCTCCTTGGTGGCCGTCAGGGGCCAACTCAGCCTCGGGCGGGGCACGTCGAGACCGAGCGGGTGACTCACGTATTCGACGGTCGGCCCGCTCACGCGTAAGGACCGGTTTCCCGCGAAGGGTGCTGCGGCGGCCGTCGGTACGGCCCCCGTCGCCATCGCCGTCCCCAGGGCGGCCGTGGCGGTGGTGCTGAGCAAACGTCTTCTGCTGATCACAACTCGACTCCGTAACGACTCGGCGGTGAATCGTTTCACGAGAGGCGAAGCTAGGGAGAGCGCTGGCTGCTGTCAAGGGGTCTCGCACGTCTGGGCCTTGGCGCATCGAGTCGAGACAGGAATTTCAAGTCCCGCCCATTGACGGCGGAGTTGGCGCGGGTTTAGCTTCCCTGGAAATCGATTGAAACCTTTCACGCCGGGTGTCCGGTGGGTGACTCCCGATGACGCCCCGCCCGCCCGAGTCCCGCAGCCATGAGCCGCATGCCCCTTCGTGACCGATCGGTGCTACCTATGAGAGAGCCCCCCGTCCTTGCCGTGCAGGGCCTGAGCAAGTCCTTCGGGGCCGTGCGCGCCCTTCACGACGTCTCCCTGGAGCTGTACGCCGGTGAGGCGCACGCCCTCGCGGGCGAGAACGGCGCAGGGAAATCAACCCTCATCAAGACCCTCGCCGGGGTCCATCGGCCGGACGCCGGAGAGCTGTCGCTCGACGGGTCCCCGGTCGTCTTCCACGGCCCAGGAGACGCCAGGGACGCGGGCGTCGCCGTCATCTACCAGGAGCCGACGCTCTTCCCCGACCTCTCCGTCGCGGAGAACATCTTCGCGGGGCGCCAGCCACGCCGCTCCTTCGGCCGCGTCGACCACAAGGCCGTGCACGCCGCGGCCGCCGCGCTCTTCAAGCGCCTGGCCGTGGACCTCGACCCCGAACAGCCCGCCCGCGGCCTCTCCATCGCCGACCAGCAGATCGTCGAGATCGCCAAGGCGCTCTCCTTCGACGCCCGGGTCCTGATCATGGACGAGCCGACCGCGGCACTCACCGGCAGCGAAGTGGCCCGCCTCTTCGGCGTCGTGCGCACCCTGCGCGAACAGGGTGCCGCGGTGCTGTTCATCTCGCACCGCCTGGAGGAGATCTTCGAGCTGTGCCAGCGCGTCACCACGCTGCGCGACGGCGGTCTGATCGCGAGCGAGCCGCTCGAAGGCCTGACCGAGGACGACCTCGTACGCCGCATGGTGGGCCGCGACCTCGACGAGCTCTACCCGAAGCAGGACACGCGGGTGGGCGAAGTGGCGCTCAGCGTCCGCCGGTTGACCCGCGAGGGCATCTTCACCGATGTCTCATTCGATGTCCGGCGCGGGGAGATCGTCGGGCTTGCGGGGCTCGTCGGGGCCGGGCGCAGCGAGGTCGCCCGTGCCGTGTTCGGCGTCGACCGGTGGGATGCCGGAACAGTTGAGGTGCAGGGAAGGGCGCTGGTCAACGGCGCACCGAGCACCGCCATGGCGGCCGGGCTCGCCCTCGTCCCGGAGGACCGGCGTGCCCAGGGCCTGGTGATGGACATGTCGATCGAGCGCAACATCGGACTCACCGGACTGCGTACGACGGTGCGCGCCGGCCTCATGGACCGCGGCGCCGAACGCAGCCGCTCGCTCGACTGGGCGGTGCGGCTTCAGGTGAAGTACTCGCGGATCGCCGACGCCGTCGGCACCTTGTCCGGCGGCAATCAGCAGAAGGTCGTCCTCGCCAAGTGGCTCGCCACCCGGCCCCAAGTCCTGATCGTGGACGAACCGACCCGCGGAATCGACGTCGGCACCAAGGCCGAAGTGCACCGTCTGCTTTCCGAACTCGCTGCCGACGGGGTGGCGGTCCTGATGATCTCCTCCGACCTGCCCGAGATCCTCGGCATGGCCGACCGGGTCCTCGTCATGCACGAAGGGCGGCTCGCCGCCGAGATCCCGCGCGCGCGGGCGACCGAGGAGTCCGTGATGGCGGCCGCCACAGGGAGGACGGCATGAGCGTGACCACCCAGAGCCCGGCGCCCGCCGTGGACCCGGAGAAGGCCGCGGGAACGCGCCTGGTGGACCGCGTCTTCAAGATGCGCGAACTGGCCATCCTGCTGGTGTTCCTGGTGATGATCGGCATCACCCAGGCGGGCAACAGCGAGTTCCTCTCCGAGCAGGGCATCAAGGACCTGCTCCTGAACGCGACTATCCTGGTCCTTGTCGCGACGGGGCAGGCCCTGGTCGTCATCACCCGCAACGTCGACCTGTCGGTCGGCTCGACGCTCGGGATCAGCGCCTTCGCCGCCGGCAACTACCTCCAGGGCGGCGGCAACCCGACGGTCGCGATCCTCCTGGCCATCGCGCTCGGTGTCGGCTGCGGCCTGCTCAACGGGGCGCTCGTCAGCCTCGGCCAGGTACCCGCGCTCGTCGTCACCCTCGGCACCCTCTACGTCATCCGGGGCGTCGACTCCATATGGGTCGGCTCCCGGCAGATCACCGCGTCCGACCTGCCGGACGGCTTCGTCGACTTCGGCTCCGGCGGGATCTCGGCGGTGCCGTACCTGGGTCTTATCGCGCTCGCCGTCCTGGTCGCGGTCGCCTACTACCTGCGGCACTTCGGCGGCGGCCGCGAGCTCTACGCCCTCGGCTCCAACCCCGAGGCAGCCCGGCTCGCCGGCATCCCGGTGCGCAAGCGCATCCTCGCCGCCTACACCGCGTGCGGAGCGCTCGCGGGGCTCGCGGGCGCGCTCTACCTGGCCCGCTTCGGCAACGTCGACTCCGCCACCGGCAACGGCTACGAGCTCACCGTCGTCAGCGCCGTCGTGGTCGGCGGTGTCGTCTTCACCGGCGGCTCCGGCAGCGTCTACGGCGCGGCGCTCGGGGCGCTGCTCCTGACCTCCATCAACAGCGTGCTGCCCGCGCTCGGCGTCAGCTCCGTGTGGGTGCTCGCCATCAACGGCGTGCTGCTCGTCCTGGCCATCGCAGTCGACCGGATCGTCGCCCTGCGCGTCGCCAAGGCCCTGACGAAGAAGGCCGCATCGAACAGAAGGGCTGGCCGCCATGGCTGACTCCAACCGGCTCGACGTCACGCGCGCCGTCCGCTGGGACACCGTTGTCGGCGCTCTCCTTGTCGTGCTCCTCCTGATGTCGTTCTCCTTTGTCGACGGTTTCGGCAACGCCCTCAACCTGTCGTTCCTCATCGGCAACACGCTGCCCATCGCGCTGATCGCCCTCCCGATGACCCTTCTCGTCGTCTCCGGAGAGATCGATCTGTCCGTGGCCTCGACGGCGGGGCTCTCCGGAGCCGTGATGGGCGCCCTCTGGAACGCCGGTATGGCCATCGAGACGATCATTCCGCTCGTACTCCTCCTCGGTGTCGTCTGCGGCCTGGTCAACGGCCTCCTGGTGACCCGCCTCGGACTGCCCTCGCTCGCCGTGACCATCGGCACCATGGCCGCCTACCGGGGCATCGCGCAGATCGTGCTCGGCTCGGACGCCGTGACCGACTTTCCCTCGCAGTACCTGGACTTCGCTGCCGGCCGAGTCGGCGACACCTTCCTGCCGTACGCCTTCCTGCCCTTCCTGGCGCTGCTCGCCATCGCCGTCGTCGTCCTGCACGCCACGCCCTTCGGGCGCTCGCTCTTCGCGATCGGCGCCAACGAGGAGGCGGCGCGGTTCGCGGGCGTCCGCGTCAAGCGGCACAAGCTGTGGCTGTTCGTCGCCACGGGGCTCATGGCCTCCCTCACGGGCATCTTCTGGGCCCTGCACTACGCGAGCGCCCGCTTCGACAACGCCACTGGCCTCGAACTGTCCGTCGTCGCCGCCGTCCTGCTCGGCGGCATCGACTTCGACGGCGGCAAGGGGACCCTCGGCGGCGCGATCGCCGGAGTCTTCCTGCTCGGCGCCCTGCAGAACGCGATGAGCCTGCTCAACGTCTCCGCACAGTCGCAGATCGTCGTCACCGGCGTGCTGCTCGTGGTGTCCGTCCTCGGGCCGCGCGTGGCCCGCCAGATCGCCGTCGCCCGAGCGGGCCGCCGCGCCGCGGCTCCCGCCCGCTGACCCCTCGTACCGTCTCGAAAGTCCGAAAGGGACCAACGATGCTCTCTCCCCGCCGATCCGTCCGCCGACCCGTGCGCCGCACCGCCCTCACCCGCGCCTGCGTGGCCCTGGCAGCCGTCACCTCGCTCGCCCTCACCGCCACCGCCTGCGGAGGCACCACCAAGGAGTCGTCGAAGGACGACGACGCGGCCAAGGCATCGAACGCCAAGGCCGACCCGGACGCCCCGACCAAGAAGGGCCTCACGGTCGCCTTCCTGCCCAAGCAGGTCAACAACCCGTACTTCACCGTCGCCGACAAGGGGGGCGAGAAGGCCCTCAAGGAGCTCGGATCGACGTACAAGGAGACCGGCCCCAACAGCGCCACCGACACCAGCGGACAGGTCTCCTACGTCAACACGCTCACCCAGCAGCAGGTCGACGCCATGGCCGTCTCCGCGCAGGACCCCGGCGCCCTGTGCACCGCCCTCAAGCAGGCCATGAAGAACGACATCAAGGTCGTCACCTACGACTCGGACACCAACCCGGGGTGCCGTGACGTGTTCGTCTCGCAGTCCAGCGCCGAGGCGCTCGGCCGCACGCAGGTGGAGCTGCTCGGCAAGCAGCTCGGCTACAAGGGCGACATCGCGATCCTCTCCGCCGCCCAGACGGCGACGAACCAGAACACCTGGATCGGCTACATGAAGGACGAGCTGAAGAAGCCCAAGTACAAGAACATGAAGCTGGTGAAGACCGCCTACGGCAACGACGACGCCCAGCAGTCCTTCCAGCAGACCCAGGGCCTCCTCCAGGAGCACCCGAAGCTGGCCGGGATCATCTCGCCGACGACCGTCGGTATCAAGGCCGCAGCCCAGTACCTTTCGGGATCGAAGTACAAGGGCAAGGTGAAGCTCACCGGCCTCGGCACCCCCAACGACATGCGTCAGTACGTGAAGAACGGCACCGTCGAGGGCTTCGAGCTGTGGGACCCGGCCGAACTCGGCGCGCTCGCGGCGCACGCCGCCGTGGCCCTGAAGTCCGGCCAGATCACCGGCAAGAAGGGCGAGAAGTTCGAGGCGGGCGACCTGGGAGGCTTCACCATCGGTGACAAGGGGGTCGTCGATCTCGGTGAGCCGACCGTCTTCGACAAGAAGAACATCGACCAGTACAAATTCTGAGGGGATCGCACGCGACGGCGCACAAGGCGCCGTACGCGCAACGGAACAAGGGGACGCATGGTCGGCATCAAAGACGTGGCGAAGCACGCCGGCGTGTCGGTGGGCACCGTGTCGAACGTGATCAACCGCCCGGACGTCGTCTCCGAAGAGACACGCCACCGGGTGCAGTCCGTGATCGACCGGCTCGGCTACGTCCGCAGCGAGTCCGCACGGCAGCTGCGCGCGGGGCAGAGCCGCATCATGGCGCTGCTCGTGCTCGACATGGGCAACCCCTTCTTCGTGGACGTCGCGCGCGGTGCCGAGCGGGCCGCGCGCGACGCCGGGCTCCGCGTCATGATGTGCAACAGCGGACAGAGCCCCTCCGAAGAGGCCGAATACCTGGCGCTCTTCGCCGAACAGCGGGTACGTGGCGTGCTGCTGACCCCCGCGGACGCCACGGGCCGGAACATCGAGGCGTTCCGCAGGCACTCCATCCCGTTCGTCCTGGTCGACCGGGTGGCCGAGGGCGCCACCGAGTGCTCCGTCTCCGTGGACGACGTCCTCGGCGGGGCGCTCGCGGTGCGCCATCTCGTCGACGCGGGGCACCGCAGCATCGCGTACGTGAGCGGACCGCCCGGACTCAACCAGGTCAAGGACCGCAGAGAGGGGGCACTGAAGGCTCTCGCCGAGGCCGGTCTGCCGGCGTCTGCGCTGCGGGAGCTGCCCACTGAACGCCTCGATGTCGCCGCAGGACGCGACGCGGGCGCCCGCGTCCTCGGTCTCGCCGAACGGCCGACCGCCGTCTTCTGCGCCAACGACCTGCTCGCTCTCGGGGTGCTCCAGGCGATGTACGCGGCCGGGGTGAGCGTGCCCGAGGAGATCGCCATCGTCGGCTACGACGACATCGAGTTCGCCGCGGCGGCCGTCGTGCCGCTCACCTCGGTGCGCCAGCCCGCCATCAAGATGGGCGCGATGGCCGCGGAACTCCTCCTGGAGGAGACCGAGTCGGACGCCGATCCCGACGAGCACGATCACCGGCGAGTGGTCCTCCAGCCGGAGCTGGTGGTGCGGCGCTCCAGCCTGGCGCCCCGCTGACCGCCTCCGAGGCGGGTGTGCTGGACTGGGGCGGATCGTCCCATGCCGTATGTCGCCCAGGAGCCCCCTTGACCCTCGCCACCGCCTCCTACCGCCAGCCCGGTGTCGTCCTCACCGACCACCGCTTCTCCGTGCCCCTCGACCACGACGACCCGGCGGGGGAGCGGATCGAGGTCTTCGCCCGCGAGGCCGTGGCGAGTGCGCACGGGGGCCGGGGGGACGCCGACCTGCCGTGGCTGGTGTACCTCCAGGGCGGCCCCGGGTTCGGGGCCAACCGCTTCGTGGGCAAGGAGGCATGGCTGGGCAGGGCCTTGCAGGACTACCGGGTGCTCCTGCTCGACCAGCGCGGAACCGGCAGCTCCACTCCGGCGACGCGCCAGACGCTCCCGCTGCGCGGCGGCCCCCGCGAACAGGCCGACTACCTCACGCACTTCCGTGCCGACTCCATCGTCCGCGACTGCGAGCTGATCAGGCGCGAGCTGACCGGCGGCGCCCCCTGGACCGTCCTCGGCCAGAGCTTCGGCGGCTTCTGCGCGACCCACTACCTCTCGGCGGCCCCTGAAGGCCTGCACACCGCCATCATCACCGGCGGCCTGCCCACGCTCGACGGCCACGCGGACGACGTCTACCGCGCCGCCTACCCGCGCATGGAGCGCAAGACCGCCGCCCACTACGCCCGCTACCCCCAGGACGTCGAGCGCGCCCGCCGTATCGCCGCCCACATCGCCGAGCACGAGCCGGTCCTCAACGGCGGCTACCGCCTCACCGTCGAGGCGTTCCAGTCCCTCGGCATGCTGCTGGGCACGGGCGACGGCAGCCACCGCCTCCACTACCTCCTCGAAGACGCCTTCGTGCGGACCCCGGCGGGGCACACACTCTCCGACGCGTTCCAGGAAGGCGTACAGGCCGCGCTCTCGCACTGGAGCCACCCCCTGTTCGCGCTCCTGCACGAGTCCATCTACGGCCAGGGCGAGCGGCCGACCGACTGGTCTGCGCAGCGGCTGCGTGGCGAGTTCCCGCAGTTCGACCCGGGCAAGGCGCTTGCCGGGGACGCGCCGCTCCTGTTCACCGGCGAAGCCGTCCAGCGCTGGCAGTTCGACTGCGACCCCGCCCTGCGGCCGCTGCGCGAGACCGCCGACCTCCTCGCCGCACGCACCGGCTGGGCGCCCCTGTACGACACGGCACGCCTCGCAGCGAACGAGGTGCCGGCCGCCGCCGCGATCTACCACGACGACATGTACGTCGACACCGCGCACGCGCTGCGCACCGCCCGCTCCATCCGCGGTCTGCGCACCTGGGTCACCGACGAGTACGAGCACGACGGACTGCGGGTGGGTTCGCCGCGCGTCCTCGACCGGCTCCTCGCCCTCGCCAGGGGCGAGGCCTGACGGGCCCTTGACCGGGCTCCGCGCGGCTAGGCTGCCGGCATGACAGAGCCGTTGAACGAGAACGACCAGCTCACCCCCATGCCCGAGGACTGGCAGCGGGCCCTCGCCGTCGTCGCCCACCCCGACGACCTGGAGTACGGCTGCTCCGCCGCGATCGCCGGATGGACGGACGGCGGGCGCGAGGTCGCCTACCTCCTGGCCAGCCGCGGTGAGGCGGGCATCGACACCCTCGACCCCGCCACGTGCGGCCCACTGCGCGAGCGGGAGCAGCAGGCGAGCGCGGCGGTCGTCGGTGTGTCGGCCGTGGAGTTCCTCGACCACAAGGACGGCGTGATCGAGTACGGGACGGCGCTGCGCCGCGACATCGCCGCCGCGGTCCGCAGGCACCGGCCCGAGCTCGTGATCACGCTCAACCACCGCGACACCTGGGGTGGCGTCGCGTGGAACACCCCGGACCACGTCGCCGTCGGCCGCGCGACGCTCGACGCCGTGGCGGACGCGGGCAACCGCTGGATCTTCCCCGAGCTGATCGAGGAGGACGGTCTTGAGCCCTGGGACGGAGTGCGCTGGGTGGCCGTCGCCGGTTCGTCCTCGCCCACCCACGCGGTGGACGCGACGGCAGGCCTTGAGCGCTCCGTGGCCTCGCTCCTCGAACACCGCACGTACATCGAGGCGTTGACGACGGAGGACCCCGAGAAGTACTGCCGTGAGTTCCTCATCGGCTACGCCCAGCAGCTGGCACCGCGCTTCGGCGGGAAGCCCGCGGTGGCCTTCGAGGTCTTCAGTCGCTGAGCCACCGCCACTACGCTGACGGCACGTCGTCGTCCTGACGGCCCGTCAGAAACAGAGGCTGGAGCTGGTGCTGAATGATCGACACCATCGGCACGGACATCCCGGAGGGTGAGGAGCGGCTGCGCCTCGACATCGAGGACGGTCTGGGCATCCTCACCCTCTGCCATCCGCGCAAACTCAACGCGTGGAGCTGGGAGTCCACGCGCCAGCTCGGCATCTTCGCCGACCGGATCCGCTTCGACGACTCGATCAGGGCGGTGCTGCTGCGCGCGCAGGGGCGGGCGTTCTGTGCGGGGATCGACGTCACCGACCTGAACGGCGGTGCGATCGGCGGTCGTTCGGTCTCCGAGCGCACCCGCAACTACTACGAGGGCATGCGCTGGGTCCATGAACGCTTCCGCACGTTCGCGCGTCTCCCGCAGCCGGTCGTCGCCGCGGTGCAGGGGTACTGCCTCGGATTCGGCTTCGAACTCGCGCTGATGGCGGATGTACGGATCGCGTCCGACGACGCGGTGTTCGCGCTGCCCGAGGCTCAGATCGGCGTCGCGGTGGATGCGGGCGGCGATCTGCGCATCGCGCGCGAGGCGGGCGCCGGCTGGGCGAAGCTGCTCTCGCTCACCGGCCGCCGCATCGACGCGGCCACGGCCGAGCGACTGCGTCTCGTGCAACTCCGCACCCCTGTGGACGAGTTGAGCAAAACGGCTCGTGAAGTCGCTTCGGAGATGGCGGCGAACGCCCCCCTGGCCGTCCAGGGCATCAAGCGGGGCATCGACGCGTTCGCGGACGCGGGGATGGACGCGGCCCTGGACCGGGTCGCGTTGAACGCGGCGATCACCCTGACGTCGGAGGACTCACGTGCCGGGTACGCGGCGAAGGGGGAGCGGAGAGCCGCGACGTTCGAGGGGAAGTAGACGCCGCCTGCTCCCCGAAGGGCCCCCGCCCCATCTGCGCGCGCACCGGCACCACCTCCGGGCTCACCAGGCCCCGCCGTTGCCAGTTCGCGCCGTCCACCACCAGGGTGTGCCCGGTGATGTAGCGGGCGTAGGGCGAGGCGAGGAAGGTCGCTGCCCAGCCCAGTTCGCGCGGGGCGCCGACGCGCAGGGCCGGCTGCCGGGATCTCAACTCGCGCTGCCGGTCCACCGCTTCGTGCTCCCGCGAGGGTGCCGCCCGGTCGAGGTTGTCGCGGATGTCCGCGGTCATGTCCTCGTGCGGCATCAGGCCCGGCACCAGGCCGTTGACCTGGATTCCGTACGGTCCCCACTCCACCGCCAGGGTTTCGACCAGGCTCTTCACGCCTGCCTTGGCCGCGGCGCTGTGCGCGAAGCCGGGGCCGCCCGCCCACGCGTACGACGCCCCGATGTTGATGACGGAGCCGGGCGTGCCCGCCGCGAGATGGCGGCGGGCGAACTCCCGCGTCATGAAGAACGTGCCGTTCAGCGTGATGTCCACGACCGAGCGCCACGCGTTCGGGGACATGTCCTCGGCGGGCACGGGGAAGTTCGCCGCCGCGTTGTTGACCAGGACGTCCGGCAGGTCGAAGGCGTCCTGCGCGACGTCGAAGACCTCGGCGACGCGGTCCGGGTCACGGATGTCGCACGGCGCGGCCGCCACCCGCCCGCCGAGGCACGCGAGTTCGTCCCGTGCCGCCTTCAGCCGTTCCTCCTTGCGGCCGGCGATCACCAGATCCGCCCCGAGGCGTGCGAACTCCGTGGCGATCGCCTTGCCGAGGCCGGTCCCACCGCCGGTCACGAGGACGACCGTCCCGTCGTACGTTCCCGCGGGCAGGGCGCTCGTGCCCGGCGGGGCGGGGGCCGGGAGTCCCGGCAACACCCCTTCGTTCGCGTCGTCCGTCATGGCCGCATCGTTATCGCGTAATGCTTCAACACTCCATGCCCCGTGCGGAATTCATGCCTGCGCCAGGACGTGCCGGCGCCGCACCTCCACGCCCTCCTCGATGTCCGCGAGGACGAGCTCGTTGTTGATCACGAGCCCCGCCTGGTAGCCCGCGGCGGCCGCGTTGACCACCTGCACCTTGGGGC
The DNA here is from genome assembly GCF_055577645.1 of Streptomyces sp. NPDC033180. Classification (NCBI taxonomy): domain Bacteria; kingdom Bacillati; phylum Actinomycetota; class Actinomycetes; order Kitasatosporales; family Streptomycetaceae; genus Streptomyces; species Streptomyces sp. NPDC033180. The sequence goes on along the minus strand of NZ_JBVIPU010000002.1, from coordinate 504,571 downwards.
CCGCCGCGTTGCCCACGGCCCATACGCCGGGCACGCTCGTGCGGCCGGTCGCGTCCACGGCCGGGTAGGGCCCGAAGGGAGTGTCCTGGGTGGCCGCTCCGAGCCGGGTCGCCAGATCGTCGCGCGGGACCGCACCCGCCTCCACGAACAGCACCGCGCGCGAGATCACCTGACCGTCCGCGAGCCGCACCCCCGCCAGCCGGTCGTCCACCACGTCGAGCCCGGTCACCTCGCCCTCCACCACCGTGACCCCGGCGACGGCCAGCCTCTCCCGGTCGTGGCCGGACAACTCCGACGCGGTGTGCGGGAACAGGGTCACGTCCTTGGACCACTGGGTGACGAGAAGCGCCTGGTGAATGCCGCTCACCGGCGAGGCGATCACGCCGAAGGGCTGGTCCCGCACCTCGTAGCCATGGCAGTACGGGCAGTGCAGCACGTCGCGGCCCCAGCGCTCGGCAAGGCCCGGCACGTCCGGCAGTGCGTCGACCAGGCCGGTGGCCAGGACGACGCGGCGGGCGCGCACCGACCGGCCGCCCGCGAGATCGACCTCGAACTCCCCGGAGCCGTCGGGCCGTACGGCCGTCACCTGATCGTCTGCGAGTTCCACTCCGTACGCCTGCACCTCCCGCCGCCCCACGGCGAGGAAGTCGGCGGGCGGCATGCCGTCCCGCGACAGAAAGCCCTGCATGTGGGCGGCGGGCGCGTTGCGCGGCTCGCCCGCGTCCACGATCAGCACGCGGCGCCGTGACCGTCCGAGGACGAGCCCCGCACTCAGTCCCGCCGCGCCGCCGCCCACGACGAGCACGTCGTACGCGCTGCTGTCCCTGTTCGCCATGTCGCCGCTCATCATGTCGCTGTCCATCGTGTTGCTGTTCATCGTGTTGCTGTGCATCGTGACCACCTCCACGGAGACCGTCGCATCGAGGGCGCGGGATTGACAATCAAGTTTGCCGATACTGCAATGGAGGAATGACAGACAACAACGACGACGGCGCGAGTCTGGACGGTGTGCTGGCCGAGGTAGGGCCTCGCCTGCGCAGAACCCGCAAGGAACGCGGCGCGACGCTAGCGGGCCTCGCCGCCGCCACCGGCATCTCCGTGAGCACCCTCTCCCGACTGGAGTCCGGCCACCGCAAGCCGAGCCTCGAACTCCTGCTCCCCATCGCCCGCGCCCACCAGGTCCCCCTGGACGAGCTGGTCGGCGCCCCGCCCGTCGGTGACCCGCGGGTGCGGGCGAAGCCGATCGTCCGGCACGGCCGCACGATGGTCCCGCTGACCCGCCAGCCCGGTGGTCTCCAGGCGTACAAGGTCTTCGAGCCCTCCCGGACCACCCAGCCCGATCCGCAGACCCACGAGGGGTACGAGTGGCTGTACGTCCTGTCGGGGCGGCTGCGCCTCGTGCTCGCCGATCACGACGTGATCCTCACGGCGGGCGAGGCGGCGGAGTTCGACACGCGCCTTCCGCACTGGTTCGGGTCCACGGGGGAGGGGTCGGCGGAATTCCTCAGTCTGTTCGGGCCGCAGGGCGAGCGGATGCACGTGAGGGCGCGGCCCAAAACGGGCTGACGAGACGGTTCCCCTGGCTGCAAGCGACCGCTTAGTATGCGACGGAGCTTGGTCTACGAAAGCCCCGTGGAGGCCCCGCATGCAGGCATGGCAAGTGCACCAGAACGGCGAGCCGAGCGCGGTGATGCGCCTCGAAGCCGTGGACCGGCCGGTGCCCGGCGACGGACAGCTGCTCCTCAAGGTCCGCGCGGCCAACATCAACTTCCCCGACGCCCTGCTCTGCCGCGGGCAGTACCAGATCACGCCCCCGCTGCCCTTCACGCCCGGCGTGGAGATCTGCGGCGAGACCGAGGACGGGCGGCGCGTGATCGCCAACCCCGCTCTTCCGTACGGGGGTTTCGCCGAGTACGCGATCGCGGACACGGCGGCCCTGCTGCCCGCCCCCGACGCTCTGGACGACGCCGAGGCCGCCGCGCTGCACATCGGCTACCAGACGGGCTGGTTCGGCCTGCACCGCCGCGCGCACCTCCAGGCGGGCGAGACCCTCCTGGTGCACGCGGCCGCGGGGGGAGTGGGCAGCGCGGCAGTCCAGCTCGGCAAGGCGGCGGGCGCCAAGGTCATCGGTGTCGTCGGCGGCGCGGCGAAGGCCGAGGTGGCGCGCGAGCTCGGCTGCGACCTGGTCATCGACCGGCGTACGGAGAACGTGATCGGCGCCGTCAAGGAAGCCACCGGCGGTCGTGGCGCCGATGTCATCTACGACCCCGTGGGCGGCGACGCGTACACGCAGTCCGCGAAGTGCGTCGCCTTCGAGGGGCGGATCATCGTCGTCGGCTTCGCGAGCGGAGTCATCCCGACGCCCGCGCTCAACCACGCCCTCGTGAAGAACTACGCGGTTCTCGGCCTGCATTGGGGCCTCTACAACGCCAAGGACCCCGCGGCCATCCTCCGTTGCCACGAGGAGCTCACGCAGCTCGCGGCCAAGGGGGCGATCAAGCCGCTCATCAGCGAACGCGTACCGCTCGGTGAGGCGGCCGCCGCTGTCCAGCGGGTCGCCGACGGTGTCACCACAGGGCGGGTCGCCGTGGTCCCCGAGGGAGGTGACGCATGACGGACGCCGCCGAACTGCGCAGCCGTACCGAGGAGTTCCTCGCCGCGCACCCGCCGGCGGCAACGGAACGGACCGCCTTCCTGAAGGCCCGCTTCGACGCCGGACTCGCCTGGGTGCACTACCCCGAGGGCCTCGGCGGGCTCGGGGCTCCGCGGTCGCTGCAGGCCGTCGTGGACGCCGTGTTGGAGGCCGCGGGGGCGCCCGACAACGACCCGCGCCGCATCGGGATCGGCCTCGGCATGGCCGCGCCCACCATCCTGCGCTTCGGCACCGAGGAGCAGAAGCGGCGCTTCCTGCGGCCGCTGTGGGTCGGCGACGAGGTGTGGTGCCAGCTCTTCAGCGAGCCGGGCGCCGGATCCGACCTCGCCGCCCTGGGCACACGCGCCGTCCGTGACGACGGTGGCACCTCCCACTCGGGCGAGGCCGAGAGTGGGGGAACCTGGGTGGTCAACGGGCAGAAGGTGTGGACGTCCGGCGCGCACGCCGCCCGCTGGGCCATCCTCATCGCCCGCACCGACCCACAGGTGCCCAAGCACCGTGGCATCACCTACTTCGTCTGCGACATGACCGACCCGGGCGTCGAGGTGCGGCCGCTGCGGCAGATCACCGGCGAAGCCGAGTTCAACGAGGTCTTCCTCACCGACGTACGTATCCCGGACGGGCACCGTCTCGGTGAGATCGGCGACGGCTGGAAGGTCGCGCAGACCACCCTCATGAACGAGCGCGTGTCCATCGGCGGCGCCCGTATCCCGCGCGAGGGCGGCATGATCGGCCCGGTCGTCGAGGCCTGGCGGGATCGCCCCGAGCTGCGCACGCACGATCTGCACCAGCGGCTGCTCAAGCTGTGGGTCGAGGCCGAGGTAGCCCGGCTCACCGGGGAGCGCCTCCGCCAGCAGCTCGTCGCGGGGCAGCCGGGTCCGGAGGGCTCGGGCATGAAGCTCGGCTTCGCCCGCCTGAACCAGGAGATCAGCGGCCTGGAGGTGGAACTCCTGGGCGAGGAAGGGCTGTTGTACGAGGACTGGACGATGCGGCGGCCCGCGACGGTCGACTTCGTCGGCCGCGACGCCGGCTACCGCTATCTGCGGACCAAGGGCAACAGCATCGAGGGCGGCACGAACGAAGTGCTGCTCAACATCGTCGCCGAGCGCGTACTCGGACTGCCCTCCGAGCCGCGCACCGACAAGGACGTCGCGTGGAAGGACCTCGCCCGATGAGTACGCAGCCCTCACAGATCCCGCAGCCCGCGCCGCGCGACCTGCTGTACTCCGAGGAGGAAGAGGCGCTGCGCTCGGTCGTACGCGACCTCCTCGCCGATCGCTGCGACGCCACCGCCGTGCTCGCCCGCAGCGAGACGGCCGAGCCGCACGACCGCGAGCTGTGGAAGGCGCTCACGGACGGCATGGGTCTCGCGGGCCTCCTCGTGCCCGAGGAACTCGGCGGCCAGGGTGCCACGCACCGCGAAGCAGCCGTCGTCCTCGAGGAGTTGGGCCGGGCGGTCGCGCCCGTGCCGTATCTGACCAGTGCCGTCATCGCCACCGAGACGCTGCTGGCCTGCGACAGTGACGCGGCGAGGGAACTCCTCGGTTCGCTCGCGTCGGGACGAACCGTCGGCGTGCTCACCGTGCCGCTGGCCACCGCTCCAGGCGGCGTGCTGCCCGGCGTACGCGCGGAGGACCGCGCCCTGCACGGCAGCGTCACCGGTGTCGCCGACGCGGTCGCCGCCGATGTGCTTCTGGTGCCGACGGATGCGGGGCTCTTCGCGGCGGACGCGGAAGACGCTGGCGTGACCGTCACGCCACAGACCTCGCTCGACCTCACACGGCCGCCGGCCACAGTCACCTTCGATGGGGCACGCGCGCGCGTGGTCGGTCCGGAATCCGGACCCGCCGTACGGCGTGGTCTGCGGGCGGGTGCCGGGCTCCTGGCCTCCGAGCAACTGGGCCTCGCCGACTGGTGCTTGACCGAGACCGTCCGGTACACGAAGGAACGGCACCAGTTCAACCGGCCCATCGGCTCCTTCCAGGCACTCAAGCACCGCCTCGCCCAGCTCTGGCTGGAGGTGGTCAACCTCCGTGCCGCGGCCCGCAACTCGGCCGACACCCTCGCCGCCGGAAGCGAGGACGCCGATGTCGCGGCGGCTCTCGCGCAGGCCTACGCGTCGCCCGCCGCGGTGCACATCGCCGAGGAGGCGCTCCAGCTGCACGGCGGCATCGGTATGACCTGGGAGCACCCCGTCCATCTCTACCTGAAGCGGGCCAAGGCCGACTCGATCGCGCTCGGCACGGTGGGGCGGCACCGGAAGAGCCTGGCCGCACTGGTGAACCTGCCCGCGCCCTGACCTCGGCGGCCGCGGCCGCCGTGATCCACTTGGTACGGCCCGCACGTTTTACCCACCCATTACATGAGGCATAATTGCGACCCGTTCGCAATAACGTTTGATCTTCAGTAGGGGTGTGGAGCATGAGGGCCCGATCGATACGGGGTACGGGCGCGGTAGCGGCGGCCGCCTCACTGGCGGTCGCCGCCTCGGCCTGTTCGGCGCCGGGCGACGGCAAGAACGCGGGTGGCGCCAAGGACTCCGCGGTCGTCGGCATCGCCTACGAACCGGACACCCTGAGCCCGCTCCTCGGCTACGGCAAGGACGGCAACTCCAAGATCTTCGACGGTCTGCTCACGCACGACGCCGAGATGAAGCTCAAGCCCGCGCTCGCGGCCGAGCTGCCCAAGGTCGGCGACGACGGCAAGACGTACACGTTCAAGCTGCGCAAGGGCGTCAAGTTCAGCGACGGCAAGCCCTTCACCTCCAAGGACGTCGTCTTCACGTACGAGACGATCCTCGACAAGAAGACCAACAACGCCGCGAAGACCGAGCTCGACGCCGTCAAGAACGTAGAGGCGAAGGGCGACGACACCGTCGTCTTCCACCTCAAGTACCCCTACGCGCCCTTCGCCGAGCGCACCGTCCTGCCGATCGCTCCCGAGCACATAGCCGGCAAGCAGGACGTGAACACCGGCGAGTTCACCACCAAGCCGGTCGGCACGGGCCCGTACAAGCTCGTGAAGTGGTCCAAGGGCGAGAAGCTCACCTTCAAGGCCAACCCCGGCTACTGGGGCGGCACGCCGAAGGTCAGGAACTTCACCATGGCGATCATCAAGGACGACGACATCCGGGCCACCCGGCTCGACGCCGGTGAGCTCGACGGCGCGATCCTGCCGCCCAACCTCGCCAAGAAGTACGAGAGCGACGGCAACAAGAAGTCCTACGCCGCCAAGACCTTCGACTACCGCGTGGTGACCCTGCCCACCGGCAACAAGGTCACGGGCGACACCGACATCCGGCGCGCGCTCGACACCGGCGTGAACCGCAAGGCCATGGTCGACTCGATCCTGGACGGCGCGGGCAAGGAGGCCTACGGCCCCGTCCCGACCGACAGCCCCTGGTTCACCAAGGGCACCGAGCGGAAGTTCGACGCCGCCAAGGCCAAGAAGATCCTCGACGACGCGGGCTGGAAGCCGGGCAAGGACGGCATCCGCGAGAAGGACGGCGTCCAGGCGAAGTTCCCGCTCTGGTACCTCTCCGGCGACAAGCTCCGCCAGGACCACGCCCTCGCCTACGCATCCGACGCCAAGAAGCTCGGCGTCAAGGTCGAGGTCCAGGCAGGCACGTGGGAGGTCATCGAGCCGCGCATGCCCAAGGACGCGGTCCTCGCGGGCGGCGGCTCCCCGGCAGACCCGGACTTCGACCAGTACACGCTCCTGAAGTCCTCGCTCGCCGGTGACGGCTTCAACAACATGGCCCACTACGACAACCCCAAGGTCGACAAGGCGCTCGACGAGGCCCGCGAGAGCGGCGACCACGCCGAGCGGCAGGCCGCGTACGACACCGTCCAGCGCGAGCTGGTGAAGAACCCGGGCTACACCTTCCTCACCCACATCGACCACCTCTACGTCGTCGACAAGCGCTTCGGCGACCTGACCACCCAGACCGAGCCGCACGACCACGGCCTCGCGTCCGGCCCGTGGTGGAACGTCGAGGACTGGCAGCCGAAGCAGTGAAGTCCGCGCTCCGGAAGCTCCCCTGGGGGCCGATGGCGCGCATGACGGGACGGCGGGCCCTGTTCGCCGTCCCGGTCCTGCTCGCCGTGACCTTCGGCGTCTTCGCGATCGCCGCCGCGTCCCCCTTCGACCCCGTCAAGGCGTACGCGGGCACGGCCGGGCTCACCGCCTCGCAGGAGAACCTCGACCAGCTGCGCGCCAATCTCGGCGTCGACCAGCCGCTCGCGCAGCGCTGGTGGGACTGGCTGACGTCGGCCGTGCACGGTGACCTCGGCGATTCGAGCACCCTGCGCCAGCCCGTCTCCGACGTCATCGGTGAGCGCATCGGCTGGTCCGTACTGCTCGCCGCCACCGCGTTCCTGCTCGCCATCCTCGTCGGCACCATGCTCGGCGTCCTGGCCGCGCGCCGCCCAGGCGGCTGGCTCGACCGCGTCGTGACCTCGCTGGCCTACACGCTCGAAGCCGCCCCGCCGTTCTGGATCGGCCTGCTCGCCGTCTGGCTGTTCGCCCTGAAGCTCGGGGTGCTGCCGTCGGGTGGGCTCACGGACACCGCGAGCTCGGCCGTGACCGCCGGGCAGGTCGCGAGCCACCTCGTGCTGCCCGCCGCCGTCCTGGCGATCTCGCAGCTGCCGTGGTTCGTCCTCTACGTACGCCAAGGGGTCGGCGACGCGCTCGGCGACGACCCCGTCCGCGGCGCACGCGCGCGTGGCCTCGCCGAACGGACCGTGCTCCTCGGTCACGCACTGCGCTCGGGCATGCTGCCGGTGCTCACGCTGATCGGCTCCCGCGTGCCCGAACTGATCACGGGCGCGCTCCTGGTGGAGACCGTCTTCAGCTGGCCCGGCATCGCGGCGGCCACCGTGTCGGCGGCGACCGCCGTGGACTTCCCGCTGCTCGCCGCGCTCACCGTCCTCGCGACGGCGGCGGTGCTCCTGGGCAACCTCCTCGCCGACCTGCTGTACGGCCTCGCCGACCCGAGGGTGGGATTCGATGGCTGACGTGACATGGCGTGCCTCCCTCGGGGGCGCTTCCAAGAGCCGCTCCACGCGCGCGTGGCGGGTGCGTTCCTCGGCGGTGATCGTCGCGGCGGTGGTCCTCGCCGTCCTCGTCGTACCGCCCCTCGTGAACCTCGACGAACAGGCCGTCGACCTCGCGGCCAAGCTCCAACCGCCCTCCTGGGGGCACCCCTTCGGCACCGACGACGTGGGACGCGATCTGCTCCTGCGCTGCGTGTACGGGCTGCGGGTCTCACTCCTCGTGGGTGTGGTGGCGGCCGTCGTCGCGACCGTCATCGGCACGGCAGTAGGCGCGCTCGCCGCCGCGTCGGGCGGCTGGGTCGACCGGATCGTGATGCGGCTCGTGGACGTCTTCTCGTCCGTCCCGCACCTGCTGCTCGGCATCTTCATCGTGGCGATGTTCCGGCCTGGTGTGTGGCCGGTGGTCGTCTCGGTGGCGCTCACACACTGGCTGTCCACGGCTCGCATCGTGCGCGCCGAAGTGCTGTCGCTGCGGTCACGCCCGTACGTCGACGCCGCCATCTCCGGGGGTGCGTCGCGGCTGCGCGTGACCGTGCGGCATCTGCTGCCCGGCGTACTGCCGCAGGCCGGTCTGGCCGCCGTCCTGATGGTGCCGCACGCCATCTGGCACGAGTCCGCGCTGTCCTTCCTCGGCCTCGGACTCCCCACCCACCAGGCGAGCCTGGGCACCCTCGTGCAGAGCGCGCGCGGCTCGCTCCTCGCCGGGGACTGGTGGCCGACGCTCTTCCCCGGCCTGTTCATCATCGTGCCCACCCTGGCGATCGCGGGCCTCGCGGGCGCCTGGCGGGAACGGATCAATCCCCGGCGCCGATCGGAGCTGATGCTGTGACCGCCGTGACCAAGACCGAGACCGCGATCGAGCCCGTCTCGTCCCCGGTGCTTTCCGTACGAGGACTCTCCGTACGGTTCCGCATGCGCGGCGACACCTTCGTCTCCGCCGTCACCGACGCCCACTTCGACCTGGCGGCGGGGGAGTGCCTCGCCCTCGTCGGCGAGAGCGGCTGCGGCAAGTCCGTGCTCGCCTCCGCGCTGCTCGGGCTGCTTCCGCAGAACGCGGAGACGGCCGGGTCCGCGCTCATCGGCGACCAGGACCTGCTGGCCGCGGACGAGCGCACCCTGGCCCGCACGGTCCGTGGGCGGCGCGTCGGTCTCGTACCGCAGAGTCCGGCCGCGCACCTGACACCGGTGCGCACGGTCCGTGCGCAGCTGGAGGAGACCCTGCGGGAGCTGGCGGACGTGCGCCGCCCGCAGCTGCGGAAGGCCGCCGAGGCCGCCGCCGATCGCGCGGCGTTCCCCGCCGGGCACCTCGACCGCTACCCGCACGAGCTCTCCGGCGGGCTCGCCCAGCGCGCCGCCACCGCGCTCGCGCTCATCGGCGACGCGCCCCTGCTGCTCGCCGACGAGCCGACCACGGGCCTCGACCGTGACCTCGTCGACCGCACGGTGGACGAGCTGCGCAAGCACGTCGGCGAGGACCGCGCGCTGCTCCTGATCACCCACGATCTCGCCGCCGCCGAGCGCATCGCGGACCGCGTCGCCGTGATGTACGCGAGCCGCATCGTCGAACTCGCCGACGCCGAGGACTTCTTCGGCACCCCCGGGCCCCGGCACCCCTACGCGCGCGGCCTCCTGAACGCCCTCCCGGAGCGGGAGTTCACGCCGATCCCCAGCATGCCGCCCGAGCTCTCCGCGCTGCCGAGCGGATGCGCGTTCGCGGCACGCTGCACCGGAGCGGACGAGGCCTGCGGGAGCGTGCCGCAGGCCGTGGCCGGGGTCGCCTGCCACCACCCCCATACGGCGGCCCTGCTGGAGGCACCCCGTGCTTGAACTCCTCGCCATCACCGCCGGATACGACCGCCGTGCCCCCGTCATGCGCGGGGTGGACCTCACGCTCGCTCCCGGCGCCTCCCTCGGACTCCTCGGCCCCAGCGGCTGCGGCAAGTCGACCCTGGCCCGGGTCGCGGCCCTGCTGCACAAGCCCGAGTCGGGCCGCGTCGTCATCGACGGTGAGCCCGCCCGCGGCTGGCGGCACCGCGCCCCCCGCGCCCAGCGCACCGCCTTCGGTGTTGTCTTCCAGCAGCCCCGCCTCTCCGCCGACCCGCGCCTCACCCTCACGAACCTGATCGCCGAACCGCTCCGCGCGGCCGGGCGCGGAAGCGAAGTCGGCGAGCGCGTACGGGAGTTGGCGGCCACGGTCGGCCTCGGCGAGGACCTCCTTGCCCGCAGGCCGCACGAGGTCAGCGACGGCCAGCTCCAGCGCGCCTGCCTGGCCCGCGCCCTGGTGCTCCGCCCGCGCTGGCTGATCTGCGACGAGATGACGGCGATGCTCGACGCCTCGACGACCGCGGCACTCGTGCACGCCGTGGAGGAGTACCGGCGCGAGAGCGACGCAGGACTGCTCGCCGTCGGGCACGACCGGGTGCTCCTGGAGCGGTGGTGCGAGCGGACCGTCCACTGGACCGAGCTGGTGGGGCGGACGCCGCGGGCCGCGTGACGCGTCCGGAATGAACGAGGGGCATCGATAGCGCCAACTCCCGCCGCCAAGGGGTTTCTTGACACGAGCATGGCCTCATACTCACTGAGGCCCGCCCGTCGTCCTCTTGCCCTTTCCGGGAGTCTTTGTGGCACTCGTCACCCGTCGTAGAGCCCTCACCATCGGTGCCGCACTCGCCGGCACCGCAGCCGTCCCCGCGTACGCTCGGGCAAGCGAGCGAGGGCACCACCCCCGCCCTCTCATCCGCGCCCACGCGCACAACGACTATGAACACCCCCGGCCCCTGTTCGACGCGCTCGACCACCGATTCGGCAGCGTCGAGGCCGACATCTACCTCGTCGACGGACAGCTCCTGGTCGCGCACGACCCGATCGACCTCGACCCCACCCGTACGCTCGAATCGCTCTACCTGGACCCCCTGGCTGCCCGCGTCCGCGCCAACCACGGCTCCGTGTACCGCGGTTACCACCGCACCGCCTTCCAGCTCCTGATCGACATCAAGACCGAGGGCGCGGCGACGTACCTGGAGCTCGACCGCCACCTGCGGCGCTACCGGAACCTGTTCACCTCGTACTCCCACGGCAAGGTGCGCCGCGGACCCGTGACGGCGGTGATCTCCGGAGACCGGGCCGCCCGCGTGCCGATGGAGGCCCAGCGCGAGCGCCGCGCCTTCTACGACGGCCGCCTCGCCGACCTGGGCGGCCCGGCGCCCGCCTCGCTCATCCCGCTGATCAGCGACAACTGGACACTCAACTTCGGCTGGCAGGGCGTCGGCGCGATCCCCGCCGCCGAGCGCGACAAGCTGCGCGGCATCGTCGCCACCGCCCACAAGCGCGGTCAGCGCGTCCGCTTCTGGGCGACGCCCGACCTGGCGGGTCCGGCGCGCGACGCGGTGTGGGGCGAGCTGCTCGCCGCCGGCGTCGATCACTTGAACACGGACGACCTGGCGGGGCTAGAGGCGTTCCTCGACGCCCACGGGCGGTAGGCCCCGGCCCGCTGAAGCAACGCCCCGGCACATAACACCCGTTCGGAGGACATGCCGGTCGCCCGGACGGCCCCTCCGCTGCGCCACACTCGGCCGAAAGCCGCGGTGTTGACGTGGCGGAGGAGGTTGTCCCCATGGCCATTTCGGTCTCTGTGGTGCTGCTGCTGGTGATCCTGGCGGTGGTCTTTCTGCGCAACGGCGCGCTGAAGTTCTCGCACGCCCTGGTCTGTGCGCTGCTCGGCTTCTATCTGGCCAGTTCGAGCATGGCGCCGACCATCCACAACGGGGTCACGGCCGCCGCGGACATCGTCAGCGGCCTGCAGCCGTGACGGTGGGGTGTTCGTAGGGGGCTAGCTCCGGGAGAACACGCCGATGCCGTTCGGCACAGCGCGTTCCACGCCGCCGCTGGGGTTGTTGCGCACGGTGACGGCCTCTGCCCCCGGGGCCCTCGCGACCAGGGTGGTGGACGAGGCCAGGGTGGAGGAGCCGCCGCCGTCCAGGCTGAAGCCGTCATGCATGCCCAACCCCTGCAGGGTTTCCGCGACTTCGGCGATGGTCAGTCCGGAACGGAACTCGGGGGAGCCGTCGAGGGAGAGCAGCAGAAGGCGTCGGCCGTCGTCGGAGATCCCGGCCGCCGTCCGCACGGCCGATGTGGCGGAGTCGAGGCCGGGCAGCGGGGCGCCGTCACGCAGGACGGGGAAGCCGCCCAGCGCGAAGCGGAAAGGGGTGCCGGACTCGGCCGCCACCAACCGGTGGCTGACCTGAACCCGGTCGCCGACCGAAAGCTTCCGCAGCTCTTGGGCGCCCGCCTCGCGGCCGACGAGGACGGTGGTGCCTCGGGGCACCGGACCACTGCCGGGTGTGCCTGCTGACGCCGCGACACGGCCCTGGCGCACCGTCACCTCATGGGTGTCCGTGCTGCAGGGAGCGCCGCGGTTCGTGTCGGTGCCGCAGGTGGAGCGCACCCGCGAGGTGCTGCCCCAGTCGCTGGTGAACGCGCCGACGGAACCTACCGGGATGGCGTACTGATTGAGTCCGCCGAGCGGCAACCGGGTCTCCTTGGTCCGTACTTCGCCGTCGAGGCGGAGGTCGTCCATGCGGGCCCGGCGGTCGGAGCCCACGCCGAGCACGGCTTCGGTCGTCACCCCGGGAGGCATCGCGGGCCCGAAGCGCTGGCCGTTCGGCACCGCCCCCTTGAGGGCCCTGCCATGTGCGACCGCCGGGCCCACGGGGGCGCCGGTGGGTTCGACGCCCGGATGCTGGGTCTCGGAGATGTTGAAGAAGTCGCCGTTGATCCCGCCGACCGCCCCCGCCCCGTCCGCGAGCGCGGAGACGATGGAGCGGGCGCCCACCGCACCCGGATAGAGCAGATCGACGCCGATGCGCCGATCGCTCAGATCGACGTCGAGTACGTGTGCGCGGGCCGTGCCGTGGGAGGCCGGGATGTCGAACTGCCGGTACTCCACGCCCGGCGCGATCCGCGACGCCGCCGTCTCCTCGTCCGCCTCCACGCCGCCGGCCGGTGCCGCTCCCATCAGAGCCGCACCGGCCAGCGTTCCGCATGCCGTCAGTACCGAGAGCGTCGCTCTCGCCGTTCTGAACCGTCCCAGGATGTGCTTGCCCCGTGCTGCCACCGTGCCCCCTGAAGTCTGCTGGCCGACCGACCGCCTCAGTCTGAGGGTCGGTCAGAAAGTGCACCAGAGGGCAGCGCCGGACGGGTGCAGGGCCGGTGGCTAGGTGCCGACCAATCGGGAACGGATGAGGAAACGTACGCCTTCCGGGGCTTCGAGGGAGAAGCCGCTGCCCCGGCCCGGCACCACGTCCACGATCAGCCGAGTGTGGCTCCACACGTCGTACTGGCTCTTCGACATCCAGAAGGTGACCGGTTCCGCCACCCCCTCCACGGTCAGCGACGCCAGGCGCACATCGGAGTCGCCGGTGCGGAACTCGCCCTCCGGATAGCACATGGGCGCACTGCCGTCGCAGCATCCGCCGGACTGATGGAACATCAGGGGGCCGTGGGCCGCCCGCAGCCGCCGCACCAGATCGGCGGCGGCAGGGGTCAGCTCCACGCGTGGAGTATCGGTCATGGCCCCATCCAACTCCGGGCAAGGTTGCGAGGACGTTGCGGCCGGGGCCGTTGTGCGCGGCGCCGCCGGGGGGAGAACCGCCCGAACGGCCCTAGGCGAGTACCGCCCGAACGGTCTTGCCGCGTCGGCCGCTGCCGACGACCTCGAGGCGCGCGGCGAGGTGTCGCACCATGGCGAGGCCCCGTCCGCTGTCCCGCTCCGTGCTCGGCTTGAGCACGCGCGGGCCGACCGGGCTCGCGTCGTGGACCTCGACGGTCACCTTGTCGTCGGACACCTCCAGGCGCAGTCGGCAGGAACTGCGGCCGTGCTGGGTGGCGTTGGCGACGAGTTCGGACACGATCAGCGTGGCGTCGTCCACCCGCTCGGCGTCCACTTCTGTCAGGTGCCGACGCGGCCGACTGAGGAACGCGGAGGTCAACTTCCGCGCCTGGCCGGCCGATGCGGCTTCCTGTGGCAGTGCGTACTCAACGCGGGCGACGTGCCGATGGGCGCGCTTGTGCGCACGCATGGCGACTCACTTCCCTCCCCTGGGACAACCGGCTGCTCGCGACGACATCCGCTCACCGGGGCCGCGGCATGTCTTGCGCGGCCGATCCTGCCCCTCGGTGATGCCCGCCCTCGCTGATCGTCAATCAAGCTCCTGGGTGCGAGGACGTCACCGTTCCGCGGGAGCGTGGGCGTCTCGAAGCGGAGGCCCGGTGACGAACGCATTCGCTCCGAACGCGCTCGTCACGAACATGTTCGTTATGCTGGTCGTATGACAGCTCATTCAAAAGCCCCGCGCAGCCGCCGCGAGCGCCCGGCGAAGCCGGCCCTGACCCGGTCCGGGATCGTGGCCGCCGCCGTGGAGATCATGGGCGCCGAGGGCCTGGGCAAGGTGACCATGCGCCGTCTTGCCCAGGAGCTCGACACCGGGCCCGCCTCCTTGTACGTCTACGTCCGCAACACCGCCGAACTGCACGCGGCGATCCTGGACGAGCTCCTCGGCACGGTGGAGGCGGCGCTGGCGGGGGGCGGCTGGAGCGAGCGCCTGGAGAAGGTGCTCACCTCCTACACCGCGGTGCTCTTTCGCCACCGCGGCCTCGCGAAGGCCGCGCTGGTGGCCCGGCCCAGCGGCGAGCACTACCTGCGTCTCATCGAGACCCTGCTCGCCCTGCTCGACGAGGGCGGGGTCCCGCCCGGCCAGGCGGCCTGGGGCGTCGACCTCCTGCTCCAGTACGCCACCGCGACCGCCGCCGAGCACGCCCCGGGCGAGCGGGCCGCCGAAGCCCGGGACGAGTGGGACACGCTCGCCGGGGCCCTGCGGGACGCGTCCGACCAGACGCATCCGCACGTCGCCGGGCTGGCCGCCGAGCTTCTGTCCGGTCGGCCGGAGGCCCGGCTCTCCTGGGGCTTCCGGACGCTGATCAACGGCATTCTGCACACGCCTCTGCCGGCCGACGGCGCCCGGAGCTGAGCGCCGTCCGGAGCCGTACGCCGAGACCCCACCAAGGAGCATCGCCATGACCACGCATCACCCCGTCGCCATCGTGGGCGCCGGACTCGGAGGCCTCACCCTCGCCCGCGTCCTGCACGTCCACGGCATCGAGGCCGCCCTGTTCGACCTGGAGGCCTCACCGGCCGCCCGCGGGCAGGGCGGCATGCTCGACATCCATGAGGAATCCGGGCAGGCCGCTCTGCGCGCCGCCGATCTGTACGAGGAGTTCCGCGCGCTCATCCACCCCGGTGGCGAGGCGATGCGCGTCCTCGACAAGGACGCCGTGGTCCGCATGGAGGAGGAAGACGACGGCAACGGCGGCCGCCCCGAGGTCGAGCGCGGCCAACTGCGCGATCTCCTGCTCGGTTCGCTGCCCGACGGCGCCGTGCACTGGGGCGCGAAGATCACCGGGGCGCGTGCGCTCGGTGGCGCTCGCCACGAGGTGACCCTCGCCGACGGCTCCGCCTTCACCACCGACCTGCTGATCGGCGCCGACGGGGCCTGGTCCCGGATCCGCCCGCTCGTCTCGGCCGCCACTCCCGTCTACGCCGGCCTCTCCTTCGTCGAGGCGGACCTCGTCGACGCCGACGTACGCCACCCGGACAGTGCCGCCGTCGTGGGCGGCGGAATGCTCTTCGCGCTCGGCGAGGGCAAGGGCTTCCTCGCCCACCGCGAGTCCGACGGCAGCTTGCACATCTACACCGCGCTGAAGGCCACCGAGGACTGGATCTCGACCGTCGACTTCACCGCCGACGACACCGGCCCGGCCAAGGCCGCCGTACTGGAGCACTTCGCCGACTGGGACGAGAGCCTGCAGGCGCTGGTCGCCGACGCCGACGGCCCGCTGATCCCCCGCCGGATCCACGTCCTGCCGATCGGCCACCGCTGGGACCGGGTCCCGGGCGTCACGCTGATCGGCGACGCGGCGCACCTCATGTCACCTTTCGCGGGGGAGGGCGCCAACCTCGCCATGTTCGACGGAGCCGAACTCGCGGCTGCCATTGACGCGCATCCCGGGGACACTGAAGCGGCGCTCGCCGCCTACGAAGAGGCGCTGTTCCCGCGCAGCGAGAAGGCCGCCGCCGAGTCCGCCGACAGCCTCGTCCGCTGCTTCCGCGACGACGCGCCGCAGGGCCTGCTCGATCTGTTCGCCGGCAACTAGGGGATGCGCGCCACAGCCGCGTAGATCCCGCTGTCCTCCGCCTGTGGCCGCGCGGTGTCCTTGAACCACTCCGGAGCCGTCACCAGGCCCGGGTCGACGAGGTCGAGTCCGTCGAAGAAGCGGCCGACCTCGGTACGGGTCCGGAAGCCGAGCTTGATGCCGCCCTTCGCGTACTCGGCGGTGACCTGCTCGGCCAGCTCGGGGAAGATGTCGGACGAGGCGTGCGAGAGCACCAGGTGGCTGCCGGAGGGCAGGGCGCCCACCAGCCTGTTCACGATGCCGTACGGGTCCTGGTCGTCGGGCAGGAAGTGCATGAGCGCGATGAGGGAGAGGGCGATCGGGCGGCCGAAGTCGAGGAGGCCGCGGGCGTGTTCGAGGATCTCCAGGGGTTCGCGGACGTCCGCCTGGATGTAGTCGGTCATCCCCTCGGGGCTGCTGACGAGGAGTGCCTCCGCGTGGCGCAGCACGATGGGGTCGTTGTCGGTGTAGACGACCCGCGCCGACGGAGATATGTCCTGGACGATCTGGTGCAGGTTCGGCGCGGTGGGGATGCCGGTGCCGATGTCGAGGAACTGGTCCACGCCCTGGGCGGCGAGCCAGGCGGTCGCGCGGTGCATGAACGCGCGGTTCTGCCGTGCGGCGTCCTTCGCCTCGAGCGGCAGCGCCTCGCCCACGGCCTCGTCGACGGGGTAGTTGTCCTTGCCGCCGAGCAGCCAGTCATAGACGCGCGCGGGATGCGGCTTGCTGGTGTCGATCGTCGGCCTGGGCGCACCTGCTGTCATGACTACTCCGTTGCTGCTGCGAGACGCTTGGATCGCCGCAGTCTGCCACAGCAACACCACCTTGAGCAGGGGGTGTTGGTTCGGGTGTGCGAGGGCGACGAATCAGTCACACCCCGTCCGACCGGCCGTGCCGATCGCGCCAGTCCTCCTGTCGGTTCAGTCGTCACGGCTCTTCTCCGCCACCTCCGCCGCCCCTTCGCGCGAGCCCGCCAGGGCCGTGTGAAATTCCATTGGTTCCCGCACCACCGGCAATACCGCACGCGTTTCCCGTGGACACGGGCGAACTGGTCGGCCACCTCCTCTGGTTCGGCCAGGTCGACCCGGCCCGGGAGATACTCGGCGCCGCCGAGCGGGGCGGCACCGGCACCGAGGCCTGCGGACAGCCGGACGGGAAGTCCTCGCGCCGGCTCGACTGCCTCCGGTCCTGGATGGCGTACGAACATCCCGGGCTTCCCGGCTCCGTGCGCGCCCGCGCCCGGCAGGGGGAAGCCGAGCGGTGTGTGCGCACCCCCGCGCGCAGTCCCCATCAGCGGGCGGCCACCCTGATGAGGGCCGTGCGCCGCCGGGCGCACCTACGCCGCGCTCGACGACTTCCACACATGCGGCGACCTCATGACCCGCTGGGGGTTCGACCTGCCCGCCCGTGTGCCAGGGCGGACGGACGCGGCCGAGGCGCATCTGCTGCAGCTCGGCACGGACGGTCCGCCCGCCTCACTTGCGGTAGAGATCGGTCAGGAGCGCCACGGCGGCGTGCGTCACCGGATGGGGGTCGTGGCGGCGCCAGATGAGACGGACGGCGATGGGGTCGGCGTCGCGCAGCGGGCGGAACACGACGCCGTCGCGGCGGTACTGGTTGGCGGTGCTCTCCGGAGTGAGGCCGACGCAGCGGCCCGACGCGATGATGGCCAGCCAGTCGTCGATGTCCTGGGTGTACTCCACTGGGGGGCGGGCCTCTTCGGGCCACAGCTCGGCGGTGGTGGTGCCGGTGCGCCGGTCGATGAGGAGCGTGCGGTCCCGTATGTCGGCCAGGGGGATGGAGCGCCGCTTGGCCCACGGGTCATCACTGGCCAGGGCACAGAAGCGGCGCTCGTGACCGACGACGGCACTGGCGAAACGGGTCTCGTCGAAGGCGGTGCGGACGACGGCGAGGTCGCACAGGCCCTCGGCGAGGCCGCCGGTCGCGGAGTTCGTCCGGATCAGGTACAGCTCGACGTCGGGGTGTCCGGCGGCCCAACGGCGCTGGAACTCCGCCGTATGCCGGCCCATCGCCGACCAGGCGTGGCCGATGCGCAGCCGGGTGTGTCCGGTGGTCGCCTCGCGGATGAGGTCGTCGGCCTCCGCGAGCAGGTGCCGGGCCCGGGCGAGCACCTGCACCCCCGCCGTCGTGGGCGTGATGCTCCGGCTGGTGCGGTGCAGCAGGCGCACCCCGAGCACTGCCTCGAGTCCGCCGAGGGTGCGGGAGACCGCCGCTTGGGAGACACCCAACTCGGCGGCGGCATCGGTGAAACCGCCGGTGTCGACGATGGCGACCAGGCAGCGCAGATGCCGCAGTTCCAGATCCATCGCCTCAGTGTATGGATGACCGGAGCACTTGGATAACCAGAGCGTATGGATGGGCGCTCGCATGCATTTCTCGTATGTGCGCGCGTGACGCATCCTGCGGTGCATGCGAACGTCCCAGAGCCAAGCCGTGCCCGCCGCCGTCCGGGGCGCCCCGGAGTCTGCCGGTGATCCGGCGCGGAGTTCCCGAGGCAGCCTCTCGGGCATGGTGATGATGTTCGGCAGTGGCTTGTGTAACCAAGTCGGCGCTGCCACAGGCGCCTTGGCGTTCGGCGTCATCGGTCCCGCGGGTGTCGTGGCCGTACGGCAATGGGTCGCGGGAGCCGTGCTCCTGACGGTGGGCAGGCCCAAAGTGCGCGCCTTCACCTGGCGACAGTGGTGGCCGCTGTTGTGCCTGGCGGCGGTCTTCGCAACCATGAATCTCTCCCTGTACTCCGCGATCGACCGCGTGGGCCTCGGCCTCGCCGTGACCCTGGAGTTCCTGGGCCCGCTGACGGTCGCGCTTGCCGCCTCCCGCCGTGCGGTGGACCTCGGCTGCGCTGTCGTGGCGGGGGCCGCGGTGGTCGCGCTGGCCCGCCCGCAGCCCAGTACGGACTACGTCGGCATCGCGCTCGGTCTGCTCGCCGCGGCCTGCTGGGCCTCGTACATCCTGCTCAACCGCACGGTCGGAGCCCGCATCCCGGGCGTCGAGGGGTCGGCCGCCGCCGGGATCCTCTCCTCCGCGGTCCCGTTCCTCGCCGACCTGCTCGCCCTGCGCCGGGTCGACGCCCGCTTCTTCGGAATCTTCATGAGCGTCAATCCGGTCCTCGCGGCCCTGGTGGGCATGGTCGTCCTGGGCCAGTCCCTGGACTGGCTGGAGTGGCTGGCCATCGCCGCGATCGTGACGGCGAACGGGGTGAGCGTCCTGAAGTAGCCCTAGCGGATGTAGCTGAGCTTAACGAAGGTTCAAAACTCTTTGCTTGTCCTTTCAGGTCGGCGACGGCATCGTTCACTGACAACGGCCCGATGGCCACAGTGCGGCGAACCAGGCGAACCAGGCGAACAAGGAGAGCAACTGTGAACGGCGTCCCCGGGGGAACGTGGGCAGCGGCAAGGGTGGGCGTACTCGCCCTCCTCTGGGGATCGACCTTCCTGTGGATCAAACTGGCCCTGGAGGGACTGTCTCCCGTGCAGGTCACCCTCCTGCGCTGCGCACTCGGGGCGGCGACTCTGACGGTCCTGCTCGTCATCGCGCGCGGTCGCCTTCCACGGGGCCGCGCGACGTGGAAGCACATCTTCGTCGCCGCCTTCTTCTGCAACGCCCTGCCCTTCGGGCTCTTCAGCGTCGGGCAGCAGACGGTCGACTCCGGGGTGGCGGGCGCGCTGAACGCCACGACGCCGCTGTGGTCCGTCCTGATCGGCCTCGCCATCGGCACGGAACGAGGCCTTCGCCCCGTCCGCCTCGCCGGGCTCCTCCTCGGTTTCGCGGGCACGTCACTGATCTTCGCCCCGTGGCAGCAGTCAGGGCTGACGAGTTGGGGCGCCCTCGCGATCGTGGGGGCGGCGGCGAGCTACGCCGTCGGCTTCACGTACATGGGGCATCACCTCGTCGGGAAGGGCACGCCCACCCTGTCCCTCTCCGCCGCCCAACTCATGGCGGCGACGGGCCTGACGACGCTGGCCCTGCCGGTCGGCGGCCTGGAGACGGTCCACGTCGCCCCCACGACCCTGGTCGCCGTCACCATCCTGGGGATCTTCGCCACGGGCATCACTTTCCACCTCACCTACCGGATCATTGCCGACGAGGGCGCGACCAACGCCGCGACCGTCGGGTATCTGCTGCCGGTGGTGTCCGTGGCACTGGGCGCCATCGTGCTCGACGAGGCCTTCAGCTTCCGGGTGGCCGCGGGGATGATGGTCGTACTCGTCGGAGTGGGCATGACGCGCAGGCGGCAGCGAACCCCGGTTGCACCGCCGAAGGAGATCCCGGAAGTCTCGGGTCGCCCGGCTGGTGCGGGGCTTCGGTGGGTAGATTCCCCGCATGACTGACGCCGTGGACGCCGACGAACTGCTCCGCCGCATCCAGCGAGCCCGGGCCTGGGCCCAGCAGGAGGAGCGGCACTGGAAGACGCAGTCCGACACATCGAAGACGGACGACCCGAACGAAGCGCTGGGAGCGGAGATCTTCGCCTCCGCGTACGAAGCGGTCCGAAAGGTCCTGGACGAGGTCATCGAGCCGGGGATCAACGATCGCGACTAGGGCGTGTCCGGTGGGTGCGCGAAGGTCCCTCTGGCCTCGGGTGGTAGCAGTCGCCAACATCTGCCGCCAGGCTCCGTGCGGCAGGGGCGACGCAGCCGGGTGCGGGCGGGCAGCCGCGATACCTCAGCGCGATGTCCGATTCCCGCCAGCATCCGGGCTCGCGCCATCGCACTGTTGGAGGTGGAAGCAGAGCAAGGAAAAGGGAGTCACCCCATGACCGTCCACACCACCGTCAACAGCCCGCTCGGGCCGCTGCTGCTCGTGGGCGAGCCCACGCCGGACGGCGTCACGCTGACGTCACTGTCCATGCCCGGGCAGAGGAACGCAGCCGCCGTGCATGGTAGTTGGACCCACGAGCCCGACCGCTTCGTGGACACCGCAGGCCAGCTGGCCGCCTACTTCACCGGTGAACTCACCGCTTTCGACATCGAGTTCACCCCGAGCGGTACGGACTTCCAGCGGCGCGTCTGGAGCGCCCTGGAGGAGATCCCGTACGGCACGTCGACCACGTACGGCGAGCTCGCGGCGTGTATCGGCGTGGACCGCGGGCGGGTCCAGGCCCTGGGCGCCGCGATCGGCGCCAATCCGTTGCTGGTGGTGCGCCCGTGCCACCGCGTGATCGGCGCCGACGGCTCCATGCGCGGCTACGCGGGCGGAGTGGAGCGCAAGGTCCACCTCCTCACCCACGAGGGCGCCCTGCAGCCCACCCTCGTCTGACCCGCACGACCGCGAAGGACCTCTCATCATGATCGACACCGCTCACCCGGCGGGCGCCCGCGTCGGCGAACGCGTCGCGGCGGAGGACTGGGACGCACTCGCCGCCGAGCTCGACGAGCACGGCCACGCCCTCACCGGCCAACTCCTCACCCCCGAAACCTGCCGCGACATCGCCGCCCTGTACGACGAGACCGACCGCTTCCGCAGCACCATCGACATGGCCCGTTACCGCTTCGGCTCCGGCCAGTACCGCTACTTCACCCATGAACTGCCCGAGGTTGTACGCGAGTTGCGCGAGTCGTTCTACCCCCGCCTGCTGCCCATCGCCCGCGACTGGGCCGCAAGGCTCGGCAAGCCCGCTCCCTGGCCCGACAGCCTGGGGGAGTGGGTGGAGATGTGCCACGCGGCCGGGCAGGCCAAGTCCGCCCAGATCCTGCTCCGTTACGGACCCGGTGACTGGAACGCCCTGCACCGCGATGTCTTCGGCGACATGCTCTTCCCGCTCCAGGTCGTCATCGGGCTCGACGTCCCGGGAGCCGACTTCACCGGCGGCGAGTTCATCATGACCGAGCAGCGCCCCCGCGCCCAGTCGCGCGGATCGTCCACCACTGTGCCGCAAGGTCATGGTCTCGTCTTCACGACGCGCGACCGGCCCGTGGCCTCCAAGCGCGGCTGGTCGACCGGACCGATGCGGCACGGCGTGAGCACTGTCCGCTCCGGGCGCCGGCACACACTCGGCCTGGTCTTCCACGACGCGGCGTGAGCCCTTCCCCGGCCGGGGGGCCGGGCCGTCCGCGTACGTACACGCTGTGCGGCCCGGACGGAAAGCCCTACCCAAGTGACATGCCGGGCACGCTCGGCGGCCACCGTCGCGGGCGCCTGTACGGCCGCCTCGACTGCCCCTCCGCGCTGCGGGCCGTCGTCCGCGGCCCCTACGCCGCCCACCGGGTGTTCTTCGCCGACGAGGCCACCGCCGTCACGGCCGGATACCGTCCCTGTGCGGTCTGCCTGCCCGCTCAGTACGCTCGCTGGAAAGCAGACCCAGAAAGCACCGGCACACCATGAGCATCCTCAAGGAACGGGCCTCCTCCCGCTCGCCCCTCATCGGCGCCGCCGAGGCGGCCGCCCACGCGGACCTGCCCGTCCCCGCCGCACACACCGAAGCCGAACTCGCAGCTCTCGTCGGCCTGTTGACCTTCCCCAAGGCGCGCATCGAGACCGTCACCATCGGCCACAGCCGCGACCCGGCCTCCCGCGCCGCCGCCGAAGCCTTCGCCGCCGTGTGGACGGCGCGCGGCGGCACGGTCCTCACCACGGTGAGCTGGCCCGAGACCGCCGCGTCCTGGCTGCGCCCCGCGCACCGGCTGACCGCGGAGATCCCCGACGCCTGGGTCATGGCCGCGGCGCCGCTCGGCCTCGCCCAGCTGGCCCGGCGCCTGCGCCACTCCACCGACTGGGACCCGGCCCGCACCTACGCCTTCGCCTCCCTCCAGGACTCCCGCGTCCCCGCACTCGCCGGCGACGACGTCCTGCACGGCCTGCGTGGCGCCACCGCCGACGGCGCCACCTGGGACGTACGCCACCGCTGGGTCACCACCTACCTGGCCGCCGAGGGGACCTCGTGAGCGCCCTGATCCCCCGCCCCACCAGAGAGGTCGCCCCCGGCGCCGTACACGTGCCGGAGTGGCTCACCCCGGACCAGCAGCGCGAACTCGTCACGGCGTGCCGCGAGTGGGCCACAGGGCCGGTGCCGATCCGCCACACCGAGCTGCCGCGTGGAGGCGTCATGTCCGTGCAGACGGTGTGCGTGGGCTGGCACTGGCAGCCGTACCGGTACACGCGCACCGCCGGAGACGTGAACGGCCGCCGGGTCGCCGCGTTCCCGGACTGGATGGTCGACCTCG
The DNA here is from genome assembly GCF_055577645.1 of Streptomyces sp. NPDC033180. NCBI lineage: Bacteria > Bacillati > Actinomycetota > Actinomycetes > Kitasatosporales > Streptomycetaceae > Streptomyces > Streptomyces sp. NPDC033180. Next base: position 481,454 of record NZ_JBVIPU010000002.1, on the reverse strand, counting down.
GCCGCCGGGCACTCACCGCGGCGTACGGCGACGGCGACCCGTCGGCCGCGGCCGACTACACCCCGGACACGGCGCTGGTCAACTTCTATGACGGGCAGGCCAGGATGGGCATGCACCAGGACAAGGACGAGCGGTCATCCGCCCCGGTGGTCTCCCTGTCCATCGGCGACACCTGCGTATTCCGCGTGGGCAACACGGAGACCCGCACCAAGCCCTACACCGACATCGAACTGGCCTCCGGCGACCTGTTCGTCTTCGGCGGCCCCTCGCGCTACGTCTTCCACGGCGTGCCCAAGGTCCACGAAGGCACCGCGGACCCCGCAACCGGACTGACATCGGGGCGCCTGAACATCACGATGCGGGTCACCGGCCTCACGGGCTGACCCCCGGCGGCTACTCGAACCGCGAGGTGTCGCCCGCCCCTCGGCGCACGATCTCGGCCTCGCCGCCGGAGAAGTCGATGACCGTGGTCGGGCTCGTGCCACAGTCGCCCGAGTCGACCACGGCGTCCACCACGTGGTCGAGGCGTTCCTTGATCTCCCAGCCCTGGGTCAGCGGCTCCTCCTCGTCGGGCAGGAGCAGGGTGCTGGAGAGCAGCGGCTCACCGAGCTCGGTGAGCAGGGCCTGCGTGACGACGTGATCGGGGATCCGGACACCGACCGTCTTCTTCTTCGGGTGCAGAAGCTGGCGCGGCACCTCCTTCGTCGCGGGCAGGATGAAGGTGTAACTGCCCGGCGTGGCCGCCTTGATCGCACGGAACACGTCGTTGTCGACGTGCACGAACTGCCCGAGCTGCGCGAAGTTCTCGCACACCAGGGTGAAGTGGTGGCGATCGTCGAGGTTCCGGATCTTCCGGATCCGGTCGAGGCCGTCGCGGTTGCCCAGCTGGCAGCCGAGCGCGAAACAGGAGTCCGTCGGATACGCGATCAGCGCACCGGAGCGGATGCTGTCGGCCACGGTGCTGATGCTCCGCTGCTGGGGATTCTCGGGGTGCACGTCAAAATACTTCGCCATCCGCCGAGCGTACGGGATCGCATCAACGGACCCCCGCTTCTCACCGGGCACAGCCGAACCACGCGGGTCAGTCCTCGTCGACGACCGTGATCAGCGCGAGCGTGATGTTGTCGGGGCCGCCGGCCTCGATCGCGGCCTTCCACAGTTCGAAGACCGCACGGCCGCCGTCGTGGGACGCGAGCAGCTCGTCGAGAGTGTCCTCGGGCACGGGGTCGGTCAGGCCGTCACTGCACACCAAGAAGCGTTCACCCCCGACCAGCGGCAACGTGCTGACGTGCGGAGTGATCGCGCTGAACCGGAGCGCGCCGCCGAGCGCCTGCGTGACGATCGACGTGGTGCGACGGCCGGGCGCGGGCGGCGGGCTGTCGTCGACGCTCACCTGGCGGAGCGTGCCGCCGGCGCCGCTGCGGCTCACGTCGAGCACTCTGCTGTCGCCGACGTTGAACACCAGAAGCTCTTTCCCGAGGAGCACGACACCCGCGACCGTCGTCCCCATGGTCGTCAGCTCCGGATCCTGCTCGGCGGCCGCGTACACGGCGTGATTGCAGGCGTTCAGCGCGTCATGAACGGCCTGCTCGCTGTCAAGGGACGGCCCGATCGACGCCAGCTGCCGTACGACGAGGCCGCTGGCCACCTCGCCGCCCGGCTGACCGCCGATACCGTCGGCGACCGCGACGACGAGGGGGTTGCCGAGCGGGAAGCCCAGGGTCTGCGGGTTCTCGGTCATCGTTCCGCACAGCGTCCATGGGCCGACGGCCAGGCTGTCCTCGTTGTGATCGCGTACGAGTCCGGGGTGGCTCAGCGCGGTGACTGTTATGTACGGCATCCGTGGGCCGCCTCTCCGCAACGGCGGGCGTGTTCCGCACCACCATTGTCACGCCGGGAGCCGCTCCCGGCTCAGCGGCGGAGCGTGGCCGCCCTCTGCCCGCCGGTGACCGCGCGTGCCAAGGTGAGGGAGTCAGCTGGTCTGGACCAGCCTCCGGTCGTGGTGAGGAGCGTACGCATGCGTGGCACGACGGTACTGCCCGGCGAGGGGAACAGCGGTCTACCCGGCGAGGAGGGCATGCCGACGCATCGCCTGGAAGTTCCCATGCCCAACGCGCTGCCCTTCGCCATCGGCACCTTCGACACCATCGGGCCGATGTCGCGTGCGGCATTCCCGCACCGGCACACCTTCCACGAGATCGTCCACGTCACCGGCGGGACCGGCAGACACGTCGTCGATCTCGCCCGCTTCGCGCTGCGTCCGCCGAACCTGTGCTTCATCGCCCCCGGACAGGTCCACCACTGGGAGAACGTCACCGGTCTCGAGGGGAGCGTCATCCTCTTCACCGACGACTTCCTCCTGGACCACCCCGCGGACCGCCACGCACTGCGAGGGCTCGGGGCGCGCTCGTGGCTCGAATTACGCGACGACGCCGCCGACCGGACCGCGCGCCTCGTGGCCGAGCTCGACGGTGAGTACCGTGCGGGGGCCGACGGGTTCCACAGCGTGCTGCGGGCCCTGCTGCACGTCCTCGTGGTGCGGGCGGCGCGGCTGCCCGCACACCAAACGGCGGCGGCCCCGCCCGCCCCGCGCACGCGGTCCGGCTCCGTCGCCGCGGAATTCGTGACCCTGCTCGGCGCCCCCGAGGGCTCCCTGCGGTCCGTGCGCGCGTGCGCGCGGCACCTGGGCGTCTGCGAGAGCTACCTCAGCGAGGCCGTGAAGTCGTCCACCGGCCGCACGCCCGGCGAACTGATCCGGCAGACGCGGGTGCACGAGGCCAAACGCCTGCTTCTGCGCACGGAGTTGTCGGTCCGTCAGGTCGCGGCCCGGGTCGGCTTCGGGGACCCCGCCTACTTCTGTCGCTTCTTCCGCCGCGAGACCGGCGCGAGCCCCGGGGACTTCCGGCGCGGCGGTGGCGATATTCACCACGACCACCGACTTGAGTCCATCGCCCGCGCACGGCCCTCCGCATAGCTTCGGAGCCGATCCGGAACCCACCCCACCCCCTTCAGGAGGAGTGATGGAGCGCGAGATCGGCACGACCGGAGACGGCACGACCGGAGACGGCATGGGCGACGACGGCGCGGGCGACGACGGCGGGACCGGTCGGCCGGAGGGACGTCGCGACGGCGGTCCCAGCCGCAAGACCGTCCTGAGAGCGGCCGCCGCGGTGGGCATGTCCCTGCCCGTGGCCCTCATGGGTGTTCCCGCACTGGCCCGGACCGCCGGGGAGCGGGGCGTGGTGCCGGAGGCGACCCCGGCCTGCGACGACGGCGACGACCCGACGCCGCCGCAGATGGAGGGACCGTACTTCAAACCCAACTCGCCCCGGCGCACCTCGCTCCTCCAGCCCGGCACACCGGGCATACGACTCACTGTCACCGGCTACGTCTTCGGACGCGCCTGCCGGCCGACACCCCGGGTCCTGATGGACTTCTGGCAGGCCGACACCTACGGCACGTACGACAACACGGGGTTCCGCTTCAGGGGCCACCAATTCACCGACGCGAACGGGGCGTTCACGCTCACCACGATCGTGCCGGGCCTCTACCCGGGACGCACCCGGCACCTGCACGTCAAGGTGCAGGCTCCGGGACGCCCGGTCCTCACGACCCAGCTGTACTTCCCCGGCGAGCCGCGCAACAACACGGACCCGATCTTCGACGCCCGGCTTCTCATGAACGTACGCACTGTCCAAAACGCGAAGGAGGCGGACTTCGACTTCGTCCTGAACGTGCCGTAGCACGGGGCGACTTCAGTCGCCCCTGCCACCTCCGCCACCTCCGGCCCCTCCACAACCCGAGTCGGAGTGATCGGAGCCCGGGCCATGGTCCAGGGCGTTGCCCATGCGGATCATGGCCCGGCCGAGACCGGACGGAATCAACTGCGCCTCCATGACACCGCGTCGGACCGTCCCCTTCGGGAGCACCTCGGGACCGCCGCACACGTACACCGGGAGGCTCCCGTCCTGTTCAGCCGTCCGGAGCCGCAGCCTGCCGGCCCGCGTCAGCTGGTGCCGGCCCCGGGTCCCAGGCCCCAGTCGGCGAGCCGGTCGCCGATCTCCGCCACCTCCGGGGACTCCCGCAGGTCCGCGCACACGGATGCCGCGCTGCTGCTGTCCGGGCACGCCGTGAACAGGGCGAGCTCGACCGGATGCTCGGGCAACTCCCCGTCCACCGCGCGTATGCGCGAAGCCCTGAGCCTGAGCAGCCCCCGCTCGGCCATCGCGACCACCGCGCACTCCACCACCCGCCGCGGCCCACCCGCCAGATACGCGACGTCGTACACACCAAGGGCCCGCCGTGCTCCCGCCGCCGTCGTGGCCCGCCTGAAGTGCATCCGCATGCCCCCACCCCCTTCGGACACCGTGTCTTTCGGCTGTGGTGCCCGACGGCGGGAGCCCACACCCCTCTCCCTCACCGTTTCAGAGCAAAACTTGAGGGTTGCGGCCCCATTGGTGCGGCCAGGCTCCGCGGTCATCATGACGGCATGCGGGAAAACCAGGATGTCGATGCTGACGGCGCGAGCGGAGAGGTCCTCTGGCGTGCCGCGGACAGGGTTGCGCATCTGCGGCACCGGATGCTGCGCGCCGCGGTCACGGTCGGAGTGGGCCTCGGTGTCGTCGGGCTGCTGCTCGCCGCCGACGAACCCCTCGTCGCCACCGTGGTCACGGGCTGCCTACTGCTCGTCGGGCTGCCGGTGGCCCTTCACTGGGTGCGTGACAGCCGTTCCGTCGTCGAGGTGCACGTGGTCCCCGGCGATCGGTCGGCCTTGAGACTGCGGAGGGCCGTCGGGCGGACCGTGGAGCTCCCGGCGGCCTCGGTCAGCCGTGTGCACCTGGTGATCACGCCCTTTCAGGAGCCTGACACTCCTGGCGACGGGTCAGCCGTCCTGCACCTCCACTTCCGTCAGGGCCGCCGCTTGCGTTGCCGTTTCGCGGGGATGGACGCACGGAGGCGCGAACACTTCCGATCGGCCTGGAGCAGAGTGTGTCCCGACGCCTCCTTCACGACGAAAGTGCGGACCTGGCCGCTGCCGTCCGGTGACTATGACTGACGGGGGTACGCGGTTGCGGGGCCCGCAACCGCGTCGGCAGCCACGGGCGGCTTGACAGCAACTGCCCCGCGACGATCGCCTGGAGGCCTGACGCGCGGTGGCGAGGGGGCACACGGGGGAGAGGTGGACCATGTTGCGGGTGTACTTCACGGCCGAGGACCTGGCGCGGGTACGGGTCGCCTCGGGGCCTGACTTCCTCTGGGAGATCAGCAACAGCGTACAAACGCTGCAACGGCGGGACGGGGCAAGGGTGTTCGGGGAATGGCGGCGGTGGGCCAGGCCGCGTCTCTCGGACAGCTGCCGACTCCTTTCGCCCCTCCTGCCGCCGCACGGCTGCTCTCCGGACTTCCTCACCCCCGCCCATGGAGAAGGCGAGACGCTCCACGCGGCGGTCGACACCCTCGTGCGCACCCCCCTGCAGCGGTTGCGCACCGATCTGACGCGGGTGGCCGCATCGCGTCGGCTGCCGGGCTGGACGAAGTCGCTGGCGCAAGGCGACGCCGCCGCGCTCCGGCAGCTGGGGCAAGCGCTCCATACGTACCACTTGGAGGCGCTCGCACCGTTCTGGCCCCGCATCCACGCCCAGATCGACGCCGACCGCATCATCCGCCTGCACAGCCTCCTCGACGGCGGAACCGACGGGCTGCTAGCCGAGCTCGGGCCTCAACTGCGCTGGCGCCCACCGGTGTTGGAGGTCGACTATCCGGTCGATCAGGAGCTGCTTCTCGACGGGCGAGGCCTCACCCTGCAGCCCTCGTTCTTCTGCTGGCCCACACCCGTCACGCTTGCCGACGGCGCACTGCCGCCTGTCCTGGTCTATCCCATAGACCACGCCATGGACTGGACCCACGATCCCGCACCCGCCGACCGTCCGGACCACGGCGCCCTGGGGCCCCTCATCGGGCACACGCGCGCCGCCGTGCTCAGGGCGGCCCGCACCGGGTCGTCCACGGTCGAGCTCGCCCGCCTCCTGGCGGTCACCCACCCGGCCATCAGTCAGCACGTCAAGGTGCTGCGTACGGCGGGCCTGCTGACCACGGTCCGCAGAGCGGGGCGTTCGCTCCATGTCGCCACGGCGGAAGGACGCGCGCTGCTGCGCAGCTGCGGGTCGTAAGTCTGGGCTTTCATCGATTGCGTCTGGCATGGGCATGCAAGGAAGCTGGCCGGGCTGTTGCACACGCATCCCCCCACCGTGTTGCGTCCCAACACCCCGTCCTGCGCGCGCCGTTCAACGCGCGTCCATGTGTGAACTCCCGCGCGCGGCACGAGGGAACGCAACGACGACCCGAAGAAGGAGTGGCGTTGCGCACTACTCGTACCCTCACCCGCCGCGCGGCCGTGGCCGCCTCGCTCGCCGTCGCCGGCACTCTCTGCGCCGTGCCCGGCACCGCCCAGGCCTCCGCGCCGCCCACGGCCTCCGTGGCATCCTCCGGGCACGGCCTGAAGTGGTTCCAGGAGCGTCACGGCCTGCCACGAACCGGCTCGGTCGACAGTGCGACCGCCAGAGCCCTGCAGCAGGCGTCCGACGCCGAACTGCGGCAAACCTTCCGGACAGTTGCCGACCTCGGGCCCGAGGAACTCGCCAACGCACGCACCGTCATCGGGGTCGGCAAGGGCGCGCAGATCCCCGAACAGGGCCTGGTCATCGCACTGATGACCGCCATGCAGGAGTCGAAGTTCGTCAACTACCTGACGCCGGTGGACCACGACTCCCTGGGGATCTTCCAACAGCGCCCGAGCACCGGCTGGGGCACACCCGAGCAGATCACCGACGTCGCCACCTCCTCCAAGTCCTTCTACGGAGTGGCCCCCTTCGGCAGCAACCCGGGGCTCATCCAGATCGACGGCTGGCAGACCATGCCCCCGGGCGACGTCTGCCAGGCCGTCCAGGTCTCCGCCCATCCCGACCGCTACGCGCAGTGGGAGCAGTTCGCCCGCGACCTGCTCGCCCAGGAGGGGCCCACGGTCCCGCCGATTCCCTGATCCCGGCCGCCCCGGCCACTCAGCGTCCTACGCACCTCCCACCTCTCAACGCTGCACCTCACCCCAGGAGCCCGTATGCGCAAGAGACTTGTCTCCACAGCGATCGCCGTGGCAGCGGTCGGCGCCCTCGCCACCCCGGCCGCCGCCCGGGCGGAACCCGCACCCCCGCACAGCGTGTCCGTCCTCGGACACGGCTCGAAGGCCGGGACCGCGGTCGTCAGCGGACAGAACGAGCCCGGCACCCGGCTGCGCGTAGGCGGTGCGCGCACCAAGAGCGCGCACACGCTCCCGGTCGACTACCAGGTTCAGGAGACCGGCTACTGGTGCGGACCCGCCGCCACCCGCATCGCCCTGTCCGCACGGATCGCCCCGCCCGGCCAGGGTGCGCTGGCCGAGCAGCTCGGCACCACCGAGGCGGGCACCGATCACATCAGCCAGGTGACCGGCGTGCTCAACGCCAACCTCGGCACCGGCTGGTACGAGACCAAGGAGATGCCGAACGATCCGCCCACCCAGGCCCAGAAGGACCTGCTGTGGAACGACATCGTCCTGGACATCGGCAACAACTACCCGCTGGTGACCAACATCGTGGCCCCACCCGGCAACCAGCCGCCCGGCTATCCGCCGGACCAGACGATCTACCACTACTTCACGGTCATCGGCTACGACGACGCGAACCGCACCGTCCTGATCGCCGACCCCGCCTCCTTCGGCGGCAACCAGGTCTACTGGCTCTCCTTCGACCAGCTCGCCACCCTGATCCCGCCGAAGGGATACGCCGCCTGAGCAGTGAGCCCTGAGCAGTGAGCCCTGAGCAGTGCGTCGCCGGCTGTGGGCGGCGCCACCGACACATGCGCCACCCACAGCCCGCACGGTCGCCGTTTCGAGGGGAACGACGACGGCCTCAGCGGCACCGACTCCGCTGAGGCCGACAGGAGGCAGGGTCCGGGCGGATCTGCCGACCTCAGGCTCAGGGAACGGTCACGACGAGCCACTTCCTACTTCCGTGGAAGCCCGCTGCATGGATGCACCCGCGCCCGAGAATTTCTCACCGGCCGCCTTGTACGTCCTCCAGGCGCAGGCGCAGACTGCGCATGCCGCGCCGGGCATGGCTCTTGACCGTGCCCAGCGGCCACCCGGTGCGCTCGGCGATCTGCGGATGGGTCAGGTCCTCGTAGAACGCCATGCGCAACACGGCCCGCTGCGGGCCCGGCAGCCTCGCCAACTCCTGCGTCATCAGCGTCCGGTCGACCGCCGATTCCATGTCCTCGTTCGCCCGGTGGTCCATGGTGGCGTACTGAGCCCCCGCACCCTGGACGAGCGCCGCCCGTCGGGCGCGCGCGCTGAGCGCGTCCGCGATCCGGTGCCGGGCGATCCCCGTCAACCAGGCCGCCGGACTGCCGAGTTCGGGACGGTAACCGGACCGGCCGCGCCATGCGGCGAGAAACACCTGCTGTGTGATGTCCTCCGCCTCGCGGCTGTCGCCGAGCGCGCGCTGGGCCAGGGCGTGCACCAGCGGCCCCCACCGGCGGTACACCGCCGTGATGCCCGCCTCGTCTCCGGCGTCCCTGACGGGGGCTCGCATCTGCTGTGGCGCCGGTGTGCTCATGGGCGTCTCGTCAGCTCCTCCCGGCGATCGCAATCGCCGTACGACCGAACGGAAACGGGCAGCCGCCTCGTCGCCGTGTCCGCGATCCGGTCATCCTGGAAACAGCCGCTGGCGCATGGCAACCCGCATCGGTTGTGCGTCGTATCGTGGCCGGATGAGCGAGGGCCAACGCCGCGGTCAGGGCAGCGAATCGGCGATCACCGGAGTCACCACCGGTGCCCTGGCGCGACGGCTCGGGGTGTCACCGACGACGTTGCGGACCTGGGACCGCAGATACGGTCTGGGCCCGGCCCGGCGCGATCCCGGTCACCACCGCCGCTGGTCCGAGCGTGACGTCGCCATGGTGGAGGAGATGAGCCGCCTCACCTCCTCGGGGATGCCGCCGGCCGTGGCCGCTCACGAGGCCCTCAAGCTGCTCGACCCCGGGGCCGGCGCCGTGCCCGCGCCCGGACAGTCCGCCGTGCCGCGACAGCGACGGCCCGCGGGCCCTGTCCCGATGCCGTCACCCGACACGTTCCTCCGCCGCCGACGTGGACTCTCACGCGCCGCCGTACGGCTCGACGTCCCCGCCCTGCAGGACCTACTGGCCGACGCGGTGGCGAGCCACAGTCTGGTCACCGCGTGGCAGGAGGTGATGGTGCCGACGTTGCACGCGGTGGGCCGCAAGTGGGAAGAGGCCGGCGACCGTTACGTGGAGGTCGAGCACCTGCTCTCCTGGCACGTCTCCCGCACCCTGCACCGCTGCGCCACGGCCCCCGCGGCTCCGGCCCCGCCGAGCGCACCGGACGCGGACGCGCCCCTCGTCCTCGCCTGCGTACCGGGTGAACAGCACTCACTCCCGCTGGAGGCGCTCAGCGCGGCGCTGGGTGAACTCGGCGTACCCCAGCGCATGTTCGGCGCGGCCGTGCCGGTCGAGGCGGTCTCGGCCGCGGTGCGCAGGACCGGTCCGGCCGTCGTCGTGCTGTGGGCACAGGCCCGCTCCACCGCGAGCGTTCCGCTGGCCCGGCACATCGCCGACACCCGGTGGGGGCTGCGCGGCGCCCGCGGCCGTCCCGTGGTCATGCTCGGCGGGCCCGGGTGGTCAGGTCCGGCGGTTCGTGGAGCGCTGCGGCCCACCAGCCTGCGGGAGGCGCTGACCCAGATCGGCAGAGTGCGCGGTCGGGCGGCGACCGAACGCGGGAGGTGATCGCGGCAGTCGGCCCGCCGTCGGTCCGCCGCCGTCAGTCCGCCGTCAGTCCGCCGTCAGTCCGCCGTCAACGGCGTGCGCAGCGCGCTGCGTTCGTCGCGCCAGGCGGACAGAAGTCGTGCACCCAGGCGGTCCTCCAGGAAACCCGTGGCCTCGATGCCGAAGACCACGTCCGCCTCGAGGCCGGGTTCACTCGCGAGGAGGCCACCGATCACCTCGCGGCGCACCACCTGTTCATGAACGGCGTCGGCCTCCACGTGCTCGTCGTAGAACCGCTCGGCCGCCCGCCCGGTGCCGATCCTGCGCATGGCCTTGGCCAGCCGCCGCGACCCCGGCGACGAGGTCACCTCGACGGCGGCGAAGTGTCCGACCAGCGCGCCGCGCAGCGCCCGGTGCAGGCCGAGCAGGGACATCAGATTGACCGTCGCGAGCGCCTCGCCCGGAGCGGCGTCGAGATAGTGCCCGTACGCCGTCTCCAGCGAGAGGTCCGCCATGAGGTCGGCGAAGAGGCGGGCATGGATGTCCTCCGCCCGCCCGGCTCCGAACTCGTCGAACTCGATGGCCACCATGCCCGCCTTGGCGCGGCCGTGCAGCCGGGGGATGACCCAGGCGTGCGGGTCGGCCTCCTTGAGGTGGTACAGGGAGCGCGCCGCGGCGTACTCCCTCAACTGCCACAGTTCCCCGTCGCGTTGGAGGTGGTGGCTGACACTGGTGTCGCTGTGACCGATGGGCTCCACCAGCAGGTCCGCCAAGGCGCGTTCGGCGCTGTCCGTGGAACGGCAGTTGGCGCGCAGGGCGCCCAGAAAGCGCCCTTCGAGCGCACGCCGCAGTCCCAGGAGCTCGGGGTCCCATTCGAGATCCTCGCGGACCCCGTCGAAGCCTTGGTAGTGCAGCTCGTACAGCGTGTAGAGAGCGAGCTGCAGATCGTCTCCGTAGGGGTCGGCGTCGTGTGTGTCGAGGGGCAGCGGGCCGGGGCTCCCCCCGGAACGCAGCGTGCCGACCACGAGGCGGGACAGCACGCCGCGGGGCTCGGGCAGCGCGGGGCTCGCGCGGCGCGACTCGCGGACACCGTCGGAGGCGGCCTGGTTCTCAACGGGCATCGGGTTTTTCCTCCCCCATCGTCTTTTCGGCATCCTCGGTGTCGGTGTCGGTGTCGGTGTCGGCGTCCGGCGCGGTGGCTGCCGAGGCCGTGTCCTCGGGCCTCACGCGGCGGCGGTGACTGGTGTCGCACCACGGGTAGGTCCGGCTGCGGCGGCAGGTGCAGATCGCGGCGGTGAAGCGCCGGGACGCGATGACGCTGCCGTCCTCCGCGACCACCTCGACAGGACCCTCGACGAGCAGCGGGCCCTCCGGGTCGATCGTGACGCGGCGGGTCCGCTGGTCCCGTGCGGTCGGTGCGGGCTCAGGTGCGTTCGGCACGGATGACCACCAGTTCTTCCTTGTCCTCGTCCCCCAACAGCCCCTGGCTGCGCAGGAAGTCCAGGCGGGAGCGCAGGACCGGCCCGAGCGGGATCAGGGCGCGGTCGGCCACCGAGGTCTCCAGGCCTGCCTTCGTAAGACGCCGCAGCGTCTTGTCGGCGTCGCACAGAGCCGAGTGGACCATGAGCAACACACCTCCGGGGCGCAGCACTTCGGGGGCCGCGTCGCAGATGCGGTCGACCACTGCCCGACCGTCCTGCCCAGCATCCCAGGAGCGGGCCGCCCCGCGCCGCGGCAGCCGGCCGGAGGGGGAGGGCACGTACGGGGGATTGCTCGCCACGAAGTCGTAGGACCTGCCGGGAACGGCGGCCGTGAGGTCGCCCCGCAGGACGGTGACGCGCTGCCGCGCCGCCAGCGCGTTGAGGCGGGCGGTCAGGACGGCACGCCGGGCGATGTCCACCGCCGTCACCCGGGCGCCGAGCCGCGCCGCGTGGACGGCCAGAGCGCCACTGCCGGTGCCGAGGTCCAGTACGTCCGTACCCGGACCGATGTCCTCTCGGCACAGTGCGCGTGCGAGGAGGCCCGTGTCGTCCTGCGGTGCATAGACGCCGGGAAGGGTCATCAGATGCCCCGGGGTCACACCCGCTGTCGTGTCGGCGATCATCACGCACCTCCGGTCGTTGTGGGGCCGGCCGGGCGGAATCCCTCCTCGCTCCGCCCTCTCACCACCCTCCGCTGTTCCGGCACCGGCCACCACTCGGGTGATGACGCACGGTGACGTATCGGACCGACTGCGTGTCTCCTCGGCCTCATGGGTTCCTTCGGGTGCTCGGGGCTCGCTCCCGCGACTGTCGTCCGTCCCTGGTGCCCGACGAACCGTGAAGCACACGTGCGGCGCCCGCCGTGCGGCGCTGGTCACGCGAGCGGGGCCGATGCGGGACGAGGGGTGGGGATTGCGCCACTGTGCTGTGGGTACGCGGCCATCCCTGCCACCCAGCGGAACAGCTGTGGCACCCAACCATCGAAAGGGCGCCATGCCGTACAACATTTTCGTGCTCGGCCTCGACGAGGCCAATCTGCCGACGCTGCGCGCCGTGCCGGACGCGCAGGACTACGTCTTTCACCCCCTGCTCACCGTCGACGAGCTGCAGAGCGGCGAGGTGTCGGTCCCCGGCCTTCTCGCCGAGGCCGAGCGGATCCTCGACGCGTTCGACGGTCACATCGACGCGATCGTCGGCTACTGGGACTTCCCCGTCAGCACGCTCGTGCCGATCCTCGCCGAGCGCTACGGGACGCGCAGCACCAGTCTGGACTCCGTGGTCAAGTGCGAGCACAAGTACTGGAGCCGACTGGAACAGCGGCGGGTCACCGACGCGCATCCGCCGTTCGGCAGGGTCGACATGGAAAGCGCCGATCCCAAGCCTCCCGAGGGCATGGACTTCCCGATGTGGCTCAAGCCGGCCCTGTCGTACTCATCGGAACTGGCATACGGGGTCAAGGATCAGACCGAGTTCACGGAGGCGGCCGACCGCATCCGTGAGGGGATGGGGCGCATCGGGCGTCCCTTCGAGGACATACTCGCCCGCGTCGAGCTGCCCCCGGAGATGGCCGACGTGGGCGGCCAGGTATGCCTGGCCGAAGGCGCGCTGAACGGCATCCAGGTCGCGGTCGAGGGCTACGTCCACGAGGGCGAGGTCACCGTCTACGGCATCATCGACTCGATTCAGTACCCCGACTCGTCGTGCTTCCTGCGCCACCAGTACCCCTCCACTCTCCCCGGACCCGTGATCGAGCGGCTGCGGGACGTGTCGGAGCGGGTCATGCGGCAGATCGGCATGGAGGCGGCGACCTTCAGCATCGAGTACTTCTACGATCCGCGGTCCGATGCGCTCAACCTCCTCGAGATCAACCCGCGCCACTCCCAGTCGCACGCGGAGATGTTCGAGTTCGTCGACGGGGTGCCCAACCACCACTGCATGCTGAGCCTCGCGCTCGGCAAGGACCCCGAACTGCCCTACCGCCAGGGCCAGTACAAGACGGCCGCCAAGTGGTACTACCGCTGGTTCGCCGACGCCACGGTCCACAACGTGCCCTCCCGCAAGGACATCGAGAGCATCGAGCGCCGCATCCCGGGCGTGCGCGTCGACGTGGTGGTCGAGGAGGGGCAGCGCCTGTCGGACGCATCCGAACAGGACAGTTACAGCTACGAGGTGGCTCACATCTTCACGGGCGGGGAGAGCGAGGAGGACATCCGGACCAAGTACGACCAGTGCGTGGCTGCCCTCGGCCTCACCTTCGACGAGGCCGAACCGGGTGGGCGCGACACGAAGAACGACTGAATCGCGAACACCTCCGCACCACGAAGGAGCGACCCGGCTTGCGCTATGTGAGCGACCTTCCGTACGAGACCAAGGAAGAGGAGAACGTCACCATCCCCGCGGCGGACGGAACCCGCCTCGCGGCCCGCATCTGGCGGCCGACGTCCTCCGACCAGGAACCCGTCCCGGCGGTCCTGGAGTACATTCCCTACCGCCAGCGCGACCTGACCGCCGAGCGCGACTCCATCCACCACCCCTACATCGCCGGGCACGGCTACGCCTGCGTCCGCGTCGACCTGCGCGGCACCGGCGACTCCGAAGGGGTACTCAAGGACGAGTACCTGGAGCAGGAGCAGACCGACGCCGAGGACATCCTGGCCTGGCTCGCCGACCAGCCCTGGTGCGACGGCACCACCGGCATGATGGGGATCTCCTGGGGCGCGTTCGCCGCGCTCCAGGTCGCCGCACGACAGCCGGAGAGCCTGCGCGCCATCGTCATCGCGTCGTTCACCGACGACCGGTACGCCGACGACATGCACTACATGGGCGGCCAGCTGCTGTCCGACAACCTCGCCGAGGCGGGCACCATGTTCGCCTACGGCACCATGCCGCCGGACCCGGCCATGGTCGGTGACCGGTGGCGCGACATGTGGCACGAGCGGATGGAGGGCACCCGCCCCTGGGTGCTCGAATGGCTCAAGCACCAGCGCCGCGACGACTACTGGCGGCACGCCTCGGTCTGCGAGGACTACCAGGCCGTACGCTGTCCCGTCCTCGCGTCGAGCGGCTGGGCGGACGGCTACTCGAACGCGGTGACACGGCTGCTCGGAAACCTGGACGTGCCGCGCAAGGGTCTGATCGGCCCCTGGTCCCACAAGTTTCCGCACCTCGGCGAACCGGGCCCCGCCATCGGCTATCTCCAGGAAGTGGTGCGCTGGTGGGACCACTGGCTGAAGGGCGTCGACAACGGCGTCATGGAAGGGCCGATGCTGCGGACGTGGATGCAGGACAGCGTGCCGCCTTCCACGTCGTACGAGGAACGTCCGGGCCGCTGGGTGGGAGAGCCGTCCTGGCCCTCCCCGCACATCACTCCGGTCGTGCGGCGCCTGACGCGCCACGGTCTCTCCGACCCGGTGGCTCAGCTCGACGCTCCGGCCGATGCCGCTGCACCCGAAGAGGGCCTTTCCGTCCAATCGCCGCTGTCCGTAGGCCAGTTCGGCGGGAAGTGGGCCTCCTACAACGCGCCCCCCGACCTGCCCTACGACCAGCGTGAGGAGGACGGCGGCTCGCTGGTCTTCCAGACCGACCGGCTGACCGAGCGCACGGAGATCCTCGGCTCGCCCAGCGTCGAACTCGACCTGAGCGTCAGCGAACCCGTCGCCATGGTCGCGGCCCGCCTCTCCGACGTGGCCCCCGACGGCAGCGCCACCCGGGTCAGCTACGGCCTGCTCAACCTCACCCGCAGCGAGGCGCACGGCGATCCGCGTCCGCTCGAACCGGGGCGCCGCTACCGCGCGGTCATCCCGCTCAACGGCGTCGCCCAGGCCTTCCCGCCAGGTCACCGCATCCGCCTGTCCCTCTCCACCTCGTACTGGCCGCTGGCCTGGCCACCGCCGAAGCCGGTACTCCTGACCGTGTACGAGACATCGAGCACCCTGACACTCCCGGTCCGCCCGGTGGAGGAGCCCGATGCCTTGCCGGAGCAGCCCTTCGACGAGCCGGAAGGCACCCGGCCGAGGTCTCCCGTCCAACTGGTCGCCCCCGAGGAGCGCTGGCAGGTCAAGCGTGACCTGGTCGACTACGCGGCGGAGCTGGAGATCGTCAAGGACCGGGGGACGGTGCGGCTCGAGGACATCAACCTCGACGTCGGCCGCCGGGCCTACGAGCGCTACACCTCCGTGGCCGAGGACTTCACATCCGCCACCGGTGAGTCGGCCTGGACGATGACTTTCCGGCGAGACGACTGGGACGTACGGGTGGAGACCCGCACGGTCCTCAGCTGCGACGAGGAGAACTTCCGGGTGGACGCCACCCTGGACGGTTACGAGGGCGACAGGCGGGTTTTCTCGCGTACCTGGAATGAAACCGTGCCCCGGGACTTGCTCTGACACCGCGGCGGAAGCAGCCGCGGTGATACGGCCGGAAGTTTCTGTTTGGCGTCTTTTTGGCAGGGCACCCGATGCGTTGGAGGTTGATCATCTCCTCCCGCTATGTGAATCCCTGCGTTTCAGGGAAAACCAATTGAGGAGTTCTCGATGAGCAACGAAATCTGGAGCTACGCTCCCACCGCCGGGCACGGCCCGGACGCCGACCTGACGGGTTACAAGGTCGAGGCCGCGGACGGTCACATCGGCAAGGTCGACAAGCACTCGAACGAGGTCGCCAACCAGTACATCGTCGTCGACACCGGAGTGTGGATCTTCGGCAAGGAGGTGCTGCTGCCCGCGAGCACCGTCACCGCCATCGACCACGAGGCGCGGAAGATCCTGGTCTCACGCACCAAGGACCAGATCAAGGACGCGCCGGAGTTCGACAAGGAGAAGCACCTGGGCGACCCCGCCTACCGGGACCAGCTCGGCGGTTACTACGGCGGTCTGGGCCCGGGCCACTGACGCTCGCGCGGGCACGACCGGGGGTGTGACCACGCCGCCCCACTGACACCGATGGCGTCCGAGGCACTTCATGCCCCGGGCGCCATCAGGTATTTCCGGAACTGAGGAAATGCCGCTACCGAATTGAATTCCCGTTCTCCCGTCGGCCTTATGCGGTTCTTTTCGATCGAGCGGCACCAGGGAGAAGGAGTCCGGGTTCGATCAGGGGTGGGATCAGGGAGATCCCTGATGGCGAGCGAGTTCGGCTTCGACAGGATGAGCGGCATGACATCGCACTCTCTCTCGCGCCGGTCCCTGGTCGGCGGAGCCGTCGCGGCCGGGGCTCTTCTGTCCACGGCACCGGGCGCTGTGGCCCGGGCAGTTGCGAGGCCCACCGCCTCGGCCGACGCCGTCGAGGCCACCGCGCTCCCGCCACTCGACCCGGCCGCGCTGCGGGCCGCCATCTCCGATCTCACGCGTCCGCCATCGACGTCCGCGCAGTTACATGTCGCCGGCTCGGAGGGCTCCTGGTCCGGAACCGCGGGCGTGGCCGACCTCGCGAGTGGCCGTGCCGCCGAACCGGACGACGCGTTCCGCGCGGGCAGCGTCACCAAAGTGTTCATCGCGGCAGTCGTCCTGCAACTGGTCGCGCAGCACCGCGTGGAGCTGGATGCCGCGATCGGCCGCTGTCTGCCGGGTCTGCTTCCGCGGAGCTTCGCCCGCATCACCGTGGCGCAGCTTCTGAACCACACCAGCGGCCTGCCCGATCACCGGGGCATGCCCGCGCCGCGTACTCCCGAAGAGGTTATCCGGCACAGATTCGACCGGTGGACGCCGCGGGAGCTGGTGGCGACGGTCACGCATGGACCGCTCAAGTTCCCGCCCGGCACCAAGCAGGAGTACCGGGGCATCAACTACGTCCTGCTCGCCCTGCTCATCGAGCGTCTGTGCGGGATGCGTTACGGCGATGTGATCAGGGAGCGCATCCTGCGTCCGCTGGGCCTCGAACGGACGTCGATACCGGGCGACGACATACGACTGCACGGCTCGCACGTGCGGGGTTACCTGCGCATGTCCGACGGGTCGCTGCGGGACGTCACCGTCTGCAATCCGTCGTCGAGTTGGGGCGAGGGCGAACTGGTCTCGACCGTCGACGATCTGTCCCGCTTCCTGGAAGCACTGTTCCGAGGCGCGCTGTTGCCGCCCCACGCGATGGAGAAGCTGTTCACGCCGCCGCCCGCCGACGTGCTCATGCTGGACGGCAGCCCGGCGCGCTACAGCATGGGTCTGCAGAAGGCCACGGTGAACGGCGTGACCTTCTGGGGAAAGACGGGCGAGTGGTACGGCTACCGCACCCGGATCTTCTCCACGCGCGATCAGCAGCGTCGCTTCGTGCTCACCTACACCCCTACCCCGCTGAACGCCCGGGAGGACATGACCGAACGGGTCGTCGCCGCGCTCACGGGCGCCTGAAGCCGCCGGGGCCGCCGCGTCGCCGCTCAGCCGACCCGGGCGGCGATGGCTCGCGCGCAGTCCAGGGACTCGGTGCGCGTGGTGTCCACTTCCATGTCGTAGAGCACGCCGTGGTGGACCACTTCGGCCTGGGAGGCGGCCATCCCGGCCACCCGGTCGCCCCGCGCCGTCTCCCGGCCGGCGGCGACCGTGCTGTCACAGCGGACGCCGACCCACAACACCCGCAGATCACCGAGGGACTTGCGCCACCGCTCCTGAGACGCCGCACCACCGAGGAAGACCTCGTCGACGATGACCCGGGCGCCGGCGCGGGCCATCGTCGCGACCCCTTCGACCCACGCCGCCTCCAGCATCCGGAATGCGGGGCCTACGATCACCTCGCCGTCCGCGCCGAACTCGATCCCCTCCGACGCGGTCCTCATGGACGCGGGCATCGCGTCGACCAGCGTGTCGCAGCCGAAGGCCAGCCATGGATCGGGCAGCACCGCCTGCAGACACCGTACGATGCCGGACTTCCCGGAGCTGGACCCGCCGTTGAGAACGATCACTTGAGTCGTCACCGCGTCACAGTAGAACCAGCACAGCGCCGCAGGAAACGCATTTCGCCGGTCAGCCCGTCCCGTCGTACGGGCCGAGGCGGCGGTACGCGGCGCGCGCGTGCAGCACGCGGCCCGCCGTCGTGCCGACGAGAGCCGCGGCCAGCAGGCACGTGATCCACTCGGGATCCCGGTGCCCGGCCCAGGAGATCTCCCCGATGGGGTGCGCGGCGAAGACGTTCAGGAGCATCCAGCACAACAGAGCCGTCCCCGGTGCCGCGATGAAACGGCCCCGCACGCCCAGCAGCGCGGCCAGCACGGAGAGAGCCGCGAGCGCGATCCCTGTACGGTCGAGCGCACCCAGCAGATCGAGCACCATCACCAGCACGAAGGCGCCCGCGTACGCTCCCGTCCAGATGAAGGGCGTGGCCACGGGTTCGGGAACGACCCGCACGCCTTTGGCGATGTACCGCCACTCCGCCAGCATCGATTCCTCCCCACCGCCGGTCCGCCGGGGCGCCGCTGCCCCGGGGACGTCCGTGACCGGCGCCTCCCGCAACGAGACCGACGCACCGGAGATCGGGCACGGGCGTGGTCTCGGGCAGATTGTCGCACCACATCCGATGCGGGCTGTCCGGCGTCGTCCTCTGGTCGTGTCCCCGTCATAATTCCCGGATGAACCCCGACTCATCTCCCGAGCCCTCCGCGCCGCGACGGCGTACCCGCGTCGTCGTCGTAGGAGCCGGACCGGCGGGCCTTGCCGTCGCCAACATCCTCCGTACCGCCGCCGTCGACTGCGTGGTTCTGGAGACGGAGAGCAGAGAGTTCATCGAACAGCGCCCCCGCGCGGGCTTCATCGAGGAACGGGTGGTGCGCGCCCTGGAACAGCGGGGGCTCGCCGACCGGCTGCTCGCCCACGCGCAGACGCATGGTGAGTGCGAATTCCGATGGGCAGGGGAGCGCCACCGTTTCGCGTACGGGGAGCTCTCCGGGCATCGCCACTTCGTCTATCCCCAGCCCCTGTTGGTGACGGACCTGGTGCGCGCCTACGCCGACCGGGCGGGCGGCGACATCCGTTTCGGCGTACGCGACGTGGAACTGCACGGCATCGACACGGACCGTCCCTCGGTGTCGTACACCGACCCGGAGACGGGTGAGCGCCTACGCGTCGACTGCGACGCGATCGCGGGCTGCGACGGCGCGCGCGGCGTGACGCGCGCCTACCTGGGGACGGAGGGGGCCACCATCGCCCGGCACGACTACGGCATCGGCTGGCTCGCCCTCCTCGCCCAGGCGCCACCGTCCTCGGACTGCGTCGTCTTCGGTATCCACCCGCGCGGCTTCGCGGCCCACATGGCCAGGAGCCCCGAGGTCACCCGCTACTACCTCGAGTGCCCGCCCGGTGACGACCCCGAGAACTGGCCGCACGAGCGTGTCTGGTCCGAGCTGCACGCCCGCCTCGCGGTGGCGGGGGCGCCGCCGCTCACCGAGGGGCGCCTGATCGAGAAGCGTGTCCTCGACATGCACAACTACGTCGTGGAGCCCATGTCCCACGGGCGGTTGTACCTCGCGGGCGACGCCGCGCACCTCGTCGCCCCGATCGCCGCGAAGGGAATGAACCTGGCACTGCACGACGCCATGGTGCTCGGCGATGCCCTCGTCGCCTACTGCGCGGAAGGGGACGACAGCGACTTGAGCGGATACTCGGATGCCTGCCTGCCGCGGGTGTGGCAGTACCAGGAGTTCTCCCGGTGGCTCTCGGAACTGTTCCACGGGACGTCGTCGGGTATCCCGTTCAAGGCGGGCACCGCGGCCGCCCGGCTGCGCAGAATCCTCGGCTCGCCGGCCGCCGCTGCCGCGTTCGCCGAGATCTACATCGGGAAGGGCGCCGGCGACTGAGGCTCGGCGTGGGGGAGGTGCGCGCGCAGCGTGGCGGCGAACTCCTCGGCCCGCGCCAACTGCGTACGCAGATCCCGCACCCGTTGCTGCGTGGCCTCCTCGAAGCCGCGCAGCCGCGTCACCAGCTCCTCGCGCCGCGCGGGTGACAGTTCCTCGCCGTGGTCCAGGCGGTCGGTGGTGGCGAGCAGATCGCGCATCTCGTCCAGCGTGAAGCCGAGCGGCTTCATGCGGCGGATGACCATCAGACGGGCCACGTCGTCCTCGGTGTACAGACGGAATCCGCCCTGGGAGCGGGCGGAGGGGATGACGAGGCCGGTGTCCTCGTAATGACGGATGGTGCGCAGCGACAGCTCGGTCCGCGCGGCGACCTCACCGATCTGCATGTGCTCGCCGCCCACGCGCCTGCCTTCCTCGTCACTCGTCGCCGCCGGGGCGGCCACCTTCGATCTCTACCGTAACGTTAGGGTAGAGTCGGCGGCTGCCGGGTTCGGCCCGCGCGGCGCCCCGCTCACGGATCGGGACGCCATCCGTGACCTCCGCCGTGTCGCAGCCGCTGAGAGCAGCGCTCGCGGCCCACTCTTCCGCACGCCCAGGGTGATGCCAGGCGCTGCCCGAGCATGACAGGTACCACTCTTGTCCACGTCCGCACTGTCCCCGGCCGCCCGGCTGCGTGGCCTGCGCCCCGACTGGCTGTCCGATCCGAAGGTCTGGCGCACCGAGGTGCTCGCCGGTCTGGTCGTCGCGCTCGCGCTGATCCCCGAGGCGATCTCGTTCTCCATCATCGCCGGGGTCGACCCGGCGATCGGTCTGTTCGCCTCTTTCACCATGGCCGTGGTGATCTCGGTCGTCGGCGGACGCCGCGCGATGATCTCCGCCGCGACCGGCGCCGTCGCTCTGGTCATCGCCCCGCTCAACCGCGAGCACGGCTTCGGCTATCTGGTCGCCGCCGTCATCCTGGCCGGCGTCTTCCAGATCGTCCTCGGCGCGGTCGGTGTCGCCAGGCTGATGCGCTTCGTGCCCCGCAGCGTGATGGTCGGCTTCGTCAACTCCCTCGCCATCCTGATCTTCATGGCGCAGGTCCCCGAGATGCACCACGTGCCCTGGCCCGTCTACCCGCTGATCGCGGCCGGTCTTGCCCTCATGGTGTTCTTCCCGAAGGTCACCAGGGTGATCCCGGCACCCCTCGTGTCCATCGTGACCCTCACGGTGATCACGGTCGCCGCCGGGATCGCCGTGCCGACCGTCGGCGACAAGGGCGAGCTGCCCTCTTCGCTGCCGGTGCCCGGCCTGCCGGACGTGCCCTTCACACTCGACACCCTGGCCACCATCGCGCCCTACGCGCTCGCCATGGCGCTGGTCGGCCTGATGGAGTCCCTGATGACCGCCAAGCTCGTCGACGACATCACCGACACCCGCTCCTCCAAGACCCGTGAGTCCATCGGCCAGGGCGTCGCCAACATCGTCACCGGCTTCTTCGGCGGCATGGGCGGCTGCGCCATGATCGGCCAGACGATGATCAACGTGAAGGTGTCCGGGGCCCGCACCCGCCTGTCCACCTTCCTCGCGGGCGCCTTCCTGATGGTCCTGTGCATCGTCTTCGGGCCCGTCGTCTCCGATATCCCCATGGCCGCGCTGGTCGCCGTGATGGTGATGGTCTGCTTCGCGACCTTCGACTGGCACTCCATCGCACCGAAGACACTGAAGCGGATGCCGGCCGGTGAGATCACGGTCATGGCCGTCACCGTGGCGTGCGTGGTCGCCACGCACAACCTCGCCGTCGGCGTGGTCGCGGGATCGATCACCGCGATGGTCGTCTTCGCCAAGCGCGTCGCCCACCTCGCGGAGGTCACAGCCATCACTGACCAAGACGCCGGCAAGGTCACGTACTCGGTCACAGGCGCGCTGTTCTTCGCCTCCGCCAATGACCTCGTCGGACAGTTCGACTACGCCGGCGACCCCGACAAGGTCGTCGTCGATCTGACGGCCGCCCACATCTGGGACGCCTCCTCCGTCGCCGCCCTGGACGCGATCGGGACCAAGTACGCCCAGCGCGGCAAGACGGTCGAGATCATCGGCCTGAACAGGCCGAGTGCCCAGCTCCACGAGAAGCTCAGCGGCGAACTCACCCGCCACTGACCGTCCGGGACACATGACATGTGTACCGGGGGATCGGCGACATCCGGATCTGCCCCGCATCTCGCTCCGCGGGCACGCTGAGTTGAGTGACCGCGGGATGGCCGAGCCACCGCGGACGGCGGAAGAGGGAGGCGCGGAGGTCATGGTTCCTGCGGCTAGGAAAGATCAAAGGGTGCCGGAGAGCGGCACGTACGAGATCGACGCGGCGGCTTCGACGGTGCGGTTCCAAACGCGCACGGTCTTCGGCCTGTTCCCGGTCAGGGGCGCCTTCGGCATCAGCCGGGGCCGCATCACCGTGGCTGATCCCGTCGAGGACTCCTCAGTGGATGTGACGGTCACGACGGACTCGTTCGACTCGGGTCTGGAGCGCCGCGACCGGCACGTCACCTCCGCCGACTACCTCGACGCGGCCAGGCATCCGGAGATCGAGTTCCGCGGTCGCCGGGTGACGGAATCCGAGACGGGCACGGCAGTGCTGCAAGGGGAGTTGACGGTACGAGGCGTCACGCAGCCCGTCGCCGTCAGCGTCGGCGCGGTCGCGCGGAACGGCCGACGGCTGTCCGTCGAGGGGACAGCCGTCATCGACCGGTACGCGTTCGGCGTGACCACGGCGAAGGGCATGACCGGTCGCCGCCTGAAGATCCGACTCGCCATCGAAGCGGTCGCCCGCTGACCGTGGCCGTCTACCGGCCGTGCCAACCGCACGGACTTCGGGCTGGGACGGCTCCGACGTGACCACGGTCATCACAACTCCCTCTCCAGGCAGGCGGGAACGCGATCACAGGGCTGCGCGCGGACTCGGACACTTGGAGCATCTCGCCGGATCCGGATGCCGCGCCAGCCATCTTCGGGTGAGCACGCGACGGAGGCACGGCCGTGCGCTCAGGCGGGGCGTCCGTGATTACCGGTGAGGCACGTGATGGACTCGGAGCATGGTTGTGAAGGCTCTCATCGTCGTCGACATGATCAACATGTACGACCACCCCGATGCGGAGATTCTCCGCAGGTCGGTCAAGGAAGTGCTGCCCAACGTCCGCAGACTGATCGAGCGTGCGCGGGCCGAGGACGTCGTGGTGATCTACGCCAACGACAATTTCGGTCAGTGGCGCTCGCACCACGACGAGCTCCTGGACATCGTCCTGAGCGGCCCGCATGCCGATCTGGTCGCTCCGATCCGCCCCAAGAGCGACTCGCTCTTCGTGGTGAAGGCCCGGCACTCGATCTTCTACGACACCCCTCTGGAGTACCTGCTCCGCCAGCGCGGCATCGAGTCCGTGCTCCTCTGCGGCCAGGTGACCGAGCAGTGCATCCTCTACTCGGCGCTCGACGCTCACATCCGGCACCTGGACGTGGTCGTGGCCGAGGACGCCTGCGCGAGCATTCACAGTGACCTCGCCGGCGCCGCGCTGCAGATGATGGAACGGAACATGCAGGCACGCCTGGCCCGTTCCACCGACGACGCGCTGTTCGGGCCCGAATGAACCCGCTGGACGAGTTGGACGCCCGCATCGCGGGGTGCTCCGCCTGCCCCCGCTTGGTCGAGTGGCGGGAGGAGGTGGGCCGGGTCAAGCGGGCCGCCTTCATGGACTGGACGTACTGGGCCCGGCCGGTGCCCGGCTTCGGGCCGCCGGACGCCTCGCTGCTCGTCATCGGGCTCGCGCCCGCGGCACACGGAGGGAACCGGACGGGACGGATGTTCACCGGCGACCGTTCCGGAGACGTCCTGTACAAGGCGATGTACGACCTGGGTCTCGCCTCGAGCCCACTGGCGGTGTCCATCGACGACGGCCTGACGCTGCGTGGGCTGCGGGTGACGTCGCCGGTGCACTGCGCACCGCCCGAGAACAAGCCGACCCCCGGTGAGCGGGACACGTGCAGGCCGTGGCTCGTGCGGGAGCTGGACTTGCTGGGCCCGCGGCTGCGATCGGCGGTGATTCTGGGGGCGTTCGGCTGGCAGGCGGCCCTGCCGGCGTTCGCGGCGGCGGGGTGGCGCGTGCCCAAGCCACGGCCGCGGTTCGCCCATGGCGCGCGGGTGACGCTGGAGCGTGAAGTGGAGCAGGCGACCGGAGCCCGCTCAGGGGCCGACGCGCCCGGCGAATCCGGCCCGGGTCCTGTCACCCTGTACGGCTGTTTCCACGTCAGCCAGCGGAACACGTTCACGGGCCGACTGACTCCGGACATGCTCAGGGACGTCCTGCGCCAGGCAGCGGGCGAGGCGGGTATTCCCCCCTACGCACGAGTGGATGGGCAGCAGTGATCGGCCGGGCACGCGCCGCCCGCGGCTTCAGCCGCCTTCGACGCCGGTCGAGTCGTGGGACGAGCCGACCGGCTTTGACTCCGGTGAGCCGCGCTGTCGCAGATAGACGGAGAAGATGGCCATCGACCCGACGGCGAGGAGTTCGGACTGCCAGTTCTGCAGAGTGCGGTTCCAGAAGTCCGCGGCGCCCAGGTACTGGAACCAGCTGACCGGCGCCTGGAGTTCCCGCAGATGCTCCTCGTTGTACGCGGCCACGCCGGTGATGGACTGGGCCAGCCAGCAGAAGAGGAACAACGTGCACATGAGCGTGCCCAGGGACCGGGAGTACCAGGCCTGGCGTACGCCGCCCGCCGCGGCCCAGCGCGGAGAGTCCGGCTTCGCGTGCCGGCCGACCTTCTGGTCCTCGTCCGCCTCCAGACCCGCCTTGTCGAGCGGTTTGGACTCGGGTGACCCGCGCTGGAGCAGCCATACCGTGCCGAAGATGTAGAGGAAGAACTGCAGGTACTCGGACTGCCAGTTCTCCGTCACGTCCACAGCGAAGTCGGAGGTGAGGAGGTAGCCCCCGAAGCTCACCGGCTGCAGTTGCTCGGCGACCAGGTGGTTGTTGAAGTCGGCGTGCCCGGCGACCGCCTGGCCGACCAGGGTGAGGACGAATCCCGTGCCGAACACCAGGGTCAGCCCGTTGTCGCGCAGAAAGTGCCCGGCCCGCGTCATCGCTGCATCAGCCCCAGCGTGATGCAGTAGGCAAGGCCCCCGGTCACCACCAGGAGATACAGCGTGAACAACGCCCGCACCCGTCAACCGCCTTTGATCAGACACTGATACGGCATGCCCGTACGCTCGGTGCAGCCGGCCGCCGTGACCTTCCATCCGCCGGGGAAGGACGACAGGAAGAGCGTGTCGTGGTCCGTCACGACACGGGCCTGACGCCCGTACACGTCGACGACGCGCACCTCGTCCGCCGCGCCCGGCTTGGGCAGCCCCGCGTCGGGCAGGACGCGTGTGCACGGCAGTTCGGCGTTCTGCTCCAGCTCGTCGCGGGTGCCGGGGGCCAGCGCCGCGCAGCCCCGCGTGGTGTCCGTCGTACGGACGTTCTCCTGGAAGCGCAGCGCCGCCGCGGAGGCGGAGTCCTCGCGCTCCTGGACGCTGCCGCAGCCGCTCGGGGCGGTGAGCAGCACCGCCGCGAGCGCACCCGCTCTCGCTCCGCGCATACCGCGCACCAGATCTGCTCTCCTTCGCGGCCGCCGCTCTCCGAGGCGTCGCACCTGGGCGGTGTGCCGCGCGGGTACGAGCTCAGCCGACGATGCCGCACACCCTCCCGGCAGGCGGAACCTGCGCATCCGACACGCTGTGGCAGCCGGTCCGATTCATCGTGGCGGCCTAGAGCCCCCGGGGCGGGCCGTACGGGAGCTGTCCAGAACGGCCGAAGCCCCCGCACAGGAGTGTGCGGGGGCATCGGCTTCGGCTGTGGGGAGCCGGTCAGGTGTCGCGGCGCTTCATGGAGTCCCGCGTGTCCTGGGCGCGGTCGCGGGCGTCGCCCATGGCCTTCTTGGCCTCGCCCTTCGCCTGGTCCACCTTGCCCTCGGCCTGCTTGCCGCGGTCACCCGTGACCTTGCCGGTCATCTCCTTGGCCTTGCCCTTCATCTTGTCCATGCCGCCCTTGTCAGCCATGCCCACTCCTTTGTCGGTACAGCGCCCACCGAACTCACACACGGTGTTGGCCTCTGCGTTCAACGTAAGCGGGACACGGAGACCCCGCCCGTCCAGTCGTCACGCACGGTCACGACGGGGCGAAATCAGTCCAGGCAGAACTCGTTGCCCTCCGGGTCCGTCATCACGATGAAGCCGGCGCTCATCGGGGGAGCGGGCTCTTCGCGGCGCAGCCGTTTCGCCCCCAACGCGACGAGGCGTTCGCACTCGGCCTCCAGGGCCGCCATGCGCTCCGCTGACTCGAGTCCGGGAGCCGCACGGACGTCGAGGTGGACGCGGTTCTTGGCGACCTTGTCCTCCGGGACCTGCTGGAAGAACACGCGTGGGCCGTCTCCCGCCGGGTCCTCGATGGCCGACTTCGTGTTGCGCTGATCCTCCGGCACGCCCATCCGCGCGAGGAACTCGTCCCACGCCGCGAGGGCGTCGGCGCCCTCCGCCAGGTCGACTCCGGGCGGGCCGGGATGGACGTAGCCCAACACGTCGCGCCAGAAGGACGACAGCGCTCGCGGGTCATGGGCGTCGAAGGTGACTTGGATGTCGCGGCTCATCGGATTGCTCCGTTCGGGTAAGCGGAATTCAGCTGCGCAAAGAGGCGGCGTCTGCGAGGCCACGCGCCCGGGCCGGCCCCCTGCTCACACAGCGTCCGGTTCCAGTTGACTGCGTCTGCGGCCATGGAGCCACCGTTGCACCCGTGGCGGACAGGATCGGTCCGCTATGTCTGGCAGGCTGCGCACCATGGACGGGCCGCGCGACGACGAGCTGGGTACGACGGAGCGGGTGCTCACGCTGCTCGGGCTGCTGCAGCAACGCCAGGTGTGGACCGGTCCCGAACTCGCCGGGCGGCTCCGGGTGACGCCGCGCACCGTACGACGTGATGTCGCGCGGCTGCGCACGCTGGGCTGTCCGGTGTATGCGGGCCAGGGAGTCGGCGGTGGCTACCGACTCGGCCCGGGGCGTGACCTGCCGCCGCTGCTCCTCGACGACCAGGAGGCGATCGCCACCGCGGTCTCGCTGCTCGCCGGCGCGGGAGGCGCGGTAGCCGGTGCGGGTGAGGCCGCCCTCCGGGCGCTGTCCAAGCTCGACCAGGTGCTGCCCGCGCGGCTGCGGCACGAGGTGCGCGCGCTCTCGGACTCGGTGGAGTTCTTCGGCACAGGTCGCACGCCCGTCGATCCCGATGTGCTCGTGACGTTGGCCAGAGCGTGCCGCGACGAGGTCGAGGCCGGCTTCGACTACCCGTCCAAGGGCGAAGTGCGACGGCGGCGGGTCGAGCCCTACCGCCTGGTCGCCTCCGACCGCCGCTGGTACCTCCTCGCCTACGACCTCGATCGCGACGACTGGCGCAGCTTCCGTGTCGACCGGATGACCGACCCGGCCGCCCGGACCTTCCGCTTCCGCCCGCGCGAGGCGCCCGACGCGGCAACGTACGTACAGGAAGGCGTGGCCAGTCGGGTCTACCCGCACCGGGCACGCTTCCTCGTGCACGCGCCGGCCGACACGGTGCGGGCGCAGATTCCGGCGTCGGCGGCGGTCGTACGACCGCGGGGGAGCGAGCACTGCGAGGTGCTCAGCGGCGCCGAGCGCCTGGACGCCGTGCTCATGCATGTGCTCCTGCTGGGGCACGACTTCGAGGTGCTCGACCCTCCGGAGCTCGGTGAACGCTGCCGCGCGCTGGCGGAGCGTCTGCTGGCGGCCGGTACGGCGGCCCCGCCGCTGCCGGACGTCAACAAGCCCTGAGCCACTGGTCGCTGTGGCACGGCTCACCGCGGTCATCGATGAACGCAACCCTCGTCGCTCCCGTATCTAGGACCGGACATGTCCCCGGCCTCGGTCGGTGATCGCAATCGGTATCCCCCACAGGAGGCGACGAGTTGAGGCACAAGCGAATACCCAAGCGAAAGGCCGTTCTGGCAGGGGCCGCGGCCATGGGCATGGTCGCGACGGCCGTCCTGCTGCAGCAGGCCAACGCCTCGCAGTCCGGGTCGGAGACCGCCTCAGGGTCCGCCGCCAGGAACCTCAGCGCGGCCTCGGCGACCAAGCTGGTCGAGCCGTTGGCCTCGCAGCTCGGCGACGCCTACGCCGGGGCGTACTACGACGAGGCGAAGCAGCAGCTCGTCGTCAATGTCGTGGGCAGCGACAACGCGGTGAACGTCGAGGTGAGAAAGGCCGGAGCGGTGGCGCGGAGCGTCGACAACAGCGCGGGCGAACTCGGCTCCGCCACCCAGACGTTGGCGAGCCGGGCCACCATGGCCGGGACCGCGTGGGCCACGGACCCCAGGACCAACCAGGTCGTGGTCACGGCCGACCGCACCGTCACCGGCGAACGCTGGGACAAGCTCGAGTCGACCGTCAAGTCACTCGGCTCGGGAATGGCCCGCATCCAGAAGTCCGCAGGAGAGTTCAAGCCCTTCGCCGCAGGCGGTGACGCCATCTTCGGAGGCGGCGCACGCTGTTCGCTCGGCTTCAACGTGACGACCGAGGACGGCAGCCCCGGCTTCCTGACCGCGGGGCACTGCGGAGTGGCCACCGACAGCTGGTCGGACGCCCAGGACGGCGCGGCCATCGGCACCGTGCAGGCCGCGACGTTCCCGGGGGACGGCGACTTCGCCCTGGTCACGTACGACGATCCGGCGACGGAGGCCCCGAGCACGGTCAACACGGGCGACGGCCAGACCACGGAGATCGTGCAGGCCGCCGAGGCCGCGGTCGGGCAGGAGGTGTCCCGCATGGGCAGCACCACCGGCCTCCAGTCCGGCACGGTCACCGGCCTCAACGCCACGGTGAACTACCCGGAAGGCACCGTCAGCGGGCTCATCCAGACTGACGTCTGTGCCGAACCGGGGGACAGCGGCGGCTCGTTGTTCACCGCTGACGGAAGCGCGATCGGCCTCACGTCGGGCGGCAGCGGCGACTGCACCGCGGGCGGCGAGACCTTCTTCCAGCCCGTGACCACCGCACTGGCCGCGGTGGGCGCCGAGATCGGCGCGGGCGGCAACTGAGGTCCGCGCGGAACTCCTGAGAGAGGGCTCCAAGCCATCGCGGCGCCGACCGCCTGAGGGCTGAGGCGCCGCGATGGATCCCTGTCGCGGCCCACGGGTACACCGTCACGCACCCACCCAGCTTCCGTGGAAGCCCAGCGGCACCCGGCCCGGAAGGTGGATTCGGGCCAGTGGGTGGCCGGTGAAGTCCTGGGCCGAGAGGATCACGAGGTCGGTCGCTCCGCGCTCGGGGTCGTTCACGTAGGCGAGGACGTAGCCGTCGTCCTCGCCGCGCGCGCCCCGGCGCGGCACGAACACCGGCTCGCTCGCCGCCGCGCCCTTCGGGAAGCGGACCACCTGCTTGCTGCCGCGCAACATGTCGTGTTTCACCAGGCAGTTGGTGAACTTGTCGTCCGGCACAGCCCCGTCGACCGTCTCGTACGCCCGCCACATCTCGGCCGCGCTCGCCGTGTACCCGTAGCGGTGCCTGCGGGAGACCAGGGATTCGTTGACGCGAGGGAACTCCTGCGGCAGATCGTCGATGCGGGTGCTGCGGACCTTGCCGGTGCGCAGGTCCACCGTCCAGCGGTCGAGCGTCGGCGTGCCGGTTGCGGAAGGCCCGCCGCTGCCCCGCCCTGCCGCGTGGAACGGGGCCGGCATGCCGGTGTACTCCACCACCACCGTGTCGCCCTGGTCGTACGCGTTGAGGGTGTGCGAGTAGTACACCGGGTCGACCTCGAACCAGCGGGCGGCGCCTCCGGCCCGCGGCACGATCCCGACGCGCATGGGGTGGTGGTCGTTCCAGATGTAGGGCACCTTGGCCCCCGCCTCGGCGGCCGCCGCGTCGAACGTGATCGGAACGTCCACGATCACCACGTACTTCTGGGTGAGGGCGAAGTCGTGCATCATCGGCGCGTCCGCGACCGGAATCCTGGTGGTCCGGGCCACCCGCCCGGTCCCGTCGATCATGATGTGCCGCACATGGTCCCAGGTCGGGTAGTACGCCACCGCGTGCAACTCGTCCGCTGCCGCGTCGTACTTGGTGTGCGCGGTGAACGCGCCCCGCAGTGTGGAGCGGAAGTCGCACGGGCGCACCGTGCCGAGCTCGCCGTCCAGCTCGTACGGCAGCGGCCCGCCCTCCTGGAGCGCCAGGATCCGCCCCTTGTACCCGATGACGTGCGTGTTGCACGCGAAGTCGTCCGGCGAAGCATCGCCCGGATACGGCTCGCCCAGCTTCTTCGCCACCTGCGAGGAGCGCACCCACCGGTTGCGGTACCACTCGGCACGTCCGCCGCGTAGCCGCACCCCGTGCACCATGCCGTCGCCCAGCATCCAGTGGTGCGCCCGCGGGTCCTCGAGGCCGAGCGCGTTCGGGCCTGTGCGCAGAAAACGCCCGTCCAGGTCGCGTGGCACGCGGCCGGTCACCCTCAGGTCGAACGCGGTCAACTCCTCGGTGACGGGCGCGAACGCGCCCTCCAGGAACGGGAGTGGCTTCTTGCCGCCCATGCCCTGGTCACCGACCCGGCCGTCCTGCGCCGCCGCGTCGTGGCCGAGCCCGTAACCGCCGACCACGCTGCCCGCCGCCGAGAGGGCCGCCCCTTGGAGAATCCTCCGTCGCGTATGACTGGTCATCATGTCTCCCCGTTCCCGTCGCAGTTCTCTGGTGACGGGAACAAGCCTGCGCCGAACCGGGCCGTGGGGCAGGAGGTCTGAGACCCGGGCCCCGGGTGGTGCTGATGCCACCTCCCAGGTCCTGCGTCAGCCGACCGGCCTGCCGGGCTGATCGTGCGTGGAGCAGTGGATGCCGCCGCCACCGGAGGCGATGGCGTCGATCCGGACCGGCACGACGTCGCGCTCGGGGAAGTGCTCCCGCAGGATGCTCCGGGCGCGGTCGTCGGCCTTCCGGTCCCCGAACCTGGGTATGAACACGGAGTCGTTGGCGACGTAGAAGTTGGCGTACGTCGACACGAAGTCGTCGCCCTCACCAGTGATCCTGTCCAGGTCGGGCTGCGGCAGATCGATGATCTCGAAGGGCCGGCCCCTGGCGTCCGTCGCCTTGCTGAGCACGGCCTTCGCCTGGTCGGCCGCGCGCGACCAGGAGTCGGCGGGCGTGCCGGGTGCAGCGCGGTCAAGGAGCACCACACCGGGTGCGGTGAAGCGCACGAGGCTGTCCACGTGCGCGTCGGTGATGTCCTCGCCGCGCACACCGGCCAGCCAGATCACCTTCTTGATGCCCAGCGTCCGCTTGAGCTCGGCCTCGACCTGATCCCGGCTCTTTGTGGGGTTGCGGTTGTCGTTGACGATCGAGCTCTCGGTGATGAGGAGCGTGCCCCGGCCGTCGGTCTCGAAGGCGCCGCCCTCGGCGACCAGGGGAGCCTTCCTGCGAGGGATCTCGTACTTCGACAGGAGGGTGCGGCCCACACGGGCGTCGTGCGTGTGCTCCTGCTTGTCGCCCCACCCGTTGAAGTTGAAGTCGACACCGACGACGTCGCCGTCCTGCTCCACGAACACGGGCACGGTGTCGCGGGCCCACAGGTCGTCGACGACCAGCGGGATCACCTCGACATCCCGCCCGCAGGCCTTCTGGGCGGCCTTCTGCTGGTCGGGCCCGGCCAGCATCACCACGTACTCGTACTCCGCGATGGTGCGGGCGACGCGCGCGATGTCCTCGCGCATGTAGGGGAGGTCCTCGCCCCACACCGACGCCAGGGCGGGCCACGACATGAAGGTGCGCGCGTGGCTCTCCCACTCGGCGCCCATGCGCAGTCCCGCGGTCTCCGTGTCGCCGGCCGCCGCCAGCTCGTCGCCGGGCCCGCACGCCGAGGCCCCGAGCACGGCTGTGCCGATCCCGGCGAGTGCGCGCAGGGCTGAGCGGCGGGAGGGGAGGGACGGACGAGATCGAAGAGGCGGGAGGAGGGGGGACACGGTGAACTCCGATCATCGCGATGGGGCCGCTCGTTGCCTCGACTCTGACACAAACTGAAAATTCAGTCAAAGACGGCGAGAGCCCGAGATCACCGAGCCGGGGGAAGGCCGGTAGGGTTCGGATCCATGGCGTCCCGCACTACTCAGATCCTCGAAGCGGCCGCGCGGCTCATCGCCCGTCGCGGCGTCCGCGGCCTGCGTGTCGAAGAACTCGCCGCAGAGGCGGGCGTCTCGACCGGGTTGATCTACTACCACTTCAAGGACCGCACCGGGATCCTGCGCCACACGCTCGAGTTCATCAACGACCGTGCCGAGCGCTACACCACCGGCCGCGCCGCGGACGCCGAACCGCTGACTCCGCGTGCGGAACTGGAGGAGACCCTCCTCCTGGAACTGCAGGACACCCAGGTGGTCAGGGAGAACAGCACCGCCTGGGGCGAGCTGCGGGCGAGCGCCGTCTTCGACGAGGTGCTGCGGGAGGACCTCGCCAGGGCCACCCTGGTGTGGGTGCAGGAGGTGGCGGCCCTCATCGGTCAGGTGCGGCCGACGGCCCCGGCGCCCGCCCTGGCCGCGGCGGGAGAGCGACTCACCGCACTGCTCGAAGGGCTCAGCATGCGCTGGCTCAGCGGCGGACTGCGGATCGACCACGCGCGCGACCTGATGCGCGGTGCCATCGCCGCCGAGCTGGCGCTGCTGCGGGAGCAGTAGATCCTCACGTCCTGAAGATCCCTACGTTCCTGAAAATTTAGTCAATGAGCCTGCCTCAGGCCATGCTCGTCGCGCCGTCCAAGGACTCGCGGATGATGTCGGCGTGGCCGGAGTGCTGGGCGGTCTCGGTGACGATGTGCATCAGTACCCGGCGGGCCGACCACTGTGCATCGGACTCGAACCACGGAGCCTTCGGCAACGGCCACGTGACGTCCAAGTCCGGCAGAGTGGCGACCAGTTCGTCCGTTCGGCGGGCCACCTCTTCATAGTCGGCCAGTACGCCGTCCAGCGTTTCGCCCGGCAGCATCCGGAACCCGTCATCCCGGCTGGCCCAGTCGTCCTCGGTCATGGACGTGAAATCCCCCATCGTCGAAGGGCCGTCCAGGATGAAGTTCACCCAGGCCTTCTCAACCTCGGCGACGTGCTTGATCAGGCCGCCGATGCACAATGCGCTGGCGGTGGTCCGCAGCCCTGCCTGCTCGTCGGTGAGATCGCGGGCCGTGAAGCGCAGGAAGTGCCGGTGCTTGGCCAGCGCGTCCAGCCATTCGGCGCGCTCGCCGGTGACGGCCGGAGTTTCTGCCTGGTCGGGGGTGGTGGTCAGCTCGTTCGAAGCCATGGTTTCCGCCTTCCGATGTTCCTGTCCCGCCGGTCAAGGACCACGCTATGACGCCTATAGGCCAGACGCTGTCCTAAAGGGAGAAGTGCGAGGGCGCGCATAAGCCGTCCTGTCGCGCCCGTTGCCTGTCGACCCTGCGGGTTCTACGCTCTCCCAGTCCAGATGGCGAACGTTGTTCATATCCCTGAACTGGAACCCTGAACTCCCTTACAAGGCTTACCCGTTGACTGGAGTGTGTGATGCGCGCAAGATCCCGGGTGCGGTTCGCAGCCTTGCTCACCGCGGCGGCGGCCCTCGCCTCCGTGCTGATGCCGGTCGGAGCCGCCTCCGCCCGCGAGGCCGCCCCGCGAACCGCCGTGCTCGACGGCAAGCGGCTCCAGCAGACCAAGCTCCGCCTGGACCGCGGCGACCCCCAACTGAAGCGGTCGGTGCGGAACTTGACGGCCCGCGCCGACGCGTGGATCGGCCAGGGGCCCTGGACGGTCGTCGACAAGCCGAAGCCCGCGCCCGGCGGTGACGTGCACGACTACCTGAGCCAGGCGCCTTACTGGTGGCCCACGCAGTCGCCGACCGCCGACAACCCGTGGGGCTGCCCGTACGAACAGCGCGACGGGCAGCGCAATCCCGAGGTCGACACCGGGACCGACCGCCAGGACGTGGAGAAGGTCTTCGACTCGACGTACGACCTCACCCTGGCCTGGTACTACACGGGCAAGAAGCGGTATGCCGAGAAGGCCGCTTCGGTGCTGCGCACCTGGTTCCTCGATCCGGCGACGAAGATGAACCCGAACCTGGACCACGCGCAGTTCATCCCCTGCAAGTACGACGGCCGGGCCATCGGCATCATCGACTTCTCGCAGTCGTACACGAGCGTCGTGGACGCGGTCGCGATCCTGGGCACAGGTGCGCCCGGCTGGTCGAAGAGCGACCGTTCGGCGATGACGAAGTGGAACAAGGACTTCCTCGGCTGGCTCGTCCACAGCGAGTTCGGGAAGCAGGAGAGTGCCGCGCAGAACAATCACGGCACGTTCTACGACATGCAGGTCGCCGCTCTCGCCTACGCCACCGGCGACACGACGCTCGCCCGCCGCACCGTCCTGGACGCCGGTGCCCGCCGCATCGACCCCCAGATCGCGGGCGACGGCAGCCAGCCGCAGGAGCTCGCCCGGACACGCAGCTGGCACTACTCCACCTTCGACCTGGTCGCCTACACCCGGCTCGCCGCCATCGGCCGGCACGTGGGCGTGGACCTCTGGTCGCACCAAGGCCCCGACGGGCAGAGCCTGTTCAAGGCCGTCGGCTATCTTCTGCCCGCCGCCACGGGGGCAGCACCGTGGCCGCACCCCGAGCTGGAGTTCCACCGGTTCGCCGCGAGCGATGTCGTGCACGCGGCGGCCGACGCCGGGGACGCCGCGGCGCGCAAGGCAGTCCCCGAGCTGGAGACGCCACCCGGCGGGGACCTGTGGGCGCTGCGCCCTGCGGCCGAGCAACTGGACTCGATCGCGGGCTGAGCAAAAGCGCCGGGCTTCCCCGCGCCCGCCCCACCGGACGGGCGCACCTGGGGCTAGCCCTACCCGGAGCAGGGCGGCCAGCAGGATCGTCCCGGGCGGGCGCCTACGGAAATGCTGGGACCGGCATATGCCGATGGTTTCCAAGATTCCGTAGGAGTTGGCTCATGCGTGAGCAGGTAGGGCAGAGGACCCGTTCTTCCAGGCAGCAAGGCGGTCTGCGTCCCGGGTGGCAGAGCGGTCCGCGCAGAGCCGTCCCGGCCGCGGCAGCGATGGTCGTCGGCGTCATGACGCTGGGCGCCGTCGCGCCGCCCGCGGCATCCGCGGCCGCCAGGCCGGACACCGTCCAGCAGGGCGTGAACACGCTGGTGCGCTCCGACGACGTGCCCGCCGCGCTGGCCAGTGCCCAGGACCGCGAGGGCCGCACCCGCACCTACACCGCGGGGGTGGGCGATGTGGCCACCG
Source organism: Streptomyces sp. NPDC033180 (assembly GCF_055577645.1). Classification (NCBI taxonomy): domain Bacteria; kingdom Bacillati; phylum Actinomycetota; class Actinomycetes; order Kitasatosporales; family Streptomycetaceae; genus Streptomyces; species Streptomyces sp. NPDC033180. Next base: position 446,084 of record NZ_JBVIPU010000002.1, on the reverse strand, counting down.
GCTCGAAGGTGCCCAGAGACGGTCAGGTGCGGATCGGCAGCAACACCAAGACGTTCACCGCCGTGGTCGTGCTGCAACTGGTCCGCGAAGGCAAGATCCGCCTCGACGCCCCGGTCGACACCTATCTCCCGGGTCTCGTGCGAGGCGATGGGATCGACGGGGGCCGCATCAAGGTCCGCCAGCTCCTCCAGCAGAACAGCGGACTGCCCAACTACAGCAACTACCTCGGGGATGACGTCCGTTACTTCGAACCCCGCGAGCTCCTCGACATCGCTCTCCAGCACAAGGCCGACTTCGCCCCCGGGGAGAAGTGGGCGTACAGCAACACGAATTACGTCCTGGCCGGCCTGATCGTCGAGAAGGTCACCGAGCGCTCCCTCGCCGAGGAGATGGACCGACGCATCATCAAACGCATCGGTCTGCGCCACACCTACTTCCCCGCCCCCGGCGACGCCACCATCCGAGAGCCCCACCCCCACGGCTACTACCGGGAGTCGGCCGACGCGCCTCTGCGGGACATCACGGAAATCGACCCTTCCTGGGGGTGGGCCGCGGGCGCGTTGGTCTCCACCAACTCCGACCTCAACCGGTTCTACTCCGAGCTTCTGTCCGACCGCGGCCGCCTCCTCGCACCGGCCCAGCTCGCCGAGATGCGCGGCTCGACCCTCCCCGCCGAAGACACCTTCGGCCCCGGCGCCCGCTACGGCCTGGGGCTCGTGAGCAAGCCGCTTGCCTGCGGCGGCGGCCTGTACTGGGGCCACGGCGGCAGCTTCCCGGGGTACGAGACCCGGGGCGGAGCCACTGATGACGGCCGTGCCGCCAACGTCGCCGTGACCATGCAACTCGGCGACGAGGCAGGCAGAAAGCGTGTCGACAAGGTCGTGGACGCGGCTCTGTGCCGCTGAACCAGACTGCCCGTACCCCTACGTGACGGGTCGTCAGTGCCGGATGGCCGCCCGTGCACACCTCTTGAGTTGCCCGCAGTGGTCGACCTAGGCTTGCCGGGGCGTGAATGAAACGTTTCATTTACCTTTGTGGGCACTCGGATTCATCATCCAAGGGACGTGCGATGAGCGAAGAGCGTGAGACAACGCGCGGCAGTGCGTGGAACCGGCGGGCCTTCCTGAGGACTTCCGCGGGCGGTGCCGGCGCGGGCGTCATCGGGCTGAGCCAGGCTGTGGGCCCAGCCGGTGCGGACGAGCACGGGGACCAAGGGGAGGAGGCAGGGGCGCTGAGAGTGGAGCGCACCACGGTCGAGTACGCGACCTCCGTCCTCGGTACGGATGTCGCGGAGCCGAGGCTGAGTTGGGAGCTGTCGGCGCCGGGCCATGGCGCCCGGCAGAGCGCGTATCAGATCAGGGTCTGGCTCGGCCCGACAGCTGCCGCGGGCGACAAGGACGCCAAGAAGGTGTGGGACTCCGGCCGCGTCTCCTCCCCGCGTACCCTCCAAATCCCCTACAGGGGACCCGCGTTGAAATCCCGCACCCGTTACCACTGGCAGGTGCGGGTCTGGGACGCCGACGGCAGGGCATCGGCCTGGAGCGCCTCGCGCTGGTGGGAGACAGCACTGGCGAAGGACGCCTGGCGGGGGCACTGGATCGGCGCGGACGCCGCGCCGAAGCCGCTGGGCTTCGATGAGGCGTCATGGATCTGGTCGCCGGGTTCCACCGCCGAGGACGCACCGGCGGGAGCGAGATGGTTCCGTGGCGTGCTCGAACTGCCCGAGGGGGTCGACGTGTCCGCCGCCCAGGTCGTGGCCACCGCCGACGACGACTTCACCCTCTACGTGGACGGCGGTGAGGTACTGCACGCCCCTGAGCAGACCGACGGCTGGCGGTCCGCCCGTCTCGCCGACGTGACCGAGCGCGTACGAGGCGCGGGTCGGCGCGTGGTGGTCGCCGCTCGTGCGACGAACCGGGGCAGCGCTTCGGTCAACCCCGGTGGTCTGCTCGTTCGCCTGCTTGTCGAATCCGGCAGCGGCACCCACGAGTTGGTGACCGGGGGCGGATGGAGATGCGCGGAGTCGGAGCAGGAGGGCTGGCAGGGGGCGGACTTCGACGACGGCGGGTGGCCCGAAGCGAAGGTGCTCGCGCCGTTCGGTGAGGGACCGTGGGGGAGTGACGCGCAGGTTCCGGCGGCCGAGCAGCCCGCGCCGTTGCTGCGCCGCGAGTTCAGCGTCCGCAAACCCGTGACGCGCGCCCGCCTCTACATCAGCGGGCTCGCCTATTACGAGGCCCACATCAATGGCAGCCGGGTCGGTCGCCAGGTGCTCGACCCGGGATTCACGGATTACGAGGAGACGGTGTTCTATGCCGTGCACGACGTGACGGACCAGGTCCGCCGGGGTTCCAACGCCATCGGCGTCACGCTCGGGCGCGGCTTCTACGGCATGACGACGCCCAACGTATGGAACTGGCACAAGCCCCCGTGGCACGGGGAACCCCAACTCCTCGGCCAGCTCGAGATCGATCACCCGGACGGTTCCCGGACCACCGTCGCCACGGACGGCTCATGGCGGATCACGGAGGGGCCGACCCGTACCAACTCCCTCTACGCGGGCGAGACGTACGATGCCCGCGAGAACCCCGAGGACTGGACCGAGCCGGGCTTCGACGACAGCGACTGGAAGAAGCCCGTGCGGCGTGATCCGCCGAAGGGAGAGCTGCGCGCGCAGCCGCACGACGCGATCGAGGTCATCGACACCGTGCGGCCCGTGGCGGTGAAGGCGCACGGCGACGACTGGATCGTCGACATGGGACGCACCATGGCGGGGTGGACGTGCCTGCGCGTGCGGGCCGACGCGGGCACCCTCGTACGGCTCGCGCACGGCGAGAAGCTCAAGGACGACGGAAGCGTGCACGCCGAGACGGGCCACGTGCCCGGGCGCTTCCAGACCGACGAGTACATCTGCGCGGGTGGCGGCGCCGACGAGGTGTGGGAACCCCGCTTCTCGTACAAGGGTTTTCGCTATGTCCAGATCAGCGGGCTGCCGGGTAAGCCCGACCCCGATGACGTACTCGGCCGCCTGGTGCACTCGCCCGTCGACGACACGGGCACGTTCACGTGCTCCGAGCCCTTCTACGAGCGGCTCGAACAGGCCATGCGGCGCACGATCCAGAACAACCTGCACGGCATCCCCACCGACACACCGATGTACGAGAAGAACGGTTGGACGGGCGACGCGCAGGTCGGTGCGCCCGTCATGATGTACGCCCTCGGCATGCACCGGTTCCTGAGCAAGTGGCTGGGCGACCTGCGGGACAGCCAGAACAAGGACGGCCAGCTTCCGGTGATCGTGCCGAGCGGAGGCTGGGGGTACGGGGACCTCGGCCCGTCCCCGGAGTGGACCACGGTCTACCCGTTCCTGGTGCGCGAGATGTACCGGGTCTATGGCGACGAGCGTGTCATCGTTACCCATCTGCCCACTCTGGTGCGGTACTTGGACTGGGAGATCGACCGCTTGAAGGACGGTCTCGCGGTCACGGCGCTCGGCGACTATCTCTCGCCCGGCTACGGCGGCAACCCGCCCGAGGACACCCGGCTCACCGCGACCGCCTATCTGCACCGGGCGCTCACCGACACCGCCGAGATGGCACGCGTAGCGGGTGACAACGATGTCCGACGGCGCTTCCTCGATACCGCCGAAGAGCTGAAGAAGAGCCTCAACGCGACGTTCCTCGCCCCCGATGGCCACTACCGCACGGCCAAGGACCCCGAGTACCGGCAGACCAACAACTGCATCCCGCTGGCCTTCGGCCTGGTCCCGCCCGGCGCACGGGCGAGCGTCACGGCTTCGCTCCTCGAAGACATCAAGAAGCGGGGCAACCACCTCAACACCGGCTGCCTCGGCACCAGTGTGCTGCTCCGCTGCCTGAGCGCGCACGGCCACTCCGACGTGGCCCACGCCATCGCCACCCAGCGGACGTACCCGAGTTGGGGCCACTGGTTCGACAACGGCGCGGACACCATGTGGGAGATGTGGCCGCTCGACTCACGCTCACGCGACCACTACTTCCAGGGCACCGTGGTCCAGTGGCTGTACGAGAACGTGGCGGGGCTGCGTCCCGGCGACGAGGGATACCGGACGTTCACCGTGCGGCCCGACGCGCGCACGGGCGTCAGCTGGGCGCGCACCGAGTTCCACACCGTCCGGGGGCCGGCGGAGGTGTCCTGGTCACGTGTCGACGAGACGGTGCGCCTGACGGTGCGGGTGCCGGTGGGCGCGACGGCCGAGGTCCATGTGCCCGCCGCGGCACGCAAGGCGGCCCAGGCGCCCCAGGGCACTGAGTTCGTGCGTATGGAACAGGGCTACGCGGTGTACCTCGCGCCGCACGGGACGTGGAGTTTCAGCGGGCGCCCCTGACGCTTCCGGACGTTTGTGCCCCTGCCCCCTGCCCCCTGCCCCCTGCCCCTACCCCCTGCCCCTACCCCTGCCTCGGCGCTCGGCCCTCGGCGCCGAGGCAGGGGCTTTCGGTTGGCCGCCGTGCTCTGCGAGCGAGCCCGAACCAGGTTCGTGGCGTGAGCCGCGCATGCAGCGGACGGGTCGTCAGCTGAGCCGGCTGTACAGGGCTCCTGCGGCCACGAGCAGTACGACCACAGCCGTAAGGATCAGCGTGCCGGTCCCCGTTTGGAGGGAGCGTTCCTGATCGGCGTGCTTCTCCTCGATGAAGGCCTTCGCGTCCGCCTCCGTGCGCGTGCGGACCCACTGGCCGTTCTGTCCCGCGTTGGGGAACAAAGTGCACCTCCCGTGTCAAGTCCGGTGCGCCTCCCCGGATGTGACGCGCGTAAACCGAACGGAGACAGGGGCGCCGGGCGGCGCATGTCGCCGAACGGTCGGGAGAGACAGGCGCCCTTCGGCGTGCCGGCCCGCGCGGTCCTGTCTCCGTCGTCGGCCCATGACCCGGATCTTCGCGCTGCGCTCCCCGGTGAGTCGGGTTAGTTTGTGCACGTTTTTCCGACTAGTGCCTTTCGTCCTGCGCCCAGTAGGCCGGAAGGGGAGCCCTGCTGCGTGTAGGGGGGAAGGCAGGCGATGGTCAAGACCTTGAGTGCCCCGCTCGTCGGAGTGGAGAGCCGCGGCCCGACGCCGGTAGTCCGTACGCCGCGACGCGTCGCCGGTCAGGGGTGGCTGGCTGCCGTGGCGGTGGCTTTCACGCTGGTCCAGTTGGCCCTCGTACGGCCCGGCATGGGGCTCGGGTGGGACGAGGCGGTGTACGTCAGCCAGGTCAGCGGCCACGCCCCGGCGGCGTTCTTCAGCGCACCCCGGTCCCGAGGCATCTCCCTGCTGGCCGCGCCGATCGCCTCCTGGTCGTCGTCCACCTCACTCCTGCGCGTCTACATGGCCCTGCTGTCCGGCCTCGGCCTCTTCCTGGCGCTGCGCGCCTGGCGCGGGCTCTTCCCGCAACGGGTGGTGGTCCTGGCCGGTGTCCTGTTCGCCTCGCTCTGGGTGAGCGTCTTCTACGGCCCGGAGGTCATGCCCAACTACTGGGTCGCGATCGGCGCCCTGGCCGGTGTCGGATGCTTCCTGCGTGCCCAGGCCGACCGCCGCGACCGGGCCGCGCTGTGGGGCGTGGGCGCGAGCGCGGCGCTGCTGGCGTGGATGCGGCCCACCGACGCCGTCTGGGTGGTCCTCCCGCTGTTCGCGCTGCTGGTGTGCTTCCGCCGGTGGCGGCGACCCCGGCTGCTCGCGGCGCTCGTCGCGGGGCTCGGGACGGGTGCTGTCGGCTGGGTGGTCGAGGCGTACGTCAGTTTCGGCGGCCTCGGCGCGCGTCTGGCCGACGCCTCGCGGATCCAGGGCGGCCTCGGCTGGAACATCGCCGTCCTGGATCAGCTGCGCAGCCTGGGCGGTCAGACTCTGTGCCGTCCGTGCGACAGTTCGCTTCCGGCCCCGGAGCTGATCGCGTGGTGGTTCGCCCTGCCGCTGCTCGCCGCGCTGGGTCTCGCCGTCGCGGTCAGGGGGCGGCGCACCGCTCGTACGCTCCTGCCGCTGGTCTGCGCCGCGACGGCGAGCGTCCCGTACCTGTTCATGATCGGATACGCCGCGCCGCGCTTCCTGCTCCCGTTCTACGCGCTGGTGGCCATCCCGGTCGCCGACGCCCTCATCCATCTGGTCACCACCACGCGCCGAGCGTGGCGGCCGGCGGTGGTGACGATGGCTGCGCTGCTCTTCGTGGGGCATCTGGCCACGCAGTACGTGATCCTCGAGGACGCCGTGCGTCGCTCCACCGCCGGCCGTCAGGAGTGGGCCCGTACGGCGGCCGAGCTTCACCGGCTCGGCGTACGCCCGCCCTGTGTGCTGAACGGGCACGAGGCGCTCCCGATCGCCTTCTACGCCGGGTGTTCATCCGCCCAGACCCAGGGGCACAACGCCAGCACCACCCGGGCGGAGCTCCTGCGGACCGCACAGCGGACGCCGACGGCCGCCCTCGCCAGGGCGGAGGACAGACCGCCGGGGTTCGCGCGCGACTGGCCGTCCCATCGGGTGGGTGACCTGAGGATCCATGTGGGGCCCGCGGCGCCGGTGGGTAACCGGGGATGAGTCCGCCATGAGTCCGCCGGGCGCCTCCCCACCCGCAGGGGCATATGCGCCCTTTTTTGCATATGAGCTGTTTGCGCCCCGCGGTGTCGGGTACCCCGGGATGGGGCCGGAACGCGGCGTTCCGCCCTGTGTCCCAAGCTGCCCGCGCTCGTCGCTCTGGAGAATTCATGTCGGATCAGCGCAAGAGTCCGTTCGCGACCGTGAGCCCGTACACGGGGGAGACCCTCGTGGAGTTCCCGGTCATCGAGGGCGAAGAAGTCGATTCCACGCTGGAGACCGCGGGCCATGCGTTCGACGCATGGCGGAAGCGTCCGATCGCGGAGCGCGCGGCCGTCGTCGGTCGTGCGGCCGAACTGATGAAGGAACGCAAGGAAGAGCTGGCCCAGCTCATCACCCTGGAGATGGGCAAGCTGATCGGGGAAGCGCGCGGTGAGGTGGACCTGGCCGCGTCGATCCTGGAGTACTATGCGCGCCGCGGCCCGGATTTCGCCGCGGCCGAGCCGCTGGACTTCGAGGGGGAGGGCGAGGCGTACCTCGTCAGCGACCCCCTCGGCGTGCTTCTGGGTGTCATGCCGTGGAACTTCCCGCTCTACCAGGTGGTCCGTTTCGCCGGGCCGAACCTGGTGCTCGGCAACACCGTACTGGTCAAGCACGCGGGCATCTGCCCGCAGTCCGCACTCGCCCTGGAGACTCTCTTCCGCGACGCCCAGGCCCCCGAAGGCGTCTACACGAACCTCTTCGTGAGCCACGAGGAGATCTCGCGCATCATCGACAGCCCGGTGGTCCGCGGAGCCTCCCTCACCGGCAGCGAGGGGGCAGGGTCCAAGGTCGCCGAACGGGCCGGGCGGAACATGAAGCCCAGCCTGCTGGAGCTCGGCGGCAGCGACGTCTTCATCGTCCTCGACGGCGAGAGTCTCGACCGCACCATCGGGGCCGCGGCGGCGGGCCGGATGGCGAACACCGGCCAGAGCTGCGTGGCCTCGAAACGGTTCATCGTCCTTGAGGACGTGTACGACGACTTCGTCGACGGGCTGCGCCGCGAGTTCGAGGCGCTGCGGCCGGGCGACCCCGCGGACGAGGCGACCACCCTGGGTCCGCTCTCCTCCGAGCAGGCGGCCGCGGACCTGGCCGACCAGATCCGCGAGACGGTGGACCAGGGAGCGGAACTGGTCACCGGTGGGCACCGCATCGACCGCCCCGGTGCCTTCGTCGAGCCGACGATCATCACCGGCGTCAAGCCGGGCATGCGCGCCTACGCCGAGGAGCTCTTCGGACCCGCCGCGGTCATCTACCGCGTGGCCGACGAGGACGAGGCCATCGCCCTCGCCAACGACAGCCAGTACGGCCTCGGCGGATCCGTGTTCTGCGCGGACGTCGAGCGGGGCCGCCGGGTGGCCGAGCGCGTGGAGACCGGCATGGTCTGGGTGAACCACCCGACCTCGACCCAGCCCGACCTGCCGTTCGGCGGAATCAAACGCTCGGGCTACGGACGTGAGCTCTCGAAGCTCGGTATGCGGGAGTTCGTGAACCGCAAGCTCGTCCGGGTCCTGCCGCCCGACGCGGAACTGCACGGAATCGCCGGCTGAAAGCCGCGCCGTCCCGTACGTCCACGGCGGGACAACCCTGACCACCAGCAATGAGCCATACGAGGAGCCACCGTGACCGCAGTACCCGACATCACCCTCAACAACGCAGTGCGGATCCCCCAGCTCGGCTTCGGCACCTTCCAGATCGAGCCGGAGGAGACCCGGGAGACGACGCTGGCCGCGCTGGAAGCGGGCTACCGGCACATCGACACGGCCGAGATGTACGGCAACGAGAAGGAGGTCGGCCAGGCCGTGCGTGACTCCGGCATCGACCGTGCCGACATCTTCGTGACCAGCAAGCTCAACAACGACGCCCACGCGCACGACGATGCCCTCAAGGCGTTCGACCGCACCATGGACGATCTGGGATTCGACTACCTGGACCTCTTCCTCATCCACTGGCCGCTGCCCGGCAAGGGTGACTTCGTGGAGACCTGGAAGGCCCTGGAGGAGATCTACCGCTCGGGACGGTCCAAGGCCATCGGAGTCTCCAACTTCCAACCCCACCACCTGCGCCGGCTGCTGCAGGACAGCGACGTGGTGCCCGCGGTCAACCAGATCGAGGTGCACCCCTACCTCACCCAGGACGACGTCAGGGCCTTCGGCGCCGAGCACGACATCGCCACCGAGGCCTGGTCGCCCATCGCGCAGGGCAAGGTGCTCGACGACCCCACCATCAACCGCATCGCGCAGCGGGTGGGCAAGTCTCCGGCCCAGGTGACCCTGCGCTGGCACATCCAGCGCGGGGACATCGTCTTTCCCAAGTCGGGGACCCAGAAGCGCATCGAGGAGAACTTCGACCTCTTCGACTTCGAGCTGAGCGAGGGCGACATCGGTGAGATCTCCGCGCTGAACCGCGACGAGCGGACCGGCCCCGACCCGGACCGCTTCATCAGCTGAGGGCCCGCCTCACCCCGCCGCCGGGAAGGCCTGTTCGGTCCAGATGGTCTTGCCGGAGCGGGTGTAGCGCGTTCCCCACCTCTGGACCAGTTGCGCGACGATGAACAGGCCGCGTCCGCCTTCGTCGTCGTCGCCGCTGTGGCGCAGGTGCGGTGAGGTGTGGCCTCTGTCCGCGACCTCGCACAGCAGAGTGCGGTCGCGGATGAGGCGTACCTGGATCGGGCCCTCGGCATATCTGACCGCGTTGGTCACCAGCTCGCTGACGACGAGCTCGGTCGCGAACGTCAGCTCCTCAAGTCCCCATTGGTGCAGCTGTTGGGTCGCCAGCTCCCGGGCGCGGCCCACGGCGACCGGCTGTGCGGGCAACTCCCATTCGGTGACCTGCGAAGCGTCGAGCTCGCGGGTGCGGACGAGCAGCAGGGCGGTGTCGTCGGCAGTCGAGCCGCTCGGCAGGAGTTGTGCCACGGCCCGGTCGCACAGTTCCTCGAGCGAGGCATGCCGGTCGCTGAGCACCCGCCCCAGAGTGTCCAGTCCGTGATCGATGTCGCGGTCGCGCGCCTCGACCAGGCCGTCGGTGAAGAGAGCGAGCAGGCTGCCCACCGGCAGCTCGATCTCCATCGACTCGAACGGCAGGCCGCCCAGGCCCAGGGGCGGTCCCGCCGGCAGGTCGGGGAAGGTCGGCCGGCCGTCCGCGGCGACGACCGCGGGCGGCAGGTGCCCGGCCCTGGCCATGACGCAGCGCCGCGACACCGGGTCGTAGACCGCGTAGAGACAGGTCGCCCCGGTGGTCACATCGGCATAGGTCCCGTCGGGCGTGCCCAGCTCGCTGCGCTGCTCCTCCGCCGACTGCGCCACCAGATCGTCGAGCCGCGAGAGCAGCTCGACGGGATCCATGTCCATCTGGGCGAACGCGCGTACGGTCGTGCGCAGCCGGCCCATGGTGGCCGCCGCCTGCAGACCGTGACCGACCACGTCCCCGACCACGAGTCCGACCCGGGTTCCGGACAGCGGGATGACGTCGAACCAGTCACCGCCGACGCCCGTCACGTCGTCCGTGGGCAGGTAGCGGTGCGCCAGCTCGACCGCTGACTGCTCCGGCACGTGCTGCGGCAGCAACTGGCGCTGGAGGGCGAGAGAGGCGGTCCGCTCCCGGGTGAAGCGGCGGGCGTTGTCGATGGACACAGCCGTACGGGCGACCAACTCGTCGGCCAGTGCCACTTCGCCGCTGTCGAAGGTGGTCGAACCGGTGCCGTCGCGCATGAAGGTGACGAGCCCCAGGGTGCTGTTCCCGGCCCGCAGGGGCACGACCAGGTCCGTGTCGTCGAGCACGAGCCCGCCCGAGGCGAGGCTGCGGTGCTGCGGCGAGTCGGGCGGGTATTCCACGAGGTGGTTCTCGACGGCGCCGTTCTCGACGACGTGGTTCTCGGCGGAGGGAGGGGGCAGGGGCCGCTGCCCCGGCCTCTCCCGATCGGTTTCCGCGGCCGAGCAGCGGGCGACCCGCACCAGGGATGTCGCCGCCGCGCCGCTGGTGGCCGGCACCTCGCCCTCCAGTACGGCCTGCGCGAGGTCGACCGTCACCGTGTGGGCGAACTCCGGTACCGCCACTTCGGTGATCTTCTCGGCGGTGACCCGCACGTCGAGGGCGGTGCCGATGCCGCGGCCCGCCTCGACGAGCAGGGCCAGACGTCGCTGGGCCTTGTAGCGGTCGGAGATGTCGAACGCGTCCTCGCAGACGCCGATGACGCGTCCGTCGGCGTCCTGGAGCCGGTAGTAGGCGCAGGACCACAGGTGGACCGTCTCCGGATCGCTGGGCGGCTTGCCCTGGAAGTGCAGATCCAGGAAGGGTTCTCCGGTGTCCAGGACATGCCGCATGACCGCTTCGAGAGTGGGCGGATGTCCCTTGGTCACGAATTTTCCCTCGGAGTACAGCTCATCGGCCCGACGACCCCGGAACTCGGCGAACGGCCGCCCGATCTCTCGTTCGAAAGCCGTATTGCACCAGGTCAGACGCAGGTCATCGTCGTAGATGCCGAGGCCGACGGGTGACTGGGTGGCAAGCCCGTGCAACAGGGCAAGCCGGGATTCCCACAGCTGGAGGTCCTTCAGCTCCGTCGCGACGAGGACGCGCGCCGCCGTGCCGTCGCCCGGCAGGGCACACACCGCGGTGGCGACGATCAGCTCATGCCCGTCCCGGTGCCGGGCGACGCGGATCTCGTTGCCCCGGAACTCGGGAGGGAGCGGCAGGACAGGGGGCGCCGGGCCGGGGGAGAGGAACGTGCTCAGGGGCCGCCCCACGATCTCCTGCGGCCGGTATCCGAGGAGCCGCTCCGCCGCGGGGCTCCAGCCGATGACCGTGTCCTGGGCATCGACGACCGCCGTGGCCGCCCTGGTGACGTCGAGGGGTCCACGAAAATCAGCACCTTGCTCAGCGTTCCATGCCGTCATGGCACCACATCAGCCCCGTTCATCCCCTACAGAATCCGCCGTCCTCGGGGCGCGCACAACCGCGGTACACCCACTCAACGGAACCGTGGGGCTGCGACGGGCGACACGGGCCCTGTGGCAGCGGGAGGTCGACCTCTTGACCCCGATGGCTCCAGCCATTAGTTTGCGGTGGCTGTCGACCTGTCACCAGCGAAAGGGGGCGACCAGCGGATGAACACCAGCTCTGATCTTGGTCGCCTCGCCCAGCGCACGGTCTGGGTTCCGGGTCGCATCGCGCACGGCTGCTGAGCCAGCCCCTCTGAACGGCCGCTGAGCCCGCCGTTCCGACGTGCCTGCTGCCCGTCCGTGACACGTGTGTCCGCACGTCCGTGGCACATTCGGCACTTCTCGTGACCCCCTTGTGTCACCACGTCTCGTCACCCCCTCTCGTCACCACCTCCCTGGTACGTAACTGTTGCGTGCCGTTTTGCGCCCGCTTCTTCCACTGGCGCCTTTGAACACAGAAAGCTGCCTGAAATTGGCGAACACGATGTATCGACCCATCACGCACCGAAAAGAAGGCCTGGCATGGTAGCGGCGCGGATCACCGTCAACGGGAAAGAAGCACCGATCTCACCGGCTGCACCCCACACCACAGCGCTGGACTTTCTGCGCGAGCGGGGCCTCACCGGCACCAAGGAGGGCTGCGCCGAGGGTGAATGCGGAGCCTGTTCGGTCCTGGTGGCCCGCCCCGGGGTGAACAAGCCCACCGACTGGGTGGCGGTCAACGCCTGCCTGGTCCCGGCGGCTGCCCTCGATGGTCAGGAGATCATCACCTCCGAAGGCCTGGCCACCCCCGGGGAGCCCGGCACGCCTCCTACGCTGCACCCGGTGCAGGAGGAGATGGCGGTCCGCGGCGGTTCCCAATGCGGTTACTGCACACCGGGGTTCATCTGCAGCATGGCCGCCGAGTACTACCGGCCTGACCGCTGCGCGCACGCGGACCCGGCCGACGGCGCCGAAGCCACTGGCAGCACTGACGCCGAGCACGGCCCGAACGGCTTCGATCTGCACGCGTTGAGCGGGAACCTGTGCCGCTGCACCGGCTATCGCCCCATTCGCGATGCCGCGTTCGCCGTCGGCACACCCACCGACGAGGACCTGCTCGCTCAGCGTCGCGAGCAGTCCCCGCCAGCACCGGTCGCCACCGAATACACCCAGGGCGACAGGTCGTTCCTGCGGCCGGGCACCCTGGCGGAAGTGCTGCGACTGCTGCGCGAGCGGCCCGAGGCGGTGGTGGTCGCCGGAAGCACCGACTGGGGCGTGGAGGTGAACATCCGCGCCCGGCGGGAGAATTGCGTGGTCGCCATCGACCGGCTGCCCGAACTGCGGGAGCTACGGGTCGAATCCGACCGCGTCGAGATCGGCGCCGCGCTGACACTCACCGAGATCGAACGCCACCTGAACGGCGAAGTCCCGCTGCTGGCACAGCTGTTCCCGCAGTTCGCGTCCCGGCTCATTCGCAACGGCGCGACCCTCGGCGGCAACCTCGGCACCGGCTCCCCGATCGGTGACAGCCCGCCGGCGCTGCTCGCGCTGGAGGCGTCGGTGGTCCTCGCCGACGCAGACGGCGAGCGCGAGGTCCCCCTGGCCGACTACTTCACCGGCTACCGGCAGAGCGTGCGCCGCCCCGGCGAACTGATCCGCGCGGTGCGCGTCCCGCTGCCGCTGTCACCGGTCGTGGGCTTCCACAAGATCGCCAAGCGGCGCTTCGACGACATCTCCAGCGTGGCCGCCGCCTTCGCGCTCGACATCCAGGACGGAATCGTCCGCAAGGCACGGATCGGCCTGGGCGGCGTGGCAGCCACCCCGATCCGCTCCCTCGCCACCGAGGCGGCCCTGGAGGGCAAGCCCTGGGCGACGGAGACCGTCGAGGCCGCGGCCCGGGTGCTGCGGGGCGAGGGCACACCGATGAGCGATCACCGTGCCAGCTCCCTCTACCGTTCCGCGATGCTCGGCCAGAGCCTCCTGAAGCTGTACGCGCAGACCACCGAGGCGGTTTCCTCATGAGTCAACTGTCCCAACGCCCCGAAAAGCCCGTCGTCGGCGTCTCGATGCCGCACGAGAGTGCCTTCCAGCACGTCACGGGCACCGCGCTCTACACCGACGACCTGGTCCAGCGCACCAAGGGCGTGCTGCACGCGTACCCGGTCCAGGTCATGAAGGCCTGCGGCAGGATCACCGCGCTGCGCACCGAGCCCGCGCTCGCCGTGCCCGGCGTGGTGCGCGTGCTGACCGGTGCCGACGTACCCGGCGTGAACGACGCCGGCATGAAGCACGACGAACCGCTGTTCCCCGACGAGGTCATGTTCTACGGCCACGCTGTCGCGTGGGTACTCGGCGAGACCCTGGAGGCGGCCAGGCTCGGCGCGGAGGCCGTCGAGGTGGACATCGACGAACAGCCCTCCCTGGTCACGTTGCAGGACGCGATCGCGGCCGAGAGTTTTCACGGCGCCCGGCCAGTGATGCTGACCGGCGACGTCGACGCGGGCTTCGCCGACTCCGCGCACGTGTTCACCGGCGAGTTCCAGTTCTCCGACCAGGAACACTTCTACCTCGAGACGCACGCGGCGCTGGCCCATCTCGACGAGGCGGAGCAGGTGTTCGTCCAGAGCAGCACCCAGCATCCTTCGGAGACCCAGGAGATCGTCGCGCACGTGCTCGGCCTGCACAGTCACGAGGTGACGGTGCAGTGCCTGCGTATGGGCGGCGGGTTCGGCGGCAAGGAGATGCAGCCGCACGGGTTCGCGGCCATCGCCGCGCTCGGCGCCAAACTGACAGGCCGGCCGGTCCGGCTGCGGCTCAACCGGACGCAGGACCTGACCATGTCGGGCAAGCGGCATGGTTTCCACGCCAGTTGGAAGATCGGCTTCGACGCCGACGGCCGCATCCGGGCCCTGGCCGCCACCCTAACCGCGGACGGCGGCTGGAGCCTGGACCTCTCCGAGCCGGTGGTGGCGCGTGCGCTGTGCCACATCGACAACACCTACTGGATCCCCAACGCGCGCATCGCCGGCCGCATCGCCAAGACCAACAAGGTCTCCAACACCGCCTTCCGAGGCTTCGGCGGACCGCAGGGCATGCTGGTGATCGAGGACATCATGGGCCGGTGCGCACCGCTGCTCGGCCTGGACCCGATGGAGTTGCGGGAGCGGAACTTCTACCAGCAGGGCCAGGCGACGCCGTACGGCCAGCAGGTCGTCCAGCACAAGCGGATCGCGGCTGTCTGGGAGAAGGTCCAGGCGAACGCCGGGATCGTCGACCGCAAGCGCGAGATCGCCGCCTTCAACGCCGCGCACCCGCACACCAAGCGGGCCCTTGCGGTCACCGGCATCAAGTTCGGGATCTCGTTCAACCTCACCGCCTTCAACCAGGGCGGTGCACTGGTCCTGATCTACAAGGACGGCTCGGTCCTGATCAACCACGGTGGCACCGAGATGGGCCAGGGCCTGCACACCAAGATGCTGCAGGTGGCCGCGACCACGCTCGGTATCCCGCTGCACAAGGTGCGGCTTGCGCCGACGCGAACCGACAAGGTCCCCAACACCTCCGCCACCGCCGCGAGCGCCGGAGCGGATCTCAACGGCGCGGCGGTGAAGAACGCCTGCGAGCAGTTGCGCGAGCGGCTGTCGCAGGTGGCCGCCACCCAGCTGGGTTCCAACGCCTCGGACGTGCGCATCGTCGAGGGCGCGGCGCGTGCCCTGGGCAGCGACAAGGAGCTGGCCTGGGACGACCTGGTGCGCACCGCGTACTTCCAGCGGGTTCAGCTGTCGGCGGCCGGTTTCTACCGGACCGAGGGACTGCACTGGGACGCGAAGACGTTCAGGGGCTCGCCGTTCAAGTACTTCTCCCACGGCGCCGCCGCGGCCGAGGTGGAGGTGGACGGTTTCACGGGCGCGTACCGCATTCGGCGCGTGGACATCGTGCACGATGTCGGCGACAGCTTGTCCCCGATGATCGACATCGGTCAGGTCGAGGGTGGTTTCGTGCAGGGCGCGGGCTGGCTGACACTGGAGGACATGCGCTGGGACGCCGGTGACGGGCCGAACCGCGGCCGTCTCCTGACCCAGGCCGCGAGCACCTACAAACTGCCGAGCTTCTCGGAGATGCCCGAGGAGTTCAACGTCACGCTCCTGGAGAACGCCACGGAAGAAGGCGCCGTGTACGGATCCAAGGCAGTAGGCGAGCCTCCGCTGATGTTGGCGTTCTCCGTACGGGAAGCCCTGCGGCAGGCAGCCGCCGCCTTCGGGCCGAGCGGGGTCAGCGTCGAGTTGGCTTCGCCGGCGACGCCGGAGGCGGTGTTCTGGGCGATCGAGGCGGCTCGCCAGGCCGAAGCCTCCCGGAACGGGTTCGCCCCCGACGGGCTTGCCATCAACGGCCACACCGGAAACGGACAGACCGACAACGGCAAGAACCGAGCCGACGCTACAGCGTCGGCGTTGAACGGTGCCTGACATGACGTGGGTCGCCGCGGTCGCACGGCTACGAGCACGCCGGGAGCCCGGAGTGCTCGTGACCGTCGCGACCGTGCGCGGGCACGCCCCGCGCGACGCAGGAGCGAAACTCGTCGTGGGGCAGACCGAGACGTGGGGCTCGATCGGTGGCGGCAACGTCGAGGCCGTGGCGATCGACCGGGCCCGGGAGATGATCGCCGCGTCGAAGCCGGAGCCGGAGCTGATCGATTTCGCCCTGAACGACAAGGTGACCAACCAGCACGGCGTGCAGTGCTGCGGCGGCACGGTCTCGGTGTTGCTCGAACCGCTGGGCGTGGTACGGGCGGTGGCGATCTTCGGCGTCGGGCACGTCGGGCTTGAACTCGCGCGCATCCTGGCACGCCAGGACCTCGACCTCCATCTGGTCGACAGCCGCTCCGACCTCCTCACCGAGCGGCGGCTCGGCGTGCTGGCGGACGCGGTGGGGCAGGTGCACGTGCATCACACGCCGCTGCTGCCCGAGGAGGTGCTCGCGGAGCTGCCGCACGGCACCCACGTCCTGATCATGACCCATGATCACGCCGAGGACGCCGCGCTGTGCGACGCCGCCCTGCGCACCACCCATCTCGGCTCCATCGGACTGATCGGGTCGGCGGCCAAGTGGGCGCGGTTCCGCAAACGCCTCGCCACCGAGGGCGGTCACGACGAGGCCACCATCGATCGGATCAAGACCCCGATCGGCCTCGCGGACATCACCGGGAAGGAACCCGCGACCATTGCCGTGAGTGTCGCCGCCGATCTGCTGCGCACGTTCGAAACCGAGGAAGCCTGACTCACCGACCGCCCTGCCCGGCGCGCTACTCCTCGTCGCGCAACTGGGCCGCCAAGGAGATCAGCGGTTCGGTCTCCTCGGTGTGGCCCAGGGCGGTCAGGCGGGAGACCGCCGCGTCGAGACGGGTGAGGGCCGGGCAGGGGCGTTCCAGGTAGATCCCCTCCACAGCGGCCGACAGGCGCACGCATTCGGCCCATTCGCCGGCCCGGTCGTCTCCTGGCCCCGGCTCACCGAGCAGCGCGAGGGCCTTCTCCAGGGCGGCCAGCGCCTCCTCGTACTCGCCGACGTAGGCGTTGACCCGCCCGTGCTCGTAGGCGAGGGCGGTGTCCAGGGACCGGTCGTGGGTCTCATACGCGGCGGCGCGGGCCTCGTCGGCGACCCGGCCGGCATCGGCAAGGAACGCGCGGGCGTCGGCCAGGCCGTCACGGCCCTGCCGCTGGGCCTGGAGGCGGGCCAGCTCGCGCAGGCAGCTGCTGAGCTGTTCGTAGCGAGGGTCTTTGGCGTGAGCGGCGAGCGCCTGGGCCGCGGCGTCGCGGGCCCGCCCGAACTCGCCGGACTCGCCCAGGAGCACGGCCGTTTCCGCAGCGATCATCGCGTGGCTCCCCGGGTCGTCGTCCCAGCCGGCCGACTCGGCAGCGAGGGCGACGAACTCTGCCGTGGCGGCCTTGAGGTCTTCCCCGGCGTGCAGCGCGCGGGCGCGGGTCAGGCGCAGCTGTGCGGCGAGCCGGTCGTCCAACGTGCCGTCGGCGACGTCCGGTTCGGCAAGCAGCGAGTCGAGCAGAGAGATGCAGTCCTCGACGCGCCCCAGGTCGAGGCTGAGCCGGGCGGCGTTGCTGTACGTGCAGAACGCGTCCATACGGCTGCCATGGCGCAGGCCCAGCTCCGCCGAGCGCGTCAGATGCCGCAGTGCCTCTTCGGGGCGGCCCAGGCGGACGCAGGCCTGCGCCAGGTCGCCGTGCAGGCTGCCGGCTTCCACCGCGTCGGCCCGGCCGCCGGCGGCCAGTCGCAGCCCTTCGGTCAGGTTCGCGTACGCGGCCTGCGCGTCCTGCAGGCCGAGCTGGAGCTTGCCGCGCAGTCCGAGCGTGCGGGGCAGGTGCCAGGCAGGACCGTGCGTCTTCAGCCGGTCGAGCAGGGCGTCGATCTCGGCCACCGCGGCGGGCAGGTCGCCGGAGATGGCGTACGCACTGACGCGCAGCAGCAGGGCGCCGGATATCTGCCCGACGACGTCGTGCCGGGTGGCGAAGGCGTGGAGCAGGTCCACTTCGGCGAGGACGGGCGCGACATGCTCCTCGCTTCCCGATGTCTGCAGGCGCATGCCGAGCGTGGTCGCCCGCAGCCGCAGCATGCGGGCCTCCTGGTACGGAGCGAGGCCGGGAGCCTCCTCGTGCAGGCGGACCATGGAGGCGTGGGCGGCGGTCAGCGCGGCGGTCCTCGCCTCGATGGTGTCGCTGTCCTCCGCGGCGAGCTGGGCGGTGTCGAGCAGGGCGCAGGCGCGGGCGAGCGCCGCATGCCCCGGAGCTCCGGCGTCGTCGTACAGGGCAGCGGCCTCTTCGTGGAGGGCGGCAGCCTCGGCGAACTCGTCCTTGTCACCCGCCCGGCTCGCCTCGTCGGCCAGCAGATCCGCGCGCAGCTGTACGAGTGGGCCCACGGCTGGGTCATCGGGGTGGGCGTAGCCGCGGGAGGCGGCGAGCGTACGCAGCCGCGCCCAGCAGGCCTGTGCGTCCGGGTGCCCCTGTTCGTCCAACCCCCGTGCGCGGGCGATGAGTTCGGGCAGCGATGTGGAGGTGTCGGCTCGCGCGGGCGCCGGGGTGACAGGGGCGACATCATCGAGGCTGCGGGGGCGCAGGGTCAGTTCAAGCGCGTCCAGGAGCGGGGCACGGTCGAGGCGGGCCGTGCGGCGTTCGGCGTGGGCCGTGGTTCCGTTGCGGGCGTCGAAGCGGGCGGCGAGGTCGTCGGCGCGGCCCCGCACCTCGGCACGCAGGCCGGCCACCGTCCAGGTGCGGCCCGGGTATCCGGCGGCGGGCAGGTCACCGTGCCCGAGGAGGACCACGCGCTGGAGGAGGACCTCCACGCCGGTGAGGAAGTCGAACAGGCTCAGCGGCGAGTCCACCTCGTCGAACAGGCTCCGGTTCTCGGAGAGCAGTTCCAGGCCGCGCGCCTCGTTACCGGTCAGCGCGCAGAACTCAAGATGCCGGCCGACCTCCCCGGCCATGGCGGGGTTGCGGCGGCAGCCGCGGTAGCCGGAGAGATGCAGTGCGCGGGCCCGGTCGGCGTCACCGGTGCGCAGCAGCGGCAGCAGCGCGTGCGAGACGGAACGGGCCGGTTCCTCCTGACAGGATTCCTCTCCGGCCAGGACTGGCTCCCAGGCGCGCAGTGCTCGCTCGTCATCGCCCGCCGCGAGGTGGTGCAGGGCACGCTCGCAGATCTCGCAGGCCTCGCAGTCGCTCAAGCCGGTGCGTGTGCGGCCCGCCCACAGCTCGAACGCGAGCGTGGCGTCCTCACCCACGTGGGCGGCGAGTTGGTACGCCTGGCCGTAGTAGGGCTGGAGCCCAAGGCCGGCCTTCTCGTACCGGTCGCGCATCTCCGTCAGCCACTGGCGCAGGCCTGCCAGCGGCACCTCGGGCAACGCGCGCAGGGCGTGCGCCACCCATTTGAACCGCCAGAACAGCATGTGGCGCAGGCGCTCGTCGAAGACGTCGGGCTGCTCGTCGAACAGGGTGAGCAGACGGGCGAAGACCACGGGCGACTTCCGTGGTTCGGAGCCGTAGGTGTACGCCTCCTGCAGCTCGAGGAGGGCTTCGATGAGCGGGACGGGCTCGGCGAACTGCTCGGCCGCGTCGACGAGTTCCTCCGCGGTGACGGTGCGGGTGCGACCGTAGGGGCGCCGGTCGTTCTCCCGCAGCGCCTCGTACAGCTCGTCGGTGGTCCGGGGTGCGGTCGTCATCGTCAGCTGTCCTTGCGGAGGGCGTGGGCGAGCAGGTCGAGGAAGGAGCGGTTGATGAGGCTCGATTCGGCGGGCCGGAGCGGGCGCCGGGACAGCAGTGCGGCCTGCCCGTACAGGGCCTCGGCGCTGGTGCGGGCGAGCTCGGGCTCGTCGATGGCGACGGCCGTGCGTACCAGGGGGTTCAGCTGGTTGAGGATCAGCTGGGCCCGCGGCGCCTCCTGGCGCAGGGCGCCCAGGATGTCGCCCCACAGGCCGCCCTCCTGCTCACGGGCGAGCTGGGAGCGGGTGCGCTCGTGCCGGGCGTCGCGGCTGTCGACGAGGAGGGCGGGGGCCGACGCGGGCTGGAACGTGCGCAGCGCCACGTCGCAGTCGAAGACAGCGAGGGCTTCGCGGGCCAGGGCGAGGTAGGCCGCGGCGGTCAGCTCCGTCTCCCGGTCGACGGGATCCAAGTGCGCGGTGAGGGTCGCCGGGTCGAGGTCGGCGACGCCGACCTCGGGCCTGATCTCGGGCAGTCGGTGGACCAGTTCACGGTCGTAGGTGTAGCCGCCGTTGACGACGCCGAGCCCGGCGGCCGATGCGATCGCGGCGACCTGCCGGAACTCCTCCACGCTCGACGTCACGAGCACGGTGCGATGGGTGCGCGCGAACTCGTCCAGCGTGCAGTGCCCGTCGGTGGTCTCGAACGGAAGCCAGGGCAAGAGCATCCGCAAGATCTCGTCGTCGTGCACCGCGAGCGACTTCACGGCCAGATGATGGGCTCGCAGGAAGCGTGCGAGCAGGTCCGGGTCGCTGGCGGCGGCCCGGGCGATCCATGTGCGCAGGCGCTCCGCGAGGGCGTCACGGACCGCGGCGAGGGTGTCGTCCTCGTAGAGGGACTCGCGCGACGCCGTCGGGCGCAGGCTCTCGGTGTCGACGACGCAGCGGACGAAGAAGGCCCAGTCGGGGAGGATCTCCTCGGCCTGCTCGGACAGCAGCATGCCCTTGACGTGCACGCGGTGGCCGTGGCGGCGGCCGGTCGGCACCGCCTCGGGCAGTACGCACGCTATGCCCTTCAGACCCACGGCCGGCAGGTCCAGCTCGATGGTGTCGAGCGGCGTGAATCCGAAGACCTCCTCGCCGTACGCGGCCAGCGCGCGGGAGCGGGCCCCCGGCGTGGGATACGTGCGCGCCCAGGGTGCGAGGTCCGGGTTGACGGACGCGCCGGGGCCGCCGGTGCCGTCGTCGAAGGTCACCGGGTGGCGCAGCAGGGAGCCGAAGTGCCGGGCCAGCGCGTGTACTTGCGCCGGCCGGGTCCACTCGGCCGCATCGCCGCGCGGCGTCAGCGTGACGGTGGTGCCGGGCCGGGGGCGTGCGGAGGCGGGCAGGGTGCGGACGGTGTAGCTGCCGTCGCCACGCCCCCGCCACTGGACGACGGGGGCGTCGGGGCTCCGGGCGGAGCGGCTGAGGACGTGGATCTCGTCCGCGACCAGAAAGCAGGAGAGCAGACCGATGCCGAACTGGCCGATGAAGTCGCCGCGCTGCTCGGCGATGCCTCCCCAGCCTCGGACGGGCTCGTCCGCCAGGGCCCCCACGGCGCGCTTGCTGCTGCGTCCGATCGTGGCGAGGAAGGTGTGCACGTCGGCCTCGGTGAGACCGACGCCGTCGTCTTCGACGCGTACCACGGAGCCATCGGCGTACAGGCGGATACCGAAGGCATCGGCAGGACCGGCCGGTGCCAGGCCCTGCCGGGCGGTGAGCGCGTCCACCGCGTTCTGCAGGAGTTCGCGCAGGTAGACGCGGGGGCTGGAGTACAGGTGATGGGAGAGGAGATCGACGAGGCCGCGCAGATCCACCTGGAAGGTGCGGTCCGCGCCGGCCGGGTTCGCGGCGGTTTCGGGCAGAGTCATCGGGCAGTCCGGAGTGGGAGAAGCGACGGGTGGCGGGCAGTGCGGCGTGGGGCCGGGGTGGGCTCAGGCGCGGCGGTGGTAGCGGGCGAACTGCTTCTCGGGCTCCGCGAAGTGCTCCCAGGGCCACTCGGTGTAGGCGCCGTCCAGGGCCTGGAAGACGCGCCGGATCGTGTGGCGCTCTTCAGCCAGTGCCAGCGCCATGGCGAAGATGTTGAAGTCGTGCTGCCAGCCGGGGCGGCGGACGTAAGCGGGGTGGAGGATGCTGTGGTCGGCCGCGTTGCGCAACTCGGCCTGGATACCGGGAGTTTCGAGGCAGTCCCCGCGGTCCGACTCGACCCAGTCCTCGATGTGCGCCATGGCGATCACGCAGCCGAGACGGTGACCCTGCGGCGCGCGGGCGAACGCGTCGCGGGCGAAGGCCAGGGCCTCGCCCGGCCTGCCGCCCCACCGGGGCTGCATCTGCGACAGCCACTCGAGGTGTGTCTCCAGGTCCAGTGGGTCGCGGCGCAGGGCCGCCCGCAGCCGTGTCTCGCTGACGACGGGGCCCAGCGACATGCCACGGGCCGAGGTGAGCAGGCGGCGCCACGGCGTGACCCATCCCGGCCGTAGCTCGGCGGCCTCGAGCAGCTGTTCCTCGGCGATGTGGAGCCGCTCGCGGAACACCCGCCACTGCTCCCGCGTGACGTTCACGGCCCGGTCGGCGGTGCGCGCTTCCCAGCCCCAGCTGATGTGGCGAGCCCCCGATATCAGCAGGGCCGTCGCCCGGTGCTCCTTGTCCTCATCGACGGCCCGGCCGATCCAGTTCTGCACGCCGTCCAAGTCGGCCAGCTCGCGAGCACGTGGTGGTCATGGCCGACATCGAAGGGCGCGAGAGCCGTCCTGACCGCCTCCCAGTGACCCGATTCGGCCGCTTCCACCAGCGTGCGCACCCGCGTGTCCCCGAGGGCGCGCAGCGTGTACATCCCGTTCCTCTGCCGATTCGGGACTGGAAGAGCGTAGGGATCGGCCGACGGTCTCATCGCACCTCTGCCGAACAACTTGCCGAGCATGACGCGCCCTCCCCAGGTTCCGCGTGATCGTCGGCTGCAGCATAAGCGGCTCCACCCACACCAGTTCCACAGGGTTATCACTGCAACTTCACGGTTCCGTTTCCGAATTCGATCGCTGAGATGGGCCCCGAGGCGGCCCGCCCTCTCAACTCGTCGCTCACACAAGGAGGTTGGGGGACATGAGGGGTGAGTCAGTGGCGGTGACACCTCGGGGGGCAGACCATGGCATTGGAATACCGCTTACTCGGGCCGATCGAAGTGCTGTGGGAGGGCCGGCGCCAAGACCAAGATGATCGACCCGTGGGCGGGCTCCTTCCACCGGGCCGCCAAGGCCGGCACCGGCAAGTGGCACAAGCGCGGCTCCTACGTCCCCAAGCCCGGTGACGCGGTGCTCTACGACTGGGACGGCGGCAAGCCGAGCCTCGGCACCAACGGCTGGGACGTGGATCACGTGGGTGTCGTCGTCGACTACCGCAAGAGCGGAAAGAAGCTCACGACCATCGAGGGCAACACCACGAAGACGTCGAGCGGCAGCGGCAAGGAAGGCGTCTTCAAGCGCGCACGCTCCAACACCGAGCGCGGCGACGTCGTCGGTTACGTCTCCCCTGAGAAGGGATAACGCCCCCTGCCAGCAGGCAGGACCAGCGCCCGAAGAGGGGAGCGCGCCCCGGGGAGAGTGCCGCACCGGCCTCTCCCCGGGGCGCGCTGCGTCGGCCGCTACTGGCCGCTGCTGCTCCTCGTGCCGTTCTCCTCGTGCTTGGATTTCGAGCAGTCCGGGTTGTGGCAGGAACCCGGCTTCCACTGGGGGACGTAGATTCCCATCGTCTTGTGCCGCGAGACCTCCGCGGGCACGGGATTGTGGCAGACGGGGCAGACGTCACTGCCGGCCTGCGGGGCCTTTGCATGCTCGTCGCTACGCATATGCCCAGAATAAGTTAGTTTGCAATAAAATGGGCAGAATTTTACGACGACGGGGTGCTGTCCTGAGGTGGCGAGGGGGGTCGTCGGATGCTCAGTGTGACGGCTGCCGCCAGGATCGTGACGATCACCGCGAGGCTGATGGGTGAGGGGATCTCCGGGATGCTGCTGCTGATCATTTTGTGCGACGCCTGAAGGATCAGCTTCACACCGATGAAGGAGAGGATCAGCGCAAGGCCCTTGCTGAGGTAGTGGAACCGATCGAGGAGACCGGCGAGCAGGAAGTACAGCGCCCGCAGGCCGAGGATGGCGAAGGCGTTACTGGTGTAGACGATGAAGGCGTCGTCACTGACCGCGAGGACCGCGGGGACGCTGTCCACGGCGAAGATCAGGTCCGCGGCCTCGATCGCGGCGACGACCGCGAGCAGAGGTGTGGCGACGCGTTTGCCCGCCTCTCTCACGAAGAACTTCATCCCGGCGTACTCGTCCCGGACCGGCACCACTTTGCGCAGCAGCCGAACGGCGATGCTCCTGCCCGGGTCGAAGCTGTCCTCTTCCCCCTTGAGGATTTTGTAGGTGCTGTAGAAGAGGATGGCCGCGAAGGCGAAGAGCACCGCGGTGAACCGGCTGACCACGGCCACGCCGGCGGCCAGGAAGATCCCGCGGAACACCAACGCGCCCATGACGCCGAAGAACAGCACGCGGTGTTGGTAGGCGCGCGGCACCCTGAAGTAGGCGAAGATCAGCGCGAAGACGAACAGGTTGTCGACCGACAGGCTCTTCTCCAGCAGCCAGGCGGTGGTGTACTCCACTCCCGGAGTCGTGCCGAGTACGAGGAAGACGACCGCGCCGAAGATGAGGGCGAGACCGATCCACACGCCACTCCAGGCGGCTGCTTCCTTGAACCCGATGACATGCGCCTCCCGGTGCGCCAGCAGGTCCACAGCCAGCGACACGACCACGGTGACCACGAATGTCGCCCAGAGCCAGAACGGCACATCGAGCACGGGGAGACCCCCTGACGCGGGTGGGGGGAAAGCCTGCCTTTGGAACAATTCTGACCCAGCGGTACACCCTTGTCGCCCGCACCCGCCCCGCACCCCCGCACCCGCACCAGGACCGCTCCTCACCGTGTTCCCTTCCGTGCAGGGCTGGCCCAGCACCGGGCGAGAAGCCCCCGGGCCTCTGTGTCGGGCCAGGGCCGCGGCAGGAGCTGGGGCCACAGACGGCGGGCGAGCTCTCCAGGCTCCTGGGCCACGCCCCGACGCAGGTCCGTCGTGGTGAGGAGGGTGAGCGCGGCGTGGGCCCCGAGGCGGTGGGCCGCTTCTTCCACGTACGGCTCCCAGACATTGGCGCAGACGTACAGTCCGCCCTGGAGCGGGGCGCCGCCGAGATGGACGAGCGTCTCGCGCAGGGAGTCCCGGGCTGTGCGCGCCGATTCGGGCACCGCGAAAGCGGCCAGGTGCCACACGCCGTCCCAGGGCGTTAGCCCGGCATCCTGGTCGAACGCGTACAGGGCCTTGGCCCGCGGGTCGGTGTCGATCACGTCCAGTCTGCTCTCCCGGCAGCCCTGCTCCATCGCGACGGCCGCGACTTCCTCGAGAAGCAGGCGCCCGACGCCGCGGCCTCGCATGACCGGGTCCACGGCTATCCCGTCCATGACGAGCCGGCCCGGGGCCGGACGGCGTTCGAACAGGGCGAGGAGCCGGCGCCGGGGCAGTCCGCGCAGGTGACCGTACGCGCGCAGCACGGTGGCGGCAGAGCCCCCGGTGAGTGCCCGGCCGGCGAGCTGGTAGCCGGCGAGCTGTCACTACTCATACGATCGTCACCGATCTGATAGTCACAGTGCTCGCGGGGCGTGAGGGCCCACCATCGGGACTCGTCCGTATCCTCAGCCACGCGTGATCGTTCACGTGGGCATGAGGAATACCAAGCGCATCGTCGTTGCCCTGACCGTTGCTGCCGCAGCCCTTGCCGTGACTGGCCCCGCCAGTGCGGACGAATCCAGCGGCGATGGAGGTATCAACCTCCCTGAGAGTCCCCAGGAGGTCGTCGACGGGGTGCGAACGGGTCTTGACGTGGCGGCTACGAGCTGGGAGCTGGCCCAGGCCCGCTGAAGTACCAGGAGACCGTGGAGCGGAACCATCAAGAGACCACGGAGTAGCTGAGGTCCTGCGTCGTCATCGTGGAGGGCCGCAGCCGTAGCCACGTCGTACCCCGTTCGACGGGGTCGTCATGGAGATAGTCCACGAACCGTTGATCCCACCGGGACTCGTTCGCTCCCAAGTAGCGAACGAGTTTGCGGCGGCCTCGGGCGATGTCGAAGGGCACCAGCTCGGCGGGGCCTCGGGCGATCACCTGCCGGACGCTGCCGGTTGTCAGGTCGCACTCGTCCACCACGAGGGCGACGTCGGGGTCCTTCCGCACACGGCCGAACAGCCGGGTCCAAGGGCCTGTCAGCACCCAGAAGGCGCCGTCCTCCCAGAGGAACCAGACCGGCCGAACTGTCGGCCCGTTCGTGGCGATCCGTGCGGTGAGGGGCTGCTGGAGGAATTCGTCCACGTCGAATGCATGGGTTGGCATGGCGCCGATCTTCCTCTGCCTTCGCGCAGTTGCCCATGGGCAGTGGGCAGGGGCGGGCAGTGGGCCGCGGGCCTAAGAAGCCGTCACGGGCAGGCACTCGGCGAGCAGGCCGACGACATCGTGCCAGGCTCGCTGTGCGTGCCGTGGGTGGTGGCCGACGCCGGGGACCACGGCCTGGTCGACCGGCGGATGGTGGAAGGCGTGCAAGGCGCCGCCGTAGACCGCGAGGCGCCAGTCGACGCCCGCTTCCTGCATCTCGGCGGCGAACGCCTCCCGTTGGGCGGGCGGCATGATCGGGTCTTCCGACCCGACCCCTGCCCACACCGGGCAGCGAATGCGTGCCGCCTCGCCCGGTCGGCCGGTGGTCAGAGCATTGATGGTCCCGATCGCACGCAGGTCGACGCCGTCGCGCCCGAGTTCCAGCACGATCGCGCCCCCGGTGCCGTAACCGATGGCGGCGATCCGGTCGGGGTCGGTGCGCGGTTCGGCACGCAACACGTCGAGCGCCGCGTGGCCGATGCCCCGCATCCGGTCGGGGTCGGCGAGCAGCGGGATCGCACGTGCCAGCATCTCCTCCGGGTCGGTGAACCAACGCCCGCCGTTGATGTCGAAGGCCAGAGCCACGTACCCCAGCTCGGCCAGGGCGTCGGCCCGGCGGCGCTGGAAGTCGTTCAGACCCGTCCCCTCGGGTCCGATCAGGACCGCGGGCCGGCGGTCGACACCGTCCGGGAGTGCGAGGTGCCCGATCATCATCAAGCCATCGGCCGGGTACTCGACCGTGCGTGTGGCAATCGTCGTCATGAGTCCGGACCGTAGTGATCGTCGAGACCGATCCGGGCCGGTGTTCACCGCCGGCAGAACCTCCGGCCGGGGCCCATCCGGCCGATACGGCCTCCGGGTCGGCCGCGGCATGCTCTTCCTGAGCGAGGGCATTCGGCCTAAGGAGCCCTGCACCTTCTTTCTGGGCACACCATCCTGGACAAGGCAACGGCACGCACGCGGCTGGTTGCCGATTCCCTGATCGAAAGCGACTGAGCATGGTGGTTAGGCAGAGGGTCGGCATCCGGACGGCGGTGGCAGTGAAACAGGCCCGTGCGTGGGCCGCGGGCGACGTGTGATGGCGACGTCGACGGACGTGACGGATGGCGCCCGGGAACCCGTCGTTTCGCCGGTGAGTTCTCACAATGAGTGGGACCCGCTGGAGGAGGTCGTCGTCGGGCGTCTGGAGGGCGCCACGATTCCCTCCAACCATCCGGTCGTGGCCTGCAATATCCCTCCATGGGCGGCGCGACTGCAGGGACTTGCCGGCGGCTTCGAATATCCGAGCATGTTGATCGAGCCGGCGCAGCAGGAACTCGATCAGTTCATCGCTCTCCTGCAGTCCCTCGGTGTCACGGTCACGCGGCCGGACGAGGTCGACCACAGGCAACGCTTCGGCACCCCCGACTGGTCGTCGCGCGGGTTCTGCAACACCTGTCCGCGCGACAGCATGCTCGTGATCGGCGACGAAATCATCGAGACCCCGATGGCCTGGCCGTGCCGGTACTTCGAGACGCACTCGTACCGCACGATGCTCAAGGACTACTTCCGGCGCGGCGCGCGCTGGACGGCGGCGCCGAGGCCGCAGCTCACCGACGAACTGTTCGAGGAGGATTTCAGCGCGCCGGAGGCCGACGAGCCCATGCGCTACATCCTCACCGAGTTCGAGCCGGTCTTCGACGCGGCGGACTTCGTCCGCGCGGGACGCGACCTGTTCGTGACGCGGAGCAACGTGACCAACCAGATGGGCATCGACTGGCTGCGCCGACATCTCGGACGTGGATACCGCATCCACGAGATCGAGAGCCGCTGCCGGACGCCGATGCACATCGACACGACGTTCCTCTTGCTCGCGCCCGGCAAGGTGCTGATCAACCCGGAGTACATCGACGTCGACCACCTGCCCGACGTTCTGAGCTCGTGGGACGTCCTGGTCGCCCCTGAGCCCGACCCCCTCGACGAGCGCCTGCTCAAGATGACCTCGATGTGCGGCAAGTGGCTCAACATGAACGTGCTCATGATCGACGAGAAGCGGGTGATCGCCGAGCGGCACCACACCGGGACACTGCGGGCGCTGGAGAGTTGGGGGTTCGAGCCGATCCCGTGCGACCTGCTGCACTACGCGCCTTTCGGCGGCTCGTTCCACTGCGCGACACTCGATGTCCGGCGCCGCGGCACGCTCGAATCGTATTGCGGCTGACCGGTGCATCCAGCCGACAGTGCGGCGAGTTGACGGGGTCTCAAATGTTTCCGCGGGCCTTGGTTGCGGCGATACAGTCCGGCAAGATCGGATCGTGACCCAGGGGAGGGGCCGTAGTGCTGGAGATTGTGGCGCTGAGTGCGCTGACTGCTTTTCTCACGGCAGCGGGCAACGGCGCCGCGGGGGAGATGGGCAAGCAATTCCTCCTGTCGACCGGTGCGTTGGCGAGGAGAACCATGGGCCGGGAGACGCCACTGCCGACCGGTCCCGAAGAGTGGCGGACACTGGCGGGGCAGATGCACCTGCGGCTGGCGCGTGACCCGCAGCAGGCGGGTGAGTGGGCGCTACTGGCTCGCAGCCTCCCGGAGCAGGCCCTGGCCCTGGCGCCCGTACGTGGATTGCCCCCAGCGGCCCGGGACTTCACCAACCGACAGAAGGCGGTGCGGCAGCTCAAGCGGGAGGCAACCCGTCCCGCGGCCGGACGGCCACGCGTCGCGTTGCTGCACGGGCCGCCAGGAATCGGTACCACCGCGGTGGCGCTGCACCTGGGCGCCACCCTCTACGCCCAGTTCCCCGACGGGCAGTTCTACGTCGACCTCCGTGACGGCTCAGGGGCCCACGAACCCGAACCTGCCCAGGTCTTGCTGCGCCTGCTGCGGCAGATGGGCGTCGCGCCGGAGCAGACGCCACCCACCGCGTCCGGCCGCGAACAGCTCTACCGTCAGCTCACCGCGGGGCGCAGGGCCCTGCTGATCGTCGATCACGCCTCGTCGGCGGCCCAGGTCCGGAGCCTGATTCCGGCGACGCCCGATGTCTTCCTGCTGGTGGTCGTCTCCGGCCGTCCCTTCGCGCTGGAGGCCGAACGTGTCCAGGTCGCTCCCCTGACCGACCGGTACGCGACGCAGATGGTGAAGAAGGTCGCAGGGCAGGAGAACATCGCACGGGTCAAGGCCCGGATACCCCGGCTGCTGGAGCACTGCGCGGGCAACGCCTTCGCTCTGAAGGCCGAGGCTGTGCGTCTGCTGGCCGAAGATGACGTGGCGGGTCCGGGGGGCCAGACGCAGGGGAGTGATCCGGTGCGCGGAGCCGCCCGGAACGCCTGCGACGGTCTCCGGCCGGACACGGCGCGGCTGGTCCGCTTGACGGCGCTGGGCGGCTGGCCCGCCATCGACGCCCACCTCGCTGCCGCGGCCGCCGACGTCGTGCCGGAAGAGGCGGCTCGCATGCTCAACGAGGCCGCAGACGTCCAACTGCTGGATTTCGTGGGCGACGACCGCTACCGCTTCCGCCCCGAGGTGCGGCGCTATCTGGCTGACACAGCAGGGCCGGAGCACGGAATCCCCGCATGCTCCGCCGCCGTGGAGCGCGCACTCGACACCCTGCTGAACCGCGCTCTGCGCGCGGCCCACGCGGCCCTGCCGCAGAGCTGGCGTACCGAGCCCGTGCCGGAAGACGGGGAGGCGTACCGCGATGAGGCGCAGGGCGTGACAGTGCTGGCAGCGGAGGTGGCCAATCTGGTCCGAGCGGTCACCGTGGCGCAGGAGTACCAGCACATCACGACCGCCCTGCGTCTGGCGCGAGCCCTGTGGCCACTTCAGTTGAAGGCCGGCCATTGGGACGAGGTCCTGCCCGCGCTGCGTGTCGCGGCCCGGTGCGCCGACGAGCATCAGCCCCGTTCGCGTACGGCGGCGGGGTTGCACTTTCAACTCGCGCACTGTCTGGGGGAACTCGAGCGGTGGGAGGAAGCCGAGCACGCGGCGCACGCCGCCGCCGAGAGCGAGCGTGCGGCGGGTCACGTACGGGGGGAGGCATCGTCCGTCGAGCTGCTGGGTCTCCTGAACCTCTACCGATGGCGATACGCGGCAGCCCATGATCGGTTCGTCGAGGCCGAGCACATTTACCGGAGGATCACTCCCGGCCAAGAAGGAGCACAGGACGTGGCACGCGCTCTCGCCCTGACGGAGCGTCATCAGGGGCGTGCCCTACGGGGAATGGGGAGGCTGGTGGAGTCGCAGCGCCTCCTGGAGGCAGCGACGAACTTCTTCAAGGAGCAGGGGGAGAGCTACAACCAGGCGCGTGCCCTCACCGATCTCGCCGAGACCCTCCACGACGCGGGCGAGAACGCCGACGCTCTGACGAAGATCACCGAGGCCGAGGGGTTGCTCGGTCCGACGGCCGTTCCGCACCTGCGGTATCTGGATGGCTTGCGGCTGCGCTGCGAGGGCCGTCGTTAGTCCAGAGCGGGTTTCACGACCACCGGGTGCACGCCACCTGCCGCGTGCACCCCTAGCGTGATGCCCGCGCGCGGGACCCGGCCGCCGTCCACCAGCCACGCGTACAGCGAAGAGGCGTACGCCGCCGGATCGATGTCCGCCCCCGGGCCCGCGGACAATCGGAGCAGTCCGTGCTCCCGGCTGCGGACGGTGCATGCGTCCGGGCCGCTCACGTACGCGGCGACCGCGCAGTGCGCATGCCGGCCCAGAATCTCGGCCGTCCACACGTCCGGGCCACCCAGGCGCGGGTCGTCCGCGGCTCCCTCGCGCACGATCACGTCGGCCAGCTCCAGCCGGCCCGGATCCCGGGTGTCCTCGTGCACCGCGAGGTGTACGTCGCCGTCCGCCTCGTAGGAGTGCTCAGTGGATCTCGCGATCACGACGTCGGTGTGACGGACGCGCGTGAGCACGCGCAGTGGTGCTGTCCGCCGCGGCGGATCGTGGGGAGACAGGGGCAGCTGTTCCAGCAACGCGGGGGTGGCGGGCTCGGGAAGATCCATCAACTCGTAGAAATGGCGCCGCAGGAGCACGGCCGAGGCGCCTGGAGCGGAGGTGACGAACTCGGCAGGGTCAGCGGCCGGCCGGTGCCCTGAGAGCAGCCTCTCCACCTGAGGGCGCAACGGGCCGTGCGGGTCGAGCCGGGGTGCGCTGCGGACGAACGCGGCGAGCGGGGACTCGGGGTCGAGCCTGTCCTGCCCGGTGGCGGCCAACAGCACTGGAACACCCAGGGCGGACGCGTAGTAGGAAACCGCGCCGAAGTCGCCGAGTTCGACGTCAGCTGCCACCAGGGCCTGCCGCCATGCGTGAGCCGGGTCGATCAAGGTCAGTCCGCTGCGGCGAGCTTGGTCCAGCCAGGCACGGACCTGCCCGGGGCCGTGTCCGTACCAGATGTTCGGGTGCAGCACGACAGCCAGCCGGTAGTCATCAGCCGGCAACTCCGCGGCGAGCCGAGGCAGCAGACTCGGCAGGAGGTCATGGCCGCCTCCACTTCCGAACAAACCTTCCGGGTTCCAGGTGGAGTTCAGTACGACAAGCCGTTGGCCTCGCCGCAGACCCAGGCCTCGGCGGAAGCGATCACGGTACGGGCGCGCGGCGAGCATACGGTCGAAGCACGGGTCGCCGGCGAGCACGGAGACGTCCACGGCCTCCGGGCAGACACGGCCCAACCGCTCCAACTGCTCCGGGTGCGACAGCACGAGGCCGTCCATGAACGGTTTGCCGTCTGCCAAGAGCCACTCCGGTGAGAGGCCGAACGTCGGCTCCCGGCTCCCGGCTCCCGGCTCCCGGCTCCCGGCTCCCGGCTCCCGGCTCCCGGCTGGGCTAGTTTCTTAGTATATCCCGCCCCATGCGAGATAATGGTCAATTTGCCCTGAATAGAAGCTATTTGCCCACCGAAACTCGCGGAGACAGCGAGATCCACCGGCGTGGAGAGAGCTTGTTCCCAAGGAAGTACGGGGAAGCCCAAGTCGGCGAAGAGCTCGTCGATTCCGCCTTGGAAGGCGGAGGAACCCGTTGCGGTGACGAGCAATTGGACGCGGAAGTCGTCATGGAACAGTGGCAGCACGTCCAGGAGGCGGCCTGCGGACGTGGCGTTGTGGACCACGATCAGGACCCGGCGTTGAGTCGTGCGGCTGGCCCAACGTCCGGAGTCATGTCCGACCGGCACGCGTATCGGCAGGGATTCGGCCCGCACTTGTGCCCCTCCTGAGCGTGTATGGCGCCATCGCTGGGTCACCCTAACCGCACGGAGATATTGCCCCTGTGCCTTGGGTCCGAAGCTGGGGATGGGCATGGAGTGGCAGAAGGGACGTCGTGGCGCGCTGCTCTGGGCTTTCTGGCTGGGAAACGGGGTGCGACGGCGGGAGCAGAGGCCGCCGCGGCCGGAGTAGCAGCCGAAGCTGCGTAACACGGTCGATCACGCTCTGTGATGGGTGTCATGCCGGGCGGGCTGGAAGGCGGGGCGCCGCCGGAGCAGGGTCCGGCCGCCCCTCTCCCGGCAGTCACAGCTCTGGCTGCGGCTTCTCGTTCGGGCGGTGTTCCAAGCGGTTCACGAGTCTGATTGCCATATGGCGCCGCGGGCGGCTCTCGGGTGGCGGCGGGGGAAAGTCAGCCTTCGGGAACGCGCCGCGGACTTCGGTGAAGAGGGCACGCCAGGCGGGCCCGTGGGCGGCAGCGGCGGCGTAGAGGGCGTCCAGCGCGGCCTGGAGCGGATCGGGAGCCGCCGCGCCGGTCAAGGCAGGGAGGGCCATGGCCTGTTGGGAGGCGTTGGGGGTACCGTCCGGCAGCGTGACGACCGTGTGCGGGACCCGCGGATCGGAGAAGAGGAGATCCCAGGCCCGGTCCGCGTCGTCAAGCGGCGGCGAGAAGGGCGTACCCCTCTCCAGCTCCGCCAGGCCGCGGGCGATCCAGTCCACGGCGCTGAGCCCGGACGTCTCGCAGGAACGGCGCGCG
The DNA here is from genome assembly GCF_055577645.1 of Streptomyces sp. NPDC033180. Taxonomy (NCBI): domain Bacteria; kingdom Bacillati; phylum Actinomycetota; class Actinomycetes; order Kitasatosporales; family Streptomycetaceae; genus Streptomyces; species Streptomyces sp. NPDC033180. Next base: position 412,971 of record NZ_JBVIPU010000002.1, on the reverse strand, counting down.
GCCCAACGCGCTGTCGCGCGCTGGACGTCCGGCCCGGCCTCGTCGATCGCGTGCACGAGAGCGGCATCGAGGTCCACCATCCCGGCCACATTGCCCGCGACGTTCCGCAGCCGGTCGCTGGGCAGGCGTCCACCCCATGACTCCTTCTCGACGCGCTCCCGCAGCTCCCGTGCCGCGAGCTCCTCCTGTTCGCGGGCGAGGCGTTCGGCTTCGGCCCGTTCCTCGGGGGTGGGCGGCGGTGGCAGCTCGCTCGCGAACCGGTGCCAGTACGCGGCGGACTCGCTGGTCTCCTTCACGATGCGATCGCGCTCCTGCGGGGCCGGCCAGAACTGGAGCAGATACTCGTCCAGGACGGGCTCGTCTTCGCTCCGTACGCCGTCGTGGGCCTCGTTCATGCCCCGGCAGTGGTAGCGGACTCGGTAGGCGTCCGGGGGTAGGCCGAGGTCCCACCCTCCGCCGTCCCATTCGATCAGCTGCGTGGCGTCCGAGGCCGCACGGAACGACGTCTCCACGATCTCCTCCCAGCCGTCGAGGTCCAAAGGCGGCTCCGCCTCGTGCAGTTCGGCAGTGAGGGGGACGGAGCCGGTGTGCGTGCCGGTCAGCAGGAACAGGTGCCCGGGGACGGCCGCTCCACAGAGGCCCGCCTGCTGTCCCATGAAGCACTCGTGGAGACCTGCCTCCGGCCCCTCGTCGGGATCGCTGCGGCTGTCGACGTACATCTGACCGTAGGCCACGCTGAATTCGCCGCTGAAGAGTGTCCGCATAACCACCAGCCTGCCCCAGGGGTCTGACAACGCCTGCGACGACCGGTGCGAGGAGCACCCAGGCACCCAGCGTCGGCGGCGTGACCGCGTCCCGTTTGCCCCTGTCCGTGAGGGCTGATGTGCTGCGCTTACCTGTATCTACTGGTTGAAATCGGGTGCTCGGGGTATCTGGACGACCGGCAGCCCCAGGCTCGCTGGAACCGATCGGCAAGGAGAAGACATGTTCAACCACGACGACGGAGCGGAGCGACTCGTCCTGGTGGGGGTCGAGCAAGGGAGTGACCAGGACGCCGTCGTGCGTTACGCGGCGCGACACGCGTCCTTGCACGGCAGCCCGCTGCACCTCCTGCATGTTGGGGCGGGGTCTTCTCCTGCCGGCTCCGCGGAAGAACGCGGAGAGCGGACCAGCCCGGTGGAGCGATCGCTCTCGGAGGTGGTGGCGCCGATGGTGGAGCTTGTCGAGGCGGAGTTTCCCGAGGTGGCGGTGACGGCGGAGGCCCTCGTGGGAAAGCCCGCGGCCACGCTGGTGGAGCGTTCCGCCGAGGCGTCATGGCTGGTGGTCGGGCACCGTGGCAGCGGTGGATTCACCCGCCTGCCCCTGGGCTCGGTGAGCTGGCAGGTGGCCACTCACGCTCACTGCCCCGTGGTCGTCGTCCGCCCCGGGGCGGGTCCTGTCAGGGACAACCCGGTCGTGGTGGGTGTGGACGTACATGATGTGGCGGGAGAGGCCCTGGATCTCGCCTTCGCCGAGGCCCATCTTCGAGGAGCTGATCTTCGAATGGTGCACGGCGCCTTCCACATGAGCCAGATGCCCGCAGGACCGGGCATGGTGGCCCCCGACTACGAGGCACTCGACGAGAGAGCCCGCCGGACGCTGGCGGAAGAGGCCGCCAAGCGCCTCAGCCGGTATCCGGACGTCAAGGTCAAGGTGCGCGTTGAGCGTGTGCGGCCCGCGACGGTTCTGGCCGAGGCGTCGCGGCGTGCCGGCCTGCTGGTCGTCGGTTCCCACGGGCGCAAGGGCCTGCGAAGGCTCATGCTCGGCTCCGTCAGCGGCGAGGCGCTGCACACTGCCGAGTGCCCCGTGGCTGTCGTTCCGTCCTCGAAGTAGGCAAGAGGGCGAAGAGAGGTACGCAAGAGGGCGACGACCGGACGATCACGCCCGGGCCCTCACGCCCGCCGGTCGGCAGAGGCGGCGGCCGCGGCGGGTTCCTCGCGGGTGTGGTCCGGCAGGTGGTAGACGTTGAACGCCTTGCGGATGACCGGCTGGGCGACGTTGCGGACCGGCACGCCACCGCTGGTCATGCCGTGTTCGGTGCCCGCGTGAGCGTGGCCGTGGACGGCCAGCTCCGCGCCCGCATCGTCGACCGCCTCCGCCAGCAGATAACTGCCGAGGAACGGATAGATCTCCAGGGGCTCTCCCGCCAGGGTGTCCGGCACGGGCGCGAAGTGCGTGAGCGCCACCCGGGTGTCGCACCCCTGCTCGGCCAATTCGTGCAGAGCGGCGCGCAGGCCCTCGGCGCAACGGCGCGTGTACCGGACGAACTCCTTCATCAGGGGCTCGCCGAACTCGCTGCCGCACCGGCCGACGAACCCGCCGCCGAACCCCTTGGTGCCCGCGACGCCCACACGCTTCCCCTCCACCTCCACGACGGTGCCCTGACCCTCGAGCACCCGTACGCCCGCGTCGCGAAGGATGGTGGTGACCTCCTCGGGCCGCTCGTCGTGATGGTCGTGGTTGCCGAGTACGGCGACGACCGGCACCGGCAGACCGGCCACTTCCCGGGCTACCACCTTCGCTTCCTCCGGTGTGCCGTGGCGGGTGAGGTCCCCGGCCAGAAGCAGCAGGTCGGCACAGTCAGGAAGCGTCTCGAACGCGGGCCGCAAAAGGCCCTGGCTGTCCGGACCCATGTGGATGTCCCCTACGGCTGCGACGCGGATCATGCCAGTTCCTCCGGGTGGTCCGGGGCCGACGAATCGGCCACCGCGATGTCGAAGTAGACGGTCAGCCCGGCCAGTTCCTCGGTCACGGTACGCACCAGCTCCTCGCGGCAGTGCGTCGTGGGGGCGGTTCCGACCACCGTCACGGACGCTCCGCGGATCGCGACGCGGATGCCCAGTTCTCCGAGATCTCCCGCGGCGAGCCGCTCCTGCAGATGAGCGATGCGGTACTCGACGTTGGCAGGGTCGGTCATCGGTCTCCTCCGTCCGGTGCGATGACTTCCAGGCGTTCCAGCAGGTACAGGAAGGCGGCCGGCATCGGTGCGTCCCCACACGCCCGGCGAACGGTCTGCCAGTCGACCATCTCGCGCAGTTGCCGCGCGATGGGCAGCACGGCGCCGAAGTCGCAGTGGTGCTCGGAGAAAGCGGCCAGCAGGGCCCGCATCAGGTCGGTCGGCGCGAGCACCGGCATGAGCACCGAGTCCACCGGCAGGTCCACGGCCCGCCCGAGCAGCTCCGCGGACACGGGCTGGTGGGCCAGCTCGAAGATGAGGTCGATGTCCTGGCCCAGGCACTTGGCCTTGAGCAGCCAGTCCTCGGGCGGCGCGTACACCGTCAGTCCGGCCTCCTGAAGCGTGGCCGAGACCGCGTCGGCGTCCTCGGGTTTGATGCAGAAGTCGGCGTCGTGCTGGAGGTTGGTGGTCCCGCCGTGCGCGTAGACGGCGACGCTGCCGGCGAGGGCGAAGTCGTGCCGGTGTTTCTTGAGGACGGTGGCGACCTGCTTGGTCGCCTCCAGAATGGCTTGGTTGAGGTCGGGCGGAAGCTCCGTGGCACCAGCCTCGTGCAGCAAGTGCCCCCCGGCCGATTCGGCCGCCGGGCTCAGCTCCGTCACTGACTCCGGCCGACCACCGGGAGTGGGGTGCCGGTCAGGAGTGGGCCTGTCTGCGTTCCGCGTCACCTGCTGCTCCGTTTCCGGACGCCGAGCGCCGCACACGCGGGCCGGCCCTCTTCGACGATCCCTGCTCCAGGCAGCACCGGTACCCAAACCGTCGGCTGATATACGAAACCGGTCTCTGTACGGCACCGCGGCGCACAGGTAGGCGCGATTTCCCTTATACCGCAGGGGATAGCGGGTCACCTCCCCACCTGAGGCGGACGGCCTCGGAACGCTCACGGGTGCCGCCACTCGTCGCTCCGGAGATGGGAGCCTGCCTGCGGGCCCATGCGCACCATGCCACCGTCGGCCACCCAGGACGAGCCGGTCACGTACGAGGCGTCGGGTCCGGCGAGGAAGGCGATGACGGCGGCGATCTCGCGGGCGTCACCGGGCCGGCCGAGCGGGATGCCGGGGCGGCGCTCCCTGTGGACGTCCGCGTCCTCCTGCCCGGTCATGGGTGTGGCGATCTCACCGGGCGCGACGGAATTGACGGTGATGCCGTGCTCGGCCAGTTCCAGGGCCATCACCTGTGTGAGCAGCCCGAGCCCACCCTTGGCGGCGCAGTACGGTGCCGCGCCCACCCGGGGCTGGTGCTCGTGCACGGAGGTCACGTTGACGATCCGGCCACCGTCGCCCTGCTGGATCATGCGGCGCGCGGCGTGCTGCCCGCAGAGGAACGGGCCGACGAGGTCGACGTCGAGGACGTGCAGGACGTCTTCGTGTTCCAGGTCCAGGAAGGGGGTGGCCGTGCCGGTGCCGGCGTTGTTGACCAGTACGTCGATACGGCCGAGCTGCCCGGCGAGTTCGTCGATCACCCGCGCGGCGTCGGGGAGCCGGCTCAGGTCCATTTGGGCGACGGCAGCACGCCGGCCGTGCTGCCCCACCTCGTCGGCCGTCCTCTCGGCGCCTTCCCGATCGCCGTGCCACGTGATGCCGACATCCATTCCGGCCGCGGCCATACGGACGGCCGTGGCCCTGCCGATGCCGGAATCCGCGCCCGTGATGACGGCCACCTTGGTGGTGGAAGTGGTGGGGACGGTCATGGAGCCTCCTCGCGTGCCGTGCGCTCCCGGTCGGACCCGAGGTCACGGGAGCGACGAGCCGTTGGACGAATCACTCATAAGCCTCTGTCCAGGTTGGGCCACCTCAGGCCGCGGGTCTTCTCGAGAGCTCGACTCACTCTCGATGCGCGGGCCCGAGCCTTCGTCGTGGTGAGACGGCGAGCCCGGCGACGCCGTGGCAACTTGGTTCACATGACTCCTTCCAAGAATCCGGACGCGGACCCGGACCCGGGTCCGGACCCCCGTAGCACCCCAGGCCCGGAACCCGGCGGGAGTGTGCCGCCGGGCGAGACTCCACCCGCCGAGAGCAGCATGTCCGGAGCGGGCCCGAGAGAGACCCACAATCCGACGACGGGATGGGCCAAGGGCCCCCTGATGCTGATCGCCACCCTTGTGGGGCTGATCGCGGCGTTCTTCCTCGTCTACGCCCTCGTCCTGCTGCTGTGACGGGGTGAGGCGACACGGGTCCGAGACGGAGCGGGGCACCCAGCCGGAGGGGAGTGAATGACGTCGATGGAGAGGACGCCACGGCATGCCGACGCCGGAACCGATCGACCCCGGCCCCGAGTTCCCTCCGCACGTGCTGCGGGAGTACGCCCTGTTGGCCGACGGCGAACGAGGCGCCCTGATCGGCCCGCACGGGGACATCGCATGGATGTGTGCGCCGCACTGGGATTCCGACGCCGTGTTCTCCACGCTGGTCGGAGGCGGAGGCACCTATGCCGTCACGCCTCTCGATCCCCGGCACGTATGGGGCGGCTTCTACGAGACCGGAAGCCTGATCTGGCACAGCCGCTTCATCACGGGCGCCGGACCCGTCGAGTGCCGCGAAGCCCTCGCCTTTCCCGGGGACGCCGACCGGGTGGTCCTGCTCCGCCGGATCCTGGCCACGGACTGTCCCGCTCAGGTGCGGGTGCTGCTCGAACCGCGGGGCGCTTTCGGCGACAACAGCAGCCACCACCTCCGGCGGCACAACGGCGTGTGGACGGGCAGGACCGGCGCGCTGGGCTGGCGCTGGACCGGTGCGGAAGCGGCGCGGACAACCCGCGCCGTGCACGGCAGGGGCGAGTTGCTCGCCTTCGACCTGACCGTGCCTCCCGGCGGACACCACGACCTCGTACTGGAACTGTCGCCCCACACACTCCCCGACGAACCCGTGGACCCCGACAGGGCGTGGGACGGCACCGAAGAAGCCTGGGCGCGGGCCTGTCCTGAGCCCACGCGGACCATCGCGACGCGCGACGCGCACCACGCCCTCGCCGTCCTGCGCGGCCTCACCAGCGGTGCCGGCGGCATGGTCGCGGCCGCCACGATGTGCCTGCCGGAACGCGCGGGCGCGGGCCGCAACTACGACTACCGCTATGCGTGGATCCGCGACCAGTGCTACGCGGGCATCGCGGCGGCCGGCGTCGGCACCACCGGCCTCCTCGATAGCGCGGTCGGCTTCGTCGCGGCCAGAGTCCTCCAGGACGGGCCGAAGCTCAAACCCGCCTACACCGTCAGCGGCGGCGCTGTGCCGTCCGAGCGGACCCTGGACCTGCCCGGGTATCCGGGAGGAACAGACAAGATCGGCAACTGGGTGAACCAGCAGTTCCAGCTCGACGTGTACGGCGAGGCCCTGCAACTGCTGGCCGCCGCAGGCCGGTGCGACCGGCTCGACGGCGACGGCCGGCGCGCGGTGCAGACCGCCGTCGGCGCCGTCGAACAGCTGTGGAACCAGCCTGAGGCCGGCATCTGGGAGATCGACAACCGGCGCTGGACCCACTCCCGGCTCGCCTGCGTCGCCGGGCTGCGCGCGGTGGCCGCGCTGCCCGGGGCGGGTAGAGACGTCGGACGCCTCACCTCACTCGCCGACACCCTGCTCGCCGAAACGGCACGCACGAGCCTGCACGCCGACGGCCACTGGCAGCGAGCCCCGGACGAACCGGGCGTTGACGCAGCGCTCTTGTTGCCGCCGGTCCGGGGCGCCCTGCCGGGCTCGGACCCCCGCACCCGCGCCACCCTGCGCGCCGTACGGGAGGAACTGGCCTGCGACGAGTACGTCTACCGCTTCCGCCACGACCAGCGCCCCCTGGGGGAGGCGGAGGGCGCGTTCCTGCTGTGCGGTTTCATGATGGCGCTGGCCGAGCACCAGCAGGGCCACACTGCGCATGCCCTGCGCTACTTCGAACGGAACCGTGCGGCCTGCGGACCACCCGGACTGTTCTCCGAGGAGTACGACATCATCCAGCGGCAGATGCGCGGCAATCTCCCGCAGGCGTTCGTCCACGCACTGCTCCTGGAGTGCGCGGGACGCCTCACCGAGACGCCTCCGCCTGCGGCATAGTCCGTTCATGGCACGGTGGTTGGGATACCGAGCGGGCCCGGTAGTCGGGATATCGAGCGGGGACTCAGTCAGTGGAGAGAGCCTCGATCAGACGTCCCGCTTCGGGTGCCTCGAGAGCCCGGGCGGCATCCGCGAGGGCGACCATGCCGACGAGGTCGGTACCGTCGATCACCGGCAGGCGCCGGACTTTGTGCCGGGTCATGGTCGCGAAGATCTCGTCCACGTCGTCGTCCGCGCCGATCGTCACTGCTTCCCCCTGGGCCAGGGTGCCCATCTCCACCTCCGCGGGATCGAGCCCCGCACCGAGGACCGTCACCACGATGTCCCGGTCGGTCACGACGCCGACGAGCCGGTTGTTCTCGCCACAGATCGGCAGGGCGCCCACCTGAAGTTCCGTCAGCTTGCGTGCCGCGTCGAGGGCGTTGTCGTGCGCCTGTACGCACTGCGCGCCGCCGGTCATGATGTCTCGTGCCTTCGCCGTGGCCATGATGAAGCACCGTCCCATCTCTGCTGCCGGGTGCTCCAGCGCGTCTTCAACGCCGGATCCTGTCAGTTTCGGGTGACCGGGAGGGAAGCCCCTGAAACGGGATTGCCGCGAGATCCCCCGGATGCTCACGATCACCGTGCTCCGGGGCGGGGGCGTCGTCCCGTGGGATGACGCCCCCGCGCCTCACCAGGTCTTGCCGGCCTGCTCCCGGACCGTGCGGTTGATCCGGTTGAAGAAGTTGGTCAGCGCGATCTCCAGGATGATCGAGCCGAGCTGCTCCTCGCTGAAGTGGTCGGCGGCGGCGTCCCAGATCTCGTCGGTCACGCCGGGCGCCCCGTCCTGGAGCCGGGTGGCGGCCTCGGCCAGAGCGAGGGCAGCCCGCTCCGCATCGGTGTAGAAGGGCGTCTCGCGCCACGTGACCACGTTGTGCAGCCGCTCCTCTGTCTCACCGGCCTGCTTCGCCCCCTGGATCGCGGCGAAGACGCAGGGGCTGCAGCCGTTGATCTGGCTGGCACGCAGATGGACGAGAGACAGCAGGTGCTTGTCCACGCCTCCGACGTGAAGTGCCTTGTAGAGGTGCTGAATTGCCTTGGTCACGTCGGGATCGGCCTTGCTCGTCATGCGTGCTTCCATCGCTCTTGCTCCTTCATCGGTGGATCATCGGTTACCTGCGCCCCTTCGGGCCCGTCATCACCCATGACGGAGCAGTGCCGAGGAAGGTAACAACATGTCCAACACCATCCCGACGGGCCCGACGGACCCGATAGCCGAGGCGTTCGAGGCCCAGCGTGACCGGCTGCGCGCGGTCGCCTACCGCATGCTCGGATCGCACGCCGACGCCGAGGACGTGGTCCAGGAGGCCTGGCTGCGTCTCTCCCGCCAGGACGCGACGACCATCCACGATCTCGCCGGCTGGCTGACCACGGTGGCCGGCCGGATCAGCCTCGATGTCCTGCGATCGCGCAAGGCCCGCCCGGAGGCGTCCTACGACGATCGCCTGCCCGAGCTCGTGGTGACGCTCGACGACGCTCCTGTTCCCGAGGACGACGCGGTGCTCGCCGATTCGGTCGGGCTCGCGCTGCTCGTCGTCCTGGAGTCGCTCGGACCGAGCGAGCGGCTGGCGTTCGTGCTGCACGACCTGTTCGCGGTGCCCTTCGACGAGATCGGCCAGATCCTCGGCAAGTCCACCGCCGCCACCAAGATGCTCGCCAGCCGCGCCCGCAGGAAGGTGCAGGCGATCGAGCGGCCGGCGGGCGCCGGACGGGAGCAGCGCGAGGTCGTCCAGGCCTTCCTGGCGGCGGCTCGCCACGGCGACTTCGAGGGGCTGCTACGGGTACTCGACCCCGAGGTGAAACTGACCGTCGACACGCCCTCCGGCGTGGTCGTCACCCTCGGCGCCACCAAGATCGCGGCCGGCGCGCAACTGTCCGCGAGCGCGGCCACACAGGGGCGGTCGGTGCTCGTCAACGGCATCCCCGGGGTCATTTCCTGGCACGAGGACGGCACCCCGCTCTCGGTCCTCGCGTTCACCGTCGTCGACAGCCGGATCACCGAGATCACGGTCGTGATCGACCCGGCCAAGCTCGCACTCATGGACCTGCCGGAACCGGAATGAGCCCCGGCCCGGGAGGCCGTGTTCGCCGGCGCCACCACAACGTTCATGCGCAGGTGCGCAACAGGGAACGAAGGGTATCTTCGGCCTGTCAGCATCCGCTTCGGCAAGTGAGGCGGGTCGGCAGGCATTCGGGACTGACGATGAGCGAGCCTCTTCTGCCCCGTCTGGTCATCCAGCAGGACCACGACCGGGCCGGAGCCGGAATCATGGTTGCGCTGAGGGGGGAGCTGGATGTCTCCACCTCGGCCGACGTGCGGGAAGCCGTGGCGCTTCTCGCGGCGCAGCCCCGGATACGCGGGCGTCTCCTGCTGGACCTGTCAGCCGTGACCTACTGCGACAACGCCAGCCTGTTCACGCTGCTGGGCATCTGCGAAGCCCTGGACCTGGTCGGCATCTGCGTCGCACTGACGGCGGTCAGCCCCGCGGTGGGCACCTGCATCCACCGCAACGCACTTGAGGAGCGACTACCCGTCGAGTCCGCCCCGGACGCCAACTAGGGCGCCGCGACAGCCGCCGGGGCGCGCGGGCGTTCAGCGATGAGCCGGTGCCCAAGGAGGCACTCGAACGAGTGCTGAAGGCAGCGCCACGGGCTCCGTCCAGCGGGAACCTCCAGCTGTGGCATCTGTATGTCGTGACCGGCCAACCCTTGGCCGAGCTGCCACCTCGAAAGGAGCCGGCACCCCCGGCGTATCCGGCCGCTCCCGGCCGGCCGGATCCTGACGCGGTCGTCGATTCCTTGCCGAGCGCGGTGTCCTCTGTGTCTCGCGCGGGGGCTGGTATCGCCCGGACGCGCAGGAGCAGGTTCTCGGCAAGGAACAGGGACGCGAGCGGATCTGGGCCGTGGAGCACGCCGCGATGTCGAACATGTCGGAAGCCTGGCCCGCGGCCTGGCCGCGCCCGTGCCTGTCAGACGGCGTTTCCCGCCGTGGCCCGTGCGGCATCAGCGACCGGGACGGCGCGCGTGTCCTCGGCGACAGCGCCCTTCACCGGCACCCCGATCCCGAGCTTCTCGAGGATCTTCTTCTCGATCTCGTTGGCGAGATCGGGGTTGTCCTTCAGGAAGTTGCGGGCGTTCTCCTTGCCTTGGCCGAGCTGGTCGCCCTCGTACGTGTACCAGGCGCCTGCCTTGCGGACGAAGCCGTTGTCCACGCCCATGTCGATCAGGCCGCCCTCGCGGCTGATGCCCTGGCCGTAGAGGATGTCGAACTCGGCCTGCTTGAAGGGCGGCGCGACCTTGTTCTTGACGACCTTGACGCGGGTGCGGTTGCCGACCGCGTCCGTGCCGTCCTTCAGGGTCTCGATCCGGCGGATGTCGAGCCGCACCGAGGCGTAGAACTTCAGCGCGCGGCCACCGGTCGTGGTCTCCGGCGAGCCGAACATCACGCCGATCTTCTCGCGCAGCTGGTTGATGAAGATGACCGTCGTCCTCGTCTGGCTGAGCGCGCTGGTGATCTTGCGGAGCGCCTGGCTCATCAGACGGGCCTGCAGACCCATGTGGGAGTCGCCCATCTCGCCCTCGATCTCGGCGCGTGGCACCAGGGCCGCGACGGAGTCGATCACGATCAGGTCGATCGCGCCGGAGCGGATCAGGATGTCGGCGATCTCCAGCGCCTGTTCGCCGTTGTCCGGCTGGGACAGGATGAGATTGTCGGTGTCGACGCCGAGCTTCTTGGCGTACTCCGGGTCCAGAGCGTGCTCGGCGTCGATGAACGCCACCGAGCCGCCGGCCTTCTGCGCGTTCGCTACCGCGTGCAGCGTCAGCGTCGTCTTACCGGAGGACTCCGGCCCGTACACCTCCACCACACGGCCGCGGGGCAGACCGCCCACACCGAGCGCCACGTCCAGCGCGGTCGATCCGGTAGGGATCACCTCGATGGGCTCATTGGGCCGCTCGCCGAGGCGCATGACCGCACCCCTGCCAAATTTCCGCTCGATCTGTGCGAGCGCGGTGTCCAGCGCCTTCTCGTGGTCGGTTCCTGCCATGAGCTTTCACCCGGTCCGATTGTGTGGCACGCCGCACGTCGGAGAACGTGAGCGTCTACTGCCGACAACGGACGTCTCGGAGATCCCAGAAAACGAACATCCGATCGATTTACGTGTCCAGTGAAAGGTACCAAACCGAGGGCCGCTTCCCCTCGCTGAACCACGGCACTGTCGGATGTGGTCACTGACCGGTGCACTGGTCGGGAGGGGCTAGCAGTGGGAGAAACTGGGAGGTACAACATAAACCGGGCGCTGCTCTCAGCGGGGCCGAGCGGAAGGCGCCTGACGGTAATAGCCCAGTGCAGGCGCCTTTTTCGTGCTCCTGGAAGAAGCGTGAAACGCGTGCCCCGGCACCGGCGAAAAGGCAGGCACGCGATCCGGCAGGATGGCCGCATGCCCCACACCCCGATATGCCCCGCACAGCCCTTCGACGAGAAGTGGATCGCCCAGGCCCTCAACGGTTTCATCGAAGGTTCCGGATACTGGGGGCCCGGCACGCTCGCCGTGTTCACCGAGGTCGGCGGCTACTTGACCGGGAGCGGCAAGGAGGCGCCCGCGCGGTACCGGGGCTGGAACTGGTACCGGTTCATCGGCCGGTGCGGCGCCGTGGCTCTGCGGGCGAGCTCCTTCCACGTGCAGGACCATCTGCGCGCGGTCCAGCTGGCGATGCTGGATGTATGGGCAGAAACTCCCTTTGCCGACCCGGAGGTTCGCGTCCGGATGCGTACGGGCGTCCTCGAACTCGCCGACAAGGACACGTGTGCCGCTCGGACCCGCGATGGTGCGGTGGTGGCTCTGCACGGGCTAGGCGCCGGCCGGGACGGGCAGCGCTTCGTCGAGTTGCGCACCGGCACCGCCCAGCCGCCGGCGCCAGGTCGGATCACGGCCACCGAGCCGGTACTCGCGGCCGGTTGGGACACACCTGACCGACTGCGGCGCCTCGTGCACCTCGTACGGCAGAAGGGCCCCGCGCCCTGGGACCGCGCGGCGGCCGCGGTGCTCGCCGAGCGGACCGGGCTGAGCCAGGCCGGTGCCGCGCTGCTGCTCGCCGGAATACCCGATGTGAAGTACGGGTACCGGGGACTCGATGCCGAGGCGCGCAAGGTGATGGGGCTCAAGCAGTCCGAAGCCGAGGCCGGTGAGCGGGAGTTGGCGACCCTGCGGGTGGCCGAGCGCCTAGACCTGTTGGCCGACGTGCTGCCCGCGGACCCCGGGCAGCTGTGGATGGAGGGCGGGCAGCTGGCGCTCGCCGAGCGGATCGCCGAGGCCTGGCGCAGGCAACAGGGCGTACGCCCCGCCGTGCCCGAGTCGACGCTCGCCGTCGCTGCCGAGCACAGCGATGTACGGATGGCCCCGGCAGCCGTGTGCGCCGTGTTCGCCGATCCCGCGCGCGAGCCGCGGCTGACCCGCGACCCTGACACCCGGCTGCGGGTGAACAGCATCAGCGGCGGCGGCTGGGAGGGCGACGAGGGTTTCCGTTTCAGAGAGCTGCTCGCCGTGGTGGGCGACGCCGTCGACTGGGTGTACGCCGAGCTTCCCGAAGGAGATCCCGTACGCCGGGGTGTCCCCGAGACCGTACGGCTGCTGCGGGAACGCCTGGCCCACCCGGGGTTGCTGCTCTCCGCCCGTGGCCGCAGCCTGCGCGGCCGCACCGTGGCGGACCTGCTGCCGGGCTTCCCCGGCGCCCTGCCCTACTTGGACGCCGCTGAGCCGCTTGCCCACCCCACGCTGGACGACGGCCTGGTCGTCGTGTCCGAAGCAGGATTCGACCGGCGCGGTGAGCGCGAGGCGCCCGGCGTGTACTTCCGGCCAGGCCGCTACGGGGCCGACGAGCGCTCGCGGCGCCTGGAGGCTGTGGTCGACGGGGAGGACTCGCATCTGGCGCTGGTCCGCCGGCTGCGCGGTCCCGAGTTCGAGCGGATCGTGCAGCGCATAACCGAGGGGTCGCTGCCGCCGGGCGGCTACGAGACCGATCCGCGGCTGTCCGCTCCAAAGGTGGTCGAGGAGGCGGCCACCACCACCGGTCTGGATACGGACGCCGCCACCTTGTATCTGCAGCTGCTCGCTCTGCCCGTACCCACCGATCGCCGTGTCCGCCGCTTCAACCGGTGGACTCCCGCGCACCACAAGGCCGTTGCGGCCGCACTCGTCGAGGCCGGTCTGGCGGTCACCGACCGCAGAGCCAGGGCTGGACGGGGGGTGTTCCTGCCCGGCGACTGGGCGGGCGGGGACAAGTTCTACCCTCCGATGGAGACCTGGAAGGCCGGGCTGCTCGGGGTCCGGGTCATCGGGCGCAAGGTCTACTCCCGGCCCGTCGCGGGCCCCCTGCCCGAACTCTTCGCCCGGGCCTGGCGGACGCGTCCGCACTGAGCGTGGTGGCACGTTCCGCAGGTTGTGCAGACGTTGCGGTGCGCCGAGGATTCGCCGATCGGCAGTCAGCCCGTCGACCTGCTGTAGCGACACTGGGTGAGCGCGGCTGGTCGAGCTACGGTGGGCGGCACTGGGCGCCAGAGAGTGACGGGAAGAGCCCGGCTGATTGCATTGGGTAGCTATTGTGTCGGGCTGCCTGGAGCACAACGGTGCCTCCAGGCAGCCGACTTGAGGCTCTAGAAGAACCCAAGTTTCTTCGGGCTGTATGAAACCAGAAGGTTCTTCGTCTGCTGGTAGTGCTCCAGCATCATCTTGTGCGTCTCGCGTCCGATCCCGGACTGCTTGTAGCCGCCGAACGCCGCGTGTGCGGGGTAGGCGTGGTAGCAGTTCGTCCAGACTCGGCCCGCCTGGATCGCGCGGCCCGCCCGGTAGGCAGTGTTCATGTCGCGCGTCCACACTCCCGCGCCCAGGCCGTACAGCGTGTCGTTGGCGGTCTTGATGGCGTCGTCGAAGTCGTTGAACGACGCGACCGAGACGACCGGGCCGAAGATCTCCTCCTGGAAGATCCGCATGCGGTTGTCACCCTCGAAGATCGTCGGCTGGACGTAGTAGCCACCGGCCAGTTCGCCGTCGTATGTGATGCGCTGACCGCCCGTCAGGACCTTCGCGCCCTCCTGCTGGCCGATGTCCAGGTAGGAGAGGATCTTCTCCAGTTGGTCGTTGGAGGCCTGGGCTCCGATCATGGTGTCGGTGTCCAGCGGATGGCCCGGCACGATCTGCTCGGTGCGTGCCACCGCCGCTTCCATGAACTCGCTGTAGTGGCCCCGCTGGACGAGGGCACGCGACGGGCAGGTACACACCTCGCCGTTGTTGAGGGCGAACATCGTGAAGCCCTCGAGCGCCTTGTCACGGAAGTCGTCGTTGGCGGCCCACACGTCGTCGAAGAAGATGTTCGGCGACTTCCCGCCCAGCTCGAGCGTCACCGGCTTGATGTTCTCCGATGCGTACTGCATGATCAGCCGCCCCGTCGTGGTCTCACCGGTGAAGGCGACCTTCGCGACGCGCGGGCTCGAGGCGAGGGGCTTGCCCGCCTCGACACCGAAGCCGTTGACGATGTTGACGACACCCGGCGGCAGCAGATCGGCCACCAGGCTCATCCAGTAGTGGATGGACGCCGGGGTCTGCTCGGCGGGCTTGAGTACCACCGCGTTGCCTGCCGCGAGAGCGGGCGCGAGCTTCCATGTCGCCATCAGGATGGGGAAGTTCCACGGAATGATCTGGGCGACGACGCCGAGCGGCTCGTGGAAGTGGTACGCGACAGTGTCCTCGTCCACCTCGCTCAGCGTCCCCTCCTGCGCACGGATGACCCCCGCGAAGTAGCGGAAGTGATCGATGGCGAGCGGGATGTCGGCGGCCAGCGTCTCGCGTACCGGTTTGCCGTTCTCCCAGCTCTCGGCCACCGCGAGCTGTTCGAGGTTCGCCTCCATGCGGTCGGCGATCTTCCGCAGGACGTCCGCGCGCTCGGTCGCGGAGGCGCGGCCCCATGCGGGCGCGGCGGCATGCGCCGCGTCCAGGGCGCGCTCCACGTCCTCGGCCGTACCGCGGGCGATCTCGGTGAAGGGCTGCCCGTTGACCGGGCTCGGGTTCTCGAAGTACTGGCCGCGGGCCGGCGGGACGTACTCGCCGCCGATGAAGTGGTCGTAGCGGTCCTGGTAGGAGACAACTGCGCCGTCGGTGCCGGGCGCTGCGTAACGGGTCATCTTGGTGGCCTCCCGGGGAAGGCTGCCCGCCGCTGGGCAGCTCTCGCCCGGAGAGTAGGAGGGCGGACGTTGCAGCTACGTTGCGGGAGCCGGTCTGCGGCTCGTTCGCTCAGGCCGGGTTCGGTACTCGGCGGACGGCTGGGCCGCGTGGGGGCGGTTGTTCCGGGGTTGGGCGGCGACGTCGGCAACGTCGGCAACTTCGGCTGCGGTCGTTGGGGGGGGGTGTGCTGCGTCGCCCGCGCCTGCGGCCACCCCCGGGTGGGCGTGATGATGCCGCGCCGGTCCAGCCCGCACCCTGCCGTACAGGCCCGCCCGGCGGGTTCAGCTCTCCTGCCTCGCGTCGGTCAACTCCGCATCCAGCTCCCGGAGCCGGGCAAGTACCGGAGGCGTCGCCCGTACCTGCGCCAGCGCGCGCCACACCGTCAGGTCGTCCTCACCCCACGGAGTGTGCAACCAGTCCGCCAGGAGATCGGGGTCACGGCGTGCGATCAGCGCAGCCCGCAGCTGCTCGGTGAGCCTGCGCCGCAGCCTGGCCACCGCAGGGGCCTGCGAAGCAGGCAGAAGCGGGCCCGCGTACGCGGCGGCGGCCGCGGTGACCGCCCCCGAACCGAGCCGTCGCTCGACGGCATCGACATCAGACTCGACCCGTACCGAAAGCCTGTAGGGGCGCGACCTCAGCAGCTCCGGCCCGAGAAGCCGCCGCAACCGGGCCAACTCGGCCCGCAGCGTCACCGGCGTCACCGACTCGTCCTCGTACAGCGCGCACAGCAGCTCATCGCCGGTCAGTCCCTCGGGGTGGCGGGCGAGCAGGACGACGATCTCGCTGTGCCTACGACTCAGCCGCACCTTGCGACCGTCGGTCAGGAGCAGCGCCTCGTCACGGCCCAGCGCGGTGAGACCCACGGCGTCCCTCGCCTCCACCGGCGGTGCGAGCAAAGCCAGTTGGGACTCCGCTGCCCGAGCGACCGCCTGCACGAAGGCGAGGCTGTGCGGATGCGCCAGACCGTCGCCCCCGGTGATGTCCACCGCTCCGAGCAGCCGCCCGGTCCGCGGATCGTGCACCGGGGCCGCCGCGCACGTCCACGGCTGGACGCGCCGGATGAAGTGCTCGGCCGCGAACACCTGCACCGGCCGGTCCACCGCCACCGCCGTGCCCGGAGCGTTCGTCCCCATCGCGGACTCCGCCCAGCGGGCGCCCGGCACGAAGTTCATCCGCCCGGCCTTCTGCCGGGTCGCGGAGTGGCCCTCGACCCAGAGCAGCCTGCCGTGCGCGTCGCACACCGCGAGGAGATGCTCGCCGTCCATCGCGAAGGTGCCCATCAGCTCACGGAACAGTGGCATCACCCCGGCCAGCGGATGCTCGGCGCGATATGAGCCGAGGTCCCCGTCGGTGAGTTCCACCGCAGCTCCGGTGTCCTCAGGGCTGACCCTGGCCCTGGCCGAGCGCCGCCACGACTCGGCCACCACGGAACGCACCGGCCGCGTGAGTGTCCCCGCCTCCGTGAACGTCTCGTGGGCACGCCGCAGCACCCGCACCCGCTCGGCAGGATCAGCACCGACTTCCAGAGCCACCCATGGTTCGGTCAACTCGGCCTCCCGGGACGGCGATGCGGCTGTGCCATCGTCGCCCCGCGAGCGTGCCCCGACAAGCGCCACGCCATGGGACTGTCGGCGTCAGGCAGAGTTGACCAGGCGGATATAGCGCGTCCAGTCCCAGTGCGACCCCGGATCGGTGTGGTCGGCGCCGGGCACTTCGACGTGCCCGATGATGTGCTTGCGGTCCTTGGGGATGGCGTACGTATCGCAGATGGCCGCGGTCAGCAGCGCGGACTGCTCGTACATCGCGTCGGTGAAGTACTCGGGCTTGTCCACCCACCCTTCGTGTTCGATGCCGATGCTTCGGGTGTTGTAGTCCCAGTTGCCCGCGTGCCAGCCGACGTTGCGCTCGCGGACGCACTGGGCGATGTGTCCGTCTTTGGAGCGCACCACATAATGGGCCGATACCTTCTTCGCCGAGTTCTGGAAGATGGCGAGCGTGTCGGCGTAGGTCTCCTGGGTGACGTGGACGATCACGTAGTCGACGGGGTAGGTGCTGGGGCGGTTGGCAGCCGTGTAGTTGGAGCTGCTCGCCGGCACCCACTCGGCAAGCGGATAGTCGACCGCCCGAGGCCTGGCCGTGGCGCGGGTGACGGGGAGGAGCGCGGTGGGGACGGCAGCCAGGGCTGCCCCCTGCAACAGCCTGCGCCTGCTGGGGAATCGTCTTGCTCGATCCATGGCGGGCCTGCCTCTCGGTGGGGGAACAGCTGGACTCTTCAGGGCAGCAGCGTGGCGGTCTCTCGCAGCCGCGCGTGCAGCCCCCGGTGAGTTTCGCGCGCCGGCAGCCACTCTTTGCGGAGCTTGGCCACGCACGTGTAGTTGGTGTCGCAGACATTGGCGAGCGGCGACTCGACGGTCTGGGTCGCGAACTGGTAGGCGTCGAGCTCACTGAAGCCGTAGTCGCGCACCAGCCACTGCACCAGGTCGAGTTGGGATATTCGGAAGGCGTCCTCGAGCGGGCGTGCCGAACCGGTGGAGATGATGTGAGTGTCGGATTCCAGGCGCGGCCAGGGCGTGGCGATCCCCTTCAGGAGTTCGACGATCACGACTGTGTTCATCGCGCACTCGACGGCGACTCCGCAGGTTTCCCCCTCGCCTTGCCGCGCGTGTCCGTCGCCCAGGCTCACAAGCGCGCCTTCCACGTTCACCCCGAGGTAGCAGGTGACGCCTGCCCGCATCTCGGGAGTGTCCATGTTTCCGCCGTGCGCGTCGGGGACCAGAGCCGAGCGCACCTCCAGATTGGCGGGTGCGACGCCGACCGTGCCGTGCATCGGATCCATCGGCAGCGCGATCTCGAAGTCGCCGTCACGCGCGCTGAAGTGCGCGGTGCGCCTGTCCCGGTCGAGCTGCCATATCCACACGGTCTCGGGCAGCGGAGGCTGGAGCGATGCGGTGGTGTGGGTGGAGGTGAGCGCCCCGAAGAGGGGGACCGTCGTGGACGCCGCCCAATCGCGTGCCGGTTCGATCGACACGAAGTGCACGGCGACGGTGTCGCCCGGCTCAGCGCCCTCGATATAAAAGGGCCCGGTCTGCGGATTCAGGAACGGGAACTGGCAGACCTCGGACACCAGGTCCTTCTCGGAGCGCACGTTCCCCGCGAAACAGTCCTCCGTGTACAGGTCGAGCACCGTACCCGGAGCGATGCGTGCCACGGGTGGCACGCCACCGAACGTCCATGCGTACTCGCCCGGTTCGGGCCGAACGGTCAGGATCCGAGGCTGGTTCATGGCAGGACTGCTCTCCTCTGTCGCTCCGTGGGGAACTCGGGCACTCTGTTCGGCCCGATGGCCTCGCGACGCAGCCCAGGACGGCTGCGCTCCCGACACCTGAATCCCCCGATCCGCGCGGACACGAAACCGCCGCCAGTGCGATGGTGTCCCGCGTCAATTACGTTACGGCGAGGGTTGGTTGAGTCGGAAGGGCGCGATCGGAATCTGTGCACAGCACCGTGATTGTGGATAACGCGGTCACTCTTGAGGGTGCCGGGCGTACCGAGAGCGTCGAGCTCGCCGGGAGTGTTGAGCGCGTTGAGTCTGCCGAGCTCGCTGGAGGTGTTGAGCGCGTCGAGAGTGTCGAGTGCGTCGAGGGTGTCGAGTTCGCTGGGAGTGCTAAGCGCGGCGATCGTGCCGAGTGCGATGCGCTACGACAGTTCTGGTTCCGTGGCTCGGCTCCGTGCTGGCTTCCGCGTACGCGGGTTCCAGGCGATCACCGCGGCCAGCAAGGCGACAGCTGGTATCAGCAGCAGCGCGTCCCGGCTCCCCTCGTCTGCTGCGACGTGTGCGAAGACCGCAGCTCCCACCGCACCGCCGACCATGTCGAGGCCACTCAGCCAGGACATCGTCTCGGTGACACGTCCCTCGGGAGCGAGGTCGCCGCCCGCCGTGCGCAGGGCCGCGAAGGTGCAGCCGATCACCAGACCGGCCAGTGGGCAGACCAGGAGCGCCGCAAGAGGCGACACTCCTGTGGCGAGCGCCAGCGCGCCGGTCCCCGTCGCGAGGACACAGAGGAGTATGGAGATCTTGGGGCCGCGGGACAGGAGATGCGGTACGGCGCCCAGAGCGAGGCTGCCCAGCACGCTGCTGATGGACAGGATCCCCAAGTACACACCGGTGAACCCGGTCGCGTGGTACTCCCGTGCGTAGATCGGCAGCACTACATCCACGGCGGTCACCGCCATGACGAAGAGCGCGTCCGCAGCCAGCAGGCGCCGCAGGGGAGCGGACGTCAGGGGACCGAGCCAATGCCCCGTCCGAGCTGGACGCGACGGTGGGCCCGGCGCGTTGATCAGGAGACCGACCGCGGTGGCCGTAAGCAGCGCGACGGCCGCGAACGGCATGACCGGCGAGACCGACAGACTCAGCCAGCTGGCGAGCACAGGGCCCGTGATCAGTGCGGCGCCCATCATCGAGGAGTCGAGAGCCATCGCTGTGGCCAGCGCCCCGGTGTCCGTCGACTGCTCGTGGAGCGGTGCCAGGCCGAGCGCATCATGACGGCCACTGGAGGGGCGCTCGCGCCCATGGCCGCGGCGAGCACGAGGATCGTGGTGACGGACTCGCCTCCGCGCACCACCAGGACCAGCAGGGGCGTGACCGTCAGGTAGGCGGCCAGAAAGCTCAGCAGAACAGTGCGTGGCACATGCCGGTCGATGAGCCGGCCGCGCAGGGGAGCGGTCACGCCTTGCCCGACCGCCAAGGCGCTCACCGCGAGGCCCGCAGTCCCGTACGAGTGGTTTCGGCCGACCAGGAGCAGCAGACTCAGGCCGACCATGCTGGACGGCAGTTTCGACGCCATCCCGATCGCGACGAGGTGCCAGAAGCCGGGCACTCCCATGAGGCCCCGGTAGCCGGAGAGGAATCGCCGGGGCGCCACTTTGGTCGACTCATCGGTCGACTCGTTGTGGACGGCGCAGTCTGAGCTTGTTCGGCCCACTGCTGAGGCCCCCACCGAGACCACTACCGAGGCAGACGGGCACACAGGGCCCGGACGGTCCAGCCGAGCACCGGCGCCAGACTCTCGGGCGCGGGCCACCCGTTGATGACCGCGAGCAGCGTCAAGTAGCGGTCCCTGCGGGGGTCGTCCATGGTCTCCAGGCGGGACACCAGGCGGCGGCGCAGAACGGTGTCGTCGGGCAGGCCGAGTATGTGTGCGTAGTGCGCAGCGAGCGCCGTGACGATCGGGTCGGCCTCCGGCGACGCCGGATCGGTGCCTGCCGCCAGGGCCAGGGTGACCTGGGCCCTCACTGCCTCGGCGAGGATACGTGCCAGGCCGGTGCTGTCGTCCGGGGTGCGGTCGGCCGCCAGATCTCTGGCCATCCCCTGCATAGTGGAGCGGAACCCCGGATCCTGGAACAACTCGGCCAGCTCCACCCAGGCCTCGACCTGCTCGGTCTCGGGGTTGTCCGGCAGGTCGGGCGTGAGGGAGCGGGTGACCGCTGCGAAGGCGGGGTGGTCGTACAGGCCGTCGAAGACGGTGCCGAGGAAGTCGTCGATCAGTCGTTGGCGTTCGTCCTCGGAGAGTTTGGCGAGCTTGTGCATGAGATCCAACTCCTCAGGGGTGGACCCGCGCTTGGCCACCGCTGTCAGGACCGCGCGCCGCAGGCGCAGGACACGGATCTGCACTTCCAGTGCGTCCGCGTGCGCCGCGGCGACCTCGGGGAGCGAGACCTCCCGGTCCACGACCTTTCGGATGGTGGGAAGGTCGAGACCGAGATCGCGCAGGGTGCGTACGAGGTCCAGGCGGGCGACGGCGTCGGTGCCGTACAGGCGGTAGCCGGCCGGGCTGCGGTCGGCGGGCGGCACGATCCCCGCGTCGGAGTAGAACCTGACGGTCTTGACCGTCAGGCCGGTCCGTCGCGCCAGATCACCGATCGAGTAGAGCGTGTCGCCGTTCATGACCCCACCTTCATGTCTCCCCCTACTGGAGACTCAAGCCGCTTCACCCACGGGGTCGGAGCGGAGCCCAGTACTTACTGCGCACGCGACATACTGCACTTACAGGCCACGCGACATACTGCGCACGTGACTTACCGCGTACGCGCGGGGCCCAGGGCGTCGAGCAGATGTCGAACCGCGGGGGAGAGCGGCCCGGGTCGTACGGCAAGGCTGACGGCCAAGCGTGCGCCGAGCAGCGGCCGGAAAGCGATACGGCGGACCTGGGGCAGCTCACCCACAAGGTCGAAGACGGTCCACGACGCCGCGCCGCCCGCGGAGTCCGCGGCGATCGCCGTCAGGGTCTCCTGCAGGGTGGTGAAGTGCGGGCCGGCCGGCACATCGGTACCCGAGGCCCGCAGTAGCCCCGTCACCAGATCGTGAAAGGCCGGGTTGCGATCTCGCGGCGCCAACCGCAGTGGCAGGCCCGCGAGATCAGCCGGTTCGAGATGGGGCGAGGCTGCCAGGTGGTGCGTCGCGGCAAGGGCGACGATCAGCGGGTCGTCCCAGACCGCGACCGCCGCGAGGCCCGGCAGCTTTCCGTCACCACGGACGAGCGCGGCATCCAACTCGCCGCTCCGTAGTGCCTCGATTCGCTGCTCACGGGCCTCTTGGACCAACCGCACCCGAAGCCCCGGGACCCGTTCCGCCAGCACGTCGAGGGCCGGGTGCACGCGCTCGGCGAACGCCCTGGCGGTGCCAAGTCGCAGCACGCCCTCGCTGCCGGAGACGATCCCGGCGGCCAGGTGCTTCACACGGGCAGCGGCTGCGAGCGCGGCCCGCGCCTCCGGCAGCAGCCGCTCCCCGGCCGCTGTCAGCCTCACTCGGCGGGTGGACCGGTCGAAGAGGCGCAGGCCCAACCCCCGTTCGAGCCGGGCGACCTGCTGGCTCACCGAGGCCTGTACGACGTGCAGTCGTACCGCCGCCCGGCCGAAGCCGCCCTCGTCCGCGACCGCCGCGAAGTACTCGAGTTGCCGAAGTTCCACCGTGGTCACCGCCCCCTCCCGCGTCCGGTCCTGATGAGCACATTCATCGGCTCGAGTGATCACTGCCTTCATGAACAGCTTCTTGGACGCGCTGTGTTCCCGCGATGGACTAATGCCCACGGCCACTTACGCCCCTCCTGGCCACCCACGCTCCCTCATGGCCCCTCCTCTGGCCACCCACGCCTCCTGGCCACCCACGACCCCTCACGACGGCCCACAGTCACCCGCCGTCCCGAAGGAGTACGACATGCCCCGCAATCCACAAGCCTTGATCGTCCACGCACGGGACGCGGAGGAGGTGCCCCTGCCCGGAGGCGGCCAGTTCCGGCTGCTGGAAGACAGCCGAGCGACCGGTGGGCTCCTGGGGGCCAACCGCCTCGTCCTGCCGGCCGGCGCCGACGGCACACGCCCGCATCACCACCGCTTGTCCACTGAGCTCTTCTATGTGCTCGACGGCACCATGGATTTCCTGATCGACGGCACACTGACGGCTGTGGGCAAGGGCGGTCTGATCGTGCTGCCGCCCGGCACGGTGCACGCCTTCGGAGCGTCGGCCGACGGCCCGGCGGAGTTCTTCGCCGTGCTCACCCCGGGACTCGAACGGTTCGAATATTTCCGGCAGTTGGGGCGCATTGCACGAGGTGAGGCGGGGTGGGACAGCATGGACGAGCTGCACGACAGGTACGACGTGCATTTCGTCGGGGGAGCAGAGTGGCGCTGACAACGGGGTGGTCCGCAAGTCTGTCGAAGCGTGTCACGCTGCCGGCAGGCCGCTTCCTCGTGGACCGCCTCAATCGTCCCCTACGCTGCCGCCCCCGCCGGATCATCGAGCACCGCTCGCACGACCGAGTGCGCCGCCCCCAGCAGCGGTCCCTCGGAGCCCAGCCCGGAGACAGCGACAGCGCACGCCGTCCCCGCCGTGCGGGGCCCCAACTCGCCCTCCAATGACGGCAGCAACCAAGGCGCCAGCCGAGACAGGGCTCCACCGAGCACCACCGAGCGCGGATCCAGCAGATTCACGGCACCGGTGAGCGCGATGCCCAGGGCGGCTCCCGCACCGTGCAGCGCCCTTCGTACGTCCTCGTCGCCCTGCGCGGCGCGCTCCGCGAGAAGCCCGACGCGGTCCGCACGCGGATCAAGACCCGCCGCGCGCAACACCGCCTCTTCGCCCGCGTACTGCTCCAGGCAGCCTCGTCCGCCGCACGGACACGCCGGGCCGTCCGGCCAGACCGGCACATGCCCCAACTCGCCCGCGAAGCCACGTGTCCCGCGCAGCAGCCGGCCGTCGACGACCAGCGCGGCACCGATGCCGATCTCAGCCGATACGTGGAGGAAGTCCTGGGGCGCCTCGTCGCCGAGCCACAGCTCGGCCAGTGCACCGAAGTTGGCCTCGTTGTCCACCGTCAGCGGCAGCCTGTCCGGTAGCAGGGCGCCGAGATCGACGTCGTGCCAGTCGAGATTGGGAGCGCGCACCACCACCCCTGTCCCGCGGGCGACGAGGCCTGGGACGGCGAGGGCGATTCCCGCCGGACGCAGCCCTGCCAGGTGGGCTTCGTCGCTCACCTGCCGCACCAACGAGATGAGTTCCTTGAGGACAGGTTGAGGGGCACGTCCCCGGTTGTCTCCCTGTCGCACGGCACGCGCGCGTACTTCTCCGCGCAGGTCGACCACGCACACCGCGAGATGGTCGACGCCCACTTCGGCGCCGATGCCGGCCGGTCCGCTTCCGCTGACCGCGAGCGCGGAGCCAGGGCGCCCCACCTTGCCGGGGCGCCCGGGACCCAGCTCGTCCAGGAGCCCGGAGCGGATCAACTCGTCCACCAGGGTGGAGACCGCGGCCCGCGTCAGACCGATGCGGTTGGCCACGGCGGCACGGGACAGCGGCCCGTGCGCCGCGACGGCGTGCATGACGCGCGAGAGGTTGCGGCGGCGCATTCCCTGCTGGGTGTCGGGCAGCGAGGCGCCGGACGTGCCCCGGCGCGCGTCGTGCGGTGGTGCGGTCATGCCCCCGTCAGTCCCTGTCTTCCGTCCTCATGGCCGGGTGTCCTCGTGGCCCCTTGCGTCGAGCAGCGACGCCGCGTCGGAGACTACCCCGGCGATCCGCGCGAGCGCCGACTCGTCCCGCTCCACAGGGGGAAGCACCGGCCCATCCGCCGTGCCCCAGCGGCGCGCGACAGCCGCCGGATCCTCGCCCGTGAGGAGGCCCGCGGCTTGGGCGGCGGCGCCGAGGGCAACCAGTTCCCTGGCATCGGGCACCTGAACGGCCCGCCCCGACAAGCGCCGAACGGTGTCCTGCCACGCCGTGCCCCGCGCTCCGCCGCCAATGAGCAGGAGCGGAGCCGAGCGGTCCGCGTCCGCGTCCAGGACCAGATCGAGAGCCCCAAGCAGCGAGTGCACAGCCCCGTCGTAGGCCGCCTGCAGCACCTGCCCCGGAGTCGTGTCGTGCCGCAGCCCGTGCAGCAGCCCCGAGGCATGCGGCAGGTCAGGGGTGCGCTCGCCGTCCAGGTAGGGCAGCAGGGTGACGGCGCCGCCCGCCTCCACCGCCTCACGGTCGAGGCTCAGCAGCGCGGCCACCCGGTCCACGGCCAGGGTGCAGTTGAGGGTGCAGGCCAGCGGCAGCCAGTCGCCGCGCGCGTCTGCGAAGCCGGCCACGGTGCCCGTGGGATCGGCCTGGCGGCGCGTGGAGACCGCGTACACGGTGCCCGATGTTCCCAGGCTCAGGACCGGCATCCCGGGGCGCAGGCCGAGGCCGAGCGCCGCCGCCGCGTTGTCGCCGGTCCCGGGGGCGACGAGCGTGCCCTTGGAGAAGGGAAGTTCCCCGCTCCCGCGCACGGTGCCGACGACCTCACCGGGGCGCACCACGCGCGGCAGCAGCTCCGGGTCAAGGCCTACGAGCCCCAGGATCTCCTCGTCGTACGCCTCCGTCGCCGGCGCCCACCACCCCGTACCGGAGGCGTCGCCCCGGTCGGTCGTGCCGTTTCCGGTGAGGCGTTCGGTCAGGTAGTCGTGGGGGAGTCGCACGGCTGCGGTGGCGCGGGCCGCCTCTGGCTCGTGCTCGCTGAGCCAGGCCCACTTGGTCACCGTGAAGGAGGGCCCCGGCACGCTGCCGACGCGCTCGGCCCATACTTTCGGGCCTCCCAGGCGGTCCACCAGAGAGCGGGCCTGCGCCGCCGAGCGCACGTCGTTCCACAGCAGCGCGGGCCGCACCGGCCTGGACCGCGCATCCAGCGTGACGAGCCCGTGCTGCTGGCCGCCGACCGAGACCGCGGCGGCCTCGCGCGCCGGCTCGCCGCACTGGTCGAGAGCCGCGCACAGGGCGTTCCACCACTCCTCCGGGTCGCTCTCGCGGGCGGCCCCCGAGCTGAGGCTGTGCGGGGCCTGGCCGCTCGCCACCACCCTGCCGGTGGCGGCGTCGACGACCAGGACCTTCGTGGACTGCGTGGAGCTGTCCACGCCGACGACGAGTGGCCCGTCGGCTACTGGCGCTGATGACATCGGGGGTCTCCGTTCCCGCGGCTCTGTCCGGGCATGCCCGGACTTCTTTCCGTCCGACCTTCCCAGGGGTGCCTCCGGATACTAATTTGTTAAGTGCCATGACGAAATAGTCGCGGCAGTCGGACACGAGCGCGCACGATGCCGTGCCGGCTCGGCCGCACACCCGTGCACCAGATATCCAGGGAGCCGCACATGACGTACCAGCCCACTCCTGAGGACAAGTTCACCTTCGGCCTGTGGACCGTCGGCTGGCAGGGAAGGGACCCGTTCGGCGACGCGACCAGGGCGGCCATCGACCCGGCCGACTCCGTGCGGCACCTGGCCGAACTGGGTGCCTACGGAGTGACCTTCCACGACGACGACCTGATCCCCTTCGGTGCCACGGACACCGAGCGCGAGTCGCACATCAAGCGTTTCCGGCAGGCGCTCGACGCGACGGGCCTCGTCGTGCCGATGGCGACCACCAACCTCTTCACGCACCCCGTCTTCAAGGACGGGGGGTTCACCGCCAACGACCGGGACGTGCGCCGCTACGCACTGCGCAAGACCATCCGCAACATCGACCTCGCGGTGGAACTGGGCGCTCACACGTACGTCGCGTGGGGCGGCAGGGAGGGCGCGGAGTCCGGGGCGGCGAAGGACGTACGCGTCGCTCTCGACCGCATGAAGGAGGCCTTCGACCTGCTGGGCGAGTATGTGACGGAGCAGGGGTACGACCTGCGCTTCGCGATCGAGCCCAAGCCGAACGAGCCACGCGGCGACATTCTTCTGCCCACGGTGGGGCACGCCCTGGCCTTCATCGAGCGCCTGGAGCGTTCCGACCTGTTCGGCGTCAACCCCGAAGTGGGCCATGAACAGATGGCCGGCCTCAACTTCCCGCACTCCATCGCGCAGGCCCTGTGGGCGGGCAAGCTCTTCCACATCGACCTCAACGGCCAGACCGGCATCAAGTACGACCAGGACCTGCGCTTCGGGGCCGGCGATCTGCGCAGCGCCTTCTGGCTGGTCGACCTCCTGGAGAGGGGCGGTTACGAGGGGCCGCGGCACTTCGACTTCAAGCCGCCGCGCACGGAGGACTACACGGGCGTGTGGGCGTCGGCCGCCGGCTGCATGCGCAACTACCTGATCCTTCGGGAGCGTTCGGCGGCGTTCCGTGCCGACCCGGAGGTCCAGGAGGCCCTGCGGGCATCCCGCTTGGACGAGCTGTCCTTGCCGACAGCCGAGGACGGCCTCTCCGGGCTGCTCGCCGACCGCGGTGCCTTCGAGGGCTTCGACGTGACGGCAGCCGCGGACCGTGGCATGGCCTTCGAACACCTCGACCAGCTGGCCATGGACCACCTCCTGGGGGCGCGGGGTTGACCGGAGGCTCCCAATCCGGAGGCAGCAACTTGTGCGCAGGGGTCGCATCTTGACCCATTCGAGGCGACTCTTGATGGTATGGCCATGCCGCCCGTACCGCCGCCTCCCCCTCCACCGGGTGACACGCCCCCTCCGGGCGACGGCGGCTTCGGACCGCCCGGGGGAGGGTACGGGCCGCCTCCGGGCGACGGGTTCGGACCACCTCCGGGCGGCGGGGGATGGCCTCCTGCGGGCGGCGGCGGTGCGCCCCCTGGTGGAGGCGGGTGGCCTCCTGCTCCGCCGCCGAGTGGGCCGTCCGGACGCCGGGGCGGACTCTTCATCCTGCTTGCGGTGATCGTCGCGATCGGAGCCGTCGTCGCCGTGGTACTTGTGGCCACCAGCGGTGACGGTTCAGGAGACAAGAAGGACCCCTCCGAGAGCAGTGAGAGCTCGGACAGTCAGCCAACCCCTTCGCTGAGCATCCCGTCGGAGATCCCCTCCGAGCTGCCGACGGAGGTTCCCTCGAACCTGCCCAGCGGCCTGCCTTCGGACTTCCCGAGCGAACTGCCGAGCGAACTGCCGAGCGAGCTGCCGAGCGACCTGGACCCCTTGGTCCCGTCACGTGCGGACAGTGAAGTGCGCTACTACTTCTTGAAGGTGGACGTCACGAAACCGAGGCCCTGACCGGCGGGTTCGACGCGGAGCCGGCGGGCTCAGAGACCCCTCGGCAGCCGCACGTACGTCACCGTGGTCTCCACGTCGCTGTCCACCAGCCGGCCTTCTTCGTCGAACGCCTCAGCCCCGTCCGTCATCCCGAAGTCGTTGTCGCTGATCAGGGCGAGCGTGCGGCCGTCCACGCGGGCCACACCTTCGATCTTGTCGGGTACGCCGTCGATGCCACCCAGATCGACCAGGAGACGCTTCTCCAGGACGGGCACTCCGGCGGCCGCCGGATCGTCGAGCTGCTCCAGGGAGGGCTTCGTGGAGGCGTCGTCCCACCGCTCGCCGAGAATGTCGGAGCGGCGGTCCAGCCTCACCGTCTGCAGCCGCGCGGCCTTGTCGGTGCGCTCCTCGACCAGGAGCCGGTCCCGGCCGACGGCCACCACGGAGGAGATCTTCAGCTCGGATGTGTCGCCCTCGCCCGGATCGACGACACCCACGGCGTCGAAGCGGTACGCGTACTCGGCGGTGACCGCCTGCTTCTTGGGCGAGAAACGCAGCAGGCGCGTCGTCCGCGACGCGTCACCCGTGTCCTCGTCCGGCACGGACAGCGGGCTCTGGACCGCCATCACCAGGTCCCCGCCCGGCAGTTGGGCAAGCCCCTCGAAGCCCCGATTGCCCTTGCGGTGCAGCAGGACGCCCGGAAGCGCCTCGACGACCGGATAGCCGGCACCCGACAGCTTCAGGCCCTCGGGGACATAGCGCTTGATCACCTTCCCGCGTGCGGAGACATGGACGAGCGAGGGCCCGTACTCGTCGACCAGCCAGAAGCTGCCGTCGTTCGCCCGCACAATGCCTTCGGTGTCGAGACCGTTCGGGTCATAGGTCAGCGCCGTCTTCGCGTCGTAGGTGTACGGCGCCTCATCGCGTCCCTCCTGATTGGGGAGCCCGGTGACGGGCTCCCCGGAGGAGGTCGTCACCGGGAGCGCGTCGATGACCTTCACGGTGTCACCGAAGACGCGGACCTTCACGATCGCCGGATCGAAACCGGGGACGGGGAAGGTGCGTCGCTTCTTGCCGTCCACCGTGATCTGGCCGTTGGGCCCGCGGTCGGTGACCGTCCAGAACTCGCCCTTGCGGCCTGCCGGATAGATGTCACTTCCGATGCCGCCGAGATCCACACCGCGGTCATCGCTCACCGTGCCGGGCAGCAGGGAGTTGCTGAACGCCCCCAGAGGTACGTCGCCGAGCGTCGCTGTCGAGGTGATCCGGGGCGTCTTCTCCTGGCCACCGGACTGGGCGCCCGTGGCGGTGCCGGTCACCGCGATCGCCACGAGCACGGCGAACGGCACACCCGCGGCGACGGAACGGCGTACCTGACGCTTACGGGCGGCGTGCGGGGACATGAGTGCCTCCTGGGGAGCGAGTGTTCGGTGACAGCGATCAGACTTCGCCGTCGCCGCGAACACAGGGAGGCAGGGAGATGAACGTGAGGGTGCGTGCTGACGGCGCCTCCCGCGAGGGGTAGGAGGCGCCGCCGTCATGTGCGGGCCGGTCGGCAGCAGTTGGGCACCTGGCCCTTGTCGCCCCCCTTCGCCTAGATCGCGCTGACGCACTCCATCACTACGGGGCCCTGCGGGACGGGGGAGCCCAGTCGCGGTCGGCGCCCCCTGAACCGGTGTGATCCACACTCTCGGATGTCATGCTCGCGCTCAATCGCTGGTCAGGGGGAGTGCACGCGCCGGTGTTCCCGGCGTGCGCGTGAGTGGCTCGGGTGCGCCGGTGGCCGCCGCGCGCATTCCTGCCGGGTGGACAGTTTCGGCGGCGTAACGCGCTGGGGGGGATCGCTGCCGGTGAGCGAGCTGGGGCTCGGATTCGGTGCGGCGTGAGCGGGCCGTGGGCTCGGGTCCGGTGCGGGCGAGCGCAAGGCTCGCACCGGACCCGCCGGCTATTCGCCGCCGGTCACCACGGCCAGTGCGGTCGCGGGGTCGTGGGCCGCGGGGCCCGCCGGGGCCCATCGGCCGCGCTCCTTGCGGTAGGGCCACCAGCGGCCGTCGGAGCCGTGCCGCAACTGGGCGTCGCTCCCGACCACGGTCCAGCGATTGCGGGAGGCGCGCAGCGCTGGACGCTCCCCCTCGTCCCAGGCCGTGTCCAGTGCCGCTCGCGCGCGTGCCAGTGCGTCCGCCTCGGGGGTCCACTCCGTTTCCAGGACGGACAGCGCGGCCAGGCCTCCGTACTCCCAGGCCCGTACGGCCAGCGCGAGGCCGTCCTTGCCCCGGCCCGCGGCGGTCGCGAGGCGCGCGGCCACCGGCGCGGGAGCAGTGGCGGCAAGGCGCACGGCATCCTCGTCCAACGTCAATTCCTGCTCGACAGGGAGCCGTTCGTGGCCGGGGGAGAGCGCCTCGGCCAGCAGCCGGTGCGCCTCCACCGCCGCCTGCGTCGCCAGGAACTCGACTGCCGCCACATCGAGACCGGGCGCGGGCTCCGCCTCCGTGTCGAGGGAAGGCGGCAGACCGGGCTCAGGCGGCAGCGGAGGCAGTTGGGGCAGCGGGGGCAGGATGGCCCCCTCCGCGTACGCCTCGTCGGCGTCCACGCCCTCCTGGGCCCCCTCCTGCTCCGCCGCGGGCGTCTCCTCGGCCTCCGCCCGGGCCACGCTCCGTACTTGGAGCTCGTCCAGCAGCTCGCGTTCCGCACGGCCACGCATCAGGAACAGCACGAACGGATCCTGGTCGAGCAGCCGGGCCACCTGATAGCAGAGCGCGGCAGTGTGCCCGCAGTGGTCCCATGCGTCGCAGTCGCACTCCGGCTCCAGATCACCGATGCCGGGCAGGAGTTCGACACCCGCTGCTGCCGCGTCCTCCACCAGGTGCGGCGGCATCTCACGGTCGAGCAGCGCCGCGATGTGCCCGGCCCGCTCGACGGCCATGCCCAGGAAGCGGTCCCACTCGTCCTCACTGAGCCGCTGCAGGAGTACGTCGGAGCGGCGCGGGGTGCCGTCGCGGTCCTGGACGACCGCGGTGATCCGGCCGGGGCGCACCGAAACCGCGCCCACCGCTCCCGCGCGCGCGAGCCTGCGTCCGGCCTTCAACTGCGCGAGGTCCAGCGCCGTGTCCTCAAGGGCCTTCAGCCAGGCCTGGCCCCACCAGCTCTGTGCGAACCCCCGGCCGTGCGTGGCCGGCAGCGCGGCAAAGGTGCGCTCGTGCGCGTACGCGCCCTCCCCGTGGCCGCCGTCCCCGTGGGTCCCGCCGTTCGGCTCTTCGTACCTGTCGTTCATCGAGTCCCCCCTCGCAGTTCCACCAGATCCGACAGCTCGGCGTCGGTGAGTTCCGTCAGCGCCGCCTCCCCGGAACCGAGCACCGAGTCCGCCAACTCCCTCTTGCGCGACAGCATGTCGGCGATGCGGTCCTCGATCGTCCCCTCCGCGATCAGGCGGTGCACCTGCACCGGCTGTGTCTGCCCGATGCGGTATGCCCGGTCGGTGGCCTGCGCCTCGACAGCGGGGTTCCACCAGCGGTCGTAGTGCACGACATGCTCGGCCCGCGTCAGATTCAGACCGGTGCCCGCAGCCTTCAACGACAGCAGGAAGACCGGGACTTCACCGGCCTGGAAGCGCTCCACCATCGCCTCGCGCGCCGCGATGGGCGTACCGCCGTGCAGGAACTGGGACGGGGTGCCGCGGCCCGCCAGGTGCTGCTCGATGAGGCGTGCCATCTGGACGTACTGCGTGAAGATGAGCACGCTCGCGTCTTCGGAGAGGATCGTGTCGAGCAGCTCGTCGAGGAGTTCCAGCTTTCCGGAACGGCCCTCGATCCGCGGCTTGCCCTCCTTGAGGTACTGCGCCGGGTGGTTGCAGATCTGCTTGAGACCGGTGAACAGCTTGACGATCAGGCCCCGCCGCGCGAAGCCGTCGGCGCCGGAGATCTCGGCGAGCGTCTCGCGCACCACGGCTTCGTAGAGGCCCGTCTGCTCCGTGGTGAGAGACACGGCCCGGTCGGTCTCCGTCTTGGGCGGCAGTTCGGGTGCGATGCCCGGGTCGGACTTGCGCCTGCGCAGCAGGAAGGGGCGCACGAGCTGGCCGAGCCGCTCGGCGGCCGCAGGGTCCTTACCGCTTTCGACCGCCTGGGCGTAGCGGGTGCGGAAGGTGCCGAGCTTCCCGAGCAGGCCCGGTGTCGTCCAGTCGAGAATGGCCCACAGTTCGGAGAGGTTGTTCTCCACAGGGGTGCCGGTGAGTGCCACGCGCGCGCGTGCGCCAATGGTGCGCAGCTGTTTGGCTGTGGCCGAGTACGGGTTCTTGACGTGCTGGGCCTCGTCTGCCACGACCATGCCCCAAGAGGTGTGCGCCAGGCTGTCCGCGTCGAGCCGCATCGTGCCGTACGTGGTGAGCACGAACTCCCCGTCGGCGAGGGCCTCCAGGCTGCGCTGAGCGCCGTGGAAGCGGCGTACGGGGGTGCCGGGGGCGAACTTCTCGATCTCGCGCTGCCAGTTGCCCATGAGGGACGTGGGGCAGACGACCAGGGTGGGTCCCGCGGAATCGCCGGCGGTCTGCCGGTGCAGATGCAGGGAGATGAGCGTGATCGTCTTGCCGAGGCCCATGTCGTCGGCGAGGCAGCCGCCCAGGCCCAGGGAGGTCATCCGGGCCAGCCAGTTCAGGCCGCGCAACTGATAGTCGCGCAGGTCCGCGGCGAGCGCTTCGGGCTGGCCGACAGGCTCCATGCCCTCGGGGTCCGCGAGGCGTTCGCGCAGTGTGGCGAGCCAGCCCGTCGGCTGTACCTCCACGCGCCGCCCGCCCACTTCGGTGGTGCCCGTCAGGACGGCGCTCAGGGCATCGATCGGTGTGACCTTGTGATCCTGATGTGCGCGAGCGCGCCGCGCCTCTTCGGGATCGATGAGCACCCACTGGTCGCGCAGACGGACCACGGGGCGGTTGGCCTCGGCGAGACGGTCGAGCTCTGCGCGGGACAGCTGCTGATCGCCCAGCGCGAACCGCCAGTTGAAGGCGAGCAACGCGTCGGTGGAGAGGTACGAGGGTGTGTCCGAGGACGGCTTGTCCGGGGCCTTCGCGTCGTCGTCGGGCGGGCCGACGACCGCGCGGGCGGTCAGATTGCGTGCCAGCTCCTTGGGCCAGTGAACGTCGACACCCGCGGTGGCGAGCAAGCGGGACCCCTCGCCCAGGAGTGAGGTGACCTCTTCGTCGGCGAGCTCGATCGCATCGGGGACAGTGGCCGAGAGAAGTGGGGCGAGCGGCGGCCACGCGCGCGTGGCGCGTCGCAGCGCGAGCAGTGCGTCCATCCGCGACCGCGCGCCGAAGGCCTGCCCCGATGCGCCGGAACCGGCCCACACCTCCGCCGCGTCCGCGACGAGCGAGGGGTCGCTGACGCTGTGCATCTGCAGCACGGCGCGGAACGGCGGCCGGGTCCCGTCGGGGGTGTCCGACACCAGGCCGGGCACCTCGACGCGCAGCGAGATCCGTACGCCTGCATCGTGCCCGGCGGCCACATCGGTGGCCCAGGGACGCTGCTCGGGAATGTGCTGGGGCTGCGGAGCGGCGAAGGCCGGAGCGCCGGCGGCCAGCGTCGCGGCGGGGGAGCGCGGCAGCGTATCGGCCACCGCGTCCAGGAACTGGCGCAGCAGCCGCTCCGGTTCGGGCAGCCGCAGGGGCTCGGAGTCGCCCCCCAGCGGAAGGGCGTGCGCGGCGGGGGGCATGGCGGCGGCGAGATCGCGCAGACGTCGCAGGTCGTCGGCGCCCAGGGGGCCCGAGCGCCACGCGTCGTCATCACCCGGTGTCAGGCCGGGCAACAGCAGTCCGCGCGCGGCGAATTGCAGCGCGAGCACGCCTGCCGTGCCCCAGAAAGCGGCCGTCGGGTGAACCCCGGCCGACGCACGCGCGCGTGTCAGGACCGGGAGTGCCACGCGCATCGGCAGCACTACTGCGGATACGTCGCTGAGCTGGGCGCCGTCGTCGCCGGGCACCGCGATGGTCAGCTCCTCGATGGTGCCCGCGGAGCAGGCGGGCGGCGCGTCTCCCTCGGGACGCCAGAAGGCGACCCGGCCGGTGCGCGCCGGGTCGGCGGAGACGAACAGGACGGAGCAGCGGGACAGTTCAGAGATCTCGGAAGATGACGCGGCAGAGGGCCTGTGCACGGCGATGGCGCATTCCTCAAACTTGACTACTGGGACTGGAGCGGCCGAGAGTACAACACGTCACGCCGAAGGCGTTAGCGATCGCGAGGTGATCCATGTCACGACGTCTCGGGGGTGTACCCAACCCCCCTTCCGAGCGGTGCTGACCCCCTCCCAAGACGGGTGAAGGCGCCATTGTTGCCGCAGGTCACGGGCCCATACGTTGTGCCATGTCAGCCCGATCCAGTCAGAGACCGGAGACCTCACCATGTCCCAGGCCGTCGCAGCAGTCGCGGAGCGTTCCCCAGGCACCACCACAAGGCAGCCGGCCGGGAGCGATTTCACGCCTCTCCTGCGCACCGTCAAGGAGCAGGGGCTCCTGGGTCGCCGCACCGGCTGGTATGCCCGCACCATCGTGATCAACACCGTTGCGCTGGCCGCCGTGGCGACGGGCATGTTCCTCGTCGGCGGCTCCTGGTGGGTGCTGCTCCTCGCGCCCGTCCTGGCCGCGCTGTGTGCCCGTACGGCGTTCATAGGCCATGACGCGGGTCACTCCCAGATCACCGGCGACCGCGGCGTGAGCCGCGCCATCGGTCTCGTGCACGGCAACCTCCTCCTCGGCATGAGCTCGGCCTGGTGGAACGACAAACACAACCGCCACCACGCCAACCCCAATCACCTCGACAAGGACCCCGACGTCGCAGCGGACGTCCTCGTCTGGACCAGCAAGCAGGCCAAGGTCCGCGTGGGCTTCCGGGGCTGGCTAACCCGCAACCAGGCATGGCTGTTCTTCCCGCTGACGCTGCTCCAGGGCATCGCCATGAAGATCTACGGCTTCCAGGACCTGCGCCGCCAGGCGCCGCGCGAACGCGTGCTCGAAGGCCTTCTCCTGGTGGCGCACCTCGTCGGATACGTGACGCTCCTGCTCGTGACCATGCCGGTGAGTCACGCCCTCGTCTTCGCCGCCATCCACCAGGCGCTCTTCGGCCTGCACCTCGGGCTGGCCTTCGCGCCCAACCACAAGGGCATGGAAATGCCCGACCCGGACGGGGAGCGCTGGGGCCATCTCAGCCGCCAGGTCCTCACCTCGCGCAACATCCGCGGCAGCGCGCTGACCGACTGGTTCCTGGGCGGACTCAATTACCAGATCGAGCACCACCTGTTCCCGAGCATGCCCCGCCCCAGTCTGCGGCGTGCCCAGCCCCTGGTCCGCGCCCACTGCGCCGAGCTGGGCATGCCGTACACGGAAGCCGGGTTCATCGACTCCTACCGACAGGTACTGCGCCACATGTACGAGGTCGGCGAGCCGCTGAGGGCCGAGTAGCCGGGCGGAGACGCGCTGCGGCTCAGGGTTGCGTCAGGGTTGCTCCTCAGGGGTCTCTCAGGGGAGCAGTCTGGAACCGTGGACGGCCTGAGCCCGTTTCTCAAGACAGAGAGCGGCAGCTGCCGCGAAGGAGGCGACGCACATGTCGAAGAACGCGAAGATCGCCGCAGGAGGTGTGGCGGCCGGCATCATCCTGTTGATCTGGCTGCCCTGGTGGGCCGCCCTCCTGATCGTGCTCGGGGTCCCGGCCGCGGCCTATCTGACGCTCGACCCCGGACAGCGGCGCAGGCTGCGCCGTGTCTCGCGCAAGGAGCTCGGCCACTGACCCTGCACCCCGGAGCGGGCACCGCGCCGGGGAGCGGACACGCGACGCGCAGGGGCTGACGGCTTTTCCGCTCGCGGTCCCGCCCCCGGCGGGACCGCGAGCGGAAAACCCATTGCGCCCCAGTAGCTCGGCGGTGACCATGGCGCACATGACTTCCCGAAAGGAGGCCCAGCGATCCCACGGTGATCGCTGATGGCCGCACACGAGGCGTCGCTGACGCCGTCCCCCCAGCCTCAGCCCACTCCCGCGCCGCTGACGTCGGCCTGGCTGAAGGCCCACTTCGACCCGCTGCCCTTCCCGGCCCGCATGAGCGCCCTCGCCCGCTACGCCCGAGCGCTCACCGAGGACGCGTACGGCACACTCCGCGCGGCTCTCACCGCGGGAACCCCTGACGAACGGCACACCGGCCTCTTCCTCGCCGTTGCCCGACGCGACCTCACCACCATCGCCGAAGCCCTCACCGACCCCCTCCTGCGCCGCCGCGCCCTCGCGGCCGCCATCCGGCTACCCGTGCCGGAAACAGCCCTGGAGCAGCTCGCGTTGAGCGACATCGGGGCGGCCCGGCACGAGACCTACCGCGTCCTGCGCCTCAGTCGACGGCACACCCTCGCCGCACGCCTGCTGCCCGACGTCCACGAACGGTTCGGTGCGCGGGACGCCGCCCGGCTGCTGCCCGCGTGCCCCGCACAGACGGTTGCCGCTTGGCTGCCACGTCTCGATCCACCTCCGGGCGTCCTGAGCGCACTGACCCGCACCGCACCGCTCGCCGTGGCCCAGCTGCTCGTCACCCGGGGCGAGAGCCGTGCCAACCACGGCCGCTATCACTTCACAAACCGTAACCGCGCGGTCGCGAGCACGGCCGCGGAACGCGACTCGGAAGCGGGGCTGCTCCTCCTGGCGCGGGCGCCGGACCTCCTGACGCCGCGAGCGGCCCGCACGCTGCTGCGCCGTCCGGCCCACGTCATGGAGATCCTGCGCGCAGCCCCGCCCAACCAGGACGGCTCTCCCCGCGAACTACCGATCTCCGCCGGTGCGTTGCCGCCCGCCACACTGCGCGGCCTACGCGCCCTCCCACCCGCTGACCTGGTGGACCTCGCCCGTCGCTGCCCTGTAACGCAGCCGCGGCACCACGGGCCGGGCCGTCACGACACCGAGCCCGACAGCCTGCTGGTACTGCTGCCCGCGGCGGAGCGCCGCCGCCTGGTCGAGGAACGCACCACCCGTCGCCGCTCGGTGCGGAGCCTGCCCGTGGCTGCCCTCACGGCCCTGGAGCCGGCCGACAGAGCGGCGCTCGTCATGCCCTGGGTGGAGCGATGGTCGCGTCGGGAATGGACATCGAGCCGACTGGCCGTCGCGCTCCCACTCGGCCTGGGAGAACCGCTGCTGCGCCACATGGCCGGGCAGCACCGCATCCATCAGCGACTGATGGCCTGGCCGGCGCTGCTCGCCTGCGCCGAACTCGAGGGCGACCCGGACGAGTTCGCGAGGATCGCGGGGGACTGCGAGCGGGCCTGGCACGACCAGGAGGAGGTGCGCAGGGCCGCCCTCCAGCAGCTCGCCGGGGCGCCCCCGCGTCTGCTTGCGGCGTTGCCCGACCGCGTCCTGCGTGACGCGGCGCTGACCACCGTCCAGTCCCGCGACTCGACCGCCCACACCCTGGCCGCGGCGGAACAACTGCTCCGCCGCGGCGCGGAAAGTGCCGCGGCGACCGGCAGGCTCAACCGTGCGGCCTATGCGACGCAATTGCTCTGCCACGTCGTCTCCGACCCGCGCTCCCGCAAGACAGCGGCGCCGTTGCGCATCGGTGAGGAAGGGGCGCGTGCCGTCTTGTCCGTGGTCCTGCCGGGCACACCGGCACGTCCCGATCTCCGCATGGCCCTCGCGGAACTCCTCGCGTCGCACCTCGCCGCGCTGCCGGAACTCGACGCTCTCGTGCGTGACATGGCATGGGAGTCCGATGACCCGGACCTCGCCGCCCGCGCGGCAGCCGCCTGGGCGGTGCCGGTGGCGCTGCGGGAACGACGCAGCGCCGAACTGATCGGCCACGACGCCTCGTTCGCGGCAGTGCCGACCATCCTGCGCACCGTCGTCACCCGTCGTACCGACCTGCTGGACTCCGTACTGCTCGCCGCCAGGGAAGGGCTCACGGGCCAGGTACGCCCCCGGGCCGCCTCCTGGGCCGCGGGGCTGCACCCCGGTGTCACCGGTCGTTGGCTGCCCGAACAACGCCGCAGGTGGGACGAACACCACGCGCGCGTCGCCGCCGACGAGCATGCCCCCTTGCGTACCCGAGCCGACGCGGCAGCGCAGGTGCGCGAACCGGCGCTGCTCACGACACTCGCGGAGTCGGCGCCACAGCCCGTAGCCGCGGCGGCACTCGGTGCGCTGGGCAGCGTCCTCATGAAGGCTCAGGATGGCGTGCTGCCCTCTACGGAGTCCCTGCTGGGCGTCCTGCTGCGGCACGCCGCGACGGGCGGCGTCCGGGGCCGGGCCGCCATGGCGTCTGTCCGCCGGCTCCTGGAGACGGTGCCGGACCCGGAAGCGGTCGCCCTGCTCAGCCCCGTGGCCTGCGCAGCGGATGCCCCGGTCGGCTCCCGCAAGGAAGCCGTCCGAGCCCTTGGCACGCTCACCGGGGCCGCGGCGTTCGAGGCCATGGTGGCTGCCTGGGATGCACCGGGGCAACACCGTGACGTACGCGCCGTCGTGGCACGCCACCTCCTTTTCGCGATCGACCGCCCCGCCATCGCCGCCCGTCTGGCTCTTGCGGCGGATGAACCCGCCGTACGGGAAGCGGTGATCCACGCGCGCGTGGGGCCGGTGAGTGAATCTGCGGGGGAGGGCTACGCGGACTTCCTGGCCCGCCTGGTACGGGACGGTGACGAAGAGACCGTGGTCGCCGCGTGCCGTGCCCTGCCCGCCTGGTGCACGCCGAAATCGTCCGACGCCATGCGGGCTGTGGCCGACGTCGCCACGGACCCGGTGCGGCGTCGACGGGAGTGGGACGCCGCCGCACAGCAGCTGGCCTGGCTCCCCCTGGGGCGGGTCGGAGGGCCTATTCTCAAGGACGCCTTCCGGCGGCTTCAGGAACGCGCCCTCACCCCGGATCCTCAGGTGCGCGCTGACGCGCTCCGTCGCCTCTCCGGCATCGGCGAGGCCATACGCGTCCGGCGAGGCTCTGCCCAGATGCTCCTCATCGCAGACTCCCTGGCCCTGTCGCTGCGCGCCGTCGGCCTGTACGCCGAGGCGGCAGCCCTGACATGGGACACGTCGCTGGCCGCCGTGCGGCACGGCGAACATCACGCCGGGCGCTGGGAGCGGCTGCTGGACCTGGTCGAGGAACGCCCCGAACGGCTGCCCCTGGCGAGCGGATTCCATCTGGAGGTCCCCACGCCGCGCGCGCGTGCGGCCCTGCTCGCCGCCGGCTGCCTGCTGCGTGAACGAGGCACTCCGGCGGCCGGACTGATGGCGCTCGCGCTCGTGCGCGTTGGTGGACGGGCGACATCGTGGGACCAGGCGTGGCGCGCTGAACTGGAGGCCCTGCGCGATCACGCGGACCACGACACAGCGATGGCGGCGCTTCTCCTCGACCCCGAGCAGAGTCCCTGAGCAAGACGCGGGACCGGCGGGGTAAGGGGGATCAGGCGGGGCGCACGGCCATTTTGTCGAGCGCGTCGAGGAGCAAGGGGAGTTCGGGCCCGCGGCCCACCGGCAGTACCTCTCCCGGCTCTTCGTCGAGAAGTACGAACGCGATGTCGTCGGTCCTGGCGACCATGGACCAGCCGGGACCGTCGGCGCGCAGCGTGCGTGCCTCCCCGGAGGCGAACGAGGATCGCACGCGGCCCAGGGGCGGCGGAGTACTCACGTATGCCCGTGCTTCCGCAAGGACGCGACGCACACCGGCGAGCGGAGCCTGTCCAGCGTCGGCTTCGGCTTCGACAGCGGCTTCGGCCTGGGGGGTGTGGCCGCTCTCCGAGCCGGTGTGCGCGCCCTCCTGCGCCGCGCCCTCCTCGGCACGGTCGGTCAGGAAGTCGTCT
Organism: Streptomyces sp. NPDC033180; assembly: GCF_055577645.1. Lineage (NCBI taxonomy): Bacteria > Bacillati > Actinomycetota > Actinomycetes > Kitasatosporales > Streptomycetaceae > Streptomyces > Streptomyces sp. NPDC033180. Next base: position 373,425 of record NZ_JBVIPU010000002.1, on the reverse strand, counting down.
TCGTCGACCTGCTCGCGCCACGCCGCCCACTGGAGCGCGATCTCGTCGGCGCCGAGCCGACGCTGCGCAGGACCCCAAGTGTCGGATTGCGGAGGAGCGAGCGGCTTCTGGTCCGCTTCCTCGGGCTCGGGATCGTGAGGAGCGGGCACGTTGGGCGCCGCGACGGCGACCGCGAGCGGCCAGCCGGGCAGCGCGGCGACCACCGTACGTTCGTCGGGCGACAAGTCGTACTCCATGCCGCAGTCCCAGGATGCGATGGCGACGGCCACCAGTGACACGTCGTCGATCACGACCGTCCACCGTGCGCCCGCACCGTCCTGACCGAGCACCAGGCCGTACCCCGCCGCGAGCGGCGCGAGCCCCAGCGCCGCGCACGCCTCCGGATAGTCGTCACCGAGCACACTCGGGAACTTCGCGGGTGTCAGCAGCACCGCGGTCAGCACGTACAGCGCGTCGTCCTCGGCGGCGACAGCGTCGTCCGTTCCGGCCATGCCAGCCTCCCCATCGCTTCATCCGTCGGCGCACCCTAACCACAGGTCTGCTTGATCGTCGAGGGGCGCGTGACCAGGAAGGTCGCTCGTAGGTACCGGGAAACTCGCTCGTACACCCTCGTGGCGGGCACCTACGCTGGGTGTCATGCCCAGAGCCAGTTCGCACTTCGTCTGTCTGCCGTGCCGTGCTTCTTTCAAGAAGGCGGCCGACTACGGCCGTGTGCGTGTCGACATCTGCCCCCAGTGCGGAGGCCAGTTGCTCAACGCGGGCTCGGCGCTCGCCGTGCCCAAGCGCCGCGACACGGCGGCCTGGCGTGCCCTGAGCGCGGTCCTGCTGTCCGGGCTCCGCTTCCGGCAGGGCTGTTGCGGCGGCCCCGGCTACCGCCCACGCACTGCGCGCGAGGTCCGAGAACGCCTCGCGCACGCGGCCGGGACAGGCAACCCCCTCCATGAGGCACTGGCCTGCCCCGATCTCACGCCCACGGATGTCAGGCGGCAGGCAGGCCGAGGAGCGTACGCGCCACGTCCGTCGGCGACTCGTCGCGTTCCCGGGCGAGAGCGATGACCGCTCGGCAGGCGAGTTCGCTGACACCGAAGGACAGGGCCTCCGGCGACACCCAGCCTGTGGCTTCGTCCTGGCGGTCCTGGTCGTCCTCGGCGCACGCCGCCACGTAGACGGCAGCCGCCTCGAAGAGGTTGTGCGGGCGTTCCTCTTTCTTGACGCGAACAGCTTCGTCCGAGCGCCACAGCTTGCGGAGCTTGTCGAACATGTGGGCCGCCTTCCCCCGGTTGTGGTTGCCGCTGATGATCACTCATCTGTTGTACCCCAACGTAGAGTTGGAGCTCCGGCGAAAGAAGGGGGACAGTGCGGTGAAGCGCTATGACCGGCTCAAGGAGATCCTGCGTCTCGACCCGGAGAAGGATGCCCTCACGATCTACCGACTCACCGCGACGTATGAGTTCCCATGGGACTACACCCGCGCTCTCGAGTTCGCGCTCTACCGCACGTACGCCGTGCCCAGCATCGGTCGACTCCTCGCTGAGACAGCGGAACTGACGGATCGCACGCAGAAGCGGTACGACGACACGGCCCTGCTCCTCGATGCCGTAGTGGAGCACGGATTCGGCACGGACGAGGGCCGCACCGCGATCCGCCGCATCAACCAGATGCACCGCAGCTATGACATCAGCAATGAAGACATGCGTTACGTGCTGTGCACGTTCGTGGTGATGCCCAAGCGCTGGATCGATGCCTACGGATGGCGCAAGCTGTCCCGACACGAGATGACTGCGGCCGCCGTCTACTACCGCACGTTGGGCCGGAACATGGGGATCCAGGGGATCCCGGAGTCCTACGAGGCTTTCGAGATGTGTCTCGATGCCTACGAAGAGGCCCACTTCGCGTGGGACGAGGGAGCGCGCAGGGTCTCCGACGCGACCCTCGACCTCATGGCGTCCTGGTACCCGCGTCCTCTGGCGCCCTTGCTGCGTGCCTCGACCCTCGCGCTGCTCGACGACCCCCTCCTGCGCGCCTTCCGCTACGAACCACCAGGCCCCGCCACCCGCACGCTGGTCAGGCGAGCGGTGCGGTTGCGCGGCCGTGCCGTGCGCTTGCTGCCGCCCCGTAACGCGCCGCACTACGCCCGCCAGAACCGGGAGATCAAGGGGTACCCGAAGGGGTACCGGATCGGCGAACTCGGCACGTTCCCGGTGCCCGGCATCCGGGGCTGCCCGGTGGCGCACACGGACGAGTCGGCGGCCGCCTCGGCGGAGTGAGCTCAAGTTCAGCGGAGTGGACTCAACGTCGCCCGCGGTCAGTCGAGTTCGGCACGGTTCGTCGCGAGCGCGAGGAACCGCGCGTCCTCGTCGACGTACGAGGTCAGTTGCCAGCCCGCATCGGCGAGCAACGGGCGGAGGTTGCCCTCGGCCCGCAGATCGTCCGGGGTGATCTGTCGGTCCTGCCGCGCCGCGAGCGCCGCCCTGCCGATGGGGTGGAAGAGGGCGAGGGTTCCTCCGGGGCGCACGACGCGCCTCAACTCCCGCAAGTTCGCCACCGGATCGGGCAGATGGGAGATCAGCCCCGCTCCGAACACGGCGTCGAGAGACGCGTCGCGCAGTGGAAGCCGGGTCACGTCCCCGAGCAGGAGATGCCCTTCGCGGTCTCTGGCCGCCCGTGTGGCGGCCTCCAGCATGGCGGGAGTCAGGTCGATCCCGACTACGACCCCGGAGGGCCCTACGGCGGCCCTGAGCGCGGTCAGCGCGCGTCCGGTGCCGCACCCGGCGTCGAGGACTCGGCCGCCGGGGCTCAGGCCGAGCTCGGACGCGGCGGCCCGATAGGCGGGCCCGTCGTCGGGGAACCTGCTGTCCCAGTCGGCCGCTCGGGCGGAGAAGAAGTCACGGACACGCGTGTGGTCATCGCTCATGTGGACATGATTGCTCAACGACTCGCGTGTGCGTTGGGGGCACACGTTCGAGCGTGACGCGATCGTTCAAGGCCCTCTCTCAGTCATATTCCAACACCTTTCGAACTGCGCCCCCGTTGTGCGCCCCTGTCCGGACTAGCGTCCCGGAGCCATGGGACACCTGGACCACGCCACCTTCGGCTGGCTGACCCCCGTGCTGTCGTACGCGATGGCCTGTATCGGCGCCGCCCTCGGGCTGCGCTGCACCGTCCGTGCGCTCGGCGCCACGGGCACCTCACGCCGCAACTGGCTCATCACCGCGGCCTCGGCCATCGGCACGGGGATCTGGACGATGCACTTCGTGGCCATGCTCGGCTTCGGCGTCACCGGCACCGAGATCCACTACAACGTACCCCTGACGATCTTGAGCCTTGTCGTGGCGATGGCCGTCGTCGGAGTCGGCGTCTTCGCCGTCGGCTACGGCCGTGACCGCGGGCGCGCGCTCGCGCTCGGCGGGCTCACGACCGGGCTCGGCGTCGCGAGCATGCATTATCTGGGCATGGCCGCGCTGCGGCTGCACGGCGACGTGCGCTACGACCCCGTACTGGTCGGCCTCTCCGTTGTCATCGCCGTCGTCGCCGCGACCGCGGCCCTGTGGGCGGCCCTCAACATCAAGTCGCCTCTCGCGGTAGCCGTCGCGTCACTTGTCATGGGCGGAGCGGTGAGCAGCATGCACTACACCGGAATGCTGGCCGTGAGCGTGCGTGTCACCGAGTCGGGTGCGGCACTGCCCGGGGCGACGACCATGCAGTTCATTTTCCCCCTCGCGGTCGGCCTTGGGTCCTATCTCTTCTTGACCTCGGCGTTTGTCGCGCTCTCCCCGACCTCGGGAGAGCGCGAGGCCTCCGTGGCGGCCCAGCGACCGGTGGAGCCTGCCGCCCCATAGCGTCGCACTCGAACCGGGCACGGTCCGGCGGACTCACCCCCGAAATCTCTCCGAGCGAGGAGGCCATGCGTACACCCCGTAGGACCCCCGACCCGGCCGACGGCACGGTGCCGCCGAAGCCCGGGGCCCCGGCACGCGGTCGACGCGCACACGCAGGACCACCCGCCGACGAACGGCCGGACACGGAAGTCCCCTTGGAGCCCGGACCGCCGACGCGCCCCGCGTCGCGCGAACGCTCATGGTGGCCGCGCCCCCGCACCGTACGGGCCAAGATCGTGTGCCTGCTGATGGTCCCGGTCGTCTCCCTGCTCGGGCTGTGGGGGTACGCCACGGTCAGCACGGCACAAGACATGGCGCACCTGCGGCAGTTGCAGCGCGTCGACACAGACGTCCGCGGTCCCGTCGACACGGCCATCGCCGCACTCCAGACCGAGCGCGTGGCAGCCGTGCGCTACGCGACCGAGCCCGCACCCGACCGGGGCAGTGAACTCGAGAGGCAGGCGGAACGCACGGACCGCGCGGTGGCGAAACTGCGCCGTGGCGAGGGCGGAACAGTCGCCGACGGCGCCGATCTGCCCACCGGCGTGGCGTCCAGGCTTGAATCGTTCGTCTCCGCTGCCGAGAGCCTGAGCACGTTGCGGACCGACGTGCTCGACCGGCGCACGGGCTGGGACACGACCTACGGCCAGTACACGAAGACCATCTCGGCCGCCTTCGGGGTCGGCGGCGCCCTCACCGGCATCCAGGACGCCGAACTCGGCTCCGACGCGCGCGTACTGCTCGAATTCTCCAGGGCCGCAGAGATGCTGGCGCGCGAGGACGCCGTCCTGTCCAGCGCCCGGCTCGACGGCTCCCTGGACGGCGAGCGGCTGCGGCAGTTCACCGGCGCTGTCGACACCCGGCGGACCCTGACCGACGCGGCGGTGACGGATCTGCGCGGCCCCGAACGAGCAGCCTGGCAGGACCTCGTGGAGGGGAGCGCATACGCCGACGTGCGCGCCGTCGAGGACAAGGTGCTCGTCGCACCACCGGGCCGCAAAGCCGCCGACGCGTCATCGGCCGCCAAGTGGGACAGCTCCCACGCAGCCGTGCGGGACGAACTGCGCGCGATCGACGTGGGCGCGAACCGCAGCGCCGCCGACCGGGCCGACCCGTTCAGCCGCGGGTTGCTCACCCCGGCAGGCGCCGCCGTGCTCCTCGGGCTCTTGGCCGTCGCCGCCTCGCTGGTCATCTCCGTACGCATCGGGCGAGGCCTGGTCGTCGAGCTGGTGAGCCTGCGCAACGGCGCGCTGGAGATCGCACGCCACAAACTCCCGCACGCCATGCGCAGGCTGCGCACCGGCGAGGAGATCGACATTCACGCCGAAGCACCACCCGGCCCGCCCGCTGAGGACGAGACGGGACAGGTCTACGAGGCGCTCGGCACGGTCCACCGGGCGGCCCTGCGCGCCGCCATCGAGCGCGCCGAACTCGCCAGCGGCATCTCTGGCGTCTTCGTCAACCTCGCCCGCAGGAGCCAGGTCCTCGTCCACCGCCAGCTCAGCCTCCTCGACAGCATGGAGCGCAGGGTGGACGACCCGAACGAACTCAGCGACCTCTTCCGGCTCGACCACCTCACCACCCGGATGCGGCGGCATGCCGAGAGCCTGATCATCCTCTCCGGAGCCGCGCCGGGGCGTGCCTGGCGCCTGCCCGTCTCCCTGACGAACGTCGTCCGTGCGGCCGTCTCCGAAGTCGAGGACTACGCGCGCGTGGAGGTACGACAACTCCCGACCGCCGCGGTCGTCGGCACCGCCGTGGCCGACCTCACCCATCTCCTGGCCGAACTCGTCGAGAACGCCGCCCAGTTCTCACCGCCCCACACCAAGGTGCGGGTCAACGGCGAACCCGTCGGCAACGGCTACGCCCTGGAGATCGAGGACCGTGGCCTCGGGATGGGCGGGGAGACCCTGGCCGAGGCCAACCGCCGCATCGAGCAGTCCGAAGCACTCGACCTGTTCGACAGTGACCAACTGGGGCTCTTCGTCGTCAGCAGGCTCGCCGCGCGACACGGGATCAAAGTGCACCTCCGCACGTCTCCCTACGGCGGTACCACCGCGGTCGTCCTCCTGCCCACCGCACTGCTGCAGAGCACCACGCCGGAGAGCCCCGGAGCCCACACCATGGAACGCGACCGCGAACAGAACCGGCACGCGCGCGTGCCCGATGCCGCACCGATGAACGGCAACTCCGTGCCCGCCCCTCCCGCGCGCCCCGCACTGGCCGCGTCCACGGACGCTCCGGCATCGACGCCCCCAGGCGTCACCGCTCTTCGCCTCCACAAGCCCCCGGACGCGGAACTCGACAGCGCCCCGGAGCCTTCGGACGATCTCCCGCGTCGCGTGCGCCAGGCCAGCCTGGCCCCCCAGTTGCGCGAGCGACCCCACGACGGCGCGGCCGGATCCGTGAGCGTACGCGAAGACACCGAGCGCAGCCCCGAAGAGGCACGTGACCGCATGTCCGCCTACCGCGACGGCTGGGCCCGCGGCGGCGGCCGCAGGCCGGGCATCGTCGGCGCGGTCCCCGACATCCAAGGGGCCGCCCAGGCCAGTGACAGCACCGAAGGAGACCACACATGATCCAGGATCAGAGCGTCACAGCAGGCAGGGCCGGCGAACTCGACTGGCTGCTCGATGACTTGGTGCTGCGCGTCGGTGAGGTACGGCACGCCGTGGTGCTCTCCAACGACGGACTCGCCGTCGGAGCCTCGACCGCCCTCACCCGGGAGGACGCCGAACACCTCGCCGCGGTCGCCTCCGGGTTCCACAGCCTCGCCAAGGGCGCGGGCCGGCACTTCGGGGCCGGGGGAGTGCGCCAGACCATGGTCGAGATGGACGACGGCTTCCTGTTCGTGGCAGCGGCGGGCGACGGCTCCTGCCTCGCCGTACTCAGCTCCGTGACCGCCGACATCGGCCTGGTCGCCTACGAGATGGCACGTCTGGTGAAACGGGTGGGCGAGCACCTCTACACGCCACCGCGCTTCGCGGCGCAGCCACCGGCCGTCGGATGACACAGGGCGGTCGACGCAGATGACCGAGGACAGGAACGCCGAACCGCGCGACACGGGCAGCCAGTGGTACGACAGCGAGGCCGGACCGCTGGTCCGGCCCTACGCGATGACGGGCGGACGGACCCGCCCCGGCCCCAGCGGGGTGCGCTTCGATCTGATCGCACTCGTCACGCTGGACGAGAACGCACCGGGCCCGGGGGACGACACCGCACTCGGCCCGGAGCACCGGTCGCTCATCGAACTGTGCCGCACGGAGACCCAGACGGTCGCCGAACTGGCAGCCGACGCAGACCTTCCCGTGGGCGTGGTCAGGGTGCTGCTCGGCGACCTGCTGGAAATGGGCTGCGTGAAGGTGAACCGACCCGTGCCCCCCGCACAGCTACCCGACGAGAAGATCCTGCGAGAGGTGATCGATGGGCTCCGAGCGCTCTGACGCCGGCGGCGGCGACACGACCGCCATGGCGTTGAAGATTCTGGTCGCGGGCGGCTTCGGGGTGGGCAAGACCACCCTGGTCGGCGCAGTCAGCGAGATCCGCCCGCTGCGCACCGAGGAACTCCTCAGCGAGGTGGGTCAGTCGGTGGACGACACCGGCGGAGTCGACCGCAAGACCACGACGACCGTTGCCATGGACTTCGGCCGCATCACCATCAGGTCGGGCCTGGCGCTGTACCTCTTCGGTACGCCCGGGCAGGACCGTTTCTGGTTCCTGTGGGACGAGTTGTCCCAGGGTGCGCTCGGTGCCGTCGTCCTCGCGGACACCCGACGGCTCGAGGACTGCTTCCCCGCCGTCGACTACTTCGAGCACCGGCACATCCCGTTCGTGGTGGCCGTCAACTGCTTCGCGACCGCGCGTACGTACGGTGCACATGAAGTGTCACGGGCCCTGGACCTCGACCGCGGCACCCCCGTGGTGCTGTGCGACGCACGGGACCGCGATTCGGGAAAGGAGGTGCTGATACGCCTGGTCGAGTACGCCGGGCGGATGCATACCGCCCGGCTGCTCGACACGGTGGGCTGAGCCCGGCCGGTGGGCCGAGCACAGCAGGGTGAGCTGAGGCGTCGTCAGTCGGCAATGCCGCCGTGGGCGACCACCTTGTCGATCTTGACGCGCCCGAGCAGCTCGCCGGGCACGCCGTTGCGCTCGCCGAACTCCTCGGCGCGACTCTCGCCCATGTAGCGGGCGCCGAGCCGGCCCGCCCAGTGCCGCACCTTGTCGAGATCGTCGATCAATCGTGCCTGCCCCTGAATCACCACGAACGCGAACGGAGGCTTGTCGTCGTCCACACAAAGGGCGACACGCCCATCCCGCGCCAGATTCCGCCCCTTGACGGTTTCTGCCCCGGTGTTGAACACCAACTCGTCCCCGTCCAACAGGAACCAGATCGGGGCGATATGTGGGCTGCCGTCCGGCCGGGCGGTCGACAGCTTGCCGGTACGGGTGCCCTGCGAGATGAACGCCCGCCACTGGTCCTCGGTCATCTTCTGTGCCATGTCCTCATCATGCTTGCCGGGGGAACGATGGTGGGGAAGGCTGGCAGGTCAGTTCCTTCAGCCAGGGGGAACAGAAAGCGGGGAGACGGGAACATGGTGCAGAACACGGGCCTCGGTTGGCTGCTCGACGACTTGACCAAGCGCATGGAGCCCGTACGGCACGCTCTGGTGCTTTCCAACGACGGCCTGGTAACTGCCGCGAGCTCGGAACTGAAGCGCGAGGACGCGGAACATCTGGCCGCGGTTTCTTCGGGTCTGCACAGCTTGGCCAAGGGCTCGGGGCGGCACTTCCGAGCGGGCAGCGTGCGTCAGACGATGATCGAGTTCGACGACGCGGTGCTGTTCGTCACGGCGGCCGGCGACGGCAGTTGCCTGTGCGTCCTCAGCTCCGCGGAGGCGGACATCGGGCAGGTCGCGTACGAGATGACGCTCCTCGTCAATCGGGTCGGCGAGCATCTCGGCGTGGGTGCCAGGCAGCCGGAACGGACACCGGTTGTAGACCTCTGACCTGCTGAAACGGCGACGCGGCGAAAGTTATCCACAGGCTCGGCGCGGGTCGCGGTGATCGCGCTACGGTTTTCCCGAGAGCAAAGACGCCTCACGGGGGAGAACCACCATGACAGGTCACACGATCACGCTGGAAACCGCCGACACGGCAGCGCGGACATCGGTCACGCAGAGCCGAGCGGCACGAGAACTGGGGCTGAAACGCGGCGAGTTCGAGCTCGCGGTGATGCTGGGGCGCATCCACACCGTCAGTGACGCGCTCGGTGGACGGCGCCGCGTCACACACGAGGAGATCGAGCGCGTCCGTGCCGGGAAGGGCTTTCCCGAGGCGTGGATGGAGCGCATCAGAGCCGTCGGGACCACGGAGGGCGCGGCTCTCATGGACATCTCCACGGCCCGGTTCACCCGTCTCACACGCGCAGGCTTCGTCACGCCGGTGAAGTTCTACCTCAACCGCTATCGAGCGGTGGTCTGGCTGTATCTGGCCGAAGAACTGAAGCATTTCGCCGAGTCCGAGGTCAACGCCGGTCTCCTCACCGGTCGAGCCCCCGGCACGATCCGCACCCAGCTGGAGGCGGGTGTCGACCTGCGGGCGCGGAACTGGCGGGGCCGTCACGCGGGAGCGCTGCTGCGGCAGTCCGACGATCCCTGGGAGCGTGCCGCAGCGGTGGCCTCACTGCTCGACCCTGTCCAGATCGCGGAAATCATCAAGGATCCGTACGAACGCGCCTACGTACGAAGGCTCATGCCCCAGCCCTTCGGCCAGGGCGCCCCGGAATCACCGGCGGGACGGATCATCGAGAAGATCACGACCGCCGACGACCCGGACGAGATCCGGTGGCTGCGGGCCAACCTCACCATCGGCCTCTCCCAGGCCCGGGGGGAGCGCCCGGCGCCGCGGCCCGCACCGAAGCCCGTTCCCGATCCGACGCCCGGTGCCATCCCTGATGCTCGGGTAGAGCCCGACGCCGAGACAAGCCAGCAACCCCCGCCTTCTCACGAGGCGCCACCCGCCGCGCCGCCCGACGAGGGGAAGAGGGACCGGGCGCCGGAGCCACGAGGTCTGCTCAAGTGGATGCGCCGCAGGGGAGCGTAGCCAGCAGAGTGCGAGGGCAGGTCGGCCGCGGGTCACACCGCTACATGGTCGCGTCGAGGTCCTTGGCGTAGTGCTCGATCGCGGGGCGGTAGCCGACGATGTCCGGGTCCTGGCTCGTGGCGGCGAGCAGGGTCAGCAGGATCTCCATCGCGTCATGGGCTCGGCCGGTGTTGTAGAGGGCCATGGCCAGGAAGGTCTTGAGCGCGGCGTCGTCGGGGAATTCGGCCACCGCCTCGCCCAAGGTCGTGACGGCTTCCGGATACCGGCCAAGGACGCGATAGGTGCTGCCCAGACCCAGGAGCGCTCCCCGGCGGTCATCAGGAGAAAGGCCCGGTCCCTCGACCGCGCGTACGTAGTGCGGCACCGCCTCGGCCTCCAGGCCGAGTGTGTCGTGCACCCACGCGGTCTGGTACGCCACCTCCGCATCCAGAGGGAACTGCTCGCACAGGGCGAGGAGTTGATCCCGTGCCTCCTCGCGGCGACCGTCCGCGCGGAGCCGCACGGCCTCGGCCAGCAGGCGGTCGCGATCCCCGGTCATGTCCTCATCCCTCTTCAACGCCCCGTCTTTCTCTAACTCTGTCTCAGTCCACCCGAAGCCCCGAAGCGACCGGAGGTTCACATGTCATTTTGCCTGAAACACATCTCCCCCACCGCGCTCCTGAGAGTGGTGACCGTCAGCACCTGGAATGCATGGAACGAGGGGCGTCACCCGTTTCCCCGCCTCCGGGGTGCCGAGAGCGCCGCGGTTGCGTTGAATCCGGAGTGACCTATGCCTCCGGGAGCGAGCATGTCTGCGTCACACGGGCCGAGTGAGCCGCCGCCGAGCGCGTCACCGCGCCGGTCGAACGCCTCACCGCAACGTCCGGGCAGGCTTCGACGGATCGGGCAGTGGTGCGCCCGCCACTGCGTGACGGTCATTGCGGTGTGGCTGGCTGCCCTGGTCGGGCTGCAGGTCCTGAATCACGCCTACGGCGGTCAGTACTCCGACGACTTCTCCCTCCCCGGCACCGAGTCACAGGCGGGCCTGGATGTTCTCCAGGCACACGAGCCCGCGGCCGGCGGCTACAGCGCCCAAGTCGTCCTGCACGACTCGGACAAACCTCTCGGAGACGAGAGCGACCAGGTCGCCTCGGCCGTCAGCAGCCTGCAGAAGCTCCCCCACGTGCTGTCCGCACAGAGCCCGCTTCCCGCGCAGCAGCAGCCCGCCGGCACGCCGAACCTGGGACCGCTGACCTCCGACGGCAAGACGGGCTACATCACCGTCCGCTTCGACGTGCAGCCCTCCACCCTCGGCGACGACTATCTCGACGGCGTCGACAAGGCGGTGCAGCCACTACGCAGCGCCGGTGTGGAGGTGGAGTACGGAGGCCCGGTGGGCGAGCTCGCCCGGCCCGCGCCGGACGACCGGACGAGCGAGGCCATCGGGTTCGGCGTAGCGATCGTGGTCCTCCTGATCGGCTTCGGCAGCGTGCTAGCCGCACTACTGCCTCTGGTGACCGCGTTGATCAGCGTGCTGTGCGGCCTCGCCTGCCTGGGCCTCCTCGCGGGTGTGTTCACCTTCGCCACGGTCTCGCCGACGCTGGCCACGATGATCGGACTCGGCGTCGGGATCGACTACGCCCTCTTCCTGGTCACCCGCCACCGCCAGAATCTCCTCGGCCAGGACCCGGTCACGGCGGCGGGACACGCGACGGCGACCAGCGGCAGGGCGGTCCTGGTATCCGGATGCACAGTGATCATCGCCCTGTCCGGCCTCTGGGTCTCCGGGATCTCGTTCATCGGCAAGCTGGGCCTGGCCGCCGCGGTCACCGTCGTCACGGCCGTACTCGGCGCGTTGACCCTGGTGCCTGCCCTGCTCGGGCTGATCGGACGGCGGATCGACAAACTCCGGGTGCGAGCCCTGGTCGCCGAGACGAGCACCGAGCCGGGGGCGGACCAGGGCGGCTGGCACCGCTACGCGCAGCGTGTGGAGCGACGGCCGTGGTGGTTCCTCGTCGGCGGCGCCGCCGTGCTCGCCGTCCTGTCCGTCCCGGTCTTCTCCATCCAGCTCGGGCACATCGGCGACGGGGCAGATCCCAAGTCCTTCACCGACCGCCGCGCCTTCGACCTCATGTCCTCCGCCTTCGGACCCGGCTCGAACGGCCCGATGACACTCGTCATCGACCAGAGCGACGTGCCCCAGTCGGACAGGGCGGCACTGGCGACCCAGGCGCAGAAGGCCCTCACAGACGTGCCCGACGCGGCGGCGATCACCCCGCTCAAGGCCACGTCGGACGGCGACGTGCTGATCTCCACGGCCTACTCCGTGGCTGCTCCGCAGGACGAGCGGACCACCGAACTGCACGAGCACCTGAGCGACGACGTGCTCCCGCAGGCAGTGTCAGGGACGAAGGCGGGCACGTACGTCACGGGGACGACCGCCGCGCAGGCCGACTTCCTGGAGATCGTCTCCAAGAAGCTGCCACTGATCATCGCGGTGGTCGTGGCCCTGGCCTTCCTCGTCATCCTCGTCGTGTTCCGCGGCCTGCTCGTCGCGGTCAAGGCCGCCGTGCTCAACGTACTGTCGATCGCCGCCTCGTACGGGGTCGTGGTGGCCGTCTTCCAGTGGGGCTGGGGCGGCCCCGCGCTCGGGGTCTGGGGGAAAGTCCCGATCGAGAGCTATGTGCCGATGATGATGTTCGCGATCGTCTTCGGTCTGAGCATGGACTACGAGATCTTCCTGCTGTCCCGGGTCCATGAGGCGTGGCTGCGCACCCGCGACGCCAAGGCGAGCGTCGCCCACGCCCTGGAGATCACCGCACGGGTCATCACCTGCGCCGCACTGATCATGGTGAGCGTCTTCGCCGCTTTCATCATCAGCGACAACATCGTGGTGAAGATGCTGGGCCTCGGCCTCGCGGCCAGCGTCCTCATCGACGCCACCGTGGTCCGCCTGTTGCTGGTGCCGGCGGTCATGACGCTGCTGGGCAAGAGCGCCTGGTGGGCGCCCCGTTGGATGGACCGGCTGCTTCCGCACATCGACGCCGAGGGCGAGAGCCGGCCCGCACGGCAGACCGAGAAGCCGGACAACCCCAGCTGACCTCCACCGACGGCAGGTAGGGCCTGAGTCAGGCGCCGCGTTGCCGAAGCAGTCGAAGTAGTCGAAGCAGCCGGAGCCCCCGATGCGGCCGGAGCAGTCGTAACGCCACGCTCTAGGCTCATCCCCATGAAGATCCGCGGCATCGACCCCCATGACACCACGTGGGAACTGGACCACGCGCGCTACCGCGTCTACTTCTGGGACGTGCCAACCGTGACGGCGCACGAGTACGAAGTCCTCGACACCGTCGACATCGACGAACTCCTGGGGTGGGCGTCGCGACACGCGGCCGACCGCGGGTGGTCGTACACCGTCTACGCGGCGGTCAGCGACGGCGACCGGCTCGGACTTGTCCGTCTCGCGGGCGTCTTGGGGGACCCGTTCGGCGACGCACCGGACTGACCGCCGTTTTGACGGGACGCTCACGCCCCCGTCGACGGGCGGCCGTCCATGTGCCGCTCCCCGTAGGCTCGGAAGAGTCCTTCTTGTACGACCGAGACCAGCAGCCTGCCCTCGATGTCGTAGATACGTCCGCGCGCGAGTCCGCGGCCGCCCGTCGCGATGGGGGACTCCTGGTCGTACAGGAACCACTCGTCCGCGCGGAAGGGGCGGTGGAACCACATGGCGTGGTCCAGCGAGGCCATGTCGAAGCCACGCGGGCCCCACAGCGGTTCCACCGGGATGCGGACGGCGTCCAGGAGTGTCATGTCGCTGGCGTACGTGAGCGCGCAGGTGTGGACGAGGGGATCGTCGCCGAGCGGGCCGACCGCGCGCATCCAGACCGCGCTGCGCGGCTCGGCGTCCTTGATCTCCTCGGTGGTCCAGCGCAGCCGGTCCACGTAGCGGATGTCGAAGGGCTGACGTCTGGCCATCCGCTCCAGCTGCTCGGGCAGCTCGCCCAGATGCTCGGTGATCTCCTGGGCGACCGTCGGCAGCGACTCGGGGTCGGGGGCCGTGATGCGCGGCGGCAGCTGGTGCTCGAAGGCCCCTTCCTCGGGCTGATGGAAGGAGGCGGTGAGATTGAAGATGGTGCGGCCCTGCTGGACCGCGGTGACACGGCGCGTGGTGAAGGAGCGTCCGTCCCGCACCCGTTCGACCTGGTACACGATCGGCACGCCCGGGCGGCCTGGCCGCAGGAAGTAGGCGTGCAGTGAGTGCACCGGACGCTCACCCTCGGTGGTGCGCCCGGCGGCAACCAGGGCCTGCCCGGCGACCTGCCCGCCGAAGACCCGCTGCAGGGACTCCTGCGGGCTGCGGCCGCGGAAGATGTTGAGCTCGATCTGCTCCAGGTCCAGCACGTCGACAAGGCGGTCGGCGGGGTTGCTCATGAGGGTTCCTCGACTCCTGTCCGGGGGGAAGCTCGGGGCGGTCAGCGGTCAGCGGCTAACTGTCAGCGGGCAACTGTCAGTAATTGTCAGCTGTCAGTTGTCAGCCGTCAGAGCTGGCCGACGTCGGTCACCCTGACGACGGCGCGGCCTTCCTCGTCGGAAGCCGCGAGATCGACCTCCGCGCTGATACCCCAGTCATGGTCGCCGTTCGGGTCGGCGAACGTCTGCCGGACGCGCCACAGACCGTGCTCCGGGTCCTCCTCGATGAGCAGCAGCTTGGGGCCGCGCGCGTCGGGGCCGGTGCCGAGATCTTCGTACTCGTCCCAGTACTTGTCCATGGCCGTGCCCCAGGCGTCCGCGTCCCAGCCGGAATCGGCGTCCAGTTCGCCCAGCTCCTCGACGTGGTCGAGCGCGGCGAGCTCCACGCGGCGGAAGAGCGCGTTGCGGACCAGGACGCGGAAGGCGCGGGCGTTGGCCGTGACCGGCTTGACCTGGTCGGCCTTCTCCTGGGCCTCCTCCGCCGTCATCACCTCGGGGTTGGCGAGCTGTTCCCACTCGTCGAGGAGGCTGGAGTCGACCTGGCGGACCATCTCGCCGAGCCAGGCGATGAGGTCTTCCAGGTCCTCGGACTTCAGGTCGTCCGGGATGGTGTGCTCAAGGGCCTTGTACGCGCTCGCGAGGTAGCGAAGGACGATGCCCTCGGTGCGGGCGAGCTCGTAGAAGGACGTGAACTCCGTGAAGGTCAGCGCCCGTTCGTACATGTCGCGGATCACGGACTTGGGGGAGAGCGGGTGGTCACCGACCCACGGGTGGCTCGTCCTGTAGGTGTTGTACGCGTGGAAGAGCAGCTCCTCCAGAGGCTTGGGGTACGTGACGTCCTGGAGGCGCTCCATGCGGTCCTCGTACTCGACGCCGTCCGCCTTCATCAGGGCCACGGCCTCGCCGCGCGCCTTGTTCTGCTGGGCGGCGAGGATCTGGCGCGGGTCGTCCAGGGTGGACTCGACGACGGACACCATGTCGAGGGCGTACGAAGGGGATTCCTGGTCGAGCAGGTCGAAGGCGGCCAGTGCGAACGTCGACAGCGGCTGGTTCAGTGCGAAGTTCTGCTGGAGGTCGACCGTCAGACGCACGATGCGGCCCGATGCGTCCGGCTCGTCGAGCTTCTCCACTACTCCGCCGTCGAGCAGCGAACGGTAGATGGCGATGGCGCGGCGGATGTGCCGCAGCTGCTGCTTGCGGGGCTCGTGGTTGTCCTCAAGGAGGTGACGCATCGCCTCGAAGGCGTTGCCCGGGCGGGCGATCACCGCGAGGAGCATGGTGTGGGTGACGCGGAAGCGGGAGGTCAGCGGCTCGGGCTCGGAGGCGATGAGCTTCTCGAAGCCGGACTCGGTCCACCCCACGAAGCCCTCGGGGGCCTTCTTGCGCACCACCTTGCGGCGCTTCTTCGGGTCGTCGCCGGCCTTGTTGAGCGCCTTCTCGTTCTCGATGACGTGCTCGGGCGCCTGTGCCACGACGAGGCCCGCGGTGTCGAAGCCCGCGCGTCCCGCGCGGCCCGCGATCTGGTGGAACTCCCGGGCGCGCAGCGTGCGTACGCGCGTGCCGTCGTACTTGGTGAGGGCGGTGAACAGCACTGTGCGGATCGGGACGTTGACGCCGACGCCCAGCGTGTCCGTGCCGCAGATGACCTTCAGCAGACCTGCCTGCGCCAGCTTCTCGACGAGCCGCCGGTACTTGGGCAGCATGCCCGCGTGGTGCACGCCGATCCCGTGGCGCACGTACCGCGAGAGGTTGCGGCCGAACTTGGTGGTGAAGCGGAAGCTGCCGATCAGATCGGCGATCTTGTCCTTCTCCTCCCGCGTGCACATGTTGATGCTCATCAGCGACTGCGCGCGCTCGACGGCCTGTGCCTGAGTGAAGTGCACGATGTAGACCGGCGCCTGCTTGGTCTCCAGGAGCTCGGTGAGCGTCTCCGTGATCGGCGTCAGGCGGTACTCGTACGACAGGGGGACGGGGCGGGTCGCGGAGCGGACCACCGAGGTGGGGCGTCCCGTGCGGCGCGTCAGGTCCTTCTCGAACATCGAGACGTCGCCGAGCGTCGCGGACATGAGGATGAACTGCGCCTGCGGCAGTTCGAGAATCGGGATCTGCCAGGCCCAGCCGCGGTCGCCCTCGGCATAGAAGTGGAACTCGTCCATCACGACCTGGCCGACATCGGCGTTCTTGCCGTCCCGCAGCGCGATCGACGCGAGGACCTCGGCCGTGCAGCAGATGACGGGGGCGTCGGAGTTCACGGACGCGTCACCGGTCAGCATGCCGACGTTCTCGGTGCCGAAGAGCTTGCACAGGTCGAAGAACTTCTCCGACACCAGTGCCTTGATCGGAGCCGTGTAGAAGGTGACCTTGTCCTGGGCCAGCGCCGTGAAGTGCGCGCCCGCCGCGACCAGGCTCTTTCCGGAGCCGGTCGGCGTGGACAAGATCACGTTGGCTCCGGAGACCACCTCGATCAGCGCCTCCTCCTGAGCCGGATAGAGAGTGATCCCCGTCTCCTCGGCCCACGAGGAGAAGGCTTCGAAGAGGGCATCGGGGTCGGCATCCGGCGGCAGCTGATCAATAAGGGTCACACCCCCATCTTGCCTTCCTTCTGTCCCGATCCGGGAACCGGCGGCTCGCACGAAGATCACGAACGCTACGCTGTGTGGCCAACGGGGCGTCAGCACAACAGAAATGGGGCGGGGAACAGCCATGATGGGTCCGGCACACTCACTGTCGGGGGCGGCGGCCTGGCTCGGCGTCGGGGCGGCCGCGGCGGCCGCCGGGCACACGATGCCCTGGCCGGTTCTCCTCGTCGGAGCCCTGATCTGCGCCGGGGCCGCCCTCGCACCCGACCTCGATCACAAGTCGGCGACCATCTCGCGGGCCTTCGGACCCGTCTCCCGTGGCCTCTGCGAGATCGTCGACAAGCTCTCGGCCGCCGTCTACAAGGCGACCCGCAAGCAGGGCGACCCGCGCCGGGCGGGTGGACACCGCACCCTCACGCACACCTGGCTGTGGGCCGTCCTCATCGGGGCGGGTGCTTCAGCCCTCGCCATCTTCGGCGGCCGCTGGGCGGTCCTCGCGCTGCTCTTCGTCCACATGGTGCTCGCCATCGAAGGCCTGCTGTGGCGGGCCGCGCGCGGGTCGAGCAGCGATGTGCTGGTGTGGCTGCTGGCCGCGACGAGCGCCTGGATCCTCGCCGGAGTCCTGGACAAGCCCGGGAACGGCGCGGACTGGCTGTTCACCGCGCCGGGCCAGGAGTATCTGTGGCTGGGACTACCGATCGTGCTCGGCGCCCTGGTGCACGACATCGGGGACGCGCTCACCGTTTCCGGCTGCCCGATCCTGTGGCCCATCCCCATCGGCCGTAAGCGCTGGTACCCCATCGGACCGCCGAAGCTGATGCGGTTCCGGGCGGGCAGCTGGGTCGAGCTGAAGGTGCTGATGCCGGTCTTCATGCTGCTCGGGGGAGTGGGCGGCGCGGCCGCGCTCAACTTCATCTGAGTGGGGGGCGAGGCCTGCCGGCCTGAGATCGACGCTGCGGTGCCACGGGCGCAACGGGCTCGGTGGTGCCCCACGCCGGGCGCGAAGCGAGAAGGGCTTCGGCCCGCCGCGGATGACCGACTGGCCATCCGCCGCGGATGACTAGCCGGTCACCCGCGGCGGATGACTAGCCATGCCAGGAGCGCCACAGCGCCGCGTACGCGCCGCCCGCCCCCACCAGCTCGTTGTGGCTGCCCAGCTCGCTGATCCGGCCGTTCTCGACCACCGCGATGACGTCCGCGTCGTGCGCGGTGTGCAGGCGGTGGGCGATGGCGACGACGGTGCGGCCGTCCAGGACGCGCGCGAGGGAGCGTTCCAAGTGGCGTGCCGCGCGCGGGTCGAGGAGCGAGGTCGCCTCGTCGAGGACCAGGGTGTGCGGGTCGGCAAGGACCAGGCGGGCGAGCGCGATCTGCTGGGCCTGCGCGGGGGTGAGGGCGAAACCGCCCGAGCCCACCTCGGTGTCCAGGCCCTCGCTCAGGGCCCGCGCCCAGGCGTCCGCGTCGACCGCGCCGAGCGCCGCCCACAGTTCGGCGTCCCGCGCCCCGGCCCTGGCGAGCAGGAGGTTGTCGCGCAGGGAGCCCACGAAGACGTGATGCTCCTGGTTGACCAGCGCCACGTGCGAGCGGACATCTTCCGCGGGCATGGCCGAAAGCTCCGCCCCGCCCAGCGTCACGTGGCCCTCGCGCGGTGCGTAGATCCCGGCGAGCAGCCTGCCGAGCGTGGACTTGCCCGCGCCGGACGGGCCGACCAGGGCGACGCGCGAGCCCGGCTCGACGGCGAGGGACACCTCCCGCAGGACGTCGACGCCCGCGCGGTAGCCGAAGTGCACGTCGTCCGCGAGTACATCGCGTCCGTCAGGAGTGACGGAGCTGTCGCCCGCGTCCGGTTCGATGTCCCGTACGCCGACGAGGCGGGCCAGCGAGACCTGGGCGACCTGAAGCTCGTCGTACCACCTGAGAATGATTCCCAGCGGGTCGACGAGCATCTGCGCGATCAGCGCGCCCGTGGCCAGCTGGCCGACGCCGATCCAGCCGTGCAGGACGAACACCCCGCCGATCACCAGGACGGAGCAGAGCACGATGGTGTGGGTGAAGGTGATGACCGGGAAGAGGACGGAGCGCAGGTAGAGAGTGTGTCGTTCCCATGCCGTCCATTCCTTGATACGGCGCTCCGACAGCTCCACGCGGCGCTTTCCGAGCCGGTGCGCCTCCACCGTGCGCCCCGCGTCGATGGTCTCGGCGAGGGCGGCGGCGACAGCGGCGTATCCCGCGGCCTCCGAACGGTAGGCGGAGGGAGCCCGCTTGAAGTACCAGCGGCAGCCGACGACAAGGAGCGGCGCCGCCACGAGGATGGCGGGCGCGAGCGGTGGCGCGGTCACGGCGAGACCGCCGATCAGGAGCCCGGCCCACACCACGCCGATCGCCAACTGCGGCACCGCCTCCCGCATGGCGTTCGCGAGCCGGTCGACGTCCGTGGTGATCCGCGAAAGGAGATCCCCCGTCCCGGCCCGCTCCAGCACACCCGGCGGCAGCCCGACCGAGCGCACGAGGAAGTCCTCGCGCAGATCGGCCAGCATCCGCTCGCCGAGCATCGCGCCGCGCAACCGCACCTGCTGGACGAAGAAGGCCTGCACGAGCAGGGCAACGGCGAAGAGGCCGATGGTGCGCCCCAGATGGAGGTCACGGGCGCTGTCCGCGACGCTCTCGACCAGATCGCCGAGCAGGTAGGGACCGGCCATCGAGGCGATCACGGCGCAGGTGTTGACCGTGATGAGCAGGGCGAAGGCCCGGCGGTGCCGCCTGACCAGCTCGCGTACGTACGCCCCTACTGTCGCGGGTGCGCCCACGGGCAGGGTGTCCGCGGTGGTCGGGGCCGCCGGGTCGTACTCCGGTGGCGCCAGGCCGATCATGCCGTCTCCTCAATGTCGATCTTGATGTCGGTCAGGTGCACGGAGGCTTGTTCCTCGTCCGTCTCACGCGTCACGACCGCCCGGTAGCGCGGCTCGCTGCGCACCAGCTCGCGGTGCACGCCCACTGCCGCGACCTCGCCCTCGTGCAGGAAGACCACGCGCTCGGCGCGGTCGAGGAGGAGCGGCGAGGATGTGAGGACCACGGTCGTACGCCCCTTGCGCAGCCCCTTGATGCCGTCGGCGACCCGCGCCTCGGTGTGCGAGTCGACGGCGGACGTCGGCTCGTCGAGTACGAGGACTTCGGGGTCGGTGATCAACGAGCGGGCCAGCGCGAGCCGTTGCCGCTGCCCTCCCGACAGGGAACGTCCGCGCTCGGTGACATGGGCGTCCAGCGGGGCCTCGCCCACCGAACCCTGCGCCAGAGCGTCCAGGACGTCGGCGCACTGCGCGGCCTCCAGGGCCTCGTCGGCGCTCACCGCTCCCGATGCCGGTACGTCGAGGAGTGCGCGGAGGGTGCCGGACAGCAGCACGGGGTCCTTGTCCTGGACGAGGACTGCGGTGCGGGCGGTGGCCAGCGGCGCCTCGTCGAGCGGCACCCCGCCGAGCAGTACGGACGCCAGCTCCTGTGCGTCGTCGAACGTCGCGTGTCCGCCGAGGCGTTCGGCGAGCCGTCCCGCCTCGTCCGGGTCGCCGCACACGACGGCGGTGAGGCGGCCCGAGGGAGCGAGAAGCCCGGTCGCCGGGTCGTAGAGATCACCCGTGGGCGTCGGAGCGTCCCCGCGTGCTCCGCCCCCCGCGTGGTCGGTGCTCGCCGTCTGCTCGTCACCGGCGCACGTCGTGCGCTGGAGCGAGAGCACCCGCGCGGCACGCTTGGCCGAGGGGCGCGAGAAGCTGTAGGCCATCGCGATCTCCTCGAAGTGCCGCAAGGGGTAGGTCAGCATCGTGACCGCGCTGTAGACGGTGACCAGTTCGCCGATGGTGATCCGGCCTTCGCGGGCCAGGTTCACGCCGTGCCAGACGACCACGACCAGGAGCAGCCCCGGCAGCAGCACCTGAACCGCCGAGATCGCCGCCCACATCCGGGCGCTGCGCACGGCGGCCGTACGCACTTCCTGCGAGGCGCGGCGGTAGCGGTCGAGGAAGAGTTCCTCGCCGCCGATGCCGCGCAGCACACGCAGCCCGGCGACGGTGTCCGAGGCGAGTTCGGTCGCTCGCCCGGCCTTCTCGCGCTGGTGGTCGGCCCGCCGGGTGGCGCGCGGCAGCAACGGAAGCACGGCGAGCGCGAGCACCGGCACGCCCACCGCGACGACCACGCCGAGAGCGGGCTGGTACACGACGAGGCCCACGCAGACGAAGACGACCGTGAGCGCGGCTGCCGTGAACCGTGAGATGGCCTCCACGAACCAGCCGATCTTCTCGACGTCACCGGTGGACACCGCGACCACTTCACCGGCGGCGACGCGCCGTGTGAGCGCCGAGCCGAGCTGTGCGGTCCTGCGGGCGAGCAGCTGCTGGACGCGAGCGGCCGCGGTGATCCAGTTGGTGACCGCCGTGCGGTGCAGCATGGTGTCGCCGAGGGCGATGGCGATTCCGCAGAGGAGCATCACCCCGCCCGCGACGGCGAGCCGCTCCCCGGAGCGGTCGACCACCGCCTGCACGGCGAGGCCGACGAGGTAGGGGAGCACCGCGATGGAGCCGAAGTGCAGCAGGCCCCAGGCGAGGGACTTCAGCTGGCCGTCGAGCTGGTTCCGCCCGAGCCAGCGCAGGAAGTGGGGGCCCGAGCGGGCATCCGGCATGCCCGGGTCGGTGAACGGAAGATCGCGAATCTGCATGACGTGTGACGTCCCAGGGTCGGGGTCGAAAGAGACGGGCCGTCGGTTCGGCGGAGCGTGCCGGCGTGAACGGACGGCGGTGAACGGGCGGGACAGCGGCTCCATATGGGGGAGAAGTCGACATCGAGCGGCGGTAACACGCCGTGAAAGGTTCGCCTCGCACGGTGGCGCGAAGCAAACGATTTTCCGTCCTGGAGTAAAGATTCGGCCCCTTCTCCGCCCGGGGCCGGGCGCCGGGGCGGCTCACGTGAACCGAGTGCGACCATGGGCGGATGCGTATAGCCGGTGCGGTGCGAACGGCGGCCGCCCTCGCGGCCTGCGGTGTTCTCCTGACGTCCTGCGGAAGCTCGGACGGCGGGGCGAAGGCCGGAGCGAAGAACGACGAGGGCGCGGGCCGGGCGAAAAGAGCGGAGGCGTCGGCGACGACCGACCTCAAGCGCATCCCCGATGTGGGCGACCGTCTGCAGAACAAGATCCCCGAGAACTCCCGGCAGGTCGTCGCGGTCTACGGAGAGGGCGAGGACTCGGCGAAGTCCACCGTCGTCCTGTACGAGAAGTCCGGCTCGACCTGGGACAAGACCCGCAGCTGGGCCGCGCACAACGGCAAGAAGGGCTGGACGACCGACCACCGCGAGAACGACAAGCGCAGCCCGGTCGGCGTCTTCACACTCACCGACGCGGGCGGCGTCCTCGCCGACCCGGGCGCGAAGTTCCCGTACACGCAGAGCACGTCCATGCAGGCCCCGCACTACTGGCCAAAGACGCACTGGCACGACTTCGACTACGTCATCGCGATCGACTACAACCGCGCCAAGGGCACCCCGCCCAACGACCCGTCCCGCCCCCAGGGCCAGTCCAAGGGCGGCAGCATCTGGCTGCACATGGACCACGGCAGCGGCACGTCGGGCTGCGTGAGCCTGTCGAAGCCGGGCATGGAGTACCTCCTCGAGAACCTCGACCCGAAGCAGCATCCGGTGGTGCTGATGGGCGACAAGGCGAATCTGAAGGGCTAGCCCTTCGCGCTCCGAGACGGTGTTCCGGAGCGTGCCTCGGCATGCCCGGCTCCGGGGAGTTGGAGCAAGATCCAAGATTTTCACCGATGTGATCTGGAGGTCTTTTCCGGAAGCGAGCGCTCCGCCATAGTGACGCCGCGCGGAAAGAAATTTCCGCATGGCAGAAGCTACTTGAAGCCTCACTACAGGAGTGCCCGTGCCGCAGTCCGTACCGTCCCTGCCGCGACGCGTAGCACGCACCTTGCGAACCTCGCTGTTCGCGCAGGTCGCCTGCGCGTTGGTGCTCGGAGTCCTCGTCGGAAGGCTGTGGCCCGACGCGGGCACCGCCGTCCAACCGCTCGGCGACGGCTTCGTACGTCTCATCAAGGCGATGATCGCCCCGCTCGTGTTCTGCGTGGTCGTCGCCGGAATCACCAAGGCCGGAGACCTCAAGGCCTTCGGCCGCATCGGGATCAAGGCCCTCATCTGGTTCGAGGTCGCCACCACCGTGGCCCTGGTCGTCGGCCTGGTCGCCGGAAACCTCGTCAGCCCCGGCACCGGCATGAACGTCGACCCCTCCACACTCGACGCGTCGGCCGTCGACGAGAAGACCGGCGGCGGTGAACTTCCCTCGACGAGCGAGTTCATCCTGCACTCGCTGCCCGACAGCGCCATCGGCGCCTTCGCCGAGAACTCGCTGCTCCAAGTCCTCGTCCTGTCCTGCCTGGTGGGCGCCGCCCTGCTGCACCTGGGCAACACGAAGGTCCCCGCGATCCTGCCCGCCATCGAGCAGGGCCAGGAGGTCGTCTTCGCGATCGTCGGCTTCATCATGAAGCTCGCACCGCTCGCCGTATTCGGTGCGACCGCGCACCTGGTGGGGGAGTACGGGCTCGGCGCCCTGTCGACGTACGGCAAGCTCATCGGTGTCTGCTACGCCGTGGCCCTGCTCTTCCTGGTCCTGCTCGGGGTCGCCCTGAAGGCCCTGACCGGCCTGAGCCTGTGGAAGTTCGTCCGCTACACGCGCGAGGAGATGCTGCTCGCGCTCGGCACGGCCTCCAGTGAAGCCGTCATGCCGCGCATGATGCAGAAGCTGCGCCAGGCCGGCTGCCGCGACGACGCGGTGGGCCTTGTCCTGCCGACGGGGTACTCCTTCAACCTCGACGGGGCCTCGATCTACCTCTCCGTCGGTACGTTGTTCATCGCGCAGGCCGTGGGCGTGGACCTGAGCCTGGGCCAGCAGATCACGGTCGTCCTCGTCCTGATGCTGACCAGCAAGGGCATGGCGGGCGTGCCCGGTTCGGCGTTCCTGGCGCTGTCCGCGACCGCCTCCGCGCTCGGGGTCATCCCGGCCGGCGCCGTCGCCCTGCTGCTCGGTGTGGACCGCATCATGGACGCCATGCGCGTCGCCACGAACCTGCTCGGCAACTGCGTCGCCGTCTTCGTGGTCTCGCGCTGGGAAGGTGCGCTGGACACGGCGCGGGCGAAGAAGGTGCTCGGCGGCGAGATCCCCTTCGTACCGGAGCAGGCTGAGACCGCCGCGTCGCAGGAGGAGCCCGGCAGCGCCGATGTGAGCACCGCCGGGCCCAAGTCCCTTACGCCTGCGGCTTCTGGGAGTCCACTCCCGGACGCGCCTTCTTCCACAGCCCGCGAGTGAAGTCCGGGATCTCCTGCGGTGCGCCCTTCGCCTTGATCGACAGATGGCTCAGGGGGACGGGCGAGGTCCAGATCGCGGCGTCGTAGACGTCGAAGTCCGGTACGAGGCCGAGCTGCATGGTCTGCATCAGACGGAAGATCATGATGTAGTCCATGCCGCCGTGCCCCCCCGGCGGGTTGGAGTGCTCCTTCCACAGCCAGTGGTCGTACTCGTCCGCGTACTTGGCGAAGTCACCCCACTCGTCGTTCGTGTGGTCCGGCTCGATGTAGATGCGCTCGGGGTAGTCCTCGAAGACGCCCTTCGTGCCGCCGAGGCTGTTGATGCGGCTGTAGGGGTGGGGGGTCGAGACGTCGTGCTCCAGACGGATCACCCGCCCCTTCGCCGTCTGGACGAGGCTGATGGTGCGGTCGCTCTCGATGTACGTCTCCTTCCAGCTCGGGTCGCCCGCGGGCATGTGCGCCTTGCGGTACTCGGCGAGACCGAGGGCGGGCGTGCCGAAGCTGGAGATGTGCGTGACGCGGTCGCCGCGGTTGATGTCCATGTAGTTGGAGACCGGGCCGAAGCCGTGGTTGGGGTAGAGGTCGCCGCGCAGCCGCGTGTGCCACAGGCGCCGCCACGGGCCCTCGTAGTAGTCCGGGTCGAACATCAGGCCGCGCAGGTCGTGGTTGTAGGCGCCGGCCCCGTGCAGCAGATCGCCGAACTTGCCCGCGTGCGCCATGCGCAGGACACGCATCTCGTTCTTGCCGTAACAGCAGTTCTCCAACTGCATGCAGTGTCTGCGGGTCCGCTCGGAGAGGTCGACCAGTTCCCAGAGCTGGTCGAGCTGGAGGGAGACGGGACACTCCACGCCGACGTGCTTGCCGTTCAGCATCGCCGACTTGGCCATGTCGAAGTGCCAGTCCCAGGGCGTCGCCACGTACACGAAGTCGATGTCACCGCGCTTGCACAGGTTCTCGAAGTCGTGATCGCCCTTGGTGTACGTCGCCGGGGCGGGCTGCCCCGCGTCCGTGACCTTCTTCGCGGCGGCCGCCGTCTTGTCCTTGACCGGGTCGCAGAGCGCGACCACCTTCACCCCGGGGACCGCGAGGAACAGGTCGATCATGCTGCCGCCGCGGTTGCCGAGCCCGACGATGCCGACACGCACCGTGGAACGCCGCTCGAACGGTACGCCGATCATGGTCTTGCCCTTGCGGGGCGGCGCCTGAGCGGCCGTGCCCGCGGCCGCGGGCGCCGCGGGCACGCCCTGCGGGGCGTCGGCGTGGGCCGTGCCGCCGGCGAGGGCACCGAGACCGAGCCCGGCTCCGGCGAGGCCGGCGGTGCGGAGCACGGCGCGGCGGGAGGTGCCGTCGGCGGACTCGTCAGGGGTGGCGGACTCGTCAGGGTTCGGTGTCGCGTGCTCGTCGTGCATCGGACCTCCGTGGCTTTGGATGCCTGCGCTGGAACGGATGCCACCCTGATGGGGGGACGAGCGTGGCGCAAGGGACCGAAGTGGCCAGGGAGTTGGATTTATTTCGCGCCCTCGTGCGAGACGCCTCGTGCGGGCGGCCCGGCTGTGAGGCGTTTCGGGGTGTTCACGGACGCGTCGCGCGCTCCAGCTCCAGGAGTACGGAGTAGTAGGCACGGCCCGTGGCGTGGTCCATGCCGACCTCGCACATGCGGTTCGCCGAGAGGTGCGCGTCGAAAGGGCGCGCGGTGACTTCGGCCGCTTCCTTGCGGGTGGCCGACTCCGTCAGCTCCTTGTGCAGCATGCCGCGGTCGCCCGCGAAGGCGCAGCAACCCGCGTCGTCCGGGACCACCACTTCGTCCGCACAGGCCTCGGCGACGGCGCGCAGCTGGGCCTCGTCGCCGAGATGGCTCATGGAGCAGGTGGGGTGCAGGACCGCGGAGCTGACCGTGCGGTAGACGCGCAGGTGGGGGAGCAGCTCGTCCGCGGCCCAGACGAGGGAGTCGACGATGTCCAGCTCCCGGTGCAACTGACGGTTGTCGGCGGTGAGATAGGGCACGACCTCGTGCGCGATACCGAGCGTGCAGGACGAGGCGTCCACGACGAGGGGCAGCCTGCCGCCCGCCGTCCAGCCCCAGGCCGCCTCGACGATGCGATTGGCCATGACCGCGTTGCCCTCGTCGTACCCCTTGGAGTGCCAGATCGTCGCGCAGCACGTCCCGGCGACGTCGTCCGGAATCCAGACGGGCCTTCCCGCGCGCGTGGAGACGGCCACCATGGCCTCCGGCAGGGATCGGTCGCCCGGGCTCCCGAAGATGCGGTTGACACACGCCGGGTAGTAGACGGCGCTCGCGCCCACGCGCGTGGTGCGCGGCAGCTTGCGAGCTGCCGCCCCCGGGATGACCGGCAGCCACTCGGGCACCAGATCGGGGCGGACGGCCTTGCGCGCGGCGCGCGTCACCGAGGTCAGGAGCCGGTCGCTGATCCGGTCGCCGGCGGCCACCGCGAGGCGTGCGGCGGCCTCGACCGCTTTGAAGTTCCTGGCGGCGAGGGCGGCTGTCCTCTCCTCGCGGGGCGAGTGCCGTGCGTGCCGGAAGTCCTTCATCAGAGCGCCCGTGTCGATGCCCACTGGGCAGGCCAGCCTGCAGGTGGAGTCTCCGGCGCAGGTGTCCACGGCGTCGTATCCGTACGCCTCGACCAGGCCCTCCTCGACCGGGGACCCGGAGGCCTGGCGCATCATTTCGCGGCGCAGCACGATGCGCTGGCGCGGAGTGGTCGTCAAGTCCTCGCTGGGGCAGGTCGGTTCGCAGAATCCGCACTCGATGCAGGGGTCCGCGATCAGCTCCACCTTGGGGATGGTCTTGAGGCCGCGGAGATGGGCCTTCGGGTCGCGGTCGAGGACGATGCGCGGCGCGAGCACCCCATCAGGATCGATGACCTGCTTGGTCCGCCACATCAACTCCGTGGCCTTCGGGCCCCATTCGAGCTCGAGGAAGGGTGCGATGTTGCGGCCCGTCGCGTGCTCGGCCTTCAGTGAGCCGTCGAAGCGCTCGACGGTCAGCCGGCAGAACTCGTCCATGAACGCGGCATAGCGCTCCACGTCCGTCGGGAGGGCCGCGTCGAACGCGAGCAGGAAGTGCAGATTGCCGTGCGCGGCGTGCCCCGCGACGGCGGCGTCGAAGCCGTGCCGAGTCTGGAGTTCGAGGAGGGCCGCACAGGCGTCGGCGAGCTGGGACGGTGGCACCGCGAAGTCCTCGGTGATCAGCGTCGTCCCGGAGGGGCGCGAGCCGCCGACCGCCGTCACGAACGCCTTGCGGGCCTTCCAGTAGCCCCCGATCGTCTTCGGGTCGCGGGTGAAGGCGTTGGTCACCGAGGCGACCGGTACGACCAGTTCGAGCCCCTCGACCACCTCGGCGGCCGCAGCCTCGTACGCCTCCTGGCGTGCCTCGTCCGGTGCGCGGAACTCCACCAGGAGCGCGGCCGCCGACTTCGGGAGCCGCGCCCAGTCGGCGGGCACACCCGCCACGCTGGTCGACGCGCGCAGGGTGTTGCCGTCCATCAGCTCGACGGCCAGTGCGCCCGCCTCGTTGAACAGGGGGACGGCCGCAGCCGCGGCCGGCAGGGAGGGGAAGAACAGCAGGGCCGTGGTGATGTGCCGGTCCAGCGGCAGCGTGTCGAACACGACCTCCGAGATGAACCCGAAGGTGCCCTCGGAGCCGACCATCAGGCCGCGCAGGATCTCGACGGGTGTCGCGCCGTCCAGGAACGCGTCCAGGCGATAGCCGTTCGTGTTCTTGATCTCGTACTTGGCGCGGATGCGGGCCGTCAGCTCCTGGTCCGCCTCGATCTCCCGCTTGATGGCCAACAGGCCTTCGCACAGGGCTGGTTCGGCGTGTGTCAGCTGCTCGTCGGCGTCCGGATCCGCCGTGTCGACGACCGTGCCCGTCGGCAGGACGAAGGTGAGCGAGGCCACCGTGCGATAGGAGTTGCGCGTGGTGCCCGCCGTCATTCCGGAGGCGTTGTTCGCGACGACCCCGCCGATCGTGCAGGCGATGGCGCTCGCCGGGTCGGGGCCGAGCACCCGGCCGTGCCGGGAGAGCGTGGCGTTGGCTCGCAGGATCGTCGTCCCTGGGCCGATGCGGGCCTGCTCTCCGCCGCCGATGACCTCGACGCCCGCCCAGTGCTTGCGCACGTCGACCAGGATGTCCTCGCCCTGGGCCTGGCCGTTGAGGGAGGTGCCCGCCGCGCGGAAGACGACCTCGCGGCTTCTGCCGTGCGCGTACGACAGGACGGCGGAGATGTCGTCGATGTCCTCGGCGACGACCACGACCTGCGGCACGAAGCGGTAGGGGCTCGCGTCGGAGGCGTACCGCACGAGGTCGGAGATCTTCGTCAGGACCTTGTCCTCGCCGAGCAGCGCCGACAGCTCGGAGCGCAGTGGCTCGGGGGTGCCCTTGGCCTGCCGGTCCGGCACCCGGTCGGGGGCCGGGCCCTCCGGGTGCGACGCGGGGCGCAGGGCTTCCGGCTTGGGCTCCAGGAACGGCATGAGCTCTCCTCGGCGGGGTCAGCGGCTAGAGACGTCCTGCACGGCGAACAGCGCGTTCAGCAGGCCGCCGAGCTGCTTCCGCTGCTCGGCGTCCAGTGGGGCCAGGATGTCCTCCGCGGCGGCCAGGCGCGCGCCGCGCAGCTCTCCGAGAGCCTTGCGTCCCGCGTCCGTGAGCTCGATGCGGATCACCCGGCGGTTGGTGGGATCGGGGACGCGACGCACGAGATCACCGGTCTCCAGGCCGTCGACCAGGCTCGTCACGGCACGCGGGACCACTTCGAGGTGCTGGGCGAGGTCGGCCATACGCGGTGGGGTGTCGTACTGCACGAGGGTGCGCAGCAGGCGCGACTGGGCCGGGGTGATGCCGATCGGCACCAGATGGCGCTTCTGGATGCGGTGCAGCCTGCGACTCAGCCGCAGCAGCTGTTCGGCGAGCAGTCCGTCGGCGTCCGGGGTGGTCATGCGGGAACATTATCAGGACCTTGTGCATTGTGAGCATAGGTAACAGTGAGCTAGGATCGCTCATCCATCGTCGGTGGTATCTCTGTCGGCGGCCGTCTCACCTCCCGTAGGAGCCCATGCCTCACGACGAACCCAAGTGGACACCGCAGCCGCCGGCCCCCGGCCAAGAGGAACAGCCGCGGCAGATCCGCCGCATCCTGCGCCTCTTCCGCCCCTACCGCGCCCGCCTCGCCATCGTCGGCCTGCTGGTCGGCGCCGCCTCCCTGGTCTCGGTCGCCACTCCCTTCCTGCTGAAGGAGATTCTCGACACCGCGATCCCGCAGGGACGGACGGGCCTGCTGAGCCTGCTTGCCCTGGGGATGATTCTCAGCGCGGTCGTCACCAGCGTTTTCGGCGTGCTGCAGACCCTGATCAGTACGACGGTTGGTCAGCGCGTCATGCACGACCTGCGCACCGCCGTGTACGGCCGGCTGCAGAGCATGTCGCTCGCCTTCTTCACCAGGACCCGCACCGGTGAGGTCCAGTCCCGCATCGCCAGCGACATCGGCGGCATGCAGGCGACGGTCACCTCCACCGCCACCTCCCTGGTCTCGAACTTCACCAGCGTGATCGCCACGATCGTCGCGATGCTCGCCCTCGACTGGCGCCTGACGGTCGTCTCGCTGCTCCTGCTGCCCGTCTTCGTGTGGATCAGCCGCCGGGTCGGCCGCGAGCGCAAGAAGATAGCCACGCAGCGGCAGAAGCAGATGGCCGCGATGGCGGCGACGGTCACCGAATCGCTCTCCGTCAGCGGCATCCTGCTCGGCCGCACGATGGGTCGCGCCGACTCGCTCACCAAGTCCTTCGCCGACGAGTCCGAGCGCCTCGTCGACCTCGAGGTCCGCTCGAACATGGCGGGTCGCTGGCGCATGGCCGTCATCTCGATCGTCATGGCCGCCATGCCCGCAGTCATCTACTGGACCGCGGGCCTCGCCTTCCAGATGGGCGGCCCGACGGTCTCGATCGGTACGCTCGTCGCCTTCGTCTCGCTCCAGCAGGGCCTGTTCCGGCCCACTGTGAGCCTGCTGTCCACCGGTGTGCAGATCCAGACCTCCCTCGCGCTCTTCCAGCGCATCTTCGAGTATCTGGACCTGCCCATCGACATCACCGAGCCCGAGCGCCCGGTGCGCCTGGACCAGATCAAGGGGGAAGTCCGCTTCGAGGACGTCGAGTTCCGCTACGACGGCGACGACGGCCGGAGCCGCCCGATCCTCGACGGCATCGACATCACCGTCCCCGCCGGCGGCAGCCTGGCGGTCGTCGGCCCCACCGGATCGGGAAAGTCGACCCTCAGCTATCTGGTGCCGCGGTTGTACGACGTGACGGGCGGCCGCGTCACGATCGACGGCGTCGACGTGCGCGAGCTGGACTTCGACACGCTGGCCCGTGCGGTCGGTGTCGTCTCCCAGGAGACATATCTCTTCCACGCCTCGATCGCCGAGAACCTGCGCTTCGCCAAGCCCGACGCCACGGACGAGGAACTGATCGCGGCCGCGGGCGCCGCCCAGATCCACGACCACATCGCGTCCCTGCCCGACGGGTACGACACGGTGGTCGGCGAGCGCGGACACCGCTTCTCCGGAGGCGAGAAGCAGCGCCTCGCCATCGCCCGTACGATCCTGCGCGACCCGCCCGTGCTCATCCTGGACGAGGCGACCAGCGCCCTGGACACGCACACCGAGCACGCCGTGCAGGAAGCCATCGACGCCCTGTCCGCCGACCGGACGACGCTTACGATCGCGCACCGGCTCTCCACGGTCCGCGGCGCCGATCAGATCGTGGTCCTGGACGCGGGCCGGACCGCCGAGCGCGGTACCCACGAGGAGCTCCTGGAGAGAGACGGCCGTTACGCCGCCCTGGTCCGAAGAGACGCCCAACTGGAGCCAGCAACATGAAAATATGCACGGTTTGTCCGCATTTGCGGGATATCGTGCCCGCATGCTGCAGACCAAGACTCCGCGCCGGGGCACGATTCGACTGACGCGTCGGGGCCGGATCGCCCTGATCGCGACCGGAGCCGTCGCGGCGGTCACCGCCGTGTCGGTACCGCTGCTGCTCCCGGACGACGACGGACGCCCCGAGTCACTGACCATCCCGGAGGGCTGGCGCTCCAGCCAGGTGTACGGGGCCGTCGACAAGGTCCTCGGTGTGCCGACCGGCACCACGAAGAAGACGCTTCCCAAGGCGGGCCTCAAACTCCCCGGCGACGCGCGCGGCAACCCCGAGGGTTACCTCTTCCCGGCCACGTATCCCATCAGCGACCAGTCGACCCCCGCGTCCGTGCTCTCGTACATGGTGAACACGGCCGCCAAGAAGTTCAGCGGCGGCCAGGTCACGGCCGGCGCCGAACGCAACGCCGTGAACGTCTACCAGACCGTCACCATCGCCAGCATCATCGAAGCCGAGGCGGGCTCCAAGGCGGACATGGGCAAGGTGGCCCGCGTCATCTTCAACCGCCTCGAACAGGGCATGCCGCTGCAGATGGACTCGACGATCAACTACGCCCTGAACCGCTCGACGCTGAACACCCGTGACCGCGACACGGAGATCAACAGCCCTTACAACACCTACGCGCGCATGGGTCTGCCCCCCACCCCGATCGGCAACCCCGGCGAGGAGGCGATGCGCGCGGCAACGAGTCCGACGCCGGGCAACTGGCTGTACTTCGTGACGGTCAAGCCGGGAGACACCCGCTTCACGGCGAGCTTCGAGGAACAGCAGAAGAACGTGGCGGAATTCAACAAGAACAAGAGCAAGGACCAGAAGAAGCAGGACGGCTGAGAACACCCGACGTGCTCGAGCCCGGCGCTCGGATGGCGGCACGAGCGCCGCGCCCTGCGGTCACACCGGGACCGGCACGTCCTCAAGGAGCCGCTTGATGTCCCGCACTGCCGCCCGCCCCGCACGGTTCGCGCCGATCGTGCTGGCCGAGGGCCCGTACCCCACCAGGTGGATGCGCGGGTCGGCGGCGGCGCGGGTGCTCTCGATCCGGATGCCGCCTCCCGCCTCGCGCAGCCGCAGCGGCGCCAAGTGATCGATGGCTGCTCGGAATCCGGTGGCCCAGAGAATGACGTCGGCGTCGACGCGCCGCCCGTCGTCCCACTCGACGCCGCTCGGCGTGATGCGGTCGAACATCGGGAGCCGGTCGAGCACCCCGTCCGCCCGCGCCTGCCGGATGGCGTCGTTGACGGGCAGCCCCGTCACCGACACCACACTCTGCGGCGCGAGCCCCTGCCGCACCCGCTCCTCGACCATGGCGACGGCCGAGCGCCCCCAGTTCTCGTCGAACGGGCCCTCGCGGAAGACGGGCGGGCGCCTGGTGACCCAGGTGGTCTCGGCGGCGAAGGGAGCGATCTCCATCAGGTGCTGGGTGCCCGAGGCCCCACCGCCCACGACGATCACCCGTTGCCCCTTGAACGCCTCGGGCCCCGGATAGACCGCCGTGTGCAACTGCCGCCCACGGAAGGTGTCCTGCCCCGGGTAGCGCGGCCAGAACGGCCGGTCCCACGTGCCCGTGGCGTTGATCAGCGCCCGCGTCGCCCAGGTCCCGGCCGACGTCTCGACCAGCAGACGCCCGCCGTCGCCCTCGCGCACCCGCTGTACGTCGACGGGCCGGTGCACGCGCAGGTCGAAGCGCCGCTCGTACTCCTCGAAGTACTCCCGGATGACCTCTGACGAAGGGCGCGCGGGGTCAGCCCCGGTCAGCTCCATTCCGGGGAGCGAGTGCATGCCGTGCACTTTCCCGTAGGTGAGCGAGGGCCAGCGGAACTGCCACGCGCCGCCGGGGCGCGGTGAGTGGTCCAGGACGACGAAGTCCCGGTCCGGCTCGAAACCGACCCTGCGCAGGTGGTACGCGCTGGACAGGCCCGCCTGCCCGGCGCCGATGACCACCGCGTCCACCTCTTGCGCCGCTTCGTGTGCGGCCGCGTCCCGCGCCCCGATGTCGTTCACGCTTCTACTAACTCCATCGGGGCGCGGGATCTTCCCGCGCAGCCCTCCGGGTCAGCGCCCGCCCGCCACCAGCAGCGGGGCGCCGCCCGGAGCGGAGGCCGGGCGCCCGTTCGCCGCGGGCAGTCCGGACAACCGCGAGACCGGAATCCGGGGCAGCAGCCCGCGCGCCGCCAGATCCGGGATCACACCCTCGCCGAACCAGTACGCCTCCTCCAGATGCGGATAGCCCGAAAGCACGAAGTGCTCGACCCCCAGCGCGTGATACTCCTCGATCCGGTCGGCGACGTCCGCGTGGCTGCCGACGAGCGCGGTGCCAGCGCCGCCCCGTACGAGCCCGACGCCCGCCCACAGGTTCGGCGAGATCTCCAGATCGTCGCGGGAACCGCCGTGCAGCGCGAGCATCCGCTGCTGGCCGACCGACTCGCTGCGTCCGAGCGCCTGCTGGGCGGCGGCGACGGTGTCCGGATCGAGGTCGTCGAGCAGCCGGTGCGCCGTGGCCCACGCCTCGGCGGCGGAATCACGCGAGATGGTGTGAAGGCGGATACCGAACCGGACCGTGCGCCCCTGCTCCTCGGCGAGACCACGAATCCAGTCGATCTTCTGCTTGACCTGCTCGGGCGGCTCGCCCCACGTCAGATACACATCCGTGTGCCGCGCCGCGACAGGACCGGCCGCCGCCGACGAACCACCGAAGAAGATCTCCGGCAGCGGGTCCGGAGGCAGCGCGGTCAGACCGCCCTCCACGTCGTAGTGCTCGCCGTGGAAGTCGAAGGGCTTGCCGCCCCACACGCCTCGTACGACGGACAGGAACTCATCGGTACGGGCGTAACGGCGATCGTGGTCGAGGTGGTCGCCGAAGCGCCGTTGCTCGGTCGAGTCGCCGCCCGTGACGACGTTCAGGAGCAGCCGCCCGCGCGTGATGCGCTGATACGTGGCCGCCATCTGCGCGGCGAGCACCGGCGATATGACACCGGGCCGGAACGCCACCAGGAACTTGAGCCGCTCGGTGTGCTGGGCCAGCGCGACCGTCGTCAGCCAGGCGTCCTCGCACCAGGTGCCGGTCGGGGTCAGCACCGCCTCGAAGCCCAACTGCTCGGAGGCCTTGGCGATCTGGATCAGATAGTCGATATCGGGGGCTCGCACGCCGCTGACCGGCGTGACGCGCGAGCGCTTGATGCCGCCGTCGGTGTAGGCGTGCCGGTCCACGAGGGTGCGGCCGTCGCCGCCGGTCGGCAGGAACCAGTTGAGGTGGACGGTCATCGTCAGGACTCCTTGCGGTATGTGCGCGGCTTGCTGGTCGAGGGCGGCAGGTCGCCGTTGAAGCGGGTGTCGACGAAGTCGCCGAAATCGATGCGGCGCGGAATGAGCTTCTGGTCGGCGAAGGTGTCCGCGATCTCCTGCTCGGAGGTGATCACGTTCTTGTCCACGGCCACCGGGACCCGGGTGCCGTTGGTGCGCTTGACCGCGGCGAGCGCGACCTCGTAGGGCAGCCCGGTGTCCTTCGCCCAGACCTTCGCCCACGCCTCCGGGTGGTCGTAGACCCAGTCCTGGGCCTTGCGCAGCCGCTTGAGGTAGTCGTCGATCGCCGCGGACTTCTTCTTGTCCCTGAGTGCGCCGGGCGCTGCCACCTGGAAGCCGAGGCCGTTGACGACACCGTCACCGTCGGTCAGGACGCGGCCCTTCCTGCTTTCGAGGACCTGCGAGGTGTACGGGTCCCAGACCGCCCAGGCAT
This sequence comes from Streptomyces sp. NPDC033180, assembly GCF_055577645.1. Classification (NCBI taxonomy): domain Bacteria; kingdom Bacillati; phylum Actinomycetota; class Actinomycetes; order Kitasatosporales; family Streptomycetaceae; genus Streptomyces; species Streptomyces sp. NPDC033180. The sequence continues at coordinate 338,398 of NZ_JBVIPU010000002.1, read as the reverse complement.
CCACCTTTCCGCTGGTGAACGCGGCCAGCGCGTCGGCCGGCTGGAGATACTTGACCTTGACGTCCTTGAAGCCGAGCCCGGCCTTCTTGAGGGACGCGATCAGCTGGTAGTGCGCCGACGATCCCTGCGCCACGGCGATGGACCTGCCCTTGAGCTCCTCGGTCTTCTTCAGCTCCGAGCCGTTCGGGACGAGGATCGTCTCGCCCGCCGCGGTGCCGTGGGTCGCGGCCACCACGGAGATCTTCGAGTTCGCTCCGGCGGCGAAGACAGGCGGCGTGTTGCCCACGGCACCGATGTCCACGGCCTTGGCGTTGACGGCCTCCAGGAGGGGCGGCCCGGAGGTGAAGGTGGACCAGCGGATCTTGTACTTCAGGTCGTCGAGCTCCCCGGCCGCGCGCAGCACGGCCTCCGAACCGCCCTTCTGGTCACCGACGTTGAGGGTGAGCGAACCCTGGCCGTCGGTCCCGCCACCGGAGCCGCCGGAGGAGGTGCTGGCGGAGGAGGAGCCGGAGCAGGCGGCGAGCAGCAGGGCCAGGGGGAGGAGCAGGGCGGGGGCGGCGATGTGTCGTCGCATGGTGAGTCCGTTCGGTCCGTTCGTGCTGTTCACGGGGGAGTGGGCATGCGGAGGGTTCACGCCGCGGCCACGGCTTCCGCGGAGTCGTGCGCGTCGACGCCCAGGCGCTGCAGGAGCTCGGCGCGCAGCTCGGCGAAGCGCGGATCGGCGATGCCGCGCGGCCGGTCCAGATCGATCTCGGTCTCGTACGCGATGACCCCGTCGTCCATGACGAGCACCCGGTCGGCCAGGAGCACGGCTTCCTCCACGTCGTGCGTGACGAGCAGGACGGCGCAGCCGCGTCGCTGCCACAGTTCGTCGACGAGACGCTGGGCCTTGATGCGGGTGAGCGCGTCGAGCGCGCCGAACGGCTCGTCGAGCAGCAGCAGATCGGGCTCGCGCACCAGGGCACGGGCGAGGGAGGCGCGTTGCGCCTCGCCGCCGGAGAGCGTCTTGGGCCAGGCGTTCGTGCGGTGCTTGAGGCCGACCTCCTCCAACGCCCGCTCGGCGACGCCGCGTTCGGGCTTTCCCTTCAGCCCGAGCAGGACGTTGCGCCACACGCGCTTCCAGGGCATGAGCCGGGGTGCCTGGAACGCCACGGCCTTGCGGCGGGGCACGAGGACCGTCCCCTCGATGTCCCGGTCGAGCCCGGCGAGGATGCGCAACAGGGTCGACTTGCCGCAGCCGCTGCGCCCGAGCAGCGCCACGAACTCGCCCGGCCGTACGTCGAGGTCAAGGTGATCGATGACGGCACGCCCGTCGAAGGAGCGGGTCAGCTCCTGGACCCGTACGGCCGAAGTGGCCCGAGTCGTGGGCGCATGGGGGGTCACCGGCCGGTGAACGTCGGTCGCCATTGCAGCAGCAGCCTTTCGAGGGTACGGACGATGAAGTCGGCGATGAGGCCGAGGAAGGCGTAGACGATCAGGCAGACGACGATGACGTCGGTCCGCAGGAAGTCACGCGCCTGGACCATCAGGAAGCCGATCCCGGAGTCCGCGTTGATCTGTTCGGCGAAGACGAGGGCGAGCCAGGCGATGCCCAGGGAGTACCGCAGCCCGGTCATCGCACCCGGCAGCGCGCCCGGCAGGATGACGTGCCGCACGAGCCCCCACCGCGAGAGCCCGAGGGACTCCCCGGCCTCGATGAGCTGTGAGTCGACCCCGCGGATGCCCGCGTACACGTTCAGATAGAGCGGGAAGGAGACGCCCAACGTGATGATGGCGACCTTGGGTGCCTCGCCGATGCCGAACCAGATGATGAACAGCGGGATGAGCCCGACGAACGGCACGGTGCGCAGCATCTGCACGCTGGCGTCGACGAGGTCCTCGCCGACGCGGAAAAGCCCGGAAACGAGCGCGAGCGAGGTCCCGACGACGGTGCCGAGCAGGAGCCCCACCGCGACCCGTTGGAGGGAGACCCCCATGGCGGAGGTCAGTGAACCGTCGGCGAGGAGATCACGGGCGACGCCGGCGATGGTCCCCGGCGAGGCGAGGATGTCCTGGGGCAACGCCCCTGTGGAGCTCAGGACTTGCCACAGGGCGAGGAGCGCCAGGGGGCCGGAGGTGCGGCGCAGCCAGCGGGGGACGCGGGTGCGGCGGGTGGATGAGGGGGTGAGGGGGACGAGGTCGTACCTCGATATCTCCGAAATATCGGGTACGGGACTCGGCGGGGCATGGCTGATGCTCATGGGTGCTCCACGGCAGGAGGGAGGGGTGCCCGAAGGGCCTACGCGCGGGATGGCGACATCAACCGCGCGAGGGCAGCAGGGCAGAGAAGAGCGAAGAGAGAAAAGCGGGCTGAGGAGGCGTCAGCAGCCGCGGGGACACGCAGCAGAGGCCACCCGCAGCAGGTCGATGTGACCGCGCGTGGTGAGCAGGGCTGAACGCAACATGCCGCAGAACGTAGCCAGATCGTCCGCGTACGGTCAATGTCGTCTCGAAAGGCGGACGCCGCATATCAGTGAATGGGAGCGGCGTGAGGGAAGATGGCCCCATGTCCGATGCTTTCACCACCCGTGTCCTGAACGTCACCACTGGCTCGGCGGAGACGGTCTTCGACCTCACCGACGACATCCAGAGCTTCCTGAGTAAGGCGGCGGCCGGCCGTGACGGCCTGCTCAACGTATTCGTCCCGCACGCGACCGCCGGCGTCGCGATCCTGGAGACGGGCGCGGGAAGCGACAACGACTTGCTGGCCGCGCTGCACACCCTGCTCCCGGCCGACGACCGCTGGCAGCACCGGCACGGCAGCCCCGGCCATGGCCGCGACCACGTCCTGCCCGCGCTGGTGCCGCCGCATGCGACGTTGCCGGTGGTGGAGGGGCGCCTGGAGCTGGGGACGTGGCAGTCGGTGTGCCTGGTGGACACGAACAGGGACAATCCCCGGCGCGAGGTGCGGCTGTCGTTCCTCGGGTGAGGGGCTGCCAGGCGGTTTCCGGACGGATCGCGGTCGGATCATGGCCGAGACACGGGTGGTCCGTTGACAGGCGCCCGGGGCGTTCGTAGTTTCTCGAATCGTTGGAAAAATCGATGATTTGAGAAACTGATCATTCTGATTTCGGGGGAATGATGTCCGGACGAACGACGTCGGTGGGCGGGCGGGGGTGGACCCTGGCCGTGGTGTGTGTGGCCACGTTCATGCTGTTGCTCGACCTGACCGTGGTGAACGTGGCGCTGCCCGACATCAGGGATGCGTTCGATGCGAGCTTCACCTCGCTCCAGTGGGTGCTCGACGCCTATGCCCTCGGTCTCGCCGCTGTGCTGCTGACGGCCGGATCGCTGGCCGACCGCCTGGGGCGCAAGCGTGTCTTCAACATCGGCTTCGTCGTGTTCCTGGCGGCCTCGCTCGCCTGCGGCCTCGCGAACGATGCCGTCGTCCTGGCCGTGGCGCGCGGGGTCCAAGGGCTCGGGGGAGCAGTCCTGTTCGCCGTCGGCCCCGCGCTGATCGGGCAGGAGTACCAGGGCAAGGACCGAGGCAGGGCCTTCGGCATCTTCGGTGGTGTGGTCGGCCTGTCCATCGCCTTCGGCCCGCTCATCGGGGGTGCGCTCACCGACGGGCTGAGCTGGCGCTGGATCTTCCTGGTGAACATTCCGGTCGGGCTCCTCGCCATGGCCGTGAGCACGCTGCGGATGCGCGAGTCCCGTGCGGAGTCGGCGCCCGCCGTGGACTGGTGGGGTCTGGTGCTCTTCACCGGCGCGCTGACGCTGCTCGTGCTCGCGCTGCTGCGCGGAGAGGCCGAGGGATGGGGCAGCGCGCCCATCGTCGGCATGTTCGTGGCCTCCGTGGTCCTCCTCGCGGCGTTCGGCGTCGTGGAGGGGCGTCGCGGTGAACAGGCCATGTTCCAGCTGTCGTTGTTCAGGAACAGGACGTTCAACGGGGTGTCGGTGGTGACGCTGTTGTGCGCCGCCGCGACCATGTCCGCGATCTTCCTCCTGGTGTCGTACGTGCAGAACGTCCTTGCGTACTCGCCCTGGGAGACCGGCCTTCGGTTCCTTCCGCTGACGGCGACGCTGTTCGTCGCCGCGGCGATATCGGGGTCGCTGACCACCCGGGTGCCGCAGCGGCTGCTGATGGGGACGTCCCTCGCCCTCATCGCCCTCGGGCTTTCCCTGGTCGCGCTCAGCGGGCCGGACACGTCCTGGACCGCGTTGCTGCCGAGCATGTTCGGGATCGGCCTGGGCATGGGGCTTTTCAATCCGCCGCGCGCGTCGCTGTCCATCGCCGTCGTGGAACCGTCCAAGGCGGGCATGGCATCGGGGATCAACGAGACGTTCCAGCAGGTGGGCGTCGCGATCGGCATCGCGGGCTTCGGTGCCGCGTTCCAGGGCAGGGTGAGCGACCTCTTCGCGCAGTCCGATGCGGGTAGGCAACTGGGCGCGTCCGCCCACGAGTTCGGCGAGGCCGTGGCGGCGGGCGGTGGCGCGGAGGCGGCCGGCCGTGCGCCCGCCGGGATGGCTCCCGCACTCGAAGCAGCCGCCCGCACCGCCTTCGTGGACGGGCTGACGGATGTGATGTTCGTGTGCGCGGTCGTCGCCGCCGTCGGCGCGCTCGTGGGATTCGCCTTCGTCCGTACGCGCGATCTGCACGAGAGCGCCCGGGGCGAGAGCGGGAACATCGAGAACGGGGCAGAGGTGAACGGCGCGGACGCGCAAGGGCTCTTGGGAGACGAGAGCGCCGGAGTGCCGGCCGTGGCCCAGCCCGTGCGAGCCGGGGGAGATGGGTAGCCCGGTCGGGGACGGCCTGGCCACCCGCCCTACCGGGCGCGGCACGCACCCTGGGTGACACCGGCCTTGGAGGCCGGTGTCACCGCCAGTACCCTTGACGTGATCGACGATCGCCGCAGGGGATGTTCGACATCACCGAGCAACAGCCTCCCCGGGCCGGTCGTTTCACCGACATCTCAGCAGCGCTCAGCAGCTCTCAGTTGCTTTCAAAGCGCTCAGAAGCAAAGGGGACGGCCCGGATGACAGAGGCGACGCCCGTCCCGGCGCAATCCGCCGGGCTCGATTTCCCCCTCGTCCGCAGGACCGGTTATCTGCTGAACAAGGCCGGATCGATCCTCATGGAGGACGCGGAGCGGGTCCTCATGGCGCAGGGCATGCGCCTGCGCTATTTCTACGTCCTCGCGGCGCTGGAAAGCGATCTGAGCCTGTCTCAGCAGGATCTCAGCCGACTCCTCCACCTCGACCCGACGACCATGGTGGCTCTGATCGACGAGATGGAGCGGGCCGGCCATGTGGAGCGGCGGCGCAACCCGGCAGACCGCAGGCGCTACATCCTGCGCCTCACCGACGGCGGCCGCGAGGCCCTTGAGCAGGCCGGACGCGCAGTGGACGCCGTGGAGCGGGACTTCCTGTCCGCCGTGCCCGCACAGGATCGCGACCGGCTGCGGGCACTGCTCGGTGATCTGCTCGCCGACCGCTGGCCGCGCGTGATCGCCTGCGAGTGACGTTCGGCCGAATTCCGTAATTGTTCCGGTGCAACTGGAATTATAGAATCCCTTTCTGAGGTTTTCTTTATGTGGATCTGTGGAGGCCGTCACAGATTCCCTTAAGTAATTGCTTTCCCCTTGGCGTGCTGGCTAGTGTTTTTTCTGTCCGGGCCGCTTGGCCCGCGACACGGGGGAAGGTAAACGGGGAATGGGCAACAAGGAATTACTATACGGATCTCTGGATAGCTGTCTCGGCCCTGGCAGCTCCCGCTTTTTCGGAAGCGGATACAAACGCGTCACTCAAGGCCTCAAGAACATCACCACCGACGGCTCCGCCGAGCCGGGAGCGCTCGTCACCGCGCGGGGCACGCTCACCTATCCGAGCGACTGGTCCCGCAAGACGGGCGTCGGTGAGCTGCGACCGCATCTGAGCAGCATCGACGCGCTGGTGCTCGCCGCGAACCTCGCGGAGACGCACCTGGCCCGGGCCTTCGGGCTCGGAGCCGCCGAGCGGCGCAGGATCTGGCTGCGCCGGGCCGACGTACGGGCCGGCAGCACGCCGCACGAAGACCTCGCGGACTTTCCCGTGCACGGCAGGCTGGTAGCCGTCGAAGGTCCGACGGGCGAGCGCCCCATGCCGGCCAGTACGTTCGACTGCCGGGTCGGGAGCCTGAAAGTGCGCTGCACGCTCGTGCACGAACAGGGCGGCGGGGCGGGAACACCGGCCACGTACTCCGACGAGAAGCAGGCACTCGGGCCCGCGCGAGCCCGCCACTACGGAGTGGGCTACAAGCAGCGCGAACAGTACGCCGAGCAGGTCCGCGTCGACCTCGAACGGCAGGAGGTCCGAGGGCTGCAGCGCGTCGTCGCCACCGGCGAGGAGGCGCACACCTGTGGAGCGGAAGCGGCCTACCGGCCGTCGGTCTCCCTGGTCGACGCGCTCGTGGGCGTGGCCCAGCTGGCCCAGATCCTGCTCTACGCACAGGACGGGTTGTCCCGCGGCAACACCGACACGCTCTGGATGAGGCGTTTCGTCATCAGCGCGGGCACACCGGTGCGCCCTCTGGGCCACAGCTTCACTCCCACCGTGCGCACCGCGAGCTCACGGCTCCTGCCCATGGGCGACGCCCGCTGGCGCACCGCGGAACTCGCGGTGGACGATTTCGCGGGGATTGACGGGCGATGCTGGCTGGCACACCGGCTGCCCGCCGCCGCGTAATCGCACTGCCGCATTTCTGCCGGCTGTATCCGCGCCCAATTCGCACCAGAGTGCACGCAAGAAACGCAACGGGGGAAACAGATCATGCGCTTTACGCCCACGCTCCGATTAGGAGACGTGCTCGTCGTACTCGAAGGACCGGCCCGCATGCTCTGGAAGGAGCGTGCCGCCGGGCCGGAAACAAGGCAGTGGCCACCGGCAGGAACGCAGTGGACACCGACGGGAATATGGCCGGACACAGAGCAGCGTGCCGAGGTGTGCGAGCACCTGGACGGGGAACGGCCGCTGCTCGTCCTCCTTGACGAGGCCCGATGCCGGGTGCCCATGCTGCGCGAGGAGTGGCAGGCCGCGCCCTGCCGACTGCTGCGCGACCAGACGGGCGCCGGTTTCGACGACCCCGCGGACGACGAGGTCGTCGAGGTCAGCCTGCCGTTCCTCGACTGGCTGCCCGAGGCGGACAGGAAGCGCGCCGCGCGCTTCCTCGCGGAGAGCGACGCGGAACTGTCCCGTACTCCGATGGCGTTCCTGCCGCCGCTGATGACCGAGGAGCGGCGCGACGGAGTGCCGCTGAGCCCCCGGTTCGCGAGGCGGCTGCTGCCGAACGCGCTGACAGCGGACCGCCTCGCCGCAGCCGTCGAGCATCTGTTCGCCGAGGCTTCGCAGTACTGCGCGGCAGCGACCGGCTCGGCGAGGTGACCCATGAACCCGCTGAACCCGCTGAACCCGCTCCCCAGCCTGGAGGAGATCGGTCTCCGGATTGTCGCGGCAGCCACGCGGAATCTGGCGGTCAGTGGCCGACGGACGGCGGAAGGCCGCAGTCGGCAGGCGAAGGACGTCACCGTCCCGAGGAGTCACTGATGGGACGTTCGGTCATGGTCACCGATGGCAACCGCGGTATCGGACTCGCCGTGGCGACCGCCCTGGCGGCCGACGGCGATCGTGTCGCCGTCACCCACCGGGACGCCGCACCGCCTGGCGGACTGCTCGGCGTCCCCGCCGAGATGACGGACTCCGGCAGCGTCGACGCCGCCTTCAAGGAAGCGGAGGCCGCCCACGGGCCGGTAGAAGTGCTCGTCGTCAACGCGGGCATCACCCGGGACGTCCTGATGCTGCGCATGGACGAGCAGGACTTCACGGACGTCGTCGACGTCAATCTGCACGGCGCCTTCCGTACGGTGCGACGTGCCGTGCGCGGCATGGTGCGGGCACGCTGGGGGCGGATCGTGCTGATCTCCTCCATGACCTACGCGTACGGAGCGCCGGGCCAGGTCAACTACGCGGCTGCCAAAGCCGGAATGCTCGGCATGGCCCGCTCCCTCGCCTGGGAGCTCGGCCCCAGGAACATCACGGTCAACGTCGTCGCACCAGGCCTGATCGACACGGCCATGAGCCGCGAGATCACTGATCAGCGACGCGAACACCTGCTGTCCATCACTCCGCTCGGCCGCGTCGGCGAAGCCGATGATGTCGCCGCCGCCGTGCGCTACCTCGCCGGCGAATCGGGTCGCTTCGTCACCGGAGCGGTCCTGCCGGTCAGCGGCGGCCTGGGCCTGGGCGGCTGACCACATCACCCCACGCCCCGGCTCCGGCCGGGGCACCCACAACGGGAAGAGAGCACACCATGGGGAACACCATCACCCCCCTACCGCACAGCGGCCTGCACCTGGCGATCTCCGGAACGTACTCCAGCGGCAAGAGCACCACGACCGAGACGTTGTCGATGGCGACGGGCATTCCCCGTACGCACGCGATGACAGCCCGGGAGATCCTGGCGGACCTCGTACCGGGCAAGCAGGTCCAGGAACTCAGTGCGATGGAACTGACGATGCTCGGGCTGCGCCGGCTCGAGGAGCGGATCCACCACGAGGCGGGCCAGGGGCCGTTCATCTCGGATGGCTCCGTGATCCACGAGTGGATCTACGGCGAGGCACGCATGCGGGTCGGCATCAATCCCGGCGCGAACCTGTTCCTGCGGGCGGTGAAGAACATGGCCGGGCTTCCTGTGAAGCGGTTCTACCGCCAGTACATGGATGCCTACGGCGCGGTCGCCAAGGCCCGTGCCAAGCGGACCTATGACGCCTATGTGCACCTGCCGGTCGAGTTCGAGCTGAAGGCCGACGGACACCGGCCGGTCTCCGAGAAGTTCCGCAGGATGTCCGACGACCTGCTGATCGAGACCCTGGAGGAGCTGGAGATCCCCTACCACGTGGTGGGCGGGAGCGTCCGCGAACGCGTGGAACGGATCATCGACATCTTCGACCTGCCCCTGGTGATGCCGCTCGACGAAGCGATCGAACAAGCCGGCGTGAAGGTGCGCAGGGCCGCCGCGATCCTGGAACAGGACGCCCGCTTCCACGAGGCTCAGCGGGCCAAGTCCCTACGGCGGCGCGTCTCGTACGCGGTGCGCTTTTGAACGTCAGTTGAGCACCTCCAGGACGGCCCGGCCCGCCGCGCGGTGTTCGGCGGCCGTGGCCGGGTCCGTCGCGTCGAGGACGATCGCGATTCCCTCATGGGCCAGCGCTTCCTCGTTGCGGTAGCCCAGCGCCGGGGCGAGTTCGAGAGCCTGGCGGTGCAGGCGCAGGGCCTCGTCGGGCAGGCCCGCGAGGCGGCAGGTCTCGGCGTAGCCGTTGAGGAAGTGGATCTTCCAGTGTTCCTCGAAGAGCTCGTCGAGCAGCGCGAACGCCTTCCGGTGGCCGGCGAGGGCCTCTTCGTAGCGGCCCATGTGCCGCAGCGCGACACCCAGGCAGTTGAGGCACCACGCCTCGTTGTGGAGGTGCCCGTCTTCGCGGGCGAGCGCCAACGCCTGATGCAGGTGCTCCGCCGCCTCGTCGGGCTCGTCGTGGGCGATCGCCACGCCGAGGGTGATCCGCGCCGTCAGCGCGGGCGGTGACGCGGGGTCGGCGTGGGGCATGCCGATGACCTCCCGGGCCCGCCGCGCCGCCTCCTCGCGGTGTCCCAGCTGGAGCATCGCCCAGGCCTCCGCCGCGGCCGCGGCGGCCGTCCCGGTCGGACAGCCGGCCTGCTCGTACAACTTCCCTGCCAGCCTGAAGAGTTCGAGCGGCTCCTCGACGTAACCCTCGTCCCACTTCAGATAACCGCGCCGCAGGGTCAGTTCGGCTTGTGACCCCACGTCCCCCGCCTGGGACATCCGCGGCTGCGCCGCCTCATACGAGGCGGTGGCCTCCGCCATACGGCCCGCGTTGTAGCGAGCGAAGCCCAGATCACTGTGCGCGTTCGCCAGTTGGAGCGGATCGCCGAGGCGCTCGGCCGCGGCCAATGAGCGTTCGAAGAGGACGTTGAGGTGCGTCGTGCCGCAGCGCCGCGCGAAGTACGCCCGCAGGAAACGCGGCAGCTCGCACACATGCGCGTCGGCCCCGACGGCGGCCGCCGTCTCGAAGGCGCCCACCAGGTTCTCGTACTCCGCGACCAGCCAGGCGAACGCCGCGTTCTTGTCCGCGAACCGCGGCAGCGCGCCAGGCGGCCTGCCCGCGGTAGGCGGCCTGCCCGGCGAAAGGAACGGCATCGCGGCGTCGGCGGCAGCGGCCGCGTGCACGTAGTAGTCGAGGAAGCGGGCAAGCGCCTGTTCCCGTTCGGCCGGTGAGTCCTGCTCCTCGCCGGCCCGGCGCGCGTGCTGGTGCACCAGGTCGTGCAGGCGGTAGCGGCCCGCCGTCGACTCCTGAACGAGGTGCGCGTCGACCAGGTCCTCAAGCATCGCCCGCGCGCTGTTCAGCGGCACGTCCGCGAGCGACGCAGCCAGGTACTCGTCGAAGGAACCCCCGGGCAGCAGGCCGAGCAACCGGAACAGGCGAGCCTGTGACCGGTCCAACTGCCGTACGGACATGGCGAACGCGGTGTCGAACTCGCTCGCGCCCTCGGCCATCCGCTCGACGAGGACGCCCACCGTCCAGCCCGGCCGGTGCCGCAGCCGGGCGGCGGCGAGGCGCAGGGCCAGCGGCAGGTGGCCGCACAGCCGCAGCACCTCTGCGGCGGACTCCGGGTCGCGGGCGAGCCGCCCATCGGGACCGCTCGGGTCGCCGCTCGCACGGGCAAGGAGCTCCGCGCTCTCCTGCGGGCTCAGCACGTCGAGGGAGACCGGCGGCACCTCGTCCAGGCCCAGAAGCCGGTTCCGGCTGGTGATCAGTGCGACGGACGGGCCGGCTCCCGGGAGCAGGGGGCGGACCTGGTCGGCGTCGGCGGCATTGTCGATCACCACGACGACCCGCCGGTCGGCCAGCTCCGAGCGCCAGCAGGCGGCCAGTTGCTCGACTCCCTCCCGCGGGACCTTCTCGGACGGGACGTCCAGCGCGCCGAGCAGCATCCGCAGCGCGGAGTCGGGGTCGAGCGGTTCCCGGCCCTCGGTGAAGCCGTGCAGGTCCACATAGAGCTGGGCGTCCGGGTAGTCGGCGGCGAGCCGGTGCGCGGCGTGCATCGCCAGACAGGTCTTGCCGACACCCGCCATGCCGTCGACGGCGACCACCCGGTGGGTTTCCACCGCGGCCAGCACGGCGGCGAGTTGGGCCTCGCGGCCGGTGAAGTCCGGTACGTCGCGCGGCAGATCGTTGCGGGGCCGCGGTCTGCCCTGGCGGCTGGACTTCGGGGGTGCGGGCAGCGGGTTCGAGGACCGCTCCCACAAGGGGCGCAGTGGACGGGGGTCGCGCTTGACGAGGCGACAGAGCGCGATCACCGCGGGCCAGGGAGGCACGGTCTGGCCGCTGAGGTAGCGCGACAGTGACGACGAGCTGAGGCCCGCGTCCCGCGCCAGAGCCCGTACGCCGAGTCCGGACAGTTCCTGGATCAGGCGCAGCCGGGCCGCCAGCTCGTTCTGCGGGTCCGCCTTCGCCGTGCGCTGCGGCTCATCCACCAGATACCCCCCGTGTCCCGTGTGGTCGGAAACCTACCGGGCCATGTCGTCGCTGCTCAAGGTTGTTTCAGCTGTCCCACGGTGTCCCATCGCCATGGGCGTGGCGCGGGGTTCCCGCTGATATGGAGTCACACCCCGAGGGAACGGGGACCGACCGCAAGAAGGAGCACACCGAGATGCAGTCCCGTATGCAGAACCCCGCCGTCGTCCTGTCCGACGCCATGCCGGCCATCCAGACGCTCTTCAAGGCCGTGCACTCCGGTGGGGTGGAGGGGCAGACCCTGGAGCTGGTGCACCTGCGGGTCAGCCAGATCAACGGCTGCAGTGCCTGTGTCGACGGCGGTGCGAAGTCCTCCCGCAAGGCCGGCGTCAGCGACGAGCGGCTCGCCACGGTCGCCGCCTGGCGTGAGGCTCCGTACTTCACCGAGCCGGAGCGGGCGGCGCTGGAGCTCGCCGAGGCCGCCACGCGCCTCGCCGACCGGGGCGACGCGGTGACCGACGAGGTGTGGGACGCCGCCGCCACCCACTTCGACGAGAAGCAGCTGGCCGCGATCGTCCTCATGATCGGCGTCACCAACCTGTTCAACCGGCTCAACGCCACGACCCGCCAGATCGCCGGTGCGCGGGGCTGAGACCCCGTCGGGACGAGCCGCCGCGGCGGCTCCGCCCGTGCCCCCACCCACTCACGTACGTAAGGAACTCGCCATGACGACCACGCAGAAGACCGCGAAGTTCGACGGATTCACCGATGAGGAACGAGGCGCGATGAAAGCACGCGCCCAGGAGCTCAAGACGTCCGCGCGCCGCGGATCGCGCGCCGACAAGGCGGCCCAGGAGGAGGCCGCCGTGGTCGAGAAGATCGCCGAGATGCAGGAATCGGACCGCGTCATGGCCGAGCGGATCCATGCCGTGATCAAGGAGAGCGTTCCGGAGCTGGCGCCGAAGCTCTGGTACGGGATGCCCTCCTACGCCAAGGACGGCAAGGTCGTCTGCTTCTTCCAGAGCGCGCAGAAGTTCAGCGCGAGGTACGCGACGTTCGGCTTCAGCGACAAGGCGAACCTCGACGACGGCGCCATGTGGCCGGCCTCGTACGCCCTGACGGAGCTGACCGCGGAGGGAGAGGCGAGGATCACGGCGCTCGTGCGCAACGCGGTGCGCTGATCCGGGTGGTGGGCTGTGGATCACCCGAGATCTTGTGCCGCGGCCTGGCCGGCTTCGGCGACGCGGTGGAGGAACTGGGTGAAGCGTTCGAGTTCCGTGTCCGGGTAGTCGTCGCAGATCCGCTCCACGGACGCGTTCATGCCGGCGAAGTGCCCGAGCAGCTCGGCGTTGCGGTCGCGCAGCGCCCGCACCAGGGAGGCCCGGCGGTCCGCCGGATCGCGCTCACGGGAGATCCAGCCGGCGCGTTCGAGCCGGTCGAGGATCCCGGTCATGGTGGCGGCGTGGAGACCGGCGCGGCGGGCCAGCGCGCCGGGGCTCAGCGGGCCATGGGCGTTGATGAGGTCGAGGCAGTCCATGTCCACGTCCTTGAGGCCGAGCCGGCCGCCGACCTGCCGGTTGAGCAGCGCGAGCTGCGCGTCCAGCTCACGCAGCGCCTGCTTCACACCGACGGTCGCGCGACGGTGGCTGCCGGTGTCGGAACCAGATGCTACGGAACTCATAACTTACGCCCCTCGAAGGATAGTGTTACGGTTCTCGTATATTACGGCACCCGGACGAGCTGGGCGAGAGAAGGGGAATGCCATGTTCATAGTGGTCGGAGCTACCGGGCACGTGGGGCGCGAAGCCGTACGACTTCTGCTGGACGCAGGTCAGGAGGTGGCCGCCGTGACCCGCGGCGACCGGGCCTTGGCGGGACTGCCGGATGCCGCGCACGTGGTGTGCGGTGATTCCTCCCGGCCCGGGTCGCTGGCCTCGGTCCTGCCCGATCATGTCGAGGGGGTACTGACCGGCCTCCGTCCGGTCGGCACGGCCACCGCCACGGCCGACCTCCTGGCCCTCGCCGCGGAGCGAGGCGCCAAGAAGGTCGTCGCGCTGTCGGCCCTGACCGTGGAGCAGCCCGCGGGCCACCCCCGATTCATTGACGAGTTCCGGGAGTTCGAGGCCGCGGTACGCGCCGCCGGGCCGGCCTGGACGGTCTTGCGGTGTGCGGACTTCACCACCAACTCCCTGGCGTGGGCCGCGCAGATCCGCGCCACCGGCACGGTGTTCGGCGCCCATCCCTCGGCCGCGACCTCGCCCATCCATCCGCGCGACATCGCGGAGGTGGCCGTGCGGGCGCTCACCGGCGAAGAGTGCGCCGGGCAGGACCTGGCGCTCACCGGGCCCCAGTCGCTCGACCAGCGGGAGAAGCTCCGGATCATCGGCGATGCGGTCGGCCGAGAGCTGATCTTCCAGGAGGTCGGACCCGAGGACGTCCGCCGCGCGATGCTCGCCCAGGGCCTGCCGACGGATGTCCCCGAACGGTTGCTCGGCTCGCTGGCCGACTACGCCCGGACGCCGGGCCGCACTACTGACACCGTGGAACGGCTGCTGGGCCGCCCGCCGCTGAGCTATGCGCAGTGGGTGTCCGAGAACTCGGCCCCCTTCATGGCGCAGGCCCAGACCCAGTAGTGGTGGCGTTCTGAAGGCTCAGTACCCCGCCGTGAACCGGGCCCGGTGATGCTTGGGGCGCTCCGCCTCGTCCAGCAGGGCGACCGCGAGATCCTCGATCGACAGCGCGGAGACGCCGTCGGCGTCGACCACCATGGTGCCGCCGGTGCCCGGCACGGTGAGCCCCGCGGCGCGAGGTGGCGTTCGAGGGGCCAGGGCCTCGAATTCTTCGCCGACCTGGTGCGCGGCGGGCCCGTATCGCGCTGCTGCCGTCGCGCCTCGTGCCACGGCTTCCCGACGGCAGCGTTCCTGGAGTCGATGCCGAGCCGACCGGCGGCGGCCGAGGGTCCTGGGCGGTCGGCACCCGGGTGAGCCGTGTCTCACCAGGGCAGCTCCACTTGTTTATGCAACGAGTTGCATAGCAGGATCGGGGCATGGCGCTAGAGCACGCGATCCTCGTCTCGCTGCTTGAGAAGCCGGGCTCCGGCTATGAGCTGGCCCGGCGGTTCGAGCGGTCCATCGGCTATTTCTGGACCGCCACCCACCAGCAGATCTACCGCGTTCTCAAGCGCATGGAGAGCGACGGGTGGATCGACGTCCGCGAGGTGCCGCAGCAGGCGCGGCCGGACAAGAAGGAGTACTCCGTCGCCGCCCTCGGGCGGTCCGTGCTCTCCCGGTGGCTGCACGAGCCGATCGAGCCCGAGAGCGTGCGACACGAGCTGGCGGTGAAGATCCGCGGCGCGGCCTTCGACGATCCGGTCGCGCTGATCCACGAGGTCGAGCGGCACCGCCGGGCGCACACCGACCGGCTGGCACGCTATCTCGCGGGCGAGCTGCGCGACTTCACCGGACCCGACGCGCCCTGCACGCCTGACGCCGGGCAGGAGCTCCAGCACGTCGTGCTGCGCGGAGGCATCGCGTACGAACGGATGACGCTCGCCTGGCTGGACGACGTGCTCGCCACCCTCCACCGGCTCGGCCCCAAGGGCTGAACCGGCCCGGCGCCGCGTCCGCTACACCCACCACTCCTCACCCGACCTCCCGAGCCGGAAAGGCGAACACCCATGGCCGACCCGCTGCTGTTCAACCCGCGCACCTACGACCCCGAGCACTTCGACCCCGAGACCCGAAGGCTGCTGCGCGCGACCGTCGACTGGTTCGAGGCCCGGGGGAAGCGTCGCCTGATCGAGGACTACCGCGACCGCGCCTGGCTGGCGGACTTCCTCGAGTTCTCCGCCAAGGAAGGCCTGTTCGCGACCTTCCTCACCCCGGCGTCTGCCGCCGAGGGGCACCAGGACAAGCGCTGGGACACCGCCCGGATCGCCGCCCTCAACGAGGTCTTCGGCTTCTACGGGCTCGACTACTGGTACGCGTGGCAGGTCACCATCCTCGGCCTCGGCCCGGTCTGGCAGAGCGAGAACGCCACTGCCCGCACGCGCGCGGCCGAACTCCTCGCTCAGGGAGAGGTGTTCGCCTTCGGCCTGTCCGAGAAGACCCACGGCGCCGACATCTACTCCACCGACATGCTCCTTGAGCCGGACGGCGACGGCGGCTTCCGGGCCACCGGCTCCAAGTACTACATCGGCAACGGCAACGCCGCGGGTCTGGTCTCCGTCTTCGGCCGCCGCACCGACGTCGAGGGCCCCGACGGCTACGTCTTCTTCGCCGCCGACAGCCGCCACGAGGCGTACCACCTGGTCAAGAACGTCGTCGACTCCTCGAAGTACGTGAGTGAGTTCAGCCTGGAGAACTACCCGGTCGGCCCCGACGACATCCTGCACACCGGCCGTGCCGCTTTCGACGCGGCCCTCAACACCGTCAACGTCGGCAAGTTCAACCTCTGCACCGCCTCGATCGGCATCTGCGAGCACGCGATGTACGAGGCCGTCACCCACGCCCAGAACCGCATCCTCTACGGCCGGCCCGTCACCGCCTTCCCGCACGTGCGCCGCGAGCTGACCGACGCCTACGTCCGCCTGGTCGGGATGAAGCTGTTCAGCGACCGCGCCGTCGACTACTTCCGCTCCGCCGGTCCCGACGACCGCCGCTACCTCCTCTTCAACCCCATGACGAAGATGAAGGTGACCACGGAGGGCGAGAAGGTCATCGACCTGATGTGGGACGTCATCGCGGCCAAGGGCTTCGAGAAGGACAACTACTTCGCCCAGGCGGCCATCGAGATCCGAGGCCTGCCCAAGCTCGAAGGCACGGTCCACGTCAATCTCGCCCTCATCCTCAAGTTCATGGGCAACCACCTCCTGAACCCGGCCGCGTACGAGCCCGTGCCGACCCGCCTCGACGCGGCGGACGACGACTTCCTCTTCCGGCAGGGACCGGCCCGCGGCCTGGGCGCCATCCGCTTCCACGACTGGCGCACCGCCTACGACGCGTACGCCGCCGTGCCCAACGTCGCCCGTCTGCGCGAACAGGCCGACGCCCTCTGCGAGTTCGTCACCACGGCCGCCCCTGACGAGGAGCAGAGCCGCGACCTCGACCTTCTCCTGGCCGTCGGCCAGCTGTTCGCGCTGGTCGTGCACGGCCAGCTGATCCTGGAGCAGGCACGCCTGACCGGCCTCGACGAGGACGTACTCGACGAGCTGTTCGCCGTCCTCGTACGCGACTTCTCCGCGCACGCCGTCGAACTGCACGGCAAGGACGCCGCCACCGCGGAGCAGCAGAGCTGGGCGCTGGGAGCGGTCCGCCGCCCGGTCGTCGACGAGGCCCGCTCGGCACGGGTGTGGCAGCGCGTGGAGGCGCTGGCCGGGGCGTACGAGATGGCGCCCTAGCCGGCGCCGCTCAGGCGGCGAACACCTGGGAGTCGTCGGCGAACGCCTTGAACTCCAGGGCGTTGCCGGCCGGGTCGAGGAGGAACATCGTCCGCTGTTCGCCCTGCCGGCCCTCGAAGCGGACGTACGGTTCGATGACGAACTCGATTCCTGCCGTGCGCAGTCGCTCCGCGAGCTTCTGGAACTCGGGGGTCGGCAGGATCAGTCCGAAGTGCGGCACCGGGACGTCGTGGCCGTCGACCGCGTTGTGGACGCGCTGGACGGCCTTCGGCGCGAGGTGGGTGACGAGCTGGTGGCCGTGCAGATTCCAGTCCACCCAGGTGTCCGCGCTGCGGCCCTCCTCCAGGCCGAGTACCTCACCGTAGAAAAGACGGGCTGCGGCGAGGTCGTCGACCGGCACGGCCAGGTGGAACCGGGGGATGGCGGAGTCGAGAACGGTCATGGCGCTGCCTCCTTCGGCGTGGGGCCGAGCGGACCCTGGGTGGGCGTGCCCCTGTCACGCCCGAGCGCAGGCCGGGCACACCCCCCGGTACGTGACCTCGGCCTCGGACACGGTGAAGCCGAAGCGCTCGGAGTCCGGCAGCGCGGCCAGCGGGTCGCCGCCGGGGTGCACGTCGCGGATGGCGCCGCAGCCGGAGCACACCAGATGCTGGTGGGGGTGGTGGGCGTTGGGGTCGTACCGCTTCGCGCGGCCCGTGGACACCTCGATCACCTCGCCGAGGGAGACCAGCTCCCCGAGGGTGTTGTAGACCGTGGCGCGGGAGATCTCCGGCAGCCGGTCCGTGGCGCGCGCGAGCACCTCGTCCGCGGTCAGGTGAACGTGCTCACCGTCGAGTACCTCGGCGACCACCCGGCGTTGAGCGGTCATCCGCCACCCACGTCCGCGGAGTCGTCCCAGCAGATCGCTCATGCCTACCAGCCTAACTGTGCATTGTCTGAGGCCTGAATTCGTACGGACCCGTCTGTCGTATTGACTTGGACTTGGTCCATCGTAGGATCAGTTCCGGCCGACGGCCAAGGGACAGGGCAACAGCAGGGAACAGCACGTGACTTCAGGAGACGGGTCCGTTCGCCCCGGCATCCGGTACCCCGTTCGCGGAGAAGCAGTCCCGCGAACGCACCGCTCACGCGCGCACCGGCCCTTGGACGGTGACCGACTCGGCATCGGATTCCCGGCCGACGAGGTCCGCGCCACCCCTGGGCGCCCCCGACCGTTTCGCCGTTCGCAGTTTCTGAGCACCGTGATCCGCCCCGTCCGGAAGGATTCCCATGACTGAGAACCATGACGCGATCGTCACCGACCCGAAGCCGGAAGAGACAGGCGGCTGTCCGGTCGCGCACGCTCGCGCGCCGCACCCGTCCCAGGGCGGTGGAAACCGCCAGTGGTGGCCGGAGCGGCTCAACCTGAAGATCCTCGCCAAGAACCCCGCGGTGGCCAACCCGCTGGGTGAGGAGTTCGACTACGCCGAGGCGTTCAAGAGCCTCGACCTGCCGGCCGTGAAACGCGACATCGCCGAGGTGCTCACCACCTCGCAGGACTGGTGGCCCGCCGACTTCGGCAACTACGGCCCGCTGATGATCCGCATGGCCTGGCACAGCGCGGGCACCTACCGCATCAGCGACGGCCGTGGCGGCGCGGGCGCCGGACAGCAGCGCTTCGCCCCGCTCAACAGCTGGCCGGACAACGTCAGCCTCGACAAGGCCCGCCGGCTCCTTTGGCCGGTGAAGAAGAAGTACGGCCAGAACCTCTCCTGGGCCGACCTCATGGTCCTCACCGGCAACGTGGCCCTGGAGACGATGGGCCTGAAGACCTTCGGCTTCGCCGGTGGCCGCGCCGACGTCTGGGAGCCCGACGAGGACGTGTACTGGGGCCCCGAGACCACCTGGCTCGACGACGAGCGCTACACCGGCGACCGCGAGCTGGAGAACCCGCTCGGCGCGGTCCAGATGGGTCTCATCTACGTCAACCCCGAGGGCCCCAACGGCAACCCGGACCCGGTCGCCGCGGCCCGCGACATCCGTGAGACGTTCCACCGCATGGCGATGAACGACGAGGAGACCGTCGCGCTCATCGCGGGCGGCCACACCTTCGGCAAGACCCACGGCGCGGGACCGAGCGAGGCCGTCGGCGACGACCCCGAGGCCGCGCTCATGGAGCAGCAGGGCTTCGGCTGGAAGAACACCCACGGCACCGGCGTGGGCAAGGACGCGACCACCAGCGGCCTCGAGGTCATCTGGACCACCACGCCCACGCAGTGGGGCCACGACTTCTTCAAGCACCTCTTCGAGTACGACTACGAGCTCACCCAGAGCCCGGCGGGTGCGAACCAGTGGGTGGCGACGAACGCCGAGGCGATCATCCCCGACGCCTTCGACGCGTCGAAGAAGCGCCTCCCGATGATGCTCACCACCGACCTGTCGCTGCGCTTCGACCCGGTCTACGAGCAGATCTCGCGGCGTTTCTACGAGAACCCGGACCAGTTCGCGGACGCGTTCGCCCGTGCCTGGTACAAGCTGACGCACCGTGACATGGGCCCGATCGTGCGCTACCTCGGCCCGGAGGTGCCCGACGAGGTGCTGCTGTGGCAGGACCCGCTGCCGGCAGCCGATGGCGAGCCGGTCGACACCTCGGACATCGCATCGCTCAAGGAGAAGATCCTCGCCTCGGACCTCACCACCGCGCAGCTGGTCTCCGCGGCCTGGGCCGCGGCGTCCTCCTTCCGCGGCAGCGACAAGCGCGGTGGCGCCAACGGCGGTCGTATCCGCCTGGAGCCGCAGCGCAGCTGGGAGGTGAACAACCCGGACAGCCTCGCGCAGGTGCTGCGTACGCTCGAAGGCATCCAGTCGTCCTTCAACTCCGGTGCCAAGAAGGTCTCGCTGGCCGACCTGGTCGTCCTCGGCGGCTCCGCGGCGGTCGAGAAGGCAGCCAAGGACGCGGGTGTCCAGGTCGAGGTGGCGTTCACGCCGGGCCGTGTCGACGCGGCGCAGGAGCAGACGGACGTCGAGTCGTTCGCCGCGCTCGAGCCGACCAGCGACGGCTTCCGCAACTTCGTCGGCAAGGGCAACCGCCTGCCGGCCGAGTTCCTGCTGATCGACAAGGCGAACCTGCTGACCCTGAGCGCGCCCGAGCTGACGGTCCTCGTCGGCGGTCTGCGCGTCCTGGGCGCCAACCACGCCGGGTCGAAGCACGGCGTGTTCACGGACAAGCCGGGCACGCTGTCGAACGACTTCTTCGTCAACCTGCTCGACATGGACACGACCTGGAAGTCGACGTCCGAGGCGCAGGACGCGTTCGAGGGCCGTGACGCGAGCGGCGCGGTCAAGTGGACCGGCACCCGCGCCGACCTGGTCTTCGGCTCGAACTCCGAGCTGCGCGCGCTCGCCGAGGTCTACGCGAGCGATGACGCGAAGGAGAAGTTCGTGAAGGACTTCGTCGCGGCCTGGAGCAAGGTCATGGACCTCGACCGGTTCGACCTGGT
The DNA here is from genome assembly GCF_055577645.1 of Streptomyces sp. NPDC033180. Classification (NCBI taxonomy): domain Bacteria; kingdom Bacillati; phylum Actinomycetota; class Actinomycetes; order Kitasatosporales; family Streptomycetaceae; genus Streptomyces; species Streptomyces sp. NPDC033180. Next base: position 317,978 of record NZ_JBVIPU010000002.1, on the reverse strand, counting down.
CTGAGTCCGGCACTCTTGAACGACACGTCCGGGCCGGCCCACGTGGGCCGGCCCGGACGTCGTTTCAACTGCCCATGAGGCCCGGGGCGTCGACCGGAAGCCCCGTCACGAAGGACTGGTTCGCGGCCAGGCCCGTGGCCAGCGATCGTGCACCGTCGCCGGCGTCCGCCGCGCGGCCCAGGGGGTCCCCGTCACCCGGGGCCCGCTCGCCGAAGAGGTCGGCGAGCATGCGCACGTCCCCGCCGCCGTGCCCGCCCTCACCGGTGGGCACCTTCACCTCCCGCGGCTCCTCCCAGAAGCGGCGCAGCAGGAGTTGCGCGCGCCCGGCCTCGTCCCCGGTCGCCGCGCCGTGCGGGACGGCACTGGCGCCCTCGGTCCGCACGTCGGGGCGCGTCCAGGTGGATTCCTCCACGAGGAGTTCGGCGCGTCCCTCGCTGCCGTTGAAGGCGATGCGACAGCCCTCCCAGGGCGCGTAGGCGGTCAGGTGGTACGTGAGGGTCGCGCCGGAGGCGTAACGCACCAGGACCGCCATGTCGTCCTCGATGCTCACCCCGGGTCCGAACACGTTCTGGTCGCGGTGGTAGCCGTCCTCCTCCTCCGCCTCCAGGTACAGGGCGCTGAGTACGGACGAGTCGGCCAGGCGGACGGCGAAGGGGTCGTCCTCGGCGGCGGAGGAGCCGTGGGCGCGGGAGTAGTCGCGGGCCAGACCGCGCCGGGTGCCCGCCTCGTCGCCGTAGAAAAAGAGTCCGCCCTGTGCGTAGACGGTCTGGGGCCGCGCGTCCAGCCACCAGTTGACCAGGTCGAAGTGGTGGGTGGCCTTGTGCACCATCAGGCCACCGGAGTTCGCCTTGTCGCGGTGCCAGCGGCGGAAGTAGTCCGCGCCGTGCCGCAGGTCGAGCAGCCACTCGAAGTGCACCGAGCCGACCTCGCCGATCGCGCCGTCCGCCAGAAGCTCGCGCACGGCCGAGTGCACAGGGTTGTAGCGGTAGTTGAAGGCCACCCGGACCTCCCGGCCCGTGCGGCGCCGGGCGTCGAGGATGCGGCGGGCGCGCTCGGCAGTCGTGGTCATCGGCTTCTCGGTGATGACGTCGCAGCCCGCTTCGAGGGCCCGCACGATGTAGTGGTCGTGGAGGTGGTCGACGGTGCAGACCACCACGAGGTCGACGCGCTCACGGCGCAGCATCTCCTCGAAGTCGTCCGCGGGGTACGTCGGTACGGGTGGGCGGCCGGGGTGGGCGGTCGCGATCCAGTCGTTGTGGACGGCCATGCGGTGAGCGTTGACATCACAGAAACCGGCCAGTTCGATCCGGTCCGCGTAGGGACCGGCGAGTGCCTCGGTGAAGAGCTGGGCGCGGGCGCCGAGTCCCACCACGGCACAGCGCCGACGGCGTGCGGCGTCGAAGGGCATGTGTGCATCCGTTCGGGGAGTCGAGGTGTTCGGATGTCCGGATGTGGGCGTCGCGGGGGGAGGTGGTGAGCGCGCGGCAACGTTCGCCGTCCCCATTATTGAGTCGTTTCAGTTCGTTCCGGTTTTCGGCGCCGAGGTCTTGTCCTGACATTCCTGCCGTGCCTAGGGTCGGCACCGGTGCAAGCGCTTTCTAAGTTCGTTCGAGGAGACCGTATGTCCTCCACCCCCACCCGTCTACGGGCCGCCGTCGTCGGCACAGGCGGCATCGTCACCGGAAGTCATCTGCCCGCCCTGCGGGCCCACTCCGACCGGATCGAGCTGAGAGCCGCAGTCGACGTCGACCCCGCTCGGCTCGCCGCGTTCCGCGCGGAGGCGGCCGCTGCGGACCTGAACGTCGAGGGCTACGCGGACTTCGACGCGATGCTCGACGAGGTCCGCCCCGACCTGGTCCTGATCGGCACCCCGCCGTCGCTCCACCGGACGCAGACCGTGGCCGCGCTGAAGGCGGGCGCGTGGGTGCTGTGCGAGAAGCCGCTGTGCCTCTCCCTCGCCGAGTACGACGAGATCGCCACCGCCGAGGAGGCATCGGGAACGTACGCGTCGGTGGTCTTCCAGCACCGCTACGGCTCGGGCGCCGTCCACGCCCGCGAGCTGATCGCGGGCGGCGAGCTCGGAGCGCCCCGGGTCGCGCACTGCCAGACCACCTGGCACCGGGACAGCGCCTACTACGCGGTGCCGTGGCGCGGCCGGTGGGAGAGCGAGGGCGGCGGTCCCACGATGGGCCACGGCATCCACCAGTTCGACCTGCTCCTGCACCTGCTCGGCGACTGGACCGAGGTGCGCGCCATGGCGGCCCGTCTCGTGCACGACACCGAGAGCGAGGACGTCTCCACCGCCCTGGTGCGGTTCGAGAGCGGCGCGCTCGCCACCGTCGTCAACAGCGTCCTGTCGCCGGACGAGGTAAGCCGCATCCGCGTCGACTGCGCGGACGCGACAGTTGAACTCACGCATCTCTACGGCCACTCCAACGAGGACTGGGTCTACACACCGGCCCCGCACATCGACGCCGCACGCACGGATGCCTGGCGTGCTCCTGCCGCTGACACGCCCAGTTCGCACGCCGCCCAGCTCGGCGCCCTCCTCGACGCCCACGAGCAGGGCGTCAGGCCGCCGGGCAGCGGCACCGACGCCCGCCGCACCCTGGAATTCGCCGCCGCGCTCTACAAGTCGGCGTTCACCGGACAGCCGGTGCTCGCGGGCGAGATCGCCTCCGGCGACCCCTACTACCCGGCCATGCACGGCAGCCACCCCGACTGGAGCCCCCAGCGATGACGATTCAGGTCACCCACACCCACGGCGAGCGCATCACGGTCCGGTCGGGCGGCGTCGAACTGCTCAGCTACGTCTACGCACCGGACACGGACGCCTTCGAGGCCCGCAAGCCCTATGTCCACCCTCTGCGCACCCTGGCCGGACACCAGGTCTCGGGCTACCGGCCGAGCGACCACCGCTGGCACAAGGGCCTCCAGATGACCGCCAGCCACCTGTCGGGGCAGAACTTCTGGGGCGGCAACTGCTATGTCCACGGCGAGGGTTATCTGCGCCTGCCGGAGCGGATCGGGTCCATGCGCCACGACGGCTTCCCCGCCCTCGCCGTCGACGACGACCGCATGCACCTCACCGAGGAGCTCACCTGGATCGAGAACGGCGGCCAGGAATGGGCCAGGGAAGAGCGGGACATCACCGTCCACTCGGTCGACGAGGACTCCGGGTCCTGGGCCCTGGACTGGTCGATCCGCCTGGCCAACATCCGTGACGAACCTCTGCGCTTCGGCTCGCCGACCACCGCGGGCCGCGAGATGGCCGGCTACACGGGCCTGCAGTGGCGCGGTCCGCGTGACTTCACCGGCGGCACCGCCTTCGGCCCCGACGGCGAGAAGGACGCGGGAGGTCTGATGGGCACACAGGGCCCCTGGCTCGCCTTCACCGCCGAGCACGACGACGTCGACGCGCACTCGACGCTCGTCTTCGCGCACAGCCCGGAGAACGCGGACGGGATCCACGACTCGCACTGGTTCGTGCGCTCCGAACCCATCCCGACCGTCGCGTTCTCCTGGGCCTTCTTCGAGGAGTTCGAACTGCCGCCCGGCGCCTCCTTCGCCTACCGCTACCGCGTCGTGGTCGCCGACGGAGCCTGGGACCGCGACCGCGTCGCCACACATCTGAAGGGCCTGTCATGGTGAGCCTTCCGCACCCCCTGCCCGGAGCCGTCGGCCTCTCGCATCTGAGCGCCTACGAGTGGGAGGCCGCCGACGGCGTGTGCGGCGGCAGCCCGCATCTGCACCTGGTGTGCACGGAGGCGTACGTCGTCACCGGTGGCCGCGGCGCCGTCCAGACGCTCAGCCCCGACGGCTACCGCGAGGTCCCCCTGGAAGCGGGCTCCGTCGCGTGGTTCACGCCCGGCACCGTGCATCGCATGGTCCAGGGCGGCGACCTGCGGATCACGGTCCTGATGCAGAACAGCGGCCTGCCCGAGGCCGGGGACGCCGTCTTCACCTTCCCGCCCGACGTGCTCGCCGACCCCGAGCGGTACGCCGCCGCGGCGCGGCTCCCCGCGAAGACCGGCCTCGAGGCGGAAGCCGCCGCACGCAAACGCCGTGACCTGGCCGTCGAGGGATACCTGCCGCTGCGGGACGCGCTCAGGGCCGGGGACAACGGCCCCTACCTGGAGTTCCAGCAGGCCGCGGCCCGGCTCGTGAAGGACAAGGTCCCCACGTGGCGTGAGCTGTGGCGGGCAGGCGCCCTTGCCACCGCCGAGCGCACGGGCACGCAGCTCGACGCCCTGGAGTCCGGCAGCCCCGACTACCTCGCGGGCTCGGGCTCGTACGACAACCGTCCTTCGCGACTTGGTGGCTACGGCATGTGCGGACGCCGCGACGAGTACGAACTGCCCGGCACCACGCTCCCGTACCACGGCGAGTAACCGTCCCCACTCTTAGAAGCGCCCGTCAGGAATCCAGAGAGGAGAGGTGTCATCGGCATGCCCGGAAACAGGACAAAGTGGTCCTGCGGAGCGGTCGCGGTGCTCACGCTCAGCGCGCTGCTCACCGGCTGCGGCGGCTCGGACGAAGCGAGCGGCGGCGGCAAGACCGTTCTGCGCTACACCTGGTGGGGCAACCCCGACCGGGCGGCCCGCACTAGGGAAGCTGTCGCGCTGTTCGAGAGGGAGCACCCCGGGATCACGGTGCAGACCTCGTTCGCCGGCTACGAGGCGTACAAGCAGAAGCTCGCCACCCAGGCGGCGGGCGGGGACGCCCCTGATGTGATGCAGCTCGACTACCGGCAGATCGACCAGTACGCGTCCGGCGGCATCCTCCTCGACCTCGGAAAGCAGAAGAAGACCCTGCACACCGACGAGATCGACCCCGGCCTCCTGGCCACCGGGGTCGTCGACGGCACCCAGTACGCGATCCCGCAGGGCCGCGGCACCGAGACCGTCGTGTACGACGCCGAGCAGTGGAAGGCGGCCGGGGTGACGCTCCCGCGCAAGGGCTGGACCTGGGACGAATGGGCCGACGCCATGCGGCAGTTGGCCAGGAAGTCCGGGAAGGCGGGCTCCATCGACCCGGGGCAGAGCGAGGACTGCTTCGAGGTGTGGCTGCGCGGCCAGGGCAAGTCGCTCTACACGAAGGACCGCGGACTCGGCTTCACGGCCGACGACCTGACCCGTTGGTGGACCTTCACCGACAAGCTGCGGCGGGAGGGCGCGGTGACGTCCGCCGAGCAGACCACACAGCTCGACGGGTCGGTGGAGAACCAGCCGCTGGCCCGCGGCACGGCGGTCGCCGACTTCAACTGGGACGCGCCCGCCAGCGGATACACGCCGATGGTGGGCGAAGGGCTGACGCTGGCCCCGATGCCGTCAGGCGCGGACGGCACACCCGGCCAGTACTTCAAGCCCTCGATGTTCATGGGCGCGGCGGCAGGCAGCGAACACCCGGAGGAATCAGCCGCGTTCATCGACTTCATGATCAATGACGAGAAGGCGGCAGCGATCCTGGGCGCCTCCCGCGGTATCCCCGTCAACGAGCCGATCCGCGATGAACTCGGCCCCGAACTCAAGGACTTCGACAAGACCGTCGCCGACTACCAGGCCTCCGTCGACGGCAGCCTCAAGACGCCGCCGCAGGCTCCGCCCAGCGGTGACAACTCCCTGCAGACCACCTTCCAGCGCGACTACGACCAGGTGTCGTTCGAGCAGATGTCACCCCGCGAGGCCGCGGAGGACTTCATCACCGAGGCGAAGGCGGAGCTGAGGTCATGACCACCACCACCGACATACCCGCGAAGGCCGCGCGGACCAAGAGCCCCGCACCACCGCCGAAGCAGCCCGGCAGGCTCCGGCGCGAGGGCGCCGCCTGGGTCTTCCTGTCACCCTGGGTGCTCGGCGCCGTCGTCCTGACGCTCCTTCCGATGGCCGTCTCGCTGTACCTGTCCTTCACCGACTACGACCTGTTCAACGCCCCGCGCTGGGTGGGCTTTCGCAACTACGTCCAGATGTTCACCGAGGACCCGCGCTACTGGCGCTCGGTCGGCGCGACGCTGATGTACGTCGTGATCGCCGTGCCGCTGCAACTGGCGCTCGCCCTCGCCGTCGCGCTCGCCCTGAAGTCCATGAAGCGCGGCAAGTCCTTCTACCGCTCCGCCTTCTACGCCCCTTCGCTGCTCGGCGCCTCCATGTCCATCGCCCTGGTGTGGCGGGCGGTCTTCAACGACGGCGGCACCGTCGACAACCTCCTTGCGGACATCGGCATCCACACCGGCGGCTGGGTCAACAAGCCCGGCTGGGCGCTGCTCGCCGTGGCGCTCCTGACGGTCTGGCAGTTCGGCGCCCCCATGGTGATCTTCCTGGCGGGTCTCCAGCGGATCCCCGTCGAGCTCTACGAAGCGGCGGCGGTGGACGGGGCGAGCCGCAAGCGGCAGTTCGTCTCCATCACGCTGCCGATGCTGTCGCCGGTGCTCTTCTTCAACCTGGTGCTGCAGACCATCCAGGCCTTCCAGGTCTTCACGCCCGCCTTCGCGGTCAGCGGTGGCAAGGGCGGCCCCGCCGACTCCACTCTCTTCTACACGCTCTACCTCTACGACCGCGGATTCGTCGCCTCACACATGGGTTACGCCTCCGCCATGGCCTGGGTCCTGCTGCTCGCCATCGGAGCCGTGACCGCGGTGCTCTTCCGCACCTCGCGCTCCTGGGTCTTCTACGCGAACGAGGGGGAGCGATGACCACCACCACTGCCACCACCGCGGCCCGGCGGTCCTTTCCCTGGCGTCGCGTCGCGCTGCACGCCGGATGCCTGGCCGCGCTCCTGGTGATGCTCTATCCGCTGGCCTGGCTCGTCGCCACGTCACTCAAGCCCGCCGACGAGGTGATCGCGAGCCTGAACCTGCTGCCGAGCAAGCTGGAGTGGTCGAACTACTCGACCGCCCTCGACGGCGTGGACGACGTCTCCGTCGGACGGCTGCTCTCCAACTCGCTCCTGATCGCGGGCGGCGCGGTCCTCGGCAACGTACTCAGCTGCTCGCTCGCGGCCTACGCCTTCGCCCGGCTGCGCTTCCGCTTCCGCGGGCCGCTCTTCGCCTTCATGATCGCGACGATCATGCTGCCGCACCACGCCGTCCTGATCCCGCAGTACATCATCTTCAACCAGCTCGGCATGGTGAACACCTACTGGCCGCTGATCCTGCCGAAGTTCCTCGCCACCGAGGCCTTCTTCGTCTTCCTCATCGTGCAGTTCATGCGCGGCCTGCCGCGCGAGCTGGAGGAAGCCGCCAGGATCGACGGCTGCGGCCCGTTCCGGAGCTTCTTCCTGGTCGTCCTGCCGCTCACCAGGCCCGCGCTGATCACCACCGCGATCTTCACCTTCATCTGGACCTGGAACGACTTCTTCACCCAGCTGATCTATCTCTTCTCTCCGGAGAAGTTCACGCTGACGCTGGCCCTGCGGTCCTTCGTGGACGCCTCCAGCCAGTCGGCGTTCGGCCCGATGTTCGCCATGTCGGTGATCGCACTGCTCCCGATCGTGCTGTTCTTCCTGGCCTTCCAGCGCTTCCTGGTCGAGGGCATGGCCAACTCCGGGGTCAAGGGATGAGCGCGCGGGCCCGCGAGACGGGCGAGATCTTCGGGCCGCGCATGACCCTGTTCGCGGACGTCCTGGCACTCGGCGTGGTCACGGCGCTCGCCTGCCTGCCGCTGATCACCGCTCCGGCGGCGCTCTCCACCGCCTGCGCGGTGGTGCGCGGCACCGGGGTCGGCCAACCCGCCACGGCGAGGCGTTACTTGCTGCTGCTACGCGGTCGGTTCCGCGCCGGTGATCTCGCCGCTGGGACGGTCGCACTCACCGGGGTGCTGCTGCTCGTGGCGGACCTGGCGCTGGCCGGGGCGGGGCTGCCGGGGGCCCGGGCCTTCGCCGTGACGGCGGCGGTGATCGGAGCGTGCGGTGTGATCGTGGGCCTGCGCGCCTGCGCCCGTCCCGAAGCGCTGAGCGACTGGCGTGCCGCGGTGCGCGGAGCCGCGGGCGCAGCGGTGCGGGATACGGGCGGCAGCCTCCTGGTCCTGCTCGCCCTCGGGGCGGCCGCGCTGTGCGCATGGATGATGCTGCCGCTCGCGTTCCTCGTGCCGGGGCCACTGGCCCTGGCGCTGACTGCCATCGATGTACGCAACGTACGGACGACCCCGTGCTGAGCCGCTCTTGGGGCTACGGGCGGCGGGCGAGGAAGACGAGTTCCCTGCCGGGGCGGTCGGGGGCGTCGCGGATCTCGTCCACCACATAGCCGTGGGCGGTGAGCGAGGCGGTCACTTCGTCGCGCTCGCGGAAGCGCAGGGTCGATTCGGAGGTGAGCGTCTCGCCGGTCGAGGTGAGGACGACGGTGCCGCGGAAGGTCACCAGGGGCAAGCTGACATCGGTGACGTCCACCCAGGTCTCGACACCGCCGACGCCCTCGACGGTGACCGTGCGGCGGGTCGCGGCCCGGTTCCACCCCTCCCAAGCCCGCCGGGCGGGGTCACGGGTCTCGAAGACGAGGTGGCCGCCCGGCCGCAGCGCGGCATGGATGCCGCGAAGGGTGGACTCCCACACCTCCGGGTCCGCGATCGCCTGGGCCACGTTGGCGGTCATGGTGGCCAGGTCCACCCGCATGGCCGGGAGCGCGCTCGCGTCGCCGTGGATCCATCGCACGCGCTCGCTGCCGGGCTTGGAACGGGCCACGTCGAGGGAGGCCGCTGCCGGGTCGACGCCGGTGACGCGGAGGCCGCGGTCGGACAGGAGCAGCGCGAACGTCCCCGTGCCACAGCCGACGTCCAGTACCTGATGCGCTCTCAGTTCCGCTGCCACGTCGGCATATACGTCCAGGTCGCCGCGGTCCGCCTCGAGCGGATCGTAAAGTGCCGCCAGCCTCGGGTTCTCGTACGCCTCGTCCGCCACGCGCGGCACGCTACCAACGCGAGTGGCGGCGAGGGCACTCCTTTTCGGTGCCTCGCCGCCACTCCCGCCGTTGCCGCCGCGACCTAGCGGTTGACGGTCAACTCCTGGATGCCCGCGGGCTTCTTCGCGTCCTTGGACGTGAACTTCACACGGACGTAGCGGGCCGTGGCTCCGTCGTCCGGCTCGGCGGTCTTCCAGTGATGGCCGTCTCGCGACGTCTGCACTGTCTGCTTCGTGGGCTTCACGTCCGTCCAGCGCGGGGTGATCCCGGTGATACGGGAGACCTTGCCGAGGTCCGCGGTGAGCGTGGCACGGGCGGTGTCGGGGACCCAGGCGGTGGCGGTGTTGCCGTCGAGTGCGGCGTCCGCGTACTGGCCCGGCTGCTCCGAACTCGCCTTCGCGTCACGGCACCTGGCGAGGTTGTCGGTCGGCTCGAGGTCCGGGCGGCGGGTCTTGATGTGCGCGGGCGTGCCCTCGCTGACGACCTGCTTGCCCTGCGGGGTCTCGATCTCGAAGGGCTCGCCGTGCGTGAGGCGCACCGTCGTCTCATGGGCACCGATGGCGATGTCGTACGTACGTCCCTGCCAGTGCAGGGCGTTGAGCTTCACGCCCTGGGACAGCTGCGGCGGCAGCATCGGGTCGAGGTGCACGCTGTTCTCGTGCATCCGCTGCCCGGTCAGTCCGTTGGTGAAGACCTGGAGGAAGCCGCCCTGGCCGGTCGTGAAGTTCTGCGCCGGGGAGCCCGACAGCGGATCGGAGGCCCCCGCCTTGTCGCCGCGCGCCTCCGAGAACAGGTCGAACGGGCCGCGCACGAAGGGACGGATGGAGCGCGTCAGGTAGGTGTACGCGGAGCAGCCGGGCTCGCCGATCGCCGCGGCGTCGATGGCGTGCACCGAGTCGGTCATGGCGGGACCGTCGGGGTCGGTGCGGGCCGCGTAGTAGTCGAGGGTGTTCGTGGCGGCCTGCTTCGACATCGGCCACTCCAGCGGGTACATCAGCAGCACGGTGTCCGCCTGCTTGATCACCGAGCCCTTGTAACCGTCGTACTGCTGGAAGACCTGCTTCTTCTTGTCGTAGGGGATACGCAGCTTGTCGGCGACGGTGTTCCAGCTCGCCGGGGCGTCCTTGCCGAGCAGTTCCGCGGCGCGGGTGGCGGTGCGCAGAGTGGTGGCGGCGCCCGCGTTGGTGAACACGCCGTCGTCGACGCCGTTGCTGTACTCGTCGGGACCCGCGACGTCCTTGATGGAGTAGCTGCCGTCGGCGTTGCGCGTGGCGCGGTCGGCCCAGAACTCGGCAATGCCCTGGATCACCGGCCAGCCGCGGGAGCGCAGCCACTTCGTGTCCTTGGTCGCGAGGTAGTACTGCCAGGCGGCCAGGGCGACGTCGCTCTGCAGGTGGTTCTGGGTGCGGCAGTGCGGTGGGTCCACGCTGTGGCACTCGGCCTTGAGATCGCCCTTGCTCGCGCTGGTCCAGGGGTAGAAGAGACCGCGGTGGCCGAGCTTCTTCGCGTTGGCGCGGGCGCCGTCCCGGGTGCGGTAGCGGTACTCCACCACGGACTTGGCGAGGCCGGGGTGGGCGGCGAGCAGCGCCGGGTACATCCAGGTCTCCGCGTCCCAGAAGACGAGGCCCGCGTAGTTGTCGCTGCTCAGTCCGGTGGGGGAGATGCTGTTGGCCGAGCCGGGGCGGGTGCTGGACAGCAGCCCGTACTGGGCTGAGCGCACCCACGACTGGAGTTCGCCCTGTCCTGCCACCTCGATGTCGCTGCGCCACAGCTTGCGCCAGGCAGCGGTGTGGCCGGCGAACAGTGCGTCCCAGCCCCGCCCGGCAGCACGCTGCGAGGCCGCGACGGCATCGCGCTCGGGGGAGCGGGAGGTCAGTGCGGTGTCGACGCCGACGTACTTGGTCAGTTCGTAGGTCTGCCCGGACCGGACAGGCAGTCCGACGGACTGATGCGCGCTCAACTTGCGGGCAGGAGCAGAGGTTTGTTCATTTTCTGTACGCGCGCCGTGCCCGGCGCGGAGCGTCGAAGCGACCGTCCCGTCGGTCTTCGTACCGTCCGTGCGGAACCCCACGGCCATGGTGCGCCCCCCGGAGCGTTCGCCGCCGCCGGTGGCTGTCATGCGCCGGGCGCCGTGTCCGTCGATACGGTCGGTGACCTTCGCGTCGCCGTCCCAGTGCGGGGTCATGCGCAGGCGTACGGCGCCGACGTGGGGGTTGTCGCGGTCCGCGAGGACGTCGTAGACGAGGTCGGTGGCCCGGCCGTCCGCGGCCGTCCAGGTGAGCTCGGTCCGCACCAGGCCACGGCGCAGGTCGAGGCTCTGCCGGTAGTGCGAGATCCGGGAGGCCGGGGTCGCGGAGGTGAACGTCTCGGAGCCGGGGCCACCGGTGGAGACCGTGAGGGGGCTCCAGGTGGGGATGGCCGCGGCGACCTCGCGGTTCTCGGTGGTGTCCTTGTTGTGCGCGTACAGCCCGGAGACGAAGGAACCGTCGTAGCGGCGGCTGAACAGCGGCCATCCGGTCTTGGCGTCGGAGGCGGTGTAGCCGGATCCGTCGGGCGCGACGCGCTGGCCGAGATAGCCGTTGCCGACGAAGGCGTGGTACGTGTCCTTCGCGTCGATACGGGTCGACGTCAGCGTCCAGTCGTCATGGGGGGAGGGCGCGGGCGTCGTCGGTTTCTCGGTGCCGGGGGACGCGATGTCGGCCGCCGCGGTGGGGGGAACGGCTGCCGCAAGCACACCCACGAGGAAGGGTGCGATGAACCGGGCCGTGCGGGGGAGGGACCTCATTGTGCTCCGTTGCGGGGTCGCCGGGGAAGGTCAGGCGACCATAAAGAGGTGAACGGTCCGCGTCAATGAGTCGCGCGATGTGTTGAAGAATCAAACGAACCCGCGAGTAGGGCCCGTGTCGAGCGCCCGTGCCGAGTCAAGGCTCGGTGCCTACGCCTTGGTGCCCCGGGCCCACAGTGAGCGCACATGCCCGAGATGGCGTGTCATGCACTGTTCCGCCCCTTCTGCGTCACCCGCCACCATCAGGTCCAGGAGCTCGATGTGCTCCTGCGCCGACGGGATCAGCCGGCCGCGTTCATCCAGCGCCGTAAGGCCATAGAGGCGGGAGCGTTTGCGCAGGTCACCGACAGTCTCGACGAGCCGGTCGTTGCCGCCGAGCGCCAGTAGGGAGAGGTGGAACCGCCGGTCCGCCTCGAGATAGCCGATGAGGTCGTGCTCCCGGGCCGCGCGCACGATCTCCTCGGCGACGGGGCGCAGCTGTTCCAGCTCCGCGCGCGACGCGGACCGCGTGATGCGGCCGATCATCGGGACCTCGATGAGGGTGCGGATCTCCGTGTACTGGTCGAGGTCGCGTTCATCGACCTCGGTGACGCGGAAGCCCTTGTTGCGGACCGGCTCCACCAGGCCCTCACGGGCCAGATCGAGCATCGCCTCGCGCACCGGTGTCGCGGAGATCCCGAAGCCTTCGGCGAGGACGGGTGCGGAGTAGACCGCGCCGGGCCTGAGTTCACCGGATATCAGCGCGGCCCGCAGGTGGTGGGCCACCTGATCGCGCAGCCGCTCCCGGGGAGTGACGAGGGTGCGCTGTGGGAGGTGACCCATGGTGGTGATCCCTTCGTGGCCCCGCAGGCCGTGGCCCGCGCGCCCGCCCCGAGTGGTTCACCAGCGTACAAGGTCACGTTGTTCTGTCCCCAGGGTCTGGCGGGCCGTCACGGCGGCCGCGAACAGGGTGAACCTGCCGATTGCGAAAGGGGAGTTGCCAGTCACACGGTGTCTGAGGGGTTGTCAGTACCATTTCACATTACTACGTTACGCATCACATGGCGGAGCCGCTCCCCTCAAGTGGCCCTGACGACGCGTTAGTTGTGGCGCCAAGCCCCGTGTCGTGCCGCCATGCACCGCTCTCCCCACCTCCCACACATCAGGAGCCTGTCGTGCACCAGCCCCGTACCCTGCACAGATCCGTGGTAGCCGCGGCGATATCCGTGGCGTTGTGCGCCACGGCCGCACCCGCCGCCGACGCGGACGGCCCCGCACCCGATCGGCGTCCGGTCGCCGCTTCACCCGCCGCGCCGGGACCCGAGGCGCAGAGCCCGTTCGACCGGGTCGACCGCCGCGCCAAGGCCCCGAAGCCGGCCACATGGAAGCTCCCCGCCCCCGGTGGGCTCGCCGACGGTCGTGTCCCCGGCCCCCGAACGGACAAGGCGAAGGCCACGGGCGACGTGCCCCGCGCCACTGTCGGCAAGGTGCTTGTACCGTGCACTCTCGACGGCGTCACGGGCTTGTCGCCCGCTCGGTTCGTCGACTTCCTCGCCGATCCTGCCGTCACCGCCGACGGCTGTCTGCGCGGTCTGATCTGGAACTGGGACCGGCGCCTCGCCCCGGTCATGTCGGCCGCCCACATTCAGGCCGTCTCCCAACGCGCCACCCAGCTCGCCGCATCCCACGACGGCACCAACCGCAGCCACCTCCTTGAGATGTTCACCTACCTGCACGCCGTCTCCTACCAGGGTTTCTCGCACGACGAGGTCGACATCACCGACCCGGCGACCCTGGCCGCCATGCGACGGGCCGTGGACGCCTTCGGCGCCGCGGCCCACGCCTTCGACGTCACGCGCTCCAACGCCGAGACGCTCCGCGAGGCGCTGATCGCGGCCAGTGCGGCAGGGTTGCGTCAGCACCAACTCCCGCTCGTCAAGCGGGTCCTGGCGACGATGGACGCCGCCCACCCCGACACCGCCCAGGACACGAGCTGGGCAGGCGCCGCCCTCTCCGCGCTCACCCTGAACTACCTCGGTGTCTATCCGGGCAACCAGGACACCGCCTTCCGTGCCGCGGTGGCAGCGGACCCCTCCTACCGCGCCGCCTTCAAGGCGTTCGCCGGGCACACCCACCTCAAGGGCAGGCCCAACGCCTGGGTCGTGCGCGACGCGGTGAGCGAGTACGGCAGGATCGGCCAGATCGACGCCCTGCGGGCCGAGACCGTCGCCGGGCTCGGCCCGCTCCTTGACACCACCGCCCGCAACTTCGGTGACGGCAGCGCGCCGTGGGCGAAGGTCGTCACCTGGCTGATCGAATTCGAGGCCTGCGAGCCGTACCAGGTGTGCAAGGACGACATCGAGCGTCGTCTCTTCCCGCAGACCTACGCGTATGACGAGGGTGGCATGAAGGTCCGCACCGCCCTCGACCGCGACACCGTCGACCAGCTCTACTACGCCAGCAAGCAGGTCAAGGCCCAGTTCCACCGCGTCGTCGGCACCCAGGAGCCGCTGGGCGGCGACCCCAACTCAACCCTGACCACGGTCCTGTACGCCTCCCGCGCCGACTACGAGAACTTCCATCCGCTGCTGACCGGCATGGGCACCGACAACGGGGGCGTCTACATCGAGAGGGGCGCGACCTTCTACACCTACCAGCGGCGCGTCCCCCAGGACTCCTCGCTGACGCTCGAGGAACTGTTCCGCCACGAGTACACGCACTACCTCAACGGCCGCTGGGCGGTGCCCGGCTTCTTCGGTGAGGGGCCCTGGTACGAGCGCGACCGGACCACGGCGATGGACGAGGGCACGGCGGAGTTCTTCGACGGTGCCACCCGCGACGACGGCATAAAGGTCCGCAAGTCCCTGATCCAGGGCATCATCGACGACACCGCTGGCGGTGGGCCGCGCATGACCGTGGACCAGCTGCTGCACGCCACCTACGACGGGGACGGCTTCCGCTTCTACGACTACGCCGGCGCCTTCTTCGAGTTCCTGTGGACCGAACGCCCCGCGCTGATCAAGGAGATGTACCGGCACCTGCGCTCCGACGACCCGCGCGCCTTCGACGCCTGGCGCGATCGCCTCGGCCGGGACTCGGGGCTGCAGAGCGGCTTCGACGCCTTCCTCGACCAGCAGATCGCGCATGTCGACGACCTGTTCGTCCCCGACACCGAGTACGTCCCCGTCGCCCAGCTGCGCGACAGCACGGCCGGCCAGGTCCGCTCCTCGTTCGTCGCGACGACCGGCATCACGCCCGACTGCCGCTCCACCAGCACGCCCGGCCGCCCGCGGTTCGCGTGCGCCGGCCGGATCACCGCGAACCTCAGTGACGCGGCAAGCGCCGACCTCGTCTTCAAGGACATGTCCGAGACCGTCGACGGCTTCATCCTCGACCGAGCCGCGGGTGGCGACAACAACCTCGCCGACATGAACTGCACCTTCGGCGAGGTGGACATCTGGACCAACGGCCGCGCCGGGACGTCCGACTACACCTGCGAGGGCCCCTTGCGCGGCTGACACCCCTGCGGGGCGGACAACATCCGCGCGACACCGGTGATTTCGCCGATGTCCACACTCCGTCGGCACCGCCACGGTGGGGACCGCCAACCAACACGGCGGCCTCCACCGGGGCGTACCTCCCTCTCCCGGGTGGCTCCGCCACGACCGAGAGGACCCCTCCGTGCGCCTGCACGTCTTCTCCCGCCCTGTGGTGCGGGCCGCTCTGGCCGCCGCGGTCGCCACCGCCGGCCTCCTCGGCACCGGCCTCGCGCCCGGCGCCCAGGCCGCCGCGGACAACCCGTACGAGCGTGGCCCCGAACCCACCGTCTCCAGCATCGAGGCCACGCGCGGCTCGTACGCCGTCTCGCAGACCGACGTCTCCTCGCTGAGCGTGTCCGGCTTCGGCGGCGGCACCATCTACTACCCGACGTCCACCGCCGACGGCACCTTCGGTGCGGTCGTCATCTCGCCGGGCTACACCGCCTACCAGTCGAGCATTGCCTGGCTCGGGCCCCGGCTCGCCTCCCAGGGCTTCGTGGTCTTCACCATCGACACCAACACGACGCTCGACCAGCCCGACAGCCGTGGACGCCAACTCCTGTCCGCGCTCGACTACTTGACGAATTCGAGCTCGGTGCGGGGCCGCGTCGACGCCTCCCGGCTCGGTGTGATGGGCCACTCGATGGGCGGTGGTGGCACTCTGGAGGCCGCCAAGAGCCGTACCTCGCTGCAGGCGGCGATCCCGCTGACCGGCTGGAACACCGACAAGACCTGGCCCGAGCTGCGTACGCCCACGCTCGTCGTGGGCGCCGACGGTGACACCGTCGCCCCCGTCGCCTCCCACTCCGAGCCGTTCTACCAGTCGCTGCCGAGCAGCCTGGACAAGGCGTACCTGGAGCTCAACGGCGCCTCCCACTTCACGCCGAACTCGTCCAACACGACGATCGCGAAGTACAGCATTTCCTGGCTGAAGCGGTTCATCGACAACGACACCCGCTACGAGCAGTTCCTCTGCCCGTTGCCGAGGCCGAGCCTCACCATCGAGGAGTACCGAGGCAACTGCCCGCACACTTCCTGACCCTGATGACCCGTCATGGGGGCCCGCCGTCCGCCGCCGGTCAGCCGGAGGCGGACGGCGCGTGTCGTGTCCCGGGCCTTCGGACTGTGCCCGGGCACACCTGGACGCGGATGCCGCTGGTGGCGTGCCCAGTGCGGCGGACGCGGGGCTTCCGGGCCGTGTTACGCGGAAGTAACGTGCGGGCGTGACCCTTTCGACGACCGTACCCGGCGTGCTCAGGGCTCCCGAGCTCCACGGCCGCCGCGAGGAAATCGCCGCAGTGGAATCCCTGGTGGGACGCTTACGGGCCGGCAGGGGCGGCGTGCTCGCCCTCACCGCGCTGCCCGGCCTCGGCCGCACCGCACTCGTCGAGTACGCGCGGGCGATCTGCGTGCCGGTGCCGTCAGTGCGACTCGTCGCTCCGGCAGCGTTGCCGCGTGAGGGCCCGCTGCTGGTCTGCGTCGACGACGCGCACACCTGGCGCCCGGCGGACCGGGCTGCTCTCGTGGCCGACCTGCGCCGCCGACCCGCCGAAAGTTCCGTCGCCGTCGTACTCACCCGCACCGAACGCCTCGCAGGATCAGACGAGTTGGGCGGGCTCACCACCCTGCGCCTGGGTCCACTCGACGACAGCGCGGCTGCCGCCCTGTTCGACCGGCTGACCCGCGGCTCGGCCGACCCGGACGTCGGAGCCTGGCTGATCCGCGAGGCCGCGGGCAACCCGCGCCTGCTCACCGCCCTGGTCGCGGCCCTGACCCCAGGCCAACTGTCCGGCCGCGCCGCACTCCCCGACGACCTCCCCGGCGGCGAAGCCATCCTCGCCGACTACGCCACCCACATCGACGACCTGCCCATCCCCACCCGATCCCTGCTGCTGCTCGCAGCGGCGGCCGGGGAGCATGAGGCCGAGGGTGCGGGGGCGGATCTGGCTCTGCTGTTGCGGGCTGGGGTGGTTGGGGGGCGCGCGGCTGAGGGTTCCGTGGGGCTCGCGCCCGCTGAAGCTGCTGGGGTGGTGGTCGGAGTGGGTGGGCGGGTTCACTTCGCTCATCCTCTTCTTCGCCGGGCTGTGCTTTACCGTGCCCCGCTCGCTCGCCGTAGAGCCGCCCATGCCCGGCTCGCCGTGGTCTGCCGGGACCGCCTCTCCCGCCTGGTCCAACTCGCCTGCGCCGCAGGGGATTACGACGCGCGGCTCGCTGGGGCCCTTGCCGCCGCGGCGAGCGCGCCCCGCCCGCCGGCCGAGCGTTCCGCCGCCCTGGCCCGCGCCGCGGCGCTCACCGCCGACACGACACTGCGCACCGACCGGCTCGCCGACGCGGCCGAGGCGGCCCGGCAGGCAGGCGACCCCGTCCGGGCCCGCGCCCTGCTCGCCCGCACCGCCGGTTCCCCCGCCCACGGCCGCGTCCACCAGGTCCGGGGGCTGTTGTCCCTCGCCGATGGCCCTGCCGCCGACGCCCGGGAGGCCCTGCTCACCGCCGCCGTGCTGCTCCCGCCCGAAGCCGCCCGCCACGCGCTGATCGGCGCGGCGGAGGCGGCCTGGGCGATGGGCGACGCCGCGGCCTACCGGGAGGCGATGGCGCGTGTCCCCACCTGCGCCGACGACCCGCCCCTGGAGGCGTACCGCGCCGGGATGTGCGCGGTCCTCTCGGGCCGCACCGCCGAGGGCCACGCCCTGCTGCGCCGCTGCCTGGACGAAGTGCCACGGACGGCCGAGCCGGCCGGGCTGCTGCGCGCCGGAGCCGCGGCCCTGGTCGTCGGCGAGGTCGAGACAGCCTGCGGCGCCGGTGCCCGAGCGCTCGCGGCCGTGCGCGCTTATGGCCCCGAGGTCCTGCTGCCGCGCGCCCTGGAGCACCTGGCGTACGGAGAGCTGCGTGCGGGACGGCACACCACGGCCCGGGCGCACGCCCTCGAAGGGCTTCGTGCCGCGCACCGGATCGGGCAGCCCAACGTCGCCGCCTGTCTGCACGCCGTCCTCGCGCTCGCCGCCTCCGTGGAGGGTGACGCGGACGCCTGCGCCGGGCACGCGGCGGCCGCTGCCGCGGGCGCGGGACCGCACGGTCTCCACCAGGCCGCCACACTCGCCACCTGGGCCGTCGCGCGAGCGGATCTCGCGGCGGGGCGCCCGGGGGACGCGGCGGCCCGCCTCGCCCCCCTGGTCGCGCCGGGACCCCGGCGCGGGCACTTCGCCGTCAGGATGCTCGCCGTCCCCTGCTTCGTCGAAGCGGCCGCAACGACGGGGCGCACGGCAGAGGCCCGTGACGCCACAGCCGAGTTCACCCGCTGGACCGAGGCCACCGCGGACCGGCTCGCCCCGGCCCAACTGGCCCGCTGCCGCGCCCTGCTGGCTCCGCCGCAGCAGACGGCCACCGCGTACGAGAGCGCGCTCGCGCACCACGACCGCTCGCCCGGCGAGTTCGAACGGGCCCGTACGCAGCTGCTGTTCGGCCAGTGGCTGCGCCGCAGGCGCCGTACCCGCGAGGCGCGCGGCCCGCTGCGCGACGCGCTGGTCGGCTTCGAGCGGTGCGGGGCCCGCGCCTGGGCGGACCGCAGCCGTGGTGAACTCCGCGCCGCGGGCGAGGCGGTGGCGGGGGAGCCGGGAGCAGGAGTGCTCTCGGCGCTGACCCCGCAGCAGCAGCGCATCGCCCGTCATGTGGCGGAGGGCGCCACCAACCGCGAGGTGGCGGAACGCCTGTCGGTGAGCCACCGCACCGTCGACCACCACCTGCGCAATGTGTTCGCCACGCTGGGCGTACGCTCCCGCGTCGAGCTGTCCCGGCTCCTCGGCGGCGACGGAGGGTTGCCGGACCGTGATGAGGAGATTGCCGCACACCTCTAGGTACCGACTGGGCGGTATGCCATTCTTCGGGCGTCAGGAAGATCCGGCAGTGCGCACACTCCCGTGGAGGCCCCATGCCACACGTCCTGCGGTCACGGGTCGGTCCCCTGCACGAAGTGCCCGCCATCGCCCCGCTCGCACCCGGCGCCCGCTCCCTCCTCGACGCCGAGGCCGTCGCCGTACTGCACCGCGCGGCCCGCGCCCTGCTGAGGGACCTGGCCGCGATGACCGACCGGCTCGTCGCGGAACTGCGCGAGCAGGAGCCCGCCTACCGCGCGGCCATCGAGGCCCGCCCCACCGAGGTGTGGCAGGAGGTGCACCGCTCGCTGCGGTACAGCGTCACCTCGCTCCTCCAGCCGGCGGAGACCAGGGAGGCCGCACACCGCACATCCATTCAGATCGCCGGGGTACGCGCCGAACGGGGCCTGCCGCTCGACGCGTTGCTGCACGCCTTCCGGCTCGGCGGGGCGATGGTGTGGCAGGGACTTGTCGAGGAGGTCTCGCGCGGCAACCCCGACGACATGCGGCTGCTCATCCATGTCGCCACGGACGTATGGAACTTCGTCGACGAACACTGCGGCGTGGTCGCCGACGCCTACCGCCGCACCGAACGCCGCATGGCCTGGCGGCACGAGAACCGCATGCGGCTCCTGACCGCTAGCCTCCTCGACGGAAGCGCGCGGCTCACCGACCTGCCCACCGCCGCCGATGTGCTGGGGCTGCCCGAGCACGGGTGGTACGCCGTGATCGCCCTGGCGGGGGAGGGCGGCATCCTCACCCTGCCGCCGGGGACGCGGACCCTGCGCCACTCCGGCCCCGAGACTCAGTACGCACTGGTGCTGCTCGGCGACGCCGCCGCCGACGGCGGACCGGCAGCCGAACTGTCCGCGCTCGGCGCCGCTCTGGCCCTGCCGACCGGGGCCCGCGCCGGAATCGGCTCACCCGTGGAGGGCCTTGCCGCCGTCCCTCACGCCCGCCGCCTCGCCGACACCGCCCTGCGCGTCTGCCCCCGCAGCGGCGGCACCGTACTCCTGGACGAACGTCTGCCCGACGCCCTCGTCGTCTCGTCGCCCGAGCTCGCGGAGGCGCTCGCCGAGCGTGTCCTTGGCCCGCTTCGTTCCCTCGACCCCGCCGACCGGGACCTCCTCCTCGACACACTCGTCGGGTGGCTGGAGACGGACGGCTCGGCGCAGCGGGCCGGTGCCCGCCTCTACTGCCACCGCAACACCGTCCTCAACCGGCTGCGCCGCGTCGAGCAGCTGACCGGCCGCAGCCTCACCCGGGTCGGCGACCTCGTGGAGATCTCGCTCGCCCTCGGGGCCCGGAGGCTGCTCGGCGGGTGAGAGCGAAACGGCCGGTGGGCGGCAAGGGGAATCCCTTGCCGCCCACCGGAGAGTCGTACGCGTGTCAGGCCACCGGCACCGGGTACGTCGGGTACTCCACGCCGGAGACGTGCTGCACGACGCGGATCACCTGGCACGAGTAGCCGAACTCGTTGTCGTACCAGAGGTAGAGGATCGCGTTGTCGCCGTCGACCTTCGTGGCGCCCGCGTCGACGATCGAGGCGTGGCGCGAGCCGATGAAGTCGTTCGAGACCGCGTCGGGCGCGCTGGTGAAGTCGATCTGGCGCTTGAGAGGCGACGTCAGCGACACGTTGCGGAGGTAGTCGAGGACTTCCTCGCGGTTGGTCTCGCGGCCGAGCCGCAGGCTGAGGATCGCGATCGAGACGTCCGGCACCGGGACGCGGATCGAGCTGCCGGTGATGGGCGCCTTGAGGTCGGGCAGCGCCTTGGCGACGGCGGACGCGGCGCCGGTCTCGGTGATGACCATGTTGAGCGGCGCGGAGCGGCCGCGGCGGTCGGCCTTGTGGAAGTTGTCCAGGAGGTTCTGGTCGTTGGTGAACGAGTGGACGGTCTCCACGTGCCCGCGCACGACGCCGTACTCGTCCGCCATCGCCTTGAGCGGCGGGACGATCGCGTTGGTGGTGCAGGAGGCGCAGGACAGGATCTGCTCGTCCGGCTTGATCGTGTCGTGGTTGACGCCGTGCACGATGTTCGGGACGTCGCCCTTGCCCGGCGCGGTCAGGACGACCTTGTCGACACCGGGGCGCAGGTGTTTGGAGAGCCCCTCGCGGTCGCGCCACTTGCCGGTGTTGTCGATGAGGATGGCGTCCTTGATGCCGTACGCCGTGTAGTCGACCTCGGAGGGGTCGTTGGCGTAGATCACCTTGATCTCGTTGCCGTTGGCGATGATCGTGCTGTTCGCCTCGTCGACCGTGATCGTGCCCTGGAACTGGCCGTGGATGGAGTCACGGCGCAGCAGCGAGGCGCGCTTGACCAAGTCCTCGACGGCCCGCCCGCCGCTCTGGCGCACGACGACGGCGCGCAGGCGCAGTCCGTTGCCGGAGCCGGCCTTCTCGATGAGCAGGCGGGCGACGAGGCGGCCGATGCGACCGAAGCCGTACAGGACGACGTCGCGTCCTTCGCGGCTCTCGATCTTGTTCTCGCCCGTGGCGCCGGCGACCGCCTCGGCGGTGAACTCCGCCACCGACAGACCGCGGTCGTCGGCCCGGTACGTCGCGGCGAGCATGCCGATGTCGATCTGCGAGGGACCGAGGTCGAGCGTGGTGAGGGCCTGGAGGAACGGCAGCGTCTCGGTGACGGAGAGTTCCGCACCGGCTATCTGTCGCGCGAATCGGTGGGTCTTCAGGAGGCTGACCACCGACTTGTTCACCAAGGAGCGGCTGTGGAGCAGGACGGTGACGTCCCGCTCCCGGTGCAGCTTCCCGATGATCGGGATCATCGACTCCGCGATCTCCTCGCGGTGCTTCCAATTGGTGAACGAGTCGTCATTGACAGTCACAGGTTTATCTTTCGAGCTAGGCGGCGCTCATATGCTAACCCGAGCGACTTTTGATCTTGCAATGGGTGCCATCTGGGGGATCTAGCGACGTACGGCGACGGCGTTGAACGTGGTCCCGGGCTCCTGAGGGCTCGTGAAGCGGGCGTTGACGAGATAGAGGCGGTCGCCCCAGCGGGCCGCGGTGGTGGGGACGTCGAAGCGGGGGTCGGTGATCGTGCGGCGCAGGGTGGCGGTGCCGGCCTCGGCGTCGAGGTGGAACACGCTGATGAGGTTCAGCCGGTTCTGTACGACGTACAGGGTGTGGCCGATCCGGAGGAGGCCGTCGCCGTTGACCACGTTCTGCGCGCCGGACAGTGTGATCTCGGTGGCGTGCCCGGTCTTGAGGTGGACGCGGTAGAGCTTGCCGGGCGAGCTGCTGACGACGATCAGTCCCCGGCCGTCGGGGGTGTCGACGATGCCGTTGGCGTTGATCGCGTCCGGTGTCTGCACCCAGTCGCCGCGGAGCGGCAGGGCGCGCACCTTGCCCTTGCGGCCGCGCGGTACTCCATGGAGCACGCTGTCGCGCGAGTCGGTGAACCAGGCGCGGTCGCCGAGCAGGGTGACGTCGTTGATGAAGTGACCGGCGGCTTCCGTCAGTTGGTACGTGGCCACGAGGTCCCGGCTGCGGGTGTCGAGGACCCGTGCGACCCCGGTGTTCCCGGCGACGTAGAGCAAGCCGTCGTCGTCCACCTTCAGGCCGACCGCCACCGTGCCTGCGGCCCCCTCGTAGAGGATCTCGCCCCGGCCGGTGCGCAGGTCGGTGCGGTGGACGGCGCCGTTGGCGCGCGAGCCCATGTAGGCGTACGGCCTCTTGCCGATGGCGATGCCCTCGGGGAGGAAGCCGTCGGGGAGCGGGAACTCGGTCGGCCATGTGGCGCCCTGTGCGGCAGTGGCGGCGTCGGCCGTGCCGGCGCCGGCCGCCACCGCCACTGCCGCCAGGGCGGCGCTTTTGAGGGCGGTGCGACGGGATGGGCGGGGATGCTTCCGGTGATCGCGGGTCATGGTTCCTGGCCTCCGTGAAGGGCGGGGATGGGAGCATCGACTCTGTTGCGTGTCAGGCGTGTTGACAACGAGGTGGCCGTGCCCGGGGTTCCCTCGCGTCCTGGTCCCGCATGCGACCTGCGACTCAAACCCAGGCTTCGCGACCCCATAAGTTGTCCTTATGAGGTCATAGGTCAAGGCCGGGTACTAACTTAGGATTGCCTTAGTTTAGGCTTCCCGACGAGCCCCATGTCTTCGCTCGAAGGGAAACCTGATCATGTCTCGCCCTCTGCGGGTAGCCGTTGTCGGAGCCGGTCCGGCCGGCATCTACGCCGCCGACGCGCTGCTGAAATCCGCAGTGGCGGTCGAGCCCGGTGTGTCGATCGACCTCTTCGAGCGGATGCCCGCGCCCTTCGGCCTCATCCGGTACGGCGTCGCCCCCGACCACCCCCGGATCAAGGGCATCGTCACCGCCCTGCACCAGGTCCTGGACAAGCCGCAGATCCGCTTCTTCGGCAACGTCGACTACCCGCGCGACATCGACCTGGACGACCTGCGCAGCTTCTACGACGCGGTGATCTTCTCCACCGGCGCGACGGCCGACCGGGCGCTCGACATACCCGGCCTCGACCTCGAGGGCTCGCACGGCGCCGCGGACTTCGTCTCCTGGTACGACGGGCACCCTGACGTGCCGCGCACCTGGCCGCTCGACGCCGAGAAGGTGGCCGTCCTCGGCGTCGGCAACGTGGCGCTCGACGTGGCACGCGTCCTTGCCAAGACGGCGGAAGAGCTCATCCCCACCGAGATTCCGCCGAACGTCCACGAGGGACTCAAGGTCAACAAGGCGCGCGAGGTGCACGTCTTCGGCCGCCGCGGCCCCGCGCAGGCCAAGTTCAGCCCGTTGGAGCTGCGGGAGCTCGACCACTCCCCGAACATCGAGGTCATCGTCGATCCCGAGGACATCGACTACGACGACGGCTCGATCGCGACCCGGCGCGGCAACAAGCAGGCCGACATGGTCGCCAAGACGCTGGAGAACTGGGCCATCCGCGACATCGGCGAGCGGCCGCACAAGCTGTTCCTGCACTTCTTCGAGTCCCCGACCGAGATCCTCGGCGAGGACGGCCGGGTGGTGGGCCTGCGCACCGAGCGCACCGCCCTCGACGGCACGGGCAACGTCAAGGGAACCGGCGAGTTCAAGGACTGGGACCTCGGCGCCGTCTACCGCGCCGTCGGCTACCTCTCCGACGAGTTGCCCAAGCTGCCCTGGGACGTCGCGTCGGGCACGGTGCCGGACAAGGCAGGCCGCGTCATCGAGGAGACCGGGGAGCACCTGCAGTCGACGTATGTCACCGGGTGGATCCGCCGCGGCCCTGTGGGCCTGATCGGTCACACCAAGGGCGACGCCAACGAGACCGTCGCCAGCCTCATCGACGACCACACGAACGCCCGTCTGCACACGCCCACCGCTCCCGACCCGGCAGCCGTGGAGTCCTTCCTCGGCGAGCGGAACGTCCGCTTCACCACGTGGGAGGGCTGGTACCGCCTCGACGCCGCGGAGAAGGCGCTGGGTGAGCCGCAGGAGCGTGAGCGCGTGAAGATCGTGGAGCGTGAGGACATGCTCAGGGCGAGCGGGGCCTAGGCCGACGCGCGGGCCCGAACAAGCGGCCCGCGCCTCCTGGCGGGAACCAGACGCGACCCGCAGCCGACCACTGGTGCGCAAGTCCCGTACGCCGCCGCCCACACAGCCGCGGCGTACGGGCCGAAACAGCCCACTGGATCGAGGCCGCGGCAGCATGCACTGGTACGAGGACGACGGATTCTGGTCCGACTTCTCCGAGACGATGTTCTCCGAGCGGCGGCGGGAGGAGACGGCGGACCTCGTCGCGCGCTCGCCGCTCCTCGAGTTCCCCGCCGACAGCCGCGTACTCGACCTGTGCTGCGGACCGGGGCTCTATCTGGCGCCGCTGGTGCGCCGCGGCTACACGGTCACGGGTGTGGACCTCAGCGCGGAGCTCCTGAAACGCGCCCGGGCCGGGTGCGAGGACGCCGGGGTCGACGTCCGCCTGATCCGGGCGGACATGCTCACCCACGTCGAGCCGGACACGTACGACGTGGTGCTCAACGTCTTCACCTCCTTCGGCTACTTCGACGACCCGCGGGACAACGTCCAAGTGCTGCGCAACGCGCACGATTCGCTGGTCCCGGGCGGGCAACTGCTCATCGACGTGATGGGCAAGGAAGTGCTCGCCGGCTGGATCGGGCGCCCCCAACTCGTCGAACTCGACGGTGCGTACGTGGTGCAGCGCGACACCGTCCTGGACAGCTGGACACGGCTGCGGACCGACTGGACGCTCGTGCGTGACGGCATCGCGCGCGAAGCCTCCATCACCTCCTTCCTCTACAGCGCGGCCGAACTGCGCGGCCTCTTCGAGGACGCCGGATTCACCGACGTGGAGTGCTTCGGCGGCTTCGACGGCGAGCCCTACGACCACCACTCGCGGCGCCTGATCGTGCGAGGGACCAAGCCCACCCGCTGACGGGGGGCAGTTCGTGGATCTCCGGGAACTGAGTGATGTCTCCCGCCGACTACTGGATCGTGCCGCACCCGCAGGGGTGCCGCACCGCTCCGAACTGTCCAACGGGTGAAGGGACTTCATGACCGAGGCCACATCCGATGCCCCGACAGAGGCATCGCCCGGGGTCGCCTCCCCAGAGGCAGCCCCGCACGAGCCGACGGCGGGCAAGGCAGGCCGCGGACGGCTCGTGACCACGCTGGTGGTGCTCTCCGCGACGCTGGTCGTCTCCGTCCTGGCCGGGATCGCCCTCGGCCCGACCGTCGTACCGCT
Organism: Streptomyces sp. NPDC033180; assembly: GCF_055577645.1. Lineage (NCBI taxonomy): Bacteria > Bacillati > Actinomycetota > Actinomycetes > Kitasatosporales > Streptomycetaceae > Streptomyces > Streptomyces sp. NPDC033180. Next base: position 292,203 of record NZ_JBVIPU010000002.1, on the reverse strand, counting down.
CGGGGACGTGGTGCGGTTCCTGACCGCCGCCCTCACCGGCGGCAGCATCGCGGCCGATGACGTGAGCGGCTACTCCATCGTCTGGCACGTGCGCACCCCGCGGGTGCTGCTCGCCGCCGTGGTCGGGGCGGGGCTCTCGGTCGTCGGCGTCGCCATCCAGGCGCTGGTGCGCAACGCCCTCGCGGACCCGTTCGTCCTCGGCATCTCATCCGGTGCCTCCGTCGGGGCCACCGCGGTCGTGGTGTTCGGAGTCTTCGCCGGGCTCGGCGTCTACGCCCTGTCCGCCGCCGCGTTCCTCGGGGCGCTCGGCGCCACCGTCCTCGTGTACCTGGCCGCGCGCGGGCCACTTGGCCTGACACCGTTGCGACTGGTCCTCACCGGCGTCGCGCTGGCCTACGGGTTCCAGGCGCTGATGAGCGTGCTCGTGTTCCTGTCCCCGAACGGCCAGGCCGCGCGCACCGTGCTGTTCTGGCTGCTCGGCAGCCTCGGCTCGGCGTCCTGGGAGTCGCTGCCGCTCGCGGCCGGTGCCGTCCTGATGACGATCGTGGTGCTGCTGCGCCAGAGCCGGTCGCTCGACGTCCTGTCACTGGGCGACGAGACGGCGGCCAGCCTGGGCGTCGACGCGGAGGCGCTGCGGCGCCGTCTCTTCCTCCTCACGGCGGCGGTCACCGGCCTGATCGTCGCGGTCAGCGGCGCGATCGGCTTCGTCGGGCTCGTCCTGCCGCATGTCGTACGCATCCTCGTCGGCTCGACGCACCGCCGCGTCCTCGCCGTCGCCCCACTCGCCGGGGCCTGCTTCCTGGTCTGGGTCGACCTCGTCGCCCGTACCGCCTTCGCCCCCGAAGAACTGCCGCTCGGCGTCATCACCGCGCTCATCGGCGTGCCGGTGTTCATCGTGCTGATGCGCCGCCGCGGCTACCTGTTCGGAGGGCGGTAAATGACCCTCGTACTGCGGGAGCTCTCGGTCGAGGCGGCGGGACGTGCCCTGGTCGACCGGTTGAACATCGAGGTGGAGGCGGGGCGGATCGTCGGGCTCGTCGGACCGAACGGCAGCGGCAAGTCCACCGCGCTGCGCTGCGTCTACCGGGCGCTGAAGCCGACGTCCGGAGCCGTGCTCCTGGACGGATCCGACCTGACGACACTCAAGCTGCGTGACAGCGCCCGGTCGATCGCCGCGCTCACCCAGGAGAGCCACACCGAACTCGACTTCACGGTCGGGGAGGTCGTGGCCCTCGGCCGCGCCCCGCACGCACGCGGCAACCAGCCCCTCACCGCACGCGAACGCGCCCTGTGCGGGGAGGCGATGGACCGCCTGGACATCACCCATCTCGCCGACCGCAGCGTGCTCACCCTCTCCGGCGGAGAACGGCAGCGCGTGCTCGTGGCGCGCGCCCTCGTCCAGGAACCCCGTGTCCTGGTGCTCGACGAGCCCACCAACCACCTGGACATCCGCCACCAGGTGGAGCTCCTCTCCTTCCTGCGCGGATCGGGCCTCACCGTGCTCACGGCCCTGCACGACCTCAATCTGGCGGCCGCCGCCTGCGACAGCATCGCCGTCCTGAGCTCCGGCTCCCTGGTCGCCACGGGCACGCCGGCGGACGTCCTGAACCCCGAGCTGATCCGCAAGGTGTTCGGCGTCGACGCCACCGTCGTGCACCACCCCCGCACCGGGACGCCCCAACTCGTCTACGAACTCGCCCCCACCGGCACCCCGGCACCCGCCGCCGCCCGATCAGAAGGATTCCGCTCATGATCCGACCACCGCTGCCCCGTGCAGCCCTGGCGGCCGCCGCGCTGCTGACGACAGGACTCCTGACCACGGGCTGCGGCGCCGAGGTCGAGCCGATGGCGAAGAACAAGACGGAGACGGTCACCGTCTCCAACTGCGGCAAGGACGTCACCTACACCCGCCCGAAGCGTCCGGTGGCCTACGACGTCAGCGGCGCCGAGAAGATGTTCTCCCTCGGCCTCGCCGACCGGATGCGCGGCTACGTCATGAACAAGCTCGGCGACCCCTCCATCAAGGGGTCGCCCTGGCGCGACGACTACGCCGACGTGGAGCGCCTGGGCACCGAGCGCATCACCCGCGAGATCGTGGCCGACGCCAAGGCCGACTTCGTCTTCGCCGGCTGGAACTCCGGCTTCAGCGAGGAGCGGGGCATCACGCCCGCCCTCTTGGAGAAGGTCGGGTCCGCCAGCTATCTGCACACCGAGACGTGCTGGGACTACGGCGACAAGAGCGTCGACGTCACCCCTCTGGAGGCGCTCTACACGGACCTGGACAACCTGGGCCGGATCTTCGGCGTGGAGAAGCGAGCCGAGAAGGTGGTCAACAACCTCAAGGGGCGCGTCACCGCCCTGAAGAAGACGTGGCCCGAGAAGGGCGACCCGGCCAAGGTCTTCGTCTACGACTCGGGCACCGACCAGCCCTTCACCGCCGGGCGCCATGCCGCACCGAACGACATCATCAAGGCGGCGGGCGGCACGAACGTCTTCGACGGCCTCGACAAGGGCTGGACGACGGTCGGCTGGGAACCGGTGATCAAGTCGAAGCCCGAGGTCATCGTCATCATCGACTACGCCGACCAGCCGGCCAAGGAGAAGATCGCCTACCTGAAGTCGCTCGACAGCCTGAAGTCGGTCCCGGCCGTGAAGGAGAGCCGCTTCTTCGTCATGTCCTACGGTGACGCCGTCAGCGGCCCGCGCAACGTCAAGGGCGCGGAGCGCCTGGGCGGTTACCTCCGGTCGGTGGGCCGATGACGCCCTTGCGCACGGCAGCAGCACCCGCGGCCACCGTGCACGGGCACATCACCGACGCGATGAAAGCCCCCGACCTGCTGCGGCTCTGTGACAACGTCGTCCTCGCGCGCTTCGAGACGATGAAGGTGTACGCGGCGCTCGGCGCCGTCCGTACCCTCCTCGAACGCGGCACCGTGCGGCCCGGCCAGACCCTCGTCGACAGCTCCAGCGGCATCTACGCGCTCGCCCTCGCCATGGCCTGCCACCGCTACGGGCTCGGCTGCCACATCGTGGCCTCCACCACCGTCGACGCCGCGATGCGCGCCCAGTTGGAGATCCTCGGCGCCACGGTGGACCAGATGCCGCCATCGGACAGTCTGCGGCTCGACCAGGAGCGGCGGGTGCGCCGTGTGCGGCAACTGCTCGCCGCGCGCACCGACCTGCACTGGATGCGCCAGTACCACGACGGCGTCCACTATGCGGGCTACGAGGAGTTCGCGGACCTGGTCGACGCCGCGCTGCCGGACGCCCCGCTGACCGTGGTCGGCGCCGTCGGTACCGGCGCCTCCACCGGCGGGCTCGTCCAGCCGCTGCGGCAACGCGGCCGTGAGGTAAGGCTGTTGGGGCTGCAGCCCTTCGGCAGTGTCACGTTCGGCAGTGAGGATTTCAGTGATCCCGAGGCGATCATCGCCGGGATCGGCAGCTCGATCCCCTTCGACAACGTCCGCCACGACCTGTACGACACCCTCCACTGGGTCGACTTCCGGCATGCCATGGCGGGAGCCGTCGATCTGCTGCGCGCCCACGCGGTGTTCGCCGGCCTGTCCACCGGGGCGGCCCACCTCGTCACGGCCTGGGAGGCGGCACGCAACCCGGACCGGATGCACCTGGTGATCGGCGCCGACACGGGGCACCGCTACACCGAGCGCGTCTTCGCCCGTCACCAGGAGGCGCTCGACCCGCGCACCCTCAAGCCGCACCAGATAACGGACTTGGCCGATCTCGCGCTGCCGTGGTCGGCGATGGAGTGGAACCGGCGCAGCTACGACGTACGCACGAAGCACCAGAAGCACCAGCACCAGAAGCACCAGAAGCACGATCAGCATGATCAGCATGATCAGCACGAGAAGGAGGGGAAGGCATCGTGACGATCGCCGCTCTGGAAGCACTCACCTTCGGTCTCGGACGCCTTGTGGAGGCGGCCGACGCCGCCGGGCACCGGCTCTGCCTGCTCACGGGCAACCGAGCCGTCTACCGACACGAACTGGACCGCATCGAAGCGGGCGCACTCGACATCGTCGACGTCGACACCCGCGTCGCGTCCGCCTCCGCCGAGGCCCTGGCAGCCGTGCCCGACCTGAAGGGGCTCATCAACTCGACCGACACCTGGAGCGTGCCGGGCGCGGACCTCGCCGCCGAACTCGGCCTGCCGGGCCCCGATCCGAGCGCGGTCCGGCTCCTGCGGGACAAGTACCGGGTGCGCAACCTCCTCCACGAACAGAACCTGAGCCGCGGCCCCGCCCTGACCATCCCGGCCGAGCTCGCGGCGGCCGACGAGGTGCTCCGGCAGATCGGCCTGCCGGTGGTCCTCAAGGACTCTGCGGGCACCTCGTCCCGCAACGTCTGGCTGGTCCGCGACGAGCGGCAGCTGCACGCCGCTCTCCGCGAAGCCTCCCAACGCTCCTTCTCCGGGAGGCTGTTCGCGGAGTCCTTCTTCGCCGGGCCCGTCTACAGCGCGGAGACGCTCAGCTGGGCGGGCGAGACGAGGCTCCTGGGCGTCCTCAGCCGCCAGATGTCTCCCGAGCCGTCCGTCCGCGAGGAGGCCGCGGCCTTCCCCGTGGCCCTGCCGGAACCCGAGTTCGCCCTGATCCAGGACTGGGTGGGGCGCGTCCTTGCGACGGCGGGCCACGACGCGGGTTTCGCACACGTCGAGTTCGTCCTCACCGCCGACGGCCCGGAGCTCGTCGAGATCAACCGGCGCATCGGCGGCGCGCTCGTCGGCGAGGCACTGTGCCGCGCCCTGCGCACCAACGTGTACGACGCGATGGTCGCCGTGGCGCTCGGCCTGCGCCCCGCCCTGCTCGACGCACCGACGGCCACGGGCCCCGCCACGGGGTTCGTCCTGGTCTACCCCGACAGGACCGGCACCCTCACCGGATGGACCGGCGTGGACGGCCTGACCGCCTTTCCCGGTTCGCCCGAGTGGTACCCGACCGCGGCCCCCGGTGACCGCCTGGAACACGTAGGTGACCAGCGCGGCTGCACCGGCATCGTGCTGGCCGAGGGCGCGACCGCCGAACTCGCCCTGCACCGTGCGCTCAGCGCGGCCGGAAGCATACGGCCGCTCGTCGCCTCCGACGCCCCGCAGTGACCCTCCTGGGGAAGCGGCGCGGGCGCCTGCGGACTGGTGGGAAGCCGCGCGGGCGCCTGCGATCCGGCCTCGCGCGGTTCACCGGGCCGCAACGCTTCCTCCTTGCCGGATCGTTCCTGATCCCGCTGGGCAGCTTCGCCGTCCTGCCCTTCATGTCGGTGCTGCTCCACGAACGGCTCGGCATGGGGCTCGGCACGGTCGGCGTCGTGCTGGCCGTGGCCTCGCTCGTGCAGTTCTCGGGCGGGGTGGTGGGTGGCGCGATCGCCGAGCGCATCGGCCTGCGCCGCACGATGCTGCTGGCCCTGGTGATCCGCACCGCGGGCTTCGCCGGCTTCCTGCCCGGCCTCAGCGATCCGGCAGCCGCCGTCCTCGCCCTCTTCCTGGTGTCCGTGGGTGCCGCTCTCTATCTGCCCGCGAACAAGGCCTACTTGATACACGAAGCCGATGAGGGGCAGCGTCCCCTGCTGCTGTCCGCCAACGGCTCGGCCCTGAACGCGGGCATCGCCCTGGGGCCGCTGGCGGCGGCGCCCTTCGTCCTCAGCGCTTCGGCAGGCCTCTTCACCGCGGTGACCGCGCTGTTCGCTGCGATCACCGCGGGCCATGCCCTGCTGCCCGCGGAGAACCCCGGCCACGCGCGGACCAAGAGGGCCGGGCAAGGCCGATCGGCCCAGAGGGACCACAGGGAAAGGGTGTTCTCCGGTCTCGCACTGCTGCCCTTCGCGACCACCGTGCTGAGCCTGTACGTCTTCATGTTCTTCCAGCACTACCTCGCGCTGTACGCGGTGCCCCGCACCTCGACGACGTACTACGGCCTCGTCCTCGCCCTCTACGCCCTTGTGCTCGTCGTCGCGCAGCCCCTCCTCTCGGACTGGATCGCGCGCCTGCCCTACGCCCGCGCCCTGTGGTTCGGCTTCGGCGCGATGAGCGCGGGGATGGCCACGCTCGCCGTCGGCAACCCTGTCGCGATCCTGGCCGGAGCGTTGTTCATCTGCCTCGGTGAGATCGTCCTCTTCTTCAAGAACGACCTCGAAGCCCTCGCCCGGTCGTCCCGCGCCCCGGCGGTCGTGTTCGGCCACCAGCGGCTCGCTGCCGGAATCGGCGCCTTCGCCAGCGGAGTCGCCGGGGGCGAGGGCTACCGGCTGGCCGAACGCGCGGACGGCGCGGGCCTGTTCTGGATCGCGGTCGCCGCGCAGTGCGCGCTGCTGCCGCTGCTCCTGAGGCGCTGGTCCCGCGGGGCGGCGGTCACAGACCCAGGTCGCTGAGGCCGGGGTGGTCGTCGGGGCGGCGACCGAGCGGCCAGTGGTACTTGCGGTCGGACGCCTGGATGGGCAGGTCGTTGATGCACGCGTGCCGGACACGCATCAGGCCGTTGTCGCCGAACTCCCAGTTCTCGTTGCCGTACGAGCGGTACCAGTGGCCGGAGTCGTCGTGCCATTCGTAGGCGAAGCGCACCGCGATGCGGTTGCCGTCATGCGCCCAGAGTTCCTTGATGAGGCGGTAGTCGAGCTCCCGGTCCCACTTGCGCGAGAGGAAGGCGACGATGGCGTCGCGCCCTGTGACGAACTCCGCGCGGTTTCGCCAACGCGAGTCCCTGCTGTAGGCGAGGGCCACCTTCTCGGGATCGCGGGAGTTCCAGCCGTCCTCCGCGAGGCGGACCTTCGCGGCCGCGGTCTCCGGAGTGAAGGGCGGAACGGGGGGTCGTGCGGTCATGGCTCTCTCCCTAGGTCGCAACGGCAATGCCACCACCGCGAGAACGGCCGTTCTCCCGCGGAAGGGCTCACGATAGGAGAACGTGCGTTCTCGCGCAACGGCGCGGGCGCGCTCAGGACCGTAGTACTGTCAGAGAACGCCCGTTCTCGCCGTTTCGGCCCCAACCGTGGAGATCGCATGGACCGCACCGAAGCGCAAGTCAGGCTTCTTGATGCCGCCGAGGAGCTCTTCTACGAACGCGGCATCCAGGCCGTGGGCATGGACCAGGTGCGCGCGGCATCGGGCGTCTCGCTCAAGCGGCTCTATCAGGTCTACCCCTCGAAATCGGAGCTGGTCATCGCCTGCCTGGAGCGTCGCGATCTCCGCTGGCGGACCCGGCTGGCCGAGTACGCGCAGAGCGTGCAGGGCGGGACGGAACGTGTCCTCGCTGTCTACGACTGGCTCTACGAGTGGTTCACCGAACCGGACTTCCGCGGCTGCGCCTTCATCAATTCCTTCGGTGAGCTCGGGGCCGTCGACCCGGCGGTGGCCGACACCGTCCGTGCGCACAAGGGCGCCTTCCGCGACTACATGGCGGAACTAGTGGCCGACGCGGGCGAATCGGGGCAGACTGTCGGCCCGTTGGTCCTGCTCGCGGAGGGGGCCATGACCGCGGCCGCCATATCGGGCTCACCCGAACCGGCACGCCAAGCCCGCCAGGGCGCGGCTCAGTTGCTGGCCGCGCGGTAATCGCCGGTCGCAGAACAGGAAGAAGGCTGATGGCCAAGACGTATCGCGTCGGTTTCGGCACGCGTCTGATCAACGGCGTGTTCCGGACGATGACCCGGTTCGGGATCGGTAAGGGCTACCGGTACATCCTGACCGTGCGCGGCAGGAAGTCGGGCCGCCTGTTCTCCACACCCGTCGATGTGATGTCGGCCGGGGGCGAGCGCTGGGTCGTCGGCGCCTACGGGGTGAGCAACTGGGTGCGCAACGCCCGGGCGGCCGGGCAGATCGACCTCATGAGGGGTGGCAAGTCGCAGACAGTGCGCGTGGTCGAGCTCGGTCCCGAGGAGAGCGTCCCCGTCCTTCGCCAGTACTGGCGCGAAGTGCCCGTCACCCGCCCCTACTTCGACGTGACGGGCGACTCGACGGACGCGGAGTTCGCCGCCGAGTCGGTACGTCATCCGGTGTTCCGGCTGGTCTGAGTCAGCCGGCCTTCGCGCCGGTGTGCAGTGCCAGGGCGCTGTGGGCGGGCAGGGGGGTCTCGATCTTTCCGTCGTCCCCGACGGTGACGGTGTTGCCGTCACAGCTGTCCGGGGATGCCTTGGCGACATTGCAGTACGTGCCGCCGGGCAGGGACGTCGCGAACGTCCGGGTCAGCTCGCCGTCGCCGTTGTTGAGGGCCACGAAGCCCTTGTCGCCGCGGCCGAAGGCCAGGGCGCTGCCGCCGTTGTCCCACCAGTCGGTCAGCTCGGCGGCGCCCACCTCGTTGCGGAAGCCGACCAGGCCGGTGACCGCCCGCTGGGTGTGCGTGTTCGTCCAGCCGTCCGCGCCGTTCGGCGGGCCAGCGTCCTTGTCGGACCACTCGTAGCCGGAGTACACGTTCGGTGAGCCGTAGGGGGACGCGAGCATGAAGACGTTGGCCAGGGCGTAGGTCGCGCCGTCCTTGTAGGTGAGCGTCGAGCCGTTTCGTTCGGTGTCCCAGTTGTCGACGAACGTACGGGCCGAACCGCTGCCCAGTTTGCCGTCCGCGACCGACTTCAGCTGTGCGATGTTCCCGCCCTGGAAGGCACTCTTGAGGTGCCCGCCGTAACGGAACTCGTCGACGTCCCCGATCCCGGTGTACTCGTCGGGCTGTACGGCCTCGCCGCCTCCGTGAATCACCTCCGACACCCAGAACCCGGGGTCGCTCATCTTGCCCTTGATGGCGGCGACGTCGTCGGCGGACATGTGCTTGGCGGCATCTATACGGAAGCCGTCGACGCCCAGGGACCGCAGGTCGTCGAGGTAGGCGGCGATGGTGCCGCGCACCGCGTCGCTGCCGGTGTCGAGGTCGGCCAGGCCCACCAGTTCGCAGTTCTGGACGTTGTCGCGGCTGGTGTAGTCGTTGATGCTCGTGCGGCAGGTGTGGAAGTCGGCGTCCCGGAAGTAGCCGGGATACTCGTACTTGCCGTACGCCGTGCCACCGGTGCCCGTACCCGATCCTGCCGCCGTGTGGTTGATGACGGCGTCCGCGATGACCTTGACGCCCGCCTGGTGGCAGGCGTCGACCATGCTCCTGAAAGCGGCGCGGTCGCCGAGACGGCCGGCGATCTGGTAACTGACGGGCTGGTACGAGGTCCACCACTGGCCGCCCTGGATGTGCTCGGAGGCGGGCGACACCTGGACGTAGCCGTAGCCCGCCGGGCCGAGCTGCTCAGTGCAGGCCTTGCCCACCTCCACGAACTGCCGCTCGAACATGGTGGCGGTGACGGTCTTCTCACCGGGCGGCGTCGCCTGCGACTGCGAGGGCGCGAACGTCGCGAGACCGGCCGCGGCCAGGACCCCGGCCGACGTGGTGGCGAGCAGGCGGGAACGGTGCTGCATGGTGCGGCTCCTTCGTGGGGGGATTCCGAGGGGGAGCCTGCCGTCCACGCATGTACGCGTCAATGCATTCTGCAAGATATTTCAACTATCGCTGCCTGGTGCGGGGTTGTTGCTGCAAGAACTTGCGCCAACTCACTTCTTACTCAGGGGTAGGCTCGCCGCTTTCCTTGTTATACGGTCTGTCTAACAAGCGGGCCGCGGAGCGTTGCGGGACGGCGCCCCGGTCCGTTGCCTGAGCGAACAAGAGAACGTACGCATCAGAGTCAAGGAGCCGCAGCATGGCAAGCAGCACTGTTCGGCCGATAGCCCAGGACCGCCCCGAAGAGGACGACGTGGCCCGGCGACTGCTCGACTCGGCCGCCGTGTTGGCCTACGACCCCGCCACCGAAGTGGACTGGGAGACACCGCTCGACCGGGACTTCCACGGCGCGAGCCCGGAGTGGAGCTCCCTGTACGGCACCTCTTACTGGCAGGAGCTCACCGAGGCCCAGCGCAAGGAACTCACGCGGCAGGAAGCCGCGTCGGTGGCCAGCACCGGCATCTGGTTCGAGATGATCCTCCAGCAAATGGTGCTGCGCGACGTGTACGCGAAGAACCCTGCGAGCGACGAGGTGCAGTGGGCGCTCACCGAGATCGCCGAGGAGTGCCGGCACTCGATCATGTTCGCCCGCGGCGCCCAGAAGCTGGGGGCGCCCGCCTACCGCCCCAACCGCTTCGTGATGGAGCTCGGCCGGGCGTTCAAGACGGTGGCCTTCGGTGAGGCGGCGTACGCCGCGATCCTCGTCGCGGAAGAAGTGCTCGACGTCATGCAGCGCGACTGGATGCGGGACGAGCGCGTCGTGCCCTTCGTCCGCACGATCAACAACATCCATGTCGTCGAGGAATCACGGCACATGAAGTTCGCCCGCGACCAGACGACCAAGTGCCTTGCCGGGGCGGGCCGACTGCGCCGCCAGATCAACGCGTTCGTCGTCGCCATCGCGTCGTACTACATCGTCACCAGCATGGTGAACCCCAAGGTGTACGCGAACGCAGGGCTCGACGAGAAGCGCGCGCTCGCCGAGGCGAAGGCCAACGAGCACCACAAGTCCATGATGCGGTCCAGCTGTTCGGGCCTGATGGAGTTCCTGGCCTCCTCCCGACTGCTCACCAGGCCGGCCCTGGCCTTCTACAAGCGCGCCAACCTCATCTGAGTCAACTCCCTCTGCGCCAACTTCATCTGAGCCGGCCTCATCTGAGCCCACCTGATCCGAGCCGGTCTTCCCTGACCCGAGCGAGTCGAGCCGACACTCATGACCTCCTACGCCATCACCCAGACCTGCTGCAACGACGCCACCTGCGTCGCCGTGTGCCCGGTCAACTGCATCCATCCGACACCGCAGGAAAGGGCGTTCGGCAGCACGGAGATGCTGCACATCGACCCGGCCACCTGCATAGGCTGCGGCGCCTGCGCCGACGTCTGCCCGGTCGAAGCCATCTTCCCGGTGGACGGCCTGCCCGCCGCCCAGCGGGAGTACGCGACGATCAACGCGGCGTACTACGCCGACCGGGAGCCCGAACCGGCCCCGGAAGGACCGAACTTCCACGCCTGGGACGAGCCGTCCTTCCCGCGCGTCCTGCCGTCGGACTTCGCGCCGCTCAAGGTCGCCGTCGTCGGCACGGGACCGGCGGGGATGTACGCGGTCCAGGATCTGCTCCTGCACACCAGCGCCGAAGTGACGCTGATCGACCGGCTTCCGGTGACCGGCGGCCTCGTACGCTTCGGCGTGGCGCCGGACCACCCGGCGACCAAGAAGGTCGGCGACACGTTCGCGCGGTTCCACACGCATCCGAGGGTGCGGATGCATCTCGGGCTCGACGTGGGCGTCGACGTCACCACCCAGGAGCTGGCCGCGCATCATGACGCGGTCATCTACGCCGTGGGCGCATCGGCCGACCGCACGCTGGCCGTGCCGGGCGAGGACCTGCCCGGCAGCATCTCAGCGAGGGCCTTCGTCGCCTGGTACAACGGCCACCCGGACGCGGCGCCGGACTCGATCGACCTGTCCGCCGAGCGCGTGGTCGTCGTCGGCAACGGCAACGTCGCCCTCGACGTCGCCCGCATCCTGCTCGCCGACCCCGACAGCCTCGCCCGCACCGACATCGCCGACCACGCCCTTACGGCGCTGCGTGCGGGCAAGGTGCGCGAGGTGGTCCTGCTCGGGCGGCGCGGTCCCGAGGACGCCGCGTACACCAACTCCGAACTGCTCGCCCTCCAGCACGTTCCGGGCCTGGACCTCGTCGTCGACGACCATGACCCCCGGACCGCGCCCGCCATCGACGAGGCCGGCCCGGCGACCGACCCGAAGGGCAGGGCGGCACTCCTGCGCGGTGTCACCCGCAAGGGCATCGACTGGTCGCGGGCGCCCGCTCCCGGTCGGCGCATCGTGCTCCGCTTCCACTCGACCCCGGTGGAAATGCTCGGCGAAGATGCCGTCCGAGGCGTGCGCGTCGCGGAGGCGTCGGGGGAGCGGACGATACGGACGGGCCTGGTACTGCGCGCGATCGGCTACCGCGGGCTGCCGGTCGCCGGACTGCCCTTCGACGAGGCCACCGGCACCGTGCCGCACGAGGGCGGCCGAGTGACGGGACAGCCCGGCACCTACGTCGTGGGCTGGATCAAGCGGGGCCCCAGCGGCGGCATCGGCGCCAACCGCACCTGCGCCGCCGAGACCGTCACCACGCTCCTGGCCGACGCGGTCGCCGGCGCCCTGCCCCCGCCGCGGAGCGCGCCGAAGGCCTTCCACCGGCTCGCCCGGCGCCGGTGCGGGAAGGGGAGCGCCGCGCTGAGCCGCTAGCGGCGGCTCACACGGCACGGGCCTCGGCTAGGGTGTGCGCGACCAGGGCGTTCGCGTGGCCGTGGCCAAGACCGTGTTCGGCCTTGAGCCAGCCGACGAGCTCCATGTGCTTGGTCAGCGGCGAGGAACGGATGAGGTCTTTCCACTCCGCGATCGGGCGCCCGTACGTCTTCTCGATCGAAGGGAAGTAGCCGGCAGGTCCCTTGGTGGCTTCGGTCATGATGAGGCCGTCCCGTTCTTTCGCAGCGGTGTTGCCAGTAAGACGGGTGGGGCGCGATCAATTCATCGGGCGGCCGGGGTGTCGTGGGTCACACGGGGCGAACGAATGGCGGGCCCGGGTGGCCGGGCTTAGCCTGAGGGAGTGAACGCCTCCGTTCACTGCCTGCTTGACACGCGAGCAATTCCATGACGGGCTCTCGGACGACACCCTCGAAGCCTGCCGCCTCCCCGAAGCGGGGCAGCGGCAGCGGTATCGCACTCCTCGTCATCGCCTCGTGCCAGCTGATGGTGGTCCTCGACATCACCATCGTGAACATCGCTCTTCCGCACATGCAGACCTCGCTCGGCTTCTCCACCGAGACCCTCTCCTGGGTGATCAACGCCTACACGCTGACCTTCGGTGGTCTGCTCCTGCTCGGCGGGCGCCTCGGCGACATCCTCGGACGCCGCAGGGTCTTCATGTTCGGCGTCCTGCTCTTCGTCTTCGCCTCGCTGCTCGGCGGACTCTCCCAGGAATCCTGGCAGTTGCTCGCGGCGCGCTCGCTGCAGGGCGTCGGCGGCGCCATCGCCTCGCCCACCGCTCTCTCGCTGATCACCACGACGTTCCGCGAAGGTCCCGAGCGGAACAGGGCGTTCGGCGTGTTCGCGGCCGTCTCGGCGGGCGGCAGCGCGATCGGACTGCTCGCGGGCGGACTGCTCGTGGAATGGCTCGACTGGCGCTGGGTCCTGTTCGTGAACATCCCCATCGGCCTCCTCATCGCCCTCGCCACCCCCCGCTACATCCGTGAGTCCGAGCGCCACCCCGGACACTTCGACATCGTCGGCGCGCTCACCTCCACGGCGGGCATGGTGCTGCTCGTCTACGGCTTCATCCGTGCGTCCGAGGACGGCTGGAGCGACAGCGTGACCATCGCGGCCTTCGTGGCGGCCGTCGTGCTTCTGGGGCTCTTCCTCGCCGTCGAGCGGCGATCCAGGCAGCCCATCACGCCGCTGTGGATGTTCCGCGACCGCAACCGCGCCGGTGTCTACGGGATGATGCTGTGCCTGGCCGCGGCCATGTTCGGGATGTTCTTCTTCCTGACGCTCTTCGTGCAGAACATCCTGAACTTCAGCCCGCTGCGGGCCGGTCTCGCCTTCCTGCCGGTGAGCGCGATCATCGCGGTGGGCGCCGGACTCGCGTCCCAGCTCCTTCCCAAGTGGGGGCCCAAGCCCTTCATGGTGGCCGGCGCGGTGCTGGCCGCGGTGGGACTCGGCTGGCTGACGCTGACCGATGTCGACAGCACGTACATGGGAAGCCTGCTCGGGCCCGTGTTGGTCTTCGGCTTCGGCATGGGCATGCAGTTCGTGTCGCTGACCCTGATGGCGGTGTCGGGTGTGGAGTCGCAGGACGCCGGAGCGGCTTCCGGCATCCTCAACGCCACCCAGCAGGTGGGCGGTTCACTGGGCCTGTCCGTCCTTGTCACCGTCTTCGGCACGGCCAGCCGCAACGAGGCCACCGACCAGGTCCCCCGCTTCATGGCGGAGGCGACCCGGGCCGAGCAGCTGGAGTTCCGCAGGACGGGGGAGCTGCCGGGGCGCTGGGGTGACGAGGTCCTCGCCTCGGGTATCTCCAGTTCCTTCATCGCCGCTGCCGTCTTCGCCGTCGTCGCCGCGCTGATCGCCCTGGTGGTCATCCAGGTACGGCCCGCCGACCTGGAGCGCCTCCAGGGCGGAGGCGGCCTGCCGCTCGCGCCGACCGTGGACGCGCCGGAATCAGGCGCGGATGAGGCGGCTTCGCGTGACGGTTCCGCTCCCCGCGACGGGCCTCCCGCGCCCGGCTGAAGCCGCGACAGTCGAAGCCCGCGCGGCGCCCTGCACGTCGATGGCTTGATTCCCTTGGTGTGCAGGCGAGTTGACAGCGGGCAGACGTAGTATGACCCGCCGATCGGGAGCGGGGGCTGTGGGGGCGGCGCGGGGCAAGGACCCGGGGAGACGGGCTTGGACACGGATACCGACTACCGCTTACTGGGCCCGGTCGAGGCCTGGCGCGCGGGCCGCCGCCTCAGCCTCGGCGGACCCAAGCCGCGGGCCCTGCTCGCGGCGCTGCTCCTGGAGCCCGGGCGCGTGGTGTCCGTCGACGCGCTGATCGACGCCATCTGGGGCGAGCGGCCGCCGGACACGGCACGCTCCCTGATCCAGTCGTACGTCTCCGCGCTGCGCCGCGCGCTGTCCGCCGACGCCATCGAGACCCGGCCGCCCGGCTATCTGATCCGAGCCGACGCCACCCTCGTCGACCGCGTCGAGTTCGAGCGCCTCGCCGTACGGGGCAGACAGGCCGCAGCCGAAGGGGACCACGGCGCGGCCGCCCGGCTGTTGGGGGACGCCCTCGCCCTGTGGCGCGGCCCCGCGCTCGGCGGGATCGGCGAGACGCTGCGGGCCATGGCCGACCAGCTCGACGAGGCGCGGCAGGCGGCCCTGGAGGAGCGGATCGCCGCGGAGCTCGCCCAGACGGGCCGGGAGAGGGAACTGGTCGCCGAACTCACCGCGTTGGTCTCCACCCACCCGACCCGTGAGCGGCTGCGCGGCCAACTGATGCTCGCCCTCTACCGGTTGGGGCGGCAGGCCGACGCGCTCGCGGTCTACGCGGAGGGCCGCGACGTACTCGCACAGGAGCTGGGCATCGATCCCGGCCCCGATCTCAGCCGGATGCACGAGTCGATCCTGCGGGCCGACGAAGAGCTGCTGCCCACCGCGGACGTGCCCGACACGACCCCCAGGGACGCCGCCGCCGTTCCGGTGGCGGCCCTCCTGCCGCCCACCATCGGCGATTTCACCGGCCGGGACGCGCAGCTCGCCGAAGTGCGGGCCGCGCTGTCGGAGCCCCGCGAGGCCATGCCCGTCGTCGTGCTCTCCGGGCCCGGCGGCGTCGGCAAGTCCACGCTGGGCGTCCGCGCGGCGCACCAGGTCGCCGACGCCTACCCGGACGGGCAGCTGTACGCCGAGCTGCGGGGCGCCACCGATCCCGTGGCGCCCGGCGAGGTCCTTGGACGGCTCCTCTACGCCCTGGGGGCCGATCCGCCCGACGGGGACGCCGAGCGGCGCGACCTCTTCCGCAGCCTGGTCTCCGGGCGCCGCGTGCTGCTCGTGCTCGACGACGCGGCCAGCGAGTCCCAGGTGCGCCCGCTGCTTCCCGGCAGCGCCACCTGCGGGGTGCTCATCACCGCGCGGGCCCGCCTCGGCGCCCTGCCCTGCACCCACCGCACCGATCTCGACGTGCTCGACACGGAGCCGGGGGTCGAGCTCCTCGGGCGCGTCGCGGGGGAGCGGCGTGTCCGCGACGAGCCGGACGCCGCCCGGCGCATCGTCGAGCTGTGCGGCGGGCTCCCGCTCGCCATCCGCATCGCCGGCGCCCGCCTCGCCACCCGGCGGCACTGGACCGCGCGCATGCTCGCCGACCGGCTCGCCGACGAACACCACCGCCTGGACGAACTCGCCGTCGGCGACCTGGAGGTACGCGCCGGTCTCGGCATGAGCTACCGGGCCCTGGACGCCCCCGCGCGCACCGCCCTGCGCCGCCTCGGCCTGCTCGCCGCCCCCGATGTCGCCGCGTGGGTGGTGACCGCACTGCTCGACGTGCCCGAAGCCGAGGCGGACCGCGTCGTGGAACAGCTCATCGACGCCCAGCTCCTGCACTGCACCGGCGTCGACCGTGCGGGCCAGCCCCGCTACCGGCCCCACGACCTGGTCCGCGTCTACGCCGCCGAACGGGCCGACGCCGAGGACCCGCCCGCCGAACGGGCCGCCGCCGTCGGCCGCGCGCTGGGCGCCTGGCTCTGGCTCACCGGGCTTGCCGCCTCCGCCACACCCTCGGGCGCCGTCGAACTGCACCGCGGGCTCCTGGACTCCAGCCCGAACGGATCCCCGGCCGGCTCCCTGCGGCAACTCGTCCGCCCCGTCGGACCGGAAGCCACCCAGCGGGCACTCGCCGACCCTGCCGCCTGGTTCGAGGCCGAGGCCGACGCGATCGCCGCCGCTGTCGAGCGCGCCGCCGCCCTCGACCTGCACACCCTCTCCTGCGAAGCCGCCGCGGCCCTGTGCTCGTCCGCGTACACCGTCGGCAACCGTTTCGAAGCCTGGTGGCGCACCCACGACGCGGCACTGGCCGCCGCCCGCCGCGCCGAGGACAGGGCGGGGGAGGCCCTGTTGCTCATCGGCCTGGGCCAACTCCGCTACGAACAGGACCGGTTCCCCGAATCCCAGGGCTACTTCAAGCAGGCGGCCGGTCTGTGCGCCGAGCTCGGAGACGTACGCGGACAGGCCGCCGCCTTCGCCGGGCTCGGCAGCGCGCTGCGCGAAGCCGGGCGGCTGCGCGCGGCGCAGGAGACGCTGGTGCGGGCCGTCGACGGGTTCCGTGAACTGCACGACGATCCGGGCCTCGGTCTGTCCTGCCGGTACGCCGGATCCGTCCAACTCGAACTCGGCGACTTCGCGGCCTCCCGCGCCTTCCTCGACGAATCGCTGCGCGCCTACCGCAGGCTCGGCAGCCGCCGCGGCGAGTCCCTCACGCTGCGCTCGCTCGGCCTGGTCCACCGCGCCCTCGGTGAGTACGAGGCGGCGGAGGAACTCTCCGGCCGCGCGGTGGATCTCCTGAGCACCCTGGGGGACCCGCTCATGCTCGCGTACGCGATGCAGGCGCGCGCCAAGTCCCGTATCAGGCTGGGGCGTTCGGCCGAAGCGGAGGCCGAGATCAGGGAAGTCCTCGACATCTGCCGCGGCCAGCGCGACCGCTTCGGCGAGGCACTGGGCCTGCGCACCCTGGGCGAGTGCGAGCTCGCCGCGGGCCACATCGACACCGCCGAGCAGCATCTGACCGCGGCCGCCGCCCTCTGGAACGACCTGGGGCTTCTCCTGCCCCGCGCCCGCACCCTGCGCGATCTCGCGGCGGCGCGCGAAGCCGTCGGCGACCGGGCGGCGGCAGGTGCCCTGCGCGCCGAAGCACGGGAGGTCTTCAGGGCGTACGAAGCGCGCGAGCGGAACGAGCCGGGGCTCTGAGGCCGCTTCCCGTGGCGGTCTGCAATCCGCTGGTCCCGGACTTGCAGAGAAATTGCAGCGGGCTGCGTCACGCTGTGGTTGTCGGCGGGTGAACGCGCCGATGACCACGGGGGAACGCAGGAAACAACGGGGGACTCAGCGGAATTCATCGGGGGAAGCACGGGGGAAGGCCACTGATGCCTCGTACGGCCCACACCACCGACACCGTCGGTCGTGTGGGCCGCTCGTCGCGTAGAGCCCCTGCCAGGGCACGGAGGGGACTCCGGGGGCGGGCGGCAGCCCGTCCCCGGAGCTGTGCCCGCCACCGTCGCACCGAAGGGGCCATCATGTCGCCGATCATCCTCATGAACGACCCCAGAGTCGTCGGCATCCCGGTCCACGACTGCGGCGAAGCCCTGGTGGATTTGCGCCAACTGCCCTTCGTGGACGTCGACGACCGCCTCGCCGACCCGGCCGGGGCCTACGCCCAGCTGCGCGAGGGCGTCGCCTGGCGACTGGCCCGCGCCGCCCGGCTGCTGCCCGAGGGCCTGCGCCTCCTGGTGACCGAGGGGTACCGGCCGCTGGCCCTGCAGATCCAGTACTTCGAGGAGTACGCCACCGAGCTCAGGAAGGCCAACCCCGACTGGTCGGACGCCTACCTCCACCAGCAGACGAGTCGTTCCCTCTCGCCGCCCGAGGTCGGACCGCACGTCGCGGGCGCCGCGGTCGACCTCACCCTGCGCACCGCGTCCGGCACCGAACTCGACCTCGGCACCCCGGTGAACGCGAGCCCGGAGGAGAGTGACGGAGCCTGCTACATGGACAGTGCTCTCATCTCCCCGACCGCCCGCCGCAACCGCCGCACCCTCACCGCTGCCCTCGCCACGGCCGGCCTGGTCAACTACCCCACGGAGTGGTGGCACTGGTCCTACGGCGACCGTTACTGGGCCCTGACGACCGAGGCGCCCGCCGCACGGTACGGTCCTGCGACGCTGGACGGATAGCCCGTCAGTTGTGCGGGACGATGACGACCGGACATCTGGCCTGGTGGATGGCCGCGTGCGCGGTCTCGCCGAGATGCGGACCGGTGGGAACGAGGCGGCCGATGACCAGCAGGCAGGAGGACGCTGTCGCCTCGACCAAGTAGTGCCCGGCCGCGTCGTGCACGAGCCTCTGAGTAACCCGCGTTCCGGGAAACTTCCGCCGCCATGAGCTGAGCTCGGAGGCCATCAGGCGCTCCTTGTCCGGCATGGGGTCGATGGCTTCGGAGTCCTCGGTCAAGGGGGCGGTCCAGACGTGCACGACATGGAGCGGCGCCCGACGGGAAGCCGCCGCGTCGAAGGCGTACTCCAGCAGTTCGTCGCCGCGACGGTCGAGGTCGAGACCGAGCACGACCGGGTGATCCGCCGCATCCCGGTCTTCGTCCTCAAAGGCCGCTGCCGCCCGCACCACGGCGACGGGACACGAGGCACGCGTGGCGACGGCAAGCGCGACCGAGCCGACCATGACATGGGAGAGTCTGCCGGCGCCGTTCGAACCGATGACGAGCAGAGCCGAGGAGGACGCCGCCGCCAACATCGCCCCCGCCGGAGATCCGCTCACCTGCTCGTCGAGGATCTCCAACCCGGGGTGGGCGCGCAGGAGGTGCTGGACGGAACGCTCGAGGGCGCCGGTCTCCAGGCGGGAGGCGGCGTCGCTCTTCGGGGGCCGGCCGCGTTCCGCGGGCGGATCACAGGCGTGGATCAGACGCAGGGGCAGATCACGGCGCAGGGCTTCGCCGGCTGCCCAGCCGGCGGCGTCCAGGCTGCCGGGTGAGCCGTCGACACCGGCGGTGATGGGCTGTTGCGTGGACATGGTGCGCACCTCCGCGGTGCCGTTGGGGCGTCAGCCGGGCCAGGCCGGTCGGCGGCCTGCGTCCCGAGCGACGAGTGCCCCGGGCATCGCCGTTCTACCTTTTCGCGGGCCGCGCCGTGGAGGTGCTCCTAGCACGGACAGGGCGGAGTGGCAACGGCTCGGACACCAGCGGCAGTTGGTGACGTTGTGGGGCCCCTCGCCATTCTGCCTCCGCCCTGGCGACTCCTACGGTTGGGGTCGCGTGATCCACCCCGGAGACCGCGCCGCCCTCCGTCGGGAGCCGCCATGCCGTCGTACGAGAGACCTATGCGTCAGGTGCCCGAAGGGTTGCCGTCCCGCGGTGCGAGGAGGTGGCGCCGCGTCTTGGGGCGGCTGGCCGCCGTCGTGGGCCTGGTCGTGACCGGGGCCGTGTTCGCGCCCTCGGCGCAGGCGGCCGTCACCCTGGAGAGGGTCGGCGACTTCGGCGCCAATCCCGGCAGTCTGCACATGTATGTGTACCGGCCGACGTCCCTGGCGGCCGATCCCGCCGTGGTCGTGGCCCTGCACGGATGCACGCAGAGTGCGCGGATCTACGCCGACAACTCCGGCCTGGTGCAGTTCGCCGACCGGCACGGATTCCTGCTCGTCCTCCCGGAGCAGACGTCCGCCAACAACAGCAGCAAGTGCTTCAACTGGTTCCAGCCGGGGGACACGCGACGCGGGCAGGGCGAGGCCGCCTCGATCCGCCAGATGGTCATGCACGCCGCTTCCGCGTACGGCGGCGATTCGGAGCGGGTGTACGCCACGGGTCTTTCGGCCGGCGGTGCCATGACGTCGGTGATGCTGGCCACCTACCCGGACGTGTTCAAGGCGGGCGCCGTGGTCGCGGGCCTCCCGTACGACTGTGCCGATGACGTGCTGTCCGCGTACAGCTGCATGAGCCCCGGCGTCGACCGCACCCCCTCGGCCTGGGCGCAAGGCGTCCGTGACGCTCACCCCGGCTATACGGGACCTTGGCCGAGGGTGGCGATCTGGCACGGCGACGACGATCCCACCGTCGCCAAGAAGAACGCCGACGAACTCCGTGACCAGTGGACCGCCGTCCACGGCCTGGACCAGAGCCCGGACCGCACCTCCGCCATCGGCCCCGACTCGACCCGCAGGGAGCAATACCTCGGGGCGGACGGGGCCGTCGCCGTGGAAGTCGACCGGGTGCCGTCCATCGGCCACGGCACACCCGTCGACCCGGGAACGGGCGCGCAGCAGTGCGGTGCGACCGGCACGGCGAACTTCATCGACTCCATCTGCTCCAGCCACTGGATCACCGGCTTCTTCGGCCTGGACGGCTCCGACCCGGACCCAGGTGGTCTGCCCGCCCCGGGCGGCCTGGCCGCGACCGGCGCGACCGACACCTCCGTCACCTTGAACTGGAACAGCGTCACTGACGCCGCGTCCTACGCCGTGTACAGGGACGGCACCCGTGTCGCAACGCCGACAGGCCCTCCGTTCACGGACACCGGTCTCAGCCCCGGCGGCAGTCACACCTACAGCGTGTCCGCCCGTGACCCGGCCGGCACCGAAGGGGCGAGGTCGTCCCAGGTCGCCGCTTCCACCACGGGCTCCACCGCCAAGTGCTGGACGGCGAACAACTACCAGCAGGTCCGGGCCGGACGAGCCACCACCAGCGGCGGCTACACCTACGCGAAGGGCTCGAACCAGAACATGGGCCTCTACAACACCGCTGTCACACGCACCCTCAAGGAATCTCCCGCCGGCTACTACGTCATCGCCGACGGCGTCTGCCCCTGACCGACGCCGCCCAGCAGCCGCCGTACGCGTCCACGCCCTCCGGAGGAACCCGTGCCCGTCATAGATCCGCCCCGGCGTATGAGCGCCCTCGCCGTGACCGCGCTGCTCGTCACGCTCGCCGCGGTCCCGGCCGCCGCCGGTCAGCCGGGCGCCGATCGAGGCGGCTACGCAGGGCACTGCGCGTCCTCGGCGAGGCTGAGGGTGCCGGGCGCCGAGCGCCAAGAGGCCGTCTGCCTGGCCGAGTTGACCACCGCGGGGACGGTCTCCTCGGGCCACACCGACCCGGCCGACTGGGCGGGGCTGACCCCCGCCGGGCTCACGGCGCCGCGCGGCGTGCCCGGCGTTCAGATCGACGGCTACTTCCCCGACAGCTCGGCGACGAACACCAACCACGGCTGGAAGCACGACGCTCAGTTCGTCATCCGGCTGCCGGACCGCTGGAACGGCGGCCTCGTGGTCGCGGGCACACCCGGAGTGCGTGAGCAGTACGCCAACGATCGCGCGATCGGCGACTGGGTGCTCTCCCAGGGCTACGCGTTCGCCTCCACCGACAAGGGCAACACCGGCGCCGCCTTCTACCGCGACGGGGCCGCGCCGGGCGAAGCGATCGCGGAGTGGAATGAGCGCGTCACTCAACTCACCCGCGCCGCACGGGCCGTGGTCGCCCAGCGATACCACCGCCCCGCCGCGCGCACGCTGGCCACCGGCATGTCCAACGGCGGGTATCTGGTGCGCCGGCAGTTGGAGAACCATCCCGAGCTCTACGACGGGGGAGTGGACTGGGAAGGCACGCTGTGGCGGGCCAACGGCCCCAATCTGCTCGACTTCCTGCCGCCCGCGCTGCGTGCCTATCCGACCTACGCGGTGGGCGGTGAAGGAGCCGAGAAGGCCCGCCAGGAGATGATCGCCGCCGGGTTCCCGACCGGTTCGGAGTTCCTGTGGCCCTATCACCACCAGGTCTACTGGGACCTGACCCAGCGGATCTACCGCGAGGAGCTGGACCCGGGCTACGACGGCGCGACCGAGGCCGGAACTCCCTTCTGCGCACCGGGGACAGCGGCGTGCGACGCCGACTACGCGTACGCGTCCCGGCCGCGGGAGGTCCGCGACGCCGTAAGGAAGATCGCCCTGACCGGACGCATCGGCAAACCGCTGATCACCGTCCATGGCACCCTCGACGTCCAACTGCCCATCAGCAAGGACTCGGACATCTACGCGAAGATGGTGCGCGGCGCGGGCCGCGGCGGCCTCTTCCGCTACTACCGCGTCGAAGGCGGCACGCACGTCGATTCGCTCGTCGACACGTTCCCTGACAAGCTGCGGCCTCTGGTGCCCTGCCACCGTTCCGCCTTCACGGCGATGGAGGACTGGCTCGGTCGGGGGAAGCAGCCGCCGCCCAGCCGAACCGTGCCGCGACCGGCTGCCGCCGACGCCGCAACCCTGCTGGCCCGATGCCCCCTTACTGGGAAGTAGTTTCGGCCATGCCCGGGCAGGGACCCGTGCGCCGGAAGGCGAGGTTCCCGAACGGGCAACCAGTAAAGGCCGAGTTGACCTAAGATCGCCACGCTCCCCATTCGTAAGGGAGTTCGGTGCGTTCGGGGAGGGTTCGTTCGTCGTGGTGAAGGTGTGCAGGATCCACGGGGCAAGTGCGGCGTGGTGAGCCGTCTCAAGCGCGGGTCCGTGGGCCGCGAGGCTGTGGTCTGGCTGATGGCCGTGGTCCTCGCGATCGCGGGCGCGGTGCTCGCCGCACTGGACGCCGCGGCTCAGTGGCGGCAGGTCCTGGCCGGCGGCTGCGCCGCGGTCGCGGTGCTGCTGCTCGCCTGGGTGCTCGTGCTGGTCCGGCAGTTGTCCGCCGAGCGGGCCGACCGCGCCCGCTCGGAGCGTCTTGCCGCGGCCCGGGAAGCGGAGGTGGCGCACCTTGCCGGTGTGCGGCTCCCGGCGATCGCGGAGCGCGTACGCGCCGGGCAGCGGCTGGAGGGGGTGCCGGGGCCGTTGGCGGCGCCCGCGGAGACCGGTGAGCAGTTCGCGCGGGCCCTGTCCGCCGTTGCCGTCGCCCTGGGGTCGGACGAGGCAGTGCGCCGCGAGCGCGGACTGCGCGACTCGGTGCAGGCCGCGTTCGAATCCGTCGCACGCACCATGCACGCGATGGCCACCGTGCAGCAGCAGGTTCTCGACCGGGTCGAGCGCTCCATCGACGACCCGCACCTCATGGGCGAGGTGATGAAGGCCGACCACGCGGCGGCGCAGATGACCCGCAAGGCCCAGACGCTGCTCGTGATGTGCGGGATCTGGCCGGCCCGCAGGGAGACACGACCGGTCTCGCTGTACGACTGCGTACGCGGCGCCCAGTCCCGGATCGTGGAGTACAGCCGGATCGAGGTGCACGGCGGCCAGACCCTGTACGCCGTGCCGCCCGCGGTCGAAGGGCTGATGCACGCCATCGCCGAACTCCTGGAGAACGCCACGGTGTTCTCCCCCTCGAGCTCCCAAGTCGTCGTCACCATCCGCGAGGTGGGTGCCGGAGCGGTCCTGGAGATCGACGACGCCGGACTGGGGATGCCGCCGGACGTGCTGCACCGGGCGATGGGCCAGCTCCGCGACGACCAGGACCTGGCCCGCCTCGGCGCGGTGCCGCGCCTGGGCCTGGCCTGCGTGGGCCGCTGGAGCCGGGAGCTCGGCTTCAACGTGGAACTGAGCGGGGCCTCGGCCTACGGCGGCACGCGTGCCGTGACGTTCGTGCCGTTCCGCCTGCTGACCGAACCCCCCTCGCAGCTCACGGGATCCCATCGGGCGAGCACCCGGATGACGCCGCCGCAGCGGGTCGCCGAGCCCGAGCCCGCGGCCGTTCCCGCGCGGCAGCCGGTGGCTCCCGGCGGGCCACCGGAGCACGCCGACGCGCAGGCCCACGGTCAGCAAGACCAGCAAGACCAGTACGACCAACGAGACCAGCAAGACCAGTACGACCAACGAGACCAGCACGACCCCGCCGCACACGAAGAGTTCTCCGTCCGGGCCGCACCGAGCGCGCCTCCCGCGCGCGAGACAGCGGCAGGCCTGCCCCGGCGGCGCAACCGGCGCCAGGCGGCCCCGGGCGCTCACCGCCGGCCGGACCCCCGGCCGGCGCCGCCGGCAGCCGCACCCACGACCCCCTGGACACCGGAGGCGGCGCGTGCGTCGATCGCCAGCGTGGTGTCCGGTTCGCTGCGCGGCCGCGCGGCCCTCGACGCGGACACGACCACGACGCGGGAGGCGAACGCGTCGGCCGGGACCCGGCCGACCCGGACGCCGCCCCGACCCCCCACCCCTGACGAGCACGACGAGCAAGACGGAGGCCGGCAGTGACCGGAATCATCACCCCCCTTCCCGACCTGGGCTGGATGCTCCGCCCGCTGATCGAGATCCCCGGGGTCCGGCACAGCGTGGTGGTCTCCGAGGACGGCCTGCGGCTCGGACACGCGTCCGCGGAGAACCTCTCGGGCCCCGTCGCCGACCTGAGCGTCGCCGAAGCCGAGTCCCTCTCCGCGGCCTGTGCGGCGATGACCATGACGGGGCGCTCCACCACCGCGCTGCTCTTCGGCTCAGGCGCCGGGGTACGGCAGTTGATGCTGGAGTCCGACCACGGCTTCGTGTTGTTCACCCACGCCGGCGTGGGCGCGCACCTGGGCGTCGCCACCGATCTGGAAGCGGATGTCGGCCTGGTGGCCCAGCAGATGCAGCTGCTCGTGGTGAAGATCGGCTCGCACCTGAGCAGCCAGCCGCGGGATCCGGCCGCCACGGCGTCATGACGGAACCGCGGCCGGATGAGCCGACGGCCTCGGCGATCCGCCCGTACGTGATCACTCGCGGGCGGGCGGCATCCGACACCGAGGCGCTGGCCTGGGAGTCCCTGGTGATGGCGACGGACGCGGCGTTTCCCGCGTCGCTCCAGCCCGAGCACCAGACCATCCTGGCGCAGTGCCAGGGGCTTCTCTCGGTGGCCGAGGTGGCCGCCCACATCGGCCAGCCCCCGTCGGTCGTACAGGTGTTGCTCTGCGATCTTCTCGAATGGGGGCTCATCGTGACCCGCCCGCCCGTGCCCCCGGCCGAACACACCGATGTGACCATGCTCAGAAAGGTCCTCCATGGTCTCGAAAGCCGCCTCTGACGCACCGGCACCGGCCCCGCAGCAGGCCGGCTCCGGGAAGTACCTCACCTCCAGCGTCGCCGGCGCCGCCAAGATCCTGGTCGTCGGACCGCTCGGGGTCGGCAAGACCACCCTGATCGGCACGGTCTCGGAGATCAAACCCCTGTCCACCGAGGCCGTCATGACCCAGGCGGGCGCCCGCGTCGACACCGTCGTGGCCGGCGGCAAGACGACCACGACCGTGGCCCTGGACTTCGGCCGGATGACCATCGACGGGGAGCTGGTGCTCTACCTGTTCGGCACCCCGGGACAGCAGCGGTTCCTGCCCGCCTGGCGGGACCTGGCCAAGGGCGCACTCGGGGCCCTGGCCCTGGTGGACACGCGTGACCTGGAGGCGTCCTTCGACGCGCTGGGCAACCTGGAGGAGCTCGGGCTGCCCTTCGCGGTGGCCGTCAACGTCTTTCCCGGAAGCCCCCAGCACGGTGCGGACGACCTGCGCGCCGCACTCGACCTGCTCCCCGGCACCCCCGTGGTGACCTGCGACGCACGCGACCCCGCGTCCTCGGTCCGGGCACTGATCGCCCTCGTCCAGCACCTCATCCACATCGCCACGGAGACCTCATGACCTCGCCCCACACCGCGGCAGGGCCGCCCGCCCGCTGCCCGGTCACCGGAGCCGCGGCGCCGTCGACCGCGCTGTACGGACCCGACCTCGACGGCGACGCCATGCCCGCCCTGTACGAGCGGCTGCGCCACGACCACGGGCCCGTGGCGCCCGTCACCATCGCGCCCGGCGTCGACGCCTGGCTCGTCATCGGCCACCGCGAGCTGCTCCAACTGACCCGCGACGAGCAGGACTTCTCGCACGATCCGCGCCGCTGGAGCCTGCTGCGGGAAGGCCGCGTGCCCGCCGACTCGCCGATCCTGCCCATGGTCGGCTGGCGACCTGCCCTGCTGTTCAACGACGGACAGCAGCACCGCAGGATGCGTGCCGCCGTCTCCGCCGCGCTCGCGGGGATCAACGGCCACGAACTGCGGCGCTCCGTGCGGGCCACCGCGGAGCAGGTGATCGAGTCGTTCGCGGAGCGCAGCGAGGCCGACCTGGTGGCCGACTACGCGCGCAAGCTGCCGATGCGCGTCATCACCGCGCTGCTCGGTGTGGACGAACAGACCGGCCGCCACTTGGTGGAGGCCGTCGCCGGAACGGTCGCCGCCACCGCTGACTCCGCTGACGCCAGCAAGCGCATGGGCGCGATCCTGCTCCAGCTGATCGAGGAGAAGCGGCGCCACCGCGGCAACGACATCACGTCGGCCCTGCTGCACCACCCGGCCCGGCTCACCGACGAAGAGGTCCTGCACAACCTCGTCGTCATGTTCGTCGCGGGCAACCAGACCACCGTCAACTGGATCGCCACCACCCTGCGCATCCTGCTGTGCGACCCGCAGTTCCGCTCCTCGCTGACCGGCGGCCACCTCAGCGTGGACGACGCACTCGACCTGGTCCTGTGGCGCTTCCCGCCGACGCAGAACTTCCCCGCCCGCTATGCCACCCGCGACATGACCTTCGGCGGGCAGCCCATCCGCACCGGCGACATGCTCATCCTCGGTCTGGCCGGTGCCAACGCCGACCCGCGGATCCTCCCGGACGACGGCGCACCGGTCGTGGGCAACCGCTCTCACCTGGCCTTCGGCGCGGGCCCGCACATCTGCCCCGCCCAGGACCCGGCCAGGCTCATCACGCGCACCGCCGTGGACACGATCCGCCACCGCCTTCCCGACCTCGAACTGGCCATTCCGCAGGACCGACTGGCGTGGATCAAGTCACCCTGGAGCAAGGGGCTCGCCGCGCTCCCGGTCCGCTTCACCGCCCCCGTCCTGTCACAGCATTCGGCACCCTTGCCGGAGGCCAGGGCCGTGCTCTGACCGGACACCCCATCAGCCCCGGGCAGCCCCCATCAGCCCCGGCAGCCGCCGACCCGCCCCTCGACCAGGAGAGCCCCGTTGAACACGTCACCGGTGAACACCGCAGCCAGTCAGCCGCACCGCTTCGACCCGGCCGGCGGCTGCCCGCACGCGGACAACGCCCGCCTCCTGTCACACGGCGCCGTCACCCCGGTGGTCCTGCCCGGTGACGTACAGGGCATGGCGGTCCTCGGCCATGACGCGCTCAAGGAATTCCTCGCGCACCCCGATGTCGCCAAGAACGCACAGCACTTCGCCGCGCTGCAGGCGGGCGAGATAGCCGACGGCTGGCCCCTGAAGACTTTCGCGACGGTGCAGGGCATGACCACCGCCGACGGCACCGACCATCGCAGGCTGCGCTCCCTGATGGGCAAGGCGTTCACCGCGCGGCGGGTGGCGGAGCTCCAGCCGCGGATCACGGCCCTGACGACCGAGCTGCTCGACAACCTGGAAGAGGCCGCGGCGGGCGACGGCGTGGCGGACCTGCGCGAACACTTCGCGCTGCCGCTGCCCATGGGCGTCATCTGTGAACTCCTGGGCGTGGACGCCGAGTACCACGGCCGGCTGCACCACCTGTCGAACCAGATCGTCGCCACCGACATCGGCCCCGAGGAGGCGATGGCGGCCAACCGGGAGATGGTGGAAGTCCTCGGCGCGGTCGCCGCCGCCCGCGCGGCGAACCCCGGAGACGACCTGACCACCGCCCTGATCGCGGCCCGGGAGGAGAACGGCGACCGGCTCGGCCCGCACGAGCTGCTCGGCACCCTGATGCTCACGATCATCGCCGGGCACGAGACCACCCTCAACCTCATCACCAACGCGGTACGCGCCCTGTGCACCCACCGCGAGCAGCTGGCCCTGGCCACGGCAGGCAAGGTGAGCTGGGCGGACGTGGTGGAGGAGACCCTGCGCTGGGACAGCCCCGTCAGCTACTTCCCCTTCCGCTACCCGACGCGTGACCTCACGCTGGACGGCACGGTCATCCCTCAGGGCACCCCTGTCCTGGCCGGCTACTCCGCCGCAGGGCGCGACAAGCAGGCGCACGGCCCCGACGCCGACCGCTTCGACATCACCCGCGACAACACCACCACCCGGCACCTGTCCCTGGGCCACGGCGCGCACTTCTGCATGGGCGCCCCGCTGGCCCGCATGGAGGCCACCATCGCCCTGGAGCAACTGTTCAGCCGCTTCCCCGCCCTCGACCTCGCCGTCCCGGAACCCGAACTGCCGCGCCACGCCTCCTTCGTGGGGAACAGTGTGCAGAAGCTTCCGGTGCGCGTGGGTCCCCGCCGGCCGTAACCGGTCAGTGGGTGGCGAGGCTCCGGCGACTACGGGCCGAGGCGGTACTCGGCGCGGTCCTGCCACTGTGTGCCGTTCCAGGCGATGAGGTGTACCGCGCGGACACGGCAGCTCAGTGGTAGCAGGGGCTCCAGTTCGGCCTGCAACGCGTCGTACGCGGCGTCCTGGGTCTCGGGGCCCTCGCTGTTCGCGACCGTCAGATGCGGGCCGAGCGGGGGGTCGAAGATGCCCCGGTAGGGCACGGCCTCCGGCCAGTGCCGGGTGAGGTCCTTGGCCAGGGCCGTGACCGGGGCATGCGGCCACGGGTCGAGGTACAGCACGCCGGGATAGCGGGCGAACTCGGCGAAGGTGAGAGTGAAGGCGTCATGCCCGGCGAAGAGACCGGACAGTGCGCGGCGGGCCGCGGCATCGAGGCGACTCTCGTGCACGAAGGGGTAGAGCACCGTCACATGAGCCGGGAACCCCGCCCGGGCCAGCGGATCGGCTTCGGGGACCTTGATGGTGAGCGCGGTGTCACCCGGTATGTCCGGCCATCCGTCCCCCGCGGGCTCGGGCCCGGCACTCTTTTCATCGGCTTTCATCACGCGCCATGATCGCACCGGCCACCGACGCCACCGGACGGCTGTCGGACGTGGTGGCGGTACGGCCTCGAACGAAGGGACGGCAGGCATGGCGGACAGTGTGAACAGCGCCCTCCTCGTGATGGATGTCCAGCGCGAGATCGTGGACCTCGCCGACGACGGCTCGGGATATCTGCCGCGCCTGCGCCGGGCGATCGACGGCGCGCGTGCGGCGGACATTCCCGTGATCTACGTGGCCATCGCGTTACGACCCGGCCACCCGGACGTCAGCACCCGCAACAAGGCGCTCACCGCCGTGGTGCGGGCGGGCCTGCACATCGAAGGCGAGCCCGGCACCGAGATCCACCCGGACATCGCGCCGCAGCCGGGCGATACCGTGGTGACCAAGCGGCGTGGCAGCGCGTTCTCGGGCAGTGACCTGGACCTGGTGCTCAGGGCGCGCGACATCGACCATCTCGTTCTCACCGGCATCGCCACCGGCGGCGTAGTGCTGCACACCGCGTGCCACGCGAACGACCGGGACCTCGGACTCACCGTCCTGTCGGACGCCTGCCTCGACCTGGACCCCGAGGTGCACGCGCTCCTGATCGGCAAGCTGTTCCCGCAGTGGGCGGAGGTCGTGCCCGTCGAGGAGTGGCTCAAGGCCGTCGCGACGCAGTAGCGCCGCCCGCTCAGACCTCGGTGACGGCGGTCAGTACGACGGCCGAGTCGTCCAGCGCGGTCAGGCCGTGGCGCTCGTGCGGGACGGGCGCGAACTCACCCTCGCCCAGTTCGAGCGTGTCGCCCGCAGTGGTGAGCCCGACCCGCCCGCGCAGGACGAAAAGCGTCGCGGCCGTGGGGGTGTCGTGCTCGCTCAACTCGTGTCCGGCGATGAGCACGATGAGGCTCTGCCGCAGTGGACCGTCGTGCAGGAGCAGCTCGGCGCTGCGCCCGTGCGCGGCGGTGCGGGCCTTCTCGAGGTGCTCTGCGACGAGGGCGTAGAGGTCGGCCACTGTGGGTCCCTTCGACGAAGAGCGAGCGCGCGTGAGCGCACACGCGTGTGTGGACACGCGTACACCCCAGTGTTCCCCTCGCCCGCGTGGCCCGCACCCGGCGGCCGGAACCCGATCACCCGATGGTGGCGTCCTTCCGGGCACGTGACGCTCTCAGCCGGGGAGCGGGGAGACGGAGGAGACGGGGGAGCTCAGTGGAGCGCGTGGACAGCGGGGCGGCGCTCGAAAAGCGGAGTGCGCGCCTGTGGCTTCGGTGCGCGTCCAGGGGCACGGCCTCAGCTCCGGGCGCCGGGACGAGAGCGCCGGTCTGCTGGGCTCGGCCCTGGCCGCCGAGGAGCTGGAGAAGGTGATCCTGCTGGGCGACCTCAACGGCACGGCTGACGACCGCGGCCTCGACCCGGTCACCACACGCCTGGACTCGACGGGACGGGACTCCTTCGCGTTCAGCTGGCCCGCCGCCTTCCCCGTCTCGCGGATCGACCACATCATGACCCGCACGGCAACCGTCACCCACGTCCGGACGCTGCCCCTCACGGGCAGCGACCACGTGCCTCTCACCGCCGGCATCACCTTCGGCCCTTGATGTTGGGGCGGCACCGAAGCGTCGAGGGGTGGATCGCGTGAGGTCTTGAAGTCCGCCGCACTGGCGGACACAGGGCCTCGGGGCGCCTTCCTGGTTGTCGGGGTGCTTCCGAACTCCCCTTGCCCGGCGTTACGTTGATCTCGTCTCTTTCTCGCGTTGGGGGAGCGCGGTGTTCGGCCGTCATGCGGCGGCCGAGCGGGCGCTCGGAAACCGAGAGGAGGAGATATGGCAGAGCGCGAGTCGTCCAAGCGGACAAAGGTGGGGCGGGATCTGGCTTCACGCATCACGGCGGCCCTGGTGGGCCGTGCCCTTTGGGCGGTGATCGTGGAGTTCTTCCGGCACGACCTCTGAGGGCCTGAACAGCCCTGGGCAGCGTTCGGCGGCGCCCCTTGGTCTCCCCCTGCCAAGGGGCGCCGCACTGCCCGGCCGGGGGGGGGAATTGCCGCCGGGTGCTACGTCCTAGAGGAAGCTGACGTTCTGGGCCAGGGCCAGACGGCCCGAGTAGTTGACGGTGTTGGTGGCCGGGCGCATGTAAGCGCGCCAGGCGTCGGAGCCGGACTCGCGGCCGCCGCCCGTCTCCTTCTCGCCGCCGAACGCGCCCCCGATCTCGGCGCCGGACGTGCCGATGTTGACGTTGGCGATGCCGCAGTCGGAGCCCTCGGAGGACAGGAAGAGCTCGGCCTCGTGCTGGTCGCGGGTGAAGATGCTGGAGGAAAGACCCTGCGGGACGTCGTTGTGCAACGCGATGGCCTCCTCCAGGGTGTCGTACGTGAGCACGTACAGGATCGGGGCGAACGTCTCCTGGCGTACGACGTCGGCCTGTTCGTCGACGCGGACGATCACCGGTTCGGCATAAGCGGCCAGCGGCGCCGCATCCGCCAGGCGCCTGTTGCCGCCGGCGAGGATCTTGCCTCCCTGCGCCTGTACGCGGGTGAGGGCGTCCTGCATGCGGTCCAGGGCGGCAGGGGAGATGAGCGGGCCGACGAGGGTGTTCTCGTCGAAGGGGTCACCGATGGGGAGCCTGGTGTACGCGGCCGTCAGGCGCGCGACGAGCGTGTCGGCGATGTCGCGGTGGACGATGAGACGGCGCAGCGTGGTGCACCGCTGGCCCGCCGTGCCCGCCGCCGCGAAGACGATGCCCTGCACCGCGAGGTCGAGGTCGGCCGACGGCGCCACGACAGCGGCGTTGTTGCCGCCGAGTTCGAGCAGGCTGCGCCCGAACCGGGCCGCCACCCGCGGACCGACCTTGCGGCCCATGCGCGTGGATCCGGTGGCGCTGACGAGCGCGACGCGCGGATCATCGACCAGCCGCTCGCCCACCGCACGGTCGCCGAGCAGGAGACGGTGAACGTCGCCGGGGGCGCCGGTCTCCTGCGCGGCCCGGGCCAGCAGTCGGTCGCAGGCCAGCGAGATCAGCGGGGTCAGCTCCGACGGCTTCCAGACCACGGTGTCGCCGCAGGCCAGCGCGACCGCCGTGTTCCATGACCACACCGCGGCGGGGAAGTTGAACGCGGAGATCACCCCGACCACGCCCAGCGGGTGCCAGGTCTCGGCGAGCCGGTGGCCGGGCCGCTCGGAGGCTATGGTGCGGCCGTACAGCTGGCGCGAGAGGCCCACCGCGAAGTCGCAGATGTCGATCATCTCCTGGACCTCGCCGAGCGCCTCGGAGCGGATCTTGCCCGCCTCGATCGTGATCAGGTCGGCCAGGTCGCCCTTATGGTCCCGCAACAACTCGCCCAGGCGGCGCACGAGTTCACCACGACGCGGGGCAGGCGTGGTGCGCCAGGTGAGGAACGCCTCGCGGGAGGCGGTGACGGCGTCCTCGGCGTCGGCGGCGGTCGCCGCGGCCAGGCCGAGGAGGTCCTCGCCCGTGATGGGCGTACGCGCCCGGAAGTCGCCGCCATCAGGAACGGTCACACCGATGCGCCGCAGGCTCGTGCGGGCACGGGTGCGCAGGTCGTCGGTGGTGGGCAGGGCGGTGGGGCCGGTCATGGTGCTCCCTGGGTGAGGTGGTCAGTGGCGGGTGCGGTCGATGTCCAGGCCCAGTTCACGGCCGACCTGGGTGATCGAGAGGCGCTGCTGGTGTTCGTACAGGGCGAACGGGTCGAGGACCTCGCGGTCAAGGGCGCCGGAGAGCCAGTCACTGTCGTACGCGGCGCCTTCCTGCTCGGTGTTCCGCGATCCCTCGCCGCTGAGGTTTGACTGGAAGATGCCGGCGGCGGATCGTGGCAGGAAGTCCTCGTAGACGACGGGTTCGGCCCGCACCCAGCCACGGCTCTCCAACTCATGGATGGTGGAGGGAGGTTGGGTGTCATCGCGCGCACGGTCGGGTGCGGTGCGGTAGGTGAAGCAGGCCAGCCCCTGTGCGGCGAGCTCGCGCTCGGTGGCGGGGACGTGTGCGGCCCACAGGCCCCGTGCCACTTCGGTGCGGTCGGCCGCGGGGCGCCGGACGGCCTCCTCGTCGACGAGGGTGAGCAGGCGGTCGTACAGAGCGCGGCCCGCCGGGGTGAGGGCGATCCCCCGGGCCTCCACCTCACCGAACCGCACCCGCAGAGCGCCGCGGGTCACGCTGCCGTCGGCCAGGCGCAGGGCGCGCGGTTCGGCGAGGGCACGGAAGGACGTCTGGCGCAGCAGCAGGTCGGGGCCCTGCCAGCCGGGCGGCCCCTGGATGGTGTCGATCATCTCGATGCCACGCTCGGTCATCCGCCGGTACAGCGCGTCGATGTCCAGGACGCGCGGGGTGAGGTGGTTGATATGGGTGGAGCGGACGCCCCCGATGTCCGCGGCGACCGCCGAGACCTTCTCCAGCTCCTCGTACCAGGCCCTGTCGATCGGCTCCGTGGACAACTCGAAGGCATATACGGCGAGTTGCAGGAAGCGCTCGGCGTCCGCCTCGGGAAGTTCGCGCTCGGCCTCGGCCCGGTCCGCCAGGGCGAGCAGCTCCGGCGGGAACAGCTCGCGCCCGGCCAGGAACGTCTCCAGGCGAGCGCGCAGGCCGGCGTCGAAGAAGCGCGGGTCCGCGGGCGTGAGCAGCGAGGTGAAGACCCGGAAGGGGTTGCGCGCCAACTCCTCGGCGTCCACCGGGCGGAACGCCGTCGACACGACCGGCACCGCGCTCGCGGCCGCCTCCCGCAGGTCGTAGAACCCGACCGGGCGCATGCCGAGGGCGCCGAAGACGCGGGCGACGTCGCGCAGTTCGGCGGGTGTGCCCACCCGGATGGCGCCGTGCCGCTCCGCGGTGACCCGGCTGATGGAACCGAGCCGTTCGGCGTCGGCGCCCCGCGCGCGCAGGGCGTCCTCGTTCACCTCGCGCGAGACGTCCACGAGTGTGTTGTAGGCCGGGACTTCCCGCCCGTACATCTCCGAGAGCCGGGTGGCGAAGGCAGCTCGCAGCTGCCACTGGCTGATCATGGAGGGACTGCCTTTCCGACGGTCGAGGACGGGAGTGGGGTCATACGACGTGGGCCTCGGGGCGGTTCGTGGTCCCGGCCCGGAAGCGGTCGGCGCTCATCGGCGCGATGTCGACGCACGGTTCGCGTTCCAGATGGAGGTCGCGCACGACCTCGCCGACCGCCGGTGCCTGGAGGAAGCCGTGCCCCGAGAACCCGGTGGCGTAGAGGAAGTTGGGCAGTTCGACAGAACGGCCGATCAGGGCGTTGTGGTCGGGCGTGACCTCGTACAGGCCCGCCCAGCCGCCGTTGATCGGCATAGCGGCGAGGGCAGGGGCGCGATGACGTACGACCTCCTGGAACAGGTCGAGCCACTCCGGGGTCCACGTCGTGTCGAAACCGTCGGCCTGCCGGGGGTCCGCGAGGCCGAAGAGCAGCCCGTCGTCGCTGTTGTGGAAGTACGCCGACGAGGTGAAGTCGATGGTGAACGGGATCCGCGGGGCGGCCGGCGAAAGCGTCTCAGTGAAAGCGAGTTGGCGGCGCACGGGCCGGACGGGAAGGTCGACGCCGACCATGGAGCCGATCTGCCCGGACCAGGCGCCCGCCGTACAGATCACGGTGGAGCAGGCGACGGTTCCGCGGTGGGTGTGCACGGCACTGACACGGTCGCCGGAGGTGTCCATGCCGGTGACGCGGGTGTGCGTGGCGAAACGGACACCCGCCCGGGCCGCCGCGTCGGCGTAGCCGTGCACGACCAGGCCCGGGCGGGCGTGTCCGTCGGTGGGGGAGTGGACGGCGGCCACAAGGCCCTCGGTGTTCAGATATGGGCAAAGACGCCGGGCCTCCTGGGCATCGATCACGCGGCTCGGTACGCCCAGGCTGTTCTGGAGCCGCACGCTCTCGGTGAACTCCGCGACGTGCCGTTCGCCGGTGAGCAGGAAGAGATAGCCCACGGTGTCCAGGCGTATGCCCGCCCCCGGCCGGTGCGGGAAGTCCTGGAAGGCGCGGAGACTGCGCCGGCCGAGCTCGATGTTGAGCGGGTCGGAGAAGTGGGCGCGCACCCCGCCGATCGGCTTGCCGGAACTGCCGCAGGCGAGCTCGCCGCGTTCGACGACGATCACGTCGTGCAACCCCGCCTCGGCGAGGTGGAAGGCGATGGAAGCACCCATCACGCCCCCGCCGACGATCACGACATCCGCGGTCGGCGGGAGCATGCGGAAGGACGGGGCGCTGGACGGATGCGGTGGCGAGGACAAGAGGCCGATCCCTTCCAGATGCCGACGCCCGGACCAAGGGGGCCTGAGGGGGCGTCAGTTCATGGGCGTGGCATGGACGTCAGTGACTTGCTCGGCAACGTGCGGGGCGCTGATCAGTCGGCCTCCCGTCATCGTGACGCAACCCAACCGTTGACGTCCATGAACAGATCCTGCACCTGATCATTGACGACCTCTATACGGTCGTCTCATGATGGGCGCCTCATGGATTGGACGAGCGCCCAGCTGCGGTCCTTGGTCGAGCTGACCCGGCGCGGCACCATCACCGCTGTCGCTCAGGCCCTCGGCTACACCCCGGGCGGTGTCTCCCAACAGATCGCCGCACTGGAGAAGGCCGCGGGCACGCCGCTGCTGCGCCGGGCGGGCCGCCGCGTGGAACTCACCGATGCCGGGGCCACGCTGGCCCGGCACGCCGAGCGGATCCTGGCCACGGAGGCCGCAGCCGTCGAGGAACTGGAGCGCGGTCGCGGCGCGGTCTGCGGCACCCTCCTGGTCGGCCTGTTCGCCACGGCCGCCGCCGAGATCCTGCCGCCGGCTCTGCGCCGGGTGCACGAGGCCCACCCCGAACTCAATGTGCACAGCCGTGACATGGACGTGGACGAGGTGTACGACGCCGTCGCATCGGGAGGCGTCGACCTGGCGCTCGGCCTGGACTACCCGGACGTGCCCATCCCGCGCGACTCCGCTCTGCGCGTGACCCGGCTCCACCGCGAGCGCTTCGCCCTGGCGGTGCCCACCGGCTGGATGGAGGGCCGCGACCGCGCCGCTCTGGCCGACACCCGGGACCTGGCGTGGATCCTGCCGACGGCCGACAGCTACTACGGCCGCGCCGTACGCACCGCGTGCCGTCGCGCGGGCATCGAACCGGACGTGCGGCACGAAGTCACCGACACCGCCGCGACCCTGGCCCTGGTCGAGGCGGGCATCGGTGTGAGCACGGTGACCGAGCTGATGCTCGGCCTGCGCGCCTCGCGCTTCGACGTGCTACTGCTGCGCGAGCGGATCGAGCGGCACGTCGTCGTGGTGTGCCGCGCCTCCGCCGAACGGCGTCCGGCGGTGGCGGCTCTGGTCGACGTGCTGGGGACGGTGGCCGAGCGGCTCCCTCACCCCTGACGCAACGTCAGAACGAGATCGCGCGGCAGACCATGGGTGTCATGGAGGTAGTGAAAGTCCTCTTCGTCGAGTGTGCCCCGGAATCGAGGCCGGGCAAGGACCTGCCGCCCCCGCTCCAGCAGCCTCCAAAACCGCCGCTCCTCCTCGATCAGTACGCGGCGCACGTCGTCGGCTGCCACCTCCTGACGAAAGTGTTCCAGGGTGTGCTGAAACAACTCCACCGGAACATCGGCCAGTTGACGCGAGGGGTCACCCCGCCACAGCACGGTGAGGACGCGTCGCAGGAGTCGGCGCAGCACGTAGCCGCGGCCGGTGTTGGCGGGGCCCACCCCGTCGCCGATCACCACCATGGCCGAGCGGAGATGGTCGCAGACCAGCCGCAGCGTCGTCTCGTCCAGCTGCCACAGGTCCGGCACGAGGCGACGCCAGGGGGCGAAGAGGTCGCACTCGAACACCGACGCCCGCCCCTGAAGCAGCGAGGCCAGCCGCTCCAGTCCGAGGCCGGTGTCGATGTTGCGCTGGGGGAGCGGCACGAGTGACCCGTCGGCGAGCCGGCGGTGGCGCATCATCACGTGGTTCCAGATCTCCACCCAGCGGTCGTCACCGGTCGGTGTGGACTCGGGTGGGGTGTCACCGGTCCACAGAAAGATCTCCGAGTCGGGTCCGCACGGCCCGGTGGGCCCGTTGGTCCCGCCGGGCCACCAGTTGTCCTCGACGGTGAGCTCCACCGGAACCCCGCGGTCCTGCCACAGGTCGAGGGAGGCGGTGTCGGGCCCGACGCGGTCGTCGCCGCCGAAGACGGTGACGTGCAGCAGCCGCGGGTCGACGCCGAACCCGTCGGTGAGCAGGTCGTACCCCCAGTCGAGGCTCTGCCGCCCCTCGTAGTCGCCGAGCGACCAGGTGCCGAGCATCTCGAAGACGGTCAGATGGGTGGAGTCACCGACCTCCTCCAGGTCCGTGGTCCGCAGACAGCGCTGCACATTGACCAGACGCCTGCCGAGCGGATGAGGCCGCCCTTCCAGGTACGGAGTGAGCGGATGCATGCCCGAGGTGGTGAACAGCACCGGGTCGCCGGGCGGCGGCAGCAGCGTCGAACCGGTGATCCGGCGGTGGCCGCGCTCCTCGAAGTACTCGACGAACGTGCGGACGACGTCCTCGGTGCTCAGTTCGGTGTTCATGGGGTGGCTCCTTCGCGATCACAGCGGGGAGGCACCGGACAGCGGGTCCGCACATGAGAACCGGGGCGGGAACACCACGGAGACCACGAAAACACCGGCGGACCGTGTCCGGTCGCCGGTGGAAAGGGGAAGTGCGTCAGACGGCGGCAACCGGCGAGCTGGGCGCTCGCGCGGTCGCGGTGGTGCGTAGGCCGGTGACGTTCATACGGACGACGGTAACGCGCGCAGATCTTGTCCGCACGCGGTTTACCGCTCCAGCTCTGCCTGCAAGGAGGAACGCATGTAGCGGCACATGCTGACCGCGATCAGGACCATGGAGCCGTCCCAGTAGGGCAGCCACTGGTGCGTGGTTGCTGCGCTTTCCGGTCAGGGGACGCGCACCAAGTGCACAGCCGCACTGGCCCAGTCGCCCGCCGGAAGCTCTGGCAGCAGACCGTAGTCGGTCAGCACCGTCGCGGAATGCACCGCTCCCGTGCGGGCGTCCCGGTAGTGGGCGCCAGGGGCGAGACCGGTGAGGCGCAAGGGCGGGCGGGCCGCGCCGTGGCGCGGAGCCCGTTGCCAGACCAGGAGCAGCGCTTCGCCGGCGTCCGCCGCGGTGTACTGCACCGCGGACGGACCGTCGTCGACCGGGCCTCGCGGCCGGTGCGTCGTCCCGTGCTGCACGAGGTGGCGTACGCGTTTGTACTCCGCCACCAGCTCTGCCCCTTCGGCCAGTTCGGCATCCGACCAGTGGGTCAGGTCCCCGCCGAGGCCGAGAACCCCTGCCATGGCGACATGGAAGCGGAAGCGCAGCGGCACCGATCGGGCGGTGAGCTGGTTGGGTACGTCGGTCACCCAGGCCGCCATCGTGCGGGCGGGGTAGATCTGGCCGTACCCGTGCTGGATGAGGACACGGTCCGCCGCGTCGGTGTTGTCCGACGTCCACGCCTGGTCGGTGCGGGACAGGATCCCCAGGTCGACCCGGCCTCCGCCGCCGCCGCACGCCTCGATCCGCAGGCCCGGGTGGTCGGCCCGCAGCCGGTCGATGACGTCGTAGAGGTGGTGCACGTACGCCGTCCACACGCGCTCCGTTCCGCCCGCCCGCTCCGGCCAGCCCGCCTCGCTGAGCGCGCGGTTCATGTCCCATTTGAGGAAGTCGATCCCGTGGTCGCCCACCAGGCGGGTCAGCCAGCCGTATGCCCAGTCCGCGACGTCGCGACGGGCGAAGTTGAGCACGAGCTGGTTGCGCAGCTCGGTGCGGGTGCGGTGCGGGAAGTGCAGGACCCAGTCCGGGTGCCGGCGGTAGAGGTCGCTGTCCGGGTTGACCATCTCGGGTTCCACCCACAGGCCGAAGCCCATCCCGAGCCGGTGCACCTCGCGCACCAGTGGCGTGAGCCCTCGGGGGAAGAGGTCCGGGGACGGCGTCCAGTCGCCGAGCCCCGCGTCTTCGCCGCGGCGTGCCCCGAACCAGCCGTCGTCCATGACGTAGAGCTCCGCGCCGAGCGCCGCGGCCCGGCCCGCCAGGGCCAGCTGCTTCTCCTCGTCGACGTCGAATCCGGTGGCTTCCCAGGAGTTGTAGAGCACGGGGCGTATCTCATCGGGGTGCGGAAGCACATGGGCGAGGATGTACGCGTGCCAGGCGCGGCTCGTCGCGCCGAAGCCCCCGTCGGTGTAGAGACCGGCGTGCCGTGGAGTGAGGAACTCCGAGCCGGGGTCGAGGGGTTGGGCCATGCCGTCGTGGCCGGAGCCGCCGGTGAACCCCGCCCGGCCGTCGGGGGCGCGCTGCACGGTGACGCGCCAGCTGCCGCTCCAGGCCAGGGCCGCGCTCCAGACCTGGCCGTGGTTCTCGGTCGCGTCGCCCGCGTCGAGCATCACCCAGGGGTTCGCGTGATGACTGGTGATGCCCCTGCGGCTGGTGAGTACCGTCTCGCCGAACGGCAGGCGGTCGCGGTGCAGTTGGGTCTCGGCGGACCACTGGCCCGTGACATGGCTGAGCCGGTGGTCGTCCCTGGCCGGGAGCGTCCACGCGGCGGAGTCGGCGCGCAGCAGGGCCACCGTCTCCTGGCCCGTGTTGCGCAGGGCGCACCAGCGCTCGATGACGTCGCTGTCGTCGTGGACGCGGTAGTGGAGCGTGACCTCCAGTGGGTGGTGGCGGTCGCGGAAGTCCAGGGCCAGTTCGGTCGAGCCCGGCGCCGGCTGATGGACGCGGTGACCTGTGGCCTCCCATTCGAACGCGCGCGTCCCGTCGGCGAAGCGCACCTGCAGGGAGGGGGTTCCGTACCGTGCCCCGCCGTCGACGGGCAGCTCCTCGCCGACCGGTGGTCGTCCCTCGAAGCTGCTGGGGTGCGGGGCCGGGGGAATCGCGAGCTCCTGTGCCTCGGTCAGGGTCAGCCGTGGCCCCCACGCGAGATGGCAGGGCGCTCCCGTCTCGTCGACGCGGAGCGCGTACGACGTGCGCGGAGTGCAGAGCAGCCAGACCCCGGTCTCAGGGGCGAAGGAGATCACAGGCATGGATCCTCACGTTCAGATAGCGCCTCGAGAACATGCGGCAGCCAACACTCCCTTCGATCAACTGTCAACACCTCGTCAATGGCAGGCATTTGAAAGCCAAGGTGCCTCGTTCAGCGCTTCTTGAAAGGAGCTTGCTTCTTTCATTGACAGAGGAAAAGAACACCCCCTACGTTTCGGCCATGCGCTCCACGACTCCTCGGATCGACGTGGTTCCGGCACCCACACCTGCCGCATCCCTGGTCTTCACCACTGTTCTGTCCCACGGCCCGCTCACGCGGATCGAGATCTCCCGGCGGACCGCGCTCTCCTCGGCTGCGGTCACCAAGGCGGTACGGCCGCTGATGGGAGCCGGCTACCTCGTCGAAGGGATGGACGAGGAGGCGCGGCCCTCCCTCGGGCGGCCCGCCACCCTCGTACGGGTCGATGGCGGGCGGGCCCTGTTCATCGGGGTCAAGGTGACCGGCGACGAGATCATCGCGGTCCTCACCGACCTGTGCTGCCGCATCCGCGTCGCCCGCCACCTCCCGGTCACCGACCGCGAGCCCGGCGCCGTGCTCGCCTCGATCTCCGGACTCGTACAGGAACTCCTCACGGAGGCCGAGGGGTTCGGCGTGGAGGTGCGCGGTCTCGGGCTTGCCGTCTCCGGCGACGTCGACCGTGCCGCCGGAGTGGTGCGCTACTCGCCCTTCCTGGACTGGCGGGACGTGCCGCTCACCGAACTGGCCGCCACCGTCACCGGGTTGCCCGTCACGGTCGACAACGACGTCCGCGCGCTGACCGTCGCCGAGCAGTGGTTCGGCGCAGGGGCGGGGATCTCCGACTTCGCTCTGGTGACCGTCGGCGCGGGCATCGGCTGCGGCCTTGTGGTGCACGGCAAGGTGGTCTCCGGGGCGCACGGAGTCGCCGGTGAGATCGGCCACCTGCCGATCGACCCACTGGGCCCGCCGTGCCACTGCGGCAACACCGGCTGTGTGGAGGCGATCGCGTCGGACGCGGCCATCGTCCGCCGCGTCCGCGAGGTGACCGGCATGCCGGTGGCCGACTCCGCCGCGGTCCTTCAACTGGCGCACCGGGGTGACCCCGGAGCGCGAGAGGCCTACGCACGGGCCGGGGAGGCGATCGGCCGCGCCATCGGGGCCGTCGTCAACGTCCTCGGACCGCGGCGGGTGATCATCTCCGGCGAAGGTCTCGCGGCGTACGACCTGTTCGCCGAGCAGATCCGCGACGCGTTCACCGCGTCCGCCTTCGGTACGGCCGCGCAGTGCGACGTCATGACACGTCCCCTGCCCTTCGAGGAGTGGGCGCGCGGGGCCGCGGCCACCGCGATCCAGTCCTTCATCGGCATAGACACGTACTAGGAGTTGCGATGACGCAGCAGAGCCGCAGACCCTTCCCCGCCCGTGAGCCGAGCCGCCGCACCGTGGTCCGCGGATCTCTCGGGATCGGTGCCGCCGCGCTGGGCACGCCCCTCCTGAGCGCCTGCGGTGGCGGGCCGGCCGCCGACCCGAAGACGGTGACCTTCGGATCCAACGGCGCCGACGCCACGCCCAAGAAGGCCTACGCGACCCTCACCAGTGCGTTCACCGAGGACAGCGGCCTCAAGGTCAAGACGAACACCGTGGACCACGACACCTTCCAGAAGAGCATCTCCACCTATCTCCAGGGCACTCCGGACGACGTCTTCACCTGGTTCGCGGGCTACCGCATGCAGTACTTCGCCAAGAAGAAGCTGGCCCATCCCATCGACGACGTATGGGAGAAAATAGGCGCCGGATTCAGCGAAGCCGCCAAGCAGCTGTCCAAGGGAGAGGACGGCAGGTACTACTTCGTCCCGCTGTACAACTACCCGTGGGCCGTCTTCTACCGCAGGAGCGTGTTCAAGAAGCGGGGTTACGAAGTCCCGCGCACCTGGAGTGAGTTCACCGCCCTCGCCAAGCAGATGAAGAAGGACGGGCTCTCGCCGATCGCGTCCGGCTACGGCGGCGGCGACAGCTGGTCCGTCCTCGGAGCCTTCGACTATCTGAACCTCCGGGCCAACGGCTACGACTTCCACATGGACCTGATGCGGGGCGAGGTCGCCTGGACCGACCGCCGCACGACCAGGACCCTCGACCTGTGGCGTGAGTTGAGCGGCTTCTACCAGCAGGGCGCGGGCGGCCGTTCCTGGCAGGACGCCGCCCAGTCGCTGCTCGACAAGAAGTCGGGCATGGCTGTCATCGGGCTCTTCCTCGGCCAGCAGATCACCGACGAGAAGCTGCGCGCGGACATCGACTTCTTTCCCTTCCCGGAGATCGACCCCTCGCACGGCCAGGAGACCGTCGAAGCCCCCACCGACGGCTTCATGCTCAGCCGCGAGCCGAAGAACCTCAAAGGCGCCACCAAGATGCTCGAGTACCTCGCCAGTGCCGAGGCCGAGAACCTCTACATGGGCGTCGACCCGAGCAACGTCGCCGTCAACTCCCGCGCCGACACCGGCAAATACAACCCCCTGCAGAAGAAGTCCGCCGACCTCATCGCGTCGGCCGAGCACATCACCCAGTTCGGCGACCGCGACAGCGACCCGGGGTTCATCTCCACTGTCGTACTGCCGGGATTCACCGAATGGCTCGGTCACCCGGACGACGGCGCGGCCCTGCTGAAGAAGATCGAGTCCCAGCGTTCGCGCTTCTTCACGGCCTGAACGGCTCTGATCAGGACCGGGAAGGTTCACCATGTCCTCCGTGCGCTCAGCGCCCCCGTCCAAGCGTGCCCGGCCCCGGCGGCTCGGTACCGGTGACCGCGTCTTCCTCACCGTCATCGTCGGAATTCCGCTGCTCGCCCTGCTGGTCCTCGTCTGGCTCCCGGCCCTCGCCTCCGTGGGCCTGTCCTTCACCAGCTGGGACGGCATCGCCCTGTCCGACATCCGCTGGATCGGACTCGACAACTACCAGGAGATCTTCACCAACTATCCGCCGTTCTGGCCGGCCGTCCAGCACAACGTCGTCTGGCTGATGTTCACGGCCCTGCTGCCCACCCCGTTCGGCATCTTCCTCGCCTACCAGCTCGACCGGAAGATCCGTTTCACGCGGGTCTACCAGACCGCGATCTTCCTGCCGATGGTGCTCTCCCTGGCGGTCGTCGGCTTCATCTGGGAGATCATCTACAACCCCGACAACGGTCTGCTCAACGGCATCCTGAGCGGGGCGGACGCCGGTCAGCACATCGACTGGCTCGGCGATCCCGACCTCAACCTCTGGGCTGTGCTTGTCGCGTCGGCCTGGCGTCACACCGGCTACATCATGATCCTCTACCTGGCCGGGCTGAAGGGCTTCGACCCCGCCCTGAAGGAGGCCGCGGCACTCGACGGCGCCAACGGACGCCAGACGTTTCTGCGGGTGGTCTTTCCCGCGCTCAAGCCGGTCAACATCATCATCCTCGTCGTGACCGTCATGGAGTCCCTGCGGGCCTTCGACATCGTCTACGTACTGGGCGGCGGCACCGGCAGCAAACCCGGCATGGAGCTCCTCTCGCTCCTGATCACCGACAACATCATCGGCGAGTCCAGTCACATCGGTTACGGCTCCGCGCTCGCGGTCGTCCTGCTCGTCGTCTCACTGCTCGCCATCTGCGCCTTCCTCGTACAGACCTTCCGCAAGGAGGACCAGTGACCGCGACCGCCACCCCGCCGGCCGCCGGCTCACGCACCCGCCGGCCACTGCCGTCGGGCGGCCCGCCGCGCCCCAAACGGCAGACCGGCCGGCACATCCTCCTCGGCGGGATCGCCCTCCTGTGGCTCGTCCCGCTGCTGTGGGCGATGTACACCTCGCTGCGGCCTTACGAGGACACCAGCAAGCACGGCTATCTGTCCTGGCCGCACGGCATCAGCCTGGAGAACTTCTCCGACGCCTGGAGCCAGTCCGGGATGCCGCACTTCTTCTGGAACTCCGTCCTCATCACGATCCCGGCGGTCCTTGGCACCCTGCTCTTCTCGGCGGCCGTCGCCTTCTTCGTCTCGCGCTTCGACTTCCGGTGGAACATCGCGCTGCTGATGTTCTTCACCGCGGGCAACCTGCTGCCCGCGCAGGTGCTCATCACCCCGCTGTACCGGCTCTATCTGCAGATCGGTCTTCCCGGCTGGATGAGCGACTCGTTCCTGCTCTACGACTCCGTCTGGGGCATCATCGCGATTCACATCGCCTACCAGTGCGGCTTTTGCACCTTCGTCCTCAGCAACTACATGCGGACGATCCCCAAGGAGATCACCGAGGCGTCCCTGGTGGACGGCGCCCCCGTGTGGCGGCAGTTCTTCCAGATCGTGCTCCCGCTGTGCCGGCCCGCGTTCGCGGC
Source organism: Streptomyces sp. NPDC033180 (assembly GCF_055577645.1). Taxonomy (NCBI): domain Bacteria; kingdom Bacillati; phylum Actinomycetota; class Actinomycetes; order Kitasatosporales; family Streptomycetaceae; genus Streptomyces; species Streptomyces sp. NPDC033180. Next base: position 247,797 of record NZ_JBVIPU010000002.1, on the reverse strand, counting down.
GCTCGCCACCCTCGAATCGATCTGGATCTACAACGACTTCTTCTGGTCGCTCGCCCTGATCGACACCGGCGACAAGCGGCCGATCACCTCCGCGCTCGCCAACCTCCAGGGCCAGTACTTCACCAACCCCAACCTCATCGCGGCCGGTGCCCTGCTGACCGCCATCCCCACGCTGCTGGTGTACTTCGCGCTCCAGCGCCAGTTCATCAGCGGGTTGACCATCGGTTCCGGCAAGGGCTGACCCTCTGCCCCGACCCCCTGGAGGTGCGACCCATGCGGTCGTCCCTGTACTCCTCCGCGCTCGTCCTGGCCCTCGCCGCCGGTCTGACGACGGCCGTGCCTGCCGCCGCCACCCCCGTGGCCGAGGCGAGACCTGCCGCCGAGCCGGCCCAGCAGCCCTTCATGGGCTGGACCAGCTGGTCCATGCAGTCATCCAAGTACCCCGGGCTCAACCCCGAGGGCGACTACAGCTACCTGACCGAGAAGAACGTCCTCAAGCAGACCGCCGCGATGGCCTCCAAGCTCAAGAAGTACGGCTACGAATACGTCAACATCGACGCCGGCTGGTGGCGTGACATGGCGTGGAAGCCGGAGTTCGACGCCTACGCCCGCCAGGCGCCGGACGCGGGCCGCTTCCCGCGCGGGATGAAGCCGGTCGCCGACGACATCCACGCCAAGGGCCTCAAGGCGGGCATCTACCTGCCGGTGGGCCTGGAGAAGGAGGCGTACGGCGAGGGCAAGGTGCCCATCTGGAACGCGCAGGGCTGCAGCACCGCCGACATCGTGTACGACGACCTGCGCACCACCAACGGCTGGGACAGCGCCTACAAACTCGACTTCTCCCGGCCCTGCGCGCAGAAGTACATCGACTCCCAGGCCCAGCTCTTCGCCGACTGGGGATATGACTTCCTCAAGCTCGACGGCGTCGGCCCCGGCTCCTCCAAGAGCGGCGACAACTACAACAACGTCGCCGACGTGGCCGCCTGGAAGAAGGCGATCGCCAAGGCGGGGCGGCCGATCCACCTGGAGATCTCCTGGGCGCTCGACATCAATCATGTCGCCGACTGGAAGAAGTACTCCAACGGCTGGCGCATCGACACGGACGTCGAGTGCTACTGCAACACCCTGGTGTCGTGGGAGAACTCCGTCGACGACCGCTGGGAAGACGCCCCCGGCTGGACCCGGCACGCCGGTCCCGGCGGCTGGAACGACCTCGACTCCCTGAACGTGGGCAACGGCGAGATGGACGGCCTGACCAAGGCCGAACGGCAGAGCTACGCCACCCTGTGGGCGATCGCCAAGTCACCCCTCTACACCGGCGACGACCTCACCCGCCTCGACGACTACGGCGTTTCCCTCCTGACCAACCGTGAGGTCATCGCGCTCAACCAGGGCAGCACACCGCCCGCACGCCCGGTCACCGCCTCCGGTGACCGGCAGGTCTGGAGCGCGAAGAACGCCGACGGCAGCCACACCGTCGCCCTCTTCAATCTGGGCGACTCCCCCGCCGCCGTCAGCGCCGACTTCTCCACCCTCGGCTTCTCCGGTCGGGGCAAGGTCCGCGACCTGTGGAACCACGAGGACATCGGCACCTACCAGGACAAGGTGACGCAGACGCTGCCCGCCCACGGCTCACGCCTGTTCACCGTCACACCCCGAGGCCCCGAGCAGCAGATGACGGGATACGAGGCCGAGTCCGATGCCAACACCCTCACCGGCAACGCGGCGGTCGGCGACTGCCCCGCATGCTCGGGCGGCAGCAAGGTCGGCAATCTCTACCAGGGCGGAAGGCTCCGCTTCAACGATATCGAGGTACGCAAGGCCGGCCGCTACGTGATCGAGGTCGCGTACGTCAGCGGTGATCCGCGCACGGTCCAGGTCTCCGCCAACGGCAACGGCTCCACCGCCCTGAAGTTCCCCTCCACCGGGGACTGGGGGACCGCCGAGACGATCGGAGTGCCGGTGACCCTCAAGGCCGGAACCAACACGGTCACCTTCGACAGCGGTGACGGATACGCCCCCGACATCGACCGGATCGGCGTTCCGAAGCGTTCCTGACGACCGCTGCCGCCCACATCTTCCGCCCCGCACCGCCCCTTCGGAATGGAGTGCCTCGTGGACGACGATCAGCACACCGAGTCAACCCGACCCAGACCGAGCCGCCGCGACCTCCTCTCCGTGGCCGCCGCGGCCGGCGCCTTCACCGCACTCGGCGGACTGCCCGCCTTCGCGGCCTCCGCGCCCGCGACCCGGCAGACGGCCTCGCCCCTGCTGGCCGAGGAGGAGACGACCCGCTTCTGGTACCGGGCGCCCGCATCCGAGCGGAGGATGATCGAACAGGGTCTGCCGGTGGGCAACGGGCGCCTGGGCGCGCTCGCCGGCAACGCCCCGGCCCGCGAACTGCTCCTGCTCACCGACGCGACAATGTGGACCGGCGGTCTCAACGCCACACTCGACGCGGACGGACAATTCCCCTACGGGCGCGGCGACTTCGGCTCGTTCACCCTCCTCGCGCGACTGACCGTCGACATCCCCGACCACGACCTCTCCGCTGTCTCCGACTACCGCCGCGACCTCGACATCAGCCAAGGGATCGTCACCACCTCGTACGTCCGCTCCGGGGCGACGTACCGCCGCCGGATCTTCGCGAGCCATCCCGACGACGCCATCGTCCTGCACTTCTCCCAGAAGGGCGGCGGCCACTACACGGGAACCGTGATGCTCGCGGGCACCCACGGCGAGAGCACCACCGCGCACGGCCCCCGCACCGCATCGTTCGGTGCCGCCTTCCCGGACGGCGGGCTGCGCTACGGCGCCGCGGTGACGGCCTACAGCACCACAGGCACCGTGGCAGTCGACGGCTCGCGGATCTCCTTCACCAACTGCGGAGAGCTCACCGTCGTCGTCAGCGGCGGCACCAACTACGCACCTGACGCGGCCGCCGGATACCGCGACCCCACCCTCGACCCGCAGCGCCTCGCCAGGACCAAGGTGCTCGCGGCCGCCCGCCATGAGCCCGGCGCGCTCCTGCACACCCATGTCGCCGACCATCGGCGCCTGTTCGAGCGGATGGACGTCTCGCTCGGCACGTCGTCGCGGGCGCAGCGTCGCCTCGACACCTGGGAACGCGTCCAGGCACGCGCCCGAGACGGTGAAGCCGACCCCGAACTTGAGGCGTCGTACCTCCAGTTCGGCCGTTATCTGATGATCGCCGGGTCCCGCGACAGCCTGCCGCTCAACCTCCAGGGCCTGTGGCTGGACGGCAACGACCCGGACTGGATGGGCGATTACCACACCGACATCAACATCCAGATGAACTACTGGCTGGCCGACCGAGCGGCGCTCTCCACCTGCTTCGAGGCGTACGCCGACTACTGCCTGGCGCAGCTTCCCTCCTGGACCGAGCTCACCCGGACCCTGTTCAACGACCCGCGCAACCGCTACCGCAACTCCAGCGGGAAGATCGCGGGCTGGACCGTGGCCATCTCCACCAACATTCACGGCGGCAATGGCTGGTGGTGGCACCCCGCGGGCAACGCCTGGCTGTCCAACTCCCTTTACGAGCACTACGAGTTCACCCAGGACCGGGCCTACCTCGCCAGGATCCACCCGCTGCTCAAGGGGGCCTGCGAGTTCTGGGAAGCGCGCCTGCTCACCACGACCGTGACCGACCCCGCCACCGGAGAGAGCCGCGAGGTCCTGATCGCCGACAGCGACTGGTCTCCCGAGCACGGACCGCTCGACGCCAAGGGCATCACATACGCGCAGGAACTGGTCTGGGCCCTCTTCGGGAACTACCGCACCGCCTGCTCCGTCCTCGGCAGGGACACCGCCCATGGCAAGAGGGTCGGCGAACTCAAGGATCGCCTCCACCTCCCCGGAGTGAGTCCGACGACCGGGTGGTTGGAGGAGTGGATGTCCCCCGACAACCTCGGCGAGACCACCCACCGCCACCTCTCCCCGCTCGTCCAGCTCTTCCCCGGCGACCGGATCCGCCCCGACGCAACGACATCGAAGGCCCTGGTCGATGGGGCGAGGGCGCTGCTCACCGCGCGCGGCATGGAGAGCTTCGGCTGGGCCAACGCCTGGCGGAGTCTGTGCTGGGCGCGGTTGAAGGACGCGGACAAGGCGTACCAACTGGTCGTGAACAACCTGCGGCCGTCCATCGGCGGCAGCAACGGCACCGCGATGAACCTCTTCGACATCTACGAGGTCGAGAAGGGCCGCGGCATCTTCCAGATCGATTCCAACTTCGGCACGGCGGCGGCGATGCTGGAGATGCTGGTCTCCTCACGCCCGGGACACGTCGAGTTGCTCCCGGCCCTGCCCGAGGCCTGGGCGCGCTCGGGATCGGTCTCCGGCGTCGGCGTACGCGGCGGTTTCGTCGTCGACCTGCGCTGGCGGAACGGGAAGGTGACCCGGGCGCGGCTGCGCAGTGTCGGCGGTCGCAGCACCACCGTGGTGTGCGGGGGAGTGACACGGAAGGTCGCTCTCGAGCCGGGTGGCTCCATCACGCTGCGGGGAGAGGGCAGTTGAGACCCCGGCTGCGGTTCATGCGGCGGAGCGGCCGGGCGATCGTCCTCGTCTGCGGGCTCGTGCTCGCGCTGTGCTTACCGATGACAGCGGCGTCGGCGGTGGGCCGGCCGCCCCGGCATCAGGTCGTCACCTGGGGAGCGAGCGCCGACCGGCTCGGCCAGGCGGTGGCCGACCGCAGCTACCGCCTTGTCGTCCGCACCAGCGTCGGTGGATCCCAACCGCGCGTCAGGCTGTCCAACGCCTTCGGCGACCGGCCGGTGACCTTCGGGAGCGTCTACGCCGCAGCGCGCGAGGAGGGTGCGCGGCTCGTGCCCGGCAGCAACCGCCGGGTCAGCTTCGGGGGCGCGCGGTCCGTCACAGTGGCGCCGGGCTCCAGTGTGACCAGCGACCCGCTGCTCGGACAGCTCGCGGCACAGAGCGATCTGGTCGTCAGCCTGTACGTGGCCGAGGCCGCGGGCCGGGCGACGGGGCACGGCATGGCCATGCAGACGTCGTACGCGGCGAACGGTGACCACGCCCGCGAGGAGAGCGAGGGCAGCTGGAGCGAGCGGATCGGCTCGTGGTTCTATCTCGACGCGGTGAGCGTGGAGAGCGGGGCGGACACAGGCGCTGTGGTCGCGCTCGGCGATTCCCTCACCGACGGCTGGCAGTCCACCACCGACATGAACCGCCGCTGGCCCGACTATCTGTCCCGGCGACTCCAGGGCACGTCCGGCACCGGCATCAAGGGGGTCGCCAACGAGGGAATCTCCGGCAACAAGGTCCTTGTCGACGGCGCCGGGCAGAGCGCCACTGCCCGGCTGCAACGAGACGTCCTCTCCCAACCGGGCGTGCGCACGGTGTTCCTGTTCGAGGGCATCAACGACATCAAGGCGCACACCGGCGTCACCGCGGAGCAACTCATCGCCGGATACCGGCAGATCATCGACCGGTCGCACGCGGCGGGCAAGTGCGTCGTGGGCGGGACGGTGCCGCCCTTCAAGGGCTGGTCGGAGTTCGACGCCGCCGGCGAGGCGGTGCGCCAAGAGGTCAACGACTTCATCAGGAACAGCGGCGAGCTGGACGCCGTCACCGACTTCGACAAAGCGCTCCGCAGCCCGTACGACCAGGAACGGTTGCTGCCGGTCTTCGACGGCGGGGACCATCTCCACCCCAACGACAAGGGCATGCGGGTGATGGCCGACACGGTCGACCTGGAGGACCTGCGGTGTGAGCGGTGAGCTGGCTTCCTTGCTGAAACAGCAAGGAAGCTTGCCGTTCTGCTGATGTCGGGCGCACGGTGTCGGCATGACTGAGACGAACGAGCGAGACATCGCCGCTGATCTGAACGCGGCTGCGGATGTGGATGTAGTGGTGGTCGGGGGCGGCGCGGCCGGTCTGTCGGCGGCGCTGACCCTGGCCCGGGCCAGGCGTTCCGTGCTGGTGGTGGACTCCGGTGAGCCGCGCAACGCTCCCGCCGACGGCGTGCACGGGTTCCTCTCCCGCGAGGGCCTCGCGCCGGGCGAGCTGCTGCGGATCGGCCGGGAGGAGGTCGTCGGCTACGGGGGGCGGATCGTGTCGGACCTGGTGACGGGTGCCCGGCGGGTCTCCGAGCGCTACGTCGTGGAGACCGCCGGCGGGCGGAGCTATGTGGCGCGGCGCCTGCTGGTGACCACGGGGCTCGTCGATGAGCTTCCCGACGTACCCGGCGTACGCGAGCGGTGGGGCCGTGACGTCCTGCACTGTCCCTACTGCCACGGCTGGGAGGTGCGCGACGAGCCGATCGGTGTCCTGGCGACCGGCCCGATGGCGACGCACCAGGCGCTGCTGTTCCGTCAGTGGTCGCCTGAGGTGACCCTGTTCCTGCACACCGCCGGCGAGTTGACCGACGAGCAGTGGGAGCAGCTGGCCGCCCGCGACATCGCGGTGGTGGACGGTGAGGTGGTCGGCCTCGACGTCGAGGCCGACCACCTCACCGGCGTACGGATGGCCTCGGGCGGGCGTGTCCCGGTGCGGGCCCTCGCCGTGGCACCGCGGTTCGAGGCGCGCGGTGCGGTGCTCGCGGGACTCGGCCTGAAGAGCGTCGACCATCCCATGGGTGCCGGGAGTTACGTGGAGTCGGACGCGACCGGGTTCACGGGCGTCGCGGGGGTGTGGGTCGCGGGCAACGCCACCGACCTCGTGGCGGGAGTGATGGTGTCCGCGGCCTCCGGCATGACGGCCGCGACAGCGATCAACGCCGATCTCGTGACCGCCGACACCGCGGCCGCAGTGGCGGAACGGCGCGCTCAGGGGGTCTCTGAGGGAGCCTTCGGACCGGCCGCGGAAGCCGCCAACTGCCGGCGGGTTCTGGGGGAGCGGCGGCATGGGATCGAGTCCCTGCCGGCCGCCGGCAAGGCGCGCGACGGCGAGAAGGGGGGCAGGTGAGGGGGCGCGCGACGAAGTCACCGCGCGTACCCGGCCCGCCGCTGACCGGGCCGCGAGGGCCCAACGCGTGGCGCAACGCGAGGGACCGTGCGGGCAGTTGCGGCGCTGTGACCGGTTTTGCCGGATTCTGTTACGCGCCCTCCGGGTGATCGCAATGTCGGGTGCATACGTTTATGTTCCTCAGGGTGCGGCGGCTCGTCGCACCCGGAGGAACACGTACCGACCGACACCCAAGGGGATCACTGCCGTCATGCGAAACAACCGCCGCAGCCTGCTGCGCACCACCGCCGTCTCCGCTCTCGTCGGATCGGTCCTGTTGATTCCCGCCACCGTCGCGCTCGCCGCCGGGTCCGGCCCCGAGCCCCGGCCGGCGCAGGCCGCCGCTGAGCCCGTCGCGGCCACGCTCACGGCGAAGGCGTCCGTCTCCCACGTCCGCGCGTGGCAGGAGCTGCGCCTCACGGGCAAGGCCACCGGAGTCAAGGCAGGCAGCAAGGTGACCCTGCAGCAGAAGCAGCACGGGGCGTGGAAGGCCCTGCCCGCCAGTACGGTCACCAGCGCGACCGGGAGCTACGGCCTGCGCGTGAAGCTCGGCATCAAGGGCAAGAACGAACTGCGCGTGGCCAGCGGTACCACCGTCTCACCGGTCGTCACGGTGACGGTGAGCTGACCAGCGGACCCGCCGAACCCACTGATCCGCCGCGGTCAGGCCTCGGGGGCGCGCACGACGAGCAGGAAGTAGTCCACGTGGCCGCGGCAGAAGGAGCGACAGGGGGTCATGAGCGGATCGCTGTGGGCCAGGGCCTCCTTGCCGAACCGCTCCTCGATCTCGCCGCGCCGGTCCTCGTAGAGCACACACATGCCGATGGGCAGAGCGGTCGAGCCGAGCGTCATGGCGAGGATGTCGCCGAACTGGTCGTACATCGCCCCGACTTCTTCGGGGGTCGGTGCCGTCGTGCCACTTGCGCCGAGGTCTTCCACGGTCAGAAGGCGGTGGAAGACGCGTACGAGGTACGCGCCGGACGGTGGGACGTTGGCACCGGCCGGGCTCGCGTTGGAGCCCCGAAAGCGCCAAGCGCCAAGCGCCAAGCGTCACCCGGCCCCGGGGTCCAGCTGCCCGGCGCCCGGCCGCGGTTACTCCCGTTCTGCGCGCGCCGACGCCTCGCCGGACCCCTCGGCCCCGGCATGCGCGTCGACCTGCCGCTCCACCTCACGCGCCTCGTCGGTCAGCATCCGCAGCCTGGCCTCGGCCTGATCCGCTCGGGCCTGAAGGCGGGCGGTGTCGTCCTCGATGACCCGGCAGGCCAGATCCATCGCGGCGTCCACGTCCTCGGCAGAACCGCGCTCGGCCAGCTCCTCCAGAGCGTTCCTGACCGCGGGGATGCCGCCGCGGGTGTGGATGTCGTTCCAGAACTCATAGTCCATCCGGGCAGTCTGCCGGATCGGGGAACGCGGAGCGAACCGTGGCCCGGACCCGGCACACGCCTGCGGTCACCGGGTGACCGGCCGCCGCGAACGCCGCCTGCGCCACCAGTACAGCGCGCCGCCCGCCAGTACGACCGCCGCTCCGACAGCCCACGGGGCAACGGCCGAGACGATGCGGGTCCAAGGCTTCGGCATCACGCCGTCGACATAAAGGGGCAGCGTGGCACGGTCGTTGGCGCGTACGGGGTCGTGAGCGGGGTGGCTCTTGCTCTGCACGATCTCGATCCGCGCGGCGGCGTCCGGGACCTTGCGGTCGATGTGCAGAGTGATGTGGTCGCCGGGCATGGTGCTCGGGCAGGAGAGTGTGCGGCCCTTGCCGGGGCACAGCGGTTCGCCCTCTTCCATCGGCCCGTGCACCACGGTGGTTCCCTCCGGGGCGGTGAACCGGTAGGCCCACTCGACGTAGAAGGAGCTGTTGCGGCTCCCGTCCGGCCATCGCTCGCTGATGTGGATGGGCACCTCGACCGTCTCCCCCACCTTCCCCCGGATGGTGCCCGCGTCGGCTGAGATGTCGAGGCGGGCGTCCGTTTCGATCCACCTTCGCAGGTACTTTCTGAAGCCGCCGTCCGCCCCTGACTGCTTCCGGAGCCCCACGGCGGGGGCGGTTGCCTTCCCCTGCTGCCAGTGGCCGTAGTACCTCTCGCCCTTCCGGTACGCGTTCTCGGGCAGCCGCGGGTCGTCCTGACTGCCGATCGCCCAGGCGTGCAGATCCAGGGTCGCGCGCAGGATGCGCTTGGGCACGTGGAGGTCGAGGGGACGGTCCAGCGTCACGGTCGCCCCCGGGGCGAGAGCCTCGCTGCCGAACCTGCACACGGCGATGTTGTCGGTCTCCGTGGACCTGCCGCAGTTACGGGGGAGGTGTGTGAGGGCGACGCGTTGGTCGCCGTCGACGGTGAAGCCGATGCCGTCGGGTGCGGGCACCTTTCCGCTGTTGCGGACACTCATCCGCACAGGGGCTGTGCCGCCCGACGGCTGGACCTTCTTCTCGAACTCCGCGCTCATGTGGAGCTGGGGCAGGCCCACCCACACGTCGGCTGAGGCCTCGACCGCCGGGCGCGAGCCGGCGGACGCGGCGACGGTCACCCTGCCGTGGTCACCGGCCGCGCCGGCGTCGGTCATGGTGAGCGCGAAGGGCTTGACCTCGCTGCGGGCCGACCGCGGGGTGTACGCGCATTCGACGTGCGCGCGGTCGTCGCCGTAGTGGCAGCTCTTGCTGAGCCTGCCGACCGTGGCGATGCCGTTGAGCGCACTGGCGTCGATCCGTATGCGTACAGGCGTGGACCGCTCCGCCCGGTCCCGCTTCAGCGTGAAGCCGAAGTCCTGCGGATCGGGGTCGTCATACTGCCGATTGTCCGGCTCCGGCAGATAACGCGTGGCCGAGACGCCCTCCAGCGCGAGCCCGTTCACGCCCGCGGACGTGGCCATGGCCGACGCGGCCGGGGTCAGGCCGAGGGCGATGCCGGCGAGGGCCGTACAGAGGATGAGTGACCATGTTCGTATCCACACAGGGTGTACCACTCGACGGGTGGGGCGGATGGTTCCATCGGCCTCGATCTTCCGTGACGGTCTGCCGGTACCCAGATGGTCGCGGTCTCCTGCGAGGTTGGGTCGATGGCCCACATCCGCAGCGGGCAACGCCCCACTGATCCAGACGAAACCGCCTAGGCCCGCAGGTTCCGCAGGGCCTCGCGGCACGCGGACGCCGCGCTGTCGGTGGCCTCGGAGCAGATGCGGCAGTGCTCGTGCTGCGGCGCGTGCTGAACGCACAGCTCGTGGCTCTGTTCGCAGGCGATCGCACACGCCTCCAACTGCGCCGCCATCAGCGCGGGATCGGCGTCCGTGCCGCGCGTCAGGACCCGCCGCGTCGCCGCGGTCACGTCGGCGCAGTTCAGGTCGCGGTTGATCGCGGCCCGCAGCTCATCGGCCTCCTTCTCGGCGAGCATGCCGACCGCGCAGGCGGTCACGGCCAGTTCGCACGAGGAGAGGGCGTCGGCAGCGGTGGCGAGGGTCTGGTTGTCGAGGTGGTCGGCGCGCGAGGCAAGGCTGTCGAACAACTCGCGTGTCTGGAGCATCGCGTCTCCAACAAGGTCTTGAGGGCCCCGGCCCCGGGGGTTCCCGGACCTGAGGACACCCGGTCTCTCGACGCTAGTCCCCCCTCCGCCGCCGGTGAAGGGCGCGGAGCTCGCCCATCGCGGCGCACGGCGGTCCGCCGGTTCCTCCTGGCGCACCCGCATGTCCACCACCCGCCCACGTGGCGCGCATCACGGAACTCGCGCGCATCGCGGGGAACTCTGCCGCCTCTCCGGCCGACTCCTGCACCGGCCCGACAAGGCCGATCCGCACCACCCCTGACCCAGGAGAGCAGCGCATGTCCGCCGAACCCACACTCCTCGCCCCGGCCGACGGGCAGGAGACCCAGGGGGCGCCGCCCTCCTCAGGACGGTCGGGATGGACGTCGCTGCGTCCGCTCGTGCTGCGCCTGCACTTCTATGCCGGGGTGCTCATCGCGCCCTTCCTGCTCGTCGCCGCCACCACGGGGCTCCTGTACGCATGCTCGTACCAGGCCGAGAAGATCGTGTACTCCCACGAACTGCGCGTCTCCGTCGGCGAGAACAAGACCGCACTACCGATCTCGCAACAGGTGGCCGCCGCCCGTAAGGCCCATCCCGAGGGCACGGTCAGCGCGGTGCGTCCCTCGTCGGAGGACGGCGCGACGACCCGCGTGCTGCTGTCCGGGACGCCGGGCGTGGACGCCGACCACACCCTCGCCGTCTTCGTGAACCCGTACACCGGCGACTTGCGGGGTGCGCTGGAGCAGTACGGTTCCACCGGCGCGCTGCCGCTGCGCACCTGGATCGACGAACTCCACCGCGACCTGCACCTGGGTGAGGCCGGCCGGCTCTACAGCGAGCTCGCCGCCAGCTGGCTGTGGGTCATCGCGGGCGGAGGCCTGGTGCTGTGGTTCGGGCGCCGCCGCTCCCGGCGCAAGCTGCGCGGGGCCACGGGCCGTCGGCGCACGCTCTCGCTGCACGGCTCGGTGGGCGTGTGGGCCGCCGTCGGGCTGATCTGCCTGTCGGCGACGGGCCTGACCTGGTCCGCGTACGCGGGACAGAGCGTCAGCGACCTGCGCGAGGCCATCGGGCAGACGACACCGGCGCTGACGGCGACCGCCGCGGGCGGCGGGGAGCACGCGGGGCACGGCGGAACGGGCTCGGCCGGTGCCGGTGCCGGCGGCGGCGACGGTGTCGGGCTCGACGCCGTCCTGAAGGCGGCACGCGCCGAGGGGCTCTCCAACCCGGTGGAGGTCGTACCGCCCGCCGACGCGTCGTCCGCGTACGTCGTCCGGCAGATCCAGCGCAGTTGGCCCGAGAAGCAGGACTCCGTCGCCGTCGATCCGGCGACCGGCGAGGTCACCGAAGTGCTGCGGTTCGCCGACTACCCCGTGCTCGCCAAGCTGACCCGCTGGGGCATCGACGCCCACACCGGCACCCTGTTCGGTCTCGCCAACCAGATCGTGCTCGTCGCTCTCGCCCTCAGCCTGATCCTGATGATCGTGTGGGGCTACCGCATGTGGTGGCAGCGCGGGCGCGGCGGTTCCTTCGGACGGCCGCTGCCGCGCGGGGCGTGGCGACATGTCCCGGCGTACGTCCTGGTCCCGTTGATGGCGGCGATCGCCGTGCTCGGCTACTTCGTGCCGTTGCTCGGCATCTCGCTGGCGGCCTTCATGGCCGTGGACATCGTGTTGGGGGAGATCGACTACCGGCGCGGCAGGCGCAACTACGCCTGACGCCCGCTCAGTCGTGGGTGACCGTGCCGCTGAGGTGGTGGTCGGCGAGGTTCAGGACCTCGTCGACCACGCGGCGCAGGTGCCCGTCGGGCGGGCCGTAGATCATCCGTCGGCCTTCCCTGCGTACGGAGACGAGACCGGCGAGGCGGAGTTTGGCCAGGTGCTGGCTGACCGCCGGGCGAGCCGCGCCGCACGCGGCGGTCAGCGTCATGACATCGGCCTCGCCCTTGCCGAGGGTGTGCAGCAGGGCGAGGCGGGTGCGGTCGGCGAGGAGGCCGAGGACCTCGGCCGCGTGGGCGAAGTGCTCGGCGCCCGGATCTCGCGGGTGCGCATCGTGCGCAGGTGATAGGTGCATGCGTGCGCTCATACGCACATAATGGGCACGGGCGCCTGGCGGTGTCCACTCTCCGTCCCGCGTCGGAAGGCCGTACTCGTGAGTGAGCAGCACGGACACCCGCACCCTCCGCACGAGCATCACCACCACCACGATCCCGATCACGACCACGGTCGCGGGCATACCGGGTGGCGGCACAAGGCCGGGCACGTCCTGAAGCCGCACTCGCACGAGGCCGCGGACAAGGTCGACCCGGCGCTGGAATCGTCCGCGCGCGGCATGCGGGCACTGTGGATCTCGCTGGCCGTTCTGGGCGTGACGGCCGTGGCCCAGGCGGTGATCGTCGTGCTCACCGGTTCGGTCGCCCTCCTTGGCGACACCGTGCACAACGCGGCGGACGCCCTGACCGCGATTCCCCTCGGCATCGCCTTCGTCCTGGGCCGACGGGCCGCCACCCGCCGCTTCACCTACGGCTACGGCCGCGCCGAGGATCTCGCCGGCATCGTCATCCTCCTGACGATCGCCGCGTCGGCGGCCTTCGCGGCCTGGGCCGCGTTCGACCGGCTGCTCAACCCCCGCACTCTGGAGCACCTTTGGGTGGTGGCCGCGGCTGCCGTCATCGGTTTCATCGGCAACGAATGGGTCGCCCGCTACCGCATCCGTGTCGGCCGCGAGATCGGCTCCTCCGCTCTGGTCGCCGACGGTCTGCATGCCCGGACGGACGGATTCACCTCGCTCGCCGTCCTGTTGAGCGCGGGCGGCACCGCACTGGGTCTGCGGCTCGCCGACCCGATCGTGGGCCTCCTCATCACCGCGGCGATCCTGCTGGTCCTGCGGGACGCGGCGCGCGAGGTCTTCCGCCGGGTGATGGACGCCGTCGACCCGGCCCTGGTCGACGCGGCGGAGGAAGCGCTCCTCACGGTTCCCGGCGTACGTGGCGTCGGCGAGCTGCGCCTTCGCTGGATCGGACACCGGCTGCGCGCGGAGGTCGCGGTCGTGGTGGACGGGGAGTTGTCCGTCCGGGAGGCGCACGCGGTCGCGGTGGACGCGGAGCACGCTTTGCTCCACGCGGTCGGGAAACTGACGGCGGCGCTGGTACACGCCGACCCGGCGACCGCGCCCGGAGCCCCGGACCCGCACAAGGCCCTCGCGCATCACGGGATGTGAGCGGCGGGGGAGCGCTCGGGCACGCTGGTTCCGCGGCGGGGCCGGGGCAGGGCGAGGCACTCGGGGCATGGGCATGGGCATGGGGTCCGGGGCGATGGAGCGGCCGGGGAAGGGCCGGGCAGGCGGAGCGCCCGGCCGGGCGGTGACTCCCCGCCCGGCCGCTCCCGCTCGAGTGCTGCTGCCGCCCGAGCGCCGCTCTCCCTCAGGCCGGTCCGACCCCACCCGTGCAGGCCGCTCCCGGCTCGGGCGTCTGCTCCCCCTGGACGTACTTGCCAAGGAACTGCTCGACCCGCGGGTCGGAAGCCTTGTCCACGGTGAGCTGGCGGCCCCACGCGGTGAGCGTGAGAGCACCCTTCTGGTCCTCGACGGGGCTCATCAGCGTGTAGGGCGTCGCGCTGACCTTCTGGCTCAGCGTCTTGATGTCGCCGGTCGCCGCCTTGTCGTTGTACGTGATCCAGACGGCGCCGTGCTCCAGCGAATGGACGGCGTTCTCCTCGCCCAGCGGCTTGTCGTACACATCGCCCTGGCAGTTGGCCCAGGCCTGGCTGTGATCGCCGCCCGCTGCCGGCGTCATCGGGTAGTCGACCTCCTTCGTGACGTGATTGCGCCCGAGCTTCTTCGCGTCCCACGTCTTCTCCCCCTTGACGGGGGCCTGCGCGACGGCTTCTTCCTTGTCCTTCTTCTCCGACGCGTCGAACAGGACGTACGAGCCGAATCCGGCGAGTCCGGCCAGTACGGCCACGCCCGCGGTGATGGCGATGACGCGGTTGCGGCGTTCGCGCGCCTGCTCGGCGCGGCGCAGCTCCTGTATGCGGGCCTTGCGTGCGGCGGAGGTCGCAGCCTTCTTGCCTGTCTTGGAGGTGCCCATGTCCGGGGTGTCCTTGTCCCCGCCGTGCCCGGGGCGCGGCGGTGGTGGTGTGTGAGGTGAACGGCACGAGCGCGCGGCAGTGACCATGTCCGTGTCCGTGTCCGTGTGCGTGTGAAGGACGGGACGACGGGATTGCCGCGCGGGGGTTCGGCCTAGGTCCTCTGCACCTGAAGGACGTGGAGATCCGGGGCGTATCGGTGAACAGGCGCCCGCGGGACGGGATGTGCCGTGCCCGGAGCCGCGGGCAGACCCGCCTCCCCCAGAGCCGTCGGCACCGCTGGTTCGGGGGCCGGGAGCGCGATCGCCGCGGCGTGCGTGGCGGAGGCACACCGGTCGCCGGGCGGGCAGCTGTGGCCCTGGGAGGCTTCGTCGGCGGGGCTCGGGCCACCGGCTCCGGCCGTGGGCGTGAGCGCTGCGGAGAAGGAGAGCACGTCGCGGGCGCCCGGCTCCTCGTGATGAGCCGCGGAACCGAAGCACACGCACAGGACGGCCAGCAGGGTGGCCAGGCTCACCCCGAATACGGCGCAGCGCGCGGCAGTCCGCCGCTCTCCGCACACCGAGTCCCGCAGACCTGACGCCATGGCCGCAGATAGTAGCGGCTGCTGGATCAGCGCCGGGGCTGAGGGCGGCGACGCAGAGGCGATGAGGGTCCAGCCCCGGAAACCGGAGATCCCGCCCGCGCACCGGTGAAGGCCGCCCACCGCAGGCCCTCGCGCGCAGCGCGCGCAGAAGGCCGAACGCGACCGGGCCCCATACCCGCTCCGGCCGGGTGCCATCGAGGAGCGGTACGCCTAGTCTCAGTGGTGTGCTGAGCATCGTTGATGATCTGGCCGGGTTCGGACCGCTGCGGATGTGCGTCCACGCGCCCTCGGCCGACGACCCCGACGACCGCGACGACCTAGAGGGCCCGGACGCCCTGACCGGTCTGCGTGTGCTCCTCGTCGCCGACGTGCTGGCCCGCGTCGCCGAGTTGCGCGGCCGGACTGTTCTCATCGGGTGGACCTGCCCGCCGGTGGCGTCGGCCGACGCCACCGGTATCCGTCCGGCCGACGCCCACGGCACCGTGGACGAGATCACCGAAGCTCTCGGCGGCCCGCCGGCCGTTCACTTCACCAGCCGCACGTACGAAGCCGCGGGCGGCCTGTCGCTCCATGTCGGCGAAGCCACCACCACGGGAGGCGCGTACCGGGACAAGGGCCAGGGTGACGAGGACCGGGACATGTTCGCCCTGCGGCTGCTCCTCCTTGGCCACGCGCCCCACGAAACCGTCGAGGTCGGCGCGAAGGCCGTCGCTGCCGCCGGTGAGAAGCTGGCCAACTGGCGCAAGTCCGTGGCCGCTTGGGCCGATGAGCCGTCCAAGGCGATGCCGGCTGACTTCGTGGAGCGGGCCCGCACCGCTCTGGAGAACGGACTCGACACCCCGGCCGTGCTGCGGCTCCTCGGCGATCTGGAGACGGCCGTGGACGTGCCGGGCGGCGCCAAGTTCGAGACGTTCGCCCATCTCGACCGTGTCCTCGGCCTGGAACTCGTCCGTGACGTGGGCCGTTCGCATTCCACTGAGGTGTATCGGTGAGTCGGCTGACCTCGCGTCAAGCATGTCGCCGAGCCCGGTCAACTCCTCCTCCCGCAACGGGAGTTCTTTGCGTGCGAGCAGATCCTGCGCGAGCTGTGGGGCGGTGAACTCACCGACACCGACACCGACACGCTCACCGTCCACATCGAGTGACTGCGCGAGAAGATCGGTTCCGTGCCCGGCGGTTGCCGCACCACCGACACGGTCAGAGGGCTCGGCTACCGCCTCGAGTGTCCGGGGCGCGGCCCGGCGCCCTGACGCAGCATCTGCCCCAAGGCGGCCACCACGGACGGCTCGACACGGTAATACACCCACGTCCCGCGCCGCTCGGAGGTCAGCAGGCCCGCCTCCTTGAGCTTCTTGAGGTGGTGGCTGACGGTGGGCTGGGAGACGCCGACGTCGGAGATGTCGCACACGCAGGCCTCGCCGCCCTCGTGCGAGGCGACGAGCGAGAACAGGCGCAGCCGGACCGGGTCGCCCAACGCCTTGAACATCGCGGCCGTACGGACTGCTTCCCCGGCGGAGAGCGGGCGCTCGGTGAGCGGCGGGCAGCACGGGACCACGTCGGCCACCACGGTCGGCTCCGGCAGCACCTTCGTATTCGGCATACGTCTATGTTGACACGCGTCGAACCAGGCTCACAGGGTGCAGCACTTCCGCCACCCTATGTTTTGATACCCGTCTATGTTGACCGATGTCGAATCAGGTGGGATGCTGGGCCGGGCGAGGGCATCGACAGATGTCGAACCAACCAGGGGAGTCGCCGTGACCGTGCCTACGACCGAGGCGTACACCGCCGCCCTGCCCGTCGTGGTGATCGGAGCCGGCCCCGTCGGTCTGGCCGCCGCCGCGCATCTCGTCGAGCGCGACATCGAGCCGCTGGTCCTCGAGGCAGGACCGGGTGCGGGCAGCGCCGTCCGCGAGTGGAGTCACGTACGCCTCTTCTCCGCCTGGGCCGAAGTCGTCGACCCCGCGGCCGAGAAGCTTCTGGCTCCCACCGGCTGGGTGAAGCCGGACGGCGATACCTACCCCACCGGCGGCGACTGGGCGGCCCGCTACCTGGAGCCGCTCGCCGGTGCGCTGGGGGAGAGGGTCCGCTTCGGGGCGCGGGTGACCGGCGTGTCCCGTCTCGGGCGGGACCGTGTGGTCGACGCCGACCGTGAGCGGCAGCCCTTCACCGTCCACGTCGCGCACGCCGACGGCACCGAGGAGCGGCTCACCGCCCGCGCCGTCATCGACGCGTCCGGCACCTGGTCCTCGCCCGGCCCCATCGGCGGCGACGGACTCCCCGCCCCCGGCGAGCGGGCGGCGGCCGACCGGATCTCCTACCGGGTCCCCGACCTCAAGGACCCCTCCGTGCGCGCCCGTTACGCGGGCAGGCGCACCGCGGTCATCGGCTCCGGGGCCTCCGCGTTCACCGCGCTCGCCTACCTGGCCGACCTCGCCAAGGACACCCCCGGCACCCACGCCGCATGGGTACTGCGCCGCGGCATCGGCAGCGCCACCTTCGGTGGCGGCGAGGCCGATCAGCTGCCCGCCCGCGGGGCGCTCGGTCTCGCGGCCAAGGCGGCCGTCGACGAGGGGTACGCCGACGCCGTCACCGGATTCCGTACCGCCGCGATCGAGAAGGCCGGCGAGCGGCTGGTCCTGGTGGCAGAGGACGGGCACCGCCTGGACCCGGTCGACGAGGTCATCGTCCTCACCGGCTTCCGCCCGGACCTCTCCTTCCTCGCCGAACTGCGCCTCGGGCTCGACGAGCGCCTCCAGGCCCCGGTCGGCCTCGCGCCGCTGATCGACCCCAACGTCCATTCCTGCGGCACCGTCTATCCGCACGGGGTGGGCGAGCTCTCCCACCCCGAGCGGGACGTCTACCTCGTCGGCATGAAGTCCTACGGCCGCGCACCGACGTTCCTCGCCATGACCGGCTACGAGCAGGTGCGCTCCATCGCCGCCTCCCTGGCCGGGGACCAAGAGGCCGCGGAGCGCGTGGAGTTGACGCTCCCGGAGACCGGCGTCTGCGGTGGTGCGGGCCTCTTCGATGAGCCCGATGCCGCCAAGCCCGAGGACGGCGGCGGCTGTTGTGGCGCCCCGGCCACGCTCCGGACCGGCGCATCGGCACCGTCATCCGGGGGCTGCTGAATCCGGCGGTGGCCACTTGGCCGGAGCTTCGACGGGTGCGGGACCATGGCAGGGTGATCCCCCTGGCTCTTCGCACCGTCGAGCGCCTCGTGGCCCTGGACGCCACGTCCGGCGCGACCTCAGCGATGCCCGCCGTGCGCGAGGCCACGCGGCTCATCCCGGAACTGTCCGCCGATCCCGGGAGCCTCAGTACCCGTGACAGCGATGAGCTCGCGGTACTTGCCGAACTGTGCGAGGTCATCGGGTGGATCCTCTTCGACGCGGGCTGCTACCGCGACGTCCACCGGATGAACGCACGGGCGCTGGCCCTGGCAGAGCTCTGCGGTGACCGCTGGTCCGCCCGCTTCGTCCTCCTGAACGACAGCATGCTCAAGGCCCATACGGGAGAGCCGCGCACCGCCCTGGAGACGGCGGCTCGCGTGAACGAGGCGCGAACGCTGCCCGCCAGGGTCAGCAGCCTCGTCCTGATCCGCCGGGCACACGCGATCGCCATGCTCGGCGGCCACCGTGCGCCCATGGACCTGATGGACCGTGCCCAGAGCCGGTTCCTGGACGGCGTCTCGCGCCACGACCCGCCCTGGGCCTGGTGGATCGACCAGACCGAGCTGCTCGGCCACCGGGGCTGGGTCCTGGCCCGGCTGCACCGATGGGACCAGGCCGTTCCCCTCCTGCACGAGGCGGCCACCGCGCCCGGCCCCTCCTACCGGAACCTCTTCACCGCACAGCTCCTCTGGGCCCTGGCACGAGCCGGAGCCTGGAGGGACGCGGAGGACCTCATCGCCGGGCTGGCGCCCGGTGCCGCCCGCATCGGGTCCGTACGCACGACGCGAACACTCGGCCGCACGGCGTCCCTACTGCTCAGGAAGCCCGACACCCCCGCGCCCCTGCGGGAGGCGGCAGCGTTCCTGCGGGAGTCCCTGGCAACCGCTGATCCCCGCGCCTGCGCCACGTAGAATCCCGCGGGTGAGACGACACATAGACTTCGAGCGCCTGCACAACTTCCGTGACCTGGGCGGCTATCGGACCTCTGACGGTCGCACTGTGCGCTGGGGCCGGCTGTACCGCTCCGACTCGCTCGCCAAGCTGCGGGACGCCGACTGGGACCGCTTCCTGTCGCTGGGAATCCGTACGGTGATCGATCTGCGCTATCCGTGGGAGATCGAAGCAAAGGGACGGGTGCCCGCAGCGGAAGGGCTCGCGTACGCCAACCTCAGTGTGGAGCACCGCCCTTACGACCAGGCCGAGATCGACCCCGCCCTCGACCCCTGGCGCTTCCTCGCCGACCGATACGCCGAAGTCGCCATCGACGGCGCCGCGGAGCTCCACCAGGCCCTTGAGGTCATCGCTTCCGGAAGCGCCCCGCAGGTCTTCCACTGCGCATCGGGCAAGGACCGCACCGGGCTGCTCGCGGGGCTCGTCCTCTCGCTGCTCGGCGTGGACGAGGACGACATCGCCGCGGACTTCGCCCTCACCGAACTCGCCACGGACCGGCTCATAGCCGACTGGAGAGCGGCCCACCCGAACCGCCCCCTGAACTGGCCCGGCTACGGACGAGCACCCGAAGAGATCATGCGCCTGTTCCTGTCCGACCTGACCGCCACCTACGGCTCGGTGCACAACTACGCGGTCAAGCAACTCGGCGTCGACGACCCCCTGATCGACCGACTGCGTACGCGACTGCTCGACTGAACCACCGCCGGAGGAAAGCCGTCGTCCTCGACGGATGGTCCGGTAGCGCCTCACTGCCGCCGGACCGCCGCTGGGACGAGTGACCGCGCGGGCACGCGCCTCAGACCGGTGAGGTCTTCCCGGACCGCCCCGCGACCGGCACATCGAGAGGCCGCGCGAGGCCCACCACTCCCTCGTCCAGGCGCTGCAGATGGCGCAGCACGCGGTAGGTCACGGTGCCCGAGCGCGGGGCGCCGGACCCCTCGGCCTCCAGCATCGAGGCGATGCTGGCACCCGACTCGACCTCACCCGTGGCCTTGTCGTCGTCCACGTACCCGGCGATGACCTCGATGTTGTGGGCGATGCGCAGGCCGGCCCGCTCAAGGCGCGGATCGGCCGCGACGTTCTTGCTGAAGGGCACGAGCTCGGCCGTCGCCGCGAGGGAACGGGCGTGGTAGGCGCAGGTCTCCAGGAGCGCCACCAGATAGCGGGCGGTCCTGCGGCGGCCACGCAGGGGGGTGATCGGATGGGTCAACGGCTGGATGGAGGCGCGCAGATCATCGAGTGCGGTGTCCAAGTCCCGCGCCTTGTCCAGGAGATCGGCCGCCGGGCCGCCACTGAGCTGCTCGACCGACGCGGAGATGACGTCGGCGAGCCGGGTCAGGACCGTGTTCAGGAGCTCGTCGGTGCGGTGGTCGGTGCGCACCGGAAGGACGAGGACCGCGGCGATGATGCCGCAGGCGGCCCCGAGCGCCGTCTCCTCGATGCGCAGCCAGAGCACGGCGAGGCTGTAGGTGTTCAGGAGCGTGTAGAGCAGACCCAGCATCGCCGTGACGAAGAAGGACATGAGCGCGTACGACAGGGGAGCGGTGAAGAACATCGCGAAGATGAAGACCAGGACCAGCGCGAACGCGACCCACGTGTGGTTGCCGACCAGACCCGCGAGCGCCACACCGGCGACCACCCCGAGTACCGTGCCCAGGAGCCGTCGATAGCCCTTGACCAGGATCTCGCCCGTGGAAGCGGTGTTGAGGAACACCACCCAGCAGGTGAGCACCGCCCAGTACCAGCGTTGAGTGGAGAGGAACTCGCCGCCGATGATGGCCAGGGTCGAACCCACCGAGACCTGGAAAGCGGCCCTGGTGGTGGGCCGCCGGAGGCCCGTGCGGTCGTCCTCCTCGGTTTCGGCGGCCTCCTCGGCGCCGGCGATCGCGATGTCCTCGGCGTCGAACTCCTCGCGGGAGCGGGTCGTCGCCGGTGAGTCGTCGGACTCGTCCTGGGGGCCGTCGAGGGCGATGCGCAGGCCGAGGACGGCTCGGGCCGCTTCACCGATGCCGCGGAACACATCCTGGACGGCGACCGACGCCCGCGGCAGATTGTCCTCGTCGCGGTAGCCGAGCAGCCGGTTGCGCACGTGGGCCAGTGCCGTACCCCGGTCGTCGGCGACCGGATGGCCGACCACCAGATGCAGCGCCTTCAGGTCGCGGCGCAGGGTGACGGTCGCGTCATCCTCGGCGCGGATGCGCGTCCCGGTCGCCGGAACGGGCGCGTGCGGCAGGTGCAGGGTGAGGGTGTCCGCGCGTTCGGCGCTGCGCGCGTTCAGGAGGAGCACGCCGAGGCGTTCGGCCGCGATCTCCGCGTCCGCCACGCGTCGTTGGACCAGAGCCGCCGTGGCGGCGTCGGGGGTGCCCTCCTCAAGGCGGCCCTGGATCATCAAGGCCGTCTCGTGCAGCCGGGAGGTACCGCGCCGCAGCTCGGCGAGGACCTTCTCCAATTGCGCGGGCGTGGCGTCCAGGAGCTCGATCTGTGTGGCCACCAGCTGCGCCAGCCGCGCTCGGAAGGCGACGCGCAGCCGCCCCAGATCACGCCCCGGAGTCTCCGGCACGACGGCGAACCGTACGACAGCGCTGCACGCGAAGGCGACGGCCAGAGCCAGATGGAGGCGGGGCAGGGCGGCTGTGGTGGCGCCCACGAACAGTGAGACGAAGTAGACCTGAAAGCCGATCAGACCAAGGGCGGTGCCCCGGTCGCCGAACCGGCGGCTGTAGACGGCGCCGAAGATCAGCGCGATGAAGAAGATGTCCCCCGCGACGACCTGGTCGTGCAGCAGAGCACCCAGGGAGATCGCCGCCATGGCGACGGGCAGGCCGAGAGCGAGCGTGATCGCCTGGCCGCGCACCTCCTTCTCCTTGATGGCGAAGGTGGAGACCATCGCGGTCATGGCACCCGCGACCATGTGGGTGACGTCGGTGCCGAGCAGCGCGAGGACGACGAGCGTGAGCCCGATCGCGCCGACCGTCCGCAGCCCCGCCATCAGTCGCAGGAGCCCGGGGTCCGATGCCACGAAGCGGTCCCATGTGCCGGTTCTGGTCCGCCGTCTCACTGCGCTCACACCCTCATCGCCGCTGTTCAGGCCGGATTCTGTCACGACGGGGTGGCACCGGGGCTTGAGGGTTCACAGCGTGATACTCCCGGGGCGGCGAACGGCAGCGAGCGAGAGTCTCCGGTGCGACTTCAACGAAACACTTGAAGTCATGAATCCAGCAGACAACGGACTGTCGGGGGTGGAGCTGCGCGCCGACGCCCCGCAAACCCACGACACGGCGGCGGGCCGCCCCGCCCCCGATCAGCGCGGACATGCCGCCGCACGAGCTGCTGGCCGCCGCATGCGTCAGCGCGGCGCTCCCGCGCGCAGCCCGTCCATGACCAGGTCCAGGAGCCGTCCGGCGCGCGTCTGCCAGTCGCCGTGCGGGTCGATCTGCCAGAGGCCCGCGATGGCGAGCAGGAAGTCGTCGGGGGTGACGCCGGGGCGGATGGTGCCCGCCTCCTCGTTCGCCTTCAGGAGGAGTGTGACGGCCGAGGTCACCGGCCCGTGGCCCACTCCGGCCAGCGTGCCCAGCGTGCTGGTGGCCTTGCGCATCGCGTCGGCCAGGCCGGCCTTGGCCATGGCGTACTGCGCGAGGCGGTCCATCCACTCCCGCAGGGCCTGGTCGGGCGCGCGCGTCTCCAGGAGCTGGCAGGCGGTGTCGGCGACCTGCTGGACCTCGTAGCGGTAGACCTCGAGGACGAGAGCCTCGCGGCTGGGGAAGTTGCGGTAGAACGTTCCCTGCCCGACGCACGCCTTCTTGGCGATCGTGCTGAGCGGGGCGTCCGCCGAGTGCGTCAGCTCGGCCAGTGCCACTTCCAGGATGCGCTCGCGATTCCGTTGCGCGTCCGAGCGCAGTTGGGCGTCCTTCTTCCGGTGCACTCGTCCTCCTCCCGAGAATCGCGGCCCGAACCACTCTTGCTAACCGGACAGCTGTCCGTTAAGTTTTGAAGCTAGCGGACACCTGTCCGCTTAGGGTCACCATACCGGCAGACCCCCCTTACGCACAGCGCCACCACCCTCCCCGGAGCCTGAGTCGGGACCGCCTCGCGCGAAGTTCCCGCTTTTACGTGACACAAGCTGACAGAAGCTGAGAGAAGCGAAAGAAGGCTGATCGTGGCCCTATCGACGTCCAGCGCCATCACGCTGAACATCAACGGCGAAAAGCACTCGCTGCCCGTCGACCACCGCACCACCCTGCTCGACGCCCTGCGCGAGCGCCTCGATCTGACCGGCACCAAGAAGGGCTGTGACCAAGGGCAGTGCGGCGCCTGCACGGTGCTGATCGACGGTCGCCGTGCCGTCTCCTGCCTGCAACTCGCCGTCGCCTCCGAGGGGCGGGAGATCACCACCATCGAAGGCGTCGCTGACGGGGAACGGCTGCACCCGGTGCAGCAGGCATTCCTCGACCTCGACGGATACCAGTGCGGCTACTGCACGCCGGGACAGGTCTGTTCGGCCATCGCGGTCATCGAGGAACACGCGGCGGGCTGGCCGAGTGCCGCGACCACCGACGTACGGCCCGAGGCGGGCGTTCCCGAGCTGAGCGCCGACGAGATCCGGGAGCGCATGAGCGGCAACCTCTGCCGCTGCGGCGCGTATGTGTCGATCGTCCAAGCGGTCGCGCAGGCCGCGGCTGTCGAGACCGAGGCTGCGGAGGCCGTGGCATGAGGGAATTCGGCTATCAGCGGGCGTCCGACGTCCCCGGCGCGGTCGCGCTCCTCGGCGCCGACCCCGACGCGCGCGTCCTGGGCGGGGGCACCAACCTCGTCGACCTGATGAAGTCCGGCGTGGAGCGGCCCGGACTGCTCATCGACGTACGCGAGTTGCCCCTCGACCGGATCGAGGCCACCGATGACGGCGGCCTGCGGATCGGCGCGACCGTCACCAACAGCGACCTCGCCGCCCACCCCGAAGTGCGGCGCCGCTACCCGGCGTTGGCCGAGGCCGTCCTGGCCGGTGCGTCGGGCCAGCTGCGCAACATGGCCACCGTCGGCGGAAACCTGCTCCAGCGCACCCGCTGCGGGTACTTCGCGGACCTGTCCAAACCGTGCAACAAACGCGCCCCCGGAACCGGTTGCCCTGCCGTCGAAGGCGAACACCACAACCACGCCATCCTCGGCGCCACCGAGCACTGCGTGGCCGTCCACCCCTCCGACATGGGAGTGGCGCTCGCCGCCTTCGACGCCGTCATCTCGTACGAGACGGCACAAGGCACCGGCGAACTGCCGCTCGCCGACTTCTACTTGTCCGTGGGCAGCACCCCGCACCTGGAGACCGCGCTGCCGTCCGGCGCGCTCATCACCGGCATCACCCTGCCGCCGGCGCCGGTCGCCGCCCACTCCCGCTACCGCAAGGTGCGCGAGCGCGCGTCGTACGCCTTCGCGATCGGCTCGATCGCCGCGGCGCTCGACGTCCAAGACGGTGTCGTACGCGAAGTGCGCCTGGCCTTCGGCGCCGTGGCTTCCCGGCCGTGGCGTGCCCGGGAGGCCGAGCGGGTCCTGACCGCAGGTCCCGCGACCGCCGAGGCGTTCGCCGCCGCCGCGGACGCCGAACTGGCCGCTGCCAAGACGCTGCCCGACAACGGCTACAAGGTGACGCTCATGCGCAACCTCGTCGTCGCCCTGCTGACCGAGCTCACCGAGGAGGCCGCGCGATGACCGCGACAACCACGTCCACGGCGGCGGCGAGCGCCGTCGGCGCCACGTTCACCCGTGTGGAGGGCCGCGACAAGGTCACCGGCACGGCCCGGTACGCGGGTGACATCCCCTTCGCCGAACTCGCCCACGGCTGGCTCGTGTTGTCCACTGTCGCGCGCGGCCGTGTCCTCTCGGTCGAGTCGGATCCCGTGCGCGAGATGCCCGGTGTCCTGGCCGTCCTGCATCACGGCAACGCGCCGCGCGTCGACGGGAACTACGTCAGCGTCCTCGGCCCGCCCGACCCGATCGTCGAGGTCTTTCAGCACGACCGGGTGCCGTTCGTCGGCTGGCCGGTGGCCATGGTCGTCGCCGAGACCTCCGAGCAGGCACGCGAGGCCGCCGAGGCCCTGGTGGTGCGGTACGAGGAAGAGCCGCACGACGTCGCGTTCTCCGCCGCGCACCCCGGCACCTACACCCCCGAGGGCGATGGCCATCTGGTGGAGAAGGGCGACCTGGAGGCCGAACTCGCCGCGTCCGCACATGTCGTGGACGCGGAGTACACCACGCCCGAGGAGCACCACGGGTCGATGGAACCGCACGCGGCGATGGCGCGCTGGGACAACGGCCGCCTCGAGGTCGTCGACTCCAACCAGGGCAGCACCTGGGTCGCGGACGAGCTGTCGAAGCTGTTCTCACTCGACCCGTCCTCGGTCCGGGTACGGTCCGAACACGTCGGCGGGGCCTTCGGATCCAAGGGCGTTCGCGTGCACCAGATCCTCGCCGTGATGGCGGCGACACTGCTCGACCGCCCGGTTCGGGTCGTCCTCAGCCGTCGCCAGCTGTTCACGCTCACCGGCTACCGCAGCCCCACCGCCCAGCGTGTGCGGCTCGGTGCCGACGCCGACGGGCGGCTGCGCGCCGTCGACCACCAGGGGCACAGCCTCACGTCGACGGTCCACGAGTTCGTCGAGGCAAGCGCCGGGTTCGGGCGTCCGATGTACGCCGCCGACGCCCACCGCAGCATCAACCGCGTGGTGCGTCTCGACGTCCCGACGCCGACCTATGTGCGCGCGCCGGGCGAGGCTCCGGGCTCTTTCGCCCTGGAGTCCGCGCTCGACGAACTCGCCGAGCGGTGCGGTGTGGACCCGATCGCACTGCGCGCCCGCAACGAACCGGACGTCGGCCCCGTCTCCGGGTTGCCGTTCGCCAGCCGCAATCTGCTCTCCGCCTTCCAGGAGGGGGCCCGCAGGTTCGGCTGGGCGGACCGTGACCCGCGCCCCGGCCTGCGCCGCGAAGGCCGCTGGCTCCTTGGCACCGGCACGGCGGCGGCCACGTTCCCGGTGATCGTCATGCCGTCCACGGCAGCCGTGACGGCGGAGGCCGACGGCACCTTCACGGTGCGGATCACCGCGGCGGACGTCGGTACGGGTGCGCGGACCGCACTGACGCTGATCGCCGCTGAAGCCCTCGAAGTGCCCCAGGACCGCGTCCGGGTGCGCATCGGCGACAGCGACTTCGGCCCGGCGGCGATCTCCGGCGGTTCGATGGGCACCCGCTCCTGGGGCTGGGCCGTGCGGATGGCCGTGGCCGACCTGCGGGAGCAACTGGCCCTGGGCGGTGACATTCCGCCGCAGGGAATCACCGTGCGGTCCGACACCAGCTCGGCGGTCGGAGCCCTCTCGCAGAAGGAACGGCACTCCTACGGCGCGCAGTTCGCCGAGGTCGCCGTCGACGTGACCACCGGTGAGGTGCGGGTGCGGCGCATGCTCGGCATCTTCGCGGCGGGCCGCATCATCAACCCGCTGACCGCGCGAAGCCAGTTCGTCGGCGGCATGACCTGGGGCCTGTCCATGGCCCTGCACGAGGAGGCCCACCGGGACCAGGCGACGGGCGGCCACGTCGGCGCCGACTTCGCGGGTTACCACTTCGCCGCCAACGCCGACGTGCCGGTCATCGAGGCGGACTGGGTGGAGGACACGGACGCGGACGACCCGGTCGGCATCAAGGGCATCGGCGAGATCGGCATCGTGGGGGCCGCCGCGGCCATCGCCAACGCGGTCTGGCATGCGACCGGCGTACGCCACCGCCATCTGCCCATCCGCCCCGACCGTGTCCTGGACGCGGGAGGAGCCCCGGGTGCTTGACATCGCCGAAACGCTGGACCGATGGGTCGAGGAGGGCCGGGACTTCGCCGTCGCCACCGTCGTGACGGTGGGCGGCAGCGCGCCGCGCCCGCCCGGCGCCGCCCTCGCCGTCGACAGCGAGGGCACGGTCATCGGTTCGGTCTCCGGCGGCTGTGTGGAGGGGGCGGTGTACGAGCTGTGCGTACAGGCCCTGAAGGACGGCAGAGCCGTGCGCGAGCGGTTCGGTTACAGCGACGAGGACGCCTTCGCGGTCGGCCTGACCTGCGGCGGCGTGATCGAGGTCCTGGTCACGCCGCTGGCCGCGGGAGCGCCGGGCAGGCAGGTCTTCGCGGCGGCGCTCTCGGCCGCCGCCCGCGGGGAGTCCGCGGCGATCGCCCGCGTCGCGCAGGGCCCCGCCGAACTGCTCGGCAGGGTCGTGCTCGTCCACCCCGACGGATCGTACGAAGGAGGCCTGGAGGGTCATCCTGACCTGGACCGGACGGTGGTGGGGGAGACCCGCGCGATGCTGGACGGGGGCCGTACCGGCGAGTTCGACGTCTCGGAGAGCGGCTCGCGCTGCGGGGAGCCCCTGACCCTGTTCGTCGAGTCGAGCGTGCCCCCGCCCCGCATGATCGTCTTCGGCGCGATCGACTTCGCCGCGGCCCTGGTGCGCACGGGCAAGTTCCTCGGCTACCACGTGACCGTGTGCGACGCCCGTCCGGTGTTCGCCACGCGGGCCCGCTTCCCCGAGGCCGACGACATCGTGATCGACTGGCCGCACCGCTACCTCAGGGACACGGCGACCGACGGCCGCACGGTCTTGGCCGTCCTCACCCATGACGCCAAGTTCGACATCCCCCTCCTCGAGGTGGCCCTGCGGCTTCCGGTCGCGTTCGTCGGCGCGATGGGCTCACGCCGCACCCACGAGGACCGCAACAGGCGCCTGCGCGAAGTCGGCGTCACCGAAGAGGAGTTGACGCGCCTGCACTCCCCGATAGGGCTCGACCTCGGGGCCCGCACACCGGAGGAGACCGCCCTGTCCATAGCGGCGGAGATCGTCGCGGCGCGAAGGGGCGGGACGGGTGTTCCACTGACCGGGGCCGGAACGCCGATTCACCACGAAGCGGGCGGCGCGGGGGCGGGTGGCTCCCACGCGGCCGCGTGACCCTGATGGGCGCGGGGCGGTCGCGGTGCTCGTTCACCGTGGCCGCCCTCGCGCTCACGCAGGCTCCACCGCCTCCCACAGCGACTGCACCGGACGCCAGGCGTTCCGCTCGGTCCCGTGGAAGATCTGCTGACGGCAGGACACACCGGTGGCCACTACGACCGTCTCGGCGTCCTCCGCCTCGATCGCGGGGAACAACCGGTCCTGGCCGACCGTCATCGACACCTCGTAGTGCTCTGACTCGAAGCCGAAGGAACCCGCCATCCCGCAGCAGCCGGCGTCCAGTTCGGACACCGTCACCCCCGGGACGCGGTGCAGGAGTGCCACGGTCGCGGCCGTGCCCACCTCCGCCTTCTGATGGCAGTGACCGTGGTACAGCAGCTCGGCATCGGCGTGATCGGCCCCCTCGTCACCTGGGGCCTGTTCGTCGTGCCGAGCTCACTGTGAGGGTCGTACGCGCCGGCGTCGTACGCCGTCGTCGTGCCCGTCAGGGAGTCGGAATGCCACCCGGCCGGGCCGGGCGGCCGAAGCGAACCGGGACACCCGGCGAATACAGGACGCTCGCCGGGTCCCCCACCGGCCGCGGCAGCCCCGCGGCCGCGATCAGGTCCTCGTCGCACTCGATCAGATCGGCCCGGTGCAGCGGCCAGCGCGGATGGACGTTCGGCAGGAACATCTGCCGCCCGAAGAACGTGTTGTGCATGCCCCAGCGTGCCGTCAGGAAGTGCTCGAAGTCGGTCGGCTCCTCGACCCGCTCGCCCACCCGGACGGCGATACGGCTGCTCGCGCCCCGCGGCCCCGGCCAGCGCCTGGCACTCGTGTACGTGACGGTGTCGCCGCTGCGCCGGATGCTCATCCGCGACCACTGGTACGGCAGCCGGAAGGCGCCCCGCGCGACCGCCACCGGAATCAGGCGCGAGGCGTCGAGGGAGCGGAAGACGACGCCGCGGCGGCCATGGGCGTCCACCGAGTAGAGGCGGACGTTGGTCTCGGGAAACGTACCCAGATAGGGGATGCCGGGGAGCCGAAACCACCCGACCCGATGCATGCGGAACGCGACCAGGCCCACGTAGGTCGCCCCGTCGTGGAGATCTGGAAACGTCCCGGCAGGAAGGAGCGGCGCGACATCCGCGGGATCCACGGCCCAGTGCACGAAGGCAAGGTCCAACCACGACTGCGTGAGCAGCGGGTTCTCGGCGGAGATGGGCGGATCGGCGGTAATCGGTTCCGGGACGGCGGGGGTGAGGACCACGGACCCAGCATCGCAGGAGCCCCGGCCGCGCTGGCCACGGGGTCGGGCACGGGGGATGGGGGCAGCGCGGCACGACTGAGCCCCCGGCCGATCGAGTCAGTGTCCGGGGGCTCAGGTACGAGTGAGATCAGGAACGCGGCCGGCGCTCCTGCTCCGCGGCGTTCTTCTCCTTGATGCGTACCGTCTCCTTGCGGACCTCGGCCTGGGTGGCGCGCTCCTTCTGCAGCCACTCCGGGTTGTCGGTCTTGATCGCCTCGATCTGCTCAGTGGTGAGGGCCTCGGTGACCCCGCCGCGCGCGAGACCGGCGATGGACACGCCGAGCTTCGACGCGACGACCGGCCGGGGGTGCGGGCCGTTGCGCCGCAGCTCCTGGAGCCACTCGGGCGGCTCGGTCTGCAGGGTGTTCAGCTCGGTGCGCGAGACGACACCCTCCTGGAACTCGGCGGGGGTGGCCTCGAGGTACACACCCAGCTTCTTCGCCGCGGTCGCGGGCTTCATGGTCTGGGTGGTCTGGTGCGACGTCATGGTCCCCAGGGTATCGAGCATGTGAGCTACCGCCGACCACGGCCGGTAACCTGGCGGAGTGACGGACTCGCAGGTAACCCCTTCTTTCAGGCTCGCGTACGTCCCGGGGGTGACACCCACCAAGTGGGTGCGGATCTGGAACGAGCGGCTGCCCGACGTGCCGCTGACCCTCGTGGCCGTGGACCCGGGCGAGGCTTTCGAGCTCCTGCGCGGCGGCGGCGCCGACGCCGGTTTCGTACGGCTGCCGGTCGACCGTACGGACCTCAGCGCGATCCCCCTCTACACCGAGACGACAGTCGTGGTGATCCCCAAGGACCACGTCATCGCGGCGGTCGACGAAGTGACCGCCGAGGACCTGGCCGACGAGATCATCCTGCACCCCCTCGACGACACCCTCGCGTGGGAGAAGCTGCCGGGAAAGCCGGCGAACGAGCGCCCGGCGACAACGGCCGACGCCATCGAACTGGTGGCCGCGGGCATCGGTGTCCTCGTCGTCCCCCAGTCGCTCGCCCGCCTGCACCACCGCAAGGACCTCACCTACCGGCCGCTCACCGAAGCCCCCGAATCGCGGATCGCGCTGTCCTGGCCGGAGGACACGACCACGGACCTGGTGGAGGACTTCATCGGGATCGTGCGAGGACGCACCGTCAACAGCTCACGCGGCCGTTCCCAGACCCCGGCCGCCGGGGCGGCGCCGGACCAGTCGAAGCGCAAGACCCCCGACAAGGGCGCCGCCCGGCGTAAGCCGACGGCGGGCAAGCCCACCGGAAAGTCGGGCAAGAGCGCCCGCAGCGGTTCGGGCGGCGCATCGAAGGGCGGGGCATCGAAGGGCGGCGCATCCAAGGGCGGCGCAGCGAAGAGCACCGGCAAGCGCGGCAAGCCCCGCCGCCGGCCGTGACCAAGACTTCGGCGCCCAAGGGCGGCAGCGGCCTCAAGAGGCGTTCTGCTGGGCCCACCAGGCGGCCACCCCGCCGAGGACGAGCAGCAGGCAAATGACCGCGTTGGTCCGCTTGTAGGCCACGAGAACCGCGGCGAACTCACGGATGGTCGCGGTGGGCCAGAAGTACGCGGCAGTGGGCGAGCCCACCACCTGGCCGTTGATCCCGGTCCGTCGAGCGGTGAGGGCGGCGCGGAAGGCGTGGTAGTTGTTCGTGACGATGACGCACCGGTAGTGCGGCTTCGCCTTCTCCATGATCGCCTTGCTGAAGCGCAGATTCTCGTCGGTCGTCGTCGAGCGGTCCTCCCGCTCGATCAGACCTGCGGGAAACCCGTGGGCGACCAGGTCGTCGGCCATCGCGCGGGACTCCGGCACGTCCTCGTCCGGGCCCTGGCCCCCCGAGGTGATGATCACCGGCGCGTCCCCCCGCTCGGCGAGCCGCGCGTGCACCGCTTGCGCCCGCCTGAGGCGACTGGCCAGCAAAGGCGGCACCATGGACCCACCGACGAGCCCCGAGCCGAGGACGACCACGAAGTCGGCCTTGCGGTGCACGCGCAGCCGCCCGTAGAGGAACGCGTAACAGACGAAACACAGAAACAGGAACGCGAGGTAGGCGGCCAGCCCGCCGGCCGCCGTTCCCACTCCCACCCACACCGGTGTCCGTACGACCACCGCCATGACCACCAGCGCCACGACCGCCAGGATGGTCAACGCGGCCAGCAGCGACAGCAGGTTGGTGGGGCTCCTGCCTTCCTTGCGCACCATCTGAAGGCCGTTGGAGAACAGGAAGCACGTCAGTACGAGGATGCTCAGTGCTCCGATCACCAGCATCGCCCACGCCACGGCCTGACCCGATGCCGAGCCGGAGCGGACCAGTTGGAACACCCAGGCCGCAAGACCACAGAGTGCGGCCAGCCCCAGGATCACGGCATTGCTGAACTTCCTGCGTTCGCGCACCACGCGCACACAGAAGACGAGGAAGAGGAGCACCGCCGGGGCGTAGACCAACATCCGCACAGCGTAGGCGCCGCCAACGCCAACCCCGCCTCGGACCGGATCCGAAGGCGTCCGCTCCGGTGATCTCAGAGGTCAGGCCGTGCCCTTATGCACGACAGGGAGTTGACCCCGGTATGAAGAAGCGAAGCGTACTGGCCGTTGCCTCTCTCGCCGCCGGGGCTGTCATCGCCGCGATCAGCCCGCCCCCGGGAGCGGACACGACGGACACGAAGGAGCCTGCCCACGCCGTGGGCACGCTGGACGAGATCGGCGACGCAGGTTCGGGGGGCGAGGGCATCGAGGGCGCCCCGCGGACGCCCGGCGCGGGCGTCGGCGTGGTCGCCCCCGACATCTCCAGCACCCAGGGGCTCTGAGACGACGGACGCGGGGGCCGGGCCGTTTCGGTCCCGGCCCCCGCCGCCGTCCCCCAGGGCGCGAAGCCCCGGGCCCGTGACCGGCCGGCCCGCGACGACGGCCCTGTGGCGCCCGACCGGCCCCAAGGAGCTGGATCTGGTGCGGGAGTTGAACTGGCGTGCCAGGCCTCCCCGCCTGCCCGAGCAGCCGACCTTCTACCCGGTCCTGAACGAGGACTACGCGATCCGTATCGCCGGGGACTGGAACGTGAGGCACGACGGCGCCGGCACGTGACGCGCTTCGAGGTCGAATCGGAGTACCTGCGTCGGTACCCCGTCCAGCAGGCGGGCGGGCAGACGATCCTCGAACTGTGGGTACCGGCCGATGAGCTCGATGAGTTCAACGCCCACATCGTCGGCGAGATTCAGCTGGTCCACACGTTCCAGTGAGGATCCCCAGTCCCCGTCCCTGGTGGGTCTGCGAACCACCTGGAGAGCGCTCTCCTCTGCTCCCCCGTGCGGCGGAGGTGGATCATCACGCGGTACGACGTGCCAGGCTGAGCGCTGCGAGAAATTCGGGTGGTGACGACGACAAGACCCGCCCCGCCCGGACCCCCTGTGCCGCCACCGGCCCGGCCGCCGGTCATGCCACCTCCGCACTGGGCGGTGCGTGCCGCGCATGTCGCCGCCTGGTCGACCGTCCCCTCCGGGGTATGGCGCGTCGCGCTCGTGCTCGGGGTACCGGTCGGGGTGATGGAGCGCGATGAGTTCCTCGCCGCGTTTCCCGACAACTCTCCACTGATCGGCATGGCTTACGTACTGCTGATAGGCGCGGTCGCCGAGACCGCCTCGTACCTCACGCTCGGCCTGGTGCGGCCCTGGGGTGAGGTGGTGCCACGCTGGATTCCGTTCCTCGGAGGGCGTCCGGTCAACTACCGGCTCGCGGTCCTCGCCGCTTCGCTGGGAGCCCTCACGGTCACCGTCCTGTGGTGGGTCTTCTTCTTCGGCGCACTGCTGACCGCCCCCGGCCCGGACCCCGGCATCTCAGCCGGTGAAGCACTCTTCGCCGCCGCCTACGCCCCGCTTCTTCTCTGGGGCCCGCTCCTGGCGGCGGTGACCTGGTCGTACCACCGACGGCACCAGGCTCGTACGAGGTCGTGATCGGTAGTGCTCCCCAACACCGAAGCCCGCCCGACCTCTTGACACGCTCGCGTCACGATGGGAACACTCCGGGAGAGCGCTCTCCCAATGCCGGTACTGGCAGGGGCGCTCCGCGACAGATGGCTTCGGGCGGCCGATGGGCGCCCTCGGCCACGTACGTCCCCACCCGGTGCTCGGGAGTGCACGGCCACGGCTCCCGGCAGGCCGGTCCCCACATCCCTCTCCACGTGGCAGGAGGTCTCCATGGCACGGAGATCGAGGACGATCTCGGGAGCGCTGATCGCGGGCGCCCTGTTACTGAGCACGCTCGGAATCGGCGGCATCGCGGTGAGCGCCGACCACGCGTCCGAGTCCCGGACGTCGCAGGCCGCGACGTCGCACGCGGGTCACACCATGGCCGCATCCACCCGCGCGGCGGCGGAGGACGCCGACGCGGACGGGTACCTTCCCGCGAAGTCGCCCGTCGCCGGTGTCGAACCGTCGGCCGAGCAGCCGCCGCACCGCTACTTCCACGAGTTCCAGGCGCACTGTTCGGTGTCGCACACCGCCCCCGATGACCCCATCGTCTACCCGGGGCAGCCCGGCAAGTCGCACGACCACACGTTCATGGGCAACACCACGACGAACGCGAGCAGCACCACGGGATCCCTGGACTCAGGGTCCACCAAGTGCCTTGCCCCCGGCGACAGGTCGGCGTACTGGATGCCCACGCTGTACAACGGCGACAAGGAGATACGGCCCGTAGGGGATCAGACGATCTACTACAAGGCCGGGGTCACCGACTACACGAGCGTGCGGCCGTTCCCCAAGGGGCTCAGGTTCGTCGTGGGCAGCCCGATGCAGAGCGCGCAGGAGTTCCGCGATCACCCCGGTTTCGTCGAAGGGTGGGAGTGCGGGACCAGCTACTTCAACGTGGACTTTCCCAAGGACTGCCCCACGACGCCTGACACCCAGCTCAACATCCGCTTCCAGGCGCCCAGTTGCTGGGACGGCAGGACACTGGACGCCCCCGACCACCAGAGCCACATGTCCTACCCGGTGGTCAAGGACGGCACCAACGACAACGTGTGCCCGACGAGCCACCCCGTCGCCCTGCCGATGGTCGAGTTCAAGATGGCGTTCCCGGTCAACGGGGACATGTCGAAGGTCCGTCTGGCGAGCGGGACCGGCCACTCCTTCCACTACGACTTCTTCAACGCGTGGGACGACGCGACGCTGAAGGCGCTGGTGGACCACTGCATCGTCGGCGGTCTGCAGTGCGACCCGCGCGGCTATGACCAGACGCACCCCGAAGCGGGCGCGGCGCTCGACGAGAACTACGAACTGCCGTGACCCCGGCCTGCGAAGGGCGGGGCCCCCTCCCGCCCTTCGCAGGCAACCCGCCGATCCCCGCACTCTCCCCCCTCGCCCAGGAGACCCCCATGCGCAGACCCCGCACCGCTCCCTTTCTCCGCAGCATCGTGGCCCCGGCGACCGCGGGCCTGCTCGTGACCGGAGCCCTGGTGCTCCCCGCTCAGCAGGCGCACGCGGCAGGCAGCGTCGTGAAGGTGACCGGTTCGCAAGGCAACTGGCAGCTCACCGTGGACGGCTCGCCCTACCAGGTCAAGGGCCTGACCTGGGGCCCTTCCGTCGCGGACGCCGACACGTACATGCCCGACCTGCGGTCCATGGGCGTCAACACCATCCGGACCTGGGGCACCGACGCCTCCAGCAAACCGCTGTTCGACTCCGCGGCCGCCCACGGCATCAAGGTCGTCGCGGGCTTCTGGCTCCAGCCCGGCGGCGGCCCGGGGAGCGGTGGCTGTGTCGACTACCTGACGGACACGGCGTACAAGAACAAGATGCTCGAGGAGTTCCCCAAGTGGGTGGACACCTACAAGGACAACCCCGGTGTCCTGATGTGGAACGTGGGCAACGAGTCGGTGCTGGGCCTGCAGAACTGCTATGCCGGGGACGAGTTGGAGAAGCAGCGCAACGCGTACACCACCTTCGTCAACGACATCGCCAAGAAGATCCACGCGGTGGACCCCAACCACCCCGTCACCTCCACCGACGCCTGGACCGGGGCCTGGCCGTACTACAAGAAGAACGCGCCTGACCTCGACCTGTACGCCGTCAACGCCTACGACGCCACGTGTGACGTCAAGTCCGACTGGGAGCAGGGCGGTTACAACAAGCCCTACATCGTGACCGAGACCGGGCCCGCCGGCGAGTGGGAGGTCCCCGACGACGCCAACGGGGTCCCCGAGGAGCCCACCGACCAGGCCAAGGCCGCCGGCTACACGAAGGCATGGGACTGCGTCACCGGGCACCGAGGCGTCGCGCTCGGCGCCACGATGTTCCATTACGGCACCGAGTACGACTTCGGCGGAGTCTGGTTCAACCTGCTTCCCGCCGGCCAGAAGAGACTCTCGTACTACGCGGTGAAGAAGGCCTACAAGGGCAGCACCGCCGGTGACAACACCGCACCGGTCATCTCCGAACTGGCCGTCGACGGCGACGCGGGCAAGGTCCCCGCGGGCAGCCCGCTCACGCTCACGACCAAGGTCAGCGACCCCGACGGCGACGCGCTGTCCTACGAGGTGCTCGCCAACAGCATGTACATGGACAAGAACAAGGACCTCACCCCGCTGGCCGTCACGGACCAGGGATCGGGCCGCCTGAAGGTCACGGCCCCGGACAAGCCCGGTGTCTGGAAGATCTACGTCAAGGTCAGCGATGGCAAGGGCAACGTCGGCATCGAGACGCGGTCCGTGCGCGTGGTGGTGCCACCGGTCGACGGCACGAACGTCGCCCAGGGCAAGCCCGCGACCGCCTCGTCCTTCCAGCCCGGCAGCGGCGACTGCCCGTGCACCGCGGCCAACGCTGTCGACGGAAAGCAGAACACCCGCTGGGCCAGTGACTGGAGCGACCCGCAGTGGCTCCAGGTGGACCTGGGCTCCACCACCTCCTTCAAGCACGTCCAGCTCAACTGGGAGACCTCGTACGCGAAGACGTACACGATCCAGACCTCGGACGACGGACAGAACTGGAAGACCGTGCACGAGGTGCGCGGCGGCAACGGCGGCGTCGACGACTTGGATGTGAGCGGCTCCGGCCGCTACGTGCGGGTCAACGGAACGGAGCGAGGCACCGGATACGGCTACTCGCTCTACGAGTTCGGCGTCTACAACTGATCCACCGGTGCGGGGCCAGGAGAGGTCGGGAGGAGTAGAGGATGACGCGCGACGAACTGCTCTGTCTTGTGAGCACGTTGGAACTGGAGCGGAAGGTGGAGCTCCTGACCGCAGCCACCGTGTGGCGCACCCGGGCCGAACCGGCCGTGGGGCTAGGGGAGATGGTCTTCTCGGATGGCCCCGCCGGTGTGCGGGGGGAGGAGTGGGACGAGCGCCGCCCCTCCCTGCTCCTGCCCTCCGCGTCCGCGCTGGGCTCCCTGTGGGACGAGCAACTGGTGGGCGAGCTCGGCGAACTGCTGGCCTTCGAGGCACTGCGCAAGGGGGTGCACGCGGTCCTTGCGCCCACCTTGAACCTCCATCGCAGTCCGCTGGGAGGGCGCCACTTCGAGTGCCTGGCCGAAGACCCTGAACTGGTCGCGCGCACCGGAGCCGCCCTGATCCGCGGCATTCAGGCGCACGGGGTGGCCGCGACCGCCAAGCACTACGTGGCGAACGACTCGGAGACCGACCGGCTCACCCTGGACGTACGGGTGGACGAGCGGACGTTGCGCGAGGTGTATCTGGCCCCGTTCGAAGCCGCCGTCGACGCGGGCGTATGGCTCGTCATGAGCGCGTACAACAGCGTCAACGGCACGACGATGACCGCCAACGATCTCCTGACCGAACCTCTGAAAGGAGAGTGGGGATTCGACGGGGCCGTCGTCTCCGACTGGGGCGCGGTGCGCCTGACGGCCGAGAGTGCCGCGGCGGCCCAGGACCTCGCGATGCCAGGGCCGGAGGGCCCGTGGGGAGCGGCTCTGGTGGCGCAGGTCCGGAGCGGGAATGTTCCTGAGGAGGACATCGACGACAAGGTGGTGCGTCTGCTCGCCCTGGCCGACCGTGTCGGCGCGCTCGGCGGCGGCCGGAGGCTCCCGCCGCGCGCGTGGCCGAGCGGCACCGCACGCAGGCTGCTGCAACGGGCCGTGGCGGCCGGCACTGTACTGCTGCGCAACGAGGATGTCCTGCCCCTGGACGTCTCCGCACTGCGCAGCGTGGTGGTCATCGGGCGGCACGCATCGGCACCGCGGCTCCAGGGAGAGGGCAGCGCCGGAGTCTTCCCGGCAGACGCCGTGACACCGCTGGACGGAATCCGGGCCCGGCTGCGGGGGCGGGCCCGGGTCCTGCACGTGCCGGGGCCGGCCCTGGGCGGGCAGCCGCGGCCGCTCGACGCCGCGCGGTGCGAGAACCCCCTCACCGGAAGGCCTGGAGTGCTGCTGCGGGTGCTGACGGCGAGCGGACGTGAGCTCACCGCTGAACACCGCCGCTCCGGACGGCAATTGGAGCCCCCTCTTCCCCCGGAAGCCCACACCATCGAGATCAGTGCGCTGGTACGCACGGCCGGCGAAGGAAAGTGGACGTTCGGAGTCGGCGGCTATGGCCGGATGAGTCTGGCGGTTGACGGACAGCCGTTGGTGGAAGGGGAGTTCACGCGTGATACCGAGGACCCCGCGGTCATTCACCTCGACCCTCCACGACAGCACGCCTCGGTATGGCTGCCGGCCGACCACGCCGCGCACGTCGTGGCCCGCCGCGAACTGGCGCCCGGCACCGGCCGCGCCGTCGTCGTGACGGCCGCGGCGCCCGAACCGGATCCCGACCAGGCGCTGTCCGAAGCGGTCGAGGCCGCGCGGAACACGGACGTGGCCGTGGTCGTCGTCGGCACCACAGAGGGCAGCGAGGCCGAGGGCCACGACCGCGCCTCGCTCACCCTTCCCGGCCGTCAGGACGAACTGGTCGCGGCGGTCGCCGCCGCGAATCCGCGCACCGTGGTCGTCGTCAACTCGGGCGGCCCCGTGGAGCTGCCCTGGCGGGAACAGGCCGGGGCCGTGCTCCTGTCGTGGTTCCCCGGGCAGGAAGCGGGGAGCGGTCTCGCCGACGTCCTCTTCGGTCAGGCCGAGCCGGGCGGCCGCCTGCCCACCACGTGGGGAGCCGCGCTGGCGGACGCACCGGTCAGCGAGACCCGCCCGCGGGACGGCGTGCTCGCCTACGCCGAGGGGCTGCACATCGGCTACCGGGCCTGGCTGCGGGCGGGCCGCGAACCTGCCTACTGGTTCGGTCACGGCCTGGGCTACACGACGTGGAGCTACGACCGCCTCCGGGTCCGCTGCACACACGACGAGGGAGAAGCCCTGCTCGTGGAGGTGCGGTTGCGCAACACGGGCTCCATGCGCCCTGGCCGTGAGGTGGTACAGGTCTACATCGCGCGTCCCGACTCCGCCGTGGAGCGCCCGGTCCGCTGGCTCGCGGGCTTCGCGGCGGTCCGCGCGGAGCCGGGGGAGACAGTGACGGCATCGGTGGAGGTGCCGGCCAGGATGCTGCGTCACTGGGACGTGGAGGAGCACCGATGGCGAACCGAGGCGGGCGCCTGGCAGATCCTCGCCGGGCGCAGCGCCGGAGACCTGCCCCTGAGGGCGACGACGGCTGTCCGCAGGTCGAACGACCGCCTCTAGCCTCCGGGCGGGCACGGGAGAGCGCTCTATGACGCCTGGTCGCGGGGCGTTAGGGTTCCCGAATGGACAGACAGATGCCGACGCTCGAGGACGTGGCGCGCGAAGCGGGGGTATCCCGCGCCACCGTCTCCCGGGTGGTCAACGGCGTGCGCAATGTCGCCCCCGCCATCCAGGACGTGGTGCGGGCGGCCATCGAGCGGACGGGTTACGCGCCCAACCGTGCGGCGCGCTCTTTGGTGACCCAGCGCGCGGGCACCATCGCCTTGGTCGTGTCGGGCGCCGGAGATCACACGGACACGGCCCAGAACGCGTTCGCCGCGCGGGTGTTCGCGGACCCCTTCTTCGGTCGCGCCGTCAGTGGGGTGGTGGGTTTCCTGCGCCCGCGTGCCATGCATCCGGTGCTGATGTTCGCGGAGACGGAGGACTCCCGGCAACAGGTCCTGACCTACCTGCGCCACGGCAACGCGGACGGCGCCCTGGTCGTCTCCACCCACGCCCAGGACCCGCTGCCGGCACTGCTCGCCGAAGCCG
Source organism: Streptomyces sp. NPDC033180 (assembly GCF_055577645.1). Lineage (NCBI taxonomy): Bacteria > Bacillati > Actinomycetota > Actinomycetes > Kitasatosporales > Streptomycetaceae > Streptomyces > Streptomyces sp. NPDC033180. The sequence goes on along the minus strand of NZ_JBVIPU010000002.1, from coordinate 208,124 downwards.
GGTCGCCCGCGGTGTTCTTCGCGCGCCCCTCTCTGCGGGCCCGCGTCACGTACGTGGACTTCGCGCACCGGGACGGGGCGAGGCTGGCCGCCGAGCATCTGCTGGCCCGCGGCTGCCGACGGGTGGCGACGATCTCGGGCCCGCTCGACATCCCCGCGGGCCGCGAACGGCTCGCCGGGTTCCAGGACGGGATGGAGCGGGGCGGACAGCCTTACACCCCCGTCGCGGAGGGCGGGTTCACCCTGGAGAGCGGAGCGAAGGCGATGCGGCGGCTGCTGGCCGAGCACCCGGACATCGACGGGGTGTTCGCGGCCAACGACCTGATGGCACAAGGCGCGTGCCAGGTCCTGAGGGAAGAGGGAAAGCAGGCCCCTCGGGACGTGGCGGTCATCGGATTCGACGACTCGTGTGTGGCGGTCACCTGCGTGCCGCCGCTGACGACGGTGCGGCAGCCCATCGAGGAGATGGGCGCGGAGATGGCACGGCTGCTGCAGGAACAGATCGAGGGCGTACGGACGGAGCCCACCTCGGTGATCTTCGAGCCGGAACTCGTGGTGCGTGAGTCGGCCTAGCGCGCGACGCGACAGGGGGCGGGCGACCGCGTTGTCGCAGGCAGAGGGGGTGTTCGGGGCCACCAGATGCGGATCACGCCCCGCGGTGTGAGCCTGGTTGTGGGGGCGACACAGAGAGGCGGCTGCCCATGTCAGTCATGGACAAGCTCAAGCAGATGCTCAAGGGCCACGAGGACAAGGCCGGAACGGGCATCGACAAGGCGGGAGACTTCGTCGACGGCAGGACCCAGGGCAAGTACTCGGGCCAGGTCGACACCGCCCAGGACAAGCTCAAGGACCAGTTCGGCAGGGACCAGGACCGGCCCCCGCAGCAGTAACCTGCCGCCGATTGTCAGTGCCCGCCGCTAGCCTGGAGTCTTCCATCCGCGCTGTGGCTGCAGCGCTGCCGCCCCGCCCCCGTGATGCAGGGGCGGGGCACTCGGCTGTCAGGAACCGTGGGCACGGATCTGCGCGAGCAGAGCGTCGACCGCCTGTTCTGTGGCGGCTGCCATGTCCACCGCGGCCGGATCGAGGAGCCACTGCACCTGCAGGCCGTCCATGACGGCGATGATCACGTTGGCGGTGCTCTCGATGTCCAGGTCGGACCGTGCCTCGTCGAGTTCGCAGGCCTCGGTGAGCGCCTCGGTGATGAAGGTGCGCAAGCCTGCGTAGCGCTGCCGGAAATACGGTTGGGCCGGGTGGTCGTCGGTGACGCTCTCGGCGCAGAGGACCGTGTAGAGCCGGACGATGCCCTCGCGTTCGGTGTTGTGGCGGACGGTGTCCACGAGGTGGCGCAGGAAGGCGAGCCCGCGGGGCCGCTGCGGGCCCAGCGGTGCGATCTCCGCGTTGTCGCGCAGCTCGAGGACCTCGGTGAGGAGGTTCTCCTTGGTGCGGAAGTAGTGCAGGACGCCCGCCTGGGTAAGACCCGCGCGATCGGCTATCTCCGCCAGCGACGCCTTGCCGTACCCACGGGCCGCGAAGGTCTCCATGGCGATCCGCAGGATCTCGTCGTGGCGCTCCTGGGCGGCCTGACTGCGGCCGCGGCGGGTGGCCCCCTCGCGTCGACGGTCTGCTGAAGCCTTCGCGTCTGCGGTCTTCGCCGCCTTTTGCGTGCTCACCGTGCGGATTCTAGGCGTGAGTTGATCGCCTCGAAAGAACCGCGCCCCGACCACTTACTGAGTACTTAGTAAGTGTGCTTCCATGTTGCACCCGTTCTCGCCCCGCCAGGCCCTGCCGCACCGTGCGGCAGGGCTCGCGGCGGCCTGAACCAGAGGAAGGGCCGGCCCCACCACGTACGCGTCCGTCGCAGACCAAGGAGCCGCACATGAGAACACGCAGCAGGGCTGGGAACACGGCAGCCACCGGTACGGGCCGCCGCGTAAGGCTGAAGGCCGCCGGGGCGGCAGCCGCCCTGGCGCTCACCGGTGTGGCCATCGCCTACGGCCCGCTCGACCAGGCGGGGGCCCGCCCGGCCGCCGCGGCCGACGGCAAGTCCCGGCATGCGGCAGCCGATCCGGCGGCGCAGGTGTGGATCACCACGCGGGACGGGAGCAGCAGACTCACGCACGCGGGCGAGGCGCCCTTCACCGGACGGCCCCAGGGCACGGACATCCGCATCGACCCGGGCGCCACGGGGCAGCGCTTCACCGGCGCGGGCGCCTCGGTGACGGAGGCATCCGCCCACCTCATCCGGCAGTTGCCCGCCGACAAACGCAAAGCGCTCCTCACGTCCCTGTTCTCCCGCGACGGCGACGGCATCGGCCTGAACTACCTCCGCCAGCCCCTGGGCAGCAGCGACTTCAACACGGACGCGAACTTCACCACGTACGAAGACACCAAGGGCACCTTCACCATCGACCGCGACAAGAAGGCCACCCTCCCCGTCGTCAAGGAGGCCCTCACCGTCAACCCCAGGATCCGCTTCATGGGATCCCCTTGGTCGGCGCCCGCCTGGATGAAGACGGGTGGTTCGCTCAAGGGCGGCAGCCTCGACTCCGCTCACCACCAGGACTACGCCGACTACTTGGTCAAGGCGATCAAGGCGTACCAGGTCGAGGGAGTGAAGCTCACCGACCTCACCGTCCAGAACGAGCCGGAGTTCGCCAACTCCACTTACCCGTCGATGTCGATGACGTCAGCCGAGCAGGCCTCCTTCCTCAAGGTCCTCGACAAGACCCTGACCGATGCGGGCCTTGACACGAACGTCCTTGCCTACGACCACAATTGGGACCACCCGAACTACCCGCTCGACGTGTTCAGCCGTACCGCGGGGATGAACCGCCTCATCGGCGCCGCTTTCCACTGCTACGGCGGCAGCCCGGAGGCGCAGCAGCAGGTGCGCGACGCGGGCAAGCGCGTGTTCTTCACCGAGTGCTCCGGTACCGACTCCTCCGACACGTCCGCGACGTTCGGCGACACCCTGAAGTGGCACGCCGAGAACCTCGTCGTGCGGAACATGCGCAGTGGCGGCGAGACCGTCGTCAGCTGGAACCTCGCGCTCGACGAGAACGGCGGCCCGCACCAAGGACTGTGCGGCACGCGCTGCAACGGCGTCGTCGAGACCAAGCGCGATGGCACGGTGACCAGGAACGCCGAGTTCTACATGCTGGGCCATCTGACCAAGTTCGTGGACGAGGGGGCGACCCGGATCGGCTCCACCGCGGACTCGACCATCCAGAACGTCGCGTTCCAGAACCCGGACGGATCGCGGGCCGTGTACGCGGTGAACACCGGCTCCGCGGCGAAGGGCTTCTCGGTCACGGACGCGGGGCGCACTTTCACCTACACACTGCCCGCAGGGGCGGTGGCCACCTTCACCTGGCGCCCCTGACGGGGGGATGGGTGAGGAAGTTCCAGCCGCCGACATCGCCGTAGTGGATGGGCCCCGGGCCGCGACCGACGTTGCTGGCGACCAGGTGCAGGCGTTCGGTCTGCCAGGGGCGGCCGGTGAACCCGGCGAGCCCGGCGGCGGCCTCCACCGCGCACGACGGGGTGTCCCTGCGGGCGCGGGCCAGCGTCAGATGGGGGCGGAACGGCCGACCCACATGGGGGACACCGCGGTCATCGACGATGGCACGCACCTCGGTGGCGAGCAGATGCAGCTCTTCGAGGTCCCCGTCGATCCCGCTCCACAGCACACGCTCGTCGAAGTGCCCGCCACCGCACAGCGCCAGGGTCAGGGGCTCGCGGGTCGCCGCGAGACGCGCGAGCGGCGTACGCAGCAGCGGAATCACGGAGACGGGGACCTCGCCGAGGAACGCCAGAGTGATGTGCCAGTCCTCGATGCGGTTCCACCGCATACGTGGATGCGCCTGGTAGGCGGGGGCGAGCGCCCGCTCCAGTTCCTGCTTCGCCTCGTCGGGCGGAGCGAGAGCGATGAACACACGAACGGACGCGGGCCGGATTTCTTCGTTCACGGAAGACTTCGTACCGCATCGACGTTGCTCAGCGCGGTGTCGGCGGCGTCGAGGATGCTGAGGAAGCTGCGGGTGATCATCGGTCGTACGAGGCGCCGGGTGAGGAAGGCGCCGACGAGCGGGGCCCGCATTTCGGCGCGCGTGGTCCAGTTGACCAGAGTGCCGCCTTCGGTCTCGGTGAACGTGATGCGCCCGAGTTCGTGCCGGGACGGCGGGACGCGGCGGTCGACGACGTACTCGGTGCAGTAGGGCGGGTCGCCGCGCCGACACCGTACGGCGCACAGTCGCCGTGGTGGGGCAGGCGGCAGCGCAGCACGAGGGGCGAGCGTGTGTAGTTGGTCGTCGTGGTGAGCCAGGCGAACACGTCGTCGATCAAGGCGTGGACGGTGCGCTCGACGGTCATGGTTTCCATGGCTGGTGTTCTCCTCTGTCGAGTGGGTGCAGCGTCTGGGCGCGGTGCAGCTTGTCGGGATGGCGCATGGCGTAGAGGCCGGTGATCCGGCCGTCGTGGATCTCGAAGGCGAGCAGCCAGTCGAGTGCGCCGTCGGTGAGGCAGAGGGCCGCGAGCATGCCGTTGTAGAGGCCGTGCTCGATGCGGGTGGCCGGGGTGATGCTGGTGCGTGCCACACCGAGGGTGAAGCGGGCGACTTCGTCGCGGCCGGTGATCGGGCGGCGTGCGGCGGACGCTTTTCCCGCCGTCGTCGGAGATTTCCACGACGTCGGGCGCCAACAGGTCCATCAGGCCCTGGATCTCACCGGTCGTCGCCGCGAGGAGGAACCGCTGGACGATGGCTCGCGTGGCTTCGGAGTCGCGCTCGAAGCGGCGACGGCGCGCGTGGACGTGCCTGCGTGCGCGGTGGGCGATCTGCCGGACGGTGACCTCGGTCCTGCCGACCGAGGTGGCGATCTCACCGTGGGTGCAGCCGAACACGTCGTGCAGCACGAACACCGCGCGCTCGGTGGGGTTGAGCGTCTCCAGGACGAGCATCATGGCCAACGAGACCGACTCGGCCAGGATCGCGTCTTCATTCACCTCGGGTGCGGTGCGGTGCGGATCGGCTCGGGTAGCCACGGGCCGACGTAGTCCTCGCGCCGTGCCTTGACCGCGCGCAGGTGGTTGAGGGCCTGCCGGGTCACCACGCGGACCAGGTACGCGCGCGGATGCTCGACCGTGGCGTGCTCGACCGCGCTCCATCGCAGGTAGCTCTCCTGCAGCACGTCGTCGGCATCGGCGGCGCTGCCCAGCATCTCGTAGGCGATGGTGAACAAGCAGCGGACGGTGCTCGGTGAAGGCGTCCTCAGCGTCGACCACAATCGTGGCTACCGGGGCGAGACGACTGCGGCCTTGGGGGCAGGGGGGAGCGCGGCGGGCTTGGGCGGGTCGGTCAGGAGGTAGGCGCGACGCCACCGGAGGAACGGCCGTTCGATGCCATGGAACGTGACCACAGCCGCGGCCAAGGTGATGGGCAGGACTGCCGCCGCCGCGGTGAGGAAGGCATCCACTACCGGGCGCCCCGTCAGCTCGAACCACCAGCGGCGGGAGATGAGCGCGGTGACGACCATGTAGTGGAGCAGATAGACGGAGAAGCTGATCTCGCCGACCTTGGCGATGCCTCTCGACACGATCCCCGTCGAGGAGACGGTGGCCACGTAGGTCAGCACCACCAGGGCCCAGAGGACTCCTTCGACGTCGACCCAGAGCAGGCGTGTGGCCTGCCGTTCGTGGAAGGCGTGGGTCTGGTTGAAGGCCCAGATCGCGCCCGTGGCCAGGGCTGTCGCGATGGCCACCTTCAGTGGACCCCGGAACCGTTCCCGGTGGTGCGCGAAGAACCAGGCGGCCACCATGCCCAGCAGGAATTGGTCGATTCTGCCGGCGAGGCTGTAGTAGAGCATCGAGTTCACACTGATGCTGCCGGCGGCCGAGGCCCACACCAGGGCGCGGATCACGGCGACGGCGGCCAGGAGCTTGAACAGGGCCACAGGTCCGCGCTTGGTGAGGAGCCTGCTGAGCAGCGGGAACAGCAGATAGAACTGCAACTCGACCGCGATGGCCCACCACATGCTCGACACGGCCCCCAGGTTGAGGGACCCGGGCAGGTTTCCCAGTCCGACCAGTGACTGGAGAACCGCCAGCAGGCCCGCCCCCTGCTTGTGCGCGCCGATACCCAGGACGATCAACGCGATGTAGAGCGGGAAGATCCGCAGCACCCGGTTGCCAAGGAACCGGCCGTAGTGGACGTCCTTGCCCAGCGTGCCGATGGTGAAGATGAATCCGGAAAGCACCATGAAGAGCGCCACCCCGGAATGGCCTTCCAGTACCAGAGTGGCCAGGGGGTTCTCCGAATAGAGCCAGCCGTGCGGGTCACTGTTCGGGATCTCCCTGAGATACGGAGAGATCATGTGCGTACCGTGGCAGAGGAGCACCAGCAAGGCAGCGTAGGCACGCAAGTGATCCACGGACACGAGGTACTGCCGGTTACTGCTGCGCATGAGTTGAGCCGACCTCTCGTCACCAACGTCGCGACGGCGGCTCCGCGACGAAGAACAGATGACGGACGACAGCACTGCGCGCGCGGCCGATACGGTTCATGCGCACGAGTCCCTCCATATTGCCGGATAATTTCACTCATCCGAGGGGGGTATCCGGCTCGCAACCTTCAGTCGGTCCTGTCGTTGGCAAGACGAGTGGCCCCGTCTCCGCAATTTCTGTTGTGCTGGGGCCTTGGCGACTCCGTACGGAGTGCGGCTACGGGAGCTACGGCACCTTGCACATCTCATTTCTCATCCACAATTCCTTCGGTTTCGGTGGCACGATCCGCACCACCATCAACCTCGCCAACGCGCTTGTTGAGCAGCATGATGTGGAGATCGTGTCGGTCTACCGACACAGGGATTCACCAGTGTTCCCCGTGCATCCTCGTATTCGGATTCGGCATCTGGTCGATCTGCGGGAAGGGACCCCGGGATATGAGGGGGACCTGCCCGAATCCCGGAGACCCGCTGCTGTTTTCCCCAGGAGCGAGACGCAGTACCCGTACTACAGCGCTCTGACCGATCAGCGGATCGCTCAGCACTTGAGCACGCTGACGAGTGACGTCATCGTGGGGACTCGACCAGGCCTGAACGCGCATATCTGCTTGCAGGCCAAGCGGGGGCCGCTGCGTGTGGGGCAGGAGCACCTGACATTCCACAACCATCCGCGGCCGCTGCGGCTCGCGTTGCGTCGGCTGTATCCGCGGCTCGACATGCTGACGACGACGACGCTGGCCGACGCGGAGACCTATCGCACGCGGATGACACTTCCGGGAGTGCGTATCGAAGCATTTCCCAATCCTGTACCGGAGCCAGCCAGTGCCCCGACGGGCAGCAGGGACAAAGCAGTTGTCGCTGCCGGGAGACTCGTTCCCACGAAACGGTACGACCTCCTCATTCGAGCATTCGACAGGGTCCGTGCCGATCGCCCTGACTGGGTTCTCCGCATCTTCGGCCCAGGGGTCACGGGAGGCCACGGAGCGCAACTCCAGCGGCTCATCGAGGACTTGGGCCTGGAGGAGCACGCTTCCCTCATGGGTGCGGTTTCGCCCCTGGATGCCGAGTGGCTCAAAGCGGGCCTTGCCGCGAGTGCTTCGGACCACGAGTCCTTCGGCATGACGATCGTTGAAGCGATGCGGTGCGGGGTGCCCGTCGTCTCCACCGACTGCCCCCTGGGGCCGAGAGAGATCATTTCCGATGGAGTGGACGGGCGTCTCGTACCGATGGGCGACGAGGAGGCTCTTGCTCACAACCTCCTGGAGCTCATCAACAGTGATGAGCTCCGTCAGCGGATGGCCGACGCGGCACGAGCCTCGTCGGCGCGATACGAGCCGGCGCTCATCGCGTCCCGCTTCGCCGACACCTGCGCCGGGCTGACGAGGCGGCGCGGCACGAGCGGAGCTCTCAGAGCCGTCGTGCACCAGACCCGAGGCTCCGTGATCGGCGCAGCCTACGGCGTGAAGGACGCGGTGAAGCAGCGACTCAACTGATGTGCGGGGTGCGGTAGTTGCCCCGGGCCGTGACCGCCCAGAGCGTGAGCCCGAGGCAGCTGAACGCGGCACCCAGTGCGCACACGGCGCTCCACCCGGCCGCGGTGTAGAGGGTGGTGGCGGCGATGGCGCCGGTGGCGCTGCCGATCGAGTAGAAGACCATGTATCCACCGATCAGCCGGCTGCCCGCGTCCGGGTGCAGCGCGTAGATCAGGGTCTGGTTGGTGACATGGACCGCCTGCACGGCGAGATCGAGAAGGATCACCCCGACGACCAGGGCCCACAGTGAGCTGCGGGTGAAGGCCAGGGGCAGCCACGAGGCGGCGAGCAGCGCCAGGGCGAAGCCGGTGGTGTGCCGGGAGAAACCACGGTCGTTCAGGCGGCCCGCCGCCGTCGCGGCCAGGGCGCCGACGACGCCGATGAGCCCCAGCGCCCCGATCGCGCTGTGGGACAGGCGGTACGGGGCCTCGCTGAGCGGCAGGGCGACGCTGCTCCACAGCGTGCTGAAGGCGGCGAAGATCAGCAGACCGAACAGGGCCCGGAGCCGGAGCAGTCGTTCCCGTGCGAACAGGATGACGGTGGAGCGCAGGAGCTGCCCGTAGCGCAGGGGTGTCGGCGGAGCGGCGCTGTGATGTGGCAGTACCCGGAAGAGGAACAGGGCGAGCAGGGCGGTGAGCGACGCCGAGGCGAGGTAGACGGAGCGCCAGCCCGCGAGATCGGCCATGAAACCGGACGCGGTGCGGGCGAGCAGGATTCCGATGACCACGCCGCTGGTGACCATTCCGACGACCCGGCCGCGCTGGGCGGCAGGTGCCAGCGACGCCGCGAAAGCCACCAGCGTCTGCGTGACCACCGCGAGAAGCCCCGTCGCGGCCATGCCCGCGAGGAGGATCGCCGCCGTGCGGGCGGCGGCCACCACGGCCAACGCCGCCACCAGGAGCAGCAACTGGACCACGATCAGCCGTCGGCGGTCGGCCATGTCGCCCAGCGGTACGAGGAAGAAGAGCCCGAGCCCGTATCCGACATGGGTGAGGGTGACCACGCTGCCGACAAGCGCCGGGCTCATGGCGAGGTCCTGGCCCATGGTCACCAGGAGCGGCTGGGAGAAGTAGACGTTGGCCACCGAAGCCCCGCAGGCGACGGCGAACAGCGCGACGACGCCACGGGTCAGGACGAACGCGGAGCTCTCACTGCCTCGGTCCCTGGTCCGTCGTCTCAGAGCCTCGCTGCTGCCGGACATCGGCACCCCTCCACATTGCTGGTTGCATCTTGCTACCAATGATGGCTGCGAAGGTAGCGTTGTTGGTAGCATGTTGCAACCATCGTGAGAGTGGGTGAGGGACGTCATGGTGACCAGGACGCGCTTCGACGACAGCGAATGCCCTGTCGCCAGATCGGTTGACGCGATCGGCGACTGGTGGTCCCTGCTGATCGTGCGGGACGCCTTCGACGGAAGCCGGCGCTTCGGGGAGTTCCAGCGCAGCCTCGGGGTGGCGAAGAACATCCTGACCGTACGTCTGCGCAATCTGGTCGCCGGCGGAGTCCTCGAAACCGTCCCCGCTTCGGACGGCAGCGCCTACCGCGAATACGTACTGACGCCGAAGGGTGAGGCGCTCTTCCCCGTCATCGTGGCACTGCGGCAGTGGGGCGAACAGAACTTCTTCGCCCCCGGTGAACCGCACTCACAGTTGGTCGACCGTCGGCAGGGGCACGGTCTCCGTCCGCTGGAAGTGCTTTCCGCGGACGGGCGGCGGTTGAACGCCGACGACACCACCGTCCACAAGGTCTCCCCTCAGTGATCTGAGGCCGCCTCGTCGCGAGCCGCCGTGAACTCCGGGCAACCCGCCTGGCCTTGGGCCGCCCGCCGGTGGCATGATCTGCGGGATGCCCCCCTCCCTTCAGATCGGCCCGTACACCGTCATCGCGCTCGCCGACGGCGCGGGCCCCTTCTTCTCTCCCCGAGCGGAGGCGTTCCCCGGCGCCACCACCGAGGGGTGGGCTGCGGCCGACCGGCTCGATCCCGGCGCGCTCGGCGCCGACGGGCGCTGGCGGCTCCAGTTCCGCGCGTTCGCGATCCGCGGTGACCAGGGCGTGACGCTGGTCGACGCGGGGATCGGGCCGGCCGACAGCCCGGCGGCCTCGTGGGCACCCGTGCCCGGGGCGCTCCCGGCTTCGCTGGCCGCCGCGGGTATCGAACTATCCGAAGTGGACACCGTGGTGCTCACGCACCTCCACACCGATCACGTGGGCTGGGCCGTCGTCGGTGGCGAGCAGGCGCGACCGTTCTTCCCGAACGCCGAATACCTGTTGCAGCAGGCCGAGTTGGATGCGATCGAGGAGGTCAACCCGCAGCTGCGCTGCACTGTGATCGACCCGGTCCAAAAGGCCGGTCAGCTGCGGCTGCTCGACGGCGACACCCCGCTGCGCGCCGGCGAGCGCGTGATTGCCACGCCCGGTCACACACCCGGGCATCAGAGCGTGCTCATCGCGTCCGGGCGCGAGCAGGTCGCCGTCACCGGTGACCTGCTCGTGCACGCGATCCAGCTGCTCCACCCCGAACTCGCCTATGCCCACGAGATGGACCCTGAGCAGGCAAGGGCGTCAAGGGAACAGGTGCTCCTCAACCGGACCGCCGACACCCTCTACCTCGCGACCCCGCACCTGACCGAGCCGTTCATCGCCCGTTGACCCACCCGGCCCGGCATACTGTCGAAGCATTCAGAGCATGATGAGCAGGCGGGTCTTCGGCTTGAGTTTCCTGTTCACCGAACGACTCTGTACGTAGACCTCCAGTTTGGGGTTGTTACCCGCCTTCACCGAAACGGTCCCCTGGATTCCCGACCCGAACAGAAGACTGCGCGCCGCGTCGCCCGTATAAGCGCGGTCGGTGTCCTTCTCGACCACGATGACTTCCTTGTTCGGCTGCACCTGAGCTCGGGTGCCCAATTGGTAGTAACAGGAACCGCGTTCGTAAGCCACACCGGGATGCGAATCGACGAAGGGGCGGATCTCGACTTCCTTGTCGACCTTCAGAAGGCGGTACTTGTCGGCTGCGATCGGTTCGAGATTCGCCCGCACTTCGTCGATCGATATGTCCTGGCCGACGGCGAAGAGGTTCTTCGTGCCGCGTACGCCCTTCTCGCGGGCCCGGAGGAAGCTGGTGGCGGCGGCACGCACCGTACCGATGGCCTCCTCGACGCCCTCCTGGGAGTCCGCGTCCCAGATGGCTATGTTGCCTGCCGGGAAGCCGTAGTTCTGCGCGGTGCGCTTGGCCAGGGAGTTCGGCACGAGGATGGCGGAAGTCCAGTGGCCCGGGAGCCCGCCCATCGTCGCCGCGATCTTGTCGAGCCAGGGGCCGAGGATCGTCATGTCGCCGTCGTGCCGCCGGTCGCCGCCGGACGCGTTCTCCTCGCCGTCCGTCACCACGATCTGGAGGAAGCTGTGCTCGCCGTATTCCTCCCAGATGTGTCCCAGGTCGTCCAGAGACTTCAGTGAGGCTTCGATGAGGGCCGTAGCTCCATTGTTGACTTGGTAGAGCCCACGCATGGAGGGGAGATGCTTCACATCCATGTCCCAGACGAGATTCTCCACCCTGTGGTCGAAGGAGTAGAGGCTGATGCGGGTTTCGTGACCGAGGCTGTCCGACTCGGCTTTCAAACCCGCCACGAACTCGTCCACGACACGGATCAGTTGACTTTGGTGCGGACGCATGGAACCCGAACTGTCCACTACCAGCGCGACGTGATTCACCTTGTGCTGAATCCTGTTGGCGGACATGTTTCTGCTCCTTCTCCAAGGCTGCTGCCCGAGCTGCTTCCCGAGTGATTTCCACTCTATGGGGAGGCACTGACAACGGCCTTGACGCACCATCACCGGCCGCCGCACCCTTGCTCCCGACCGTCGACCTCTCGACCGTCGACCTTCTCGAACGGAGCCGACATGGAGTATCCGGATCTCTCCGCACTGCCCGTGGAGCTACAGGAGGTCGTGGCCGAGTACGGCTCGCTCAACGTCTTCCGGATGCTGATGCACTCGCCGTCCCTGGCACCGGGCGTACTGACGCTCGGCGACGCGGTCCTGCAGCGGAACTCGCTGCCGGACACCCTGCGCGAACTCGCCATCGTGCGGGTCGGCCGTGTCTACGGAGCGGCCTACGAGGTGCACCACCACGAGAGGATCGCTCGGGCCGTCGGGCTGGGGGAGGACGCGCTCGCTGCCGCCGAGACCGGCTCGGCCGTGGAACTCTCCGGCCCCGAAACGGCCGTCCTGGCCGCCACGGACCGATTGCTCGCCCGGCACACCCTCGACGAGGCCACGCGTGAAGAACTGCTGGCGTTCCTGACGGTGAACCAGCTCGCGGACCTCGTCATCACCGTGGGCTTCTACCAACTCGTCTGCGACTTCCTCAACACCTTCGAGGTGACGGTCGAGGGCGAGTAACGGTCATAGGCGTCACAGGCGGAGCGGCGGATTGTTGCGGATGGCCGAGCGGCGGGCCCACAGCGCGCAGCCGAGCAGCACGAGGCCGGCGAAGCAGTACACCCATGCGTTGGTGCTGCCCCTGGCCGCGCCGACGCCCCAGGCCAGCGACCAGACGGCGAGCAGGACGCACAGGGCGGTCCATGCCAGCGTCCACATCTGGTTGCGCGCTGCGAGGCGTTGCGGAGTACCTCGTTCCATCTCGCCGAGGTCGGGCGCGTCACGATGCTCATCATGAGTCGTCATACGTCACCGAGTGCCCCCGGCTCGGTGAGCGAACCAACCTCGCGCCGTACTCGAAGGGTTGGCGTCAGTCCCTGGGCTTACGGGCCTTCGTGGAGTTGTTGCGGCCGCCCCCACGCGGATGCCACAACCGCAGCCACACGTCGCGCGCGTGCCGCCCGGCTTCCGTGCGGCTGCGTGCCACCATCTCGCGGGCCTCGTCGTGCGTCTCGACCATGGGGCCGGAGCCGCGCAGCGGCCGGCCGGCCGTCTCGTGCAGGAAGAACGTCGAGACCAGGCCGATCGCTCCGGCCACCATCAGGTAGAAGGCCGGCACCAGGGTGTTGCCGGTCTTCTCGACCAGGAAGGAAGCGAGCAAGGGGGTGGTACCGCCGAAGAGGGAGACGGAGATGTTGTAGGCGATCGACAGCGCGCCGTATCGCAGACGCGTGGGGAACAAGGCAGGCAGTGTCGCCGCCGCCGTGCCGGCGAAGCAGACCAGAAGCAGGCCGAGGATGGCACACCCGAACGCGGGCAGCAGGATGCCGCCCTCGCGGATCAACAGGAACGCCGGGATGGCGAGTGCGATGAGTGCGATGCTGCCGCCCATGAACATCGGGCGTCTGCCCCACCGGTCGGAGCTGCGGCCCACTGTGGTGATGGCGAGTGCGACCAGGAGCATGGTGCCGAGCACCAGCAACTGAGCTGTCGTGTCGCTTTCGCCCAGGGTCACCGTCATGAACGTGGGGAGGTACGACGTCACCATGTAGTTGGTGACGTTGTAGAGCAGCACGAGACCCATACAGATCAGTACCGCCTGCCAGTGGCGGGTGAAGATCTCCTTGAGTCGTCCCTTGCCGGACTGGCGAGCCTGCTCGACGGGATCCTCCTCGCCGCTCTCGGGACCCGCCTCCCGCTCCGCCGCGGCGGAGGCCGCCTCCTGCTGGAAGGCGGGCGTCTCCTCCAGCTTCAGCCGCATGTACAGGCCGATGAGGCCGAGCGGACCGGCGATGAAGAAGGGGATGCGCCAGCCCCAGCTCTCCAGACCGTCGGTCCCGAGGGTCAGCGTAAGGACCGTCACCAGGCCCGAGCCCAGGGAGTAGCCCACGAAGGTCCCGAAGTCGAGCCAGCTGCCGAGGAAGCCGCGCCGCTGATCAGGGGCGTACTCGGCGATGTAGGTGGTGGCGCCAGCGTACTCGCCGCCCGTGGAGAAACCCTGGATCAGACGGCAAAGGAGGAGCAGCAACGGGGCGGCGAACCCGATGGAGGCGTACGAGGGCAGCAGACCGACGGCGAACGTGCTCGCGGCCATCATGATCATGGTGGCCGCGAGCACCTTCTGCCGGCCGATGCGGTCACCGAGCGGCCCGAACACGAGGCCGCCCAGCGGGCGGACGAGGAAGGCCGCGGCGAACGTGGCAAAGGTGGCGACGACCTGGGCCCCGGGCGAACTGGAGGGAAAGAAGACCTTCCCGATCGTGCCCGCCAAATAGGCGTAGACGCCGAAGTCGAACCACTCCATGGTGTTCCCCAGTGCGGCGGCCGTCACCGCGCGCCGCACCTTCGGGCGGTCCGAGACCATCACGTCCTCGGCACTGAGCGCCTTCTTCCGGCGACGCAGCAGCGTGCGCGCCATACGGTCGGTCTCCGACCGCGATGTGCGCGTCGATTCCGCCTCCGGCCCCCGGGGGCGCCGGGGCGTTCTGTGCGGAAGGCCTCTCACCATGAAGCTTTTCTCCTCCTGCCTGAGAAAAAGCTGTGTCGCCGCAAAATTAGGCTGACCAAGAGAGACCGGCAAACGCAGAGAAGACCGGCAGACGCGAAGAAGAACGGCAAACGCGGAGAATCGGCGGGATCAGACCGAGGTGGCCGCCTCGGTCCGGGCCCGGAGAGCCTCGCCCATGTTCTCCTCGCGCCAGCGGCGCAGCAGTTCATGGAAGGCGACGGCGCCGTGCGGGTAGGCCGTGGGACCGTTCGGGCGGCCGCGACCTTCGCCGTTGTAGTAGCCGGGGGTGCACTCGGCGTGGAACCACGCGTGGTCGGGGGCTCCCTGCGCACAGACGCCGACCCACGCGTCCTCCACCTCGGGGGAGGGCTCCACGACGGCGCCCTTCTCCTCCGCGGCGGCGACCAGGGCGGCGGCGTGCACGGCCTGCTCGTCCAGGATGTGCGTGAAGTTCACGCTGCCGGCGTTCTGCAGTGAGCCCATCCGGATCAGGTTCGGGAACCCGTTGCGGGTGAAACCGTGCAAAGTGCGCGGACCCCGCTGCTTCAGGGCGTGCAGGAGCTGGATGCCGTCGCGCCCGGACACGGGCAGTCTCCCGGAGGTGATGCCGGAGAGCCCCACGGAGAACCCGGTGGCGAACACCAGGCAGTCGACCTCGTACTCCACTTCGCCCACGACGACACCGCGCTCGGTCATGCGCTCGATGCCGTGGGTGTCGGCCGTGTCCACCAGGGTGACGTTGTCGCGGTTGAAGGCGGGCAGGTACGTGTCGGAGAAGGTGGGTCGCTTGCACGCGTACCGGTACCAGGGCGTGAGGGTCGCGGCGGTGGCGGCATCGGTGACTTCGGCGGCCACACGGCTCCGCCATGAACCTCGACGACATCGCGTTCGACGACGCGGGCAACCTGTACGTCAGCGACCTGCACGGCATGAAGCCGGGCAAGGCCGAGGGGCGCATCGTGCGTATCGACCGCGGGCGGACAGACCACTGTCCTGGCCGACGGGCTCGCCCACCCCAACGGGGTGATGTTCGACCCCGGGCTGCGCGGCTTGTGGATCAGCGAACTCGCCGAGAACACGGTCTCCTACCTGCTGCTCAACGACGACAAGACCGCCGTGACCTCCCAGCACGAGGCCCTTCACGTCGACGCGGGCGTGGCCCAGACCGACTCCATAGCCGTGGACGCCGACGGGAACCTCTACCAGGCGCTGCACGGCCGACCGGCCATGGCCGTCTACAGCCCCGACGGCGAACGGCTGGCCACCGTCGAAGTCCCCGTCATGGCCGCCAAGGGCCTGGAGTCGGCGACCAACGTCGCGATCACCCCGGGCGGCACGAAGGCCTACATGACCGTCAGCGGCCCCGACGGCGGGTACGTCTTCCGCTTCACCGCGCTCGGCGAAGGCGTCCGCCAGTCCAACGGCGGCTGAGCGTCACACGGCCACGGCCGTCCCGACGGGACGCATCGGCCCCACCTCGACGCCGAGCAGGCGCCAGGCCGCCAGAGCGCGCCGCTGCCGCTCGGCCGGAGTGGGGCCGGTGACTGCCCCGGAGACCATCGCGACAGCGAGCATGACGTCGTCGGCGGAGAGCCGATGGTCTGCGGGAAGGCAGCGGGAAAGGACGCTGTGGACGCGCGCGGCCAGCGCCCTGGCCTGCTCTCCGTCGCCCCGCGCGCCGCGGATGCGCAACAGGTCGACGAAAGCCGTCGACCGGGTCAGATGCCAGGTGACCACGCCCAGGACGCTCGCCAGGCTCGCGTCGGGTTCGTCCGCGGCTTGTTCGATCTGCTGGACGTTCTCGTCCAGGACGGCGGAAGCCAGCGCGACCCGGTCGGCGAAGTGCCAGTAGAGGCTGCCCTGCCCGACCCCGGGGCGACGCGCGACGGCCGAAAGCGGTGCGTCAAGCCCCTGCTCGGCGAACACTTCGCGGGCGGCTGCGATGAGGTCGGCGCGATTGCGTGCCGCGACCCGCCGCCCCTGGTTGGCCGGGCGCGGGCCTCGGGGGTCGGTTGGGTTCGTCACGCTCGAAGGGTAGTACGGCCACTTGGCGGGTCATGGAGTGGCGTGTTTGCGGGCTCGGTAGGCAGCTGCCTTCACGCGGTTGCCGCAGGCCTGCATGCCGCACCAGGTGCGGCGCGTGCCGCGGGAGCGGTCGAGGTACAGGCGGGTGCAGCTCGGGCGGCCACATTCCTTGAGGCAGGCGTCGGGATCGGCGAGCACGGTGATCGCGCGGCGGGCGATGTGCGTGAGCGCGGAGGCCAGATCTCCCGTCCGGAGGATGCCCGCGTCGCTGAGGTGGAGAGCGGGGGGTGGCCCGGCGGCGGCGTTGTTGAGGACATCCAGGCCGGCCGCCTCGTAACGGCGGCTTCGCATGCGGTCCAGGGCGAGCCGGTGGATGGCCTCGCGGAGTTGATGCGTGCGGGTGAGCGCCGCGCTGTCGGCGGTGACGTGGTCGGGAAGCTCGGCGCAGGCCGTGACCCACTGTTCGAGGGCGGTGGGGGTGGTCAGGAGGTCGCGGGGCCGGGCGCGGCGGCTTTCCACGGTGGCGACCAGGTCCAGGGCGGGGTTGCCGCTCACGAAGGCGAAGTGCACGTCACCATCTTGACCGGTGACGGATGGTGGAGCAACACTCGTCACCAGTTGAACCGGTGACGAGGCAGGGGAGTGGACGAATGTCCGGGACAGGTGACACCGAGGTCGAGGTGATCGTCTTCGATGTGCTGGGAACGATGGTCGACGAATCCGGCGGACTGCGTGCGGCCCTGGCGGAGGCGGTCTCCGCGTCAGGAGCCCGGTCGTCCGGCGGGGTGACTGTGGAGCGTCTGCTCGAGGTCTGGCGGGGGCATGTCGAGCGTGAGCAGCGGCGCATCGGGGCGGGGGACCGGGCGTACGCGAAGAGTGACGTCATCGACCGGGAGGCGGCCGAGCGCGTGGCCGGGTACGCCGGGCTGAGCGATCCGGTGGCCATCGGGCGGCTGGCCGGGGTATCGCAGCGCCTGCGGCCCTGGGGTGATTCCGTTGCCGGACTTGCGCGCCTCGCGGAGCGTTTTCCTGTGCTGGGGCTTTCTCATGCCAGTCGCGGGGTGCTCCTGCGGCTGAACGCGTACGCGGGCCTGCGCTGGCATCAGGCGTTGTCCGGCGAGGAGGCGGAGGCCTACAAGCCCATGCCGGAGGTGTACCGGCTCGCGACAGAGGCGGCGGGGTGTCCGGCCGAGCGAGTGCTGATGGTTGCCGCGCACGCGTGGGATCTGCGGGGAGCTCAGGCGGTGGGGATGCGAACGGCCTATGTCCAGCGGCCGGTGGGGGACCCGCCGAGGAGTACGGACACCTTCGATTGGCGGGTGGAGAGCCTGGATGAGCTGACGGCTGTGCTGAAGGCGGCGTAGAGGCGCGGGCGCGACCGGATGGACACGGGGTGTCGAGCTCTGGAGTGGTGACGGGTGGTCACATCGAGTGATCCACTGCAGACATCTCGACGTTCAACCTCAACCTCAGCTCTAGCTTTAGCTTGAGAGGCCCGGCCCTTCCAACGCCGAGGTGGAGGATGCAATGCTCGGCATGATCATCCCGAATCGCCCCACCGGAGACGACCACGCATGACTACGCCACCATCGATACCCGCAGCGGAGTGGACTGACGGATCATCCGTCCGGATCGGCGCTCTCGTTCCGCTCACTCGACCCGGCTGGGTCGAGGCAGGCCGGCATTTGCTCGCCGGGCTGGAGCTGGCCGTTCGCGAAGTCAATGACGCGGGCGGGATCGAGGGAGAGCCACTCGAGTTGGTCCTACGGGACACTGCGGCCGATCCGCACAGGGCTGAGGCTGCCGTGGACGAACTGGCCGGCCTGGGCGTGGCTGCCGTGGTGGGAGAGTATCACAGCGTCGTCGCTCGCGCCGCCGCCGGCAGGGCCGACGCCCTCGGCTTGCCGTACCTCTGTTCGTCGGCCGTTCTCGACGCGCTCACCGAGCAGCCGACACCCTGGGTCGCGCGCCTCTCCCCGCCGCAGTCCCGCGGCTGGCAGGTCTACGCGGACTTCCTCCTCGCCGCGGGTCACAGCCGCATCGCCGTGGCAGCCCAGCCGAGTGTCTACTGGGCATCCGGGACCCGCATTCTGCGGGACTGCCTCGCTCCACGCGGTGGCACCGTCCTCGAACTCGACATGAACACGCTCTCCCCCTCGGACGTGTGCGACGAACTCCTCGACAGTGGCGCGACAGCCCTCCTTCTGCTGGTCGGCCACCCGGAACCGGCCGTGCCGATCGTCAGGTCCGTCCGTCGCGACCAGCGCCTCGCCGAGGTCCTGATCGGCGCTCCGGCCGGACAACCGGAGTTCGCCGAATGGGCGCAGCTGCTGGGCGACGACGGCGCCGCGATCCCGTTCTTGCGCTACCTGCCCGAGAGTTTCGGCCCTCTCGGTACACGAGTCGGGACGAACCTCCGCCAACGGCTGGGCGAAGCACCCTCCTTCGTCGTCTACGAGGGTTACGACACTGTCGCCGTCCTCGCCGACGTTCTGCGTTCCCACGGCGCGGACAGGGCGGGCATCGCCGCATCCTGGCCGCGCGTCGCAGTCGAAGGCACCCGGGGGCGCATCGAGTTCTCCCGCACGCCGGGCATCGGCGTCTGGCAATGGCCCCGGACGCCGATCCAGGTCGTCGACCGAGATCCCGCGAAACCGGACCGCTTTCGGATTCTCCACGCCGACTGAACCAGGGCAGGGGGCCTGACACCTCGCCCGCTGACTGGAAATCGGGTCGGGAAACCGGGTAAGGACAGTCGAGGAGGTGATGTGTGATCAGGGCATGGCGATTGTGGCCCCACAGCCTCGCTCAGCCCGTCGACTCCGGTTCGCGCAACCGCGTCCGGGGGACCTGGGCTGGTACTGGCGGTTCGGTGCGGAGACGACGGCCGCGGCGGTCAGGACGCGGAGACGCGACGCCCGGGTTCTCACCGTCGGGCTGCTGGAGGGCCCCGGGCTGTTGCGGCTCACGATCGCGCCGGACGCTCAGCGGGACGAGGAGTTGGCGCGGCAGCTGGTCGAAGACGTGACCGAGCCGGAGCGCGGCGTACTGCCCGCGGGGAAGGCGAACATCGAGGCGCCGATGGACGCACGGGTCCAGGACTTGCGCAGCGGGCATCGTTCGACGGGGCGACGTTCACGGGCGGGCACTGGCACGCGACGTCGGCCGGAGCGCCGTACGCCGACGCCCGATGTCTGGTCGCGTACGACGAACAGGGCGACGCGGTGGCCGCGGTGACGGTGTGGTCGGCCGGACCGGGCAAGCCCGGGCTGCTCGAACCGATGGGCGTGCACAGGGAACATCGCGGTCACGGCTACGGCAGGGCGATCACTGTCGCCGCGGGTGGCCGCACTCCGGGAGATGGGCTCGTCGAGCGCGATCGTCAGCACGCCGAGTTCGCATGCCGGCGCCGTCGCCGTCGCCGCCTACAGGTCAGCAGGCTTCCAGCAACTCCCGGAGACCCGGGACCGATACCGTGACGCGTAGCCGCCGGGGCTACGCCCGAGAGGCAGCTGCCACATGCTCATCCTGCTGATGTACGGCGCCATGTTCGCCGTACCGCTCTGGTCCGTCGCGGTCGTGGTGAAGCTGATATCGGTCGTCCTCCCCGGGCGCCGACCGGACTGGCTCAGAGACCTGCTGCTGTGGGGCGCGGGCATGGGGGCCGCCGCAGCCGTCATCGTGTACGCGTACGGCATCGGCCTGGTCCAGGCGGACGCGAGCGAAGCCGAGTCCGGCGCGGGATCCTCTCCCGCCGTTCCCTGCCGCTCCCTCCCGCCCGGCACACTCGACCAACTCACCGGCCACGAACCGTCCTACTTCCCGCTGGGCTTCGATTGTCTGCTGGAGAGCGGCCGCGTAGTCGAGGCCGGCGGGCTCTACAGCTCGCTCAACGTCATGGCCGCCGCGTTCTCCCTGGTTGCCGTGCTGTTGCTGATCGCGGTGGGGATTGTGGACGAGTACCGGACGCGGACCGAGGGGAAGGCGGGGCGCGTGGAGGGTCCGCAGGAGACGCCCCAGGCCCTTCCCTGACGGCTCCGGAGCCGTCAGGGAAGGGCCTGGGATTCCGCGACGGGAACGCCGCCGTTCCAGGCGTTGAGGACGAGTTCGGTGGCCGAGCCGCCGGGAAGCAGCCGCTTGAGCAGGGCCTGCTCCCCAGTGCCGGTGATGGCCACCCAGTTGGCGACGGCGATGGCGCCGAGGCTGACGGCGGGCAGCGTGGTCACCTGGGCGTGCTCGGGGGAGTTGGACAGCCCCGCGTGGCCAGGCCGAGACCGAGCATCATGACCAACGTGGAGAGAACCGCCGCCATCAGGAGCAGTATGTTGTCCGGCTCGCCGGCGACCGCGGCGAGCACGGCGAGGATCGCGGTCACCTGGACCAGCGCGAGGACGGTGACCGGAAGTACCAGGCCGGAGAGGATGCCGGCGTCGCCCCCGGCGTGGACCGCAGCCGCGTGAGGAAGAGGGTCTGACGCCGCGAGGCCAGCGTGGTCACCGTGACCCGAACCCGGCACGAAGCAGCGCGCTATGCGCGGGAACACGACTGGTTGTAGCGGTCGGTGGTTTCGCCCACTTCGAGACGCGGCCAGTGCGAGAGGTCCCGTCGAAGCTGCCGGTCGTGCGTCGCGAGGACGACGGCGGCAGTGGTGGCACGCAGCGCCTCGGTCAACTCGTCGACCAGCGTCGACGACAGATGGTTCGTCGGCTCGTCGAGCAGGATCAGGCCGGGCCGCCCGGCCAGTGCCAGTGCCAGGTCGAGACGCCGTTGTTGGCCCTGTGACATCCGCCCGACCGGGGTGCGCATCGCCTCGGAGTCCAGCAGCCCGAGCGCCCCGAGCGGTACGGCGTCGGCGTCGCGGATCACCCCACCGGCCACCAGCCGTCCCACGCGACGGGCGTGCACCTCGCGGGCGGTGAGGTGGGGGTCCTGCCGGGCGGTCTCCTGGGTGACCTGGACGATCCGGGCGCCCTGCGCCGTCCGGACGTGCCCGTGCGTGGGCTGGAGGGCGCCGGAAAGCACCGCGAGCAGCGTGGACTTCCCGGCGCCGTTGGGTCCGGTGACAAGGAGCCGCTCGCCGCCGTCAAGAGTGAGGTCGACCGGCCCGCGAAGACGCCCGTCGACCGCGACGCCGTGCGCCCGCAGTTGTGGCACGCCCGGGCCGGACATCCAGGTCCGGCCACCGCACCATGGGCGGCGGCTGCGGCACATCGATCCGATGCGCCTCCAGGGCATCCTGCTGCCGCTTCAGGGCCTGTACGACGCCGGGTGCACGGGACTGGCGTTGGTGCTTGCCGGTGCCTTTGTCAGGTCGCCAGCCGGTGGAGAGACGGTCGCGAGCCGCCGACACGGAGTCCTGCAGCCGCCGGTGCTCGACCTGCTGTTCCTCGTGGTCCTGCTCCCAGCGCTCCCGCTCGCGACGCCGGGCGCTGCGCCATGCGTCGTAGCCGCCGGCGTACAGGCGCGGCTTCCCGTCGCGGGACGGGTCCAGGTCGAGGAACCGGTTCGCGACGTCGCGCAGCAAGGCCCGGTCGTGGCTGACGACAGCGAGGCCGCCGTCGTGCTCGCGCAGCCTGCGGGTCAGGAAATCCAGCCCGGCGGCATCGAGGTGGTTGGTCGGCTCGTCGAGCAGCAGGATGTCGTGCCGCGCGCCGAGCAGACACGCGAGGCGGACCCGGTAGCGCTGCCCGACCGACAGGGTCGACAGGGGCCGATCGCGGTCGGTGCACGCGCCGAGCGCCTCCAGGGCGACATCGACGCGGCGTACGGCGTCCCACGCGTCGAGCCGGGTTGCGGCGTCGAGCGCGGCGGCATAGCGGTCGTCGGCGGCGACGTCGCCCTCGGCCATGGCGAGGGTGGCCTCGTCCAGCGCGGAGAGGGCCGCGAGCGAAGCGGCCAGCGCCTGGGACGTCAGGGTGTTGACGGTCTCCCCGTCGCCCACCGACAGCTCTTGGCGGGCAAGGCCGATCGTCCCTGCCCGGTGCACGGCGCCCTCATCGGGCGTGAGCAGACCGGCCAGGACATGCAGCAGCGTCGTCTTGCCCCGGCCGTTCTCGCCCACGACGGCGATACGTGACCGGGCGGAGAGCGTGACCGAGACGTCGTTCAGGACGCGCCGGGACCCGCGGGTGACGCCCAGGCCCTGGGCGCGGACATGCGCACTGCCACCCGCCTCGACGGGCAGGGGCATGGCTTCGGGGGAAGGAGTGAGGTTCAACGGATGCTCCGCAGCTCGCAGTGGAGCCGGGCAGCAGGAAACGGCCGCCCGGCGGGAACCGGAACGGCGGCGAATTCAGCAGTCAGAAGGCGCCACCGTCAGCGGGCGGAGCGGACCTTCTGCGACCAGATACCTCGTGCCATGACGATCAGGCCAGCAGGAGCGCTGGTCCGTTCGGGGGACAGCGGGCGCGGTCACCCAGCGTGCGCATCCCGGCCGGAAGCAGCGGGCAACAGCACCGCGGAGTCCGGTTCCGACTGGGTGCCGAAGCCGCCGACGACGGCGAACCGGTCCAGATCGACGACGGCGATCCGATGAGTGCCCAACAGGGATACGTAAGCGAGTGGCCTGCCCGGATGGAGCGTCACCGCGGCGGGGGTTCCGTCGAGTCGAAGGGAACGGATGGGCCGCAGATCGGTTCCCCACAGGGCGAGGGTGTTGGCGACGATGTCCGTCACCAACAGCCGTTCGTCATCGAGCGTGTAGACCCGCAGCGGGTCTCCGCCCGTCTTCCTGGTCCGCCGCACCTTCATGGAACGGGCGTCCACGGCGACCAGTGAGGAACTCCTGCGAGCCCCGACGAACAGCGTCTTCTCGTCCCGGCTCAGACAGCTGCTCTCGGGCAGTTGACCGGGTGTGACCAGCACAGGCGGGACAGCGGCGTCGTGAGGGCGCACAAGGCTCACCGTGTGGGACAACAGGCCGGTGACATAGGCCCGTTCGCCGTCACGGCTGAGCGTGAACAAGTGGGTCTTCACCCCGCCGGTTGGCACCGCCCTGGTGGGTGCGAGGTCGGTGGACGGATCGTCGAAACCGAGCAGAACCGCCTTCTCCTCGCTCAGGGCGTACAGCCGGTCGTGATGGTCGATGCCCATGCCGTGGATGCGGTTGAAGGGCCGGGTGTCGATCGTCCGGGCCAGCGATCGCTCGGCGAGGTCGATGACGAAGACGGCGGCGCCGCCCTCGCCGACGGTGGAGGACATGCGCACGCCGTAGTGCCCGACGTAGGCGAATCGTCTGCGCGAGTCGACGACCATCTCATGGGGGTAGTCGGGCAGCCGGACAGTCTTCCGGCGCTGCCCCGACTCGACGTCGTAGAAGCTGACCGCGTGGCTGCTCTTCTCCACCACCATCAGTACGTCGGCCTCTGCCGCCCGGGAGGCGCCCGACGCGGGCGTGGACAGCCCGCTCGCCAACGTCCCCGCGCCCACTGCCTTGATCACTGCTCGACGCGTTGCCACAGTCCCGCACTCCGCTCTCTCGCCGGCCTGCCCTCGCCTTCGGCGAGGACGCTTCCCTCGCGCGCGAGCAAGAGCTTGCGTGAAGCGGGAGCGTCGCGTCCAGACGGCCCGTCCGGAATGCGCGGAGGTTTCGGCCAGCAGCTGTCGCCCGTGGGGCCGGAGCCTTGTGGCGTAGAAGAAATGCGCAGGGTCAGCCTGTTTTCGACTGCGTCAGGGGAGGACGGTAGGGGTAGGGCGTACCGACCGCGACGAGCTCCCCTCCACGGCCGGTGCAGTCCGACCATGGACGCCGGCGAAGCGGGAATGCGCCGGCGTCCATGGGCGCAGGGGGCGCGGGCCCGGCTTCATGCGCCGACACGCTGGTGATCAGACCAGAAGCGCTCGGCGCACGACCTCGTGGTCTGACATCCTGACGCGGTGCGCGTACTGATCGTTACGGCGGGAAGCTGGGGCGACGTCGCCCCCTTTACCGGACTGGGCGTGCGACTGCGCTCGGCGGGACACGAGGTGGTCCTCGCCACCCATGAACGCTTCGAGCAGGCGGTGACCGCCCACGGCCTCGGCTTCAGACCCCTGCCGGTCGACCCGCGGCAGGAACTGGCCTCGCAGGACGGCCAGGGCCTGGCCAGAGCGGTCAGTCCACCCGTGGCCATGGCGCGACTGATGCGTATGGCACGGGCGTTCATGCCCCGGCTGACGGCCGGTGTCGCCGACGCTGTGCGAGAAGGCGCCGATGTGGTGCTGAGCTCCACGGTCACCGACCCCATGTGCGCGGCACTCGGCGAGGCACTGAACCTGCCGAGCATCGGGGTCTACCTCCAGCCGGTCCACCCCACGGGCGCCTTCCCTCCGCTCATCAGCGGCGCCCGTTCCCTCGGAGCTCGCGGCAACCGCCTGGCCGCCCAGGCCCTGTGGCTCGGCAGCGACCCGATCTTCGCCCCCGCGGTCAGCGCCCTGCGCCGCGAACTGGGCCTGCCGCGCCAGAGATTCAGCGGTCCGCTGGGCCTTCCGCGCGGGCGCGGCGTCCTGCACGGCTTCAGCCCGCGGATCGTCCCCCGCCCCGTGGACTGGCCCTCGGGACACGAGGTGGGCGGCTACTGGTGGCCCCCGACCGCCTCCGACTGGCAGCCGGATCCGCGACTGGTGGGTTTCCTCGACGCAGGCCCGCCGCCTGTCTTCGCCGGCTTCGGCAGCTTCGTCACCGCCGACTCCCAGCGGCTGAGCACCCTGCTCGCGGACGCCCTGCGCCGCGCGAAGGTGCGCGGCATCATCCAGGCGGGCTGGAGCGGTCTGCACGCCGAGAACGACGACCTGATCACCGTCCAGGAAGTCCCCCACGCCTGGCTGTTCCCCAAGACCTCCGCCGTCATCCACCACGCGGGCGCCGGCACCACCGCGGCCGGACTGCGCGCCGGAACCCCCTCGGTTCCCGTCCCCGTCCAGCTGGACCAGAACTTCTGGGCCACTCGACTGCACACCCTGGGCCTTTCACCGCGCCCGGTGCGCTACCAGCGCCTGACCGCGGACCGTCTCTCCCAGGCGATCACCACAGCCGTCCACAGCCCGGTCCTGCGCGCCCGCGCCCGCGCCACCGCCGCAGTCCTCGCCCGGGAGGACGGCACCCGCCAGGTCCTCGAGGCCATCGAGCGTCTCGGCCGGCGGTGAGGACGGTGGACGATCGCGGGACTCGGGGCAGCCGGAAGCCGGGACCCTCCGGAGCGGGCCATGACGCTACCGACCAGCCGGGGGTCATCGGCATCGCGCTTGTCAGCCACTACGACCCTGTGGTTTCCGGTGTACGCCGCCGGAGCGGCCGTAGTGGTGGGCGCGGGCGCGTGGTGCGTTGATCGGGGTCGGCGTCGAGGGCCGGGGACGGATGAGGGCTGACGGATGAGGTGACGTGGCCGACGGCCAGGAGCCCCCGGGAACGGGCCTGAGCAGGCGGGATGGGACGGGCGGTGTCACCTCCGGCACAGGGGGGGGCGTTACTCTCACCGTATGATCATCCCAGGTATTGTGGGCCTTACCATCCTGGCTACCGTCGGTGCCGTGGGCATCTGGGTGTGCCTGGAGTTCTGCAAGGCCCTCCGTGAGCGCAGGCGCACGTCCCCCGGGGCCACCGCCGAGGGGTAGTAGTCCCCGACCCCGGGCACGCCTCAATTCCCTCGTGGAGGGCGACGCGGGACGCTGGCCCCATGACACCGCCGATGCGTCCCCCGGGCCGTAGCGCGCGGCGATGTCCTCGGAGCCGGCCCACAGGCCGGTGTTTGCACATACATACAGCCCGTGCCCGTTCCCGGAACTCATCGCTTTCCTTCGAGCGCGCTCACTGGCTTCCCAAGGTCCACTTCTCTGCCCGGCGGATGGCCAGGAAGCCGACGCCCGGGGCCGTGGCCGTCCGGCGGGGCGGACCCACCCCCGCGGATCAGCCGACACACGGCCGTAGTCCCTCTGTCGTAATCCGCCTGCATGGTTGATCGTTGGGCCGTCGGAATCAGCCGTGCACCGAACAGGGGGACTACCCATGACGACCATCAGCCGCAGGGGACTGCTCGGGGCGGGCGCGGCGTTGGGGCTGTTGAGCGCGTGTGGCTCCAACACCGGCCGGGACGACGGGGGTTCAGGTGACGGGCCGAAGCTGTCGCAGTGGTACCACCAGTACGGCGAGCAGGGCACCGAGCAGGCCGTGAAGAGGTACGCCGCCGCCTACAAGAAGGCGAACGTCACCGTCCAGTGGCGGCCCGGAAACTACGACGAGCAGACCGCGGCCGCACTTCTCACCGACTCCGGACCGGACGTCTTCGAGGTCAACGGACCGTCCCTCGACCAGATCCAGGGCAAGCAGGTCGCCGACCTCACCGAGCTGTTCGACGGCGTCAAGGACGACTTCAACCCTGCCGTCCTCGCCCCGAAGACGTACGACGGCAGAATCTGGGGCATCCCTCAAGTCATCGACATGCAGATGCTCTACTACCGCAAGAGCCTGCTCGCCGACGCCGGTGTCCGGCCGCCCGAGTCGCTGGACGAACTCGTGGACGCCGCGAAGAAGCTCACGTCGAAGAAGACGAAGGGTCTGTTCCTGGGCAACGACGGAGGCGCCGGCGTCCTGGGCGGCACGCCCCTGAACGCGGCCGGCCTCGAACTCGTCACCGCCGACGGCAAGGTCGGCTTCGACGACCCGGCCGCCGCCCGTGCCCTCGGCAAGATCCACCGGCTGTACGCCGACAAGTCGCTGCTCCTGGGTGCGCCCGCCGACTGGTCCGACCCGTCGGCCTTCGTCCAGGGTTTGACCGCCATGCAGTGGTCGGGTCTGTGGGCGCTGCCCACCGTGCAGAAGGAACTCGGCGACGACTTCGGCGTCCTGCCGTTCCCGAAGGACGGAGCTGCGGGCAAGCCCTCGGTGCCGGTCGGCGCGTACGCCGCCGCGCTCAGCACGCGCAGCAAGCACCAGAAGGCCGGCATGGACTTCCTCAAGTGGCTGTGGATCGACAGCACCGACCGCCAAGAGGACTTCGCCCTCTCCTACGGATTCCACATCCCGGCCCGCATGTCACTGGCGAAGAAGACCGAGAAGCTCAGCAAGGGCGCGGCGGCCGACGCCGTCCGCTACAGCACGGACTACGGCCATGCCGAGCCCCTCCTGTGGACCCCGGCCAGCAGAAGCGCCTACCAGGACGCCCTGAGCCGCATCATCAAGGACGGCGCGAGCCCCGACGGCGAGCTCAAGAAGGTCGTGCGCAAGGTGTCCGACGAGCTCGGCCGGGTGAAGAAGAAGTCGTGACCACAGCAGACCCTCGCGAGCAAAAGGCAACAGCGCGAAGGAAGTTGTGGGGTCACCAGAACCGCACCCTGTGGTTCTGGGTGTTCGTCGGGCCCTTCCTGCTCGGCCTGGGCGTCTTCACGTACATCCCGCTCGGCTGGAGCGTCTACCTCAGCTTCTTCGACGCACACAACACCGTCACCCCGAACGACTTCGTCGGCCTCGGCAACTACACCGAGATGCTGCAGAACGAGGCGTTCACCGACAGCCTGTGGACCTTCCTGGTCTTCTCGCTCTTCATCGTGCCCACGACCTACGCGCTCTCGCTCGCCCTCGCCCTCATGGTCCACCGCCAACGCCGCGCCCAGGCCTTCTTCCGCTCGGTCTTCTTCCTGCCCGCGGCCTGCTCCTACGTCGTGGCCGCGCTCATCTGGAAGATGTCGATCTTCAACGGAGTGCGGTTCGGGCTCGCCAACACCGTCCTCGGCTGGTTCGGCGGCGACCAGATCGCCTGGCTCTCGACCACCGACCCGCCCTGGTACTGGGCCGTCATCGTCACCGTGCGGCTCTGGCTCCAGGCGGGCTTCTACATGGTGCTCTTCCTCGCCGGACTCCAGCGCATCAGCCCGACCCTCTACGAGGCGGCGGCGGTGGACGGGGCGCGGCCCGGCTGGCAGGTCTTCAGGCACATCACGTTCCCGCAGTTGCGCGCCACGTCCGTGGCGGTCGTGCTGCTGCTCGTCATCAACGCCTTCCAGGCATTCGACGAGTTCTACAACCTGCTCTCGGACTCCCGCGGCTACCCGCCCTACGCCAGACCCCCACTCGTCTACCTCTACTACACGGCACTGGGCCAGGGACAGAACCTCGGCCTCGGCAGCGCGGGCGCCGTACTGCTCGCCCTGATCATCGCGGTGGTGACGGTGGGTCAGGCGAAGTGGTTCGGGCTCGGCAGGAAGGAGGCGGAATGAGAGACCACTCGAGGGACGACGCGAGGGTCAGGGCGGGCCGCGCGCTGCGGCTCTCGCTGCTGATCGCGCTCGCGCTCCTGTTCCTGATCCCCTTCTACCTCCTCGTACGCAACGGCCTGTCGTCCGAGAGTGACATCACCTCGCCCGAGTGGACATTCTTCCCTTCCTCGCTGCGGTGGGGGAACATCAAGGAACTCTTCGACGACACGTCGGTGCCGTTCGCCCGCTCTCTGCTCAACTCCTCGCTGATCGCGGTCGCGACGACGGTCGGCACGCTGCTGCTGGCCTCGCTGGCCGGCTACGGCCTGGCCCGCATCCCGTACCGCCACGCGAACAAGGTGTTCTACGCGATTCTCGGCACGTTGATGGTCCCGGCCTCCGTCACCTTCGTGCCGACGTTCGTCCTGGTGTCGTCGCTCGGCTGGGTGTCGACGCTGCGCGGGCTGATCGTCCCGACTCTGTTCTCCGCCTTCGCGTGCTTCATCTTCCGGCAGTACTTCCTCGGATTCCCACGGGAGTTGGAGGACGCGGCGCGCGTTGACGGGCTCGGATACTGGCGCACGTACTGGCGGGTGGTGGTGCCCAACTCCCGGCCGGTCTTCGCCGCGGTGGGCACGATCGTCTTCATCGGCGCGTGGAACTCGTTCCTGTGGCCGCTGGTCATCGGCCAGGACCGCAACGCGTGGACGGTGCAGGTGGCGTTGTCGTCGTTCACCACATCCCAGGTGATCAGACTGCACGAACTCTTCGTCGCGGCCGCTGTGTCGATCGTGCCGCTGCTCGTGGTGTTCCTGTTCTTCCAGCGGTGGATCGTGGCGGGGGTGGAGCGGTCGGGCATCGACGACTGACCTGGCCGGGCAGAGGGCGAACTCGTACTACCCAGGGAGTAGGACAGCCGCCATCAGCCGTACGACGCGCGGCGGGGACGCCTCGGGTGAAGGTGAGGACGGCAGAGCGGTTCTCACCTTCGTCCGACCGGCCTGCACATGGAGACGGCCCATGCATTTCCGGGCGCATGGCCCGTCTGGTACGCGGGCGTCAACGAACTCGTGGGCGGCACGCTGGTGATGCTCGGCCTCGGCACACGTACGGCGGCCCTGCTCTGTTCCGCGGAGATGGCGTACGCGTACTTCGACACCCATGCGTCCCAGGGGCTGATTCCCCTGGACAACGGCGGAGAGGTCGCCGCGTTCCACTGCTGGGCGTTCTTGCTGCTCGTCTTCACCGGGCCGGGCGCCCTGTCCCTGGACCGGCTGATGCCTCGTCAGCGCGCCCGCCGGAATCCGTAGCGGTGCGTGGCCGCAGGCAGGCCTGAGCCCCGGACACCTGGCGGGCCGGGGCTCAGAGGGGATGCGGCCTAGTACGGGCCGTTGACGTTGTCCATCGAGCCGTACCGGTCGGCCGCGTAGTTGCAGGCGGCGGTGATGTTGGCGACCGGGTCGAAGCTGTCCAGCGAGGTGCCGGGCACGTGGTAGGCGTCGAACGTGGGGCCGATGACCTGCAGGAGACCCTTGGAGGGGGTTCCGGCGACGGCGTTGGAGTCCCAGTTGTTGATAGCCAGCGGGTTGCCGGAGGACTCGCGCATGATGTTGCGGTGGATGCCCTCGTAGGAGCCGGGGATGCCGCGCTGGGCCATGATGTCGAGCGACTCCTTGATCCAGCCGTCGAGGTCGTTGGTGTACGACTTCTTCGCCGGGGCGGAGGCGGGCTTGGCGGCGGGCGCGTCCTTGCGCTCGGAGCGGTCCGCGCGCTCGGCCGGAGCCTTCTCGCCGAGGGTGAGCTCGAGACCGGGGTGGATCAGTGCAGGGTCGCCACCGAGGGCGTCGCGGTTGTCCTGGTACAGCTTCTTCCAGCCGCCGCTCAGCGAGTGCTCTCGGACGATCTTGGAGAGGGTGTCGCCCGCGGCGACGACGTAGGTCTTCGGGGCGGCGGCGGGCTTGGCGGCCGGAGCGGCCTGCGCGGCGCCGGCGGCGGTCGCGCCGAGCACCGGGAGCACGAGCACGGCCCCGCCTGTGCCCGCGGCGGCGATGCCCCGGCTGAGGGAGCTGGACTTGGGACGGCGGTGCTTACCCTTTGCAGGCATGACGAATTCCTCTCCGTCGCCTACGAGGTGAGCTGTCGGGTTCGGACGGGAGATGTCCGGTCGCACTGCGCATGCGTCTTCACCCCGAGCCGTTCCGGAATCCGGAACGGCGGCTTACCTGGGTCCCCCGCTCCTGCCGGGCGTAAGTGATTGATGGGAAGGGTTTCCGGACAGCGGCAGGATTCGGCGTTCCATCCGGATTGAGGGTGACGTTAAGCGAGAAAGACCGGACGGAACAAGAGCTGAATTCGAATAGGGAATGCGCGAGGACCGTCCCAGGTGACCGGAACCCCTCACCCTCTTTGATCGAAAAGCCCCAACTTTGTTTGCGCAGAACGGAAATGCGCTCAGTGACTGCCCTGGGGTCCCGAACTGGCGGTGTGACCCATTCCACTGTTTGGGGGCCGGACTTGAAGGCGCTTCGACGGCGTATCGGATTACGCCATTTCGTGTGAGTGTCCCGCAATAAGGGCGGGGCTTTATATGCGCCACTAATCGCTTGAAACAGGATGTTTTGCGGGCAAGCCGGACATGGCTGCGAGCTGTCACGACGCTAAATGTCGCTGTCGCCGCTGGGTAGTTCGTTGTGGCCCTCAGTCCAGTTGTTGACCCATCCGCACACCCCGCATGCGTAGCGGCCATTGACGCCTGACACCTCCGTGCCGCACCGGCGGCAGTCCGTCGTCGTTATCTCCTGAGATTCCAGGAACGCCATGGCCAACGTCTGGGGCCGATCGGATGTCATGGCATCGACCCTATCCCTGTGGCTGACGCCGTCCCGGCGAGGGGGGGGCGGGAGCGCGCCGGACCGCAGGCGGATGGGAATGCACCAACAATTCCCCCATGAGCCAAGCAAATGACCTGAGCGGTTACAGCAACTCATATGTGTGGGGGAGGGGGTGAGAGGAAATCGGGGCGGCTCCAACCAATTGCGGGCCGTCTTTTGACCGAACTGATAGTGCACACTGGGTAGTTACCTGGGTGTGGTGTCGGTGTTCACGCGGACGTTCGCCCGGGTGTGCGTCGGCAGGCGTGATCCATTCGGCGTGGGCTCAGGCGCCGGGCGTTCGGGGCGAGCGGAGTTGAGCGCGCAGGGCGGGCAGCCGGGCGCAGTCTTCGGACGTGGCCAGGCCTTCGCCCAGGGCCAGGAGCGACAGGAGCTGCACCGGCCGGCCGACTGCGGCCGCGGCCTCCAGTTTGTGGTGGCCGTCCAGGAGGAAGTGCGTCAGGCCCCAGTGAGGGACCGGCACGCCGAGCCTGCGCGCCCCGCCGGAATGGATCATCACGGACCGACCGTAGCGGACCGACCGAAGGGACGCTGCGCCGACCGGGTGATCTGTGCATCCCGGCACGGATCAGGGGCAGATGCGCAGCGACCCCTTGCTTCGTACCCCGAGCGGGGCAGGGGGTCATTCCAGGACGGCGTTCAACACCTTGGCGGACACGCGGCGTCGGTGGGCGCAGCACAGGGGGAAGCCGACGGCGCGCAAGGCGACAAGGCATGCTCCGATGCGCCCGACGCGCTCGCTGGACCCGGTCATCGTCTCTCAGGAGGGTGGGCGAAGTAGCCGTAGCTTCCCCTGCGAAGGAGAGCCCGTGATCCACATCAGCGAAACGCTCGTCCTGCAGACCGTGGAGGACTTCCTGACACCCGAGGAGTTGTCCCAGCTCCGCAAGATCATGGACGACGAGCAGCACACCACCGGCTGGACGCCCCGCTTCCAGGCCGAAGTCGTCCTCGTCCCCCCAGCAGCCCAGGAGCTCCTGCGGCACGCCACCGAACGCGCCCTGCCCGCCATCCAACGGGCCATGCCGTCCATCCAGGCCTGCGCCGACTGGGGATACACCGAACTGACCTCCGGCGGCCGAGTCCCCACGCACCTGGACGGCATCCCCGCCCTCGGCACTATCCCGCACCGGATCGGCCGTATCGGAGTCGTGCTCGAAGAGGCGGACGCCGGCGGAGAGTTCTACGTCGAGACCACCTCCCACGACGGCGTCTGGACCGGAGCGGTGGCCGGCGAGGCAGACGGCTTCCAGCCGGGCACAGCACTTACCCACAAGCTGCCGCACTCACCGGGCCCGGACGTCCACCAGCACGACAGCGAGCCGGAGTGGCTGCGCGACGCGGCACGCAGCCGCTGGATCACCGACGCCGGCCCCGGCGTAGCCGTCGCCTATGGCGCCCAGGTCATCCATGGCGTCCTGCCCGTAGGTGCAGGCCGCCTGCGCAAATTCGTCACCGACCTTCTCGACGCACCCGCGACCTGACCGGAGGTGAGCCGGCACGTGGCAGTGGGCGGCTGCTGAGTCGGGCTCGACGCGGCTCGGCGTCGACCCGTCGGGGGGTGGGTCAGTCTCGGGACGCGTCTGCGTAGCGGGTGGCGATCGCCGCGGCCCGGTGGCGCAGTGAGGCGCGCAACGACTGCGGGGACAGAGCTTCCGCGTCCGTGCTGAGCTGCCACAGCGCCCACTCGGCGTGTCGTAGATCTTGGAAGGTCACCTCCAGTCGCAGCCGGCCGTCCGTGTCGGGTTCTTCCGCGCGGACGGCCAGCGCGGTGTCGAGCAACTCCTCCCGCCGCGTCGGGTCGACCCGTACGAGCGCCGTGATGTGGTTGCCCCCGGAGAGGAACTGCGTGGAGCGGTCCCGCCAGATCCGGTCCAGATCGACTCGCTTGGGTCGCTGGGCCGGTTCGGGGAGTTCCTCGGCGGCCAGCACCCGCGAGAGCCGGTAGGTGCGGTCCTCGCCGGATCTCGTGGCCAGCAAGTAGCTCCGGTCGCGCGCGGTGACCAGGCCGATCGGGTCGACCGTGCGCCACCGCGGTGGCTGGCCCGTGGCCGCGTAGTGGATGCGCAGCTTGCGTCCGGCGAGCACCGCGCGCCGGACCTCGATCATGGTGGTGTCGGGTACTTCCTCTGTGGTCAACCGGCGTGAGAGCAGGTCGGTGTCCGGGTCGACGAGGAATCGCTTGGCCGCGTCGCTCGCGGTGGCCCGGTGGCTTTCGGGCAGCGCGTCGACCACCTTCCGCATGGCCGAGGCGAGTGCCGAGCCGAGGCCGAACGTCTGCTCGCCACGCCCTGACCCGGCGGTCAGCAGGGCAAGGGCCTCCTCGTGGTTCAGACCGGTGAGCTCGGTTCGGAACCCGGGCGACAAGGCGAAACCGCCGTGCCGGCCGCGTTCGGCGTAGACCGGGACACCGGCCGCGGACAGCGCCTCGATGTCGCGCAGGACAGTGCGGGTGGATACCTCAAGCTCGCGGGCGAGTGTGTCCGCAGTCAGCTGACCGCGCTGACGCAGCAGCAGCACCAGCGAGACCAACCGGTCGGCGCGCATGCGCGAACTTTATCGAAATACATGACCAAGGGTGTCGTGATTCGTTGCGAGGCTCGTCCACACGACGTCGAAGCCGGCGGCTACCGAGCCGAAGGCCGTACGTACTCCCCATGCATCGAATGGAGCTGACGTGGCAGTGGAACGAACGGCGGTCAACCCGGTGACGTGGTCGGTGGAGATGGGGTTCAACCAGGGCGAGGTCGTCTCCGGACACACCCGGACCCTGTACATCTCCGGTCAGACCGCGATGAGCGACGAGGGCAAGCCTCAACATGACGGCGACATGGCGGCGCAGTTGGCCCTGAGTGTCGACAACCTGCGGGCCGTGCTCGGCGAGGCGGGCATGTCTCTCGCGAACCTCGTCCGGCTCAACGTCCACACGACCGACGTCGACCTGCTGTTCCAGCACTACGGTGTCCTGGCGGGGCAGTTGGGCGCCGCCGGGGTGGCGCCGACCACCACGATGGTCGGCGTGACGCGACTGGCGATCGCCGGCCAGATGGTCGAGCTCGAGGGAACCGCCGTCGCGTGAAGCGACCTCGCCGCCCCTGTTCCTCGTGCCGGTCGAGCCGGCACGAGGAGCCGACAGATGGGGGATCGCCTGTGCTCAGAATGGTGACGATCGGCGTCTATGGCCTCGACGCCGAGTCCTTCCTGCGACGCCTGCGGCGTGCAGACGTCCGCCTGCTGCTCGATGTACGTCAGCGCCGCGGTGTCCGTGGACCTGAATACGCCTGGGCGAACTCACGCCGGCTGCAGGCGGCCCTCGCTCGAGCCCGGATCGCTTACGAGCACCATCTCGAGCTCGCGCCGACCACCGAGCTGCGCCGGCTCCAGTACGCCGAGGACGATCGCCAGGGGGTCGGCAAGCGTTCGCGCCGCGAACTCGCCCCCGAGTACACCCGCCGCTACTGTGCCGAGATTCTCGACAGTGCCGACCTCACGCCGATCGTGTCGGCGCTGTCGAAGGGTGGGGTCGCAGCGCTGTTCTGTGTCGAGCGCGACCCGGAGGCTTGCCATCGCTCGTTGATCGCCCGGCGATTGGCCGAGCAACACCGCGTCACGATCGAGCACCTGCGCCCGTGCTGATGCACGAGCCCGTGGTGCCCGTGGTGACGGACGAGTCGCCGTCGCCACGACAGCCCATGCGCAGGGCAGCAGTCCGGCGCCCCGGCGTCCTCACTCGCCCGGTACGGCGTCGATTTCGGCGATCAGGGCTTCGACGCGGGTCTTGATCTCATCGCGGATCGGGCGCACGGAATCCACGCCTTGGCCTGCGGGGTCTTCCAGCGCCCAGTCGAGGTACTTCTTGCCGGGGAAGATCGGGCAGGCGTCGCCGCAGCCCATGGTGATGACGTAGTCGGACGCCTGGACGGCTTCGGTGGTCAGGACCTTCGGCTGCTGGGCGGCGATGTCGACGCCGGCCTCCCGCATGGCCTCGACAGCGGCCGGGTTGACCTCGTCGCCGGGGATCGAGCCTGCGGACCGGACCTCGATCCGGTCGCCCGCGAGATGGGTGAGGAATCCGGCGGCCATCTGTGAACGCCCGGCGTTGTGGACGCAGACGAAGAGCACGGAGGCGAGGGGAGCGGGGGGCATGAGGTCTTCCTTCGCCGATGTGGTCATGAGGGGGTCCCTTTCGCGGGGCCCTGCGGTTCCGTGCGGACTCGTATCAGCTCCGGGTGATGTGAGAGTATCAGCCCATGCTGACTTCAGTCGATACTGATGCGATCCGGGTCCTCGGTGACCCGCTCCGCATGAAGATCATGACCCTGCTCGCCCAGGAGACGCTCTGCACGACGCACCTGGTGGAGGAGACCGGCGCCAAGCAGACCAACCTCTCCAACCACATGAAGGTGCTGCGCGAGGCGGGGCTGGTGGAGACCGAGCCGTGCGGCCGCTTCACCTACTACAAACTGCGCCCCGAGGTGCTGGCCTCGGTTTCCGCGCGGTTCGCCGAGCTGGCCGCCTCCGCCCGCACTGCCGCTGACAACAAGAGGGCCTGCTGATGAGCCGCGCCGTCATCACCCGGGACGTGGACCGGGGTGCGGCGTCCGGCGAGGGCATCGTGGCGAAGCTCTCCACCCTCGACCGCTACCTGGCCGTGTGGATCCTCCTGTCCATGGCCGTCGGCCTGGGCCTGGGCCGGATGATCCCGGGCATGAACGACGCACTCGCCAGGATCGAGGTCGGTGGAATCTCCCTGCCGATCGCGCTCGGTCTGCTCGTGATGATGTACCCGGTCCTTGCGAAGGTGCGCTACGACAAGCTCGACACGGTCACCGGCGACAAGAAGCTGATGGCGTCATCGCTGGTCATCAACTGGCTCGTCGGCCCCGCCGTCATGTTCGCACTGGCCTGGATCTTCCTTCCCGACCTGCCCGAGTACCGCACCGGTCTGATCATCGTCGGCCTGGCCCGCTGCATCGCGATGGTCATCATCTGGAACGACCTTGCCTGCGGCGACCGCGAGGCCGCCGCCGTCCTGGTCGCGCTCAACTCCGTCTTCCAGGTCATCGCCTTCGGCCTGCTCGGTTGGCTCTACCTGGACCTGCTGCCCGGCTGGCTCGGGCTCGGCGACGGCGAGCACCTCGACATCTCCATGTGGAGGATCGCGCTGAACGTCGTCATCTTCCTCGGCGTCCCACTCCTCGCGGGCTTCCTCACCCGCCGCGTCGGCGAGAAGAAGCTGGGTCGCGAGAAGTACGAGTCCAACTTCCTTCCCAGGGTCGGTCCGTGGGCGTTGTACGGGCTGCTCTTCACGATCGTCATCCTCTTCGCCCTGCAAGGGAAGACGATCACCTCACAGCCGCTCGACGTCGTACGGATCGCCCTTCCGCTGCTCGTGTACTTCGCGGTCATGTGGTTCGGCACCTTCGCGCTGGGCAAGGCGATCGGGCTCGCCTACGACCGCACCGCCACCCTGGCCTTCACCGCGGCGGGCAACAACTTCGAGCTGGCCATCGCGGTGGCGATCGCCACCTTCGGTGTCACCAGCGGTCAGGCCTTGTCCGGGGTCGTCGGTCCGCTGATCGAGGTCCCGGTTCTTGTGGCTCTGGTGTACGTCTCACTGGCCTGGCGCAAGAAGTTCTCTCCTGTAGAACCTCCTGCGCCATCGACTCCGTCCAAGGCCGCCAACTGACGGTGGTGGGCCTCGGCGCGGTCTCCGGCACGCCGGTCATCGACCTGAAGCGCCGGACCCGACCGTCGGCAGGTAGCGCGGTGCTCGCCAGGCCTTCAGCCGGTGCTCCACTGCTGCTCCCAGGGACAGGAGCTCGGCGTCCTGGCGGTCCTGGGCCATCAGGAGCAGACCGACCGGCAGTTCGTTCACGGTCCCGGCGGGTACCGAGAGGGACGGATATCCCGCGACGGCCGCTGGTGTGGAGGACGGGATGACGTCGTTGTCGCCGCGCGCGCAGTCGGTCGTCCAGGCGGGCGGGTTCGTGGGCGCGGCGATGGCGTCCAGGCGATGGGAGACCATGGTCTCGTCGAGGGAGCGTCGGGAGAGGTCCTTCAACTCGGCGCGCGTGGCCCGGTACTCGGGGTCGGTGGTGGGCGGCGCGGCGAGAGCCTGCTCGAACAGCTCCTGGCCGGCGAAACAGGTCTTTTCCTCGGAGTGACCGCGGTTGAACTCGATCAGCTCGGCGAGGCCTCGGGGGCCTTCGCGCGTGCCGAGGTAGGCGTCGATGTCCCGGTGGAACTCGCTGAGCAGCGCAGGGAATTCGAGTTCGGCGAGCCGCGCCTGGTACGGGGGAGTCACCTCGACGACCATGGCCCCGGCCTTGCGCAGCTTCTTCGCCGTACGGGTCATCACCGCGTCCACGTCGGGTCCTAGTGAGGGCAGGCGCCACAGGCCGATCCGCTTGCCGCGGAGGCTGGTGCCAAAGCCTGCCACCGCGTCCTCGGCCGGGAGGTCCGATGCGTCCGGCCGGCTCTTGAGGCCGGGGTGGCCGGGGAGGCCCGGGGGTCCTCCACGCGAGCCCTCGCCCCCGCTCAGCACCGAAAGCGTGAGCGCGGTATCGATCACGTTGCGAGCCATGGGCCCGGCCGTGTCCTGCTCGGCCGAGATCGGCACCACGCCCGATCGGCTGACCAGGCCGAGGCTGGGCTTGTGGCCGACGACGCCGTTCATCCCTGCCGGGCACACGATGGAGCCGTCCGTTTCGGTGCCGATCGCCACCTGCGACAACGACGCGGCGAGCGCGGCGGCCGAGCCGGAGGAGGAACCGCACGGGTTCCGGTCGAGGACGTAGGGGTTGTTGGTCTGTCCGCCCACCGCCGACCACCCGGAAGTCGGCTTGGTCGCACGGAAGTTGGCCCACTCGGACAGGTTGGTCTTGCCGAGGATCACCGCCCCCGCCTTCCGCAGCCGGGTCACCAGCGCGGCATCGGTGTCCGGCGGGCTCCCGGCGAGCGCGAGCGACCCGGCCGTCGTCGGCATGTCACGGGTGTTCACGTTGTCCTTGAGCAGAACGGGGATGCCGTCCAGCGGTCCGAGGGTCTTGCCACGCCGGTGCCTCACGTCGCTGGCGGCCGCATCGCGCAGGGCCGTCGGGCTGGTACGCAGCACCGAGTGGATCTTGGGATCGATATCCTCGATCCGCCGCAGGTAGGACCGGGTCAGCGTCGACGAGGTCAGCGAACCGCCCGCCATGCGCGCCTGTAACTCCGGAATCGTCACGGTGTCCAGGTCGACCCCGGCGGCGAGTGGCGCCCCGGTCGGCGGCGACGAGCCGGCGGTGCCATGCTCGGCGGCTCGCGCACCGGCGTTCGGTGCATTCGTCAGGCCGGTCAGAAGGGACCCCGCGGCAAGGGCTGCGGTCATTGCGGCAATGCTTCTCTTCCCCATGCGGATCAGCGGACTACACGGCCACCGCCCGGCGCAAGGGTGCGGGGTCCCCACTCGGATACTTCAGCAGCCGGGCAACATCCTGCCGGGCCACCCAACTCCGTTTCCGGGACGCTTCCTTCGACGGGCTCTACACCATGGAGACGTTCGTGCATTCCCCCGACCCCGTGGGGGCCCTGACGGAATTCTGTGAACGCGATGAGCGGTGTTGAGCTCTACAGGCGCCAGGAAGCATGGCGGTACAACATCTACGCCGCGTCGAAACGGTAGGCGACGCCGTCGTACCCCCTCCTGGGGGTCGCTACCGCTCGTCGGAGTCGTGCGTCCTGTGGCCGTTGCCGCGCTGGACGTCCGCCTGTGCGGACGGGTTGGGCGTGAGCGCGTCCGCGGCTTCGCCGTCCCTCTCGCTGTCTCGTTCCTCGCCGGGCACACGGGTCTCCGCTTCCTCGGCCTCGTCGAGGACTTCCTCGGCGGCGGTTTCCGCGTGCTTCGGCTCCTGCGCCTGCTCCTTCTCGTGTTCATTGCCGTGCTTGTGGCTCATGCCGGGCCTCCATCCATTGGTTCGGGCTCTGATGCGGAGTAGGACCCACTCGTCAGTGCGTCGCGGTGATGACGAAGCCGCTGCGGGGCCTCGTCGGCATCCGGTTCAACGGGATGCGCAGGTCCTGGTCGGGGACCTCGTACTCAAGTTGCGCGAGCCGAGGAAGCAGGGTGCTCAGCACCGCCAGTGTGACGTCCTCGCCGGGGCACCGGTGGCCCTCTGAAGCATCCCCGCCGCCCTGCGGGACCAACTCGTCGCGACCGGGTTCGCGGCCCACAAAACGTTCGGGGTCGAACATGTAAGGGGCATCCCACAGCTCCGGATCGTGATTCTGCCCGTAGAGGTCGAGCAGGACCAGAGAGCCTTCCGGGATCGCTTCACCACGCCACTGCACGTCGTCGGGGGCAAGGCCCGCGACGAACGGCGCGAACGGGTAGAAGCGTCGGACCTCGTGGGCGAACGCCCGGGCATAGTCGTCGCGGTCCTGGGCCAGTCGCTGCCGCAGCGCTGGATTCCGGTGCAGCGCGTGAGCGCCGAACACGGTGTACCAAGTGACGGCGACGGTGGGGCGGATGACGTTGAGGATCTCGACGGCGGCTGTCCGCGGATCGAGGAGTTCGCCGTCGGCGTCGCGGTGCGCGGCTACGGCCCGCACCACGGACTCCGGCTGCCGCGTGCCGTCCGCCGACGTGGCGCCGTCCGCCGACGTGCTGCCGTCCACCCGCAGGTCGTCCGCCCGCATCTCCTCGACCAGCTCCGCCAGCCGCTTCTCCTGGCGGCGTCGGGCACGCCGGGCCTGCCAGTGCCGGGGCCCGGCGGTCGCGAACCCGTCGACCATGGCCACGAGATCCCGCGCGGTGCGTTGTGCCTCGTCGGCCGGATGCTCCGTGAGCGGCACTCCCGCCCACCGGCACACGGCACGCGTGATCAGGAGACTCACCTCGTCGAACAACGTCACCCGCGGATGAGTGGTCCACTCCTTGCTCGACCGCTCCCACTCCGCGGCCACTTGTTCCGCCAGACGGGCGACGTCGGACGGGGCCTTGAGGAGCGAGACGA
Source organism: Streptomyces sp. NPDC033180 (assembly GCF_055577645.1). Taxonomy (NCBI): domain Bacteria; kingdom Bacillati; phylum Actinomycetota; class Actinomycetes; order Kitasatosporales; family Streptomycetaceae; genus Streptomyces; species Streptomyces sp. NPDC033180. The sequence goes on along the minus strand of NZ_JBVIPU010000002.1, from coordinate 167,628 downwards.
AGAGCGCCTTACGTCCGCGGTGCTCCGCCCCGTCAAGGGTGTGCACCGCGCCTTCGCCGAACAGCGTGCTCAGTACAGGTTCGGGCAGGGCGGAACGCCGGCGTACATGGTTCTCGTCATAGAAGAACGCCACGGCGGCCGGTCCCCTCAGCGCGATGGCAGGTTTGCCCAACAGGCGTGTCCGGACAGGCCCGGGGCCCTTGCGACGGCTCAGGTCGGGAAGCCACGCATACCCCTGCGAGAGGAGTGGCAGGGTGCTGTCCGGCATCAGTTTCCTCCTGCATGTCTTTCCACTCGGCGGGGTGCGCCCCGTCCAGCCTCCGCCGGGCACGGCGCGGACACCACTGGAGCGGCGCTGAATCCTTCGCGATCACCGGGGCGGGTGCCCTGGTGGATCGCGATCATTCATTCCCGGAGGCCGGGTGCGCGACTACGCGCCTCGACGGCCCGTGGCCCGCTTCGGTGCCGTAAGACACCTCACGAGGGGACTTTGGTCCCGATGGGAGAGCGCACGTCCGGGCACGGGAGCAGAGCTCGACCAGGGAGGTCGGACGGACCGGAGGAGGGAGACAACTCATGCGAACGATCAGGCGCGTGAGGCGCGTGCTTTACGGGGCTCTGTGTTTGCCCGGAGGGGAGCGGCGCCGTCCACCCTGAGCCGGTGCGCCCGTGGAAAGCCGTCCCGAAGTTCCCTGAATAGCGATCGCCCGGGCGGGCACTATGTGTCGGCCGATGGCGCTTCATCCCACCCAGTGAAAGGAGCACCCCGTGCTCAGGCCTCACCCCACGTTCCTGCATACCCTGCTCGAAACCTACGCCTCGCTGCGACACATGCAGGCCCGGGAGGACTCGGCTGAGGTCCGGCGGCGGATGGACGACGTCCTGTACACCCTGTGCGTTTCCACCGGCAAACGGACTCCTGAGTCGGCCCTGGCGTCTGCCCGCGCTCAACTTGCCGGAGTGCACTCACAGGATGACGCCCGGCTGTCCGCCTGAATCGCCACGGCGGTCAGCGCCGACCGGGGAGTGCGGAATGCCTGACCGGGCGCAGCGTGGGTACCGGTGTGAAACTTGGAAATGCCCGAAAGGCGGCCACTGCGAGCACGCGCCGTGACCGGGGCGATCAAGAAAAGCGAGGTCAGCATGCCGGCTGGATCCAGCAACAAGCGCGAGCGTCAGTACGAACACATCAAGGAGAGCGCCGAGGAACGCGGTGCCTCCAAGGGCAGGGCCAAGGAGATGGCGGCGCGCACGGTCAACAAGGAGCGCGCCCGTTCCGGTGAGTCGAAGTCTGCGAGCAGGACATCGACGAAGGACCCGAAGTCCGCGTCGCAGCGCGGCGGGGAGCGTTCACACAGCGGGTCCCAGGGGCCTACCAAGGACCAGCTCTACGAAGAGGCCAAGAAGAAGAACGTCGACGGCCGTTCGTCGATGAACAAGCAGCAGCTGAAGAAGGCGCTCGGACGCTGAGAGACCATGCGCCCACGGCGGTGTTCACCGCCGTGGGCGTCGTCTTGTCGCCGGCTGGCCCGACCCCGCCGTCACGCGTCAGCCTGCGACGCTCCGTCACCCGCGCAGCTAACGCTGGGCATGCATGAGCGGATGCCGGGAACCCCGTCTTCCATGGATTCCAGCCTCACCTGCCCCATCATGTCCCACCTGCGCGTGGACGCCCTCGACCTCGTACTCGAAGCAGAGTTGACCCTCACGTACAGCACCAAGGACCCGCTGGCCGTCACCCTCACCTTTCCGCCGCCCGCGGCGGAGCGGGCCCCGACGACGTGGGCGTTCTCCAGGGATTTGTTGGCCTCAGGGCTCCAAGCGCGGGCGGGCGAAGGCGATGTCGTGATCCGGCCGAACGGGCGCCACACAGTGCTGGTGACTCTTACCTCCCCAAACGGACGCGTCCAAGGAGAACTGGAGCGCGCGCCGGTCGAGGCGTTCATCCATGAGACGTACGCTCTGCTGCCCGCCCTCGAGGAGAGCGCGGCACTGGGCCTGGACGAGCTGGTCACAGCTCTCCTCGCAGCACCTTGAACGTGCTCGCAGCACCTTGAACGTGCTCGGAGCACCCTGAACGAGAGCGGGGGCCCGCAGCCTCCCGCCCTCCGCTCTCACACTGGCTGCGGGGCGTCCGATTCGCCGTCGGCCAGGGCCATGTGAGCCCGGGCGGCGGCGAGCGCCGACTGCACCTCACGGGTGCCGGTGGAGACGCAGAGGGTGTACGCGATGTCCTCGAGCCTCTGGCGGGCCTCAGAGGCGCCGTTCCGCGTATGCGGCGCACTCAGGGTCTCGTACTGCTCCACCAGGTTGCGCAGTATCCTCGGGTCGGCCATCAGCACGGCAGGTCTCCTTCGCTCTCTACGGGCAGTGGTGCGCGTCCTCAACAAGCAGTGGTGCAGGAGTGCTTGGCTCCATCCGGCACGCCCGGGCGCGCACCACGAAGGGCGGGGAGTGGGCGAGGTGACTGCCGGCGCGTACCTGTCCACAGCCGCGGTGCGCGAGCCGGGACAGGCCGGCGGACGCCGGATTTCCTGCCCGATCTCGAGTTCATCGCCGAGGTCGACGAGATGCCCGCCGAGGCGGGCTTCGTGTGGATGGCGGTTGAGGAAGAACAACATTCGCTCCGTGGAAGCAGGGCTTTTGGGCGCGGCCGCTTCCTGACCTCAAGTTAAGTGTGCCCACGAGAGGCCGCCGGACGCCACCCGGCGCTGTGACGTGAGCCGCACGCACCCAGGGTTTGGGGCCGCTGCCGCCTGGTATGCGGCCTCCGACGCCTCCTGCCACCATGACCCTGTGCGTTGTGGCGGGTGGAACACCCGTCGCTGCCGTCCCGCCCGGAGGAGTTCTCGTGACTGACCGGAAGCACGTATTGCGCGGTCGAACAGCTGTCGTGACCGGCGCCGCGCGCGGTGTGGGCGAGGCCGTCGCCAGAGAGCTCGCCGCTCGAGGAGCCGCAGTGGCCCTGCTGGGCCTGGAGGAGCAGTCGCTCGCCCGTGTGGCCCATGAGCTTCCTACGCCGTCCCGGCACTGGCACGTGGATGTCACCGACGCCGAGGCGATGGCGCGCGTGGCCGACGAGGTACGCGATCGTCAGGGCCCCGCGTCGGTCGTCGTCGCCAATGCGGGGATCGCCGAGGGCGGGCCGTTCGTCGACTCGGATCCCGCCAGCTGGCGACGCGTCATCGACGTCAACGTCGTGGGCAGCGCGAACACCGCGCGGGTCTTTCTGCCCCAACTGCTCGGCACACGCGGCTACTTCCTGCAGGTCGCCTCACTTGCCTCCATCGGCGCCGCGCCGCTGATGAGCGCCTACTGCGCCTCCAAAGCGGGCGTGGAGTCCTTCAGTCACTCGTTGCGCGCCGAGCTCGCGCCGCGGGGCGTCACAGTGGGCACCGCCTATCTGAACTGGACCGACACGGCCATGATCCGCGACGCCGACCAGCACGCCGTGCTGCGTGAACTCCGAGCTCACATGCCGCCGCCGGCCCGGAAGGTCTACCCCGCGGATCACGTGGCCCGGCGTCTGGTGGACGCCATCGAACGCCGGGCGGCCACTGTGTACGTGCCGGGCTGGCTGCGGGCCCTGCAGCTGGTGCGGGCCGGCCTGCCGCCTGTCGTCAGCAGGTACGCACGCCAGGAGTTGATGCGCTCGGAGTTCTCGGCCACGGGCCTGCTCGGGCCCGGCGGGCGTGCGGCGGGGACCCCGGACGAACCCCGCTGAGATCAGCCCCGTCGAAAGCGCCGGTCGATCCGGCCCCGCAGCGCGGCGCGGGCGGCGTTGGCTCCGGGAGCTCCGTGGACGCCGCCACCCGGGTGAGCGGCGGCCGACGCGAGATAGAGGCCCTTGACCGGGGTTTCGGGGCGGCCCGTACCCGGCGTGGGGCGGAACACCAGCTGCTGGTGGGCGGACGCCGTGCCGCCGTTGATGGCGCCCCCGTGCAGATTGGCGTCCATGGCCTGGAGGGTGTTCGGGGCGAGGAGTCGCCGGGACCTGATGCGGGAGCGGAACCCCGGCGCCCAGCGTTCCACTTCGTTCTCCATGCGGTCCGCCATGACTTCCCCCTCCCGCTGGTCCCAGGATCCGGTCAGGCTGTCGTCACCCGCGTCGCCCTTGATCCGCTGCGGGACATGCGTGTAGGCCCAGGCCGATTCGGTGCCGGCAGGTGAGCGCGAGGCGTCGGCGGTGGTCATCTGCCCGAAGAGGAGAAAGGGGCGGTCGGGCACCTGCCCCATCGCGATCTGTGCCGCGAACCGGGTCAGGCCGTCGACGCCGTCGGCCAGATGGACCGTCCCCGCGGTGGCCGCCTCTCGCGCCGTCCAGGGCACCGGGCCGTCAAGGGCCCAGTCGACCTTGAAGGTCGCGAAGTCCCACTGGAACCGGCGCAGGTCCCCGAGGAGCCGGCCCGGCAGGTGCCGTGCGTCGACCAGCCCGCCGAACAACGCCGGTGCGGACACGTCGGCGAGCACCGCGCGCGACGCCGGCACACTCTCACCTCCGTCGGTGCGCACGCCGACAGCGCGCCCGGACCGTACGACAACCTCCTTCACGCGTTCCCCGCACCGGACCACGCCCCCATACCGCTCGAGCCGTTGCACCAGGGCCGCCGTGAGGGCGCCCGCCCCGCCGACCGGAACGGGGAAGCCGTACGTCTGGCCGAGCATCGACATCAGCCAGCCGAAGCCTCCGCTGCCGGCCGCTTCCGGGCCGAGGTCGGCGTGCAGCGCGTTGCCCGCGAGCAGCAGCCGGCCGCCCTCGCCGCGGAACTCCTCCTCACCCAGGCGCCGGACCGGCAACGCCATCGTCCGGGCCATCCGCAGACCGCCGGCGCCCCGGAGCTTGGCGGCGAGGCGGATCCCGGACCGTACGGGCGGGAACGGGGTGAAGAGAGCCCCGAGGATGTCGGGACCCACCCGGTTCCAGGTGGAGCAGAGGTTGAGCCAGGCGGCCCCGTCACCCGCCGCGAACGTGTCGAGACCTGCTGCGGTCTCCGCCGCCCCGCGTGCGAGGACCGCGCACCTGCCGTCCGGCAGGGGATGTGCGAGGACGCGGGGAGCGTGGCTCCAGCTGAGGCCCTCCTGTTGGAGCTGCAGGTCCGCGAGGACCGGGGAGGCCGCGGCCAGCGGATAGAAGGCGCTGAACAGGTCGTTCACGTAGTCCGGGTGCACACCGCGATCGCTGCGGACCGCGCCGCCCGGCTCCTCCTGCTCCTCGAGAACCTCCACACTCCAACCGGCGTCGGCGAGGAGATTCGCCGCGACGAGACCGTTGGGCCCCGCGCCGATGACCACCGCGTCCGGCATCCCTGACTCCTGACGTTCGCTCCGCCGACCTGTTGGTCCGGCCCTCAGGCCGATTCGTACGTGCGCCGGGGAGATTTCTCGACGACGTCCGCCAGTCGGGCGAGCATGGCGCGGTGCCGCAGTTGGATCAGTGCGTCCACGGCCGCGTTGTGGAGCATCCCGCCGGGCCCCGTCAGCGGGTGCTCGTCGACGATGACCAGGGCGTACTCACCCCAGGGCCGTACGTCGACGGCGATCCGCGCGGCACCGAGCCACCCACTGTCGGCCTCGAGCTCCAGGATGCCGGGCTCCTCACACCGCCGGACGGTCGTGCAGCCCGACAACGTCCGCCATCCCACCCGCACCGTGTACGTGATGCTGGAGCCGACCTCGGGCCAGCGGCCTTCCCTGGGCTCCGAACGGGCCGTGCCGACGACCCAGTCGCCGTAAAGCGAACCGTCCGCGAGTACCGCCCAGACGTCGGCCACGGACCGCCTGATCAATCGGTGTCGTACGGCCATTCGACTCTCCAGTCCTTGTCGGATACGGCAGCCCGCGTCGGATGCGGCCGCTCTCCGGTACCCGGCCCGTCCGTATCCACGCCTCTTCACCCTCGCAGGCGTTCGGGGGGCCCGCCGCCTGCCGGACGCCGAACCGGGTACGTGTGTGCGCGTGAAACCTCCCCGCATCACTCCCGAACCGTCCGAGGCGACCGCGCTGAAGAAGGCGCTGACCACCCCGCTGCTCTACTTCTTCATCCTTGGAGACGTCCTGGGCGCGGGTGTATACGTCCTGGTGGGACAGGTCGCTGCCGACACGGGCGGCGCCGTCTGGGTGCCCCTCGTCGTCGCCCTGTGCCTGGCGCTCCTGACGGCAGCCTCGTACGCCGAACTCGCCACGAAATACCCCCGGGCCGGCGGCGCCTCCCACTACGCGACCCTGGCCTATGGGCCCTTCGCCGGGTTTCTCACCGGTTTCTGCATGCTGGCCGCCGGCATCGTGTCGGTCGGCGCCCTGGCCCGTGGCTTCGGCGGCGACTATCTGGCGGAGTTCATCACGCTTCCGGTGGCCCTCGTCGCGGTCGTGTTCCTTGCCGCGCTGGCTCTGCTGAACGCACGGGGGATCAGTGAGTCGACGCGCGCCAACGTCGTCGCCACCGTCATCGAGGTGAGCGGGCTCCTGCTCGTGATCGGGCTCGGTGTCTGGATCGTGCTGCGCGGCGACGGTGACGTCGGGCGACTGACGGACCTGGGAACACCGGAGCACGGGCCTGCGGCAGCCGTGCTGAGCGGGGCGGTCCTGGCCTACTACTCCTTCGTCGGTTTCGAGACCTCCGTCAACGTGGCGGAGGAGACCCGTGACCCGCGCCGCTCCTATCCGCGGGCGCTCTTCGGCGCGCTGATCACCGCGGGCGCGGTGTATGCCCTGGTCGGGGCCGCCGCCGCGGCGGCCGTACCGACTAAGACACTTGTCGAGTCCAGCGGGCCGCTCCTCGAAGTCGTCCGGGCGGCGGGCGGCGTTCCCACGGAACTGTTCAGCGCCATCGCCCTCGTCGCCGTCGCCAACGGCGCCCTGCTCACCGGCATCATGTCGTCGCGCCTGGCCTACGGCATGGCACGCGACCGGCTGCTGCCGAGCTTCCTCACGAAGGTGCTGCCCGGCAGGCGTACGCCGTGGGCCGCGATCGCCGCGACCACCGTGCTCTCGCTTCTGCTGGCGCTGACCGGCGACGTGTCGACGCTCGCCTCGACTCTGGTCCTCCTCCTGCTGGTGGTCTTCTTCCTGGTCAACACAGCGGCTCTGGTGCTGCGTCGCGACGCCACGACGCGGGACCACTTCCGGGCCCCGACGGTGGTGCCGATGCTCGGAGCGGCGTCCTGCGTGGTGCTCGCGACGCAGATCGAGGGCGAGGTGTGGCTGCGGGGCGGGATCGTCCTGCTGGTGGGCGCGGCCTTGGGAGCCGTCACCGCTGTACGCCGCCGACGCTGAACCCCGCGCGGCGCCTTACGCGGCCTGGATCAGTTCGGCTCGGCCGAACAGGAGCGCGTAGCCGGAAGGGAGTTGGGTCAGCATGCGGGTCAGTAGACCGGGGCCTGCCAGGTCGGCGACGGCGGCCAGGACGGCGCCGGTGTCCCAGCGCGTGGTGGCGGGACTGGCCCCCGCGCGCGTGGCGAGATCCTTGACGAAGCCCCAGCCGGTCACGGGCTCGGTGGCGGGGATCTGGGCGGTGAGGACGAGCGCGGCCTCGACGGGCAGACGGGCGGCAAGCTCGACGCGTTCATCCCCGGTCAGCTGCCTGCCAAGACCGCCGAGCACCAGCCGGACGGCTTCCTCGGCACGCTCCCGGGTGGGGTACGCGCCTTCGTAGCGGACCTTTTCCAGCATCTGCTGGAAGGTCATCGCGGGGAGGGGCCGGGTGAGTTCAGGTCGTTCGGACATCGCGGACATCGCTGGGTGGGCGCCTTTCTCGTCACGGAGTTGGTGTCGCGGGTGCGGGCAGCTTGACAGCACCCGGGGGTAGGGCATCGGGGGCGGGGACGGCCGAGGGAAGGTCGTGCGGGAGCCACCTCGGCCCGGGTCCCTTCTCGTACGTCGGGTCCGGAGGAAGGAGTCCCGGGAGGCAGAGGCGGTAGTCGGGCACAGAGTCGGAAGCCGGGCGCGGAGGAGGGAGTCGGGTGCGGAGGAGGGAGTCGGGGGAGAGCTGCCCGTCCTCCGCGCCACTCGTCCGCGGTGGGGCTCAGCCGCTGATCTCCCTGCGGGACGCTTCGTTGCCGATCGAGATCTTGCGGGGCTTGGCACGCTCGGCGATCGGGATGCGCAGCGTCAGCACACCCGCGTCGTAGTCCGCCATGATGCGCTCGGTGTCCAGCGTGTCGGCCAGCACGATCTGACGGGAGAACACGCCCAGTGGCCGCTCGGACAGTTCCATCTGAAGGGTCTCGGACCTGGTGACCGGTCGGCGCTCGGCCTTGACGGTCAGCATGTTCCGTTCCACGTCGATGTCGATCGCCTCGGCGGTCACGCCGGGCAGATCGAAGGCCACCACGTACTCGTCGCCGTCGCGGTAGGCGTCCATGGCCATCGCGGACGGCCGTGACCATGTGCCGGGGCCTGTCAGTTGCTGGGCGATGCGGTCGAGCTCGCGGAAGGGATCGGTGCGCATCAACATCGCGAAACACCTCCAGAAGGTCCGGGCAGTACCTGCCAATGCGCTTCACCTGCATTCGGTTGTAGCATGTCGTCCATTGGATGACAAGGTGGATGTCGTCCAATGGACGACACTGACGAGGGAGGCCCTCATGGCGGCAACCAGCCAGCCGGAACCACCCCAGGCAGCAGCCCGGAATCCGGCGTCCTTTACGGCCGCGGCCTCCGCTCTGGAAGCCATCAATGACGCCATGGAGATCGCCCAGCAGCAGGGCGGGGATGGCGCACCCGCCCGTGGCGCGTCCCGCGGCAGTGACCTGGAGCAGGCCCTGGCCTCCCTGCTGCTGCTGCGCGAGGTCCGTGAACAACTCGCGGCGTGGGAAGCCGGCCTGATTGAAACCGCCCGACACGCGGGAGCCAGCTGGGCCGACCTGGCTCATCCCCTGGGGGTCGCCAGCCGCCAGGCCGCCGAACGCCGCTACCTGCGCCAGCGCCCCGGCCCGACCGGAAGCACCGGCGAGCAGCGCGTGCAGGCCACCCGCCAGCGCCGTGCCGCCGACCGCAGTCGTACGGCCTGGGCCCGGGCCAACGCCGCCGCCCTGCGCCGCATCGCCGGCCAGGTCACGTCGCTCACCGGCCTCCCGCCGCAAGCCCGGGTCCCCGTGGGCCTGCTCGACGCGTCCCTGGCCGACGACGACCCCGCGGCCCTCATCGCTCCACTGAACACGGTCCGGCCGTATATGGCGCGCACTCATCCCGATCTCGCCGCCCAGCTCGATGCGCTCACCGGTCAACTGCAATTTACCGACGAAGAGCCGCAAAAAGCTGACTAACCTGTGACGTGGGTTCAGCGACTACTGCAAGAGTGCCACCAATGGGCGTCTGTGATGCACCCGTTGATGCCCATATCGAGGCGCACGCGGTACTCCGAAGTCCAATCCATCCCATGCAGAGGACGAGAATCTCGTAGGTCTGTCGACTATTTTCAATCTTTGCCACGCATCTTGCGTTCTTGTGGTGGTAGCGATTGAGTGCTGCCGTCGCCACCATGCCCCGCCCCGGAAGGCGTGCCACCGAGGATCGATGTGTCATGAACGCGTCAGGCTGTGCTCAAGAACCGGTCGGGGCGTCCCGGACCTCGTATCACCCCGCAGACCGAGAGGAACACCGTGAGATGGAGACAGCGGAGCCGGCACACGATCGGCGTCTGGCTCGGCGGCGCCCTGTTAGCCGCCGGGATCCTGCCCGCCGCCGCCCACGCGGCGCCCACGGCGCCCAAGGCGGCCGCGAATCTGGCACTGAAGAAGCCGATCGAGGCGTCGACGTCCACCCAGAACTACTACGCGCCCAACGCCAACGACGGCAGCACGAACAGCTATTGGGAATCCAGCGGACATCCGTCGACGCTGACCGTTCAGCTCGGCGCCGACGCGGAGCTCGACTCGATCGGGCTCAAACTCAACCCGGACGCCGCCTGGTCCACCCGTGAGCAGAGCATCGAGGTGCTCGGACGCGCCCAGTCCGCCGACGGCTTCAGTACGGTCAAGGCCCGGGCCGACTACACCTTCGACCCCACCGGCAACCGAAACAGCGTGACGATCCCGGTCTCCGGGCGCTACGCCGATGTCCGGCTGAAGATCTACTCCAACAGTTCCGGATACGGGGCCCAGGTCGCGGAGTTCGAGGTCAACGGCACGCCGGCACCCAACCCCGACCTGACCGTCACCGACGTGAGCTGGCGGCCCGCGCAGCCCAGCGAGAGCGATCCGATCAAGGTCGACGCCACCGTGCGGAACACCGGTTCGGCGGCCTCGCCCGCCACCACGGTCGACGTCAGTCTGGGCGGGACGGTCGCCGGGAACGCCGAGGTGGGCGCGCTCGACGCCGGTGAGTCGGCCACCGTCCCGGTCGACATCGGCAAGCGGGCGCAAGGCAGTTACACCGTGTCCGCGGTGGTGGATCCCCGCGACACGGTCCCCGAACACGACAACGACAACAACAGCCGCACCGCCGACGCGAAGCTGACCGTCGGCCAGAGCCCCGGCCCCGACCTGGAGGTTACCGGCATCACGTCGAACCCGGCCAACCCCGCGGTCGGCGCCGACGTCACCTTCGCGGTGAAGGTGCGCAACCGCGGGACCAGCCCGGTGAGCGCCGGATCGGTGACCCGCCTGACCGTGGGCGACAGGACGCTGAACGGCACCGCACCCGCGATCGCCGCGGGCGAGAGTGCCACGGTCGACCTCTCGGGCAAGTGGACCGCCACCAGCGGCGGAGCCACGCTCACCGCGACCGCGGATGCCACCGACGCCGTGGACGAGACGAACGAGGACAACAACGTCTTCGCGCGCTCCATCGTGGTCGGGCGCGGCGCGGCGGCGCCGTACGTCGAGTACGAGGCGGAGGACGGCAGACACAACGGCACGCTCCTCGAGGCGGACGCCGAGCGCACCTTCGGGCACACCAACTTCGCCACCGAGTCCTCGGGCCGCAAGGCGGTGCGCCTCAACTCGACCGGCCAGTACGTGGAGTTCACCTCGACCAGCGCCACCAACTCCATCGTCGTACGCAACTCCATCCCCGACGCGCCGGGAGGCGGCGGCCAGGAGGAGACGCTGAGCCTCTACGCCAACGGCAAGTTCGTGCAGAAGCTGACCCTCTCGTCCAAGCACAGCTGGCTGTACGGCAACACGGATCAGCCCGAGGGCCTGACCAACACCCCGGGCGGCGACGCGCGCAGGCTCTTCGACGAGTCACACGCCCTGCTCGCCCAGACCTACCCCGAAGGCACCGCATTCCGTCTGCAACGCGACGCGGGTGACGACGCCGCGTACTACACGATCGACCTGATCGACCTGGAACAGGTGGCACCCGCGGCGAGCAAGCCCGCCGCGTGCAAGTCGATCACCGAGTACGGGGCTGTCCCCAACGACGGCATCGATGACGCGAACGCGATCCAGAAGGCAGTGACCGCCGACCAGAACGGCGAGATCGACTGCGTGTGGATCCCGGCAGGCCAGTGGCGCCAGGAGAAGAAGATCCTCACCGACGACCCGCTGAACCGGGGCCAGTACAACCAGGTGGGCATCAAGGACGTGACGATCCGAGGCGCCGGCATGTGGCACGCGCAGCTGTACTCGCTGATCCCGCCGCAGGACGCGGGCGGCATCAACCACCCGCACGAAGGCAACTTCGGCTTCGACATCGATGACAACACCAAGATCTCCGACATCGCCATCTTCGGCTCGGGCACCATCCGGGGCGGCGACGGCAACGCCGAGGGCGGCGTCGGTCTCAACGGCCGCTTCGGCAAGAACACGAAGATCGCGAACGTGTGGATCGAACACGCCAACGTCGGCACGTGGGTCGGCCGCGACTACAGCAACATCCCCGAGCTGTGGGGACCCGGAGACGGCCTCGAGTTCAGCGGGATGCGCATCCGCAACACCTACGCGGACGGAATCAACTTCACCAACGGCACCCGCAACTCCTCTGTCTTCAACTCCTCGTTCCGCAACACCGGTGACGACGCCCTCGCCGTGTGGGCCAGCAAGTACGTCAAGGACACGTCGGTCGACGTCGGCCACGACAACGTGTTCCGCAACAACACGGTGCAACTGCCGTGGCGTGCCAACGGCATCGCGGTGTACGGAGGTTACGGCAACAAGATCGAGAACAACCTCGTGTACGACACCATGAACTACCCCGGGATCATGCTCGCGACCGACCACGACCCCATCCCCTTCACGGGGCAGACGCTGATCGCGAACAACGGGCTCTACCGCACGGGCGGGGCGTTCTGGAACGAGGACCAGGAGTTCGGCGCGATCACGCTGTTCGCGCAGGGCCCCAGCATCCCGGGGGTCACGATCCGCGACACCGACATCCATGACTCGACGTACGACGGCATCCAGTTCAAGACGGGTGGCGGCGCCATGCCGGACGTGAAGATCAGCGACGTGACGATCTCCAAGTCCAACAACGGCTCCGGCATCCTCGCCATGGGCGGGGCGCGTGGCAGCGCGACGCTCAGCAACGTGAGGATCAGCGACTCGCGAGACGGGGACATCCTGATCGAACCCGGCTCGCAGTTCGTGATCAACGCAGGGAGCGCGGGTCTCGACCCCGCGATACCGGGGACGAGGCAGGGGTTGTAACGGCCCTGTCGGCAGGCTGAGTCAGCCGCCGGCGTTTCATCGGGCCGCCCGGACCTGTGTCCCAGGTCCGGGCGGTCTGCCGTCCGGGAAGATCGTCGTCAGCTCGGCTTCTCCTCCAGCGCGCGGATGCCCGGAGCGCAGCTGACTCTCAGGTCGTCGAGTTCCGCAGCCGTCAGCTGCCTCCCGGCGGAGCCGCGGCGGCTGCCGTCGAGTTGGGCGCACGCGCTGTCCAGCCATCGGCGGGAAGGCTCGATCCCGACAAACGCTGCCAGGCGGCCGAGCTCGTCTCGGGGAGTGTCGAGGAGGTCCTCGTAGGCGAGTGTCATCCGTTGATCGGCGGGCAGGCCGTCGAGGAATCGTGTGCCCTGGATGACGAGTTCGGACCACAGGGCACCGAACCGGCGCAGAGCAAAGACCCGGTCTCGTACGAGGGCCGGGTCGAATTGTTCGTCCAGCAGGGGCGCCAGATCGGGAGGCAGGGAGCGCACATGGTCGCCCGTCAGATCGCCGAAGCTCTCGACACCCGTCCGTTCCCTGATCTCGCGTATCAGCGTGATCATGCGGAACCCGGGGTGGCGGCTCATGGACAGGGCACAGTCGGGCCCGTCGCGGAAAAGGTGCACGAACTTCGCGTAGGGGAAGGCAGTTCGCAGCCCTTGAGCCCAGCCCGTCGAGTAACCGGAGCGCTCCACGACGGCGGTGCGCCCCAGCCGTGCCCCGAACAACTCGAACAGAGCTTCGTGGTGTTCGGCGGCGGGACGGTCGGGCCAGCCGATGACCGCGGCGCGGATCTCGTCGAGCAGGCCGTCGGGGTCGTCGGTGAGATGGGGCAACACCATGAGGGAGAGCGCGGGGATACCGGTGCTCCGCGCCGTGTACTTTCCCGGACGGCGCGTGTAGAGGAACTCGGGCATCAAGAGCCCACTGCGGATCATGCTCGCGAAGTACGGGGTGGGCCGGAAGAGCGCTTCCCAGAACTCCGCGCCGGACACCTGGCCTTCAGGGAATGCCGCGTCACCGACGGAGGCCATGTACTCGTTGAGACTGAGCACGTCGGGGTGGGTGTTGAGGATGCGGGACAGCGCGGTGGAGCCGCTGCGGCCCGTACCGATGACGAACGTCAGGCTGCGCAATGTCACTCTCCGAGGTCACAAGGCGATACTCCAGGGCCTTGTGCACCTCAGCACATCCACGCCGAGGGCACCAGATGGCAGCGGCTCACGAGGCGCCGTGGCGCACGGCGGTCTTCCGCGCGTACCAACGGATCTCCCTAGGCGTCCGGCGACGAGGTCTCCGGGCGCGTGGCCGGGGGTGCGGCCGAGCGCACGGCCGAATGCGGATCGCCTTGCGGGGACAGGCGCAGCCCTCCCACATTCCGGAACGGCCTGTCGTCGACCCACGCGGGCCGAACCTCCCGGCCCCCGATCCTTGCGCGTACAGCGAGCGCCGCTCGCTGTACGCGCTGCTCCGGCTCGTTGCCCACGCCGATGTTCGTTGCCACAGCGCCGTCTCCTCACCCTGATGCGTACGGTCGCTCCCGCGGTGTCCGCGGAGGGTGGGCGCATACGGGACCTTCGGCACTGACTCCAAGGACCTGGGCCACTTCCTTGGTGGCCCAAAGGTCACATCAGTGTGGCTGTGCCGGGAGTGACAGCTCAGTACGCGGAGTCGACGTTGTCGATCGAGCCGTACTTGTCGGCGGCGTAGTTGGCGGCCGCGGTGATGTTGGCGACCGGGTCCGTGAGGTTATTCGGCGTGCCCTTGACGTGGTAGGCGTCGAAGGTCGGCTGAATCACCTGGAGCAGGCCCTTGGAGGGGGTGCCGTTCTGGGCGTTGACGTCCCAGCCGTTCTGGGCGTTGGGGTCGCCCGCGGACTCGCGCATGATGTTGCGGTGCAGGCCCTCGTAGGAGCCGGGGATGCCCTTGGACTTCATGATGTCCAGGGACTGCTTGATCCAGCCGTCGAGGTTGTTCGGGTAGTTCTTCTCGGCCTTCGCGGCGGCGGCAGGCGCCTTGGCAGCCGCGGAGTGCGGCTCGGCGGCCTGGGCGGGGGAGGGGGCCACCGTGAGCAGAGCGGCCGTGGCTCCGGCCGTGGCAAGACCCGCGATGGAGAACGAGCGGATACGGGCGATGCGGGTGGTGCTGATACGCGTGGGCATACGGAAGTGAACCTTTTCCATGGGGGGACGTGGCGCGGGGCCGATGCGGTCGAAATGGCGGTGTATTCGCACTGTCCGCGTTGTTCTGGCCCTGCGATGTCGACCATGGTTAGCGACCACGTGAAAGGGACGCAAGGATGTGACGTACTACCCGGCTACGCAGAAGATTTGCCGGTGGGTACCTTCACGTTGATTCCAGGCCCCATGAGCGCCTGAAGCGTCTACTACCGTCGTTAGCGTGTGACGTGTCCCCTATGGGAGGGCTCACAAGTGCGGGGCCGAGTATCCCCGGAAATCCCTCTCCTATTCCCGCTCCGCTCCTGAATTTGGTCAGCGGGTATTCGCTGGGAGGCGGTCGTCGGGGGCTCCCCCCAGAGGCGTTCGAGAGCCGGGCACCGGCCCAGGCGCATTGCCCCGCGGCACCTGTTCGGTCTATCAGCCCGTGCCGTCCAGGACCTGGCGTTCAAGAGTGGTCGCATGACCGAGCGCTCACGAGGCACCCAGGCCGCCGCCCCCCGCCGGTCGGCGAAGCGCGCCGACGAGCACGGCGCCGTGGACCTGCGGGAACTGGTCGGCGAGGCATGCCGGACGCTGACCGAACTCATCGGTCACCGCGCTGAAGGCGTGTCGGCCGTCTGCCCGAACGAGAGCGATGGCTGGCGGGTCAGCGTGGATGTGCTGGAGGTGGCTCGAATCCCCGACACCACCAGTCTCCTGGCCACCTACGAGGTGGATCTGGACGCGCAGGGACGCCTGACGCAGTACCGCAGAGTCCGACGCTACCGACGCGGCTGGGCGGACAGCTGAGGCGCACCTTCTGCGCCGTCGAGAGGAGCAGGCCCTTTCATGACCACTACCTACAGTGAGGACGTCGTCCCCTGCGCGCCCCGTGCGGGCACGCTCTACGACGTCCTGGAACTCATACTCGACCGCGGCATGGTCATCGACGTCTTCGTCCGGGTCTCACTGGTCGGCATCGAGATCCTGAAGATCGACGCGAGAATCGTCATCGCGTCCGTCGACACCTACCTCCGCTTCGCCGAGGCATGCAATCGCCTCGACCTCGAACACGATTCCCGTACCAAGACCGTCCCGGAACTCTTCGGTGGCGGCGCGGCCACGGTGGGCAAGGCCGGTGCCAAGAAGGCTGTCCGTTCCGTCGGCGACAAAGTCAAGGACACCCTGGGCCTGGACACAGGCTCTGACGAGGACGACGACGAAGAAGAGGAGCGCGAGGCGAGCCGCCCGCGCCGCAGCGCACCCTCCCGCTCGTCCTCCCGCTCCCGCTCCACATCCCGTGCCGGTCAGCGCCCTCGCGCACGGCGCCGTGACGAAGACGAAGAGGACTGACCGTGCCCATTTCCCCCGGCCCGCCCGGCCCGCCCGGCACACCTGGCCCGCCCGGCACACCTGGCCCGCCCGGCGTGTACGTGTACGCCATCACCGCCCCCGAGACAGCCGGACACGCACGCCGCTGCCGGGCTGTGGGCAACGAGAACGCCGTGGTGTCCGTACTGAGCCAGGACGGCCTGGCCGCCGTCGTGAGCCGGGTGGCAGGGCGTCCGCGTGCGCGGCGGCGCGACTTGAGCGCCCACCAGGACGTGCTCGGCACGCTCGCCGAGCACGGTCCCGTCCTGCCCATGCGCTTCGGCGTGATCGCCTCCGACGAGGAGACCGTTCTGGCCGGTCTCGACTCCGCCCGGGAGGCGCATCTCGCCGCACTGACAAGGCTGGAGGGCAAGGCCGAGTGGAACCTCAAGGGCGAGTCCGTGCCCGAGGCCCTGCCCGACCTGCTGCGCGAGGACGCCGGCCTGCGCGCGCTGCGCGAGACGACACGGCGGCGCCCGGGCTACGAGGCGAACGTGCGCCTGGGCGAAGCCGTCGCCGGCGCACTGCAACGCCGAGCGGAGCAGGCCGCCGTCGACGTGCTGGCCGAGCTGCACCCCCTGGCAGCTGAGACGCGCGAAGGCCGCGAAAGCGCGGGAGGGGCAATGAACGTCTCCTTCCTGGTGCCGCGGACCGCCGAGACCGCATTCCGCAGGGCTGTTGATCTGCTCGCCACGCGATGCCGTGGACGGATCACGTTGACGCTCACCGGCCCCTTGCCCTGTTACAGCTTCGTGCGCCCCGACGCCGTACCTGTAGGCGCGTGACATGGGGCTGATCAGCGGCATCCTGCTGCTCCCGCTGGCTCCGATCCGCGGGGTCGGCTGGGTCGCGGACCGGCTGATCGAAGCGGCGGAAACCGAGTTGTACTCCCCGGACGCCGTGAGGGCTCGACTCGCTGCCCTCAACGAAGCC
This sequence comes from Streptomyces sp. NPDC033180, assembly GCF_055577645.1. Classification (NCBI taxonomy): domain Bacteria; kingdom Bacillati; phylum Actinomycetota; class Actinomycetes; order Kitasatosporales; family Streptomycetaceae; genus Streptomyces; species Streptomyces sp. NPDC033180. Next base: position 150,581 of record NZ_JBVIPU010000002.1, on the reverse strand, counting down.
CTGGACCAGGGCGACATCGATCTCGACCAATTCGAACGCGAAGAGGAGCACTTGCTCGACTTGTTGGAACGTCGTCCTTACCGACCGGCCTCCTGACGCCGTGCGCGGCGGCGTCGGTCTCGACTCACGGGAAGTTCCTGATGAATGAAAGCAACCGAATCGCTCTCGGCGCGGCAGTAGCCGGGGGGTACCTCCTAGGACGTACCAAGAAGGCCAAGCTCGCCTTCGCCGTGGGCTCGTATCTCGCGGGTCGCAAGTTCGGCCTCTCGCCGCAGGAACTGCTCAGGCAGGGTGCCCAACGGTTGCGTGAGACACCGCAATTCGCCGATCTCAGCGAGCAGGTGAGGGGTGAGCTGATGGATGCGGGGCGGGCCGCGATGTCCGCCGCGACCGGCCGTCAACTGTCCTCTCTCACGGACCGGCTCGCGGACCGCACACAGGCCTTGCGCTCATCGCGGGATCAGGACGCCTATGACGATGAGCAGGACGACGAGCAGGACGAGGACTGGGATGAGCGGGACGCGCGGGATGACGACGAGGAGGGCGACGAGGACGGCGAGGACGGCGACGAGGAGCCGCCGGCCCCGTCTCGAGGCCGGACCTCACGTCGGCGCGACAGCGCCGGCAGCCGTGACGACCGCGCCCGCAGACGCCCTCGTGGCGACGCGGAACGTCGATCGACGCCGCGTCGGAGCGGGGGTCGCGAGCGCTCGGCCCCTAGGTCGGCCGCGAAGAAGTCGCAGGGCAAGAAGAGTGCGATAGCGCGTACTGAGCGCGAAGGACCCAGGGGCAGGGGCGAAGGGTCGGATACTCCGGCGGCCAAGAAGTCTTCTGCTGGCAAGAGGTCCTCTGCAGGAAAGAAGGCTGCCCCAGCCAAGAAGAGTGGCGCAGCGAAGAAGGCCTCTCCCAGCAAGAAGACGGCGGCAACGAAAGCCCCGGCGAAGAAGGCCGCCGCCGCGAAGAAGGCTTCTCCTGCGAAGAAGTCGACCTCCGCGAAGAAGGCAGCTGCGAAGAAGACAACAAAGACAACTCCTGCGAAGAAGTCGGCGGCGAAGAAGACGGCGACGAAGAAGACCGCAGCGAAGAAGACCGCAGCGAAGAAGACGGCGAAAAAGACTGCAGCGAAAAAGACAACGACAAAAAAGACAACGACGAAGAAGACCGGTGCCGCCAAGAGGTCGAGTGGCAAAGCGACGGCGCGTTCGAGGCAGAGGAGCTGACCGGCCATGGCCGAACGGAAGAAGAGCGCCGGCAGCGGCGGAGAGTCGGGCATGGACCGGCTGCGCGATGGGCTCACCGACTTTCTCGATGCTCAGGCACAACACCTGACGGACCGGCTGGGTGACGCGCTGGGTGGTCTCACCGACAAACTGCAGGACGTGGCGGACAACGGTGGGTCCCTACCACGGGCGGGCGCCCGGATGCTGGGCGGCGACTCGCCCGTGAAGGCCGTTGTGGCGGAGAAGGCCAAGGACCTCAAGGACAACGTCGTCGGCAAGGCGAAGGACCTGTTCTCCTCGGGCGGTGGCGGGGGAGCCGGCGACACCAAGGTCACCAATATCGTCGAGATGATCGACGTGGGTGTCCCGCTGCGAACGGTGTACGACCAGTGGACCCAGTACGAGGAGTTCAGCAGTTTCACCAAGGGCGTCCGCAGCGTCTCGATGTCCGACGACGACGTGAGTTCGGACTGGAAGGTGAAGGTCGGCCCGTCCAGCCGGAGTTGGAAGGCGACGGTTCAGGAGCAGGTGCCCGACGACCGGATCGTCTGGACGTCGGAGGGAAGCAAGGGCAGCACCCGCGGGGCCGTCAGTTTCCACGAGCTCGCCCCGACACTGACCCGTGTCGTCATGGTCGTCGAGTACTACCCCGCCGGCTTCTTCGAGAAGACCGGCAACCTCTGGCGTGCCCAGGGCCGTCGCCTGCGGCTCGACCTCAAGCACTTCGCCCGCTACGTGACGCTCAATGCGGACGAAGAGGTGGAGGGCTGGCGCGGTGAGATCCGGGACGGCGAGGTCGTCCGCTCGCATGAGGAGGGGCTGGAGGACGACGACTACGACGACGAGGGCGAGGACAACGGCGCCGATTCCGAGTACGAGGATGACGCCGAGGACGAGGAGTACGACCAGGACGAGGAGGTCGGCCCGGAGGACCAGGACGAGGAGGCCGACGAGGACGACGAGGACGATCAGGAGGACGAGGAAGGCGAGGAGGATCAGGACGACAGGCGACCCCGCGCCCGATCTGCCCGAAGGCGGTGACCGGGTCCATGGACGATCTCGACACCTGGCGCTCCTCACCTCAGGCATCGGACCTTTCCCGTCCCCCTGACGGAAGCCTCGCCGACATCCTCGAACGGGTGCTGGACAAAGGCGTCGTCATCGCCGGAGACATCAAGATCGACCTGCTCGACATCGAGTTGCTCACCATCAGGCTCCGGCTGTTCATCGCCTCCGTGGACACCGCGCGCAAGGCCGGCATCGACTGGTGGGAGACGGATCCGGCCCTGTCATCGAGCGCCGCCCGCGATGACCTTCGGGAGGAGAACCGTCGGCTGCGCGCACAGCTCGAAGAGCTCACTCCGGCTGACGACAGACCGCAGCGACCGAATCGGATGGACCGGAACGGATGAACCGGATCGGAAGAGCCGGATCGGAAGAGCCGGATCGGATGAAGGAGAAGTCCCACTGATGGCAACAGCGTCCACCCCCGCGTATGCCGTGTGTGTGTTCGCCGTCCGACGAGGCCGAGGCCCGGAGCTGCCCCCGGACCTGGCGGGCCACGAAGGCGGCGGGCCCCTGCGTCTGGTTCCGGCCGGTGCTCTGTGGGCCGTGGTCCAGGACGTTCCGGCCCACGACTACTCCGAAGAGGCGCTGCGCGAGCGGCTGTCCGACCCCGCGATGCTGGAGCGCTGCGTACGGGACCACCACGCAGTGGTGACCGCCTTCGCCGCGCGGGGTGGGGCGATCCCGCTGCCGCTGGCCACGCTGTATCACTCCGAGGAGCGGAGCCGGGCCGCCTTGGCGGCCGGCGGGCCGTGCTTCGAGCGCACTCTGGAACGGATCACGGGCCGGGACGAGTGGGCGGTGAAGGTCAACCTGCTCGCTCCCCGCGCGCAGGCCCCGCACTCTGCGCAGCCCGAGCAGGAACCCTCGGCGCGCAACGACGCACCGCCCGCACCCAGCGGTCGGACCTACCTGGCCCGATTGCGCGAGCGCGGCCAGGAACGGGACGATCGCCGACAACGCGCGCTGGATGCTGCCGAGTTGCTCGACCGTGCCGTCCTCTCGGTCGCGGATGCGACAGTGCGCCGCAGACCACACAGCGCCGAGATCGTCGGCCGTGGCCGTACCCAGATCATGAACGCCGCCTGTCTGGTCCCTGAGCGGAGCCGGGCGGAATTCCTCGCGCTCCTCGACCGGCTGCGTGCCGCGCCCGAATTCGAGGGCTGCGAGGTGGAAGTCACCGGCCCGTGGGTGCCCTACTCGTTCGTGGATGCGGCCTCCCCCACGGAAGCGGTCGACACATCGCACGCCCAGCCGCAAGGCGATGGCCGCCCCGGCGGCGATGGCCGCCCCGATGCCGTAGGGAGCCACGCATGAGCCCGCACACGGCCGCGCAGCCCGTCGCTTGGCAGGGCCCGGACAGTGGCGCCCCTATCGGTGTGCCACTCGTGGACCTCCTCGACCGGGTGCTGGCCACCGGAGTCGTGGTCAGCGGCGACCTCGTCATCGCCATCGCGGAGGTGCCTCTGGTACGGATCTCGTTGCACGCACTGCTGGCGTCCGTGAGCGAGCGTGTGCCGGCGCCGTGGGCGGACGGAGGGCCGCTGTGAGCACGACCGCCCGACTGGACCTCGATCCCGACGCGGTCGGCCGCGACCTGGCTTCGCTCGTCCTCACCGTGGTCGAATTGCTCCGTCAGCTGATGGAGCGTCAAGCCGTACGCCGGTTCGACGCCGGCGACCTCACCGACGAACAAGAGGAGAGAGTCGGGACCGCGCTCATGCTTCTCGATGAACGCATGACCGACCTTTGCGAGCGTCACGGGCTGCGTCGCGAAGACCTCAATCTCGACCTGGGCCCGCTCGGATCCCTGCTTCCGCATGACTGACACCCCGCCCCTGGCCCTTGGACGACTGCCGTGCTGGGGCGGGGCGCTGGAGCCGCGTATTACTCAGGCATTCGACTTACTCTGGCATTCGACGCGGCAACCGACGGCCAAGCGGGTCGCTCGATCACTGCTCCACGTTCCGCGCCAGAATCCCGAGGGTCGCGCGCAGTCCTGCCTCAGGGATGACCGGGAAGATGCCGGCCTCGCGGTACCGTTCCTCGATCTCGCTCCAGTCGTAGTACGACGTAACCAGCGTGCCGCCCTCGTCGGCCTTGAGCCGATAGCCGTAGAGGTGCCGGATGGGAGGCTGGATCTGGCCGGAGATGGTCCATTCGATCAGGGAATCCTGCTCGAACCGAGTGATGATCACCGTGACGTCGTACTTGCCCAACGGGTAGTCGTTCAACGCCTCACGGTCCATGTGGACGACAAACTCGTCGCCGGCCCCGCGCACGGCCTCGCCCTCCGCGGACTGCAGCATGCCTGAGCTGTCGATCATCACGTGCCCGGCAGGGTCACACAACAACGCGAAGATCTTCTCCGGGGGCGCGGCTATCTGACGCTGCACTTCAAAGCGTTCTGTCGTCATGCGGGCCACCCTCGCACGATCACGTAACCGAGGACCAGCGGAAGCGGTCGAAGCGGTCGGTCCCTGGACGACGCGGATTCACCGGGCGACTGATTCGACGTCACCCATGGCGATCACCGGGGTCATCTTGGGGTCGAGCCATTTCAGGAGTTCGGTCATCTTCTTACGCGGTAGTGCCACACATGCCTGTGTCGGGCCACCGTGATCCATGTGGACGAAGATGCCTCCACCGGCTTCGGGCCCCAGTGGCCGCGCGAGGTCTCTGGGCGGGGAGCCGGGCTGTCGGTTGTAGTTGATGGCCACTACATGGTCAAAGGCACCTTCGAGAGACTGCCCCAGGAAGCCGACGCCATCCTCGTCGTAGACGGGGGACTGGTCGTAAGGCAGCTTGGAACCTGGGTCGGGCAGAAGGCCGCCGGCGTCGGTGAGGCCGAACACTCCTACCGGAGTGGCCCGATCGCTTGCAGTGTGGTGAGCGGTCCAGCCGCGTTGACCGTTGCGAGCCGGCCACGGCTCGAAGACTCTGCGCCATCCGGTCATGGCCTCGCGCTCGAACAAGTGGACCGTCGCGTAGCTGGAGTCCGGGGCGTCTCCCGTCACCAGGACTACCTGCTTGGCGCCCAGACGGTCCACGTCCTTCTGCATCCGCGGACCGAGTTGGGGGATGGAGATGGCCCGGTTCGGCGGCGGGATTTTGCTCTCAGCATGGTGCGGCGGCGCATTGTTGCCCGACCGGCTGTCGGCTGGAGCTTTCTCGTCGCCGCATCCGCTGAGGGAAACCATGCAGAGGAGCAAGGGGACGATCAGTCGGGGCAGCGTAGTTCTGAGCACTCCCGCATTATCTTTCAATTCTATTACTTTGCACGGAAGCCGAGAGCGTGTCGAGGTGAAGCTGGCTTTACGGCGGTCTGTTGCTGGTGGCTCTTTTGGCTCTTGAGTGGTTCTCCAGGGGTGTGGGCCAGGGTGGGGTGGTCGGTGTCGGTTACTTGGGAGGGAGTGTCGTGGTGACGGTTGTGGAGGGTGAAGAGTCTCGGGTGGCGTTGGTGACGGGTGGGACGCGGGGCATCGGTCGTGCGGTGGTCGATGTGTTGGGTCAGGCGGGTGTTCGGGTGTTTCTCACCGCGCGGAGTGACGGGGATGTCGCGGCGGTGGTGAAGGAGTTGTCGGAGGCGGGAGTGGTGGCGGATGGAATGGCTGCTGACGTGCGGTCGGGTGTCGATGTGGCGGGGTGTGTGGCGTCGGCGGTGGAGCGGTTCGGGCCGATTGACATTCTGGTCAACAACGCGGGTCGGAGTGGCGGGGGGGTGACGGCGCAGGTGTCGGATGAGTTGTGGAATGACGTGATGGAAACGAATTTGACGAGTGTTTTCCGGGTGACGCGTGAGGTGCTTACCGCGGGGGGGATGGAGGAGAGGTCGACGGGGCGGATTATCAATATTGCTTCGACGGGAGGGAAGCAGGGGGTGGTGTTGGGAGCGCCGTACAGCGCTTCGAAGCATGCGGTGGTGGGTTTCACGAAGTCGCTGGGGCTGGAGCTGGCGAAGAGCGGGATCACGGTCAATGCCGTGTGTCCCGGTTATGTGGAGACTCCCATGGCCCAGTCGGTGCGGGAGGGGTACGCGGGCCACTGGGGGATCGCGGAGGAGGAAGTGCTCAGGCGGTTCGAGGCGAAGATCCCGCTGGGCCGTTACACCGCTCCGGAGGAGGTGGCGGCTCTGGTCGGCTATCTCGCCAGCCCGGCTGCCGCACCGATCACCGCTCAGGCCATCAACGTCTGTGGCGGTCTGGGCAATTACTGATGCGTCCGCGCGGTGTGTTCCCGCGCGGGGCTCTGCACGGAGCCCGGATGGCCAGGCCGGGCCAGGCCCCGGGGCCGGGCCGGTGCGGTGCGTACCGGTGGGTGTGTGAGGGACTTGCGCGCCCGCCCGGCCCGTTCAGTTCGTTGAGTCTGTTGAGTTCGACCGGAGGAGAGCGGGATTTGTTATGGCAGTGACGCATCATGCTCGGCACTCGATCATCGTTGATGCTCCGGCGCGCACGGTGTACGCGATGATCGCGGAGGCCGCTGACTGGCCGCGTGTTTTTCCTCCGTCGGTTCATGTGGAGCAGACGCCACTGGATGGTGGTGAGGAGGTGTTGCGGGTCTGGGCCGTGGCCAATGGTGAGGTCAAGTCCTGGCAGTCCCGGCGCCGATTGGATCCACTGGGGCTGACGGTGGGTTTCCGGCAGGAGAGGACGACGGCTCCGGCGACGTCGATGGGGGGCCGGTGGCAGGTTCGCCCGTTGTCGGAGAGTCGGTGCGAGGTGGTGCTGGTTCACGAGTTCACGGCGGTGGATGACGCTGCGGAGAACGTGGAGTGGATCAACCGGGCGCTGGATGGCAACAGCGAGGCCGAGCTGGGCCGGTTGAAGGCGACCGCGGAGTCGGCGGGGCGGTTGGGGGAGTTGTTGTGCAGCTTTGAGGACCGGGTGCCCATCGAGGCACCGAGGGCCGAGGTGCATGCGTTCTTGTGGCGTGGTGAGCAGTGGCAGGAGAGGCTTCCGCACGTGGCCCGGGTGAAGTTGACGGAGCCTGAGGCGGATATCCAGGTCCTGGAGATGGACACGCTGGCCAAGGACGGCTCCCGGCACACCACCGAGTCGGTGCGCGTGAACCTCGGTGATTCCCGGATCGTCTACAAGCAGTTGCGTGTGCCGCCGTTGCTCACGGCGCATGTGGGGGCCTGGCTGCTGGAGGAGTCGGAGGGTGTGACGACGGCGGTGGCACGCCACACCGTGGTCATCGATCCGTCCTCGCTCGCGGTCCTGGGGCCAGAGACCACGGTGGCCGGTGCGCGGGCGTTCGTCCGGGACGCGCTGGGCACCAACAGCCTGGCGACGCTGCGTCATGCCAAGGAATTCACCGAGCGCAGTTCCGTGCGCTGATCACGGTGCCAGGAGCCAGGAGCCAGGAGCCAGGAGCGAGGAGCAAGGAGCCAGCTGCCCGGCACACCTCAGCGCACCCTGGCCTGCCCGGCCGGGGTGCGCTCGAGAGGTGCTTGCTGTTCAAGCGTGGCAGGTCAAGGGGCGGCCGCCGTTGAACTGTGCCATCTCCTCGAAGATGGGGGCCGAGCGGATCTCGGTGCCGTGTGTCAGGGGTGACTCCTCGGCGTAGGCGCGGTGGAGGTTGGCCACCAGGCGTTCGGTGTCGCGGAGTTGGGCGTGGGCGCCGAGGTCGGTGCCCAGCGCCGTCTGCAGGGGGGTGAGTTCGGCGGCCAGGCCGGCCCGGGCGATCTGGCGCACCCACAGCAGGTACTCGCGGGTGGCATCGAGCACTTCGGGGCCGGCGACGGGCCCGTGCCCGCCCACGATGATGGCGGGGTCGAGGTCGCGCAGCCGTGTGATCGCCTTGAGGGTGCCGCTCAGCGAGCCCATGAGGACGAAGGGGGTGCAGCCGGGGAGCAGGACGTCTCCGGCGAACAGGATGCGCTGCTGGGGGAGCCAGACCACGATGTCGCTGGTGGTGTGTGCGGGGCCGACGTGTATCAACTCGGCGGTCAGGGCGCCGACGTGGAGCGTGGCCTGCTCGCGGAAGGTGAGAGTGGGCAGTGCGAGGCGGATGTCGCCCCACTGGGTGGCCGGCCAGACCTCCCGCATCGCCAGGCCGCGCCGGGCCATTTCTGCCCGGGTGCTCTGGTGGGACACCACGGTGGCGTGCGGGGCGAGCACCGAGTTGCCGAAGTGGTGGTCGCCGTGGTGGTGGGTGGTGATGAGGGTGCGCACCTCCAGCGGGGTGCGCGAGGCGATGGCCGCGCGCAGGGCACGGGCCCGCCGTTCGGTGGCGGCGCTGTCCACCACGGCCACCGCGTCGTCGCCGATCAGTACGCCGGCGTTGTTCAGGCACCAGCCGCCGTCCGGCTGGATGTAGGCGTGGACGCCCGGGGCGAGCTCTTCCAGACGAGCGGGGGCCGGCGCGAGCGGGGCGTCGGGGTGGGGCGGGGCCGGCGGATGAGTCATCGGGGTTTCCTTCCCGGGACGAAGGCGGGTGCGCTGCGCGCGGTCCTCACGATCTGCCGTCCCGCTGGAGGGGCGCAGGTGGGGCGGTGGCCGCGCGGAGGAGGAGCGGCGCGGGCCACAGGCCCACTGGGTGGAACACCTTGCACCGCAGATCACTGCGGGACATACTGTTCCGTAGTTGTGGGGCAGTCTGTTCCGTAACTTGGCGGGGCGGCCCACCCCACATACCCGCACACCCCTGTACGCCCGCCCCCCGACCCGGTACATCGCAATCCCTGCGCATTCCCTGGCATTCATGTCCATCTGCGTACGTTCTTCTTCCCTTCCCGCTCATCAACTGGAGAGCTCTGGTGTCCGAACGATCCCTGGGGCAGGCCCACGAGGCCGGGCCCGCTGCACCGCAAGCCGGCACGGCGGCGGGTTCTGGTTCCCGCAAGGGGCTGGCGCTGGCTGCCATCGCGGTCGCCCAGCTGATGGTGGTCCTCGATGTCTCGATCGTGAACGTGGCGTTGCCCTCCATCCAGGGGGCGTTGGACTTCTCCGCGACGAACCTGGAGTGGGTGGTCAACGCCTATGCGCTCGCCTTTGGTGGGCTGTTGTTGCTGGGCGGGCGGATCGCGGATCTGTTCGGCCAGCGCCGTACGTTCCTGTGGGGTATCGCCCTGCTGACGGTGGCCTCGCTGCTCGGCGGGGTGGCGACCAACCAGGGCTGGCTGATTGCCGCCCGGGCGGTGCAGGGCATGGCCGGAGCTCTGGTTGCTCCCGCCGCGCTGGCGCTGATCGCCGGCACGTTCTCGGAGGGCGGCGAACGCAACAGGGCCATGGGCATCTATGCGGCCATGGGCGGTGCGGGCGGCGCGCTGGGCAACGTACTGGGCGGTGTCTTTACCGACGCGCTCAGCTGGCGCTGGGTGCTGTTTGTCAACGTGCCCATCGGCATCCTGCTGTTGCTGGCCGCGTTCAGGGCCTTTCCCGCCGAGCATGTCAGCGCAGGCGGCCGGCGGCTGGATCTGCCGGGCGCGGTCACCTCGACGATCGGCATGTCCCTCGTGGTGTACGGGCTGATCCACGCGGCCACCGACGACTGGGGCAGCGCGGGCACGCTCACCCCGCTCGCCGTCGGCGCCGCACTGCTGGCCCTTTTCGTCGTCATCGAAGTCCGCAGTGCCTCTCCGCTCATGCCACTGAGCATCTTTGGCAACCGCAACCGGTCCGGCGCGTACGCGATCATGCTGACACTGGGCGCCGGCATGATCGTTCTCTTCTACTTCCTCACCCTGTTCATGCAGATCGTGCTCGGCTTCAGCCCGCTCAGGACCGGCTTCGCCTTCCTGCCGTTCGCGGTGGGCGCGGCCGTCTTCGCGACGATCAGCAGCCAGGTGGTGGGGCGGGTGGGGCCGCGGGTCCTGCTCGGCGCGGGGACGCTGCTGGCGGCCGTCGCCTTCTTCTGGTTCTCGCGGCTCAGCCCGGAGGGCAGCTACGGCGGCGATCTGCTGGGCCCGTTGGTATTGTCCGGCTGCAGTGTGGGCCTGTGCTTCGTGCCGCTGACCCTGGCGGCGGTGGCGGGGGTGAGCACGGCCCGGGCCGGTGTCTCCTCCGCCCTGCTCAACGCCGGACAGCAGGTCGGTGCGGCGCTGGGTCTCGCGGCCCTGGGGACGGTCGCGGTCACCGTCACCAAGGACCGGCTCACGGAGCTGATGGGCCGCGCCGCCGCCGAGTCGGCCGAGGGATATGGGCCCGCGGACGCGGCGCACATGCCGCCCCAGGTCCGCAAAGCGGTGTTCGACGCGCTCGCGCAGGGCTACGGCACTGCGTTCCTGGTGGCCGGCTTCATCCTGCTCGGCGCGTTCGTCCTGGCCCTCTGGGTGATCCGGGTCTCCTCCGAGGACGCGGAGAACGCCGGGAGGGGCGTGGTGATCTGAGCCGTCCGGATACTCGCCGAGCCCTAGCACCGCATGCCGTACCCGACCAGAGGAGCCCGCAGTGAACGCCCGAGCCCAGAGCGGCAGTGCACCCCCCGTCGACCTGACGATGATGTACGCGATCCACCGTGCCTTCCGGCGGGATCTGCGGCTGCTGGCGGCGGTCCAGCACGATGACGCCGCCGCCTTCCGCCGGGGATGGCGGCTCTTCAGGACCTACCTGACGATCCACCATGTCGCCGAGGACCAGGCGCTGTGGCCCGTCCTGCGCGCCAAACTGGCCGGGCGGGACGAGGCGTTGGGGATGCTGCAGGCCATGGAGGTCGAGCACGCCCAGCTCGACGGGGTCGTGGGGAAGATCGACGTGGCGCTGCAGGAGGAGGGCGGTGAACGGGCGCTGCCTGAACTCATGGAGGATGTCACCGCCTGTCTGAGCGACCACCTCGACCATGAGGAGGCCCGGGCCCTGCCGCTGCTGGAGAGCGAGCTGACGGCGGCCGAGTGGGGGGCCTTCGTGGCCGAGCAGCGCAGCCAGGTCGGTATCAAGGGCGCGGCGACGTTCTTTCCCTGGCTGCTCGAGGGGGTGCCGGAGACCGAACGGCGCACCGTGCTCGAGCGCGTCCCGCCGCCGCTGCGCCTGGTCTACCGCGCGGTGTGGCGGCCCAGGTACGAGCGCAACTCGCCCTGGAAGGGCATGGCCCTCTCCTGAGGGGGCGCCATGCCAAGACTCCGGTGCCGGACGTGCAATCCCCCGGTGCGTCCGGCACCGGTCCGGCGGCCTTCTTTGCCCGGCAGGAAGCTGCCGGCCCTGGGCGTGCCGACCGCCGTTGGGACAGCGCCCCCGCGACAGGCGGGCAAGGACCGCCCGCCTCGAGCGTGAGCGGCAGCGTCACACCGTGTTTCGCCGCCGTGCGGGGCGCCGCCAGGCCGCGGGCCTTCAGCAGGTCGCGCGTTATGGCGCCGCCGTCTCGTCTCCTGGCCAGGGCGTGGCGACCACCGCCCGGTCCAGCTCGGCCCGGGCGGGAGTGGCAGAGCCTGCCCCACCCCGGCCCGGAACGTACTCGATGCCCAGACCGGGGGCGGGGTCGGCCGGGCACCTCGTCAAGCGCAGCCCGGGGAACTGGAGTTGGCCGGTCTGGGACTGCCTGGACCTGTCGCGTCGTGGGCTGCCTGGACGAGCCTGGGCAAGCGGGGCGGTGGCTTGAGATACCCCGAGGGCGGCCGGTTGGCGGCCCGGCAACGGGCCCGGCGTGAGCAGGCCCAGCGGATCGGGCGAGCAGAGGCCGACCCGCCGCAGGCGGCGCACGCCGGCTTCGTGGGGCCACCGGGACCCGGCCGTCCAAGGGGCCCGGCGGCGCTCGCCGCAGGCTCGTGCAACGAACCGGCCCTCACCTGACGGGCGCAGGCGCGGTGGGGTGAGGGTGCGCGGGCGTCGGGCAGGCGGCGGCACGGTGAGCACGGGTCTGCCAGGTGAGGGCGAGCCGTTGCAGGCGCTCGCTCCTGGGCATGACGGTGTTCTGGGGTCGCCGACCGCCGCAGGGGAGCGCCCCGGGAGGCGTTTCGCGTGGCCCGGCCCGGGGCGCTGCCTCGTGCGCGGGGCCGGCTCAGAGCACCAGCACCGCTTTGCCGTTGACCTGACGTTCGCCGACGCGGCGCAGGGCGGGCTCCGGGTCCGCCCAGTCGCCCACGAGCGCGACCTGCGGGTCCAAGGCGCCCTTGGCGACGAGTTGCAGCAGTACGGCGAGATCGTTGCCGACAGGCCTGCGCGGCATCTCGTCGAACAGGTGGAGATAGCGGATCCGGACACCGGGGCGGGCATGCCCCCAGTCGAAGGGCAGGGACAGCTCGCAGCGCGTGGTGTTGCCGTAACAGACGACGACGCCGCGCGACTGGACCATTTGGTAGGCGCCGCGCAACACCTCGCCGCCGACGCTGTCCACAAGGACGTGCACCGGCTGGGTCGCCCCGGGCCCCGCCTCGTAGGTGGACACGTCGGCGGCGCCCAGTTCGCTCAGGCCCTTCATCCGCTCCGTCGAACCGGCCCAGGCGGCCACCTCGGCCCCGGCGGCCCGGGCCAGTTGAACGACGAAGCGGCCCACACCGCCGCTGGCGCCGGTGACCAGAACCCGGCGGCCCAGCAGGGATCCGGCGTGCCGCAGGGCGTACAGGGCGGTGAGACCGGCCACGGGGATGGCCGCCGCGTCGGTCCACTGGACGCCGTCGGGGAGCGGGGCGAGCCGTGTGGTGGACAGGGCGACGCGCTCGCTCCAGCCGTCCCGCTCGGCCACACCCGCCACCCGGGTGCCGGGCGGTGGCCCGCTGCCGTCGGCCGCCGCGCGGACCACGGTGCCGGCCACGTCGAAGCCCAGCCGCGAGCCCGGTGGCAGCATGCCGAGCAGTGACAGGTCGCCGCGGTTCACAGAGACCGCCCTGACCTCCACGAGGGCCTGGTCGGGGCGTGGTTCGGGCTCGGCAACGGCTACCGGGCGCACCCCGGTGCCGCCGTCTGCGGGAGTGGTGAGTGCTTGCACGTGGCTGTCGCCTCCGGGCTGTCGTCGTGAGAGATACGAGGAAGAAGAGAGGAAGAAGGGAGAAGCAGGGGGCTATCGGGCGGAGAGGAGTCCGGGGAGAGCACGATCACCAGCGCACGCCGCCGTCGACCGGCAGCACCGCGCCGTTCACGTAACTGCTCTCCGGGGAGGCCAGGAACACGGCGGCGCGGGCGACTTCGGCTCCCGTGCCCGCCCGGCCGGTGGCCAAGGTGCCCTGCAGCCGAGGCCAGATCGTCTCGTTGGCGATCAGCTCCCGGCCCTGGCCCTCGTCGGTGAAGCCGGGGGAGAGGCAGTTCACCGTGATCCCCTGCGGCGCCAGCTCCAGCGCGCAGACCTCCGTCAACCGCTCGACGGCTGCCTTGGAGGCGCAGTACGCGGCGGCGCCGGGCATGGCACGCCGCCCGAGCAGCGAGGACATGGTGATGATCCGGCCCGCCTCGGCGTCCCGGAGGTAGGGCACAGCCGCCCTGACCGTGTGGAACACACCCGTCAGGTTGGTGCCGATCACTGTGTCCCAGTGCTCGTCGGAAAGCGCCGACACCGGACCCGGCCTGCTCACCCCGGCGTTGGCGACCACGATGTGCGGACCGCCGTACCGTTCGTGGGCCGTACGCATCAGGTCGGCGATCGACTGGGGCACCGTGACGTCGGCCTTGACGTGGACGATCCGGCCACCCCGGTCGGGGGCGTCGGGCTGTACGTCCCTGGCCGCGGCGACCACGATGGCACCCTCGTCGGCCAGCGCCTGAGCGACGGCCCTGCCCAGACCGCGTGTTCCGCCGGTGACCACGGCGGTCCTGCCCTGCAACTGCATTGCTCCTCCTGTGTTCCGGTCGGGAAGCAGAGTCCGCGCAGACGCGCCCGCGAAGAAGAAGAGTCCGCGAAGACGCGCCCGCGGAGTACGGGAGCACGATGCTGCTCCGCCGCGCTGGCGAGGCGAGGGAGACCGGCTGGAGACGCGCGCGACCGGTCCCGGTGACGGCCCGCTCCCCAGCGCCGCTGGATTCAGGTGCCAGGGGCCCCGGCGAGACTCGGGCTCCGCCCGGACCGAACGCCGTGGTGCGAATGCGGTGGCCCCAATGCCGTGTTCCGAACGCCGTAGCCGGGGCGGGCTCCCTGCCGACTACTGACCGCCGGCCGCCGACCGCTGAAGGAGAAAGTCCGTGCCCGTTCCCGTGCAGCGCGACCCCGAACAGACCCGACTGGCGCTGGCCGACTGGCTCACGGCCCGTTGGCAGCCCCGAACGGGCCAGCTGAAGGTCGGCCCGGTCCGGGTGCCCGGCGCCGCCGGATTCTCGGGAGAGATCCTGCTGTGCGACGCCGAGTGGACCGAGGGGGGCACGGCCCGCCGCGAACCCCTGGCCGTCCGGGTGGCTCCCACCGGGCACCGCGTTCACCCCGACGACCGCTGGACGGAGCAGGTCAGGCTCCTTGAGGCCCTCAACGGCACGGACGTCCCCGTGGCCCCCCTCCTCGGGCACGAGCCCGGCTCTTCCGTGCTCGGTGCGCCGTTCCTGGTGATGCGCCGGATCGAGGGCGAGGTGCCCGCGGACTTCCCCTCGTACCACCGTGAGGGATGGCTGGCCGAGCTGTCGCCGCACAGCCGTCGCGCCGTCTGGCTCGGCGGTGTCGAGATGCTCGCCGCGATCCACCGGCTCGACCCGGTCGCGCTCGGCCTCGGCTTCCTCGACCGGCCGCAGTACGGCACCGGCCACCTCACGCAGCAACTCGCCGAGTACACCCACCTCCTGCCGTTCTACGGCGCGGACGACAACCGGGCCGCGACGACGGCCCTGACGTGGCTGCACGACAACCAACCCGAGGAGACGGGCCGGCCCGGCCTGTTGTGGGGCGACGCCAGGCTCGGCAACATCATCTACGCCGGGGAGACACCGGCGGCCGTACTGGACTGGGAGATGGCCGCGCTGGGCAGGCCCGAGTCGGACCTGGCCTGGTTCCTGCACCTGGACCGGCACCTGAGCGAGGGCATCGGCGCGGTCCGGCTCACCGGGCTTCCCGACCGTGCCGAGACGGTGCGCCATTACGAGCGGCTCACCGGGCGCGTCGTGCAACACCTGGAGTACTACGAGGTCTTCGCCGCGTTCCGGTTCTGCGTGCTCACCGCACGGGTGACCCGGCTGCTCGAGGAGAGCGGCATCATGCCGCCCGGCACCGACTTCCCGCTGCACCGCAACGCGACGCGGCTGCTGGCCCGTGTCCTGGAGGAGGCGGGAGCCCGGTCCGGCGCTACGGTCGCCCACTGACGGCCAGCCGGAGACGCGCGAGACGGGCGGGCGGGGCACACCGCACCAGGTGTGCCCCGCCCGCCCGTCTCCGCGACCGGCCGCCGGAACTACGCGGCGGCCAGTGTCCGGTTGACGGCGGCCAGGAACTCCCGCGGCGTCGCGATGCCGTCGAGGTCGTCGTCGCTCAGCTCGATGCCGTAGTCGCGGGATATCCGCCCGGCGGTCTCCAGCAGGGCGAGGGAGTCGTAACCGAGTTCCGTGAAGTCGGAGTCGAGGATGTCGCCGCTGAGGTCGACCGACTCGTCCTCACCCGCGGACTCCCGCATGATGCGGGTGAGGTCCTCCACGGTCAGTTCGGTCACGGTCGCATGGGTGTCGCTCATGAGATGTCCTTTCGGTGAGCGGAAGGGGTGAGAGGGGGCACGCCCTGTACAAGGGAACGCGCCGCGTTTTGCGTCAGGCGTCCCGTCGTACGACGGCGGCGGCGTTGAACCCGCCCCGCCCGCGCGCCACGACCAGCGCGCAGCGCAGGTCCGCCGCGCGCGGCTCCCCGGTGACGAGGTCGATGGGATGCCCGGAGCCGGGGCCCGACACGTTCGCGGTGTGCGGGATCGTGCCGTCCCGCAGGGCGAGCAGCGCGGTCGCCAGGTCGAGGGAGGCGCCGCCCGCGAAGAGCCTGCCCGTCATGCTCTTGGGCGCGGTCACCGGGACACCGCCAGGACCGAACACCTCACCGAGCGCGCGGGACTCCGCCCGGTCGAGGTCGGGCACACCGGCAGCGTCGGCGAACACCACGTCCACGTCCTCCGCGGCCGTCCCGGCGTCCTGCAGCGCCCGCCGGATCGCACGAACCAACCCCGTGGGCGCCTGGTCGGACGCCGACGGACCGGGGTCGAACGTCGCCGCGTAGCCCGCGACCTCGCCATAGCTCCTGGCGCCGCGCCGCCGCGCGCTCGCGGCGTCCTCCAGGACCAGGAACGCACCGCCCTCGCCCGGCACTTGGCCGTGAGCGTCGTCGGCGAAGGGCAGGAACGCGTGGTCCGCGTCGCTTCCGGAGCTCAACGCACCGGAGCTGAGCTGCCCGGCGAAGCCGAGCGGGCACAGGGCGCCGTCGACGCCGCCGGTGAGCATCGCGGTGGTTCCCTTGCGGATCTGCCGCCGGGCGTTGCCCACCGCGTCGAGGCCGCCGGCCGCGTCGGTGACCACGGTGTTGCTGGAGCCCCGCAGACCGTGCCGAATGGAGATCTGGCCGGTGTTCACGGCGTAGAACCAGGCGAAGGACTGGTACGCGCTGACGAACCGCCCGCCCTTGCTCCACAGGTTCTGCAACTCCCGCTGCCCGAACTCGAAGCCGCCCATCGACGAGGCCGTGGCCACCCCCATGCCGTACGGGGGAAGCTGCTCGGGGTCGAGCGTGCTGTCGCGCAGCGCCTCGTCGGCCGCGTACAGGGAGAGCCGGGTGCCGTGGTCGGTCTGCGGGATGAGCCGGCTCGGGATGTGCTGCTCGGGCTCGAAGCCCGTTACCTCTCCCGCGAGTTGCAGAGGATATCCGGCAGCGTCGTAGCGCGTCGTCGGGGCGATGCCGCTGCGTCCCGCCAGCGTCGCCGCCCAGTACGCCTCCGTACCGATTCCGTTGGGCGCGGCCACGCCGACGCCGGTGACCACGGTGCGCGTCGCGCCGTCGCCGCTCATGCCGCCGCCCGATCGGGCCGGGCCAGCACCACGGCGGTCTGGAAGCCGCCGAAACCGCTGCCGACGCTCAGTACGTTGTCGACCTCGGCCTCCCTGGCCCGTAGCGGTACGTAGTCCAGGTCGCAGACCGGGTCCGGTTCGTGCAGGTTGGCGGTCGGTGGGATGAGGCCGTCACGCATGGCGAGCACGCACGCGACCAGTTCCAGTGCGCCGATCGCGCCGAGGGAGTGCCCGATCATCGACTTCACCGAGCTGACGGGGACGTCGTAGGCGTGCCGCCCAAGTGCCGTCTTGAAAGCGGCGGTCTCGTGGCGGTCGTTCTGCTTGGTGCTCGAACCGTGGGCGTTGACGTAGTCGATCGACTCCGGCGTGAGGCGGGCCTCCGCGAGGGCGTGCGTGATGGCATCGGCCATCTCCGTCCCGTCGGACCGCAGTCCGGTCATGTGGTACGCGTTGCAGCGCGTGCCGACCCCGGCGACCTCCGCGTAGATCCGGGCCCCGCGGCGCCTTGCGTGCTCGAGCTCCTCGAGCACGAGCACGGCGGCCCCTTCGCCCAGGACGAGCCCGTTGCGCGTCGCGTCGAACGGGCGGGAGGCGTGCTCCGGGTCGTCGTTGCGGGGAGTGGTCGCCTTGATGGCGTCGAAGCAGGCCAGGGTGATCGGCGAGATCGGGGCGTCGGTGCCGCCGCTGATCACGACATCCGCGCTGCCCTCGCGAATCAGGTCCGTGGCGTGGCCGATCGCGTCGAGGCCCGACGTGCAGCCGTCCGAGACGAGCGCCACCGGGCCCTGCGCCCCCACGAGCCGCGCCAGTTCGACCGCGATGGAGCTCGGCACGAAGTGGTCGTAGAGGTGGGGTACGGCGTAGCGGTGGTCGACCAGCCAGTCGGCGCCCTCGTTGCTGAGGACGGTGTACTCCCTCTCCATGCTCGTCGTGCAGCCCACGGCATTGCCGAGGGACACGCCGACGGTGGTGGGGTCGTCCGCGGGCAGGTCGAGGCCGCTGTCGGCGACGGCCTCGCGGGCGGCGGCGACGGCGAGCTGGGTGGCCCGGTCCATGCGCCGGACCTCCTGCCTGCCGAGGCCGGCGGCGAAGGGGTCGAAGTCGCATTCGGCGGCGACCCGGGACCGGTAAGGCGCAGGATCGAAGGACGAGATCGTACGCGTGGCCGTGCGGCCGTTCGAGATCAGCTCCCAGTACTCCTTGGCGCCCGGCTTGCCGGGGGCCACTGCACCGATCCCCGTAATGACGATGCGACGCTCCATGACATCCTCACTCACAGTCGGCGGGGTCCGGTGACCGGCCCCGAGCTGTCACGCTCGCAGTCCTGCCTGGAGGCGGGATGGTGGGCCTCTGGTTGCGTGCTGGTCCGGTCCTTGCCTCAGGGCGCGCTCACCGGTGCCGGCAGCGGGTCATCTGCCAACCACCCCTCGGACAACAGCCGTTCGACCGCCGTACGGAGGCTGTGCAGATCCGACGCGTCGCCCCTGGAGCGCGCGGGCAGCAGTCCCAGGGCGGACGAGCGTCCGGTGCCGACCGCCGGATGCCGCTTGGCCAGGGCGGTGAGCCCCTGCCCGGGCCCGGCCTCGAGCAGCAGCAGCTCACCGGCACCGAGCAGCGCATCGAGGGCGGGGGCGAAGAGTACGGGGGCGGCGGGCTGCCCGGCCCAGAACCGCGGGTCGGTCGCCTCGGCCGGGGTCAGCGGGCCTGCCGTGTACGCCGAGATCAGCGGAAGCCGGGGCGCCCGCAGCGGCAGGCGGGACAGCGCGGGCAGCGCCGCCTGCCCCGCCGGGGCGAGCGCCGGGCTGTGGAACGGGCTGAGCGCGCGGGTTCTGCGGCAGGTGAACCCCGCCGCGCGCAGCCGGGCCTCCGACGCGGCGAGTGGTGCCTCGGAACCGGCAAGGATCACCTGACGCGGTGCGTTCACGGCGCCCACCACCACGTCGGCGTGCAGGAAGGGCGCCATGTCGGCGGCGGCCGCGTGCACGGCGAGCATGCCGCCGGCCGGCGCGGACTCGATGTGCGCCACACGCTCGGCCATGAGCCCGGCCGCTTCCTCCAGCGTGAAGACACCGGCCAGGGTGGCCGCCGCGACCTCGCCGACGCTGTGGCCGAGCAGGGCCGAGGGCCGCACTCCCCATTCGAGCACCATGCGGCCGAGCGCCCAGTCGACGGCGAACAGCAGGGGCTGGGCCCTGCGCACTCCGTCCAGGTCCACGGCCGGGGAGTCCGAAAGCCAGTCGGCGCGCAGCGCGGCGCCCTCGGCGCCCCACACCTCGAACGCCTCGTCCATGAGACGGCGGAACGGCGGATGCCCGCGGTACAACCCCACGGCCATGAAGGGCTGTTGAGCTCCCTGGCCGGGGAACAACAGGGCCGCACCGCGTGGCGCGGGAGCCGGGGACGGCGGAGTGGTCGGGCGCACGGCAGCCTCCAGAGGGCGGGTTGGGCCGGGGGAGCGGGGCGGTATGGGGCGAGAGCGGGGTGGTACGGCGCAACAGCCGCACCCTCGCACCCGGCCCTGGAGGCTCGATCTCGATCCGGGAAGTGCCGACCGTGACCCGCCGGCGCCCGGCGACTCTCCAGCGGGCCCCCATCTGCTCCCCGGGCCGGTTTCCCACACTGGGCAGCACGGCCGACGGAAACGTGATCCGTCCCCTTCGGCTCAGCGCGCGCCCACCGCACACGGCCGCCGGACGACGGTCACCAAGCCGTCGTCCGGCGGCCGTTGGCGTGGGCCGGGCGGCTCTGCAGCGGTTTCACAGTCAGCCTCCACCGTCGTACGGGATGTTCGAGGTGTTTGACAGTCCGGGACGCAAGAGGGAGGCCGCTCAGTGGAGAGGCAGCAGCACCGCGCCGACGTGGTGATCGTCGGCAGCGGTTATGGAGGTTCGATCGCCGCCCTGAGGCTGGCGGAGGCGGGCATCGACGCCGTTGTGCTGGAGCGGGGGCGCCGCTGGCCCGTCGACGAGGCGGGCGACACCTTCGCGACGCAGACCGCGCCCGACGGGCGTGCCGCATGGCTCAGCGAGACATCACCGCTCACGGAGGCGAAGCTCGACGTCTACACGGGCGTCCTGGAGTTCGTCGAGGGCAGCGGCATGAACGTCCTCGCCGGTACCGGGGTGGGCGGGGCCTCACTGGCGACCAACGGCACGATGTGCGAGCCGTCGGCCGAACTGTTCCGGCGGACCCTGGGGGATGTCCTCGACCACCGCGAGATGACCGAGCGGTGGTATCCGCAGGCACGCGAACTGATCGGCTGCGCGCCGATTCCGGACGACGTCTACCAGTCCGACTTCTACCGGTCGGCCCGCTCGTTCGCCGATCAGCTGGACAAGGCCGGGATCCCGTGGGACAAGGTCGATCTGGCCGTGGACTGGGACGTGGTCCGCGAGGAGATGGCCGGCACCCGGGTGCGCTCCCAGATCGACGGCCTGAACGTCTTCGGCGTCAACAGCGGCGCCCAGCGCAGCCTCGACCGCACGCTACTGGCCCGAGCCGAGGCGTCGGGGCACATAGAGGTGCGGCCGCTCAGCGTGGTGACCGCCGTGCACCCGGTCGACGGTGGTGACGCAGGCTCCGGGTACCACGTCGAGTACGAGTCGATCGACGAGCGGGGAGAGGTACTGTCCCGCCACCGGATCACCGCCAGGCGGCTGATCCTCTCCGCCGGCACCCTGGGCACCAACCGGCTGCTGCTGCGCGCCAGGCAGAGCGGGGCACTGCCCGCCCTGCACGACGCACTGGGCACCCGCGTCGGCAACAGCGAGGTCATCACGGCCCGTACCGGCATGGAGGAGAACAACCCCCGGCAGGGCGGACCCGCGGCGATCTTCGCGCAGGACTGGCAGGACAACCCGCTCGGCCCGGTCTCCCTGCTCAACTTCCCCTGGCCGGACGCCCCGGAGGGGGAGGGCTGGACCACCACCATCGGAGCGGTGCCGGCACCGGCGCTCGGCGCCTTCCGCTACGACGCGGACAAGGACGACGTCGTCCTGCACTGGCCGGCCGACGACCCGGCCCTGGCCAAAGCGCAGTCCGCCATCACGCACACCCTGGACCGGCTCAACGAGGCCAACCCCGGCAGCCGTACGGCGTTCAGCCGCATCGGCACTACCGGCGGCAACGTGGTCGGCGGCGTCACGCTGGGCACGGTGACCGACGACGCGGGGCGGGTCAACGGCTACCGCGGCCTGTACGTGGTGGACGGTTCGCTGCTGCCCGGCACCGGTGTCCCGCCTGCGCTGACCGTGGCCGCCGTCGCGGCGCGCGTGACGTCGCTGCTCATCGGTGACCTCGTCGGCTGACCGGGGCCGGAAGAAGAGAAGGGGCTCTCCCGGACATCGTCCGGGAGAGCCCCTTCTTCGTGCCGCGGACCCTGTCAGGCGACGGTGGCCGACGTGTCGCGGAAGTGCGGAATGACCTGCTCGGCGAAGAGCCGCATGCTGCGCGCCGACTCCTCGTGGCTGGGGTTGCCGGAGATCACCTGCAGGCTGATGGCGATGTCCCCGTACCACTCACGGATCGTCCGGAGCCGGTCGGTGACCTCGTCCGGGGTGCCGACCAGGACCTTGTTCTCGGCCAGGGACCGGTCGAAGTCGGCCCGGGCGATGTTCTGCACGACCTTCTCGTAGCCCGCGTACACCTCGCTGCGCCGCTCTCCCCAGGCGGCCACCGCGTCCCGCATGACCAGGTTGCTGCGCTGCGAGTACTCCTTGCCCTTGGCCCTGGCCTCGGCGGGGTCCTCGCTGAGGTAGCAGTTGTAGCTCATGTGGACCTCGCCCTCACCGGGGTGGCCCGCGTCCGCCCATGCCTTGCGGTAGAGGCCGAGCATGTCCTGCACGACCTCGCGCTTGGAGATCGAGGGGACCATCATCAGGCCGTGGCCGTCACGCCCTGCCTGCTCGCAGGAGGACGGGGTCTTCGCCGTGGCCACCAGGATCGGCGGATGCGGGCGCTGGTAGGGGCGCGGCAGCAGAGTGACAGGGCCGAAGGAGTGGAAGCTGCCGTTCCAGACGACGTTCTCCTCGCTCCACAGCTTCTGGCAGGCCCGCAGGCCCTCGTCGAAGCGCGCCCTGCTCTCGTCCATGTCGATGCCGAAGGCGTCGAACTCGTCGGGCAGGAAGGCGCGTCCGAAGCCGACCTGCAGTCGGCCGCGGGAGATGTTGTCGAGCATGGCCAGCTTGCCCGCCAGCTTCAGCGGGTGCGTGAAGGCGGGGATGACGGCGCCGGTCACCAGCTTGATGCGGCTGGTGCGGGCCGCGGCGGCGGCCAGGAACGTGACAGGGTCCGGGCTGTAGCCGCCGTACTTGAAGAAGTAGTGCTCCACCGTCTTGACGTGGTCGAAGCCGAGCTCTTCGGCGAGCGCGACCAGGTTCAGGCTCTCCTCGAAGTAGTCCGCCGCGTCCTTGTCGTCCGGCCCGACGGTGGGGAAGAAGTTGATGCCGAATTCCATACTGGCTCCGTAAGTTGTTGGTCGGCCCGGGAGTGCGGTCAAAAGGCGACGCTCGCGCCGCCGTCCACGGGCAGGACGAGGCCGGTGGTGAACGACGCCTCGGGGCGGGCCAGGGCGACCATCCACCAGGCCACCTCCTCCGGCTGGCCCACACGACCCAGCGGCACCCGGCCGCGCTGCCGTGCGCGCAGCTGCGCGATGCCCTCGGGGTCGAGGCCGGCGTGCTCCGCGATCGGCGTGTCGACCGGGCCGGGGGCGATGCCCGCGACCCTGACCCCCTTGGGGGCGAGTTCCAGTGCCCAGGTGCGGGTGAGGAAGTCCAGGGCGGCCTTCGTGGCGCCGTAGACCGAATGACCGGGCCAGCCCCGCTGGTTGCCGGCCGTGGTGACATTGATGACGAGGCCCTTGGCGGCCTCCAGCGGAGGCAGCGCCTCCTGGGTGAGGAACAGCGGCGCGAGCAGGTTCGTGGCCACCTGGTCGCGGGTGTTGTCCGGGTCGATGCGGCCCAGGGGCGCGGACCCCATCGTGACGGCGTTGTTGACCAGGACATCGATGCCGCCGAGTTCACGTTCGGCCGCCGCCACCACGGCCCGCGGTGTCCGCGGGTCCGCGAGGTCGGCGCCGAACGGATGGATGCCCGCGTGGCCGCGGGCGGTCTCGGCCAGTACGGCGGTCCTGCGGCCGACCACCATTACCCGGGCGCCTTCGGCGGCGAAGGCGTGCGCGGCCGCCCGGCCGATTCCCGTACCACCCCCGGTGATCACCACCGCCCGGTCCTGGAGCAGGCCCTGTGCTGACTCAGTCATGGTTGCGTTTCCTCGCTGGGATGCGCGAGGCCGTGCCGGGAGTGCGCCCCCGGCACGGCCTCGCGAGGTGTCAGTACTCGTAGCGCTCGCCGTCGGCGCCGACCGGTGACCACCACAGGTTGCCCTGGGTGACTCCGTCGGCGAACAGGGCGCTGCGGCCCTCGACGATCCGGCCGTCCTCCCAGCGCAGCATGTGCACGCCCTCGACCTGCAGCCGTTCGTACGGAGAGGTCGCGCCCTCCTTGGCGTGCTCGCGGTAGCCGTCGAGGCGGTACACGTCGATCGACACACCGGCCTCCTGGTCGACCAGGACGTCGAGCGTCTCGGAGGAGATGCGGCCGCCGGTGGCGGCCATCAGCTTGCCCATCTTCGCCAGATAGTCGTCCAGACCGACGAACCATCCTGCGTACTGGTGGTTGCCCGGCATCTGGAAGCGGACGTCCTGCGACCAGTACTGGAGAATCTGCTCCCGGTCCCCGGTCACCAGCGACGCGTACGCCGCGGCCACCCGTTCGCGTGTCAGCTCGGTCATGCTCACAACCTTCTTTCCTTCGCTGGGTGCCGGCCGGATCAGGTGCCGTCGTGGGTGATGAGGCGGTGCCTGACCCGCCACTGGCCGTTCTGGAGGACCAGGACGTCCTCGCCGGTGGTGCTGAGATAGGTGGCGGCCCGGCCGCCCCGCGGGGTCTCGTAGACCATGGCGTAGTAGCGGGTCAGTACGGTCTCGGCGTCCTGCCGCTCCGTGGCGACCATGCCGAACCAGTGCCGCCGCTGTACGTCCTTCGTGGCAAGGCGGTCCATCCCGGCGCGCATCCGCTCGGCGATGACGGTGCGGCCTGTCCACGGCTCCGGCTTCACGTTCTGCGCGAAGACCCCGTCCTCGGTGAATCCGTCGGCCCACTCCTCGGCAGCCCGCTCGTCGAGGAGCTGCATCTGATGGGCGTAGAACTGCACGATCCGGGAGTAGGTCTCACCGTCGACCGGATTGCTGATCTTGAGGGGTCCGGACACGGCTCAGGCCTCTCCGACGCCGGACTCGACCAGGTCGGACAGGTGGGGTTCCCCCTTGATGACCGTGCCCAGGGCCTTGAGGCGGTTGCGGAACTCCGGTTCCTTCAAGGCCTGTTCGAACGACGTCTGGTCCTCCCACTCCGCGACGTTGAAGTACACGGAAGGGTCGCTCTGCGAGCGGACGAGCTGGTAGCGGATGAGACCGGGACGGGTGCGCATGAACTCGGCGACATGGGCGTAGATGCGTTCCAGGTCCTCGGCCGCTCCAGTGAGTGTCAGCTTGTTGACGAAGACGACCACGACGACTCCTGTGTCTCGACGGATGACGGCGGCGCTCGCGCGGACCGCCCCTCCCACCCTTGCCCCGCCCGCTGATGGGTTGTTGGGGCGTGGGTGGAGGGAAGCGCCGCCCATCGGGACCCCACCGGAGCTCCAACGGCCGTCCGCAGACTGGGCGCCCGGTCGGCCGGCCCCGTGGCGGCGGCCGCCGGGCGACCCAAGACGACCCAAGCGACCAAGGAGTGGCCGTGTCGGACGAGCACGTACCCGTTCTCATCGTGGGTGGCGGCCTCGCGGGCCTCACCACCGCGCTGTTCCTGGGACTCCACGGTGTCAGGCCGCTGGTGGCGGAGAAGCACCCCGGCACCTCGGTCATCATGAAGGCGCGCGGGCAGTACCCCCACACCATGGAGGCACTGCGGATCGGCGGTATCGCCGACCGGATCGCCGCCGCCGGGCCGGACGAGGGCACCGGCGAGTTCTACATGGTGGTGGCCGACAGCCTGGCCGGACCGGTCCTCAAGCGGATCATGACCGAGGGCGAGATGGCCATGCGTCATGTCTCACCCGAGAACTGGGCGATGGCGGGGCAGGAGCGGACCGAGGTGATCCTGGCCGACCGGGCCAGGGAGCTCGGTGCCGAGCTGCTCTTCGAAACCGAACTGGTCTCCCTGACCCAGTCCGCGGACGTGGCCACCGCCGTACTGAGGGACGTGCCCACCGGCGCCGAGCGGACGGTGACCGCCGACTACGTGGTGGGCGCCGACGGCGCGCACAGCCCCGTACGGCGGGAGTTGGGGATCGGCATGCACGGCCGGGGGAACCTCGGCGAGATCTTCCGGGTCTTCTTCGACGCCGACCTGAGCGAACCGCTGCGTCAGCTGCCCGGCGTCGCGGAGGGCCGCAAGTTCGCGCTTCTCTGGCTGCAGCAGCCAGCACCCGGCGTCTTCTACACCACGGACGTGCCTGGCCGTTACGGCTATGTGCTCGGCATGTCCCAGAACCCGCCGGACTTCGGCACCTTCACCGAGGAGCGGTGCGCCGAACTGGTCCGCACCGGCATCGGCCTGCCCGACCTGCCGCTGAAGGTCGTCGAGACGGGACGCACCGACATCATCAGCGAGATCGCCGACCGGTTCAGCGAGGGCCGCGTCCACCTGGTGGGCGACGCGGCCAGGCTGGTGCCCGCGCCAGGAGGTCTCGGCGGCAACACCGCGATCACGGACGGCTTCTACCTGGCGTGGAAGCTGGCCATGGTCGTCAAGGGCGAGGCAGGGCCCGGACTGCTCGACAGCCACGACGCGGAACGCCGTCCGGTCTCGGAGATGATCGGGGAGCAGCAGCTGCGCAACACCGTGGAGCGCCTTGCGGGTTACCTCGACGACGGGGCGCTCGCCGCGCCGCTGCCGCCCGTCGTCCAGGCCTTCGGTTACCGGTGCGTCGACGGCGCCGTGGTGCGCGAGGCCGACGACGCCGGAGAACTTCTGGAGGACCCGGCCGCTCCGACCGGCCGCCCCGGCTCCAGGGCGCCCTACGTGGCGCTGCCCGAGGGCTCGCCCGCCGCTTCCACCACGGCCCTGTTCGGTCGCTCCTTCGTCCTGCTCACCGGGGACGGCACGGGCGATGCGTGGACGGCCGCCGCCGCCGGTGCGGCCGATCGGCTCGGCATCACCCTGCCGGTGCACCGGCTTTCCGGCACCGAGTGGGAGAAGAGCTACGGCGTCAGCGCGGCGGGCGCGGTCCTTGTGCGGCCCGACCGCTTCGTCGCCTGGCGCTCCAGCGGGCCCGCCGCGGACACCGACGCCGCACGCAGCGCCCTGGAGAGCGCCTTGCGCACTGTCCTGGACCGCCCCGAACCGGCAACCCGCTAGGCACCTTTGACCAACTGACCAACTGACCCACTGACCAACTGGCCCACCTTCGACCCACCCACCCCACACGCGTGTACGGACGAACAAGGAGATGACGATGATTCTGGTGACCGGAGCCACGGGAAACGTGGGCGGGAAAGTGCTGTCGTTGCTGCGTGCCGAGGGGCACAAGGTGCGGGCGCTCACCCGCGACCCGGGCAAGGCGGCGCTCGCCGCGGGAGCGGACCTGGAGGTGGTCGCCGCCGACCTGGGGCGCCCGGAGACCCTGCCCGCCGCGCTGGACGGCGTACAGAAGGTCTTCCTGATGTCGCTCGGCGCCAACAAGGCGACCCACGACGCGCATCTGGTGGCCGCCGCGCGCGAGGCGGGCGTCGAGCACATCGTTCAACTGTCCACTCTCGGGGTGGAGATGGCGGAGGACCCCAAGGCCAACCCGCTGGGCCACTGGCACCGCGTCGCCGAGGACGCCCTGCGGGACTCGGGAGTGCCGTGGACGATCCTGCGGCCCAACGGCTTCATGAGCATGAACCTCGGCTGGGCCGCGTCGGTCAAGGCCGAAGGGGTCGCCCGCGGGCCGCTCGCGGACGTGCCCGAGGCCATCGTCGACCCGCGCGACATCGCCGAGGTCGCGGTGCGGGCACTCACCGAGGACGGCCACGAGGGCCAGGTGTACGAGCTGACCGGGCCGCAGGCGCTGACCGGCCGTGAGCAACTCGCCGCGCTCGGTTCGCTGCTCGGGCGCAACCTGCGCTTCGAGACGGTGCCGCTCGCCGCGCACCGGGAGATGATGCTGCGCCACTTCTCAGAGGAGACCGTCAACGGCGTGATCACGACACTGCGGGAGGCGATCGAGCACGGCAGCGAACTGCACGGCCGTCTTTCGCCCGACGTCCGCCGCGTCCTGGGCCGGGAGCCGCGCTCCTTCGCCGTCTGGGCCAACGACCACCTGGACTTCTACCGGTCCTGAGCCACTCCTTGCCCCGCCCGGGAGGGCCTGCCCCCCGCCCGGGCGGGGAAAGTACTGGCACACTTTGTTCCGGACCACAGATCAACGAACCACCGGGAGCCGCCATGGCCACGCAGGCCGACGCCGCAGGACGCAGCGCGCGGGCGCCGGGGCGCGGCATGGACCCGCGGGCGGCCCGCAGCCGGGCCGCCGCCCTCGCTGCGGCCCAGGCCCTGCTCGTCGAACAGGGGTGGTCGGCGGTCACCCATGTCGCCGTCGCCGCCCGCAGCGGGGTGGGCCGCACCACCCTCTACCGCCACTGGCCCGACTCGCCCTCCCTCATCTACGAGGCCATCGCCCAGCGCATCGCGAACGCCCGCCCCACGCGCACGGGCGTTCTGCGGGACGACCTGGTCGGTCAGCTCAACGGTCTGCGTACCCTGCTGCACGATCCGGTGGGGGAGCGGGGGATGCGGGTGGTCATCGAACGCGCCGGTGTGGACCCGACGTTCGCCGAGCTCAAGGAGTCCCTGTACCGGGCGGGCTCCGGAGGGTTCCGCGCGATCATCGACGAGGCGAAGGAGGCCGGTGAACTGCCCGGCGACCTGGACACCGAGCTGGCCATCGACCAGCTCGCGGGGCCGCTGATGTTCCGCAGGCTGCTGGCGGAGCGCACCTTCGGCGCGGAGTACGTGGACACCGTCGCCGACGCCTTCCTCGCGGCCAACCCGCCGCCCCGGCGCGGGGCCGCAGGCGGCAGCGAGAAGGGCTGAGGCGCCGCAACCCCTGTCCGGGGCGGCATCTCAGCCCTCCTCACCGTGCCGTGCGGTGCGCTCAGCGCCGCACCAACTGCTCCCGGCGCCTCGCGGGTGCTGCTCCCGCGCTCACCAGATCGCCGCTCGCGGCCACCAGCCGTCCGTTCGGCACGCCGGGCTCGGCGGCCAGCACGGAGTCGGTGTGCGCCAGGATGTCGATGGCGGGATCGCCCGCCAGGATCGCCTGGTGCAGGCGGCGTACCCGCGGCGAGGGGTCGAGGCCGAGCTCCTCGCGCAGCACCGTGCTCAGTTGCCGCAGCACCTCAAGGGCCTGGGTGCGGCGGCCGGTGCGGTGCAGCGCGAGCATGAACTGGGCGTGCAGGCTCTCGTGCATCGGGTACTTGGTCGTGAGCCGGCTCAGCTCGCCCAGCAGCTCCTGGTGCCGGCCCAGCCGGAGATCGGCGGCGATGCGCTGCTCCTGCACGCTGGTGCGCTCCTCCTCCAGACCCACGAGATGCGCCCGCAGAACGGGACCTCGCTGCACGTCGGAGAGCGCGGCCCCCTGCCACAGCCGCAGGGCTTCGAAGAGACAGGCCGAGGCCCGCACGTCGTCGTGGTGGAGGGCCGAGCGGCCCTCGCGCACCAGGGACCAGAAGCGGTTGGTGTCCAGTTCGTCGCTGCGCACGGCCAGCAGATAGCCGCCGTCACGGGTCTCCAGGATGAGGCGGGCGGCCTGGAGACTGCCGATCCGCGGCACCCGCCGCAGGCTGCGCCGCAGTTGGAGTATGTACGACTGGAGGGTGGAGAGCGCGCTGGTGGGAGGAGAGTCCTCCCACAGCTCTTCGATACACGTGGTGGTGGATACGACCTGGTTCGCGTTGAGGAGCAGCAGTGCGAGCAGCTGTCGCTGCTTGGGTGCCGTCGGTGTGTAGGACTCGCCGCGCTCGTTCATGCGCAGGGGTCCCAGTACGGAGAATTCCACGTCGGTCTCGCACACCTTCCCGGAGAGTGACAAGAGTTGTGTCGCCGCGCTCGGCGGGGTGGTCAGCGGACGTTCTCCATGCCGCCGTCGATCAGACAGTCCGCACCCGTGATGTTTGAGGCGGCCGGCGAGAACGTGTGCATCCGCGTCCCCCGCGCCCCCAACTCATCAGCCAACTCCTTCGACGAGGCATCGAAGCCCCCACCCCGCGGCAGCCGCCGCCCCCCACTCACCACGGACTCTTCCCCGCATACTGCATATTCATGATCCGAATACCCCCTGTGTTGTGCGGTGCGAAATCGCCGAACTGAAATGAACATTAATCGGGCGTGCACACCTGCCGTCAACCGGCGGCTCACCCCATCCGAACCGCGCCTCTGGTACAGGTCCTGAACTGCGGTCGTCTGCTTTCCGCGAGAGAGGAACTCCCCGGTAACAACCCGCTCCGCCGACCCGCCGGCGGCAGCAATTACCGGGTCGTGACCAATCCACGTCCAGGCTTCGCGCTCACACAGAGAAGAGACCGTCAGGGTGTGCAGTCGGCGAGGCCGGAGACCGGCCGGTTCGCGGGTTCAACCGGAGGATTCGCCGGCACCCGGCAGGACGTACCCGGAAGATCGATGGAGAGGGTGGTGAAGTGCGGTGTCCCGCCACCCCAGCCCGGACGCCGGTCGAAGAGCTGGCGACGCGCCGTGGCCACGATGAACAAAGGGCCCCGGACCAGCTCACTGCTCGCCCTGCCGACAAAGTCCAGCAGGGCGCTGTCCGCCTCGTGCAGATCGTCGACGACCATGACCAGCGGGCACTCCTGCGCGATGTTCTCCAGCGGATTCCGACCGGACTTCAGCGACTGCGTCAGATCGATTTCCAGTGTCTCGTTTCCGGACGGATCAAAAAGCGGACTCTTCCGCAAGTGGAAAAGGTGAGTACCGCGAGACGGCCGCCATTGCCGGGCCGGACTTGAGGGCTCCAGGAACCAGGTGGCGATCGGCTGCCCCATGGCACGGCGCTCGAATTCCTTGAGCAGCCTGCTCTTTCCGATACCGGGTTCTCCGATGATGGTGACCACATGAGGCGTTTCGCGGTGCCGGACGTGCTCCAACATGCCCCGCAGGACGTCGAGTTCGATCTCCCTGTCCACCGCGCCCGCCGGCAGCGGCCGCTCGGTGCGCGAACGCGACTGGTTCACCTTCCAGGCCTGCGGCGAATCGCTGACGCAGACGAAGGAGAGCACCGAGGCGGTGAGCTGCCGTGTGTTCCCGCAGACCCAGATCTCCCCCACGGAGGCCTGGGACAGCAGGGACTGGCACTCGTCGAGCAGCGCTCCGTCCGCCGACTGGACGGCGCCGGAGCCATCGGCCGCGTGACGCAGCAGTGCCTCTCCCGTGGACACTGCGGCGCGGAGCGTGACCTCCCCGGTCCGCCGGGCGGAGCGGTCGAGCGGGACAACCGTGGGCGCGGTGTGGAACTCCGCCCGGATGGCCAGGGCGGCGCGCACGGCTCGTTCGGCATGGTCGTGGCCCTCGCGCCCGGGGGAGAACACGGCCAGTTGCGTGGACCCTATGGAGCTGATCACCGATCCGCCCATGTGACCCACGAGGTCCCGGATGCGGCCGGTCAGGCGATCGCGCAGTTCGTCGGTGCCCTGCGGTCGCCCGCCGCCCGCGGGCGGCCTGATCCCGGTCGTGAGCAGCAGCACGCTCACCGGGCGGTGTTGGCCCGCCGAAGCGGCGGCGCGCTGGGACAGAATGCGCACACGCGTCCTGAGGGCGTGCGCCTCGCCGGAGAAGCCCTTGCCGTGCTCCGTGCTCTCGGGGACCACGCGATCGTGCACCCTCGGCAGCCGGGCCCCGGCCGGGGCCGCCCAGGGGTGCTCGGACCGCGCCGGTGCGTGCTCCTGCGACGGGCCGGCACCCGTGCGCACAAGCGCCGGTGACGCAGCCTCGGGCTGTGACAGCGCGGAGTCCTGGGTCAGGATCGCCTGCTGGAGGGACTGCAGCTCGCGCCGCGGCTCCAGGCCGAGGTTCTCGATCAGGGACGCCCGGACCCGGCTGTAGACGTCCAGTGCGTTGGCCTGCCGGCCGCACCGGTACAGGGCCAGCATCAACTGTCCGCACAGGCGCTCGCGCAGGGGATCCGCCTCGACCATCGACTCCAGTGCCCCGAGTGTGGACTGATGCCGTCCGCAGCGGAGCTCGGCCTCGAAGTAGTCCTCCATCGCGTCGAGTCGGGCACTTTCGGCCGCGGCCAGCTCGGGCCAGTTGATCCCGCTCTCGACGAGGTCGGAAAGGGCCTGGCCCTGCCACAGGGACAGGGCCTCGCGGAGGACGTCCGCGGCCTGCGCGGGGGAACCGGACTCGAGGGCGGTGCGCCCCTCCTGTACCCGGCGGCGGAAGAGGTGCAGGTCGATCTGGTCGGGGTCGAGCTGCATGACGTATCCGGGAGCCTTCGTGAGCAGGAACCCGCTCCGGCGGTCGGTGCCGCAGGCCGCGAGGGCTCCGCGAAGACCCCACACGGCGTTCTGGAGGATCTTGCGGGCCGTTGTCGGCAGTGCGCCGTCCGCCCACAGCGCGCTGAGGAGTTCTCGGGTGGGCACCACCCGGTTGGCGTTCAGAAGCAGGTACCCGAGCGTGGCGCGCTGTTTGGTCCCGCCCAGGGCGATGGGTTGGCTGCCGTCGAGGACTTCCAATGGCCCGAGTATTCGAAACCACATGACTGCTCCTCAATTGACTGAATCCGGATTAGCAGATCGGTGTCTCTGTTGAGCATGCGATTTTCGTGGTCCGGTGGAGAAAGCCGGAGCCGGCCCGTGAACGGCCCCGCCATCAGGTTTCGCGCCGCGGCAGACCGAAGGCGGGCGTCCAGGATGTCCGGGCCGGGGCTCTTGCCGGACCGCGGGATGGTCCGCCCTCGCGATGGGCGGAGCGGAGGAGGTCTAGTGGGCGGAACTAATTCCGCAGGGCACTCGCCGCAGGCTCTCGGCGCCGGCGCCGGTGACGGGCCGATGCGGGCTGCAGGTCGGCGAAGGGCGCCGGAACGGTTGGTGCACAGGCGTGTTGCACGTGCGACATCCCCCATATGTGTCGCCCGCTGATGCCCGGAGGCAGGAGCGGAACCCCGAGTGCGACATACACAAGCCCTCCGGAGGTCAATCCGCATCGGGCCGGTACGATTACGCTAACCATCGTGATGCCCTAGAACAAGTGTGACTATCCATGCCGGTCTGTGTATCCGGCACGGCCCGGCAACCCCGTCGGACAGGCTTCCGAGGGAACCGTTCTGGCCGGTCAAAGCTGCTTTTGGCATCGCTCTCCGTGCCGCGCCTTCGGTGGGTCATCGATGAAGGTTCGGTGGCTTTTTCCGGTTCCGGGTGATCGGCTTGAAGGCGAGGCCCGCCCCGGAGGTCAAGGTCCCTGCACCATCGAGATGCCGCGGGTCATAGCCGAGGGGCAGTGCCGCGGGCGACGGGGTCGCACTCAACGCTGATCGACACCGACTGAGCGGGCGGTTGGGGGAGCCGAGTTACCGCCGTGTGAGCGCGCCCGCCTAGCGTCGAAGACCACTCGGCGCGGCGCGGCCCAGCACGAAGGCGCGGCCTAATCGACGATGTCATCGCCCCCGCCGCCACCCGCGAGGTGGCACCTGCATCCCGCCCACGATGGAGGACCTCTTCCATGACCCTTCCCGCTGCCCACAAAATACTGCGTGTCGAGAGGGGGCACGCCGGGCCCGAGGAACTCGCGGCCGTCACCGTGGTCCTGATGGCCCGCGCGGCCGCGCCCGCCCCAACTCCGGCCCACCGCCCGCGGTCCCGGGCAGGCTGGCGCCGGCTGGAACGCGAGCCCGGGTTCCGCGCCCCGCACAGCTGGCGCTGAACACTGCTGCCGCCGAGCCGTTGCGCACCATTTGACGATGACTGGCTCTCCAGGGCCGGATGCCAAGGTCTGTCAGAGGATGACTCGACCGGGAGGTCAGTATGGGCACGACTTCGCCCGCCCGCCGCCACGTAGACGCAGACGTAGGCATAGACATAGAGGTGCCTGTCAGTTCGGCCACGCTCCGCAGTGTGCTGCGTGAGGTTCCGACAGCCGTCACTGTGGTCACGGCGACAGCAGGGGACCGGCCGGCGGGGTTGACCGTGGGGTCGTTCGTGTCGGTGTCCCTGGATCCGCCGCTGATCGGGATCTTCGTCGATGAGAAGTCCTCCAGCTGGCCGCAGATGAGAAAGTCGGCCAGCTTCACCGTCAACGTCCTCTCCGGCGACCAACAGGAGCTGTGCGCACGGTTCGCGGCCAGCGGAGGGGACAAGTTCTCCGGATTGCCGTTGCAGAAGTCCCCTCTGGGGAACCCCTTGTTGCCCGGCATCGCCGCGTGGCTCGACTGCCGGGTCGAGGACGTACGCAAGCTGGGGGACCACTACTTCGCCCTGGCGCGAGTGGCCGGTCTGGGCACGGCGGCGGCAACCACGTCGATCGTCTTCCACCGAGGGGCCCTGCGCACGCTCCCGTGAGAGACGTGGGCTGCCCTGTCGGCCCGAGGCACGATCCATGCCGGATCTGTGGCCTGCCTCGTCAGCTTCCCTCCCGCATGGAGTCCTCGAACCACTCCGGGCGGCGGCCCGCGGCGGCCCTGATGAGGTCGCGGCACGAAGCGGCGGTGCTGACGCCCTGCCGCAATGGCGCCTTGATGAAAAGACCCCACCCGCATCCACGTGCTGTAAGGAGCTGCCTGCCTGCCTGCCTGCCTGCCGCAGCCGCCCGCGCCAGCTGTGGCCGGGGTCGAGTCGGTGGAGCGTGGCCGCATTCACCCCGAGGCATCATCCGCCGCGACGAGTTGGGCCTGGAGCGGCGGCCACCCCGGATCGGCGGGCTGCAACAGGCGATTGTGCGCGGTGGCCCGGCGGTCGACGTGTGGGCTCGACGCAAATGAGCTGTTCGCGGCCGGCGTGGGCGATCTCCACAACTGCCGGACGTCGGCTGGCGGCTCAACGGGATCGACCGCGTTACGGCCGGCCGTGGAGCCCGCCACCGGGCTGTCTAGGCACTGCCTGGCGGATCACGCTTCAGGGTCGAGGGTCCGGAGATCGTAAAGGTAGGAGCGGTCGTTCTTGAAGCTGCGCCAGACGGTGGCCGGGGGTTCGGGTTCGTCAGCGTGACTACTGAGTGGATGGGCCGTGACGAGGCCGTCAGCGATCTCGCAGTGCCAGCCGTCGGTCGGCGACCAGACACACCACACGTTCCCGTCCGTTCTGCGGTAGGCAGGGCGGCCGTTGTGCTCACCGTCGCGTTCAAAGCGATAGCGGAGCCCGTCGATGTGGCGCACGAAGGTGAAGGATGCAAGTGCAGTCATGCCATCGGCACTGTACGGGACGACGCTGTTGGCGGCTAAGAAGTTCTGGGCGTAACCAGACGCAGGGCGCATCTTACGAGCGGAGCCAGACCGGTTTACGGCGACGGTGACGGTGCCGTGGAAGACGTGGGCCCTCTTGACGTAGCGGGTGGCGACTGCCCGGGAGTTCTTGAGCCGGTTGATCGTCCGCTCGACCTCGTTGCGGCGTTTGTAGATCTCGCTGTCGAAGCCGATGGGCCGACCGCCCTTGCTTCCGCGTCATACCCGTTCGCGCCCGGAACAAGATCCCGTTGATCACCCTGCCCATGCCGGGGACGACGAGCCAGCAATCTGACAGTCACATGATCCGCCGGACAGTGCCTAGTAACCGGACAGTGCCTAGTAAGGGGTGTCCCACGAGGGGACTCGCCGGATCTCCACCACGGCGCACGACCAGGTGAACCCGGCTCCGATGCCCGCCAGGAGGCACCGTTGCCCCGGCTTGGCGCTGCCTGACTCCGCGAGGTGGGCAAGGCCCGCGAACTGGTCGCCGGCGCCGAGGTGCCCCACGGTCCTTCCCCAGGACCAGGTGGTCGCGGACGGGTCAAGGCTCCACGGCCGCAGGAACGTCTGCGTGAGGCGGCGGCGTCCGAAGTGCGGCAGCACGAACCAATCGATGTCGGACAGTTCGCATCCAGCCTCGTTGAGTGCTCGCTTGAGTACCTCCGACTGGCCTGCCCTCACGCGCGCCACGCTGTAGGAGACGCCCACCCTGTTGATGAAGGCCCGCTTGGTCGCCTCCAGGTCCATGGGCTGTCGGACCTCGAACGGCCCTGCCCCGAACGGGTCGTCGCCTCGATGCATCTCCTCCAGCTCCGGCTCGGAGACGGTGCACAGGCTGCGCAGCTGCGCGAAGCCGGGTTGGCGGGACAGGACGAGTGCCGTGCCCGCGTCGCCGTACACGGTGCCCGGGTCGCCGTGCCAGCGGTCGAAGCCGGGCTCGCAGAACCGGTCGCCCGTGGTGAGCAGGGCCGAGCTGGTGCGCAGACCGCCGTTGAGCATCCCGGCGGCCAGTTCCAAGGCCGCCATGCCGCCGTTGGAGAGCTGGCGTACCTCGATGGCGGGGCAGCGGTTGCCCACGGCTTCGCGCTGAATGTAGGAGACAGGGGCCCAGAGGTCGTGCCCTTGGTAGTAGACATCGGCGTGCAGGATCAGGTCGACGTCCAGGGGAGCGGTCCCGGAGCGCCGCAGCGCCGTGCGTGCGGCCGCGGCCGCCATGTCCGGCGCTGACGTACCGTCCGAGACAGCGATGGAGGCGAGGTCGGTGTGGCGTGCGAGCTTCTCGTCGAAGTCGCCGCGTTCCACGGCGTCTGCGACCGTCACGCGCCCGGGTATGTGGACGCCGACGCCGGTGATGTACAGGTCTTCAAACCTCATCAGCCGTGTCTCCTCTCAGCTCCCGCACGCCCTGGGCCCCGCCCGTCCGCCAACGCCGAGGGATTCGCGCGCTGGGCCGGCGAGGCTGAACACGTCGTGTCAGCCGTCGAATTCATCGTGGCAAAATGAGGTGGGATCGAGATGGAGGATGAATGGAGTACGTAACCCTCCCTCCGGTAATTGCGCGGTAATCGGTGCGGAATTTCACAAGGGCTCCCAGCGAGGGACGAATGACGTCAACTTGCTTCACTGCGTGACGGCGACCGCCCGGCGCCCAGCCGGTCGGTCCGCCGGCAACAAGTCCTGCGGAAGCAGTTGCTCGGTGAGCAGGCGGCGGACTCGGGCATCGCGGTCGTCGGCGGCGGCGCGTCATGCGGCGCCATCCCTGGCTGCCCGCACTGATGGCCACCCGCCCGCTGCTCGGCCCGCACGCCCTCGCACGCTCCGAACGGGTCTACGCCCTGCTCCACCACACCGGACTGGAGGGCCCCCGGCTGACCACCGCCGTCGGTGCCCTGACCTACTTCGTACAGGGATACGCCAGCGCGGAGAACGTGTGGCGTACCCGGCAGCGCGACTCCGCCGCGGAGGGCGAACTGCGCCGCCAGGCCCAGGAGTACCTCGACCACCGGGAAGAGCTCTACCCCACGCTGGCTCGGCACGCCGAGCTCGGCAACGGCGACGTCGACGGCACGTTCCAGCTCGGTCTGGAGACCGTCCTCGACGGGATCGCGGTCCACCTCCGTGCCTCGTCCCACCCAGGAGGTGCAGCATCGGAGCACTCCGCTCGCTGAGCCAGAACCAGGAGTACCGGTTCAGCGGTGATGTCGTGGGAGCAGATGCGGCCTCTGTCCTGGTCGAGGTCGTAACCGGCGAACAGGGGGCACCATGGCTATGCCCTGCATGGCCCTACCGAGTGCCGTGGATCATGGTGGTGAGCCGGTTCGCCTTGCCGTCGAGGGACAGCGGTGTGCCCTCGATCTTCCCGTAGTGCTCACCTTTTCGTACTCGCGGTGGGCGATGAGATTGCCAAGGTCACCCGGCGGTCGCCGGCGATCAGGTCCTGTTGCGTTGCGCGGGGTTCGGACAGTCGGCACAGGCGCCAGAGCTTCTCGGGCCGCCGGAGCATGCCGCGTGGCGGCTGTGGTGCTGCTTACGGGGCCTGCTGGCTGGTGTCGGCAGCCAGGCGCCGCGGGTGCTGGCTCGCCAGCGCATGGGAGATGCCCAGTTCACGGGCAAGTTCGGCAGCGGACATCGGCGCGGGCCACAGGAGCGTGAGCATCCGGCGCATGCGCGGTCAGGAAGCGCGGCCTACGCCTGAATGCCGGATCGGGCGCGGCGGGTTGGGGCATGCTGGGGGTGCGCTCACGCGCTTCACTTCGGAGGCAGGGGGCCGGTCGGTGTTACGCATTCACTTCACGGCGGAAGACCTTGCCCGGACACGGGTGGCCGCAACAATCGGTGTTGCAGCGGAGGTCTACTACAGCCTGGAGCTGCTGAGGGAGAACCGGGGGCTTCCTTACTTCCGCTCGTGGCGGTCAGTGGTCAGGGGCCGGATGGGAGCCGACACGCGCCCTCTGACGTCCCTGGTTCCGGTGCGCGGTCCCGGGCTTGATCTGCTGGCCCTGATGGGCGATGTGCCCT
Source organism: Streptomyces sp. NPDC033180 (assembly GCF_055577645.1). Classification (NCBI taxonomy): domain Bacteria; kingdom Bacillati; phylum Actinomycetota; class Actinomycetes; order Kitasatosporales; family Streptomycetaceae; genus Streptomyces; species Streptomyces sp. NPDC033180. The sequence continues at coordinate 112,954 of NZ_JBVIPU010000002.1, read as the reverse complement.
CTCTGGACCACGCAGTGGACAACTTGCTGCACGCCCCGGCGTCCCGGCTGCGACGCGAGTTCGAGGGCCTCGACTTCCACCCCGGGCACCTGTCGTGGGCCAGACAAGTGTCGGAGGGCGACCGTGATGCGCGGCGGGAGCTCGCCGAGGCCGTGCGCGCCTGTCATCGGCTGACCGTGGAGCCCTACTGGCATCGAGGGCGGTCCGAACTGGTCGCGCTGTCCACCCGTTGCGCGAACCTGGTGCTGGAGGGAGGCATCGATCTCCTGCTGCGTTCGATCTGCGCACCACTGGTCCGCTGGCGTCCGCCGGTGCTCGAAGCTCCCTACCCGCGCCGAGTCGAGGTGCGTCTCCAGGGAAGGGGACTGATCATCACGCCCACGGTCTTCTCGAAGCACCCGGTGAGCTTTCTTTGGGACCCGCTCGATACCGCCCAGCCACCCCGACTGACCGTGCCGGCTCTCCGTCGGCCGCTCACCGGTACCGGGCCGGAGGAGACGGACGGCTCCGAAGTGCGGAACCTGGAGTCTCTGCTCGGCCGCACGCGAGCTGCCGCCCTGCGTGTGACAGCAGAAGGCTGCACGACGAGCGAACTGGCCCGCCGCCTCAACGTCACGGCCGCAGCGGCCAGTCAGCACGCGACAGTGCTGCGGAATACGGACCTCATCACCACCAGCCGCCGAGGCGGGTCCGTGCTGCACCTCATCACCCCCCTCGGGCTGGCCCTGCTGCGCACCGGTGCCCTGACGCAACCGTGAGGCCCGAGGACACCGCGGCGTCAGACCGGTGAGCGCGGCGCCGCCCTGCTCGGGTGCCACCGGACACGCGCGCCCAGGTGCGCGAGGCGCCGCGCCTGCCGTCCCCCCCCTTTAAGCCGTGGCTTAAGAGGTAGGCCCCAGGTGGTCGGCCAGCCCAGGATGTGAAGCCGCAACCGGCTCACTTCAACCGACCCCATCCTGGAGTTCGCATGAAGACTCATTTCGCCGCCGCCCTCGGTTCCGTCGTGCTGACCGCGGGCACTTTGCTGGTCGCTCCCGCCCCCGCCGTCGCGCAAACGCCCGCCTCGGTCAGCGAATTCGACGTTACCTACGGGGCCAGCTACGCCCGTGGCACCCTGACCTGGTCCAACCGGTGGGTCGGGGTCAAAGGGACGCTCCGGGCCGTCGGCTGCCGCAGGGCGTGGTTCGGCGCGTACGATGCCTCCGGCAACAAGCTCGACGAAGCGAGCACCGGCACCAAGTGCAACACGACGTATCCCCTCAAGGCCGATCTCTCTGCGAATAAGCCCGGTGGGGCCGCGTATGTCATCGTCTGCCTTGACGATGAAAACGCGAACCCACTCGAGTGCGAGTCGTACAACCGGCCCTGACCCATCTGACCGGTGGGAAAGTGACGTTGCCGCACCAGCCGGGGGCGGAGCAATACGCGACGCCCCGGAAGCTCATCTCGCCGCCCCACGAGTCAGCGATTCCTGCCATCGACGGCCAGGAACCCCCGCAGCACGGCACGGAGTTTCGCTTCGCCAAGTCGCACACTCGGGGCGAGCCGGACGCAGCAAACCGTCAGGTGGCTGACCGCTACCGGTCCGGTCATGAGCCGATGCGCCAGCCGTTGCCGCATACGGCAGCGCAGAACTGACGGGGGCGCAGGAGCCAAGCCGCTGTCCATCAATGTGCCCTGGCAAGCCATGTGACGGCCTGCCAGGGCACCGGTGTACCCCGGCCTCTCGGAAGGCAAGTTGCGAGAGCACTGAGCTCACCAGCACCGCGGACGCCGGTCGGATACGGGGACCGGTATCAGGCCACTCCTGGCCATGCGGGGTCGACATGGGGATCACTTGAGATCGATTGAGTACGCGCTTCCGTCCAACTTCCAGCCGTCGGTGCCTTCGCCTATGTCGGCCAGGACGACGACATCGATGAAGTGGTCCTGGAAATCGTCGTGAGTCGGCTCGCCGGCCATCCACAGTTCCTTGACTCCGCGCCAGTCAGTCCGCCCCCGCGCGTACCGCAAACCCCCGACCTACCGCAGGGATCACCACATGTCACCCGCGACAACACTCCGAAGAGATCAGTAGGGACGGTTTGGCCCGAGCCTGGTACAGCTACGACGATGCCGCCGCCATGCGCCTCCGTAGTGGGGCCGGGCACGCCCCTCGCTCCCGTTTGCCACGGACCTCCGCCACCATCCTTTGACACCGAAGTAAGTCCGCCCAGGTCAGGCGATTGCGGAGGACCAAGTTGATGGTCAAAGGCAGAGATCGTCGTGAAACGCCTCCGGAAGAAATCGCCATAGACACGCTCCCTGTTGCCGCCCCCGAAGGAACGCAGGCGGCTGGCTTCTTCAGGCGCACAGCCTGACGTTGGACGAAGTGGTCGCCGTACCGCGGTGCGGCACGCGACGGTCAGCGGATGGGATGCCGGCAAGACCGAGCCGCGACGCCGGATCGCGACGCATACACCCTCCTGCTCAAGCAACTCGCCATAGCTCTACCCCGCTAGTGCTCCGTCGCCCCTGAGGACACGACGCCTCCGTGGGCTGCCCCCCCAGAGCGAGAAACGTGTACCGCGTACCCCTGCTCATCTGCCGTGACGTAGCAGGAAAGCGATTGACGCCGCGGGTGTCGTTCGTGAACCATTTTGGCCCGTGACGACGAACACCGATCACGACCAGCCTGCCCACGGGCAAGACACGACGGCCGACCGTCCGCTCGCCCTGATTACCGGGGTGGGCCGCACCGCCGGTATCGGCGCGGGGATCGCCCGTCGGCTGGCCGCGTCGGGGTGGGACAGCGCTTTCACCTACTGGACCCCCTACGACGACCGTATGAGCTGGGGCAGCGAGCCCGGCGCGACCGAAGTGATCAGCCGGTCTCTGGCCGAACACGGTGCCTCCACCACCGCCATCGAGGCGGATCTCACCGACCCGGACACCCCGGCACGCGTCTTCGACAAGGTCGAACGGCAGATGGGCCATGTCACCGCGCTGGTGATGAGTCACTGCGAGTCTGTCGACTCCGGGCTGCTCGACACCACCGTCGAGAGTTTCGACCGGCACTTCGCTGTCAACGCGCGCGCCACTTGGCTGCTCATTCGCGAGTTCGGCCGCCGCTTCGCCGCGGAAAGGGGAACCGGCCGGATCGTCAGCCTCACCAGCGATCACACCGTTGGCAACTTGCCCTACGGGGCGAGCAAGGGGGCCCTGGACCGCATCACCCTGGCCGCCGCTCACGAACTCGCCCACCTCGGTGTGACGGCCAACGCGATCAACCCCGGGCCGATCGACACCGGCTGGATGCCCGAAGAAGTCCGGGAACACTGCGTGCGCAGCACCCCACTTGGCCGGCTGGGCACTCCGCAGGACACCGCGCACCTGGTGGACTTCCTGTGCTCCAGGGAGGGCGAGTGGATCAACGGTCAGCTGCTGATGAGCAACGGTGGCCTCGCGTAGGCACCCACAGTCCGAAGCCCGATTCTCAAGCGCTCCGCGCGCGGTCACGCCAAGCGGTTACCCCAATAGGGGAGCAATGTGGCGGAGGCTGGGCACCTTGGTGGTGATGCTGTGTGTACTGGGGGTTGAAGGTTGGCCACGGCTGATCAGATTGATCGGTGTTGTCGAGACGGGGCGTCAGTGGATACGTGGTCGGCACCGCCGCAGCTCGGGAGCCGGCCTGCCGGTCACGAGTTCGTCTGCGACGAGTCGTCCGACGGTGGGGGCCAGGCTGATGGCGGAGTGCATGACGGCCACGTAGACGGATCGATCACGTGTTGCATATCCAATGACGGGTCCGTGCGCGGGCATTGGGCGCCTGCCAGTGCGATGGCCCAGCAGACGGCATTGATCGCTTCCCTGGAAGGCCGTCTTCACGTGCTGGAAGGCGTCTTGAGCGGCCTGTTCAAGCTCTGGCGATGTGCCTTCAGCTCGCGGCACGACCAGCAAGAGGGTGCCGTCTCGTACCTCTCGCACCTCGAAATCAGGGCGGGCCACGATGGTCTTGACCAAGCCCGGCGCCGCTGTGACTCGCGCGAGGGTAGCCGGGGAGGCGGCGATGTCCAGGTCGGCCGGTAACCGCTCGCAGAGCTTGGGGATGTTGGTTCCGGCCGTGAGCACGACGGTGGCGGCGGCGTGCAGCCCGGTCGAAGTCAGAACTCCCGCGACGCTTCCGTCGGTCACCTGCAAGGAGGTAACCGCGGTGTCGTGGAGCACAGTTGCTCCGTGGGCACCGGCGTCTGCCACGAGTGCGTGGACCAAGGCCGTTGGGTCGACGCCTGCATCGCTCGGGGTGTGGATGGCCTGGTCGGGCGGGTGTCGGAGGTTGGGCTCCAGGGCTGCGATGTCGCTGCGTCCGATGCGGAACTGACCTGGCTTTGGCCGTGAGTTCTCAGCCGGTGTGCCGGCCCAGGACAGCGAGCCGGTTCGTCGGACGGTGACATGGGGCAGTTCGTTCTCCAGGCGTCGGTAGTCCGCCTGGACGTACTCACGAAGGTCTTGCGCACCACCGGGCCAATGGCCCCCGGGGCCTCCGATCCAGGCGAAGGAGTCAGCGGTGACCCCGGTGGCCGGGGCAGGTCCTTGCTCGAGGAGGGTGACCGGGACGCCCCGACGGGCGAGATGGTAGGCCACTGAGGAGCCGACGATTCCCGCACCGACAACTACAACGGATGACATGGGGTCCCTTCCGATGGGGCAACAACCGTTCAGGCCGTCGCTGGAGGCGTAGAGAAACAGCCTCTTGGCTTCGTTCACTTTGAGCGACAGCGTTTGTCGATGGGCTCGAATCCCGTACGACCGAAAATCTGGCGCTTCAGTATCGATGAACAAACCCTTGACCCGTAGGTGTTGCGCAGGCTTCATTTGCGTCTTGCGAGATGGATAGGAGCATCGCATGGGGCGCTTGGAGCCGATCGAACCGTTAGCGGTCCCACTCTCGGATGGGGTGGTCGCTGTGAGGTTCCGGCGTGAGTCAGATCTGCGTGCGATCGCGGCGGCGAGCCATGACCCCGGTACGCGTCGCTGGCTGAACGACACACCCATGGATGAGGCCGCTCGCAGCACGAGCATGGGCCGTGTTGAAGAAGCCTGGCGAACCGGACAAGCGGCGCCCCTGGTGATCGCCGACGCCGTCACGGAAGAGCCCATCGGGATCATCAACCTGCAGTTCCGGGCCGATGACGTGGCAACCGTCGCTTACAGCGTGTTCCCTGCCCATCGTGGCCTGGGCATCGCCCCACGGGCCGTTCAACTGGTCGTGGGTTGGGCCTTGAGGGAGCTCGAGTTGACCCAGATCCTGCTTGAGGCCGCCGCGGAGAACACGGCCTCGGTCAGGGTCGCCGAGAAGTGTCAGTTCCTGAGGATCAACAGCCGAGTTGAGGAAAGCGCAGAGGGTCAGCACACGGTGATCGTGTTCGCCTGCACGAAGATCTGATCTCGTTTGCAGAGCTCTGGTCCACTTCGGACATAGCCTCCCGGATCCGGCGCCCGGGCGCCTACGGTGGGCGTGGGCTCCCCGTGCCCTGGGTCGGGCTGAGATCCATGCTTTTGCGGTTCCCGCGGCCTGCAGGTCGGCAAGCGGAAAGCACCCCTAGGGTGTGCATCGAGAAGGTCCACCGATCGGCCCGGAGATGCCATGCCCCTGCAGATGAAGTTGGGTGCGATAACACTCGACTGCCCTGATCCGTTGGTTCTGGCGGCGTTCTATCAGCAGGCCACTGGCCTCGGACCTCACCCGAAGTCGAACGCCGACTTCGCCGGTCTCAACCGTGAGGACGGACTCTTCATCGGCTTTCAGCGGGTCGACGACTACAGAGCTCCGAGCTGGCCCGACCAAACCGTTCCCCAGCAGCTTCACATCTGCTTCAACATCGAGGTCGAGGACGACCTGGACGAGGCCGAGGCCCAACTGCTGGAGCTGGGTGCGGGCAAGCCTGACCACCAGCCCCATGATGAGGCCAGGGCACGGGTCTTCACTGATCCGGCTGGGCATCCCTTCTGCCTGGTCAGACGCTGACGGCGTGTACTCGGCCTGCTAGCCAGCCAGCCAGCTCTGTGCTCGCCGTGCGTTCTGAACTCACTTTGTTAAGGCTGCTGTTGCCTGCCGTCAGCTGCAGGTGCAGGTGCAGGTGCAGGTGCCGATGGTCTCGGCGCGGAGTTTCCTGTCACTGAGGTCGACGGCGGAGACAAGGCAAAAAGCCACAAGCCACAAGCCACAGGCCACAGGCCACGGAGTAGCGTTCCGGCATGACGTCAGCGCTGCCCCAGTTTCCGCCGCATCCAATCCGTGGCGTGCGCATGCTGCACCAGAAGCAGAACTGCGCACCGCACTTCGCGGAGATAGAGGTGGATTTCGAGCCCGCGGTCGAGGGCTTCGCCTTCGAGGTAGCCCAAGAGATGACCTTGGAGTACGAACCTGCCGAAGACCTGCCGCGCTTCTTCGCGGCTGCCGCCGAGGGTATCGAGGAGCAACTGAGCTTGCCCGAGCATGGAGTCCTGATCGCCACTCGGGTGGTGCTGCGGGGTGCCCGCGCCGATACGTTCGGCTCTCACGAACTGGCGTTCAAAAATCGCGGGCTATCTCGCTGCCCGCAAGGCATTGGAGTCCACGAGGGGCCCGCGGCTCTGACCGGTGCTCTTCGCGACGGTGGGCACGTCAATCCGCACTGTCAGCCGGGCCTGGTGTCGGCGCCGCTTGTAGGCAACGACGATGCCCGAGGGTTCGTGTCCGCCCCTGAACACGTACGCCTGACCCGCCTTCCCCATCGGCACCCAGTCAGGACCATCGCCGGCGGCATGTCGATGCGCACCCTCGGACTGGCCCGTGGTGACCATCGGAACCTGTCATGCTGAGCAAGTTCGATACGGTCCTCTTATCTTGTCGACCTCATATCTAGGGGGGTTTCGATGCGCGCAGGCGTCGTGGTCGCCGCGCAACCCGGGGTGGAGGATCTCGCGGTGCGAGCCGAGGAGTTGGGCCTGCACAGCTTCTGGGTCAACGACAGCCCGATGGTCCACGGCGACCCCTTCATCGCCTTGGCCCTGTGCGCGAAGGCCACCCGTCGCATCCGGCTCGGGATCGGCGTGACCTCACCGGCGCTGCGCTCGGCCCCAGCAGCCGCGAGTGCTCTCGCGAGCCTCAACGCCCTGGCACCGGGACGGATCATCTGCGCGGTCGGTACCGGAAACACCGCCCGGCGCACCCTGGGCATGCGGCCGACCACGGCGGCCACGCTGGAGCACTTCACCGCCGCGTTGCAGGACCTTTGCGCCGGACGTTCGACCGAGCACCGCGAAGGCGACCGGGTCCGTGACATTCGGTTCCTGCACGCAGGCGCGCACGTGAACACCACCGACCCGATCGAGTTCGTCGTGGCGGCGCTGCTCGGACCGAAGGCAGCCGCCGTCGCCGGCCGCCGCAGCACCGGCCTCATCTCCTTCGGCCTGTTGGACTCCACCGCCTGGCACGCCCTGCACGACGCCCGCTACCACGCCGCCCCGGGCACGCCCGGCGATGCTGCCTCTCACGCGGACTCCTACCTGGTGACCGCGCTGCACATGCTCGACGAGGACGAGGACCCGCATGGCGACGCGGCCCGGGACGCGACGGGCCACCTCGTCCTGTCGCTGTTGGCCTTCGCCGCCGACACGGCCTCCGAGACACCTGCCGTCGCCGAGCAACTCGGCCCCGAGGTAGGCGAGGCAGTGCGTCGGCTCCTGGATCGACGCGGCACTACCGCCACCGCACCTGACCGACACACCAAGCTCTACCCCAACTACCTCGGACGTATCGCAGCGCAGGACCGGGACCTGGTTCTGCCCTCGCTGATGAACACCCTGGCCTTGGTCGGCACAAGCGACGACCTCGTCGCCCGCATCACCACCCTGGAACAGGCGGGTGTCGACGAACTCCTCATCCAGCCGGTGATCGACCCGTCGACCGAGATGGCCCAGCTCGCGAGGCTCCTCACCTGAGCGGAACCCGCCGGCCGCACGCACTCACCTGGTCGCCACCGGCCAGGCGATGTCCGGACGACAAGACCGTGGCGGTCCACTCGGAGGACCTGTTTCGAGCACACCGTGTCCGCGCTTCGGTCTCGCCCTGGCGGGCGCGAGCATGGGCTGAGCAGGCGGCCCGGGAACGGACTCAGCCACCCAGAGGGCCGCGGAGAGCGTTTCCGCCTCCATACCGAAGGCGATGACCTCGACGAGGAGACGCCGGATCTGGGCGACCGCGTCGTCCAGATGACTCTGGGACGGACTGTCGGCCGGTCTGCCGTCGGCCGCAGTCGTCACCTCGCTCAGGAGCAGGCCAGCGTCGTACACCATCTAGAGCGTGCTGCTGGTGAAGGTGACCACGAAGAACCTACCGAACGGCTTCAGCGCCACGTGCAAGCCGCAGGCCGCACTGCTGTAGGCGTCGTTGGTCTGGTTGATGAGCGGGCCGTGGTTCGGCGACAGCTGGCTGTGGAGCTCGTAGGATGCGTGGATGTCCAAACTGATACGGGGGAGCCGCCGTACGTGGGTTGCCGCGTGGGTGGGGTTGTGCGCGGCTGGCCTGGCCGCCGCCGCCGAACTGAACGCCTCGTCGGCGCCGGGCCCGCCTCCCGCTGAGCCCGTCAGCACCGAGTGTGCCGAGTACATCGCAGGCATCGAGATGCAACTGGACAAGGCAGAGCAGGAAGGCAAGGGAGACGGGGTGGTGGCGTTCTCGCGTATTCAGAACGGCGCTGGGGACGACTGCGACGACGTGATCCGTGACCACTTGCGTGGCAATCGGTGAGTCGCGGTGTCTGGCTCACCGTGATGGCTGGGCTGACCCTGGTCGGTGCCGGGCTGATCACTGTTGTGTGCGCCGGGTCGGAACCGGAGCCGCGGCCCGCACCGCCGCGGGTGTATTCCTCGTGTCTGGCGGCCGACACGGTGCCTGTGGATGACGACCCGTGCGACGGCCGCTGAAGACTGGCCGAGGGGCCGTCCAAAGGCTGATCGTGGGCCCGTCGCGTGCACGGGACAAGCGTGGGCCCGTCGCGTGCACGGGACCACATGCTCCAACCTTCGACGGCGTAGGAGCTGTTGTTTGCCCTGGTCGCTGCCCATTTACGCGAGATCATGAAGCGAACGCCTTCCGTACGCGCTTGGTACGCGACATGTGCGCTTCACGCTAGGGTCGGGGCAGGAGGTTCTGTATGTCCGAGCTGTTCGACGCGGTCGACGCGCTCATCGCGTCCCGCTCCCCGCTGCCGCCCCCGGCGGAGCGCAGGCGGTTGCGCCACGCACATGGCCTGACGCTGGACGAGGTGGCCGCCGCACTGCAGGTGCGGCGGGCGACGGTCAGTGGCTGGGAGACCGGCAAGACCGAGCCGCGGCTGCCCGAGCGTGACGCCTACGCCCGCCTGCTCAAGCAACTCGCCCAGCTCTACCCCGCCGACCCCAACGCCGCGGCGCCCGCGACGGACACGGCGGCTCCCAAGGCGCCTGCCGTCCCAGCCGCTCCTGCGTCAACGGCAGCGGAACCGCCCAAAGCCCGCACCGAACCCGCGGGCCCGATCCTGGAGCCTGCTTCCGAGAGCGCCGCCCTGCGTCCCGCCGCTGTACCGCATCCGGCGGCCACGACCAGGCCGACATCGCGCCGCCCGTCCGCGCGGGAGGCTGTCCCCGCCCGCACCCCGGCCCCGGCCCAAAGCACCGATGCGCGGTTCGAGAACGGCCCGCTTGCGGTTGTCGACGTCGAGGACGGGCAGGTGCTGGCGTACTGCACCGGCGGCCTGGTCCTGGACGTGCCCGCCAAGTCGATCCCGGCCCTGGTCGATTGGACGCTGCGCGAGGCGAAGCTCGGTCAGCCGAAGTTGGCCGGGCCTGGCAAGGATGCCGATCCGCTGCTCGTGTTCACCGAGGCCGCACTGGAGCGCTACGGCTTGCCCGTCGCGCTGACGGAGGAGGAGAGGCTGGCCGGGCGTATCCCGGAGGGCCACAAGGTCATCAAGCAGCTGGTCCGCGCGGACTGGAAGTTGACCAAGCGCGGGTTCGGGCCGTGGGCGCGGATCTACCGTCCGGCCACCGGTTCGGAGCGGGCCTGCGTGCAGCTGTGCATCCCGTCGTGGAACGCGCTCGACACCCGCCACTGGGGCGCCGCCGGGCAGTTGGCGCCCGCGGACCTCGCCCGGCTCCTGGGTGTGTACGCCACCCGGGTGATGACGCCGCGCGGTTCGACCGCCGTGACCGGCCTGGAGCTGATGACCGCGCTGCACCCGCCGACTCGTGCCTCCGAGCCGGACGCCGGCGGCAAGCGGCACTCCGAGCGCAACCCTGGCAGCCTGGGCAAGGATCCGGTGGACTGCGCGCCGTGCGAGGCCCCGGACGGGCACCCGTTGCTCAAGGATCTGCCGCGTTTCCACGTGCGCGGTCCTGCGGAGAAGCTGTTCGAGGAGGCGCACGACTGGGCGCGGCCGATGACGGATGCCGAGTGCACCCTGCGGCACCTGGTGGGCATCGACGTGAACATGGCCTTCGCCGCCGGCGCGAACGGCCTGGTCGTCGGCCTAGGTGCGCCGACGCACGTGAAGGCGCCGGTGTTCGATGCGAAGCTGCCCGGCTCGTGGCTGGTGGACCTCGGCCATGTGGACCTGTCGAGGGTGAAGGTCGGCAGGGACAAGTGGGCGGATCTGGACGCGAGTCTGCTGCCCAGCCCGTTCACGCCGAAGGGGGAGCACCCCGAGGGCCCGGCCTGGTACGCGACGCCGACCGTGGCGTACGCGGTGGAGCTCGGCTACGACGTCGTGCCGATCGAGGCGTACGTGCGCTACGAGAACGGCCGCTACCTGGACGGCTGGTACAACCGGTTGCGTGACGCCTTCCTGGCCACGATGGCCGACCTGGGCGTGGACGCGGACATGGCGCCCGCCGACTTCCTGGCGGCGATGGACGGCTACAAAGAGCGCGACCCGCAGCTGGCGATCGTCGTCTCGGCGGTCAAGGCGACGGTGAAGGGCGGCCTGGGCAAGCTGCGTGAGCGCCCGCGCGGGGAAGGCTGGCGGCCCGGCGAGCCGTGGCGGGCACTGTCCCGCCCGACGTGGCGGCCGGACATCCGCGCGGCGGTCATCTCCCGGACCCGGATCAACCTGCACCGCAAGATCGTGAAGCATGCCGCGTTCACTGGGCAGTACCCGGTCGCGGTCCTGTCCGACTGCGTCGTCTACGCGGCCGGAGGCACCAGCCCGCTGGACTTCCTGCCCTACCGGGACGGCAAGCCGCTGCCGGGCGGCTTCAAGCTCGGCATCAACCCGGGCCTGGTCAAGCATGAGGGCACCCAGAGCGTCCTGTGGGGTGAAGAGGTCCGCGAGCGGTTCAACGCCCCGGAGCTCAACCTCGCCCGGTACATCAAGGACGGCACCGTCACCGACGTCGACAATGGGGAGTAGGCAGGCATGAGTGTGTTCGGGGACGGCCTGGACGCCGCGGTGCAGAAGGCGTTCACCCGCCCGGCGCCCAAAAGTGCGGGCGCGCAGATGCGGTACCTGGTCAAGCAGCTCAAGGGCACCAAGGCGGTTGCCCAGATGCTGCGGATCTCCCAGCGCACCGTCGAGCGGTACGTGAAGGACCAGATCAAGAAGCCTCGCCCCGACCTCGCCGCGCGCCTGGAGCGCGAGGTGAAAGCCCGGTGGCAGCCACAGATCCGGGCCAAGGCCCGGCAGAAAGCGGCGACCACCGGTGGCATCGTCATCGACACACGCGCCCGCCTCGGCTACACCGCGCCGATCGGGACGACGGACCAGGACCGCATCCGGCACCTGACCGTCGCCCTGCCACCGCAGTACGCGGCCCGCCTCTTCGACGCCCAGGAGCAGGGCGCCACCGGCCAACAACTCCAGGAGATCGCCGCCGAAGCGCTCAGGGAGGTGTACTTCCAGGACAGCGGCCGCCGCGCCGGCCAGCTCGAAGAGGTGCGCTTCACCGACATCGAGCACCTCGAGTTCGACCTGTAGAAGAGACAGCCGGTTTCGTGTGCGGCGGTGAGGCGGGGGCTGCGGATGTGCGGGGCCCGGGATCGAAGCCGGGCGGTAGGCGCCACCAATACAGTGCACAGACCAAGCGGTTGGGGGGCCGGCTCGGATCGCGTACGGGAGCCGGGCGTTGGGGGTCGGCTGCGCGACTTGCGTGAACACGGCTCGGTCGGCCACCGAGTCGCGAAGACTGCTTCCATGAGTGACTCGGCGTGGATCGGTGCGGTCGCAGGAATTGTCGGAACAGCCACCGGCGGCGCCCTGACCATCTGGTCAGGGCGCTGGACTCACAGGGCACAGGAACGCTCCGCGCGCGTCGAACAGCAGCGGGCTCGCGCGGCCGCGGCCGCGGAGGTCGCACTGGCTGAACTCCTTGAGATCCATCGCGATTTCCGGAAGGCCAGGACGTCCGACGGAGATGAGTGGCAACAACGCCTTCGCTCCCTGCACGACCGCATTGCGAAAGTGCAAGTCCTCCTCCACAGCATCCCGGACACCAAGCTGCGCACCCGTGTAAGGGAAGACACGTTCTACATGCCTCTCTCCCCGCCCGACGACAGGCGGACAGGAAGCGAACAGCGGGTCGCCATCATCGAACTGTGCGCCGACGCCATCGCCTGCCTCGGCGCCTTCCTCCGAGGCGAGGAACTGCCCTTACGAAGCGCCAGGGTTGAGGACACACGCAATCTCTGGCCTGAGTGGAAGCACAACGACGACAGCCACTTCTATATGTGGGAAGTCGACGATGTTGACTCGTTCGATTGAGCATGCCTGGGGCATCCCGGGCGCCGGTGGCTGCTTCTGCGATCGCTGCCGAGCCTGCTGGTCAGCTGAACGGCATGAACGAGCTCGGAACCTCGCCTGGCCGCCCGCCGATCAAGACCGAGAAACTCGGGCAGCTGCGCCTCGACGCTCGAGGGCGCTCCAGGGCGACCACGTGTTCGCGACCGACGGCCAGATGGCCCCAGACCAGGCCCTACGCGCCTGGGCGCCGGGCTGGAACCCGCCTGGGCCACCGGCGACGAGGTCTACGGGCGAAGCAGCGAGCTGCGCGCGGTGTTCGAGCACCGCGGAATCGGCTACGCCTTCGCTGTCGGCTACGTCTACGCCACCGGCCGCGACTTCCAGATCACGCCGCCGTCGCCACCTTCGCACCGTGATCACACGGCGAATCCAACGGGCCCCGGACCTCGCGTTCCACCTGGCTCGGTCCGATCGGCGATGAAGCCACCAGGCCCGAGCCCGTTGACACCACTACCGCCCCGCCTCGAACTCATGAAATGACTGTGCGTACCAGGCTGCCAGTCCGATGGCCGTATCAGATTCGTTGGGCGCGCAACGCCTGCGACAGCGCGTTCACGGTCACGCCCACGATGGCCAGGAGTTGCGCCGGGCTCGCCCCGGCTCTGCTCATGACGGCGAGCGACTGGTTCACAGCCGCCGCGTGTACAGCGAAGGCTTCGGCGTCCTGGTCGGTCAGTCCGCCGGCCTTCAGCGCGGTTCGCAGGCGCAGGCGCTGCAAGCCGAGCGCCTGCTCGGCGTGCGCTGCGACGCTCGGACTGAGCACGGGGATTGCCATGGCTGACTGGGCAATCAGGCATCCATCAGGTAGTTCGGGATCGGCGATGCGCTCGAGGGTGACGTCGAAGAACGCACGAACAGCGGCAACGGGTTCCGAGGCTGCACCCGATAGGGCGGTGTCGTACTTCTCGCCATAGCGCGCGGCGTAGAGATTCAGGCAGCGCAGGAAGAGCGTGTCCTTGTCGCCGAGGGAGGAGTAGATGGAACTGCGGTTCAGGCCGGTGGCCCGAGACAGATCGTCCAAAGAGGTGTCGGCGTAGCCGTCGCGCCAGAACTGGATCATCGCGGCGTCGAGCACCGCGTCCATGTCGAACTGCTTCTTGCCTGCCACGCGGCACTTCCTTGCAGATGCGTCGATGGTTCGGAGGCTCGGAGGTTCGGACTGTGCTGCGCACCATTCTATCTTGAACTGTCCAGTTCAAGATGTGTAGCCTTCAAGCGTGGTCATGGCTGCCAGGCATACCGCGCACTTCGCGACCGCGCGAGTAACACACCACGTGGTCCCAGCCACCGCCCTCAGCGACATCGTCCCAACCAACCGACTGCACACCTGACACCGATGGAGGCTTCCCGTGACCAGCCCAGCAGCCAGCACTCCGCATGTCTCCGAAAGCAACCCCATCCGCGACCTGCCCCTGCAGCATCTGGCCGGATTCACTCACCGCTGGGTCGACGCGGACGGCGTCCGCCTTCATGCCGTCGAAGGCGGACAGTCGAGCGGTCCGGCCGTCGTCCTGCTCGCCGGATTCCCGCAAACCTGGTGGGCCTGGCGAAAGGTGATGCCCGACCTCGCTCACCGGTTTCACGTCATCGCGATCGACCTGCCGGGGCAGGGCCACTCCGAGCGTCCGGAGCGCGGCTATGACACGCACGCGGTCGCCGCGCACGTCCACGCCGCCGTGAAGGCTCTCGGGGTGTCGACTTACTCCCTGGTCGCCCATGACATCGGCGCCTGGGTCGCTTTCTCCCTCGCCCTCAACTTCGAGAGCCACCTGCGCGGGGTCGCTCTGCTCGACGCCGGAATCCCCGGTATCACTCTCCCGGAGGCGATTCCCACCGACCCGGATCGAGCGTGGAAAACCTGGCATTTCGCGTTCCACCTCGTGCCCGACCTGCCCGAGACGCTGCTTGCCGGCCGCGAACGCGAGTACGTCGGCTGGTTCCTGAAGGTGAAGGCCCTGTCTCCCGGCACGTTCGACGACGCCGAGATCGACCACTACGCGGCGGCCGTCGCCGTCGACGGCGGCCTGCGCGCCTCCCTCGCGTACTACCGAGACGCCGCGGAGTCAGCGCGCAAGAACCGCGAGACGCTCAAGGGGCGGCACCTGACTGTGCCGATCCTCGGAATCTCCAGCAGCCACGGCTCCGTTCCGGACATGGCCGCCTCCATCAGCCCATGGGCCGACAACACCACACGAATCGTCGTGCCCGACGCTGGACACTTCATCCCCGACGAGCAGCCCGAAGCAATCGTTGCCGCGATCACAGACTTCATCGGCGAGGTTGACTGACACCCGTCGAACCTGCCCGACGCGCCGCCCAAGGCCGCGCGAAACTCAGACCACGAAGTCCGAATGCCGGACTGGAGCGTGTATCGAAAGTGCTGCCATGCGCCTGAGCTGTGTGCGCGGGCTGAGTGCAACTCGGTGGCGCCTGGAGTGGAAGTGAGCCCGAGTCCAAGAAGATCAAGAACCGAATCCATCTCCAGCCCACGAGCCCGACGGACCTCCTGCTCGGCCTTCTGCTTGGCGCTGTCGGCGGCGCAGCCGGCAGTCTGATCGGGCCAAGTCCCTCTCGTTCTCGTTCGTCTCGGACGGTGAGGCGGCGGTAGCCAAAGAGCCCACCGGGCGGCGAGTAGGCCGCGGATGAGCGGTTTGAGGGCGAGGCTGTCGTGCGTGTTCGCGCCGGACACGGCGACGGCGAGCGGGATGCCCTGGGCCACCACTTTGCGGACGAGCAGCGAACGACGTCAGCAACGATGCTGCCAGCTCCCGACGTCAGCAACGATGCTGCCAGCTCCCGACGTCAGCAACGATGCGGTCAGCTCCCAGAGTTCATCAGGAACCAGACGCTTCGCTAGATCAGCACTCACGACCGACATCATGCAGCACGAACATCAAGTCACGTCAGACAACCTCTAAGCCCTGATCGGCGCAGCCGACCTGGCGGCCTGCTCGATCTTCGCGCAGTAGGCTGCACGGGCTTCCTCGTCGATCTGCTTCTCGTTTTCGGCACGCACCCCGGTCCGGCCGTCGAGGCCCTCGCGCAGGATATCGGCGTGCCCCGCATGCCGGATGGACTCGCCGAGGACATGGACCATGATGGCGAACAGGTTGGTGTTGGGATAAGGCTCCGGCCACCACGGCACGTGGCCGGGTGCGTCGAGGGGAAGCTCGTTGATCGTCGCGTCCGAGTGTTCCCACGTGCGCCGGTAGAACCCGACGATCTGATCGCGGGTCTCGTCCTCGGCCGCCCAGAAATCGCTGCCGTCGGAGTCCTGCCACCGGGGCAGCGGTTCCGGGGAAGGGCGAGCGAAGACCTCACCGAAGTACCTGGCCTCGACGATGGCCACGTGTTTGACCAGGCCGAGGAGGTTGGTGCCGGTCGCTGTCAAAGGGCGGCGGGCGTCGTATTCGGACAAGCCGTCGAGTTTCCAGAGCAACGCCTTGCGGTCCCGCCGCAGTCTCCCGTGCAGGTTGTCTTTCGCGAATTCATCGATCATGCGGCATGAGCCTGCCATGAGCTGCTCGTGGTCTCAAGATCCCGTACGTGGTCCGCAACGACTGGCAGAGCCGAGGCCTGGCCAGGGGCCGCCGCCCTGACCTGCTACGAGAAGCTCGCGAAACTTGCCGCGTGAGACAACCTCTAAGCGTGGACGCGTGGACGCGTGGGCGACGACCTGACGCCCGCTCACATGCCCTGAACTGCCCTAGAGTTCCTGCCACGAATGGAAGGTTGAGAGGTAGGCATGGCGGTACGGGAAGAGGTGCGGGACTTCCTGGAGATGGGGCCCTTGCCGTCAGAGAGTGAAGCGTTGGAGGGCGACGTAGAACAGCGGCAGCGTCTGCTGGGAGGAATCAGCGCGCCCGTGTCAGGCGACGAGGCTCAGCTCCTGTTGTCTGTGTTCGGGGAGGACGACTGTTTCGGTCTGGCTTGGGCACTGCTCCATCTCATCGAAACCGCTCCGGTTGCCCTGTTGCAAGCTGCGCCCGCGCCAGGAGCCAACGAATGGTTGGCATTGTTGTGGGAGCGCCGTTCACGCTGAGCATGCCCCAGCGAAGGGTGCGCAACAGCCGACGACCAGGCAACACCGGCCGGGGGCAGGGGATCGTGGAGAGGCCGACGGAGGCCGATGCTCAGCCTGCGGTTCAGCGTGGCGGCCCGCCGACGGCGGCACGCCGGATCGGATGGGGGCTGTGCCCGACCCGCTGGGAAGAGCATCCTGGCCGTCTCTTCGTCCGCGGGCAACATCTCTGCGATCGGATCGGCGATCCACCGTCCTGGCTGGGGAACTTCGTCGCTCATGTAACCGCCCGGCACTGCACGGCTCTCCGTTTCGTGAGGCAGCCGTTGATGGCTTTGAACTTGCCTGATGAACGGCCACGGTGCCTTGCCTTCCACGCTCCCTGTGTCACCACGGCGGCTACAGCGAACTGATCAGGAGGCGTCGCCACGTCCCTGCATCGGATGCCCTGACCGTGTTGGGGATCTGTTGGCAGGCACCTCTAGCGTCCCTCAGGTCGCGGATAGCGCGCAGCTCCAAGCGCGATCCTGACTCACTGTCCGCGCACTGTCCGCGCACTGTCCGCATCAATGACAACAGAAGGATGCCGCACAACATGAAGCGCAAGATCCGCATGGCCGCCGTCGCCCTCGCCGCCACCGGCGTGGCCTTCGGCACGGCAGCCGCATCGCCCGCCACGGCCGCCTCTGGCGCCCAGGCCGTCCAGGCGAAGAAGGCCGACTGCCACGGGGTGCAGTACACGCAGAAGGAGAACGGCCAGACGTACATCGTCGGCAAGGTGACCCTTTGCGACACGAAGGACAAGGTCATCGTCAACGACATTGACGTCGACGGCCGTTCGATGGGTGTCCGGATCTCCGACGGCAGCGGCAAGTACCGCTACTGCAAGGACAGCAATGGTGACAGCAGGTACTCCAAGACCTGCTACTTCGACCTGAAGGAGAACCGCCAGATCAAGCTGCGCGGCTACGAGTCGAAGAAGGGCCACAAGACCATCTGGCTGCAGACCGCCACCCTCCCCAACTAGGGCCTGTCCTGTCGATCTGTCTGACTGAGTAAAAATCGGGTGCGGCCGGTTGCCGCGGTGGTGTTGTGTACGGGCATATGGCGATCGTTTTGAACGAGCCCGTCGTCGACGGGCTGACCGGGGTCGTGGACGCGCTCCGCGCATGGCAGGACGACCGGACGCCGCTGCAGCTCCATCCGGGGGACCTCGGCTGGGCCTGGGCGCTGGGCGCGGAGAGGCTGGCTGCCGCTGTCCGTACCTGGAGCGCGGACGGGCGGATCATTGCCGTCGGTTACCTGGACGGTCCCGATGTGCTGCGGCTTACGACCGCGCCGGACCTGCGGCAGGACGAGGCTCTGGCGCGGCAGCTGCTGGCGGACCTCGACGATCCGGAGCGCGGGGTCCTGCCGCCCGGGAAGGTCGGCCTCGAGGTCCCCAACGGCGCCCTGCTCCGCGAGATCCTTCTTGAGGCGGGCTGGAATCTGGACGAGCCGTGGACGCCGTTGCGCCGCGACCTTTCCGAGCCGGTGGAGGACTCCGGGCTGCGGATCGAGGTGGCCGGTCCGCAGACGGCGGGGGCGCGGACCGCGGTGCACCGCTCGGCGTTCGCAAGTCCGGTGTTCACCGAGGAGGTCTGGCACGTGCTGGCGGCCGGGCCGGTGTACGCCGACGCCCGCTGTCTGATCGGCTACGACGACCAGGACAACGCGGTGGCCGCGACGACGGTCTGGTCGGCCGGGCCCGGCAAGCCCGGTCTGCTGGAGCCGATGGGAGTCCACGCCGACCACCGTGGCCGCGGACACGGGACGGCGATCAGCGTCGCCGCTGCGGCGGCACTGCGCGAGATGGGTGCTTCCAGCGCGCTCGTCGCCGCTGAGAGCTCGAACACCGGCGCCGTCGCCACGTACAAGGCGGCTGGATACGAGCCGTCGCCCGAACGGCTGGACGTCGTCCGAGCCGCCTGAGAATCAGGCAGCGGCGCCGGCCAGGGCCGCGTCGCTGACCTGGCTGGGGCCGACGCCCGTTGAGGACATGGGGTGGGTAGGGGTTCGATGATGGTTGGGTGATTCGTCGTGGTGGATTGACCGATGCGGCCTGGGCGCGGATCATGCCGCTGTTGCCGCGCTCCAACGACGGGCGTCGTGGCCGGTGACGGGATCATCGCCAAGTCATCGACGGAATCTTGTGGAAGGTCCGCACGGGTGCACCGTGGCGGGATCTGCCGGAGCGGTACGGGCCGTGGAGGACCTGCCATGAGCGGCTGCGCCGGTGGACGGAGTACGGGGCCTGGGATCGAATCCTCACGCAGGTCCACGCCCCGGTCAGGTAAGCAGGCCCATCAGACGGTCAGCCTGCCGCTCCACCGTGCCAACCGGGTTCTTCGCGTTGTGGTGGTCGAAGTTCAGGAGGAACAGCCAGACCAGGGCGAGGAGCCGACGGCAGTGATCGAGCCGTGCGGATTCGGATGCGGTCAGGTCGAAGTGCCGTAGGAACGAGGGGACATCGAGCGGGTGCTCCACCCAGCTCCCCACGTGCTCGGTGATTTCCGCAAGCTCGAAGGCGCGGTCGCTGCGACCTGAGTCCTCGAAATCGACCACCCGGACACTGGAGCCATCCCAGAGATAGTTGGCGAGGTTGCCATCTCCCGGGCCGAAAACCGGGGGAACATCGACAGAACCATCCGCATCCAGGCCTGAGCCGGCGAGCCAGTCCAGCCCGCGGTCCATGGCCAGGGCCACCGGGCCATCTGCGGCCCTGGGGCGGGCCGTCACTGCCCACGCCCTGAGGTGGGCGATGAGATCGCTCTGCTGTCCGGGTCTGATCGGCATTCCGCGGAGCGTCTCGGTGGGCACCGCGGCATACATCGTGCGCGCTGCCTCAGCCAGTGCCGTGACCTGCTCGTCTCTCAAGGCGCAGCCACGCAAGGGCACACCAACAAGCCGGGACATCACCACGGTTGACCCTGCCGTACTGAGGTCCGCCTCGCGGGGCTCAGGGACCAGCCCTGGTGCATGCGCGGACAGGAGTTGCAAGGCGTGCCATTCGCGCTGAGCACGCCCGCCGTCTCCGCCGGGGAACCGTTTGACCACCTGGTCGGCAGCCACCTCCACCGTGTGAGTGCTCCATCCACCAGAACCCATAGGAAGGGATCATGCCAGGCACTCCACGCTCCTGAGCCGGAGTCGAGACACCGGATCTCACGGGCTGCGCGCCGTCCGAGCGCCGATGTCATTTCGAAGTCGCTTCTGGCTTCCTGCGGCCGACGATCTCGGAGATCCCCCTGGCCCGCCTCGAACACGCGGGTCGCGTTGTCAACCCGCCGGGGCCATCGCCAGCGCCTCGTTGAGATGATGCTCGGCGATCCCTCGCATGAACTCCCGGTCGGGGAAGCCTCCTTCGAGCAGGCGCAGCGGGCCGGCTGTCAGCGACAGATGCTGTGTCAGTTTGTAGAGCGCAAGGCGGTCCTCGTCGAGGCCGTCCACCGCCAGCTGCTGATACTGGCGCTCCGTATGGCGAAGACGTAGGAATACGTGCTCCCACTCGACGTCGAAGTACGAAAGGTTCTCGATGTCGATGACAACGGGACGGCCGTCTTGATCGACCATGACGTGGTCCAGGCCCAGCTCGCCGTGGACGAGCGAGTACTCGGCGCGTGGCCGCACCGCAGCGGTCAGTCGACGTAGCCGCTCCTCCAACTGATCCCGGGCCGCAGCGATCCTGTGGTCGCGGGCGCTCGCCTCGTCAAGGCAGCGCAGCGCGAAGTCGAGCGCTGCCTGCTCGCAGGAGGTCGAACGTGACGTGCCGCCCGCGTCGATAAGCGCCACTTTGCCGAACGACGGCGCCCGGTGACCACGCATCATCGCCAGGCTCTCAGCCAGGCGCATCATGGTCGGCTCCGCAGCGTGCGGGTCGCGGTTGGACAGGTCCATCAGACTCTCGCCGGGCACATCCTCGACGATCGCGAGGTCAGCCGGGTAGTGGGTGCGGTCACGGTCGACCAGGTGAATCTCCGGCACCCGAAGTCCCAGCGCCTCCAACCGCGCGTGCGCGGCCTCGAACAGGTCGAGCCCGATGGCGGGCGAGAACGGGTCGGCGAGATCGCCGTCCCGCTCGGTGACGGGCCAGTAGCTCTCAAAGTCTCCCCACACATAGGCGATCGCCGTCACGGCGTCGTCCATCGTCAGCCGGTAGACGCCCTTCGTAGTACCACCCGTGAGTCGCTCGACCGCCTCCAGCCGCCGCACGCCGCCCAGCGCGGCCCGCGCCGCACCCGCCAACTGATCCCGCGTCACGTGTTTCGGTGCCATGCCGACAACCCGCCTCCCGCCTCGATGACTGGGGCACTTTACGCGGGTCGTCGTTCAACGCCGAACGAACTGTTCCGAAGATTTCATGCGTGATGCGAGAACAGGCACTCACGCTGATGGGGGCACCGGGACCATCCCCGAGCGTGCGGGGAGCAAGTGGAGGGCGAAGTCGCGGTCCGGCCTGAGCTGGGACCACGCCCGCGTGTGCGGGGGAACAGACTCCTTCACCAGGCATTTTGCCGTTATCAAACAGCGGAACCAAGCACTTCACTGCGTCCGTCAATACCGTCAATACTGCCAATACCGGCAAGACCTCTCTTCGCTGCCTGCTTGGCCTGCCTCACGCGCCGGGAGCAGCCGATTGCGGCCAGGGGGCCGCGATCACGCTCATGGCCCACGCCCCCACACGTCGACAGGCCTGTGCTGCCGAACGCCGCGACATTGCCGACGGCTGCGTGATGCCGCAGGCGAACGGAGCGCCGATCTGCAGAGGGATGACGTGAAGTGCTTCTTCGTCCGGGACTTGATGGGGTCGTTGTCGGACGTGCGGTGCCGAATGCGGCGGTGGTGGACTGGCAGACGGTCCTTGATCTTGTCCCGGAGAAGGGCTGGAAGTTACCGGTATACCGAAGGGGAGACGGTGCTTCCGGCGCCCCTGGCGAGACGCCGTGCTGTCCCGCCCGGTGGATGCCGAGTGCCTGGACCTGCGGGTCTGGCTGACGGCCGATGAGTTGGCGATCTTCCGCCGATGGTCCATGCGAGGGCCGCCTGCCCTTCGGTGCTTCCCTGCAGGTTGAGAGAGCTTGGAGGATGCAGCCGGGGATCTGGATCCCCGAAGGGCAGGATCGGCTCCGCCCGCCTCAAGTACTGTGACTCCGCATGATCGAGTCGGAGCTTGAGATCAGCGAGGATCTGGTCCGCGACCTGCTGCGGGAACAGCATCCGGACCTTGCCGAGCTGCCCATCCGCGAGGTGGCGGGTGGCTGGGGCAACCAGATGTGGCGCCTCGGGGACGACTTGGCCGTCCGGATGCAGCGGATGGACAAGCACCCCGATCCGCAGCTCAAGGAGCGCCGCTGGCTGCCAACCCTGGCCTCGCGACTGCCGCTTCCGATCCCGACTCCGGTGCGGAGCGGTGCACCGTCTGAGCGGTTCCCCAAGATCTGGACCGTCATGACATGGGTGCAAGGCACGCCACTGGACAACGGCTCCATCACCCGCAGCGACCACGCGGCCGACATGCTGGCGGCCTTCCTCAAAGCGCTGCATATGGAGGCACCCGCCGACGCGCCGGACTCCTCGGACCGCGGCGATAACCTCAAGGACTGCACCGACGGCTTCGAGAACTTCCTGCAGGCCGTGGACCTCGGCCGCTTCGCCGAGGGCGACATCCGGGCGGTGTGGGACGACGCGGTCGCGGCTCCCGAGTGGGACGGTCCACGGGTGTGGGTGCACGGCGACCTGCATCCCGCGAACGTCGTCGTCGCGGACGGCACACTGGCGGGCGTCGTCGACTTCGGCGACGTCTTTGCCGGCGATCCGGCGTGGGACCTTGCGGCCGCCTGGGTGCTGCTCCCCGCGGGCGGCGCCTCTCGGTTCTTCGACAGCTACGCACAGGCGGATGGGGCGGCGATCCGACGGGCGCGGGGGCTGGCCGCGGTGAAGAGTCTGTTCCTGCTGCTGATGGGCCAGAACGGGGACCGTGCCCTGCCCGGCGGCAAGTCGAACTGGGGGCCTGCAGGCCGGTCGGCGCTCGAGCGTGTCCTGAAGGGCCTGTGACGCCGGCATCGATCGATCCTTTCTGGCTGCCGTGCACTCGCTGACAGGGGCGGAGCACTACCGGCCGCCAAAACCGTCCGGGGCCGAGTCCGGCTCGGTCCCGATGCAACGCGAGGTCCAGGCCGCCGCGCCGGCCCGCGTGCCTCGCAAGGCATTCCCAGCACGGGTGGCGGCCCACTGCGGGCAACAACAGTTCACGGATCTTTGAGCGAGACTCAGCCCAAGCGTCGATCGGGCCCAGTTTGAAGCCCGGACCGCGGTCGGCGACGTCGGTACGGTCACCGCTGGCGCTCCTCAACATCGCGCAGGCCCGCGGCGGCGCGACGGAACTCGGCGTGCTGGGTGTAGGCCCGCAGGATCTGCTGGATGCCCGGAGCGGTAGAAGGGGATGAGTGTGAGGACCGCGGCAGCGGTCTGTTCCGGCGCGGTCATCACCAGACACCGGGCGGCGAGTGACCGAGCGCCGTTACGACAACGGCAGTTCTGGCTGTCATGGGCTTTTCGCGCGTTCGTGCGCGCCGTGGCCCGCAAAAGGCGATGTTCCCGGCTCCACTTGCGCCGCCCTGCCGCTACCCGGCCCAGTAGAGGCCGCCCTGCCCCTGCCCGGCCCAGTAGAGAGGGAAAGGGAGCGCCTTACCGCGCTCCGTTCCGGCTGCAGATCCCTGTCCGGGGTACGGCCGCCCAACCGGTCGGCGACCTGCAGCGCGTCGGGGACACCGCCGCGGGCCCTATCGGCGCACGCGCCCCACCCGTATCCACATCTTCGATCCCCTCCAGCACCAGCGAGTCCCAGACCAGTGCATCGGTGTGCCTGATCAGCACCAGCACCATCACCGGCCACAACCGACCGCAGCAGCGGGCGAAAGCGACCTGAGGGGGCGTCAATTCTGATAGCTGGACGACAAGGCGTACGCGGTCTCACGCGAACCCGTCTCCTCGCAGACGAACAACGGGGTAACGCTCCGCGACGGCTCCCCAAGGCATGTGCCAGAACCCCGAACTTACCGACGCAGCCCGAACTTACCCACGCAGCCAGACTGTTCGCTGTATCGGCGAGTTCAGCCTGACGGTTCCGCTCAGCCGATCTGATCCCTGTCTCAAATGATCTGGCACGGTTCGCTCGGCGCCTCAGGTGATCATTTCCGTTGGCGGCAGCCGTCGGTGGGACAGCAAAGCGATCGTCTCTATCACGGCCTATAACCGGGACAGCATCACTCCATCGACTCCAGAATGCGGTCGAGTGTCCGGCGCCCCAGCCGGCTCATCGTCGGATTGCTCTCGACGTAGTACCAGACAACACCCATCGCCTGTTGGAACGCCCATGCCTTGCCGCGCTCCCACTCCAGATCGTCACAGCCCAGTGTCCGCTGGAGCACTTCCCGTGGGCCTGGCTGCAACAGGTGCCATGCGCTGACCAGATCCAGAGCGGGGTCGGCCGGGCCGAAGCCGCCGGTGTCGAGTACGCCGCTGAGCCGGTCTCCCGTGACCAGAACATTGCCCGGGATCAAGTCACGATGGCTCATCACGTCGGCGCCCGTGCGTGGCAACTCCCGAAGGCGGCTCCACACCTGGCGCAGCCGGGGCACGTCGAGCAGGCCCTGACTCTCCTCGAAGCACTTCGCCATCCAATCGTCGTGGTGAGCGAGAACGCCGCCACGACCGTCGCCGCTGAAAAGCCGCCCCCGCGTCTCGGCCTCCCGGAGGGCTGAGATGAAGGCCGCGAGGTCCTCGGCAAAAGCGTCCGACCCACTCGGGTCGGCTTCCGAGGCGACCGTTCCCGGCAGCCATGTCTGGACCGACCACGGCATGGGGTAACCCGCTCCGGGCTTTCCCAAGGCGACGGGTTCCGGGGCCGGGAACTGAGACACCTGTGCCAGCTCCGCGCTCGCCTGGGCTTCCTGTTCCAGAACTGCCAGCGCCTCGGCGGCATCGGCCAGACGCAGGGGGAAACGCGCCGAGAGGTCGTTACCGATGCGGAAGATGGCGTTGACCGTCCCGGTCGACGGCAGGAGTCGGATCGGCTTGCCGCTCCACTGAGGGAACTGGTCCTGGATCAAAGTCGCAACCGTTTCAGTGGTCACGTCCACTTGGTCATCGTGCATGGTCATCTCTCACACATTTCTCGCACGCCTCTCGCACGCTCTTCCGCCAGTCCAACTCGAAACACCGGAAACAGACCAGATCAACTGAGACGACAGCCAGTATTCATACGCCAGGGCCCGGATCAAGTGAGTTTTTCGACCACCCAGGTGCCTCAACCATCCTGGCAGCCCCAGGTCACAGCCGCGGCTTCGGAACAGATCACTTGGGTCGGGACGCTGAAGTAGGCATGTTGGTCGGACTGTTCGGTCGCTGTTGTTCTTCGGGCGAGACCGGATGGCGATCGCAACGGTCTCGTATCATCCTGCGCGCGCAGGAGCCGAGCCGCTGCTGGGAAGGGCGTCAGCGCGGAGGGTTCTGGGTGAGCCGGGCGATGAACGCCGCGGCCTCCGCTGCCGGCCAGGGTTACAGCGGTTCCCCGAGGGGCCCGTACTGCTCTTCCAGGTTCTTGGCCCAGTGAGCGGCGAAGTCCGGTTGCGTGCCGTCGGCGTCGGTGAAGCCGTACTCCTTGTACAGGCCCCAGGTGGCCAGCGCCTGTCCGGTCTTGGTGATGATGTCGGGGTCGGCGGCCAGGGCGGCGACTGCCCGGCCCAGGTAGGCCGGGGTCTCGGAGTGGGCGAAGTTCGGGTCCTGGGCCGCGCCTTCGTGCCAGTTGGCCTCGGTGACACCGAAGTGTTCCAGCATGGCCTCCGAGCGCAGGAAGCCAGGCGTAATGGCCACGGCGGCGATGCCATGAGGCTTGAGCTCGGCGGCTTGGGCGACGGCGAGGCGAATGACCGCGGACTTCGCCAGGTCGTAGAAGAACGTGCCCCGGTAGCGGTCCGTGTTGCCGTCGGTGACCTCCACGACCAGACCGCTCTTGCGGGCGACCATGAGGGGAAGCGCGAACCGGCTGGTGATGATGTGGGTCTCCACCGCCTGTCGCAGCATCCGCAGACCGGTGTCCAGATCCTGCTCCCACAAAGGGTGTTCCCAGTCAGTCAGCGGGTCTCCGCCCCATACGGAGTTGACCAGGATGTCGAGCTGTCCGTCCTGCTCGGCGGCGATCTTGTTCACGAGGGCTTGGACGTCGCCGGGACGGCTGTGGTCGGTCTTGGCGGGAATGCCCAGGCCGCCTGCGGCAGTGACCTTCTCGGCGGTCTGCTCGATGGTTTCCGGGCGGTCCAGGTCGGAGCGCCCACCAGTGCTACTGCGGCCGGTGACGTACACCGTCGCGCCAGCGGCGCCGAGTTCGACGGCGATGCCCCGTCCGCCGCCCCGGGTACCGCCGGCGACCAGGGCCACCTTTCCGGTCAGGGGGCGTGCTTCAGTCGTCACGATTCCTCCAGATTGGGGCTGTGCCGGGGCGGAAGGTGACTATGTCGGGGCGGAAGGTGAGGGGACAGCACGATGTCGAGCTCTTCCCGGAGTCGCTGTTCGAGGGAGCCTTCGCGTTCGAGTGCCCAGGTCAGGCCCGCACCAGCGATGATCGCCTGTACGGTGCGGGCCAACGCTGCGGCATCGGTTTTGGAGCGGAGCTCGCCCGTACCGACCGCCTCCGTCAGCAGTTCCTCGATCGCCCGTTTGTGAGCGAGATGAACGGCCAGGGCACGCTCGTAGAGCTGCGGATCGCCAAGATCCATGCACAGGAACGCCAGATGATTGGCGAAGCTCTCCGGCGTGGCCATCGCAGCCGCCGACTCCACCGTCAGCGACGCCAGGGCCCCGAGCGCCGTGCCGTGCGACTGGCGCGCTTGTCCGGCCATCTCGCTCGCGTGCTTCTCAGACCGATCCGCGAGCGCCAGAAGCAGGCCGTGCTTGGAACCGAATCGCTGCACCACGGTTCCTGGCACCAACCCGACCTCGCGCGCCACGGCAGCCAATGTGAGCCCTGCGGGACCCACCCGCCCCATGACCTGCACCGCCGCATCCAGGATCACCGCATCCGCAACCCCTCGGGGACGTGCCACCACCGCCACCTTTCATTAATAAATGCCTGTTCATTTATTAAACCACGCGGAGACCATCCATGACGAACTCCGGTTCCGGGCGCAGGGCGCAGGGCGCTGTCAGTCGAAGAGGACGCCGGATCCGCAGCGAGCGGCCCGGCCGCAATGCCATAGCCCCGCCGGGGCTTCACGCAGCGAACGGGCAGGTCCGGATCCAGGACCGTGATGCCGGGGGAGGGCGGCATCCGGCAGCAACGGCTCGATCGTCGCCCACGGGGCGTCAGTCAACGACACACCCGATCAACGATCAGATGATCTGAAGGCTACTGCTCAACTTCCTTGACGCTGCTGACGCACTCGAAGTCGCCGCACATGCCTGGCATACTGCCCAGCCTGTGACCTCTGAGCGCGATCGATTGAAAGCACCCGGGGATCGGATGCGCGCTCGTACAGCTCAACCTCGAAGGAGTCCGCGTTCACCTCGACAAGCGGGCCAGGCCTCCCGATCCTGCTGAGCTGTCGGACGCGCTCGGACCTCGTCCCGCCACACCTGACCACTCGCCTCGGCTTCGTCGATCTCTTCACTACGTGCGGGCAGCAGCGTGCGAAGTCCGCCCGAACCAAGGTCCGGAAGAAGCGTCCTACGCCAACCACATCCAGGCGCTGAGCCTGCGAAACGCCGAACTCGAAGCGGAGAATGCCACCCTGCGCGAAACCCTCCGCCACGGCGGCACCGTGGCCTCCCTCCCTGTGACGCCCTGAAATGCTGCTGCCGTAAGGACTGCCGCGCCTCTGCTCCTGCAGGCCTCTATGCCCTTGATCAGGGAAAACAAGGCTGGCTTGAGCTCGGGTGCCGGGCAGTATGGCGGTTTGACTGATCTGCTGTGGGATGACGTGAAGTGTTTCTTCGATCCGGACCTGATGGTTCGCTACCGGACGTGAGTGTCCCTGATGCCTCGGGGCACAACTGGCCGGACGTACTGGATCTCGTCGTGGAGAGGGGCTGGAAGTGGCAGTACTCCGAAGGGGAGAGTACTTCCCCTGCCGCGGGCGGAGGCCGCGCTGTCTCGACCTGCGGATGCTGAGTGCCCGAGCCTGCGTGTCCGGCTGAGCGCTGATGCACTGGCGATCTTCCGCTTCTACTCGGACGAGGGGATCGATTCGACGTTGGCCTGCGGGAGTTGCAGGGGCAGGAGCGCCTCGATGTGTTCTGTGGCTTCCTGCGGGAGATCGGGCGGCGGTCGGGTAAGCCGGTGATGCATCCGGAGGGTTCCCATGGTTCTCCGGTGCTCGGATTCGATGTCGAAACTGATCGAGTCGTCCTCCTTGCGGAGTCACTGGTCAGGTGACTGCCGCAGCCGAGGGCTGGAGTCCGTGGAGTGTGCCAGCGCGGAGTAGTACCCGGTTCAGCCTCCGAGGCGGTGTGCAAGGTGGAGCAGATCTGCCAGGTGCAGCACGCGTCCGTCGAATCCTGGGAGGGGGACATGGAGCGGCTGGGTCCAGTGGGCGGGGATTGCCTCCAGGCCGTAGTACGCCCCGGCGAGGCCTCCGGTCACCGCGGCGACGGTGTCCGTGTCACCGCCGAGGTCGATCGCCGCGCGTATCGCTTCTTCGAAACTGGTGGTGGTGCGCAGGGCCCAGACGGCGGAGCCCAGGCAGGGCCAGACGGCGCCGTTGAACTCGGTCGCCTGATCGGGGTGCCAGCCGGGTGCGAGGACGGTGGCGTAGCGGCCGCGGTGGTCGGGGTGGACAAGAGCCAGGATGTCCGGGAGCAGTGTGAGGGGGTCGGTGTCCTCGAAGATCACGCGGATGAGTTCGTGGAAGATCGCGGTGCCTTCCCAGGCCGCGCGGTCGCCGTGGGTCAGGGCAGCGATGCGGCGGGCCGCGTCCATGGTGGCTGCCTGGCCTGCGGCTGCGAAGTGGACTGCGGAGGTCGATGCCCGCATCAAGGAGCCGTTTCCCGCTGCTCGTTGGTTGACCTGGAAATGAATCGCGGCGGCGAGATTCCAGGGCATGCCGTTGGTCAGGACGTCTTCGGTCTGCAGGCCGATGTCCTTCGGTTCTGATGCTGCCCACCGCTGGAATCGGGCGAAGATGTCCGGCAGTTCCAGTCCGCCCCGCTCCAGCAGCGACTCCGCGACCAGGACGGCCATTTGCGTGTCGTCGGTCGCCTCGCCGGGGTCCCAGCCACCACCTCCGCACATCTCGTCACCGGCACCAGGCGCGGGAAACCGCGCGGAGAACGCTCCCGGGGGTCCGAACTCGAAGGGGCCACCCAGCGCGTCACCCACCGCTGAGCCGACGATCACGCCAACGGCCCGCTCAATCCGCTTCATTCGCGCAGGCTATCTGTGCCGCGCAGACGGCCGTGGCCCTACTCCTCCTGCGGCTCCGCAACCGTAGTCAGCCGGCCGGGGGCCGTCGAGCAGACGACACCGCGTTGGTGCCTCGTGTCCGGGCAGCACCCGTAGGTGGGCGACGGCGGCGTCGAGAGCCGTCCGATGGCGGTGGAAAAGCGCCGATCACCGCCGTGATTTGTCCACCAGGTGCCCGCCGACCTCGGTCGCGAGGCCGCCCGTGTGAACGGTCAGCTGTGGCGGGGGAGCCAGACGGGGGCGCTGCTGCCGCGGGGGACCAGGATGTCGCGGAAGCGGCCCGGCGTCCGGGACATGAGCACCTGGTCGGTGACGCCCTGGTAGTGGCCGCAGGGGGTGTCGGCGGTGAAGGTGTCCGGGTCGAGGTAGGCGTGGGGGGAGTCGGGGTCGGGATTGAGGGCGGTTGCCCGTGCGTAGGTACGGTCGAAGACGCCGAGGCTGAGGATCCAGGCGGCGATGCGGGTGAGGTTGAGGGTGACGCGGTAGCTGCCGCCGTCGGTGGCGCGGCGCATCAGGGCGGCGAGCGCGCCGGTGGTGGCCAGCCAGGACAGGACGTAGTCGTTGACGACGCTGATGTAGGGCAGGCCGGGCGTGCTGGTCGGCCCGGCCGCGACACCGTCCTGGCCCTCCATCAGCATGATGCCGCTGAGCGCACCGGCGGTCTGGTCGAAGCCGACGCGGTGGGCCCAGGGGCCGGTCTCCCCGGCGAGCGAGAGGCTGACGTGGATGATGCCGGGGCGGATCGCCGCGGCCTGTTCGGCGCTCAGGCCGATCTTCTCCAGGTAGCCGGGGCGGCGGTTGGCGTAGAAGATGTCGGCGTCACCCAGCAGTTGGCGGATCTGCGCCTGCCCCGCGGGGCCGTAGGGATCGATGGTGGTGGAGCGGACGCCGACGTTGGCACTGTTGTACGTGGAGTCGTGCTCCAGCTCGTTGGGCCGCCAGACGTTCAGTACGTCCGCACCGTGCTGGGCTAGGTCGCGGCCGACACCGGCGCCCGCGATGATGTGCCCCATACCCAGGGCGCGTACGCCCGAGAGCGGCTGGTCAGCGGCGGGCGCAAGGGGTTCGGGTTCGCTGTCGCCGATCTTTTCGATCTTGATGAGCGGTTCCCGGGCAATGTGCTCGTAGGCCGGCTCCCTGAGGAACTCCTCGGTGGTTCGCAGCACGGGCATCACCACGCCGATCTCTTCGCCGGCCTGCTCCAGGTCGGAGGCGTTCCACGTGGCGACGGCGTCCGCGACGGCCTCCTTCTCGGGCCAGGTGCGCAGGAGCTTGTAGACGGCGTTCTTGATCTTCGGGTAGGGATTGAGCGGCATGACCCAGCGGCCGTCGCGTGCCTGGTAGAAGTCGAAGCCGAGCGGGTTGGCCGGGTCCGAGGGTGCGCCGCCCGGGTAGCCGTTGAGCAGCTCCCACTTCTTGTCGTAGAAGGGGCAGAGCCGGTGCGGGGCCTTGCGCAGGTCCATGGTGATGTCCTGACCTTCGCCGCCGCGTTGGCGCCAAAGAGCCGCCAGGGCAACGGACTTGGCGGTCATGCCCAGGGCGGGCACGGCGCCAAGACGCATGATGCTCGGGACGACCGGGTCGCTGCCGAGGAAACTGATCCTGCCGCCGCTGTCCTCGGGGTGGAGGTCGGCCGAGGCGAGGACCTCGCGCAGGGCCTGGTGGATGTCGAAGCCGTCGTCACCGGTGAGCGGGTGGGCGACGGCCTTCTGGATGCGGTCGGTGAGTTCTTCGGCGCTCATGGATACTGCCGCCTTTGCATCTGTGCAGGGTGAGGATGTCGGGACGGGCTCGCTGCGGGTAGCGGGCACACGCCGCGCCCCGGAGGGCGACTCGGGCGTCGGAGGTCTCGCCGTAGTCGCGTGTCAGGGCGATGTGCGTGGGCTCGCGGTCGGCGGGGGGTTCGCGCTCGGCCGGGGGTTCGCCGATGCTATCCCCAAGGCCCCGAAAAGAGATGGAATGCGCCATACGGCCCACTGGGTTGCTGCTCTCGGGCGTCGGGCGGCGAGGCGTAACCCAGATTGAGTTGTATTCTGCAACACAAGCGTAATGCCGGACTCCCGATGATGCAAAATGCAACTCGCGATGCGGGCGCGCACGAGAAAAGGACATTCACGTGGCCGATAACGACCGAGAACTGCCGGCACTCGTCCGCGAGCTGGTGACCCTCTCCCGGCGTTTCCGGACCAACGCCGAGCGGCTCCACCCGGACCTGAGCTTCGTCGAGTACTCCCTGCTGTCGGAGATGGCCGAACGGAACGGAGCCCGAGCGCGCGACCTGGTCGGCCTGTACGGCATCAACAAGTCCACGATCAGCCGCCAGGTCACCGCTCTGCAGCACGCGGGCCTGGTGGTACGTGAGGCCGACCCGGACAACGCCCGCATGCAGCTGCTGCACCCCAGCGACCGGGGCCGCGAACTCCTCGCCCACGCCGACGCCCTGATGCACCGCGAGGTGGCCACCCGTACCGAAGCCTGGCCCCCGGACGAGGTCAAGGCCCTGCGCGGCTTGCTCGCCCGCTACAACGCCGCTGCCTCCGCCGTCACCGAGGACGGCCGCACCTGACGCCAGCGCCGTCGCGGGACTCGAGTGGCACGCGGTTGTTCAGGGGTAAAGCACTCACGGTCGCCGCGTGAGAGACCCCGCGGCACTTGTGTGGCCCCATCGCATGCCGATCGCGGTCAACGGCTCCATCCGCTCCGGGGTGAGTATCGCGGACCTGTCGTACGACGCCCTGAACCGTGGCCGTACCGACGTGGCCGTACCGACGTGGCCGTACCGAGGTGGCCGTACCGAGGTGGCCGTACCGAGGTGGCCGTACCGACGTGGCCGGGCTGCGGGAGGCGCTGGCGATGTTGCCGTAGCCGAGGGCCGCGGAGGGGCCCTGGTCCTGGCCGTCGATGTCTCGGCGTGGCTGCGTCCCGACGCGCCGACCAGCTGGTGGCCGCCGCACGCGGCGACGAAGCCACCACAAGGACGCTGACCGACGAGATGCCCCTGTGGGCGACACCCCGCTGGGTCGGATTCTTCCTGTCGTGCGTCGCACACGCGAAGGCGCTGTCCGCGCTCGGGCAAGGCCGGTTCGAGGACGCCTACCGGCACGCGTCCGCCGTCACCCGAGCGGGAGAGCTCGCCTCTCACGTCCCTATGGCCCTGTTCGTCATCATGGATCTCGTCGAGGCCGCGGTCAGAACGGGCCGGACCTCAGAGGCGGCAGCCCATGTGAGGGCGGCAAAGAAGGCCGGCATCGCCGAGTTCTCGCCACGGCTCGCCATGATCGTGAAAGCGGCGGAGGCCGTCACCGCTGCCGACGATGACATGGCCAAGCTGTTTGAAGATGCGCTCACCGCACCCGGCGCCGACCGCTGGCCGTTCGAGTCCGCACGGGTCCAACTCGCCTACGGCGAATGCCTCCGACGGGCGAAAGCCACGACGGAAGCACGCGTACGCCTCGGTGCCACGCACGACACCTTCGCAAGGCTCGGCGCCCGCCCCTGGGCGGACCGGGCCGCGGGCGAACTGCGGGCAACCGGGCTGTCCATCGGCCATGGCGGAAACACCGGACCGGCGTCATTGACGCCACAGCAACGGGAGATCGCCCTGCTCGCGGCAGCCGACCTCACCAACAAACAGATCGGCGAACGCCTCTTCCTCTCCCCACGCACCGTCTCCACCCACCTGCACCAGGTCTTCTCCAAGCTGAGTGTGACCTCCCGTGCCGCACTGCGAGACGCACTGGCGCACGTGCCACCCACGTGGGGACTGCTCCGAAGCAACACTGTTGTTGCGCAGATGAGCCCGGGCAGCCGTTTGAACTGGCAATCCAAGCCATCAGGTCGAGCATCCGCCGCTCAAGGACTGGCGGGGTATCCGGGGGTATGGCCCCTCAACGTGCCTGTGTTGGTGAGGAGTTCGGGATCTCCTGCTATTCCAGGGTGGGGGTGGGGGGGCGGCTTCGGCGGCCTTGCCGGTAAGCATGCAGGGAGTGAGTCCCGTAATGGGCGATCAGAGACCGGATGAAGTCAGGAAACGTCGGCTGTCGTCCTCGCGTCGGTGAGCGGCAGGCGGACGCCTGCCGCTTTGATCGTCGCAATGAGGCGCCAGCCCCCGCTGGGCTTTGGTGAATCCACCCGGTGGGAGGGCCGGCTCGAGGGGCCACTGAACCAGCCGGGGTGATCATCGGGCAGCTCACGCGGCGGGCTCCGGCAGATAACCGAGGTGCTCGATGACCCGCTTGCGCAGGAGAAGGTACTCGTCCCAGCGGCGCAGAGGGCCCGGTGGGCGTTCGACGACACGGCCCTTGGTGACGCTCTGGCCCCTCTGGAACTGCTCGCGCGTCAGGTCCATTTCGATGCCGCCGGGCAGTCGGTTCCACATGTGGAAGCCGTGCTGGACCCCGTCCAGGTGCACCTCGCCAGCCATGAGGTCGCCACCGAAGATGTCGTTGACGATCAAGGCCGTGATGTCGCAGTGGCCCCAGGCCGGGTTCTCCGACTGCCAGCCGGCACGAGCAAGGTCGTCCGGTGAACAGGTGTCAGCCGCCCAGCTGGCACGCAAGGAGCGGTCAAGGTCGAGCAGGTTCCAAGGAATCATGCCGACAGCATCACAGCCGCCACTGACACCGAGGCCCCGCACGAACCCCCACCCGGGGGACGAAAAGTAGAGGGCAGGGAGATCAACTGTCTCCCCCCAAGAGACCCGGAAAGTCCGCTCACCCGGACGGCCCGCTGTCCGTGGACAGTTGCCCGAAGTCGGTGTGCTCGGGCACGGTGACGGAACTGCTGTCGAGCATCACGGGGGAGTCATGCGCAGCACGATCCGGTATGCCGTCGCCGTCGCCGCCGTCGTCGCCGTCCTCGCGGGTGAGATCGCCATCGCAGCCGGAACCGCCACCGCCGGGGACGATCCCTGGCCCAGGGGCAGCGTCGTCGCTCCGGCCGGCGAGGAGCCCTGGCCCCGGGGTGGTGGGGTGGCGCCCGCCTCCGGTCAGGACGGCGTCGTCGGCGCCTCCTACCAGGGCAATCCCCGTGGGTCGCCGCCACTGCCGGCACCGACGGCTACCAGGACAGTGCAGGCTGGCTGCCGGACTACCGATCAACGAGAACGTCGGCGCTCTAGGCGACGAACCGTGGCCCCGAGGCAGCGGGATCGCCCCGGCAGATGAGACCAGTCATGCGGTGGCCGAGGACGGCGGCGAACACCCCCGGGGCAAAAGCGCCACCCTCTTCGGCGAAGACCCCTGGCCCAAGGGCACCGGCTGACGTCAGGCTGGCCCGCAGCGTGCGTCAGCCTGGTGCTTCGAGGGGCGGCACCGCTGCCGACCTCCGGTCTGTGCGCAGCCTGGCGAACCGCACCCGGTGTCGCCACTCTCCCCGCTCCCGGGCGGTGTCGTCCTCGATCTATGCGACCAACTCGGGTTCCATCAGGACGACGTCGAGCGGCGTACACGATCACCACGAGGCGGTGAATCGGACGCCCGCCCACGTGTGGGCGCTGCCAGAGACGGCCGGGTTCGGCGTACTGCGGCGCCGACCACCCGCAGCGTACCGCCCTGGTCGAGGCGCCCCAGCACCAGGCTCCGGGGGGCGTTCTGGCGTTCCGGTAATGGCGCCGATGATGGCCTCCGTCGTATCCCGGCGGCGCACCTTGATCAGCGCTCGGGCCCCATGCAGGTAGCGCTGGCGACTGCCACGCACCACCAGGCCTTCCACGCCAGGCACTTCAGTCCACGTCGTGAAACCACACACGTGCGGTCACCGTGTCGGTCGTCTCGGAGGCGGAGCGTCCAGGGCGCAGCCAGCTGACGCTCGGCGAAAAGGCCCGCCAGCAGCTGGCAACGCTCGCTGTACGGAGTGGTGAGCAACTCGTGCCCGTCCGTTTGCAGGATGCAGGCCCAGCGAGCCGAGGCGGAACTTCTCCGGTGCGACTGAGGCCAGTCGGTGACCGGTGGCCAGTCCAGCTGGGTAGTCACGCGCAGCCCGAGTGTGGCGGCTCCCTCTGTGAAACCCGTTGATATGCCCCGGCTGGGTGCACAGTTCGGCCTGCAGGCGAGCGCCACGTCGCGGTGGCCCAGTGCGGCCAGGTGCGCGAGGGCGATGTAGACACCGCCGGCGTGGTCGGTGGACACGTATTCGCTGGGGTCACCGATGCCAGACGGCGCTCGTTCCAAAAGGACGTACGGCCGCGGAAGTTCACGCAACAGGCGGGTGCGTGTGGCAATGGCGGCGTCGGCGGGGCCCGGGTGCGTGATGAGCAATCCCTCCGCCTCTGCCAGGTGGTCGGCAAGACGGGCGAGCCGGTCCCAGCCGCGGTCGGCGTAGCCGGTGGTGTGCACGTCGATCGTCGTTCGGGTACGGGCTGCGGCCGCCTCGATGCCTGCGATCAAAGGCGGGAAGTACCAGTCGCGTTCAGGCAGCACAACCGCAATGCGCCGCCGCGCACCTGGTGGACGAGGCACTGGGCGCGCAAACGTGCCCACACCCTGGCGCCGCTCAACGCTCCCCTCGGCAGCGAGTACCTCCAAAGCACGCCGCACGGTGTTGACCGACAGGCCGTGGGTCGCAGCCAACTGCACCTCGGTCGGCAGTTTACTGCCGGGAGGCCAGGTGCCGCCCCGGATCCCGCGGCGCAACTCAGCAGCGAACTGGAGGCACTTGATCTGATCGCCGGTCGCCATGGACGCATTCTGGATGACGTGTGATCACCGGGACAGTGGGCGAAGCACTCCCACCCGTCACTGGGTGGTCGTCAGCCCCAGCCTTCCAGGTAGTGCAGGAGTCGCCGATCGAGCCCGACCACATCCACGCAGACGCGGCCTGGCAGTGCGTACATCGACAGGATCGGGTGGTCGCAGTTGCGCCCACGGCCGCCGCCAACGGGCCACCGCAGCCTCCGGAACGGAAGAGTCGCCGGGTACGCTCCTTCAGTCCGTGATCGAGAGGAGTTGCTGAGTGGCCCGGATAAGTGGACCCGTTCTGCGCACCCAGAGGCTTGTGATGGAGCCGATCCGCCGCAGGGACAGCGACGATCTCTTTGAGGCCGTAGTCAGTCAGGACAGCGTCATGCAATGGCTGGCGACCGGCCGGGCGGACAGCCGATCCGCGGCCAAGGCCATGTGCGACGACCACGTCGCCCACTGGGCCAGACACGGCTACGGCGACTTCGCGGTCAGGGATGCCGAAACGCACGCGTTCCTCGGCCGGGTGGGATTGCGTAATCGGGCCCAGCACGGAGTTGACCTCGGTTTCGCCCTCCACCCACGGGCCCAAGGCCGTGGAATCGCTGGCGAGGCAGGACGTGCGTGCCTGGACCTGGCGTTTCGCCGCCTGTCGCTCCCTGCCGTTTCCGCGTTCGTCCTGCCCGGCAATATGGCGTCGATCGCGGTACTGCGTCGCCTGGGTGCCCACCCTGACGGGACTGTCCAGTCCAGTGGCCTGCACTGTTTGCGCTACCGGTTCGAGCCCGCCGTCACGGCCGCTGCGGAGCATGTCGTGGATGACGGTTGCGCGGACCTCCAGCTGATCCATGCGCTGGGGCCCGGTTCTCCGGATGACACTGGCGTACTCCGCGATGGTCCGCCCGACCCCTTCGGGCTGAATGGGCCCGGTCTGGTGTGGGCTGACAAGCAGCACACCCTCACCGCTGTCGCCGAAGGCCGGCCGGTGGCTTCCGCGGGATGGCTGCTGCGAGACGTGGCTTTCGACGGATTGCCGCGCCGCGTTGCGGGGTTGGGCGGTGTGCTGGTGCACCCCGCCTATCGAGGCCAGGGCATCGCCCGGACGGTGATCAGCGTGGTGGTCGAACACGCGCGAGCGGCCGGCGCCGAGACGATGATTCTGCTCTGCCGCCCGGACCTGGTCCCGCTCTACACGCAGTTGGGATGGAGCCAGCTCTCCGTGCCCGTCACCATCCAGCAGCCCGACGGCGCACGGACCTCGCCACTGATCACCATGATCTACGACCTGGCCAGTCTGCCTCATCCAACCATCAGCGTGGACCTGCGGGGCCTGCCCTTCTGATGTGCTTGCCACGGCGGAGGTGCCACCATTGCGGCCCGGCCGGAAGGCGAGAAAGGGAGCGTGTACCCGCGCAGGACGCAAGGATCAGGGTCGGCGGTGGCAAAGCGTAACGAGTTTCTCGAGGAACACAGCCCTGATCAGCAGGTGTTGCTCCCGGTCTGGTCAGCGGATCCGGGGCAGGGCTTTGTCGGGGTGGGCTGCCTGGACGTAGCGAATGGCGGTACTGGGGTGGATGCCGAACAGGCGGATCAGATGAACAGGGTCGGCGCTGGTACGGGCCTCGTCCAAAACGCGGTCGGTCCACAACCGCCGCGGGTTGGGAGAGACGGGCCAGCGGCGAGTCCGTTCG
The DNA here is from genome assembly GCF_055577645.1 of Streptomyces sp. NPDC033180. NCBI lineage: Bacteria > Bacillati > Actinomycetota > Actinomycetes > Kitasatosporales > Streptomycetaceae > Streptomyces > Streptomyces sp. NPDC033180. The sequence goes on along the minus strand of NZ_JBVIPU010000002.1, from coordinate 75,272 downwards.
CTGAGCCAGTCGGTCAACAAGCTGAGGGTGAGGCGATCGAGGTAGAGGGTGTGGGCGTGCTCGCCTCTGCGGTTGGTGAGAGTGCCGCGCGGGGCGGCATAGTCGCTCAGGAGAAGACGGCGAATTTCTGCGCCTTTCGTGGCGTGAATGCAGACCAGGGCAACAGCCAAGCGGCCCACGGCGGTCGGGATGCGGTCCAGTAGGCCGCTGAGCTGATCGCTGGGCACGTTGGCCGGGGGCCGGACGGGCGTGGTCAGGGACAGGCCCGCCATCGGATTGCGGAATATGAGCCGCTCCTGTTTCAGAGCCCTGAAGATGCTGAGCATGACGTGATGGATGCCGCGGGCCTTGGTGCCGTAATGACGGCCGAGTTCGACGCGCACCTGGTCGGCGGTGACCTCGCGCAGGCTTCCACTGGTGGCGGACCAGGTGTGCACGACAGGCCAGGTGATGTAGAGGTAGCGCCGGATGCGGCGCCAGCCCACCGCTGGGTGCCGGTAGCAGGCCTCTCCACGCATGACCCGCACCCAGGCGGCCATCTCGGAGGCCAGAGGCTCGGAAAGGCGGGCGATGCGTGCCCGCACGGCGGCTTCCTGCACGGCCTCCCGGGCCGCAGGGGACCGGCGCCCTTCCGGCGGTGCCACCACGGCAGGCCGGGGCAGCCCCAGAGGTCCGGCCGGCAGCGCCTCCAGGTCACCGGTCAGGAGTCCGTGGCCGTCGAGGAAACTGGTCGGCTTGGCCACCGTGTACGGCCCGTGGCCGCGGGCCGCGGCCACGGCATGAATGTCGCTCTCCCGCACGGGAACCTCCGCGCCCAACCAGCTCAGCAGGCAGCCGAGCATCTCCCGCGCCCGCAATTCCGAAGTGGACAGCAGCCGGATTCCCTGGCCGGTGTGCTGGGTGCGGAAAGCGTCCAGCAGGGCAGCGGCCCGCTGGGTCGGCTCCGGCAGCAGTCGAGGATCGACATGACACGCTCGAATTGCGGTGCGTCACCTGCTTGTCCGGCGGTGACTACGAAGGCGATCGGGCGGCATCGGCCGTCGGCGGCCAGGTGGACTTTCGTGCTCAGCCCGCCGCGGGATCGGCCGAGAGCGTGGTCGTCCGGCTCACCGGCCGGAGCCCCCTTTTCGCTGCACCGGCGGCGTGTTGGCGGGCGCGGACGGCCGTGGAATCGACGCTGACCAGCCAGTCCAGATCGCCGTCCGCGTCCGCGCGGGCCTGCAAAGCGACGAGGACGCGGCGCCAGGTGGCATCGCGGGCCCAACGGGTGAACCGGTCAGACACCGTCTGCCGGGGAGGGCACTCGTCCGGCAAGTCACGCCAGGCGAGGTTGTTGCGGTACTTGTACGCCCACCGCGTCGATCACCCGCCGGTGATCCGTCCACCGCCCGTCCCGACGAGGCGTCCGGTCCGGTAGTAGCGGCTCGATCAGTCTCCAATGGCCATCGCTCAGGCCCCGCGAGCACCCACACCACATCAAAACGACCGTCTGATCCACAAGAGGCGGCCTAGTCGTGTGCGGTGGTGACGAGCTTCCAGCCGGTGCCGGTGCACCCCTGGTGCGGGGGAGGGAAGCGGTGGCCGCGTACGTCGGTGCTGTACCGGTCGTGGTTCTCGCACTCGCACTCGTAGATCCCTGACTCGGGGACGATCTCACCGGGCTTGAAGATCTGCTCGCCCTGTTCGTCGATGTTGTTCATACATCCGGTCTAAGGGGTCGCGCGCGCTCTCGCGACCCGGGCGACGCCGGTCAGGCGGCGGCCGGATGCCTCCACCGCAGCCTGGAGACGTGGATGCGCCGACAGTCGTGCACCGGCAGTTCCCGTCGGGCGGCCGGGGGGAGGGGGTCGTGTTTTTCGATGTGCCGTGCGGCGAACGGCCCGGCCAGGGGGCAAAGGCCGTGGAGCATAGTCGAGTTGGGATGAGGCACAGGAGGTGCCGGATCGAAACTCCCCTCTTCCGGCACACTGCAATCGAGCTACTCACCGGCCCCTCCCACCCCACCACGCCGGGGCCATCAGATCGCAACGCATCGGCGTGAAACAGTGCCGAACAGTCAGTGAGAGGTCGTTCTCCCCGGATGTTTCATACTGTGATGCGGTTTTGACCCGGAGATGTCGCGTCATGCCAGGGAACAGTGTTCTCGCCGGTGAGGCGGCGGGCCATGAGATCGGTCATGAGCGCTTGAGTGGCAGTTTCTCAGTCCTGGCGAGACTGGATGCCCCCATGCGGCTGGCTGCCGTGTTGGCAGGCTTCGTCGGGCCTGAGAGCGACGGGCGTTCCTGAGTTCCGGAGATACCCGGTCCGCGCGCTACGCGGGAGGGAGCGGCCTCCTGGCATCGTCCGTGAAGAGGTGCCGGACGGGGGCCGCCCCTGCGCCGACGGGAATGGCCCCCGTCCGACACGTCATGGACGAGCAGATCTCAGTGCTTGTTGTTCACCCGTTCATGATGCGCCTCGGGCGAACTCCAGTTCCATCGTCCGGGTGATCACCCGGCGAGGCACACAGAGAAGAACGGGCGATGTCACCTGTGGTGTCCCGGTGCTCCATTCGCCTTGGGTACACGGCCCAGCGTCGGCCGTAGGACCGGTGCATGGCGGGCCAAGAAGTCCCACAGCTGGTCGGCGACCGGTCCGTGTGGGTGGTCGCGCCGACGAGCTGCCGAGAGTTCTTCGACCACACCGGGAAAGTGCCGTCCGGCGATGGAAAGAAGGCTTCCGTCACGCAACTCGGTCTCGATCATGAATCGCGGCACGTGTCCCCACGCCATGCCGTGCAAGATCAGCTCCTTCTTCATGAGGTGGTCCGGAACAGAGCTCCGGGGCGCCGCGCCTTCGACCAGGAAATGGCCTTGTTCCGACGGATGCCGCGCCGAGTCACGGACCACGCATTGGGTGAAGGCCTGCATCCGCTGCGGTGTGATGTCGGCGTCCGGAGGGAAGGGCAGAAAACCGGGTGCCACGACGGGCACCAGCGCGACGCGGCCGAGATCGATCCACTCCATGCGCACGTCGCTCTTGGGGACGCGGTGCACGATGAGGTCGGCTTCGTCCTCCAGCAGCCGCTCCCAGGGGCCGGTGACCGTCTCGAACTGCAGGTGCAGTCGTGTCTGTGGGCACTGCGCGAAGAAGCGGCTGAGCATTTCCAACACCGGTGGAAGTGGGCACAAATCCCCGAGCACCACGCGCAGTTCGGCTTCTTCGCCCATCGCCAACTGCGCGGCGTAGGTCTGCAGCTCCTCGGCCTCGTGCAGCAGGAAGCGCACTTTGCGGTGGAAGGCGTGCCCCGCCTCGGTGAGCTGAACCCGATAGCCCGAGCGATCCAGCAGGTCCAGGCCCAGCTGGCGTTCCAACTTGGCGACTGCTGCGAATACCGAAGGGTGCGAGCGGTGCAGCCGCTCGGCGGCGGCCTGGAAGCCGCCGTCGAGCACAACGGCGTTGAAGCACTGCAACTCGTGGAGCGTGAAGTTCGACATTATCCAGAAAACCTACAGTGCTCTTCCAATCTTTGTAATAGAAGTCTGCAGATGGTGTTCGTAGGCTGAGCGCATAGCCGCTAGATCACTGGAGCTGACATGCCTTCTCAGACCCGTACTGCGATCACCACCGGCGATGGCGTCCGCATCGCCTACCGCTTCGACGGTGACGAGAACAAGCCGGTGCTGCTGCTCTCGAACTCCATCGGTACCGACCTCCACATGTGGGATGGCCAGGTGTCGGCTCTGACGGATCACTTCCGGCTGCTGCGCTACGACGCGCGCGGCCACGGCGCCTCTGATGTCCCGACGGGCCCGTACTCCCTGGACCGGCTGGGGCGCGACGTGGTGGAGCTGCTGGATGCCCTGGGCCTGCAGCGGGTGCACGTGCTGGGCCTGTCTCTGGGCGGAATCGTCGCGCAGTGGTTGGGGATCCACGTTCCGGAGCGCGTCGACCGCCTGGTGCTCTCCAACACCGCCGCCTACCTCGGCCCGGCGAATCAGTGGGATCGACCGATCGCCGAACTGCTGGAAGCCCCCGACATGCAGGTCACTGCGGAGAGGTTCCTGCACAACTGGTTCCCGGCCCGAATGCTGGGAGGCGACGACGAGGTGGTCGAGGGCTTCCGCCGCACCCTGCTCGCCACGCAACGCGAGGGCGTGGCCGGGAGCTGGGCTGCGGTGCGCGACTACGACCTGCGCCGCACGGCCACACTCATCCCCAACCCGACACTGGTCATCGCGGGCGAGCACGACACCGTCACGTCCGCCGACCACGGGAAGGAGCTCGCCGCGACCGTCCCTGGCGCGCGGTTCACCGTCCTGCCCACAGTGCACATGGCGAACGTCGAAGGGGAGGCGGAGTTCCTGGGTGCCGTGGTGGCCTTCCTCACAGAACAGTCTTGACGGCTACTGCCTCGTTTCTAGTGCTGTGACCGGCAACTCTAGTGCTGTGACCGGCAACGTTCACCGAGTCGCGCGACCATCGGTCGCATAAGGAAACCCGGGAAGGGTTGCCGGTTCCCGCACTACCTGCCCAGGTGACCCCAGCCGCCCTGAAGGGGGAGCCCCTGCTCACGCGTTCCTACCGTGAGCGGCTGGAAGCTCTGCGTTCTCTGTTCGCCTCCAGGGTGCTCGGTCCGCTGTGGATGCTGGTGTTGGACGCGCCCACCTCGCTCCTGCTCGGACGCTACATCCGAGAGCACCGTCTTCGGCTCATCGCCCGTACGACGCCCATGTCGGCCGCCGCTCGCCGCGAGCTCGCGGGCCGGCTCATGCCGGGGGGCTTGGAGCATCCGTGGAGTGGAATCCGGTCCAGCACGGGTTGGGGGACCCGTGGGGACTTGGTCTTTCAGATAGTGCAGCCCGATGCCGTCGCTGAGTTCCGGGCCGGCACCGCCGTGGACCGGGGCAGATACCGGCGCCCGCTACGGTTCCTGCGCATCCGAACCGACCCGAGCCCCACCGGCCTTGCAGGGTGCGGCGAGTCGGACAGCCACCCGGGAAAGGCGTGCTCTTCCAGGCAGCCCGCATCGGGCGGGCGCTAACGGCCGGGAAGATGGCCTGGAACGCCGACAGGTTCCACGATGGGCATCGGATGTTGAGTCCGGGACGGCTTGGCTCGCCCGCATCAACGCTCAGGGCCCCAAACCCGTCTGCTCCAGCTCCAGCTGCGTCTGGGGCAGACGGTGCAGCTTCGGCAAGGGCTGCTGTGAGTTTCGCTTTTGCGCCCCTCGCCCAGGTCAGGCGCCCAGGGGGCCTGCTCGGACCCGCTGGGAGCACAAGCGGTTGTGTCGGCTCGAAGGCCGGGCTGAGGTGGTCGCCGCAGCCGGCGCGGCGACCAGGGAGCCGCCCAGGTCTTGCCGGCAAGAGCCCCGTGCTCAGCGACGCCTTTTCGGCACCACCTGCCCCGAACAGTCCGTGGGGCAAGGCCTGTTGACGCAAATTCGTCCTGTTTGGCGGCATCTGCGGCCACTAATATCGGCGTTCGTCAGATGCGACACCCAAAGAAACATGCCTGCACCGAAGCATCAGACCACGGCACCTCGTATGCCGTGGAACGGAAAAGGGGGAATCTTGAGAAGGGCTTTCACGATCATCCTCTCCGCGCTGGCCGCGGTCCTGCTCACGGCCGCCACAGTGAGCGCGGCACCCGCCGGCTCGGGCGGGGACTTCGGAGTCACCGAGGCACCCAAGGGACCGACGAAGACCTGCGTGGACACCGCGCACGAACGCAATCTCGCATCCTGGGCCTGCATGGGCTCGGACCTGATCGTCAACGGCAAGGTCGAACACCTCGCCAAGGACAACAAGCAGATGCGGCCGGTGGTCTCCACTGACCAGGCGGCCCCGACCGATGAGTGGTGCGAGCCGTACGGCGTGTGCACGCGCATCATCAACGACTACACCAGCGAAACCAAGGCGAACATCTGGTACGGCTACGGCGATGAGAACGTCGGAACTTTCGACGCGACGCTGAGGAACAACCTCAACGGTCGCCAGGCTCGCCTGACCACCAGCCTGCAGCTCGACGGGGGTCCGTCGCTGTACTTCCCCAGCATCACCACCCAGTGCTGGGAAGAGATCGCCTGGTGGCCCGACACCGCCTGTGGCACCAAGAACATGGGCGGCGCTTTCCTGCCCGACGAGTTCTCGTCCTGGAGTGACGGCCCGACCGGAGGAAACCGGCTGGACAACTCCAACGAGTACTACCACAGCCTCGGCGCCACGTTCCGGCCCACCGGATACCCGCCGCAAGGCGGCATCCTGTTCGAGACCCCCTACTTCTACTGCTGGGGCGACGACCCCTGCTACGTAGAGGAGTGACCTTCTTGTAAGGTCCCAAAGCCCCTTCTCCGTCAGCAAAACCCGGGGGAGGGGCATTACCGTTCTCGAGGAAGCACAACCGTGATGCCAGCCGCTTACACCTGGACAGATTTCCCCGCTCTCGCGGTCCCCGATCCCCGTTCCCTGCTCGCCGGCCCCGGCCTCGCCACCCTCCTCCACGAGGGCCGCGAGTTCCAGCAAGTCGGCGACTCCGGCTGGCACATGACCGCCTGCTGGTATGCGGGCCCCCGTCATGCACTACGGGTGCGCGACGAGCCGGGCTGGCACACCGTCCACACCCGCGTCACAGGTGCCGGTCCGGAAAGCAGCCGCGAAGTGTCGCGCACCGAAGCGGACCAGGACATCATCGAAGACGCAGCGAACAGCTTCCTCGCCGAAGCAGGCCTCCCGGCCCGCCCCCAGGGGTTCGCCTGGTTCCTCGAAGTGCCCGCACGTTGCCCACTGGATGAACTGTGGCGTGCCATCACCGAGGGGGAGCGGGAGCTGGCTTCCCACGCCCCGCGCGCCCACGAAACCGCTGCAGTCATCGGGACGGCCGTGCGCCATTTCTACAATCTCCCTCGCGGGCTGTAGAGGCTCTCAGTCGAGGCTGTGTTCTTCCCGCCCCTTCACTGCCCATCGCCCCCGCTCCTTGCGGCGGGTTCGCCGGCGGCCGAGCGTCGGCATTCGAAGTCTGCCGTCGGCAGGGCGGTTGCAAGTTCCGGGATCGCGTAGACCATCCTCAGCACACCGGAAGTTGACGGTGCGACAGAACGGGCATGGCACGGGCGTCAGTGATCACCGTGGGTTTCCAAGCCAGCGGATCACCAAGAGGTCCCGAGCCCGCAGCGTCACCTCCCGGTCATCCTCCCCGGTCCCCGCCGTCCTGGCCTAACTCGGCCCTCGACGATCCCGACATCGACCACCTCCGCCACCTGCAGCGCATCCCCGACCCGCGCTCACGACGAGGAGGCTGGTACCCGCTGGTCAGCGTCCTGCTGATCTGCGCGTGCGCGGTCGTCTCCGGCGCCCGCACCATCACCGAGATCGCCGAGTGGGGCCAGCGCGCCTCGCACGGGCTGCTGGACCGGTTCGGTATCCGCCGCCATCTGCCCGGCCGGCGTGCCGCCCCTCGCACGCCACCCTTGACCGCATCCTGTCCCGCCTCGACGGCGATGCGGAGCGGCGGGTTGTCCCAGGAACTCCGTGAGGCGTCAGCCCTGGGCCGTGGGGCGGACGACGATGTCGCCGACGTCGACGTTCGAGGGCTGCTCGATCGCGAAGGCGATAGCGCGGGCGATGTCGTCGGGGGCGAGGGAGAAGTCGACCGTCGGGGCCTGCGACTTGACGGTGGGGCTGGTGATCGAGTCGGCGAACTCCGTCCCGACGTAGCCGGGCGAGACCATGGTGATCCGCAGGTCGGGCCCGGCTTCCTGGCGCAGTCCCTCCGTAAGGGTGCGGACTGCGTTCTTCGTCGCCGCGTAGACAGCCTGGTTCGGCACGATGCGCAGCCCGGCGGTCGAGACGACGTTGACGAACTGCCCCTTGCGTTGCTCGCGGAAGACGGGGAGTGCTGCGGCGATCCCGTACAGCACGCCGCGGAAGTTGACGTCGATCATCTGGTCCCAGTCCTCGACGCGTAGCTCGTCGAACGGGGAGATGGGGCCGACCCCGGCGTTGTTGACGAGGACGTCGAGCGCGCCGTAGCGCTCGCGGGCGCACGCCACCAGGTCCGCGAGGTCGCCGCGGCGACGCACGTCCGTCGCCGTCCAGGCGACGGTGCCGCCCTTGGCCTCGATGCGGGCGGCGAGCGCTTCCAGCCGGTCGCTGCGACGCGCTCCGAGGACGAGCTTCGCACCGCGCGAGGCCAGCAGCAGTGCGCTCGCCTCGCCGATCCCGCTGCCCGCGCCTGTGATGGCTATCACTTTGCCGTCGATCCCTGTCACGTGCGGCCTCCAGCACTAGAAGTAAGAGGGCTATCACTTCTAAAGTAAGAGGTCTCTTACTTCTGGTCAAGGCAGGTGGGTCGAGTGGTCGAGGCCGCAGTCGGGGCGGGCATTGAGCGTCCCGCCCGGGGACAGCTCCGCTCGGCGCTGATCGCCGAGAGCTTCGCGCTGCTCTCCGAGAAGGGGATGGCCGGCTTCTCCGTCGCCGAACTCGCCCGCAGGCTCAAGGTGAGCACCGCCGCCCCGTACCGCCACTTCCGCAACCGGGAGGCGCTGCTCGCCGTCGTCGCGGCACAGGCCGCCGACGAGCTCACCCGCGCCATGGAGACCGCCGCGCAGACGGCCGGCCCCGACCCGATCAACCGGCTCGCGGCCACCGCGGGGGCATACGTGCGCCATGTGTCCGACCGCGGCGCCGGCCTTGACGTGATCTTCGCCCGGGAGCTGAGGCCGCTGCGCGACGCCGACCTGGCCGGGGCCGGCCGCGGCCTGATGACGCTGCTGCTCGACCTCGCACGGCGGGCGGGCCACACCGATCCTTCTCGGGCGCTGCTCCTGCTCGAACAGCTCTTCTGCCTGGCCCACGGCTACATCACCCTGGACGCGGAGGACTTCCTGACCCGCTCCCGCCTTTCCCCCGAGGATGTCGCCACCCGCGCCACGCAAGCGGCCACGGCGCTGCTGCGCGGCAACGCGACGTGAGTACCGGCCGGAAGCTGCGGTGACCACCATTCGCCGAGCGCCTTCTGACGGTTCGCCGCGTTCCAGGCAGGCGGGCAAATCGGCGCCGCTGCGGAACCTGGCGGTCGGGCGCCTGAAGTCGCTCGGCGCGATGAATGCCGCCCCGACCGCTGTTCGCTGCTTGCTACTTCGGCTTGCTACTTCGGCTTGCTACGAGGCCCTGGTCGTCCTGCCTGAGAAACCATGCCCGCGTGCTGCTGGCCATCGCCCCAGACCCCAGGGCGTCCGGTGTCGTCAGCGATGTGGCTGTGGTGCCGAGTCGAGGCGCAGGTACTGGCAGAGAGCCGTCCGCGTCGGCAGGCAGCGTAGTTGCCCTACCTGCCGGGGTAGTCGGCCATCTTCGCCGGACCGCTCGTAGGGAAGACCAGGTCAGGTCTGGGGCCCTACGATGCCGTCCGCTCGCAGCCCGCCCACCCGCCCACGTCCTGGAAGTAGACGACCCAACTCGCCGTGCGATTCCCGTAGTCGCCACACCTCGACATGCGAGCCCATCAGTCCCGAGGCCGGATCACTTGCGAAGTCGAGAACGGTACTCGCCCGGGGCCGTGCCTCGGGCACGTCTGAAGGCACGGCTGAAAGCGTGCGGAGAGCCGTATCCGACCGCGCCGGAGATCGACTCGACGGGCTCGTCGGTATCGCGGAGTCGGACAGACGCCAGGTCGAGACGCCACTGCGTCACGTACGCGCCCGGCGTCTGTCCGAGGGCGGACCGGAAACGCCTGGACAGCGTCGCCCGGGAGACGCTCGTCGCGGCGGCCAGGGTCTCCGTGGTCCAGGGGTGTCCCGGTTGGGCGTGGACGCATGCCAGCGCGTCGCGCACGACCGGATCCCGCATCGCTCCCAGCCATGAGCCGGACTGCTCCTGCGGGTGGCGGGCCAGCCAGGCGCGTACGAACTGGACGAGCAGAAGGTCGACGATGCTGTTGATGGCGGCGGTGGTGCCGAGCTGCGGCTGTGCGAGTTCAGCAGCGAGAAGTTCGACGGTCCTTCTGAGCTGCGCGTTCTCCTGTGCTGTGACGTGCATCGGTCGCGCGAGGGAGGTAAGCACCGGGGTGCGCACCTCCGGGTCCTGCTCGTAGTGCAGGACGATCACTTCCGTCTGCGCCGGCGCCGAGCCCAGCCGCATGGCCCGTCCATCGCCGAAAGCCCGGGCCGCCGCCTCACGGTCGCAGGAACCCATCGTCACGCCGGCGCCGCCGGCTATCCCGTGTGCGGTGCCCGGCGACACCAGGACGGCGTCTCCGGCCTGTACCGGAAGAGGTTTCTCGCCCGGGACGTGGAGCCACATGGTGCCGCGGGACACTACGTGCAGTGCCGCTCCTGGAGAGGAGTCCAGCCACAGGCCCCAAGTTCCTCCGGCCTTCAGCATGACCCCGAGCGCCCCACGAGCACCCGAAACACGCAAGACCTCCGCCAGCACATCCATGGGTTCCATTCTCGTCCACCGCCGCGCACCGCCCGCCGACGGCCGACGGCACATGTGTCCTCGTCCACAGCGTCAGGCCACGTCAAGAACGACCTTTCCGTGCACCTTTCGCGCGAACAGCGCCTGGACGGCGTCGTCCACGCCCTGCCAGTCGCCTCGTAGTCCGACCGGCGCCGAGAGCCTCCCGGCGGCTATGAGGCCCAGCAGGTCCGTCAGCTCCCCGGCGGTCGGCGTCATATTGCCGTAGGTGGCGATGCTGCGGGGCTCACCGAAGCCGAACAAAGCCCCTGACGGGAACGTGGTTTCCTGCCCCGAGGAGTAACCGACCAGGTGGAGGGTGCCGCCCTCGGCGAGGGAACTCCACGCCTGGGCCACCAGCGGCCCGCCGACCGTGTCCAGGACGAGGTCGAACCGGTCCCCGGTCTCGGCCAGGTCGGTCAGGATCTTGTCGGCCCCGAGTTCACGGAGTCCGGCCGCCCGCTCCGGCGAACCGACGAGTGCCGTCACCCGAGCGCCCGCCAGCGCCGCCAGTTGGACGGCGAAATGCCCCACGCCCCCGCTGGCGCCGGTGATCAGAACGTTGCGCGCCAGCAGGGAACGCTTGCGCAGCACCCGGAGTGCGGTGACTCCGGCGATCCCCAGCGCGGCGGCGTCGGCCAGATCCACGCCCTCGGGGACGGTGCCGAGCGAAGCGGGGCTGACTGCCATCCGCTCCGCCCACGCGTGCGGAACCATGCCCACTGCGACGCGCGTACCTTCGGGCGGCCCCGAGCCGTCGGATGCGGCGCGCACCACGACGCCGGCCGCATCGTGACCGTGCACAGCGCCGGCTGGCCACTGGTGCACGTAGTTCAGCTCTCCGAAGTTGAGACCGATGTGCCGTATTTCCACCAGCGCCTCACCGGTGGACGGTACGGGCTCATCGACATCGGCGAACCGGATGGGTCCGGCCTCACTGTGATCGACCACAAGGGCGCGCATAAGGGGTGTGTTTCCTTCTCTCGTAGGTGCGCCTGAACACTCGGCGCTGCAGCAGATCGAGTGCGCAAATGCCGCACTGCCGTCTTCTTGGAACCCTTTCGCAGGACCGGGACAGCGACCAGACCCGTGAGAATCGTTGAGTTGACGATCTGTGTCAGTGCGACTCGCTGCGCGTCGAGCCCCGCATCCGTCCGGTGGATGACGCCCGGTGGATCACCGTGTTCTGGAGACACCTGCACCGCGTCGGCGTCCCGTTCGGCGAAATGGCGCCTGGGACACGCCCGTCAACAGGTCCCGAAGAACGGGAGCGTGGCACAGATCGCGGATGCGGCAGCCGCCCTGCTCAAAAGCACCCACGACGGCCCCCTGGACGAGAAGGCCCCCGGCCAAACGGTTCCGGCGGGATCGCCGGATTGCCGCCCGCACCCGGGCGACCGCGCCAGGCCGCGAGATCCCCGATCCGCCGGCCGACAGCGAACCGATGGATGAGGACACGGACGCCTCGTTGGCAGAGGTAATCCCGCTGTGCCTGCTCCACCCGCCGGCCGGCCCCTGGAGGCGCCCGTGACCATCTCCGAACCGACGGCCCGGCACAGCGAATTGCGGGAGGACGACGTCGAGGCCAATCAGCAGCTGAACACCCTCGCGGGGTGGCGGAGATTCGTTGGCGGTGTCAGCACGAGCAGACTCGTCGACATCCGACCCAGTCGACCCGGGTCAGGTGGCTGCACACGACTGACTTCGCCGTCAAAGGACGACTGTCTCCCTTGTCATCTGTGAGATCTCAGAGCCGCGGCCAAAGCTCACGTCGACTGTCCACCCGACGGCCAACTGGCCACGAACCGGTCGCGATCCTTATCCGAACCTGGCCGCAAGCTGGTCGTTGGTATCACTGCTTCGTAGGTGGGCGAGAGCGAGCAGGGCCTGCTGTCCTGCAGTCAGGCGCGCTGCCGCCGGCTACCGATCTCTCGTCGCCGGGAGACGAGTTCGCGGCTCAGGTGGCGCAGATGTGCGGTGGACAGATCGATCGCATTCCACTGGCAAGGGGACGATCAGCACAGTCAGGTCGGGAGTCCTGGTCATCCGGCTTCGTACATGATCACCCGTCCACGTTCGGGGCGCCCCCTCCCGGGGCGATCAGTCCCGTCTCGTAGGCGAAGACGACGGCCTGGACACGGTCGCGCAGGTCCAGCTTGGACAGGATGCGGCCGACGTGGCTCTTGATCGTGGTCGGACTGAGATGGAGCCGGGAGGCGAGTTCGGCGTTGCTGAGGCCCGTCGCGAGCAGGCGCAGTACCTCGAGTTCACGCGGGGTCAGGGTGGCCAGGTCACGGTGCGGGGCGATGGTCTGTGGTTCGTCGTGCTTGGCGAAGCGTTCTATCAGTCGGCGGGTGATCGTGGGTGCGAGGAGGGCATCGCCGGACTGCACCAGGTGTAGGGCGGCTACCAGGTGTTCCGGGGAGACGTCCTTGAGCAGGAAGCCGCTGGCGCCGGCCGTGAGTGCGGCGTAGACGTAGTGATCGAGGTCGTATGTGGTGAGGATGATGACCCGGGTCTCCTGCAGATCGTCACTGCCGAGGATGCGCCGGGTGGCCTCGATACCGTCCATCTCCGGCATCCGGATGTCCATGAGGACGACGTCAGGCCGTGTGCGACGGACCGCCGCGACAGCCTTGGCCCCGTCAGCCGCCTCAGCGTTCACCTCGATGCCGTCCGCGGCCAGAATCATCTTGAAGCCGGTGCGCACGAGGGCCTGGTCGTCCGCGATGACCACGCGCAGCGGCGACCTGTCCGCCGTCATGCCGCGCTCCGCGGGATACGGGCCGTGACCCGGTAGCCGCCGGCGGGTGTCGGCCCGGCCGTCAGCTCGCCTTCATAGACGGCTAGTCGCTCACGCAGTCCCAGGTGGCCACGGCCGTTGCTCTCCACCGGAGGGGAGCCCTTCGCACCGCCGGTGTCCGTGACCTCGATCTGCAGATCGGTGTCGGTGTGGCCGATGGAGAGGGTCGCCTCCGCGCCGCGTGCGTGTTTGATGGTGTTGGTCAGCGCTTCCTGCACGACGCGGTACGCCGCGAGGTCCACGCCTGGTGGCAGTGGTTGCGACGGCAGCGACAGCTCGACACTCAGGGGCGTCCCGGCAGCGCGGACTCGCGCGACCAGCGCGTCGAGCTGCGCCAGCCCGGGCTGAGGCTCCAGGCCGTCGGGCTTCTCCTGGTCCGTGGCTGCCAACAGGCCCATCACATGGCGCAGTTCTGCCATAGCAGCCCGGCCGCCTGCCTCGACGGCCAGCAAAGCTTCCTTGGATTGCTCCGGCATCACGTCCATCACTTTGCGTGCCGCGCCCGCCTGGATCACCATCACGCTCACATTGTGCGTGACGACGTCATGCAGTTCGGCGGCGATGCGGGCACGCTCCTCCTCAACGGCCCGCCGCGTGGCCTGCTCCTGAGCCTCTTGCAGTTCGGTGACTCGGTCCCTGCTGGACGCAAGGCGTAGTTGCAGGAAACGGACGAAGCTGGCCAGCATCCCGGCCACCAGCAGCACGAAACCCGGGCTGGACCATCCTGGGACCACAGGATCCGCGTGGCGGAAGGCGAAACCGGACAGTACGGCGGCGGTCACCAGGCCGGCGATCGCCATGATCCGGTAGCGGCTGTGCACGACGGCGCTGTACGCGGCGACGACGCAGGAAAGGACGGTGATCCAGGAGGCGGAGCCGCCGATGGCCAGGCTCGCGCCCAGCACTGTTGCGAAGACGGCCAGCGGGTAGCGGCGCCGGAGTACGAGCGGCAGCGTCGACACGAGGACCAGGGCCCAGGGCACAGGGGGAAGGTCTTCCTCCACGGGTGCCTGATCAGGGCCGGGGGGCGGCGGGGCCGGGATCCCGGTGCCGACGTCGATCTTGGGTGGGTTGATGGTCACCGGCCCGTCGCCGGGGTAGCGCATCGCGACGTACAGAGCGGCGAGGGTCAGGACGATCGCCAGCGCCACATCGGCGCGTACCGCTCGTCTGGACAGGCGGGCAGCTTTCGCCTCGGGGCACAGGGCGTCGAGGAGCTGTCGCTGCCTTGCGCGCCAGTCTTCCGTATCCATCCGCACATTGTGCTGGCTTCTGCACCGGCCCACGTCCGCCTGACTGACCAGGGCACCGTCCTTGGGTCCTCGTCCTCAGGTAGGAGTCTGCGGCCGGTTCGTCCGAGAGAACGGGTCGATATTGGTTCCACGGCCGACGCGCCCCGCCGGTAGCGGCGCCTAGGTTCACAGGGCCGGCGACGGCATGCGCCTCTCGCGACCGTAAGGACGGGCCTCTCGTATGCATCAAGTGATCGAACTGGAGCGCGTGTTGAAGCGCTACGACAGCGCCGACGCGCCCGCGCTCGGACCGCTCACACTCAGCGTCGCCAGGGGCGAGGCCCTCGCCGTGACAGGTCCTTCCGGCAGTGGCAAGTCCACACTGCTGAACCTCGTCGCCGGCCTGGACAAGCCGACGGACGGTGCTGTGATCGTGGCCGGGCGGCGGATCGACCAGCTGAGCGAGCACGCCCTCGCCAAGTTCCGTCGCGCGCACATCGGCATGGCCTTTCAGTTCTTCAACCTCCTCGACGACCTCAACGTCACCGACAACATCCAGCTCCCGGCCCAGCTGACCGGGACCAGCCGACGCGAAGCCACGTCCCGCGCGGGCGAACTCATGGAGATGCTGGGCATCCAGAAGCACGCCCGCGCCTACCCGGGCCGACTGTCCGGAGGTGAACGCCAGCGAGTCGGCGTCGCCAGGGCGTTGATCAACCGGCCCGAGCTGCTGCTCGCCGACGAACCCACCGGTGCGCTCGACACCGCCTCGGGCCACGACGTCCGCAACCTGCTGATGGATCTGCACCGCGGCGGCCAGACCATCGTGCTGGTGACGCATGACCTATCACTGGCCGAGACCGTCGCGAGCCGCACGATCCACCTGGTCGACGGTCACCTCGCCCGCGATACGTACGCGCAGGCCGTCCGATGAGCCTGTTCAACGCCAGCGCACTGAGCCGGGTCGTGCGCTCCGGGGTGAGCCGACGACGGGTGCAGACCGTGGTGATCGCCATCGCCACGATGATGGCCGTGGCTTCGGCCGTGGTTGCCGGGTCGCTGATGGTCGCCGCGGCCGCACCCTTCGACCATGCCTTCACGAAGCAGCGGGGCGCGCACATCACCGCACAGTTCGATCCTGCCGAGGTGAGCAGGGCGAAACTGGCGGCGACCGGAAATCTGGACGGCGTCACCGCGAGTGCGGGACCGTACACCTCCACGGCGTTCCGCCCGGTGGATCAGACAGGATTCCGGCTTCCGACGCTGACCCTGGTCGGGCGTTCCGGCGCGGACGGTGCCGTGGACCGGGTGGAGCTCAAGTCCGGCCGCTGGGTGCAGAAGCCGGGCGAGATCGTGCTCAGCACGTCGTTCGAGGGGCCAGGCACCGAGATCGGCTCCACCCTCAGGACGTCGGGCACCTCGAACGCCCCAGCCCTCAAGGTCGTCGGCTTCGCCCTGTCCACCAGCAAGAGCGCCGACGCCTGGGCCACCCCGGCGCAGGTCGAAGCGGTGGCGTCGCAGGGCCACCCCGTCACGCATCAGATGCTCTACCGCTTCGACTCCGCGGCCACGAAGCAGCAGATCCTCGCCGTCCGGATGAAGCTCGACTCCGCCACGGGCTCCGGAGCACTGCTGGGTACGCAGTCCTGGCTGGACACCAAGCGCGCCGCGGATCAGGGTGCGTCAGCGACCGTCCCGTTCGTGATGGCTTTCGGTGTGCTCGGCATCGTGATGTCGGTGATCATCGTCAGCAGCGTGATCAGCGGTGCGGTCGGCACCGGTCTGCGCAGGATCGGCATCCTCAAGGCCATCGGCTTCACTCCGCGCGAGGTCGTGCGCGCCTACGTGGCCCAGGCGATGGTCCCGGCCGTCGCCGGCATCATCCTGGGGGTCCTGCTGGGCAACCTCCTGGCCGTGCCGATGCTGGCGGACACGGAGTCGGTGTACGGCACCGTCTCGCTTTCGGTCGCCTGGTGGGTGGATGTGGCAGTACCGGCCGCAGCCCTGCTCGTCGTGGGGCTCGCGGCGCTGATTCCCGCACGGCGGGCCGGAAGGCTGCACACGGTCGAGGCCATCGCGGTCGGCCGGGCGCCGCTCACGGGGCGCGGGCAGCGGGCGCACCGGGTGCTGGGGCGGCTGCCGCTGCCGCGACCGGTGACCTACGGTCTCGCGACCCCCTTCACGCATCCGGTCCGCGCCCTTGCGATGCTGCTCGCGGTGGCGTTCGGCACGATCGCCGTGACCTTCGCGGTGGGGCTGACTTCGTCCCTGGGCGCGATCAGCACGTCACAGGACCCGGAGAGCCGTGCCTCGGTCACCGTGACGACGGTCAGACTGAACGACATCGCACCCCCGCCGCCGCCTCCCGACGTGGGCGCTGAGGCGAGCCGGTCTCCCGTGGCCCGCAGCATGCCGGACCCGAGCAAGGCCAAGGTCGCCGACCCGGCGAAGGTGCGTTCCGCCATCAAGTCCCAGGCCGGCCTGGACTCGTACTACGGCAAGCTCCAGACCGAGGTCGTCGTGGCCGGCGCTTCCGGTTCGGTTCAGGCCAGCCTCTACGAAGGCGATTCACACGACGGCAGCTACGAGATGCTCGCCGGGCACTGGCTCGCTGGTAAGGGGCAGGTCGTGGTACCCACCCGCTTCCTGGAGCGGACCAGCACCAAGGTCGGCGACACCGTGCGGGTGACCTACGAGAAGGAGAGCGCCGACCTGAAGATCGTGGGCGAGTCCTTCGACACGTCGGGCGACCAGCTGGAGATCCACGCGGACATGGCCGATTTCCCGTCGGCCGAGCCCAGTACGTTCCTCGTCAAGGTGCAAGCCGGGGTCTCGGTGGACGACTACGCCCAGAAGCTCGCGTCGGTGGTGCGGCCGCTGGGCGGCGACGCCACGACCATCCCCCCGGCGGAGCAGAAGGGGGTCATCCTCATCATGCAGGCGATGGCCGGGCTGCTCACCCTCATGCTGGTCGCCGTAGCCGGCCTCGGCGTCCTCAACTCCGTCGTCCTCGACACCCGGGAGCGCGTCCACGACCTTGGCGTCTGCAAGGCGATCGGCATGACACCGCGGCAGACCGTGAGCCTCGTGCTCGCCTCGGTGGCCGCGATCGGTGTGATCGGCGGGCTGCTGGGCGTACCGGTGGGGTACGTGCTGCACGGCCTCGTCATGCCGGTCATGGCACGCGCTGTGGGCACCACCATGCCGTCGTCAGTGCTCGATGTGTACGGGCCGGCTCGGCTGCTCCTGCTGGGACTTGGCGCGGTGGTGCTCGCCGTGCTGGGTGCGCTGGTCCCGGCGGGCTGGGCGGCCAGGGCCCGTACGGCCACCGCACTACGCACCGAGTAGCGCCATGACCGCTCGGCAGCACGAAGCAGCTGGTCGCCATAGCAGGGGCGCCAGGCACAGTACGGGGAGCGCAGTGCTTGACCCTCACGCGGCGTCATGCCGCATGGTCAGTGACGTGGAGGAACGGCTTGTCGGAGCGGACAGACCATCGACCTGATCTGCCGCAAGGCAGGTCAGTCCGTCGCCGGCAACCGCACGTGTACCGCGTCCAGACGCCCCAGGGGTGGGTCACCGCTCGCTACGTGAAGGCCAACGGCGCGGTACCTCTCTGCAAGTGAACGAACCGTCCGCGATCCGTTCCTCGCTCCGCCCTGCGATGCTCACGGCACGGGACGGAGCGACTCGGTAGCGCTCCGGCATATGACGACCTCGGCTTCTAACCCGGGGTCAGGGGGCGTCGGCGGCGTTCGGCTTGTCAGGAGCGGTCGTGGAGAGTGACGTGGTACCCGTCGGGGTCGGCGAAGGTGAAGGTCCGGCCGAAGGGGCCGTCGATCGGCGCGGAGACGATGGTGTGACCGTCGGCGGCGAGAGCATCGTGGATGGCCTGGACATCGGTGGCGTGCAGCCAGATCGCGGCGCCGATGCCGGGCTGGGCGACGGATGCGAGATCCGTGCCGGGGATGACGTCGCGCAGTGCGAACGCGATCGGCTTCGTCTCGAAGACGACGGCGTGCGGAGGTCCGGCCTGCGAGCGGACGAGGCCGAGGTACTGCTCGTAGAACGCCTGCGAAGCGTGGAGGTCGCACGCCTGGAGCGAGATGAAGTCGGGGCCGGTGACGGGCATGATGATGCTCCTTCTCTTCGTGTCAGATTACTGACACGGGCCAAGGTATGTCAGAATGCTGACATGAGTCAAAACGGTGCCGGCGTCGACCTGGACAAATCACTGGGCTACCTGCTGAAAGAGGCTTCGAGCGCCCTGCGCGCCGCCATGGAGGAGGTGCTGCGACCCCTCGGGATGAGCGTGACGCACTACTCCTGCCTCGAACTGCTGGCTCAACGACCGGGCTTGTCGAACTCCGAGCTCGCGCGTGGCGCGTTTGTGACGCGGCAGTCGATGAACGTGCTGCTCCAGACGCTGGAGCGCGAGGGCTACGTGACCAGGCCCGCGGAAGCAGCCGTCGGGAAGGTTCTTCCGGCGCGGCTCACGCCGCGCGGCCGACGGAGCCTGGAGAAGGCGACCGTGGCGGTCCGGTCCGTCGAGGTCAGGATGCTGGGCGGCATGACCGAGACCGAGCAGTCGGGCGCGTTCCGGATCCTGCAGAGCATGATTCGTTCCCTGCGCGATGGCGGCGACGGCGCATAAGCCGTTCCTCGGCGTACGTCTCGCCGGACTCGGACAGAAATGAAGGACCCGCGCTTACGTCACCGCAGTCGGCGGCAGGTGCCGGCCGCTCAGGTGGCTTGCCGCGGTGGTGGGAGTTGACCGGTCAGAGCACTGTTCAGCGATTCCCGCGCCGGGCGATTCCCGCGACGAAGAGGTCCAGGGAGAACGCGAAGAGCGTGTCGAGAGTGTCGGGTTCCATGGCGCCGAGCTGCTTCAGGTGGGCAGTTCCGGGGGCAGTTCCGCCTCTGCTTCGGAGCGCAGCCACGGCGGCGGCAGTTGCCCCACGTCACCCGGTTCCAGGTGCGCGGCTGGCCGGTCGTACAGCCTGTCCTGCAGTTCCACGAAGCCCACCACGAGCCGGATCGTCTCCATGCACGCGCGACAGGCGTCCCGCAGCGACAGCCCCACGTCCTCGAAGAGCCCGATCAGGGCGTCCATGTTGCGGAGCATCGCCGGGTGGCGGGCCATCGCGATGTTTTCGCTCAACGCGAGAGTGGCCATGCCGGGATGGCGCCGGTAGTGCGCGCGCAGATCCCGGCAGTACGACCGAAGACTTTCCGCAACTTCGACACGGCCTCGCAAGGCAGCTACCTTCACCTGGCCAGTGGCGGTCGAGGCGGGTTTCTTCAGGCTGAGTGAACGCGCGAAGAGCTGCTGACGCCGCACGCCTCCACGTCCGTACGCCCAAGACGCCGGACCAGGTTCACGCCCTCGGTCAGGGGGATTCCCACCTGGCAGGACGGGGTTTCCAGGCTGCAGCACCTCTATGACCATGGCCCCGCTCCGCACGCCTTCACCTTCAGCCATTCGTTCGCGCCTGACGGAACTCTGGCGCGGTGAGTCAGACGGATCGGGTGTCCTTCCAGCGGGCCAGGGCTCGGGCCAGTTGGTCCGATGCGCGATCGGGGGCGCCGTCCGGGCCGGGCTGTCCTGCCGGGACGGGAAGGTCGACGCTGGGGTACCGGGGGTCTTCCTGGGCGGGGATGACGTCGGCGGTGTCGGCGAGCCAGTGCAGGATCGCCCGCTCCATCCGGGATTCGACGTCGGCGTGTTCGGTCCGGCCGGCGAGATTGATGCGCTCGTGGGGGTCACTGCTGCGGTGGTAGAGCTCGGGCTGTTCGTAGAGCCGCCAGACGTAGGCCCACTCCTGGTCGCGTACGGCAATGGTGCGGCCCACGAGTTCCGGCTGCTCGTGCTGCAGCGCGGCCTTGAGGTCATAGGGGAAACCGGCCGACTCGAGTTGGGGTTCCTCGGCGGTGGAGAAGCCGCCTTCGGTGAACGCGAACTGCCGGTGCGTGGTGCTCGGGTCGCGCAGCAGCGGCAGAAGGCTCTTGCCGAAGTGACGGTGGGGCGACCGGACCTGGGCCAGTTCCAGCACGGTGGGCACGAGGTCGATGAGTTCCACCATGGCTGCGGTGCGCTGTCCGGCGGGGAGGCCGCCACCGGAGATGACAAGCGGATCGCGGGTGATGCACGGGTGCATGGCGGAGGGCCACTTTTCGATCAGGCCGTAGTCGCCCAGGTATTCACCGTGGTCGGCGAAGAAGAAGGTGACGGTGTTGTCGTCGGCTCCGCTGTTGCGCAACGCATCGGTGAGACGGCCGAGTTGGTCGTCCATGCGGGAGATCATGCCGTAGTAGGTGGCGGTGATCTCGCGCCACATGTCGTCGCCGGTGTCCTCGATGCCGAATCGCTCGCGAATGGCCTGCATGAAGGCGGGTTCACGTGAGCCGTCGCCGGCGGCCGGAACCGGCAGGGGCAGGGCGTCCCGGTCGTACATGGAGAACCACGGCTCTTCGACCTCGAAGGGGCAGTGGGGGGCGATCAGCGGTACGAAAAGGGCCCAGGGGCGATCGGCGGGCGCGTCGGCCAGCCAGCGCTCGGCGGTACGGATCGTGGCTTCATCGGCGTCGACGCGCTGCTCATCGGAGGGAAGGCGCCCCCGGTAGTAGAGGCGGGCCCAGGTGTCGCCGCCGGGCCACGCGTCGCGCGGCGAGGGGGTGGGGAATGTGCTCGGGGTGACGCCGTAGCCGTACTCGTCGACGCTCAGTTCGGTGGCGCCGGGGGCGAAGGTGTCGCCGCGCATGCCGGGCCATGCGACGTGATATCCCGACTCCTTCAGGCTGCGCAGCACGTTTGGCTCCCAAGGCTGGAGCAGGTGCGTCAGCGTGCGATGGCCGTTGGTGTGCGGGTACCAGCCGGTGAGGAACGAGGCCCGGCTGGGGGAGCAGACGGGGTGTTGCACGTAGGCGTTGTCGAAGCGGGTGCCGCGCGCGGCCAGGGCATCCAGGTGGGGTGTGCGTACGTGAGGGTTGCCGAACGCGCCCAAGGAGTCGGCCCGCAGCTGGTCGGGGATGAAGAACAGGAAGTTGGGCCGTCGTGCGGTCATGGCGCTCCTCAGCTTGTTCCGGTGGCGGGCGTGAAAGCGAGTGGGACCGGCCACACGTGAAAACCGTACGATGAACGCTTTTGCGCGTCAACGGTCGGTCGCCGGAGACGGGAACCCGTTTGGAGCAGGGCATTGACGGCTGGAAACCGATCACATTACGGTTTTGGGTGTCGAGGGGTGCCACTGTTCGGGCATTGCCGTGTGCGGTGGGCCCCCACCTGTTGCCGGTCCGCTGAGTTCCGGCCCTCCAGACGGAGAGATCATGAAGACGTATGCCACCCGGTTCGGGGTTGCGGTGGCCGGTGCCACCGCAGCGGCTCTGCTCCTCTCCGGCTGCGGCGGAGGCAGCGGTTCACAAGGAGCCGGCGCGGACAAGCTCGACATCGCCACGATGACGAGCGCGCAGAGTCTGGATCCCTCCCAGGCGATCGGCGGCGCGCTGCCCTACTTCCAGGCGGTGTACGACACCCTGATCAAGCGGGATCCGGACGGCACCTTCCGGCCGATGCTCGCCACCAAGTGGACCTATGACAAGGACCGGACCGCGTTGTCCCTGACCCTGCGCAAGGGAGTGAAGTTCAGCGACGGCGCCGTCTTCGACGCCCCCGCGGTCAAGAAGAATCTGGAGCGCTTCAAGGATGGAGGCGGCGGGGCGGCGAAGTACCTCGCATCGCTCAAGAGTGTCGAGGTGACCGACGCCACGCACATCACCCTGCACCTGGGCTCACCGGACCCGGCGCTGCTGTTCTACCTCAGCGATGCGGCAGGGCTCATGGCCAGCCCGTCCAAGTTCAAGGGCGACTCCCTCAAGACGGCCCCCGTGGGCACCGGCCCGTACACGCTCGACAGGAGCAGGACCGCGGCCGGAAACAAGTATGTCTTCGAGCGCAAGGCGGACTACTGGGGGGACGAACTCCCCTACAAGACGCTGACCATCAGTGTCTTCGACAACGAGACCGCCATCGTCAACGGACTGAAGACCGGGCAGATCGACAGCGCGACCGTACAGGAGGCCAACCAGCAAGAGGCGATCGCCTCCGACACCCGCCTGAAGAAGACCAACTACAGCTTCGACTTCCAGGGCCTGTTGCTGTTCGACCGCGGCGGCGTGCGGACCCCTGCGCTGCGCGAGGCCAAGGTGCGGCAGGCCATCAACTACGCCCTGGACCGAAAGACCATGCTCGACAAGATCCGCCAGGGGCGGGGGGTGGCCACGGACCAAGTCTTCGGCCCGCAGACCAAGGCGTACGACAAGAGCCTGGACACGTACTACACGCACGACGCGGCGAAAGCGAAGAAGCTGCTGGCTCAGGCGGGTTACGCCAAGGGCTTCACCCTCAAGCTCCCGCGGGTGTCGGCGATTGTCAGCGACGCGTTGGCTTCCTCGATCGCCACCGACCTCAAGGCCGTGGGCATCAACGTGGTGTGGGATCAGTTGGACGGCAACACCGCGGTCCAGAAGATTTCCCGGGATCGGGCCTACTCGGCCATGGTGATGAACATCGGTCAGTCCTCGATCGACTGGGTGACGGCTCAGGACCTGGTGACCCCCGGTGCGTTCAACATGTTCGGTTCGAGTGACCCCACGGTGAAGAAGCTGCTGGCGCAGGTGCGGGCGGGTACGGAGGCGCAGTCGGCCGCCGCGGCCCGGGACCTCAACCGGCACCTCGTCGAGGAGGGTTGGTTCGCGCCCTTCTACCGGACGGCGTTCCAGTTGGTGTCGGGCAGTGACGTCAAGGTGGTGCCGCAGTCCGGCATGGGGGTTCCCTCGATCTACAGCTACACGCCGGCGTCCTGACGCCGACGTGACAGAGCCCCGGCTCGTCCGAGCCGGGGCTCTGTGCCGTTCAGGTCACTGCCAGGGCACGTCGGTGGCCGGGAAGTGCCGAAGGTTCCTCTCGCGCCACCAGCCGGCGTGCAGGCCGAGACGGTGGCGGTACTCCGCCCAGTCGGGAGCCTTGCCGGTCCAGGCCGCCTCGGCCACGCCGGGCAGACGCGGCAGCAGCAACGCGGTCACGTCGTCGATGCCGCGCAGCCGCTCGGCGAACAGCGTGGCTTCCACCCCCGCGATCTGTTCCTCGGGGACGGGGTGGCTCGACGGATCCCACCCGGCCGCGTGCCGGATGCTCTGCGGGCGGTAGGACGGGAAGCCGAGGGCGGCCTCGTCGGAGGGGCAGTCGGGCGGGGTGACGTCGCCGGAGTAGGGCCGGTCGAGATAGAGGTGCGACTGCGGAGACAGCAGGACGCGCCCTCCGGCGGCCACGATGCGGGCCACGTCGTAGTCGGAAGGAGCGAAGAACCGCTTCAGCGCGTGTGCGAAATCCAGGGTGAATCCCGCGGCTTGCAAGCGCGGGCGGGCGGCAAGGTCCTCGGCAGTCTCCGGGAGCTCCATCATCTGCGTGTCCACCCAGTGCTGGAGGATGTCCCCGGCTTCGACCCCCGCCCGTGACGCATCCTGCCAGGCGAGCGGCACCTTGCCGAACTTGCCCACCAGAGCGCGGGCTTGACGCACCGAAGAGGCGAACCCCTCCGCGGTCAGACCCAGCACCTCGTCCCCGCCGATGTGGACATACGGGCCGCGGGTGAGCGCACAGACGTCCGCGAGCACGGCCGAGACGGCTGTGTGGGTGCGAGGTTCGGTCAGGTCCAGCGGTGGAGTGAAGGACACCTTCGCCGGAAGACCATCGGGGGCGGGCGCTACCGGCAGATCGGGCAGTGCCTGGCGCAGGGCGGCGCAGTGGCCCGGCAGGTCGATCTCCGGTACGAGGGTGATGTGCCGCTGGGCTGCGTACTCCTGCAGCGCTTCGTACTCGGCGGCGGTGTAGTGGGTACGGACTGCCCCCTCGGCCGATCGCGTCAGTGCCGGCAGGGACGGGATCTCCAGACGCCAGCCCTCGTTGTCCGTCAGGTGCAGGTGCAGGACGTTGAGCTTGTACAGGGCGGCGACATCGATGAGACGGCGTATCTCGTCACCGGAGAGGAAGGTGCGGGCCGGATCGAGCATCAGACCGCGCCAGGCGAAGTGCGGGGCATCGCACACCACTTGGTGGCATAGCGCCCCCTCGGGGGCGGTGGTGAGCAGGAGCTGGGCTGCGCTCATCGCGGCCCGGAAGACCCCGGCGGCTGTGTGGGCACGGCACGTGATCCCCGCCCTGTCCACGGTGAGCCCGTACGACTCGTCCAAAGGCGCCGCCTCGCCGGTGGGGCAGACGCCGCGGGTGCGCCGCGGACGGGGTGGCGCGTTGTCATGGGTCAGGTGCAGGACGAGGCCGTCCCCCGGGTCGCCCGGGGGCAGCAGCCGGTGGCCGAGGTGCGGGGCCAGCAGATCCCGCACCGTGGCGGCCGTGGTCAGCAGCTGCGGGTCGGCCCGGACGTGCCAGGGACCGATGGCGGGAAGCGACCCGTCAGGTGTCTTGGTAAGCAGTGCGGGAGCGGGGATGACTGCGTTCATGGAGTCCTCCGCCGGCCGGTCCGGGTCCAGGGGCCCCGCGGCCGGATCGTCAGGTGCGGCGGCGGGGCGCCCCTGGTGCGTGGGCCGGTCCAGGCTGCGGCGCCCCCCACGGTTGCCTCTTTCGCCTGGACCGGCGACACATGTACGCTAACACGAAAACCGATCAATGAACGTTTTTGCGGTGGGGGGTCAACAGGTGCCCCGTCGCGAGAGGAGCAATGCGCATGACGACCGCGTCAGGGCTCGAACTGGCCCTGCCCGAAGGCTTTTTGATGGGGGCAGCGACCTCCGCCCACCAGGTCGAGGGCAACAACGTGGCCAGCGACTGGTGGGCGTGGGAGCACCGCCCGCAGTCGATCGTGGCGGAGCCGAGCGGGGACGCGGCGGACAGTTTCCACCGCTGGCCGCAGGACATGGACCTGCTCCGTGAACTCGGTTTCAACGCCTACCGGTTCAGCATCGAATGGGCGCGGATCGAGCCCGAGCCGGGCCGTATCTCGCGTGCGGCGCTGGAGCACTACCGGGCGATGGTGCGGGGCGCGGTCGATCGCGGTCTGACTCCGTTGGTGACGCTGCATCACTTCACCTCGCCGCGCTGGTTCAGTGAGCGCGGTGGCTGGCTTGCTTCGGATGCGCCAGAACTGTTCGCGTCGTACACGCGGACGGTGCTCGATGTCGTGGGCACGGGCGTGAGCCACGTAGCGACCATCAACGAGCCGAACATGGTGGCGCTGATGCACTCGCTGCGCCGGCTCGCCGCGGAGCACGGCTGGCCGGCACGGACCGAGGGACGCGAGGCCGGGGGAGCGGCGTTCGATCCGGCGACGGTGGAGCCGGACGAGGCGGTCACCGCGGCGCTGATCGAGGCGCACAGTGAAGCGGTGTCGATCCTTCGGCAGGCGGGGCTTCGGGCCGGGTGGACGATCGCCAACCAGGTGTACCAGGCCGAGCCGGGTGCGCAGGAGGTCGCGGCGGCGTACGCCAGGCCGCGCGAGGACGTCTTCCTGGAGGCGTCGCGGGGTGACGACTGGCTCGGCGTGCAGGCGTATACCCGCCACCTGATCGGCGAAGGGGGCCCGCTGCCCGTCCCGGACGGCGCGCGGACGACGCTGACCGGCTGGGAGGTCTACCCCGATGCGCTGGGCCAGGCGATCGCCCACACGGTCAAGACGGTGGGGCCGCGGATGCCGCTGTTCGTCACGGAGAACGGCATCGCCACCGCGGACGACGCGGAGCGTATTGCC
Source organism: Streptomyces sp. NPDC033180 (assembly GCF_055577645.1). NCBI lineage: Bacteria > Bacillati > Actinomycetota > Actinomycetes > Kitasatosporales > Streptomycetaceae > Streptomyces > Streptomyces sp. NPDC033180. The sequence goes on along the minus strand of NZ_JBVIPU010000002.1, from coordinate 49,045 downwards.
TACACCCGGCAGGCGCTGGCGAGTCTGGCCGGTGAGATGGAGCGGGGCGCGGACGTGCGGGGCTACTTCCACTGGAGCGCGCTGGACAACTACGAATGGGGCACCTACCGGCCTACGTTCGGCCTCATCGAGGTCGACCCTGTCACCTTCGCCCGCACCCCCAAACCGTCGGCACGGTGGCTGGGCTCGCTGTCCCGCAGTGGCCGGATTCCGGGTCCGGACGCGCACGACGCCGTGCGCGCCGAACGTTAGGGTGGCCCGTATGGCGAAACGGGGTCCCTACGAAAAGGGCGAGGCCAAACGCAAGGAGATCCTTCAGGCCGCTCTGGAGATCTTCGCAGCCGAGGGGTACCGCGGTACCTCTCTGCGCAAGGTCGCGGCCAAGTGCAGTCTCAGCCTTCCCGGTCTGATGCACTACTTCGAATCCAAGGAGGACCTGCTCACGCAGGTCTTGCGTATGCGGGACGAATCCGCCCGTCTGCGCCACGAGCACCGCCCGCAGCCCGACCGGTACCAGGCGGTCATCCAGGAGGCGGCCAACACCCCGGGGCTGGTGGAACTGTTCGTCTCCATGGCAGCCGCGGGCAGCGATCCGAAGCATCCGGCGCATGCGTACTTCGCGGACCGCTACCCGTCCATGCGTGAGCAGCTGGCGGAACACCTGCGGAAGAGGATGGATGAGGGTGCGCTGCGGTCGAGCGTTCCGCCGGCACGGCTGGCGGCCCTCGCCATCGCGGCGATCGACGGCATTCAGCTGCAGTGGCTGACGGACCACTCGGTCGACATGCAGCAGCCGATCGACGATCTCGTGTCGCTGCTGACTCCCGACCCACCTGCCTGACGTACGCGAAAGGTGCTGTGGAGTGGCTTGTTGCCTGCTCCACAGCACCTGGCCGGCGCGCTGTCTTGTCACCTCCGGCCGGTATCCCCTGGGCACGGTGCCGAACGGCGTGGTGAGGGTGGCCGGTTCGCCGGTGGAGGAGCGCTGGGGCACGATGGACTGCCGACGGAGCCGCTCCCGGGTGCGCTGGGCGCTGGGGGCATGAGCCAGGTCGCGCGCAGGCCGTTGCACCCGGGCCGCGGTGAATCCCTCCACCGCGGCCTCGAGGTCCGTCATCTCAGTCCCCCGGCCGGTCCCGCGCGGTGTCAGTCTGCCTGCGCCTCCTGAGCCTGCGCGGCCAGCTTCGGCACGTCGTCGGGGGAGACGGGGCTCTGCGGAAACTCGGAGATCACGTCCAGCGGAACACCTGCCAGGAACCGCCGCAGCGCGGGATCGGTCAAGGCGCCGCCCGTGTCCGGGCCGCTCCGGCGGGCGAACGCCTCCTGAAGCAGCGGCCCCCCGATCGGATGGGCGAACCACTCGGCCAACGTGTTGCGGCCGTTGAGCCGCAGGCGCGACGGGTCACCCTCGATGTCGACGGGCATCGACCGCCGGATGTCCCGCGACGAAGCTCCCACATCGACGCGGTAGGTACCGTTCTCGACGCGCCAGCCGCCCTCGCGCTCGCTGTAGTACGCCAGATCCGCACGCTCCACGGTCACGGCGACCGTCCGCCGCTCGCCCGGGGCCAGCTCGACATCGGCGAAGCCGCGCAGCTCCCGTGGCGGCCGGGAGACGGCGGAGCCGGTCGGGCCGCCCACGTAGACCTGGACGACTTCCCGCCCGGCCCGGCGGCCGGAGTTGGTGACGCTCACCGTGACCTCCAGTGCGGTCCCTTCCTTGCTCCGGACCACGCAGAGGTCGTCGTAGGCGAACGTGGTGTAGGCCAGGCCGTGTCCGAAGGGGAAGGCGACGTCGCTGCGGCGCGCGTCATGTCCCCGGTAGCCGACGAACACCCCCTCGCCATAGCGGACGTGACCTTCCTCGCCGGGGAACGACAGATGGGAGGGCGAGTCCTCGAGCCGGACCGGAAGCGTTTCAGCGAGTCGGCCGCTGGGGGCGGCCTCGCCGAACAGCACCCGGGCCAGCGCGCTCCCCGCTGCCTGGCCCAGCAGCCACCCCTCGATCAGGGCGGGGACCTGCTCGTGCCAGGGGGCGGTGCGCACCACACCCCCGTTGGACAGGACGACGACGACCCGCGGGTGGGCGGCGGTGAGCTGTTTCAGGAGGGCGGTCTGCTGGGGTGGCAGGTCGATGTGGTCGCGGTCGAAGCCTTCGGACTCGTCCTGGGCGGCGAGCCCCAGGAAGAGCACCACTGTGTCGCTGTGCGCGGCGAGTTGGAGTGCCTGGCGCGTCAGTTCCTCGTCCGGCACCTCGGGTGCCGACGAGTCCGGAAGGAGGTAGCCGGGTGTGAACTCGACGGTGGCTCCGCGGGCGAGGCCCTGCAGTTCCTCCAGTGGGGTGTCCACACGGGTGGGGGAGACCTGAGAGCTGCCTGCTCCCTGGAACCGTGGTGTGCGAGCGAGCTCGCCGATGACGGCGATGCTGCCGACGGAGGGGTCCAGGGGCAGCAGTTCGCCCTCGTTCTTGAGCAACACGATGGAACGCTCGGCCGCCTCGCGGGCCAGTGCGTGATGAGCATCGAGGAGCTCGGCGTCGGCGGGCACCGACGGGTTCGCGTCGGCCGCGGTGGCTCGCCGGGCGAACAGCTCCAGTCGTCGCACCGCTTCGTCAAGACACGCCGTGTCCAAGGCGCCCTCTTCGACACCGGCACGGACCTCGTGGTCGGGGCGCCCGTCGGCGCCGGGCATCTGCAGGTCGAGCCCGGCGCGCAAGGCGGCGACCCGGTCGCGGACGGCGCCCCAGTCGGACATCACCACCCCGTCGAAGCCCCACTCGTCGCGCAGGACGGTGGTCAGGAGCCGCTCGTTCTCGCACAGGGGCACACCGTTCACGGCGTTGTACGACGCCATGACCGACCAGGGGCGCTCGCGCCGCACGACGCGTTCGAAGGCGCGCAAGTAGATCTCGCGCAGCGGCCGCTCGTCGATGTCGGCAGTGACCCGCATACGGTCGGTCTCCTGGTTGTTCGCCGCGTAGTGCTTCAAGGCCGCACCCACGCCCGACTGCTGCAGGCCGCGCACCATCGCGCCTCCCAACTCGGCGGACAGCAACGGGTCTTCGGAGAAGTACTCGAAGTTCCGGCCGCACAGCGGCGACCGCTTGATGTTGATTCCCGGGCCGAGCACGACATGGATGCCGAACGCCCGTGCCTCGGCGGCGATGGCGGATGCGACGCGCTCGGCGAGCGCGGGGTCCCAGCTGCTGCCCAGCGCCACCGCCGGCGGGAAACACGTCGCCGGCGCGGCGCTGCGCAGGTCCGTCTGACCTCCGTCACCCCGCTCCCTGGGCAGCCGGAGCCCGTGTGGTCCGTCGGACATCCGCACGGCCGGGACGCCGGGTGCCTCCTGCGTGGTGAAGTCGCCGTCACCACTGGTCAGCGACGCTTTCTGGGCGAGTGAAAGGGCACCTTCGGCAGCATGCTGATCGGTCATTCTGTCCCGCTCTGCTCGGTGACACGGCGGCGTGCGCCAGGAGAGCCAAAAACGTAGAGTGATCGGTTTTTGGTGTCAAGGAGCCCCTCTCCAGTCTCCGTGTGTGCCCGTTGAAGACCCGGTGTGATGCATTGACGGTCAGAAACCAAACACTTTATGGTTTTCGCGTCGGGTGTCGGCCTCCGGGCGACGCGCGTCCCCCAGGCCATACATGAAGAAGAGGTACGGCATGACGCTGCACGACCCGCCTGCTCAGCTCCGTCCGGCGCCCTTCCGTGCCGGTCGCCGGTCGCCCGCCCTGCGAATCGCCCTGACCGCGGCCGTCGCGGCGGCGGTCTCCGTAGGGCTCGCCCACCCTGCTGCCGCCCGACCGGGCGGGACAGAGGACCGCGCTGCAGGGGAGGCCGAGCAGGGCGCCCACTACGTCGCACTGGGGGACTCCTACAGCTCCGGACTGGGAATCCCCGACGAGGTCGACCTCAACTGCGGCCGCTCGAACCACAATTACGCATCACTGGTGGCCCAGGCCGTCAACGCCGACACCTTCACGGACGTCACCTGCGCAGGCGCGGAGACCCGTCACCTGACCGAGCGGCAAGAATCCGCACCGCCGCAGCTGGACGCGCTGCGCCCCGACACCAGCCTCGTCACGCTCGGGATCGGCGGCAACGACCTCGGGCTGAGCGGCATCGTCACCCGATGCGTCCTGCTCGGCAAGGTCGATGCCGACGGAGCGCCCTGCAAGGCCAGTTACACCCTCCTGGGGCAGGACGAGATCCGCCGCCGGATCAACACCATCGCGCCCCGGATCGACGCCGTGCTGAACGAGATCCACGCCCGATCCCCCCAGGCTGAGGTTCTGCTCGTCGGCTACCCGGCGATCGTGCCCGACGACGGCGGCGCCTGCCGCGACCTGATCCCCTTCGCCACGGGCGACTTCCCCTGGTTCAGGGACAAGGCGAAACAGCTCAACTCGATGCTCGCCCAGCAGGCCAACGTCTACGACGCCACCTACATCGACGCCTACGGCCCCTCAGTGGGACACGACGCGTGCAAACCGGCCGAGGAACGCTGGGTCGAACCCGAGGCAACCGACAGCGCTGCCGGGTTCCACCCCAACACGGCCGGGCACGAAAGCGTGGCGCAGGCGGTGCTGACCGCTCTCGGACGCTAGCGGCCCGTCCGCCGGCAACGGCGGGCCTCCTGCCCCTCCGCCACCGAGGACGCCCGCCCTCTGCACGGGCGGCCGGTCCTCGCACGCGACTCTTCCGGCCAATCGGCCGCCGGACCTGGACACCAACATGCTGACCTTCATCGCCCGCAGAATCGCGGCAGGAGCCGTCCTGCTCCTGGTCATCTCCCTACTGTCGTATGTGCTGTTGTCGATCCCCGACCTCGACGTGGGCAGGCAGCTCCTCGGACAGGCGGCCGACCAGACCGCGGTTGACGCCAAGAACGCCTCCCTGGGCTTGGACCGGTCCGTACCCGCCCAGTACGTCGACTGGCTCTCCCACGCGGTGCGAGGGGACCTCGGCACGTCGTGGTTCACGAGTGAGGACGTGACCCAGGCCGTGGCCAACCGACTGCCGGTCACCCTCAGCCTCATGCTCGGCGTCACCCTGGTCACCGCACTCGTCTCGTTCCTGCTGGGCGTGTGGGCAGGGGTACGGCGTGGCGCAGTGGACCGGCTCGTGCAGGTCATCGCCGTACTCGGCTACGCCCTGCCCGGCTTCCTGCTGACCCTCGTACTCGTCCTGGTCTTCGCGGTGAACCTCAACTGGTTCCCCGCCATCGGCTACACCGCCCTCGGCGAGTCACCCACCGGCTGGCTGTCCACGATCACGCTGCCCGTGCTCTCCCTGTCGGTGGCCTCCATCGCGGGCGTGTCCCAGCAAGTGCGTGGCGCCGTCATCGACGTCCTGCGCCAGGACTACATCCGCACCCTGCGAGCGCGCGGTCTGTCCTCCCGCCGCATCGTGTTCAAGCACGTCCTGCGCAACGCCTCCGCACCCGCACTGTCCCTCCTGGGCATGCAGTTCGTCGGCCTGTTGGGCGGCGCCGTACTGGTCGAGCAGATCTTCGGCCTGCCCGGCATCGGCAGCATGACGGTCGCCTACACCACCCGCGGCGACATCCCGGTCATCATGGCCCTGGTCATGCTCACCGTCATCGGAGTCGTCCTGATCAACCTTGCCGTCGACATCCTGATCGGCTGGCTCAACCCGAAGGCGAGAGTGGCATGAGCCAGACCCCTCCGGTGGATCCGGCACCGGCCGAGACAGCCGGCGTGCGCCGCGGCGGCGCGCTGCGCCGACTTCTGCGCAACCCGCTCGGCGCGCTGTCCGTGGCGCTCCTGGCCGCCATCGTGCTCGCCGCACTGCTGGCCCCCCTGCTCGCATCCCAGGAGCCGGGCGCCGCCACGCTGGCGGACGCCTTCGCCGGACCGAGCGGCGCCCATCCGCTCGGCATGGACTCCGCCGGACGCGACATCCTCTCGCGCATCCTGTACGGCGGCCGCAACACGCTGGCGGGCGCGCTCATCGCGCTCGGCGTCGCTCTGGCGCTCGGAATCCCCTCGGGACTCTTCGCCGGCTACTACGGCGGCAAGTTCGACGCGATCGCCGCCTGGGTCGTCAATCTCGTCATGGCCCTGCCCGCCATGGTCGTCCTGCTTGCCTCGCGGGCGATCCTCGGCCCCGAGGTATGGGTGCTGATGATCGTCCTCGGCGTCCTCGTGGCCCCCAGCTTCTTCCGCCTGGTGCGCGGCATCGTCGCCGACGTGCGCCGCGAGCTGTACATCGACGCCGCACGCATCTCCGGTCTCTCCGACTCCCGCATCGTGGCCCGGCACGTCCTGATCGTCGTACGCGGCCCCATCATCATCCAGGTCGCCCTCGTGGCTGGGATCGCGATCGGCCTGCAGGCGGGCCTGGAATTCCTCGGCGTGGGCAGCGGCTCCGAAGCGACCTGGGGCGTCATGCTCAACGAGGCGTTCCAGAACATCGAACGCCGGCCGACGCTCATGCTGTGGCCCGGCCTGGCCCTCGGACTGACCAGCGGCGCCCTCGTCCTTTTGGCCACGGCCCTGCGCGACGCTCTTGAGGACCGCGCTGCGGGCACCCCCCGCCCCGCCCGACGCGCTCCAACATCCGGCCCCACCTTGCCCACCGCGGACGAGCAGGACGAGCGCGCCGACCTGCTGTCCATCCGCGGTCTGGCAGTGGCCTACGCACAGCTCGACGGCACCACCAAAGAGGTCGTCCACGGCGTGGACCTGGATGTCCGCCCAGGCGAAATCGTCGGCTTGGTCGGCGAATCCGGCTCGGGCAAGACACAGACCGCCTTCTCCATCCTCGGCATCCTGCCCGATGGCGGGCACATCAGCCGGGGCTCCATCCGCGTGAGCGGCCACGAGGTGGCCGGCCTCGCCGAACGGACCCACCGAACGCTGCGCGGCACGACAGTGGCCTACGTACCGCAGGAACCCATGAGCAACCTCGACCCGGCCTTCACCATCGGCAGCCAACTCACCGAGCCCATGCGCCCAGTCCTCGGACTGTCCCGCAAGGCGGCCGCCGACCGTGCCATCGACCTGCTGCGCATGGTCGAGATCCCAGACCCCCAGCAGGTCGCCCGGCGTTACCCCCACGAGATCTCCGGCGGCATGGCCCAGCGCGTCCTGATCGCCGGCGCCATGTCCTGCGACCCGAAACTGCTTATCGCCGACGAACCCACCACCGCCCTCGACGTCCGCGTCCAGGCCGACATCCTCGATCTGCTGCGCCGCCTGCAGCAAGAACGCGACCTCGGCGTCCTTCTCGTGACCCACAACCTCGGCGTCGTCGCAGACCTCTGCGACCGCGTCGCCGTGATGAACCGTGGCCGCATCGTCGAGACCGGCGCCACCGCCCGCGTTCTCGACACTCCGCGCGACCCGTACACGCGCACCCTGCTCGGTGCCGTCCTGGACGACGAACCCGCCCGCAACCCCTGGCAGCCACGCGAGGCAAGGAGCACCACCGCGTGAACACCCCTCGTATCGACCGGACGACATCCGCATCGGCCGCGCCACTCCTGTCCCTGCAGAAAGTGCACGTCTCCTTCCCCGCAAAGGGCTGGCGTGCCACCGGAACCGCGGTACTCAGGGGCGTCGACCTCGACGTGCGACCCGGCGAAACCCTCGGCCTCGTCGGCGAGTCCGGGTCCGGAAAGACCACCATAGGCCGCGCCATCCTCGGCCTCGTCCCTCTCTCCGCCGGCAGCATCACCTTCGACGGCGAGCGCATCGACACAGCCGGACGGTCACGGCGTCGCGCCCTCAGCCGTGACCTCCAGGTCGTCTTCCAGGACCCCTACACCTCTCTCAACCCGTCCCTCACCATCGGCGACACCCTCGCCGAACCGCTCATCGCTCAGGGCGTCGGATCCAAGCAGGCCCGCGACCGCATCAGCAGCCTCCTCGAACGCGTCCACCTGCCTGCCGACACCAGCACGCGCCTGCCGCGCGAGTTCTCCGGCGGGCAGCGCCAACGCGTCGCCATCGCCCGGGCGTTGGCCCTGGACCCTCGCTTGATCGTCTGTGACGAACCCGTCTCCGCGCTCGACCTGACCACCCAGCGCACCATCCTCGACCTCCTTCTGGAGATCCAGGACACCACCGATGTCGCCTATCTCTTCGTTACCCACGACCTCGCAGTCGTGCGCTGCATGAGCCACCGTGTCGCCGTCATCCGCCACGGCGAGATCGTCGAGACCGGCGACGCCGACCACATCACCCGGACCCCCGCCCACCCCTACACCAAATCCCTGCTCTTGGCCGCGCCCGTCGCAGATGTCACCGAACAGCGCCTGCGCCGGGGCAGGCGCGCTGCCTCGGCCTAGGGCCTGTCTTGAGTCGGGGTCGAGATGCTGGCTGGTCTTCCGGTGATCGTGCAGCGGATGGGAGAAGTCCGGTATGGCGCGCGTACGGAACTCACGGATGGCGATTGGGAGTTGATCGGGTCGTCCCTTCCGATCGGCAGGCCCGGCCCGTATCCGGTGCATCTGCGGGAGCAGTTCGAGGGCGTGATCTGGAAGTTCCGCTCGGGCAGTCAGTGGCGGGAGATGCCGCCGGAGACCTGTCCCTGGTCAGCGTGGACTCCACGGTGGCCCGCGCCCACCACGACGCGGCGGGCATGCGGGTCAGCGAGGAGACCTGTCCCTGATCAGCGTGGACTCCACGGTGGTCCGCGCCCACCACGACGCGGCGGGCACGCGGGTCAGCGAGGAGACCTGTCCCTGGTCAGCGTGGACTCCACGGTGGTCCGCGCCCACCACGACGCGGCGGGCATGCGGGTCAGCGAGGAGGTCCTGCCAACCCTGGAGAAGGCGGCCGGGAAAGCAAAGGGGGCTGCGGGAAGGGACGAAAGCCGCAGGGCGCAGCCGAGGGGGACGTGCCCGATCCGGGCCGGGAGGAACGGCGACACCTTCGCCGCCGACGCCGGGCCCGGCTGAAGGCAGCCTTGCTCGGGCGCTCGCGTGGCGGGCTGACCAGCAAAGTCCACCTTTCCTCTGACCCGCGCTGCCGTCCGTTGTCCTTCGTCCTGACCGAGGGCCAAGCCGCCGACAGCCCCCGCTTCGTCCCGGTCCCGGGCCAGGTGAGAATCCGCGGCCCTGTCGGCCGTCCGCGCACCCGGCCCGACGCGGTCGCCGGCGACAGGGCGTACAGCTCCCGCGTCAACCGCGCTCACCTGCACAAACGGAACATCAAGGCCCTCATCCCGGAGAAGAGCGACCAGGCTGCCCACCGCAGGAAGCGAGGCAGCACGGGCGGCCGACCCGTCTCCCACGACGCCGAGCTCTACAAAGATCGCAACACCGTGGAACGTTGCATCAACAAGATCAAGCCATGGCGAGGACTGGCGACTCGCTTTGACAAGACGCCCGAGAGCTACCTCGCCGGGCTCCACCTGCGCGGAGCGATGATCTGGCTCCGCAGCCTCCACCCCGCACCATGACGGCTGGCCGCAGACGCTAGCGCGCGAGCTTGAACCCATCGTGGCTGGGTGTGAAGCCCAGCGAGGCATAGAAGCGGTGGGCGTCCTCACGCTGCTTGTTGCTGGTCAGCCGGACAAGCGCGCAGCCACGCGCACGTGCCCGTGCAACCGCACGCTCCATCAAGATCCGGCCCCACGACTGCCGAACCCGTACCAGCCGTCACCCCGCCCGCTCTGAGCGTCCGCCGCCATGCCCCAACTAACTCTCTTCCGGCTCCTGTTGGACGAGCCACTCGGGTAAACGGCGAGGATCAACTGCCAGGGCGCCAGAGGCGCAGGCGCTGGTGGAGGGGATGATGGGCATCTCCCGCACGGTGCTGGAGCGGATCGACCCCGCCGAGCTCGTCCCCCGCCCCCCGGTGGCTTGGACGGTGCCCCGGTGCCGTTCCTGGCGGGGAAGAAGGCCGGTAGCAAGGCGGCGCGGACGGTGGCGACCCAGCGGGCCACGGCGTTGGCCATGGCGCAGAAGGCGGTGCTGGCCTCCGGTTCGTTCACCGAGGACTTCGCCGATATATCGAGGCGGCGGCCGCCCACCACGGTGGCAACCCCGAGGTACGGTGCGCCCGCTTCTACAGGCGGGACAGAGCGCCGATGCTCGACCTGGTGGGCACGCTGGAGTTCGAGGCGGTCAGCGAGGCCCGCCGGGTGCTGGACGGCCTCGGGCACGCCCGGGCCCACCAGAACGCGACCCGGGAGTACTTGTCGGACCTGCACGAGGGGGAACCGCTGGACCTCGGCTTCGCCTCGCAGAACTGGCAGCGGGCCGTCCGTCATGGCCGCCGCCTTCACCGCGGCGGTGCGCGAGCGGCTGGAGGCCACCGCCGCGGAGGTGGATTTCGGTACCCGGATAACAGATAACACGGACCTGGCGAACGCGAAGGATCTGGTCACCTGCGATGTCAACGTCGACTCCGCTGTCTGCCGGACCCACCAGCACGCCGCCGGAGCAGCGGAAAAAGGGGATCTCGGATCTCCAGATGGATCCGCTCGGAGGCTTCGCCACCGAGCCTGCCGACCACGCCAGGGGCTCGGACGCCCGCGCGGTGGGCTGACCACCAAGCTGCACTACGCGGTCGAGCAGGGACAGAAGCCCATGTCCATCGTGGTCACTTCCGGTCAGCGCGGTGACCCGCCCCAGTTCGAACCGGTCCTGGAGAACATCCGGGGTGCAAGCGACGCGGACCGGAGCGCCCGCGCAAGCACTCGGCCGCGGCCCGTGCGGCGGCCGGCCGCCGAAGTTCGCCGAGGCTGACGACTTCGAGTGCCACGCAGTGGAGTGTGGGATCAACCGGCTGAAACGGTACTGCGTAGTTGCCACGGGATGCGACAAGTTGGCCGTGCGCCACGAGGCAACCGTGTTGGTCGCAGCCATCGTTGAGTGACTTTGACCAGCACTCTCACAGCACGCCCTAGGCCCTACGGAGGAGACGGTCTCGGCGATCTCCTACCGTCGATGGATCCTTGATCATTCCGGCGATGGAGTCTCAAGTTCCGTCGGGGCATCAAAGTGGAGGGTGCAGGTGATCACGGTGCCCGGGGGACACGTCCGGCCCGCGAACAACCACCTGTGTCCAGACCGATGACCTTCGCACTTCAAGGAGTTTGACCCATGAGGAAGTTCGCGCGAAGCGCGGCAGTGGCCGGCGCGGGGTTCGCGCTGGCGGCGATGCTGTCGCCGGCGGCGCACGCGGCCGACCAGGCCCCGGCCTCCAAGGCGCAGGGAAAGATCTGGGTCCGCGCCTTCGAGCATGCCCAGACCTACAAGGCGGCCACCACCCATTCCCCGAAGGTGGGCAACGGCATACGGAAGAACGAGAAGGCCCCGGTCATCTGCATGTCCACGACCGGGTGGTACAAGATCGCTGACGCGGGCACGAATCCCATCTGGGCGGAAGCGAACCACTTCGACTCCGTGGTGCACATGCCGAAGTGCTGACCACCTGACCAGTGCCCTCGCGCTCCGTACGGGGCGCGAGGGCTGTCCACGTGCGGCTCAGCCGCGTGGGCGCGACCAGTGCGGCGGAGCACCTGGCTTGGCTGGTAGCGCTTCGTCAGGTCTTTGTGTTGGTGCTGGTCCGGGGCATGTTGGGTGTGGCTGAGCGGGCCAAGGGCGAGTGCTGAAGCTTGTGGTGCCTGCGCACAGCTGGGTAGAGACCCTCACCTCGCTCCAGCAGACCGGCCCTGACGTGTGCCGAATCGTGACGGCCGAAAACGCAGAGGAACTCGCCGCACACTCCACGGACCTGACGTGGGTGCCGTACTGTTCGAACCGATCACCAACTTCCCCGCTCAACGACGATTCGACCCTCAAGAAACTTGGGCTGGTCTTCCCGCAGCCGACCGCTGACCGTACTCGTTGACACCGCGCAATCCCCGCTTCTGGACGTGACCACTGGTGCGCCGCCCGGTGTCGACGTGCTGATTGCTCATTCGCTCACAAAGTGGGTGGCCGGCGGCAGCCAGCGCACGGCCGCAGGGCTGCTGATCGCCCATGCAGGGGAGGCCGTTGTCGAAGAGCTGCTGGAGACCAGAGCTGTCCAACGTGGCGTCCCAGCCCGGCTGGAGGAAGCCGCCTGGGTCGATGTGGACAGCGCTGCGTCTTTGCGCTCTCGCCTCAGCCGCTACCAGCGCAACCTCGCTGAATGTCTGCACGGCCTGCCCGCCGAGGTGCGCCATCTTCCCGGCGGCCCCTACCTCGTCCTCCTCGACCATCCACGTAACCCAGGCTGGGCCGTGACGGCAGCCACTGCTGTGACGCGAGCTTCCGCCCGGCGCGGAGTTCTCGCGGGTGTACAAAACACCTTCGGCCTGGCCAACCCAGCACTGTCGATCATCCCCAGTTGGCGCGAGTGTGGCTTGCGTCTGACAGCTGGCTCCGGACGGCGCTCGATCGTGCATCGGTTCGCCGAGGCCGTCCACGATGCGCTCGGAGAGTGAGCCTTTGGACAAGCAGCGGCAGGTACCTGCACCGGCGGGGCGACGAACTCCACCGCCTCCCACAACAACTCGAACCGGCCCCGGGGATCCGGCCGTACTGCGTAAAGAAGTTCAGCAGCATGGCGAAGATCGGCCACGTCGCACCACGCCTGTCGGACACGGAGCCCTTTCTGGTCCCTTCAACCAAGTCCAGTGCTCGACCAGGTCATCTAGCCGGTGTCGCGGGTGAAGCGTGTCGAGGATCATGCCGAGTTCGTCCATCCTGGGGGCCGGGCCTGTGCCGGCCGAGCCGTGGCTGTCGACCATGGGGATGATGTGTGCCGCCCCGGGTGCACCAGCGCCGACAGCCGACAGCCGACAGCCGACAGCCGACAGCCGACGGCCGTGCGGCCGGGCGGACGGGGGTGACGAGGCCAGCGTCGGTCAACATCGGTGCCCAGCCCGCCCGCGAAGGCGATGGCAGGGCTACATGGCAGGGTTACGAGCGCGGTGGAAGGTAGTGCGGGCTTTCGCGGTGGAAGCGGACCCGTGCCTCCAACTGGTCCCACGGAAGGTAGGCGGTGATCAGGCGGCGGGTACCGCTGTGCGGATCGAAGGCGTGACGCCCATGCAGGATCCGGGTGTTGCGGAAGGCCAGGCATTCGCCTGCGGCGAACCGCCGGGTCACTCGGTAGCGTTCGGAGGCGAGGTGCCGAAGGAACGTGTGGTAGGCGCGGTAGAAGTCAGCTGAGCGGTCAGGGGGCAGCTGCCAGGTCCAGGCGTGGGAGTGGCCGAAGTGCAGTGCCTGCACGCGCTCGTCGGCGCCGAGCGTGATGATCGGGCGGCGCAGACGGTACAGATAGCGGTGGCTGGAGTAGAGCTGCTCGAACTCCACGGGAGTATCGGCCAGCTGGGCAAACCACTTCGGGAACTCGCTGCGGAAATCCTCTGCGGCCTTGAACCCGTCCAGGAAGAAGAACTCCCCGCCCGCTGCCTGGTTCTCGACGAAATAGCAGAACTCCAGCAGCGGGCCGACCGTCCAGTAGGGGTAGTCCGTGTGCGCGGTCAGGGTGAGGGCCATCTCGGAGAGATCCTCGGCTTCGGGGACAGCGCGTACGTCGGCGTAGCGCCCATACTCCGTGTGATGGATAGGCTCGAACTCCGCAAGCAGGCGCTCCAGTTCCGGCACGGTGGTACCCCGCAGCAGGGCGAAGCCCTGGGCGAACAGAGCGTCGGTCCAGGAGCCGACCCCGGCGTGGCAGTCGGCCGCCTCGTGCCACGGCACGTCGGGGAAGCCCAGAGTCGCGGCGTCCCAACGGACCTCGCTGGTGAACTCGCCCCCAGAAGCGCGGTTCCAGGCATGCTTGAGCAGCCATTCCACCCGGTACCAGCTGTGGTGCACCGGCTCTTCCCGCCAGGCGATGTGCAGGAATTGCCCATCTTGGCCGAGCTCGGTCGTGGTGGCCTCGGGCAGAGCATCCGGGCGTGTGCTGAGGTCTGCGGTCTTCTGGAAGGAAGCCGGGTGCCGACAGGCTGCGCATGGACAGCTGAAGCGCAGCCACGGCAGAGCGAACGGCGTCTCGTCCAGGGTGATGAAATCGTGCTCGATCGTCATCGACGTCACGCTTCATCTCTTTCCACAAACCTTCCCCTCAAAGCCCCGCACCGACACACGGTCAGCGACTGCGCACTCGCCTCGCCCTTTACAGGCGAACAGCGCTGACCCGCAGCTGCAGCAACCGGCGAAGCTAGGCGATTACAGCACTGGCACGGGAGCATGCACGAGCCGCTGGTGATGGACGGCGCCTCGACGCGAGCAAGAGGGAGCTACCGGACAGCCGACGGAGTTCGGCGTGCACGATGGGGCAACGGCAGGAAGCGTGGGCGAGGCCCCTGCGAGTGCGAACTGGAGAATGCTCGACCCGGCCTATGCGGTCGATCAGGACGCTGCCGAGCTGGAGGTGTGCCCGCACCAGCAGGTCTCGGTAGTCCTTCGAGGCGAAGGCCCGGTGGGCACCCTTGAGATGGCTTTGGACACGGGGCCGACAGATCAGTCTGCTGCTGTGGCCGGGCTTCCAGCAGGCCAGGTGCCGTCAGAGAGATCCGGCAGCCACGAGAGGCACCGCGGACCCCCACGGCCGGCGTGCGTGCGCGAGGAGCCCAGGTGTGAGCGCGGTGCGGCGTCATCGAGACGGCGGCCTCGTCCTCAAAGACGATCCAACCGAGGCTCCGGCGGCGGCCGGCCACCGGATTCGACAGCGAGCACTACAAGAAACGCAGCACCGTCGAGCGGGCCATCGACCGCTTGGGGTGGTGGTGTCAGGTGGTGTTGTGCCGAGTGGGGCGCTCACCGACCGGCGAGCGCGTCGAGATCGAGTACGGACCGTTGGAACGAGAAGTTGTCCGGCGCGAGGTCCTTGGGCGCCTTGAGCCACAGCTCATACCAGCCGCCCTTGAACTCGAAATCCGCATCGTCGAGCAGCAGCGCCACGTAGCAGCCGTAGTCGATCGCGAACCCGTCGTATTGGGTTCCCGGACGCTTTCGGTCGACCATGCCGCGGCGCAGCACGTGCAGCATCCTTGCCTCGTAGAGGTCGTGTACCAGGTCATGGTCTGCAGCGAACTGGTCGAGCAGGAACGTGCGGGCTCGCCGCTGCCCGACGACCTCGTCGATCAGTAGCCGAAGCAGACGGTAGGCGGGCTGGTTGGTCCTGATCGCCGTCTGCTTGTCCCGCAGGTACCAGTCGCGGGCGGCTCGACGGACGTCGTGGACATCGATCGAGCTCTCGCCAGCGTGCTGGGCGGCCAGCGCGGCGATGTTGATGGCATCTCTCGGTACCCCTTCCGCCGCACGAACGAGCTCGGTGAACGCGTTCCTCTTGAACGCCGCTTGTGTGAACGCGGTGGGGCTGTCCAGTCGGTCGCGCATGTCCGGCGTCAGGTGGGTGCATGCGTGGTTGTGGAACAGCTCTTGGAAGAACTGCTGTGCCTTCGCCGGCGCATTGTCGAAGATCAAGAAATCATCGAGGCTGATGGCGGTCGCCGCGTCTGCGCCCACCTCGATCCCGAGGTAGTCGCCGTTGTCGCCTGGTAACTGGAACCGCGCCCTGCGCTCGATGGCGGCCACCTTCACCGTGCAGCCCGGGACAGGCAGCACGGCACGCCGGATCAGGTCCGCCAGTAACGGTTGCAAGTCCAGCGGCACGCTGCTCCACTCGTCCAACAGCAGCCACAGCCGTGAGCCACCGAGAGAGCCGACGATGTCGCGTAGGGCGCGGGCGAGTGGGCCGAACACGACGTGGTGCCGCTCGACTCCGGTGCGGAGCAGCCTTCCCTGGGCCGACATGGCCGCACGTTGAGAAGCCGAGAAGTTGCCCGATAGAGAACCGGACGAGACGGTCACGCCGCCGTCGTGCGTGGTCTCTGTGGAGTCTGTGACGGTGGTTTCCCGCTCCACCTCGCCGACGACCTCGACCGCTGTAGCCGCGTCGGCCAGCGCATCCAGTGCCCTCAACAGCGCAGCCTGGTCGGCCACTTCGCTTTCGATGGCCACGGTGAGCAACTGCTCGTGAATCGCCTCGATGGCATCGACAAGCAGCTGAGTCCCGCGGTGGGTGGTGTCGAGGCTGCTGTCGGCGTAGAGCCCTCCGGTCGAGCCGACGGTTCGCAGATCGACACGGACCGCGAGGTCGCCACGTCGCTCGACGTGGGCGCCCAGGTAGTGCAGTGCGTGTGTCTTTCCGGTCCCCCGGCGCCCGTAAAGGACCTGATGGTCGGCCGATTGCAGCATCGCCGACAGCGAACCCACCCCCACGAACGTCGTCGCAAGGTCCTGCCGGTCGGCGCTCTCGGCTCGCCGAGGGATCCGCATCAAGCTCTGGTTGACCGCGGAGTTACGCGCGTGCCCCATCGCACCCCCACCTCCTTCTCGTCCGTCGCCGATGCCTACCCTGCTACGCCACACGCCGATCCGTACAGGCCGGGATGCCGAACCGCCGCCATCATCAGTCTCCGCGACACCGACCAAGAGCTTTCAGAAGCGGCCTCGGCCCCTTGCCGTGGCACGTCGGACAGCCCACGGCGAGAGCGGCCCGCCCGATGGCGAGTGGGGACGGGCTGTTCTCATTCATGCAAGAGCGCGGAACGGAACGTCCTGGCCCTTGTTGCTGCTCCCGCCATCGTCGTCATGGTCACACTACGGAGCATCGGTTCAACTCCTGCGGGCGCGGTGCTGCTTGTGTATTTGCGTGTGTCGCCTTTGAAGGCGGCGACAACGAAATTGAGCTGTACGTTCTCCTTGATCAGCTTGGAGAAGTTGCAGCGGGTCCAGCCCGCGCGCTTGCCGTGATGGTTCTTGCAATTGTAGACATTCGCGTCGTTGCCGGCGGGCATGGCGATGGTCTGGATGTTCATTCGGTCGGACCGCTTGTCCTTGATCCAGAAATTGTCTCCTTTCGGTTGGAAGCACGCCTTGCCCTATGTAGGAGTTCCACCACGACCGTTCACCTGAATGCAGACCCACCGCCTGGATGGCTTGCCCTGGATGTTCTTGGCGTTCTTGATGTGCCAGCGCTGTTGCCGCCCATCCGCACACAGGCGGCGCCGCGTCGTGGCGCAGCCGCTGACCGGCCGGGGCATCGACGGTGTCGATGCCCCGGCCGGTTGCAACGGGTGTCAGCAGCGCTTGACCTTGTCCCAGTCCGCGAAGGGGCTGTTAGGGACGAACTTGTAGGACTTGTTGGGCTTGATGGCCGTGCACGAGCTGTCGTAGGCGCGCTTGAAGATGGCCTTGACCTTCTTGGTCCTCTCACACTTGTTCTTGACCTTGTAGGAGCGGAACCCGTTGTAGGTGGTGTACTTCTTGATCTTCACGCACGACGGCGGCGCCCTGTTCGCGTCGACATCGGCCACGGTCTGTGCGGCCGGCGTGGGGCTGGGTTGCGCGGCTGTGGCGGATGGGGCGGACACGCCTGCCAGGCTTCCGATGCTGAGGGCCGTAGTGGCCAGAGTGAGGGCGAGTTTGTGCTTCATGTGATCCGTCCTTGGGTTGTCAGGTGTGCTGAGGTCCGGCCAGAGACGGTGCCTGCGCTCTCCCCCCTTGGGAGCACAGGCACCACCCCGCCCTCTTCGGGAGTGGCGGTTCTGGCCGTTCCCTAGTGATTTCAGTGGTCGGCTGGTTGTCTCACAGCCCCTGTTTGTGCTGGTAGACAAAAGATGGATGGCCGCGTCGGGAGTCGGCCTGCGGGCGCCTTGTTGCTGCTGTGGCGGGTGTGTTGGGCTGGGCGGTGGCACATCGAGGGGAAGGGGCTGGATCTACGTGGGGCGTCGTGAGAAGCCGATCGATCCGGCGGCGGGGCCGGTGCAGGGGCTGGCCTTCGAGTTGCGCAAGTTGCGCCGGGAGGCAGGGAGTCCGACCTACCGGGTGATGGCTGATGGGGCGGGGTACTCGGTTGCCGCTCTCGCGCGTGCGGCGGCGGGGGACGTGCTGCCGTCCCTGCCACTGACGCTTGCCTATGTGACGTCTTGCGGTGGGGACCGGGCGCAGTGGGAGCAACGCTGGCATGCAGTGCGTGATGAAGAGTCCGCTCTGGCTGTGGATGACGAGTCGGCGGATTCGCCGTACAGGGGCCTGGCGCGGTTCGAGCCGGGTGATGCGGAGTTGTTCTTCGGTCGGCAGGAGCTGGCGGCCGAGGTGGAGGGCAGGGCCCGTCGCCATCGCGTCAGTGCGCTGGTGGGAGCCTCGGGCAGCGGGAAGTCCTCGCTGCTGCGAGCTGGGCTCGTTCCCTGCCTCCGCCGGTCCGGCGGCGATGGGGGAGGGGAGGCGCCGACGGCGGTGCGTATCCTCACTCCCGGTGTCCACCCGCTGGACCACCGCGAGCGTCTGGAGCCGGCCCCGGGGCCCGGCGACACCTGGGTGCTGGTGGATCAGTTCGAGGAACTCTTCACGCTGTGCCCTGACGCCCAGGAGCGGGACGCCTTCTTGGAACTGGTGCTCACTGCACGAGCTGACGACTCCCGGTTGCGGGTGGTGCTGGCTGTGCGCGCCGACTTCTTCGGCCGCTGCGCCGAACACAGCGCCCTGGCCGCCGCGCTCAAGGACGCGACGTTGCTGGTGGGGCCGATGGATCGCCGGCAGTGCCGGGAAGCTGTCGTCGGGCCTGCCTCGGCTCGTGGGCTCACCGTTGAGAGGGAACTGACGGCCCGCATAGTCGAGGAGGTCGCGGAGGAGCCCGGTGGGCTGCCGCTGATGTCCCATGCCCTGCTGGAAACCTGGCGGCGGCGCCGCGGACGGATGCTCACGCTGCAGGCCTATGAATCAGCCGGCGGCCTGCACGGCGCCATCGCCCGCACCGCAGAGGACACCTACCACCGGCTCACTGCGGCGCAGGCCGCCCTGGCACGGCGAATACTGCTGCGCATGATCACCCCCGGCGACGGCACGCAGGACACTCATCATCCCGCACCCCGCACCGAGTTCACGGCCGCCGGGTCCGGCACCACCGCCGACACTGAGGCAGTACTGGATCTTCTGGCCCGTCGCCGTCTACTCACCCTCGACGAGCATGAGGTTTCCCTCGCCCACGAGAAGCTGATCACCGCGTGGCCCCGGCTGCAGGGATGGATCAATGAAGAACGCGACCGCATCCGCCTGCACCGACGGCTCACTCACGCCGCCCTCACCTGGCAGACCTTGGACCGCGACAGCGGGGTCCTCTACCGCGGTATCCGCCTTGTCCAGGCCAAAAGCATGTTCACCGGTGCCGGGTACGACGCCCTCAACCCGCTGGAGGCCGCCTTCCTCGACGCCTCGATCGCGGCCGGCCGCCGCAGGGAGCAGCGAACCCGCCGCACCATGGCCGCCCTCGCCACCCTCTTATGCCTGGCCCTGATCGCCACCGCCCTGGCCGTTCAGCAGAGCATCCAGGCAACACAGAAGAGCCGCCTTGCCACTTCTCGTGAGATGGCCGCCACCGCACTGGGGCTGTTGGAGGAACACTCCGGGCGTGCGCATGCCCTGGCCCGGCAGGCCTACGGCCAGGCCCCCACCACCGAGGCGCGCAGCAGTCTGCTGAGTACCTACACGGCTGCCCGGGCCGGACAGCTGGGCGGGCACACCCGGACGATCACCAGCACGGCTTTCTCGCCTTCCGCCGGCATCCTGGCGACAGCGGGGGAGGATCACACCGTCAAGCTGTGGAATCCGGAGAAAGGCTGGCTGCTGGGGACCCTCATCGGGCACTCGGGCTCCGTGGTCGCTCTGGCCTTCAGCCCCGACGGCCGGATGCTGGCCAGCGTCGACGTGGACGGTACCGCACGGCTGTGGGATGTCCGCACCCGCCGGGCGAAGGCCGTCCTCACTGGCCCTGCCAGTGCCCTGACCAGCGTGGTATTCAGCCCCGACGGCCGTACTCTGGCGGCTGGTTCCGAGGACGGGACCACGCACCTGTGGAACGTGAAGGAGCGTCACGCCCGGGCCATACTCAGGCAGTCCGGCACGGTCTGGGGCGTTGCGTTCAGCCCCGACGGTCGGACGATCGCAACCAGCGGCGAGGATCGCCGGGTCCGGCTGTGGAGCGCGGCCAGCGCGAAGGAGAGGGCCAGCCTCGATCCCGCGGGTGAAGGGACCGACGCCCTGGCCTTCAGCCCCGATGGACGCACCCTGGCCGCGAGCTCCCGAGGCGCCGGCATCACGCTCTGGCGCACCTCCGACCTCCGGGCCCGCGCCCATCTGCAGAAGGCCGGTCAGAACGTCAGATCGCTTGCCTTCGCACCGGACGGGCGATCCCTGTTGGCGCTGGACTACCACGCGGGTATACGCGTGTGGTCCCCGGGAGCCAAGCGGATCACCGCCACGCTCGGTAAGGGCACCGCATTGGTGTCAACGATGGCCGTCAGCCCGGACGGGAGGTACGTTGCCGCAGCCGACCTCAACCACGTGACTCGGGTATGGAACGCCGACACCCACCGGGTTGCGCAGCAGTGGCCCGTGAAAGCCTATCCGCTCACCCCAGCCTTCAGCCCCGGCGGCCGCGAACTGGCCATACCCGATTCCACCGGCGCGGTTGCCCGCTGGGGTACGGCGGCCCGCCGCGTACACGCCGAACTGCCCAGCCACGGTGGCCCGGTGCGCAGCGTTGCCTATGCTCCGAACGGGGAGATCATGGCCGTGGGCGGGCCTGATGGGGCTGTCGAGTTGTGGAAGCTGACGAGCCGGGGCGGGCGCCGGCTAGCCGTTCTGGGACGCCTCAACGAGATGGTGTTGGCGGTGGCGTTCTCCCCTGACGGGCGCACCGTGGCAACCGGTGGTACTGATCGCATGGTGCGCCTGTGGGACGTGGCCTCGCGCAAACCGATCGCCGTACTGCGCGGCCATGAGGCGATGGTGCAGGCCGTGCACTTCAGCCCGGATGGGCGCACGCTGGTCAGTGCCGGCGCCGATCGCACCGCGCGCCTGTGGGATGTGGCATCGCGCCGGGCAGCAGGCATCTTGAAGGGACACCGCAGAGAGCTGAGGGACGCGGAATTCAGCCCCGATGGCAAGACCGTGGCCACCGCGTCACCCGATGGCACGGCCCGGCTGTGGGACCGCACCACTCGCAGAGCCACTGCCACGCTCAAAGGCCACAGCGGCCCTGTCTACGGCGTCGCCTTCAGCCCCGACGGCCGGACCATAGCAACGGTCGGCGCTGACCGCACCGTTCGGCTGTGGGACGCACACTCACGCCGCACCACGGCCGTGCTGCAAGGCCACACTGACCAGGTGCCATTTGTTGCGTTCAGCCCGGACGGACACACCCTGGCCACCACGGGAGCCGACCAGAGCGTCCGACTTTGGGAAACTGACCCCGAACGAGCCCTCGGAACGGAAAGCGATCACTGACGCCCGCGCAGAGCAGATACGGCGGCGCGGGCGGCCGTTCAGGCAAGCTGGCACAGTTCTTCCCGTTGCCCGTTGCCCGTTGCCCGTTCGCGTCCGCCGGGCCAGGTTTTGCTGGTTGCCCGGCCCGCGTGGCGAAGAACTCCTGAACAATCCGGTCAGTGGCGAGCACGCACCCCGAGAACGGTCTGCCTACAGCTTTGGCGAGAGGATGCCGAGCAATCCGCTCAGGGAAAAACAGGTTCGAGCGACCCTGTACCGGCCGGATCGTGCCTCGTGCAGGGGCACGCTTACGCGAGGCGCGGACGCACTCGCCAAGGAGTACACGAGGACACGCGACGTCACCCGGGCTCTGCAGGAAGGTTACGTCTCCTGGCGTTGGGCGTGGACTTTCATCAGTACCAGCGATTCACCCGCCTCACCCCAGGGGCGTGGGCTGCTACGGCACTTCGACGGCACCCAGTTTCTCTGCGTCTGGAGTGCCGAGACGCTGCCGGTGCCGCAGGCCGTCCATCACCACGGCCAGAAGTTGATCGGCCTGCTGTTCGCCGCCGGGTTCGCATTCGGTGACGAAGGCGACGGCGTTGACGAGCTTGAGTACCTGGCCCACTGTGACGTCGGTGCGGACCGTACCGGCCTGCTGGGCCCGGTCGAGCAGGGCCGTCGCAGCGGAGTGCATCGTCTCCCGGCACCAGGAAACGTCGGAGCCCTCATGGCGCAGGGCAGTCATCAGTGCCGTCGCCAGGCTGCGTGACGTGCTCCCCTGCATGACAAGTTCCCGTAGCCAGGTCTCCAGCCCTTCGTCCGGGGATTGTGCGGCGAGCAGTTCTTGCGACCGTGAGTACAGGGCCTCGATCTGGTCGTGGTGGACGGCCTGCAGCAGCGCCTCCCGGGTCGGGAATCGGCGGTAGAGAGTCGCGTTCCCGACGCCGGCGTGGCGGGCGATGTCGTCCATGGGGACGTCGACTCCCCGCACAGCGAAGACTTCGCGAGCGGCGCTGACCAGTCGTTCGTAGTTGCGCCGTGCGTCGGCTCGGAGCTCGGGCTGGGGTGGAGGTGTGGGCATGGCGCCTTCTGTTTGCGAACTGGGGAGTCTCCCCATATATTACCAAGTCATAACTGGGGAAACTCCCCAGTTGGCGTTGACGCAGCTCTCGCTCCCGGGCCTGGCAACGTCCTGCGCTCGTTCCGGAGGTAGAAATGACGACAACGAATCCCACAGTGCTGGTGACCGGGGCCACCGGCCTGCAAGGCGGCGCCACCGCGCGGCAGCTGCTGGCGGCCGGCTGGCAGGTGCGAGCCCTCGTCCGCGACCTGGCCGGGCCCGGGGCCCAAGCGCTGGTACGGGCTGGCGCCGAGGTCGTCTCGGGCGACATGGGCGACCGTGCTTCCCTCGACGCGGCGATGCGGGGCGTGCACGGGGTCTTCAGCGTTCAACCCACTGCTGGCTATCCCGGTACCCCGCCCGGCTTCGCTGTCGAAGATGAGATCCAGTTGGGTATGAATGTGATCGAAGCGGCAAGCGATGCCGATGTCCGGCACCTCGTCTACGCCTCGGTCGCCGGCGCCGAGCGCACACCCGGCATCCGCCGCTGGGAAAGTAAATGGCAGATCGAGGGGCGCATCGGCGCCCTGGGCCTGCCCGCGACCATCCTGCGTCCCGTCCGGTTCATGGAAAACCACTCGGACCCGACCATGGGGGTGCGTGATGGCGTACTGACCGATGTGATCAAGCCGGAGGTGCCCGTCCAACTCATCGCCGGTGCGGATATCGGCGCCTTCGCGGCCTTGGCATTCACCAACCCTGACCAGTACATCGGGCAGGCACTCGAGATTGCCGGTGATGAAATGACGCTCCCGCAGATCGTCGCCGCGATCAGTCGCACTACCGGAGTTGCCATCACCTACCGGGCGATCCCGCGAGTGGCTCTCACAGGGCTGGATCCGGACGCCCGCGCCGGCTACGACTTCGCCCATCACAGGGGCGGCTGGCAGGCTGAAATTCCAAAGCTGCGAAGCCTGCACCCGGCTCTGATGGACTTCGACACCTGGCTGCGCAAGGAAGGTAAGGCCCAGTTCGACGCGCTGTTCCGCGATCAGTCCGCCTGACGCGACCTGCAGCCACCGCACGGTCCTCCGTCTTCACACACCGATGATCAGAGGTGGCCGTACTCGTGCCCGCGTCAACCCCCGAACGGCAAGATCACGATCTACGGCTGGAGTGCTAATACTCCAGCCGGACTTCTGCATTAGCGCTGGTCAACGGCTTGAGTCGCTGGTCAACGGCTTGAGCGTGGAGAGCGTAGCGGGTTGGCATGGAGGTGGGACGGTCTTTGCCGAGCCGTCCCACGAACGCGTGGCCGCGCTGCTGCTTGTAGTGGCAACGTACCGGGCAGTCCGCCCGCATGAACGATGCACCAACAAATCCGTGGGAAGAGGGACTTGGCGAGCTGCTCTTGCGGATCGGGGGCCGTTTCGCCCGCGCGGAGCCCCGGCGCCGGATGCGGGACTACGTCCGTGGGCTGCTCGGTCCGGGTGGCCGCGAGAACGGCTGGCAGCTCGCCGAATACGCCGGTCACGCCACCCCCGACGGACGCAGCACCTCCTCTCCCGGAGCCCCTGGGATGCCGGCGAGGTCCGGGACGACCTGCATGCCAACGTCGCCGAGCACCTCGGCGCGGACGACGGCGTGCTGACCATCGACGACACCGGCTTCGTGAAGAAGGGAATCACCTCGGCCGGCGTCCAGCGCCAGTACTCCGGCACCGCCGGCCGCACCGAGAACTGCCAGATCGGCGTCTTCGCCGCCTCCCTTGCCGAACTGGTGGCCATCGTCGGCGACCCGCACCGCGTGGTGACCATCGCGGACTTCGCCGCTGCTCGGCACGGAGTGCGGTTCTCCCGCTCCGAGGCAGGAGAGTCACCGGGCTGGGCAGGACTGCCGTTGGCGGCGGACCTGGCCGATCAGGGCCGCCTCACCGCTTCACCATCCCCCTGTACGCCACGTTCCCGCTGAAGGAGACCGCCGCGGCCCGTGACGTCAGCGCCGCCGGCCACGCACGCGGCAAGATCGTCACCACCGTGCCCTGAGCGATCGTCTTTGAACTGCCCTGTCCCTCTACGCCTTTGGGGTGGCCGACGGCAAGGTCGCGCGACTGCGGGTACGTCGGCCACGACTGCGATTGCGATTGCGATCAAGGCTCACAGCCCTTGCGAGCGTTGGAACCCGTTCAGCGGCTCACCTCCGTCTCACGGGCGATCCGTGAGAGCTTCTCGGGGTTGCGCACGGCGTAGAGC
Source organism: Streptomyces sp. NPDC033180 (assembly GCF_055577645.1). Taxonomy (NCBI): domain Bacteria; kingdom Bacillati; phylum Actinomycetota; class Actinomycetes; order Kitasatosporales; family Streptomycetaceae; genus Streptomyces; species Streptomyces sp. NPDC033180. The sequence goes on along the minus strand of NZ_JBVIPU010000002.1, from coordinate 24,484 downwards.
CTAGTGATCAGACCGTCGTCGATGCGCACCGCGAGGACGGTGTCGGCCTCGCCGTCCAACCGGACGATCAACGCGGGATGCCCGTTGACGTGCGTCGGCCGCATCGATGCCGCAGCAGCGAGCCGGCTCAGCACGGGGGCTACCTGGCCGATACCCACGACGGGCTTCAAGGCAGCTTGCACGACTCCGCCGCCGTCGGTCAGCAAGACGACGTCCGGTGCGAGGATGTCGAGCAGGCCTTGCATGTCGCCCGTTTCGATCGCCTGCTGGAAGGCTTCGAGCGCGGCACGGGCCTCGTTCGGGGCAACGGCTCCGCGCGGTCGGCGCGCGGCGACGTGGGACCGGGCGCGGTGGGCGATCTGGCGTACGGCGGCGGGGCTTTTGCCGACGGCGTCTGCGATTTCGTCGTAACCGAGGTCGAAGACCTCGCGCAGCACGAAGACCGCCCGCTCGGTCGGCGCGAGCGTCTCCAGCACCAGCATCATCGCCATCGAGACGCTGTCGGCCAGCTCAATGTCTTCGGCAACATCCGGCGCGGTCAGCAGCGGCTCGGGCAGCCAGGGACCGACGTAGGACTCCTTGCGCCGACGCAGCGTACGCAGCCGCATCAGCGCTTCGCGTGTGGTGATCCGCACCAGAAAGGCGCGGGGGTCTCGCACCGTGTCGAGGTCGACGCCCGCCCAGCGCAGCCAGGTGTCCTGTAAGGCGTCCTCGGCGTCGGCGGCCGAGCCGAGCATCTCGTAGGCGACGGTGAACAGCAGGTTGCGGTGGGCGACGAACGCCGCGGTCGCGGGGTCCGTGCGGCTGTCGATGTGCTCCATGGAGGATTCCTCGCAGAGGCTCACGCGGTGGCGGTCTGGAGTTGCCGGACGAGGAACTCTTCGATGGTCATGAGCTTCGGATGCAGACCACGCAGGGTGGGGATGTCCGCCTGGTAGCCCTCCTCCGCGAACCATTCGAACATGCGCTCTTCGATGGGCTGCACCTCGAGGCGGGTTGGGACACCGGTCACGCGCTCGTAGATCTGGGCGACTTCGGGGAAGGTGAGCTCGTCGCCGGCCAGCTCGATCTGGCGGCCGACGTAGGCCTGGGGGTCGCCGAGGGCAATAGCGGCGAACACCCCGATGTCATCAGCAGCGATCATCTGCATCGGCTTGTCCGGCCTGACCGGCAGTGCCAGCAGCCGCTCGCCCTGAGCGTCGGCGTAATGCAGCAGATTGTTCATGAAAAACGCCGGCCGCAGGATGGTGGCGGGCAGCCCGAGAGCGACGATGTGCCGTTCGACGGTGGCTTTGCTCTCGAAGTGATCGATCCCGGTGCGCCGTTCGGCACCGCCCACGGAGCTGTACACAAAGTGCCCGACCCCGGCCGACTTGGCGACATCCGCCACCGTCTTGCCTTGACGGACCTCCGCGGCCAGAGTTGCCGGCTCGTACGCCAGCGCCTGCACACTGAACACGCCATGGACACCGGTCATGGCCCTGTGCAGGGACGCCTCGTCGTCCATGTCGCCCGGGACGAGAACCGCCCCCTGCTCCCGCAGTTCCCGGGCCCCGGGCTTGTCCGGATCGCGGACCAGGGCACGCACATCCCATCCTCGGGAGAGCAGCGCCCTTGCGGTGGCACCACCCTGGTTCCCGGTACCGCCGATGACCAGAACACTCTTCTCGCTGGACATGGAGTTCTCCTCACGCTGAGGGCCGACCTCGTCTGTCGTCTGTGATCGGTCGGCCGGACGGCTCAACCCTGCAATCCGAAGTGCAGTTGAGGTCAAGGGTCGGTTGTCCCCTTGACCGTGTCGCCCACCAGATGCCGGACCGTGTCACCCACCAGATGCCGCCGCTCACCGCTGTGTGACACCAGGAATCAGTGGTCTGCGTCACCTCACCGAGCTGTCACAGGAATCGGCGCTCCGGCATCTCCATGTCGTCACGACGCCGCGCGAACCAAGCCGCACGGCAGGCAGCTCCGACAAGTGAGGACGAAACAATGGAACCCCGTATCAACCTGATGACCAACCAGCTCGGTGCCAAGGTCAGCAAGCGGATCTACAACGTCAACCTGGCGATCCAGGAGGGAACGCTGCCCAAGTCCCTCCAAGAGCTGGTGGAACTGCGCGTCAGCCAGATCAACGGCTGCGGCTGGTGCGTCGACGTCCACACCAAGGAGGCCGCGTCCGCCGGCGAGACCGCGACCCGGATCAACCTGATTGCCGCCTGGCGCGAATCCACGGTGTTCACCGACGCCGAGCGGGCCGCGTTGGCGCTCGCAGAAGAAGGCACCCGGCTCGCCGACGCCCACCAGGGCGTGTCCGACGAGACCTGGGCCCAGATTCGCAAGCACTACGACGATGACCAGATCGCGGCGCTCGTTTCCCTGGTCGCCATGATCAATGCCGCCAACCGGATCGGGGTGATCACGCGCATGCAAGGGGGGTCCTACGACCCCGGCATGTTCGCCGCCCTGAAGAACTGACAGCCGGCGCATCGCGACCCGGCCTGAAGTAACGAATCCAGGCCGGGTCCCCACCTGTCGTGACCACTCTCGAGCTTGTTTCTGAACCTCGGATGCATGACGATCGTCAGCCCTGCGGTTCGTGGCAGTCCCTATACGCCTGAGAGGTTGGGGGATGGCGACTCGTCGATGGCTCACGGTCCTGGCCTACGTTCTGGTCGTGGTCGGGGCCGCCATGTTCTTCATCAACGCCGAGGCGATTTTGAACGGCAACGCCGTCGAGTGCGACGGCAGACCGATGAGACCAGGTCAGTGGTGCTCAAGCTTCAGCGGCGGCGGAAGCGTCAGCTACGCCGAGGAGAAGAAGAACGAAGCCCGGGGCGAACTCGTCGGTTACGTCGGGGTGGGCCTCGGCACTCTCGGCATCGTCCTTTTCATCAGTCATGGGATGGCCACGCGACGAAGAAGCCGATGACGCCTCTGCTCGGTCAGTTGGTGTAGGTTCCGCCGCTCTGTGAGCACTGGCTCCTGCGGAAACGTGCGAATCCGGGTCCGGTGAACAGGGCCTTTGTTGGTGGTTGTTGAGCAATCGGCGGTCTGCGGATGCTGAGGTCACACACTCTGCGTGAGGTAACTGTGCTGGCAGGCGTTGACGCAGTGGTGGAGGCTTATCCAGGTTCCCGTACTGCATCAGCGGTGCGGAGGATTCCGGCTGCTTCGTGGAGGAACTCTTGTCCTTGTTCGGTGGGTGCGTGAGGTCTGCTGGTGCGGTCGATGACGGTGAAGCCGGCGGCTCTTTCGATGCCTGTCATGCGTTGTCGGAGCGCGCCGCTTCGTCCGTTGTAGAAGGCTCGGGCGGCGGCAACAACGGTTTCGTGGCCTGGGATTTGCGTGATGATTCGTAGGCGTTCGAGGGCGAACGGCGTCATCACGACGGCGCGCATCGCGGCTGACAGGGGCGGAGATGTCGACCTGCCGCAGCTTCGGCGCTCCCGCCACCGCGGACTGGCGCAGGAGCACCCGGCGTCCTTCGATCTCCGCGACGGTGAACTGCTCACCGTCGAAGGCGATCGGTAGGTCCGGTCGCAGCGTCGTCGTCCACTGGTTCACGCACGCCTCCGCAGGACGCACTCTCCCGACAGCGGCCGAGCCGCAAGGTTGGTGGTCAACCTTCCGTCCCACAACAGCGCCATCAGCGCCGGATGAGCTTCCTCGGGCTTCCGGTCCCCGGCCGGCCGTCGCTCGGCGAGCGCCATTTCCTCACCGTCGACGACTTCCTGCCAGGTCCGATCGACTTGGTCGGCGGGCACGACGCCAGGGTGCCGATAGGCGGCAAGGAACCTGATGTTCTCCAGCAACGTCGGCTCGGCGCCCGACCAGATCTCGTACTTCCAGCCGTGCCGCTCGACCAGATGCCTCGGCCAGGCCAGGGCCTGCGCGACCTTGGGGTCCTGCAGACGCGACGCCGGTTTGACGTTGACGACGCGCACTGTCCCCGACCGCATCACGAGAAGGAAGTCCGGAACGTGACTGCGTACCTTGCCGTCGACCCACGCCACCATGCGCAAGGACTGGGCGTAGATGCCGCACACCGACTGGTCGAAGTCGGCGAGTAGCAGGCGTGCGAGCTCCAGGCGACTCTCGTAGATGACCTGGCCGCCCGTCGTCGCCGAGGCGTAGTCACCCGAAGCGTGCGCCATCCCGTGTACCGAACGAACCCGGCGCCACGGGTCCGACTCGTCGAAGCGCCTCAACCGCAGCAGGTTGAAGGGAACTTCGCGAGTCGACCCGTCGGCGTACCGAATCGACGCCGTAGGGGTGTTGTGCTTGCGGCCCTTTCTTGGGCGCTCTGCGGCCGTACTGGAACAGTGCGAAGAGGGCGCACCGCCCAAACCGGAAGATCACTAACAGTCAACAACTGACAGCTACTGCGCGTTACCGCTGCCCATCATGAGGGGCTGCTGGCGTTCTGGTGCCGACCGGAGGCCGAGCCGCAGTGGCGTGTGCGCTGCAACCGCAGAGGGTATGGGATGCGTGTTCGTCGGCAAGAGGCAGCAGCACAGTATGGACCGGGCGGAACGACGCATCCAAGGACCGGAGGGCAGCCACCGGTGTTGCGTACGCTGACCACACCCCTGCGCCGCGGGTCGCGGCGTCTCCTGCACGGCTCGATCCTGCGGGGCCAAGCGCATATGGAAGCCTTCTATTTAGTGGACGCGACCCTGCACACCGACTGCGAACTTGCGGTGAGCCGGGCGCGCACGCTCGGTGAGCGGGCCCGGCGGCGCGCGGTGGCAGACCGTGCCATCGAGAGCAGCAAGCAGTTCCTCGCGGGTGCCGCCGCGCTGACCCATATACGCCTGGCGGACGGCGAGTCGCCGGCGTACCCCACCGGAATGCTGATCGAGCACTATCTGAGCTGGCGAGCGGAGATGAGCCGGACACTGACCGAGCTGCGCAGCCCACCCGAGAGCAGAACGCAGCGGCTGCGTGATGAACTGACCTATCTCTTGGGTCACTTCAGCCCTCTGCAGCTCGGGGACGCGGTCTTTGTCCTGCCCGGGACCACCGGCATTACCGACGGCACGGAGTCGCGGGTCGGCAAGGTCTTCGCCGCCGAACTGGCCTGGCTCGCATTACGCGGCCACGTGTGGTTCCACTTGGGCGGGCAGGGCTTCTATGAGCACGCCATCGTGGCGACGCGCAACCCCGACGTCGGCGACCCTCGGCCGCTGATGCCCGAGGAGCAGGCTCTCCTGGACTTCCTGTTCGCCGACGAGGAGGAGACCTGCCTCGCCCAGGAACGGCCGGGTCGCCTTGGTCAGGCTAAGCAGGTGATCAGGCTGACCAGGACCCGTCTGGCAGAGCAGGGAGTGGGTAGACTGCAAGCACGGGAAGGCGCCTGCCTGATGCGCTCCGTGGCGCTCGTGAACTCCCTGCTGCGCCCGGGGCCCGGAAGTTCTCAGTGGGCCGCCGATCCTGAACTTCACAGGCTCGCCTATCCCTTGGCAATGCTCTTCGGCCAGCACTCCGGCCCTGAGTGCTGGCCGAGCCCGCCTGAAGAGGACTTGTTCATCCCTCCTGGCCTGCCCCTCGCATGCACACTGGCGGAGCGGAATGTCAGCTGAGCCCGAGGCTGCTGCCTGGGATGTCGGCGAGACTATCCTGGAGCAGTACGAGGTGACTCATGTACACAGGGCCGGGGGCATGGGCCTCGTCTACCGTGTGCGGCACAAGCAGTGGGGCCTCGACCTCGCCGCCAAGCGGCCCCGCCCCGAACTCCTCGCCCAGGCCAACGGTGTGGAGCGCTTCGTCGAAGAGGCCGAGACATGGATGTCGATCGGGCTGCATCCGCATCTGTGCTTCTGTCACTACGTCCGCGTCGTCAGCGGGGTACCGCTGGTCTTCACCGAGTACGTGGAAGGGGGCAGCCTGCGAGCCTGGCTCGACGACGGGCGGTTGTACGCGGGCGGGTGCGACATCGCGCTGCTGCGGGTGCTCGACATCGCTGTCCAGATGGCGTGGGGGCTCGCCCATGCGCACGCGCGGAGCCTGGTCCACCAGGACGTCAAACCGGGCAATGTCCTTCTCGATGCGCAAGGCAGCGTGAAACTGACGGACTTCGGACTGGCGCGGGCGTTCGCCCGAGCAGGGGCGAGCCGTCCGCCGGACAGCGCGGGAGGGGGGTGTGCGGAGGCTGCCGACTTGTCGGTGACCGTGCGTGGCATGACCCGCCCCTACGCCTCGCCGGAACAGCTCGCGGGGCAACGGCTCGGTCCTGCCAGCGACATGTGGAGCTTCGCCGCGACAGTGCTCGAGATGCTCTCCGGAGAGGTGACCTGGTACACGGGTGCTGCCGCCGGCGCGGCACTCGACGCCCTGCGGCGGCGTGCCCACCGCGAGGGGGATGCCGAGAGGCGCGAGGTTCGTGAAGGCGGCCGCTGGCGGCCCGAGCCTGCTCTGGCGATCCCCGACGCGCTGGGCGACCTCCTCGCCCGGTGTCTGCGTCGGCCGCCTCGGGAGAGACCCGTGAGCATGGGAGAGTGCGCCGAAACGCTGATCGCGATCTATCGGGAAGTGTCGGGGGCCGCATACCCCCGCCTGCGACCCGTGCCGGGGCAGATGCGTGCAGACGAGCTCAACAACCGCGCCTTGTCGATGTTCGACCTCGGCCGTGCCGCCGACGCCGAACAGCTGCTGGCCCAAGCGCTCGCCGCCGATCCATACCACCCCGAAGCGACGTACAACAATGGCGTGTTGAGGTGGCGCGAGGGGGTGGCGACGGACGGGGCAGTCCTGCACACGCTGCGAGCCGCGCGCGCGGCGGACGGGGACCCGCTGCGCATCGATCCGCTGCTGCGGCTGGTCGGTCGGGAGCGAGGCGACAGTGGTGCGGACGCCGAAGCGGACAACACCGCGCCGGAAGCGTGCAAGCCGGTCGACGACTTCGAGCCAGCTCTGCAGGTGGTCGCGGTACCACACACCTCCCGCGTTCTCGCCATCGACAATCTTGGCCCAGTCACACATTTCACTCTGCGTGACGTCGTCACGGGTGTGGTCCTGTGGGAGTGCACTGGCCCCGACATGCACGGCGGTGCTTGGGGCGGCCCCCCGGTGTTTCCCGTGGGGGACGGCAGCCAGGCCGTCATCGCAGCCGACGACGGCCTGTGGGAGTGCGATCTGATGACCGGGCGCTTCGCCCGTGTCGTGCACGACCGCCGAGTACGGACGCACCTCGTCGCGACAGCCCAGCACTCCCGCCGGGCCGCCGCGGCCGAAGTGCTCCACCGCGACGGCCCCGTCCGGTTCTGGGAGGTGGGCCGCGGCCGAAATCCCGCACTCATCAAGGCTCGTGACAGAGTACGGGCGGTCGCACTCACCCCGGACGGGCGGCACGCGCTGGTCGCCTGCGAGAAGGGCGAGGTCCAGGTCTGGGATCTGCACGACCGGCGGTGCATACGGACTCTGGCCGGCCCCTCCGCCGACGACGCCGGTCCGGTGGACGCACTGCACGTCACACCGGACGGCCACTGGGTGGTCGTTTCGGCCGGAAGTACTCAGGTGGGCGTGTGGGAACTGGCGACCGGCCGCCGTGCCGCACTCCTCGATTTCCCGGCGGAAAAGTGCGCCTCTCTGTGCGTCACCTCGGACGGGCGACTGGTCACGGGGCACGGCGGCGGAGCGGTCCGCCTGTGGGAGCTGCCGTCCGGCACTCCGGTGCGGGAACTGGCCGCTCACCCCACAACGGTGCATCACGTGGAGGTGCCCCGGACGGCTCCGGCGCACAGCGCCTCGCGCTGGGTGCTGACGCACTGCAGCGACGGTGCGGCCCGCGCGTGGGATCTGGAATCAGGCCGCTGCCTCTTCACCTTGACCATCGGCACCACCGGCACCGCGTTCCACCTCCCAGCCGCTTTGAGCGCCGATGGCCGATACGTGATCCATGTGCGTGACGGGGAACTGCGGGCGAGGCATCTCGCCGCGGGGCCCGAGAGCCCTCTGCAGATCTCCCGGCCGCGGTCGGTCGCGGTGCAGTACGCGGTCAGGGCGCATGTCGACGACCATCTCGCCCAAGCCGGGCAAGCCCTCGCCGCCAGGGAGTGGGACCGCGCGCACCGACTGCTGGAGCGGGCCCGCGACCAGGAGGGGCACGAACGGGACAGCAGAGTACTGGAGTTATGGGGCCGGCTGGCCCTGGTCTCCGCCCGCACCGCCTTCCGCGGAGGCTGGCTCAGCCACACCCTGGGCGGCCCCGACACGCTTCCGCTGGCGATGTGCGACGTGTCGGGCGCATCCCACGTACTGGCGGCCATGCCTGCTGGCGAAAGGGCGGGCGACGGCGGGCGGGTGTGGCTGTCCGACGTCGCCACGGGCGAGCGGCACACAGCCCTCGAGGGCCATGACGCGGCGGTCACCGTCGGCGCCGTGAGCCCCGACAGCCGGTTCGCCGCCACGGCAGGGGTGGATGGATCCTTGCGCTTCTGGCGTCTCGCAGGCGGAGAGCACGACAGCGGTGAGCGCTCGAGCGGAGAGTGCCTGCACAAGCGCGTAGGACACACAGACGCGGTGTCCGCACTGTGCTTCAGTCCCGACGGTCGCCTCCTCCTGTCCGGGGGCCAAGACCGCAGGATCCTCGTGTGGGACGTTGCAAGCGGCCGTTGCGTGCGGGTCCTGAGAGGGCACAGGGCGCCGGTGACGGCGCTGAGGGTGACCCCGGACGGCCAGTGTGTCCTGTCGACCGGGCCGGAGGAACACGCGGTGCGAATATGGGAGTTGAGCACGGGGCGATTCCTGCGCTTCCACGCCCGGTCGGCCATCGGAGGGCACGACTCCCTCGAAGTGACTCCGGACGGGCGACACGTCGTCTCGGCAACGCTCCTGAATAGCCCCATCGAGGTACGCGCGCTGCAATCGGGGGGCCTCGTGCGGCGCTTGGAGGCCCCACCCATGACTTTCTGGCGCGGTATGTGTCTGTCTCCGGACGGCCGCTACGTCTTCGCCGCCTCCACCGACCGCCGCGTACGTGTGTGGAAGTGGGAGTCGAGTGAGCAGGTGGGTGAACTCTTCTGGCAGGACGGGGAAATCGACGGCGTGTACATGACGAGGAACGGGCGGCATCTGGTGACTGGTAGCTCTGGTGGCGCACTCGGTGTCTGGGAGTGCGACTGGGACCTGGCACCAAGGTCCGCCGAGCACGAAGTGGAGGAGTCCCCATGACCAGCGCGGCCTGGCTGGAGCCCTCCGTGCGCGCCGCCCTCGCCGAGCGAGGTGTCCGTATCCTGCGCGAGTTGGGGAAGGGAGCCATGGGCAGCGTGTTCCTGGCCCGCGACACGGCGACCGGGCGGGACTTCGCGTTGAAGGTCATGCTCCCGCGCGTCGTGCCGGGACCGCACTCCCTGGCCCGCTTCCGCCGCGAGGCCGAGGTCACCGGCAGACTGAGCCACCCACACATCGCAGCCCTCCACCGCGTCGACGAGATCGACGAGACCCTCGTCCTGTACGGGGAGTTCTGCCCCGGTGGCAGCCTCGACCAGTGGGCCGCGCGGCGGCGTGACTGCCCCTTCACGCCGGAAGAGGTTCTGCGCGTCGCCGACCAGGCCATGGACGGCCTGGCTCATGCACACGCCCAAGGCGTCGTCCACCGCGACGTCACGCCGCAGAACCTCCTGATCAGCGCGGCCCGCAACCCGAGCGACGCCTCCGGCGAGATCTTCGATGTCAAGGTCGGCGACTTCGGCCTTGCCAAGGCCTTCGACGAGGCCGGTCTGAGCGGGTTCACCCTGACCGGCACCACGGTCGGCCGCCCACAGTTCATGTCGCGCGGGCAAGTCGTCGACTTCAAGTACAGCGGCCCCGAGGTCGACGTGTGGTCGTTGGCAGCTTGCCTGTACTGGATGCTTACGCTCACCAGCCCTCGGCCCTTCCCACCCGGCGCCGACCCCTGGCAGGTTGTACTCGACAGCTCACCGATACCGGTCCGGTCCCACAACCCACAGGTTTCGCGTGAACTAGCGAGGGCGATCGACCGGGCACTGTGCGAGGAGCCGGGCGACGCCATGACCACCATGGGTGAACTGCGCGAGCTGCTGTCACACTGCAACGGCTTGGCGCCCCTGGCCCCAGGCGGCGAGGGAACCAGGGGAACGCGGCCATGAGCGGAGAACTCTACGGGCTCATCGGGGCTGTTGGCGGGGCCCTTGTCGCAGGCGTCCTGGCCTACGTCACTCAGATTCACGGACAGCGCCATGCCGCACGGCTGGTCAAGGCGGAGGCGGCGACAGCTCGTATCGTGCGGATCAGGACGAGAGTGCGAGCCTGGTACGAATTTCTTGACCACACGGCCCAGGACCTCAGACTGGAGCGGCCAGGTGACGCGGTCGCCTTCGGCGAAACGGCCGACAGGCTCGCCTCCGAAGTTCAGGAAGCCCTCGACGCCCTCACCCAGGACGGCATCTGGTTCCGGCAGGGAACCTACACAGCGGGCACGGACGGCCAACCGGAGGGAATCTCCCAACTGTTGGCCTCCGTCACCCGCCGTCTCAAGGAGGCACTTGCGCCCGGGCCGCCGTCATGGGCCGACACCGAGGCCGAAGTCCTTGAGCTCCTCGGACACGCGCAGCTGGAACGCGACGAGCTCTCGACGCTGCTGATGGACCTGATCGAGGGCCATACCGACGAGCGCGTCCAGGTGGTCAGAGGGCTTCAGATGCCTGCTACCCCCAGGGCCCCTTTCCGCAGCAGGAGGCGCCCGTGACCTCACCCAGCTTCACCAGGCGATGGCGGACTCAAGAGCGCAGGATGTCGCGCTCGCCGCGCCGGAATCCCCGACTGGCCGCGCCCCCGACGATGCGCAGCTATCTCTGGTCCGCCCGCTGATCCAAACGCAAAAGTTAGTGGTGAAGGTGGGCCGCGCCCTCCACCATCTCCCGTGCCCGCTGGTCCAGCACGCATTGCGCTGCTAGGGCTGTACCAGTCCGACCGGCCCAGGGCCCGCGGCTGGAATGCCGTCGGCTGCCCGTCGTCGCCGAGGCGTAGTCGCCCGAGTAGTGCGCCATGCCGTTACCGAACGAACCGCTGCCACGGGTCCGACTCGTCGAGGTCCCTCAACCGCAACTGGTTGAAAGGGGACTTCGCGAACCGCCCCGTCCACGTACCGAATCGACGCAGCAGGGCTGTTGTGCTTGCTACGGCCCTTACTTGGGCGCTCTGCGGCCATACTGAGACGGTGCGACGGGGACGCACAGCCCAATCCGGAAGATCGCTAACAGACGTCAAGTGACAACTACGGAACGTTACCGCTGCCCATGATCACGCGGAAATGCTCGAACAGTGCTCGTGATCACGCGGAATTGCTCGCGTATCTGCGGAACCTACAGCGGGGCTGTTCTGGTTGAGGAGTTGGTGTGTGAGTTGTTCGGTCTCGATTTCCATCGGGAGACTGAGTGAGTGGTTGATCTGGTCGAGGCGGGAGATCGCGGCAGCGAGGCCGCTGCGGTTGCCCGCGGCCGCCTCTATTCGAAACCACGGATACAGGACTTCAGTGAGGGCCGGTGAGGCCGCCAGAGAGGGGGAAACACGCCCAGCTCCTCGCCCGTGGTGGCGTGTGAGCGCTGGTCTGCAGCACTGGGATTCGCCGCTGGACAAGGAGCGGGGGCAGCAAGGCTGTCCGGCTCCTTATCCGGTGTGGCCGCGGCGCGGGCTCTGGGGGCGGTGTGCCCCTCGTCGGGAGGTGGCGCCATGGTCCTTGTGCTGGGTGAGCGTCTTGTCCGGAGACGGCCAGCACGGCGGTGATCTCGTCGACGGCTTGGCGCTGAAGCCGCTGGAGGGTGATGTCGGCGCCCAGGATGTCGACGCGCTGCGGCCCGCAGTTCGCCGTGTCGATCGCCTCGGAACACGCACCCGGCAGGTCAGCCGTCGGCGACCGTCACGTCCTTGCGCGAGTGGCGGCTCGCGCACCTTCCGCTGGACACCGGACCACTGGCTCGTGACCCCCTGACCCGCTGCTCGACACCGCACCAGTGGCAGCACCCTGCGTGGAGCAGCCGCCCTGGCAGATCTTTCCGACGGCCGCGAGAACACGCAGGTCAGGCCCGGTGCATGTGAGGCGTCGAGTGGCGCAATACTCCGGCAACACCACGACCGCGGCCACGTCGGTATGGTCCGTCGCATGCCAGCCGAACGTATCCGCGAGCACACTGTGCCGGTCGCCGCCGCACGCCGGCGTCGGCTGCGCGCGGACCAAGCGCGGCAGCTCGCCGACCTCCTGCGCCACCAGGTGCGCACGGGAGGCTTTCCCAGCGGTGTCCTGCCGCTGGAGGGCGCGATCGGCAGCGACTACCACGTCTCTCGGAACACCGTCCGGCAGGCGCTGGATCTGCTCCGTACAGAAGGGCTGCTGGAACGGCAGCCCGGAGTCGGCACCGTCGTGGTGACCGAGAAGTATCCGCACGGCCTGGACCGGCTGCAGGGCCTCGCCGAGACCCTGCACGAACACGGCGACGTCACCAACGAAGTCCGTACGGTCGGTCCCGTCCCCGCGCCCGCACCCGTGGCGCAGCGGCTCGGCCTGGTAGAGCACGCCGACGTGCTCTACATCGAGCGGCTGCGCCGGCTCAACGGCCTGCCGCTCTCCCTCGATCTCACCTACATCCCGATGGACATCGGCGCCGGTCTCATCGGCTGCGATCTGGAGAACACAGATGTGTTCCGGCTGCTCGAGACCCTGACCGGTCAGCCGCTCGGCACGGCCGAGATCACCCTGGAGGCCGTCAACGCCGACGTGCACTCCGCCGCCGTTCTCGAGGCCCCGCGCGGCGTCGCCGTCCTCATGCTCGAACGCCTCACCTCGCTGTCCGACGGGCGTCCCGTGGACCTGGAGTTCATTCGCTTCCGCGGTGACCGCATTGCCATGACCGGGTTGCTCCACCGGGCGCTCTGAACCACCGGCCCGTGCGGGCCACCGGGCCCGCCGGCCGGCCCGCCGGTCCTTCTGATTTCTCACTCCGCCACTCTTTCCGGGAGACAGCCATGCCTCTGGCCCCCCAGCGCGCCGACGTGCCCGTGACCATCGACGAGTCGAAGTGCATCGACGGCTGCACGCTCTGCGTCGACATGTGCCCGCTCGATTCGCTCGCGATCAACCCGGACAGCGGCAAGGCCTTCATGCACGTCGATGAGTGCTGGTACTGCGGGCCGTGCGCCGCCCGCTGCCCCACGGGCGCGGTCACGGTCAACATGCCCTATCTGCTCCGGTGATGGCGGCGAAGGAAGGCGGCGAAGGTCGAGAGGCTCCCACTCCCATGAGGCGCACAGCTCCCGTGAAACGTACGGCTCCCATGAAACGCACAGCTCCCACCAAACGCACGGCGCTTGCCACTGCCTCGGCCATCCTGCTGGCCCTGCCCCTAACGAGCTGCGGCGGCGCGAGCGCGGACGACTCCGGCACCGTCACCGTGACCATCGGCTACCAGTCCAAGACCATCAACACCGTCACCGCGGGCACGCTGTTGCGGTCGCTCGGCTACTTCGAGCGCGAACTCGCCGCGCGCGGCAAGCGCGAGGGCGTCACGTACAAGGTCAAATGGCAGGACTACGCCACCGGCGCCCCGATCACCGCGCAGATGACTGCCGGGAAGATCGACATCGGGTCGATGGGCGACTTCCCCCTCTTGATCAACGCCGCCCGTGGCACCCAGTTGAACCGGCCGACGAAGCTCGTCTCCGTCACCGGATACAACCTCCGCGGAGGGCTCAACACCATTGTCACCGGCACCGATTCGAAGCTCTCTGCACTGAAGGACCTGCGCGGCAAGAAGGTCTCGACGAGCGTCGGATCGGCTGCCGACGGCACCCTGGTACGGGCGCTGCGGCAGGCCGGCATCGACCCGGAGAACGACATCCGCAAGCTCAACCAGCAGCCCGCCGTGGGTGCCTCGGCGCTCCAGGCGGGCAGCGCTGACGCTCTCTCGCAGTTCGTGGCATGGCCCGGCCTGCTCGCCTTCCAAGACCGGGCCCGAGCACTGTACGACGGTGCGGAACTGGACCTGCCGACCTTCCATGGGGTCACCGCGCGGGACGACTTCGCGAAGAAGCGCCCCGGAGTCCTGGAGGACTTTCTGCGCGCCCAAGCCAAGGCGACCGACCACCTCAACAAGTGGCCTGTCGCGGCCGCGGAATCAGTGGCGAAGGCGACCGGTCTTCCGCCCGAGGTCGTCTACCTCTACAACGGCGCGCACGGCATCGCCACCTTCGACACCACGATCAAACCCGCGCTGGTGGATGCGTTGAAGAAGGACGTGCCCGTCCTGAAGTCGGCGAAGCTGGTGGGCGATGTCGATGTCGACGCCTTCGTCGACGAGCGATACATGAAGAAGGCGTACGGCGACAGATACGCCACCGCCCTGACCGCCACCCCCAAGCCCCCGCGCAGCGAGCTCTGGCTGAAGGGCGAGAACAAGACCCGGTCCTTCGCCGAACCGGCCGACATGCTGCGCCAGGCAGCCGCGCACCAGGGCAAGGTGCGTGCCGCGTACGTCCCCGACACCACGACCGGGACGCCCTGGTTCGCCGACAAGGCCGTGTGGGTGGCGGACGGCAAGAAGCTGCTGCCCTTCGTCACGCCCTCCACCGCCACGGCCTACACCAAGGCGCATCCGGGGGCGCGCACCATCTCGTACAAGCAGGCCCTCACACACAACCAGGCGCAGGGGCAGGCGTCATGACAGGGCATCATCTGCTGCGCGCCCTGTCGCTCGCCGCCGCGCTCGGCCTGTGGCAGCTCCTGACCGCGCTCGACGTCGAACTGTGGCTCCGCTTCGAGCAGTTCCCCACGGTCATCGACGTCGCGCGGGAGTTCGGGCGGCGCATCGGCAGCGAGGAGTACTGGCAGGACCTTACGGACAGCCTCAGCCGCATCCTGGCCGGCTTCGCCCTCGCGGCGGTCGCAGGCGTGGCCGTCGGCACGGCGATCGCCCGTTCCCGCCTGGCCGCCGACCTGCTCGGTCCCGTCCTCGAAGTACTGCGGCCCATACCGGCGATCGCCCTGGTACCCGTGGCGATCCTGCTCTTCCCCAGTAACGAGCAGGGCATCGTGTTCATCACCTTCACCGCGGCATTCTTCCCCGTCATGGTCTCCACCCGGCACGCGGTCCGCGCCCTGACCCCGGTCTGGGAGGAGGCGGTGCTCACGATGGGCGGCGGCCGGTGGCGCGTCCTCGGCTCGGTGGTCCTGCCCGGGGCACTGCCCGGCATTCTCGGCGGGCTCTCCGTCGGCATCGGCGTCTCGTGGATCTGTGTGATCTCAGCAGAGATGATCTCCGGTGAGTACGGGGTGGGCTACCGCACCTGGCAGGACTACACGGTGGTCGACTACCCCGGCGTCTTCGTCGGCATGGTGACGATCGGAGCCCTCGGGTGGATGACGTCGACGGCTTTGGAGGTGCTGGGCCGAAGGATGACGCGGTGGCTGCCACGCACGGCGTCCCGCCTCGAGGCACCGGTGCTGCCACGCCGGAACCGGCCGAGGATTCCGCGAGCAGAACCCCGCATCACCACGGCCGATGATGCCGGGATGCGTACCCCCGTCCACGCCCCGGACCACCCGCACAAGGAGACGCAAGGAGGCGTGAGCCCATGAGCACACCCCTCGAGACCATCCTCGCTCCCGTCCTCGCCCCGCCCCGAGGAACCCGGCTCACCCTGCGCGGCGCTTCGATCGGGCGGGCGGGGGCCGCCGTCCTCGACGGGCTCGATCTGGACATCGCACCCGGCGAGGTCCTCACCGTCGTCGGCCCGTCCGGATGCGGAAAGTCCACCCTGCTTCGCACCCTCGCCGGGCTGCTGCCTCCCCTCGGCGGGCAGATCACCCAGGACGGGGCCCCCATCACCGCACCCCACGCCGAACGTGCACTGATCTTCCAGGACGACGCGCTGCTGCCGTGGCGCACTCTGCGCGCCAATGTCGAACTGCCGCTGGCCATCCAGGGGTTGAGCCGCTCCGGGCGCCGCGCCCAGGCCGAGGAATGGCTGGAGCGTGTCGGCCTCGGAGGGCACGGCGTCAAACTCCCGCACCGCGTCTCGGGAGGTCAGCGGCAGCGTGTCCAGCTCGCCCGTGCCCTCGCGGGAGATCCGCGGGCCGTCCTCATGGACGAGCCGTTCGGCGCGCTCGACGCGCAGACCAGGGCCGGGATGCAGCAGCTCCTGGCCGAGGTGTTGGGCGGCACGGGTGCGACCGTCGTCTTCGTCACTCATGACGTGGACGAGGCGATCTTCCTCGGCGACCGCGTCGCGCTCCTCGGCACCGGCCGCACCTCGAGGCCCCTGGCCGTCCTCGACGTGCCGCGCCCCCGCGACCGTACGTCCCACGACGCCCCCGCCACCGTCGAGCTGCGCCGCACCGTTCTGACGTCCCTCGGCACCTGAGAGGCCCTCCTTCCATGCAGATCCCCGCAGTCACCGACGCCCAGGAGCTCTCCTGCGACGTCCTCGTCATCGGCGGCGGCACGGCCGGCACGATGGCGGCGCTCACCGCGGCCGAACAGGGCCGCGACGTCCTCCTCCTGGAGAAGGCGCACGTCCGCCACTCCGGCGCCCTCGCCATGGGCATGGACGGCGTCAACAACGCCGTGATCCCCGGCCGCGCCGAACCCGACGACTACATAGCCGAGATCACCCGCGCCAACGACGGCATCGTCGACCAGTCCACCGTCCGCCAGACCGCGACCCGCGGTTTCTCGATGGTGCAGCGACTGGAGTCGTACGGGGTGAAATTCGAGAAGGACGAGCACGGCGAGTACGCGGTGCGCCAGGTGCACCGCTCCGGTTCGTACGTCCTGCCCATGCCCGAGGGCAAGGACGTCAAGAAGGCCCTCTACCGGCAGTTGCGCCGCCGCGAGATGCGCGAACGCATCCGCATCGAGAACCGTGTGATGCCGGTCCGGGTGCTCACGGCGGACGGCCGGGCCGTCGGAGCGGCCGGATTCAACACGCGTACGGGCGAGTTCGTGACCGTGCGCGCGGGCGCCGTGATCCTCGCGACCGGTCCGTGCGGCCGCCTCGGCCTGCCTGCGAGCGGCTACCTCTACGGCACGTACGAGAACCCCACCAACGCGGGCGACGGCTACTCCATGGCCTACCACGCCGGTGCCGAACTCACCGGCATCGAGTGCTTCCAGATCAACCCGCTGATGAAGGACTACAACGGCCCCGCCTGCGCTTACGTGGCCAACCCCTTCGGGGGCTACCAGGTCAACCGGCACGGCGAGCGCTTCGTCGACTCCGACTACTGGTCGGGCCAGATGATGTCGGAGTTCGCGGCCGAACTCGCCTCGGACCGCGGGCCTGTGTACCTCAAGCTCAGCCATCTGCCGGAAGAGTCGATCAGCGCCCTCGAGAACATTTTGCACTCCACGGAGCGGCCGACACGGGGCACCTTCCACGCGAACCGCGGCCACGACTACCGCACCCACGACGTCGAGATGCACATCTCCGAGATCGGCCTGTGCGGAGGCCACTCGGCGTCGGGCGTCCGCGTGGACGACCACGCCCGCACCACCGTGCCCGGTCTGTATGCCGCGGGGGACCTGGCCTGCGTGCCGCACAACTACATGATCGGCGCGTTCGTCTTCGGCGACCTGGCGGGCGCGGACGCCGCCCGATGCGGCGCGTACGAGGGCGAGTTGCCGACCGAGCAGGTGCAAGACGCCCACGAACTGATCTACCGCCCGCTGCGCAACCCGGACGGACCTCCGCAACCGCAGGTCGAGTACAAACTGCGGCGCTTCGTGAATGACTACGTAGCACCGCCGAAGTCGGGCGCGCGGCTGTCGCTGGCCGTGGACCACTTCGAGCGGATGCGCGGCGAAATCGACGAGATGGGCGCGCAGACACCGCACGAGCTGATGCGCTGCGCCGAGGTGCACTTCATCCGGGACTGCGCGGAGATGGCGACCCGCTCCTCCCTGGCCAGGACAGAGTCCCGCTGGGGCCTCTACCACGAGCGTACGGACCACCCGAAGCGTGACGACGACGTCTGGCTGCACCACCTGGACCTTCACAAGTCCCCGGCCGGAACGATGGAGTTCACCGCGCGCCCGGTGGAGCCGTACCTGGTCCCGGTCGCGGAATTCACGCCGGTCGGTGGCGCGTCACGGCACCTGGGCGAGGTGCACCCGGAGCAGGTGGCCACGGCCGGGCAGCGCGACCTGGCCCCGGTCGGATCGCCCACCCGAACGAGCAGCACGGAAACGCGGGACACGACCACCGCCGCCTCCCACTCACCACGCATCCTGGAACTGCTCACCCTCATTGAGGAGGAGCCCGAACTCCCCCTCCTGCACCCCTATTTGACCGACCCGGACCCCGCAGTGCGCCGCGCTGCGGTGGCCGCGCTCACTGAGACCGTCCCGGCGGGTACGGGCCCGGCGCTGGCCGCGACGCTCGCGGACCCGGATCCGGGAGTCCGCGGTGCCGCTGCCGCATCCCTGCGCGAACTGATCGAAGTCCTTACCCCCGGGCCGGAGTTGGGCAGCGGACTGCACACCGCGCTTGCGCATGGCGACGCCCTGGTCCGGTCAACGGCCCTGGATGTCCTGCGTGCCCTGCGCCTGGGCGACGCCGCCGCTTACGCCCCTGCCCTCGCCGATCCGGACATCGAGGTCCGTATCGCATCGGTGCGCGCCCTGGTCTCGGTCGGCGCCCTCGACGCCGTCGCCCGCGCGGGAGTCGACCCGGCCCGCGAGGTCCGCGTCACGGTGGCCCGCGGCCTGGACACTCCGCAGGCGCTGGCCCCCCTGCTGGACGACGCGGACATCCTGGTCCGCGCGGCAGCGTTCACCACTCTGGCCTCCGTGGGTTGCCCCACCCCGTACGACCTCGCGGCCGAGGACGCGCTGGCCGCTCCGTCCTGGCAGGTACGCACAGGTGCGGCCACAGCCCTGGGCGCGGCCGACCCGCACCG
Organism: Streptomyces sp. NPDC033180; assembly: GCF_055577645.1. NCBI lineage: Bacteria > Bacillati > Actinomycetota > Actinomycetes > Kitasatosporales > Streptomycetaceae > Streptomyces > Streptomyces sp. NPDC033180. The sequence continues at coordinate 5,574 of NZ_JBVIPU010000002.1, read as the reverse complement.
CGCCGTCCCCGCGCTGTCCAAGGCACTCGGCGACCCCAACGCCGACGTCCGCAAGGCCGCTGTCCTGGCCCTGCTCCGGCACCCGGCGCACGAGGGCGCTCGTACGGCACTCACCACGGCAGTCCTGGACCCGGACGCGGATGTCCGTGCCTACGCGGCTCGGGCGGCTGCGCCTGCCTGACCGGCTGGCCACAGACCCACGCCCCTCATCGCCCCGCCCCCGCTCACTGATCGACCGGCATGAGCGTGTAGTTGAGGCAGAGAGAGCCGAAGCCCCCGGCGACGGCAGCGGGTGCACCGCCGATCATCTTCGTACGCGGGATGCGGTTCAGCGCGGGACAGTGGAGCCCACAACTCGCCGCACACCCAGAGGACGTGCAGGCAGCCGCTGTTGAGATGCTCCGTGGAGGGGGGTGTCTGCGCGGATCGGCTCGGCCGGGCCCGACCGAGGAGCGGCGAGATACGTACGAACCATCTGGCGGCGTCCCCGGTAGCCGCGTTCGCGGATCTGCAGGAACAGGCGGCTCCCGCTGTACGGGGCCCGAGGTCTCAGACTAGCGCGCGTTGAGACACGGCCTGAGGCGCGCTTGCGCATTGACTACACTGGAGCTCGTCGGCCTTCTTCTGGCCGGATACGGATGATGGAGTCAGCACCAGACCGGCGTGCCCGGCTGCGCATCCCCGATGACACCGGAGCCACTGCGTGGGGTGGTCGCGCGGCCGGTCGGCTCCTTCGACGGGCCCTGGGCCGGGAGACCGTGGACGGGGTGACCTCACGCAGGGGCGCCGAGCGGCGGGTGTTCGAGCACGCGGGGCTTGTACTCGACCAGTTGGGTGCGGCCGTCGAAGGTGCGGTGCCCGATCATCTCGAGGGCGACGTCCGGATAGCCGTCGTAGATGCGTTCTGCGCCCGTGGCCCCGGTGATCACCGGGAACATCACGACGCGGAAGCGGTCGACGAGTCCGGCTCGTAGCAGGGACCGGCACAGGCGGAGGCTGCCGATCGTACTCAGGAGCCCTGAGCCGCTCGACTTCATGGCTCGGACCGCCTCGATGGCGTCGTCGCGAACGAGCGTGGAGTTGGCCCACGTCAGTGGCTCCTCGAGTGAGGAGGAGAACACCATCTTGGACGCTTGCGTGAGTTCGTCGACAGACGCCTCTTCTTCGGGCCTGAACTCGTCTTGGCCATTCGGGACCTCGCCTGCGGCGAAGCCCGACATCTGGCGGTAGGTGTTCGTCCCCATCAGGTAGGTGGCCTCGGGCTGCTCGCCGAGCCATGCGAGGTACTCCGGGCCCTCGAGGCCCCAGAACCCGGGCCACCCCTCTCCTGATGCGTGGCCGTCGAGGGAGGTGATGAAGTCGACGAGAAGCTCCGACATGGCGGTGTCCTTTCCTCAGGTGCCACGAGCTTGGACCGGCCGGGTGCCACAAACTCATCGGCCACGCTGTTGAGGTACGGCTTTCGCCGCAATGGGTCCACGCCGCCGGCATCAACCTGCAAGCCCTCGCCAGCCCTGCCGAGCTCGCCCTGGCCCTGGTGATTGCCAGCCTGTCGGTCTGGGGGCTCGGTGCTGGTGGTTGTTCGGGTGGCGGTCCGGTCAGTGCCCTACACCGCCATCCCTCTGCTCTGCAGCCTGGTGATGGTCGGCGGCTTGTTGGAGTGCCTGCTGCGTAGTGGCGATCGTTACGTCTCTCCCCTGGCATCGAACAGATTATTATGCCGAACACCTACATCGGCGAACCCGAGAGCTGACGGCCACATCTGGACAAGGAGGGGCAGGCCGCCTGGCGCTCCACAACCGGTTTCCTCCTGTCCTGTCGTTACGCCCACTCCGCGCCTAGCTCCGCCAGGGCGGCGCGCTGGTCCTGGGTGAGCTTGTCCCGGCGCTGTTTCTGGTTGGCGTACCAGACGCCCAGCTTGTGCTGGTGCTCCTGGCCTTCGATGACGACGGGCTCGACGTGTCCCCTCGGTACTGCCTTCTGGGCACCCTCGCGGGCGATCCACTGGGTGAAGGCGGTCAGGCCGCGTTGGAATGCCTGCTGCGCTTTGCCCGTCCCCTTCGCCGGGCTCTTGCCCGCCGAGGCGGGAGCCGGGGCCTCTGCGGGCGTCACGCCCAGCCCGACAAGCCGCTCCTGTTGTTCGGTGGACAGCTGCGCCCAGGTGCCCGGCTGTTTCTGCCGCTGAAGCCACTTGCCGATGTCGTCGCCGTCGAAGAGGACGCCGGGCTGGATGTCGGGCAGGTGGCCGTCGGCGTCGACGAGGTCGGAGAGGACGCGGTAGTGGCGTTGCCAGTCGAGTGGCCAGGGGCAGTTCCAGTCCGGGTCGATCGCGGCCAGTTGCTGTGCGCGTTGCGCCGCTCGCCCGGGGTCCTTGCCGAGGCCGCCCCTGCGGCGGAGGTTGGCGAGGAGCTGTCCGATGGCCAGCTGCTCGCCGTCCCCCTCGCCGTCGCCCCACATCGCGTCTTGTCGGGGTGCGAGGTGCCCGGTGGCCCGCCGGTAGGACCGGAGTGCGGCGAGTTTGTTCTCCCATGCTTCGTCGCCGGGTTCCCACACCATTCCGGCGTCGTCCAGGAGGTTTTTGCGGTGGGGGTCGAGTTCACCGGCACGCAGCGCCTTGCGCTGCTGGTGCACCCACCGGCCCAGGGGATAGTCCTTCGTCGTGCCGACCTCGGTCTCGACGTCATAGGGGACGGCGTACAGGCCGGTGATCTCGTTCTCGGTGCGCCAGCGGATCAGGGCCTGGTAGCCCTCCAGCCAGACCAGGGACTCGGGCCGGATGACACGGCAGCGGGTCAGAGCGGCGATGTCGGCGGCGTCGCGGGGGGAGGCGAAGTTGACCACGACCGAGGTGACCCGGTCGACCTCCTGCTGCGCCTCGCTGGTCTCCTCGGTCTCGTCCCCGTTCTCCGGCCCGGCCCCGGTCGCGGGCCGGATGTGGGTGCGCCGGCGTTCCTCACCGCGGGTCAGGGCGCGGGAGGCGAGCTGGTCGACCATGCGTTCCGAGTGCGAGCGCAGGGCTTGGAGGATGTCGACCAGGGGCTGGTAGCTGGCCGAGGCGACCATGTCCTTCGGGTCCTCCCCGGGTTGGAGGAAGACGGGGATGATGATCCGCGCGGTCTTGGTCGTGCCGTCGGGGTTGGGGCGCAGGGCACGTCCGATGTTCTGGACGACGTCCACCTGGGAGCTGCGCGAGCCGACGATGCACACGGCCTCGACCCCGCGCAGTCCGGCGATATCGACCCCGACCCCGAGGGCGCGTACGGAGGACAGGAACGCCCGGTGCACCCGCCGGTTGTGGGCGTCGATGCCGTTGGCGAACCGATGGATCACAGCACGCCGGTGCGCGATGGGATGGTCCCCGCACAGCCAGTCCGCCCACACCCGGTCCGGAGGCACGTGCCGGCCCTCCTCCAGCTCGTACAGCTCAGCGTCGATCGACGACGCAGGCAGCTCCTCCGCCTCGGCCAGCGCCGCCGCGGAGGCCTCAGCGGTGTACAGCTCGGCGGCGGTGCGCGGCATTTGCTCGGCGAACGCCGCGGCCTCTTCCACCCGCTGGTGAAACACCATGGTGGTGTGCAGATTCTGCTGCGCGGTGTGCTCCAGCAATGCTGCCTGGAGCAGGGCCATGCGCCGGCCGCGCAGCGCGTCCTCCGACAGCCCCAGGACCGGGTCCGGGTCGCGGATCTCGAGCACGTCGATCTCGAAGCCGGCGAGGATCGAGCGTTCCACCGCCTCCGCCAGCCCAAGATCAAAAATCCGGGTGCCGTACGTGTGGGAGTCGTCCTCCATCGACGCGATCACCACCTCCCGCCCGTCCCGACCCCGCTGCGGGCGGGGCGCGGCGAGGATCCGCGGGGTGGCAGTCAGGTAGAGCCGGAAGTCGACAGGGATCCGACTGTTGTCATGGATCGCCGCCCACGGCCGCCCCATATCCCCCGCAGTCATGTGCCCCTCGTCCAGAATGGCCAGGTCAAACGGAGCCATCCGCTGCCCGTACAGCCGCTCCCCGCCCGCCAGAGCCGACTCCAACGGCCCAGGAACAGTCCCACGGCCAGTGACATCGGCGGGGTCCTCGCGGTCCACGAGAGAGGCGTACGTAGCGAACACGACCACCGGCCCGGACCCCGCCCACAGGGCGAGCTGGATCGGGTTGGTCGTGGTACGCACTCCGAGCCGCTCCAGGACCTCGTCCTTGTCCACCGAGCAGACCGCGACCATCGGCGCCCGGTGCCCGACCCGCCGCCAGGACTGGGCACTCTGCACGATCAGGTCAAGCGTGGGCACCATCACCAGAATCCGCCCGCTCGGGAAGTACTCCAGAGCGCACGCAGCGGTGGTGATCGTCTTACCGGACCCGGTCGCGGACACCCCCATCGCACGCGCCCCCTCCGGAGGCACAAAAGATCTTGCAGGAAATCCGACCCAATTACGAAAGCACAATTTCTGGTCGACCTGGTGTTCCTTGAGCGGAACCAAAAACATCTCTAAGCCCTCCCCGATTCCTATTCCTGTGGCCCTTCGATGGCCACGTGCGAAATGCAGGCCGCACCCGAGCCGCTCCAGATCGACGCACCCGCCCTACGCCAGCCGGGCTTTCCGTCCTTGAAGGGCGACTGGTCGTCCGGGTCGTAGTGCCCGACACCGCGCGTGCAGAGGATGTAGTCCTCGTCGCTGTTCACCGTCCGCGCCGTACACAGACCGCCGGCCTCGCCCAGCACCTCCAGCACCTGGCGCCGCGCCGTGATGTACGGATGGCCGCGCGGCAGCACGGACTCCCGGACGAACCCCTCCAGCCACACCAGGTCCGCCCGTTCACGCTGCCTCACGTCCGCGAAATGTACGGCCAGCTCAGCCACCCCGCCCGGCCGACGCCGCGCCGTGGCCAGTCCTGGCCCACGATGCCCCCCAGGGCCTCGCTCACCGCCATCACCCCTTCGTCCCAGCCGCCCACCTCGCACTGCGCCCCGGCCACCAGGCCGTCCGCCTCGCTCGCCGGGCGCCCGGCGCTCCAGGAGCGCGAACAGTCTCAACCGGGCGTTCACACCCGCCGTCTGATACTGCGTCACCCGACGCACCGAATCGCTGCTCAGCGTGGGATCTGGTCCGGTAGATTCGTGGTGACCGGTCATCTGGCCATTCTCTCGGAAATTGGGAGATTCCCGAGTGACTGGCGGGTGTCCCAGATTTCTGCCAATGATACATGCTGCATCTATCTGAGGCAGCCACTACACTAGAACCCGACACGAACGAGCGACACCCGCTCCCCGTAGCCAGCCAGACCCGCGCAAGCGGGCCTCTGGGCCCTGGAGGCGCAGCCGGAAGGGCCCTTGAGGCGGGGGAGCGCAGCGGCTCCGCCGACCCAGGGCGGAGCGAAGCGAAGCCCAGGGCCAGTGGGGCGAAGCCCCACAGCTCCGGAAGCGCAGCGGACGGAGCGTCACCAAGCCCGCGAAGCGGGCTTGGTGAGCGGGACGCGCAGCGTCCCGCTCCGCTCCCGCGGAGCGGGAGCGCAACACCCGCGCGCAGCGCGGGTGTTCGCTTGCACATCGCGCAGCGATGTGGTACCCGCTCCGCGGG
>NZ_JBVIPU010000001.1:1237945-1473765 GCF_055577645.1 Streptomyces sp. NPDC033180 | reverse complement strand
GTTGATAGGCCAGATCTGGAAGCCCGGTAACGGGTGGAGGTGACTGGTACTAATAGGCCGAGGGCTTGTCCTCAGTTGCTCGCGTCCACTGTGTTGGTTCTGAAACCACGAACAACCCCGTATGTCGGGCCACGACTACGGTGCGGTTGACAGTTTCATAGTGTTTCGGTGGTCATAGCGTGAGGGAAACGCCCGGTTACATTCCGAACCCGGAAGCTAAGCCTCACAGCGCCGATGGTACTGCAGGGGGGACCCTGTGGGAGAGTAGGACGCCGCCGAACTATTATTGACGGGAAACCCCCGCACCCTCTGGGTGCGGGGGTTTTCTGCGTTCAGGATCTTTGTTATTCACGGCCCCTCTCCGGGGCCTTTTTTGTTTCAGTCAGAGGCGGCCCGCTGCCTTTAGCGACAGGTATGCGTCGGCCAGCGCCGGGGCCAAGTCCGTGGGTGTTGCGTCTACGACTGTGACTCCGTGGCGGATGAGTTGTTCTGCCGTGCGGTGGCGTTCCGCGTGGGCTTGGGCGGCGGCGGCAGCGTCGTACACGGCTTCTGTTGTTCCGCGGGCCTTGGACATCCGCTCTATGTGCGGGTCGGCCACCGATGCCACGAGGACTGTGTGGCGTCGGGTGAGGCGGGAGAGTACGGGAAGCAGGCCCTCCTCGATGGGGGCTGCGTCCAGGCTGGTCAGCAGCACTATCAGAGAGCTGCGGGTTGCGGTACGGAGAGCTGTTGAGGTCAGGCCCCTGGCGTCCGTTTCGACGAGTTCCGGTTCGAGCGTGGCCAGGGCGTTGACGACCGAGGGGAGTACATCGCCCGCAGCTTTGCCTTGGACCAGGGCGCGTACGCGGCGGTCGTAGGCGAGGAGGTCCACGCGGTCTCCCGCCCGGGAGGCCAGGGCTGCGAGGAGCAGGGCCGCGTCCATCGAGGCGTCGAGGCGCGGGGCGTCGCCGACCCGGCCCGCCGAGGTGCGGCCGGTGTCGAGGACCAGCAGGATGTGGCGGTCGCGTTCGGGGCGCCAGGTGCGGATCGCGACGTTGGACTGGCGGGCGGTGGCACGCCAGTCGATGGAGCGGGTGTCGTCGCCGGGGACGTAGTCGCGGAGGCTGTCGAATTCCGTGCCCTGGCCGCGGGTCAGCACGCTGGTGCGCCCGTCGAGTTCCCGGAGGCGGGCCAGTTTGGACGGGAGGTGCTTCCTGCTGGTGAAGGGAGGCAGGACCCGGAGTGTCCACGGGACCTTGTGGCTGCCCTGGCGGGCGAGCAGTCCGAGCGGGCCGTACGAGCGGATGGTGACGCGGTCCGTCTGGTGGTCGCCTCGGCGGGTGGGGCGCAGCCGGGTGGTGAGGCGGCGGCGCTCGCCGGGCGGGATCGTCAGCCGGTGGCGGGAGGCCTCGACCTCGGTGCCGGGGTGCCAGCTGCTGGGGGGCCAGGCGTCGCGGAGTTGGGCGCGCAGGGGCCGGCCGGAGGGGTTGGTGACGGTCAGCTGGATGTCGGCGCGCTCTCCGAGCCGTACGGAGGTGTCGCCGGCGCGGGTCAGGCCGAGACGGCGTACGGGAGCTGCCAGGGCGAAGTCGCAGGCGCAGGCCAGGGCCAGCGGGGCGTTCACGGTGAGGATGCCTGTCCAACTGGGGTCCCAGATGCCTACGGGGAGGCTGCCGAGGGCCGCGAGGAGCGCTGTGCGGCCGGTGAGGGCCATCAGCGGGGGACCGGGACGTGGGCGAGGATCGCGTTGATGACGGAGTCGGTTGTCACGCCCTCCATCTCGGCCTCCGGGCGGAGTTGGACGCGGTGGCGGAGGGTGGGGAGGGCGAGGGCCTTCACGTCGTCGGGGATGACGTAGTCGCGGCCCGTCAGCCAGGCCCAGGCGCGGGCCGTCGAGAGGAGCGCTGTGGCGCCTCGGGGGGAGGCGCCCAGGGTGAGGGACGGGGATTCGCGTGTGGCGCGGCAGATGTCCACTACGTAGGCGGTGATCTCGGGGGAGATCGACGTCTTGGCGACCGCGGCGCGGGCTGCTTCCAGGTCGGCGGGGCCGGCCACCGGGCGGATGCCGGCGGCGTGGAGGTCGCGGGGGTTGAAGCCTTCCGCGTGGCGCGTGAGGACGCTGATCTCGTCCTCGCGGGAGGGGAGGGGCACGGTGAGCTTCAGGAGGAAACGGTCCAGCTGGGCTTCGGGGAGGGGGTACGTGCCTTCGTACTCGACCGGGTTCTGGGTGGCCGCGACGAGGAAGGGCTCCGGGAGCGGGCGCGGGGTGCCGTCGACCGTGACCTGGCGTTCCTCCATCGCCTCGAGGAGAGAGGACTGGGTTTTGGGCGGGGTGCGGTTGATCTCGTCGGCGAGGAGGAGGTTGGTGAAGACCGGGCCCGGCTGGAACGAGAACTCGGTGGTGCGGGCGTCGTAGATGAGGGAGCCGGTGACGTCGCTCGGCATCAGGTCCGGGGTGAACTGGACGCGCTTGGTGTCGAGTTCGAGGGATGCGGCGAGGGCGCGGACGAGCAGGGTCTTCGCCACTCCGGGGACGCCTTCGAGGAGGACGTGGCCGCGGCAGAGGAGGGCCACGACGAGGCCCGTCACCGCGGAGTCCTGGCCGACCACGGCCTTGGAGATCTCGGTGCGCAGGGACTCCAGGGAGGAGCGGGCGCTGGCGGAGCCCCCGGCGTTGTCAGTGGTCGGGTCCATCATGAAGTACGTACCTCTCTTTCGAGGGCGTCGAGTTGGTCGGTGAGGGTGATGAGGGCTGCGTCGTTGCCCGGGGGCGGGCCGAAGAGGAGGGGGTGCAGGTCCTGGCCGGGGGTGCGGAGCCTGGCGGACAGGGCGGGGAGCAGGGTCTCGGGCGTGTGCGCCTGGGCGGGGGAGACACCGAGGAGGAGGGCGATGCGGGTGCGGGTGGCCGAGCGGAGGGCGGCGGAAGCGCGGTCGCGGGCGTTCGCCTTGCGGTAGAGGCGGGCTCGGCCTTCGACGGTTTCGGAGGCGCGGATCGCCACGGGGAGACGTTCGGGAACCAGCGGGCCGAGGCGGCGGGCTCGCCACAGGGCGGCGAGTGCGGCGGCGATGGTGAGTTGCAGGGTGCCCCAGAGCCAGCCGTCGGGGATGAGGTCGAAGAAGCTGCGGTCGGCGGTGTCGTCGGTTGCCGCGTCGTCGGCGGGGGATGGGAGGTACCACACCAAGTGGGGGCGGGAGCCGAGGAGTTGCAGGGCCAGTGAGGCGTTGCCCTGTTCGTCGATGCGGTCGTTGAAGAGGATGTCGGGGGCGCCGAGTACGACGGTGTCGCCGGGCTCTTCGGCGGCCGGGAGCTGCAGCAGGCTGGGGAGGCCGTCGCTGAGGTAGCAGGCTTCGGCGTCCGGAGCGAGGGTTTCGTAGCGGAGGCCGCCCACGTCGGCGGAGCCTGCGCGCTCGGCGGCGGGCAGGGAGCAGCGGGGGGAGAGTGTCGAGTCGAGGCTGGGGGTGGCGTCCACGGAGACCCCCGGTGCCAGGGTGCTGACCGAGGGGGCGCCGGGGGCGAGGAGCACCGTGCGGCCTCGGGAGTCCTCAGTCGCCGCGCGGAGGCGCGACTGCTGACGTTCGGTGAGCCGGTCGGGGGTGGCCACCAGGAGCGTGGTGTCCGGGCCTGCCGCTGCTCCGGCCTCTTCGGAGGTGGTGACCACGCGGGTGGATACGCCGCGGTCGGCGAGGAGTTCGGCGACGGCGCGGCTGCCGTAAGGGTCGGCCGAGCGCGGGTCGAGGCGACCGTGCTGGGCGCCGGAGCGGACGGCCGCGATGGCGATGGCGGCTGCCAGGAGGACGACCAGGGCGAGGAGGATGCCACGGGTCTTGGTCCAGAGTTGGCGGGGGGTGGGGGTTGAGCTGGTGGCGGTTCCGGGGGTGGGTACGGGTGCTGTTGCGGTGGGGGTCGCGGGCTCGGGTGCGGTCGGGGTGGCGGTCGCGGAAGCGGTGGCGGTTGTGGTGGCGCCGGGGGCTGTGGCCGGGGCTGCGGTGGCACCGGCGCCGGAGCCGTTTGTGCTCTCGCTCTCGTTCACCCTCCCTTTGGCGTCGGTGCCGGGCTTGGGGTCGCCCTTGTCCGAGATGGCGTCGGCCGTATGGACATTGTCGTTGTTCGAGTCCTCGGGGGCCGTCAATTGGGGGCTCCCTGGGGGGTGTTGCTCAGGGTGGGCCTTGTTCGGGTCAGGGCCTTGTCCAGGGTGGTGAGGCGGCTGTACGCCGACTCTGTCGCCGTGCGGGCTCCGTACGTGACGGCGTCGAACGACTGGGCTGCCGCCTGGAGTTCGGTGGCGTGGGTCGGCAGGGGGACGGAGGCTTCCGCTGCTGCTTCGTCCGCTGTGCGGCCTGGGCGGGGATCGAGGAGGGCGCGTTCCTCCAGGGAGCGGACCATCGCCCGCATGCGCTCCTGGACCGCTTGGTTCCAGTGGCCCTGGGCGGCGTGTGCCTCGGCGGCGGCACGGTGTTCAGCCGCGGTGCGCGGGCGGTCGTCGAAGAGGGCGGGGGGCGAGGCGTGGGCGCGATGCGGGGTGCCCAGGCGCCACCACAGGGCCGCCGCGAGGGCCAGTACGGCGATGATGATGGCGAAGAGGCCGAGGGCGCCGCCCGGGGTTGCCCCCGAGGCGGCGGTGAACAGGTCGTCCACCCATTCCCAGAAGCGGTTCAGGGCTCGTTGCAGGAGGCTGGGGTCGTTCTCGTGGTAGGCGGGGTCGGACAGTTCGCGCTCGGCTGCCTCCCGCGCCGGGGTGCGCGGGATCGTCACCGGTGGGTCGTCGTCGCCCGTACGTCGGATGACCGCCGTCAGTCCGCGCACCGCTGCCCCCGTCACCGCATCAGCTCCCCGGAGTTCCGGGGGCGTTGGTCGTGCCGGTGCCCTGGAGGCCCGCAGCGCGCGCCAGTTCGAGGTCGAGGGCCTCGCGGCGGATGCGCTGGTCGATGTAGAGGAGGACCGTGACGCCTGCGGTGATCGGGAAGGTGAGCATCGAGCCGATGACCGAGCCGACGCCGCTGACGATCAGGAAGGTCCAGCCGAGGTCGCCGGTGCCGCTGTCGAGGAAGCCGGTGACGCCGTCGCCGCTCAGCGCGCCCGCGATGAGGGTGAAGGGGATGACGATGATCGACGCCACTACGTTGGCGATGATGGCGGCGAGCAGCTGGATGCCGAAGACGCGCCACCAGGAGCCGCGCACCAGCTTCACCGAGCGGGTCATCGACTTCTTCACGCCCTGCTTCTCCAGCATCAGGGCGGGCGAGGCGAGCGAGAAGCGGACAAGCAGCCAGATGGCGACGATCAGGGCGGCGAATCCGCCGAGTACGGCGAGGCTGATGCCCGCGTCGGACGCTCCGGCCACCGCGACCAGTACGCCGGGCAGGGAACCGGCTGCGACGACGGCCATGCCGATGAGCGGGAGCAGCAGCGTCAGGCCGATCAGCCTCAAAAGCTGCGGCCTGGCGTCCTGCCAGGCCTCGGCCGTGGTGACCGACTTACCGAGCACCGCGCGGCTGGTGACCATCGTGAGCAGGGCCGTGGCGACGATCGTGCCGAGCAGGGTGATCAGCAGGATCACGCCGGAGCTCAGCAGAGTGTCGCCCAAGGCGCGGGTCAGTTCGCCGACGGTGGCGCTCGGGTCGTCCAGGGCGTCCGTTGAAGCGCTGTCGTTGAGGACGAGCCCCTGCAGCAGGATGACGACGATCTCCGTGAACACGGCCACGGCAAGGGAGATGCCGAGCACCGTGCGCCAGTACATACGCATCGTGGAGACCGCGCCGTCCAGGATCTCGCCGACGCCGAGGGGCCGCAGCGGGATCACGCCGGGCTTGGCGGCGGGCGGCGGGCCCTGCCAGGCGCCCCAGCCGGGGTAGCCGCCAGGGCCGCCGGGTCCACCGGGGCCGGGCCCTCCGGGGCGTCCGCCGCCCCAGCCGCCACCGGGCGGAGGCGGGGGAGGAGTCGGGGTCTGGCCGGGGGCCGGCGGGCTGGGGGCGGACCACTGGGCGGGCGGCGGCTGCTCCTTGGACCACTTCGAGGGAGGACCGTCGGGCCGGTCCGCGGGCCCGGCGGGTTCGCGCTTGCCGGAGTCCTGTCCGTCGTCGGAGGGATCGGAGGGGGCAGATCCGGGCGAAGCCCAGCCCGGAGAGTCGTTCATCGTCGCTCCTTCACGGTGCCCGTCCGCGGTCGCGGCGGCAGGTTGCCAGCCATCGTGCCACGGCACACCCGTGCGGTGACCGGGCAGCGTATGGGCTGCACACCTTCAATTGTCCGTCAGGTACGGGGCAGACTGGGCGGATGGCTGATCAGTACGCGCAATCAGGCGAGGACACACGGCCGACCGAGACCTCGACGAGCTCGGCGAACGTAGGTAAGGCGGCGAGCCAGGCGATCCCCGTGATCCGCTGGGCCGAGCCCCCGGAGGGCCCCGTACTGGTCCTCCTCGACCAGACCAGGCTGCCCGGCGAGGAGACCGAGCTGGTGTGCACGGACGCGCCCGCCCTGGTGCAGGCCATCCGTACGCTGGCGGTGCGCGGGGCGCCGCTGCTCGGCATCGCCGGTGCGTACGGCGTCGCGCTGGCAGCCGTACGCGGCTTCGACGTGGCCGAGGCGGCGGGCGCGCTCGCGGGTGCCCGGCCCACCGCGGTGAACCTCGAGCACGGCGTACGCAGGGCCCTGACGGCATACCGCTCGGCGCTCGCGGGCGGAGCCGATCAGGAGCTTGCGGGCGCCGCTGCCCTTGAGGCCGCGCGGGCGTTGCACCGGGAGGACGCCGAGGCCAGCGCCAAGATGGCCGTGCACGGTCTGGCGCTGCTCGACGAGATGCTGACCGGCGGCGGTCACCGGATCCTCACGCACTGCAACACGGGCGCGCTGGTCTCGGGCGGTGAGGGCACGGCGTTCGCGGTGGCCCTTGCCGCACACCGGAAGGGGCACCTGCGCAGGCTGTGGGTGGACGAGACGCGTCCCTTGCTGCAGGGTTCGAGGCTGACCGCGTATGAGGCGGCGCGGGCCGGAATGGCGTACACCTTGCTTACGGACAACGCGGCGGGGTCGCTGTTCGCGGCGGGCGAGGTGGATGCCGTGCTGATCGGCGCCGACCGCATCGCGGCCGACGGTTCGGTGGCCAACAAGGTGGGGAGCTATCCGCTCGCGGTGCTGGCCCGCTACCACCACGTGCCGTTCATCGTGGTGGCGCCGGTCACGACCGTGGACCCGGACACCCCGGACGGAGCGTCCATCGAGGTGGAGCAGCGGGCGAGTCATGAAGTGACGGAGGTCACGGCACCCTATGTGCCGATGGCCGGGCTTGAAGCGGGAGGCGGGATCACGGTGGCACCTCTGGGGACCCAGGCGTACAACCCCGCGTTCGATGTGACACCACCGGAGTTGGTGACGGCGATCGTCACCGAGGAAGGCGTCGTGTCGCCCGTGACAGCAGGGGGCCTGGGCGAGCTGTGTGCCAGGTCACGCCAGGTAACGATTAGCTAATGGGATGATGTCAGGCATGAAGGGACGAGTCCTTGTCGTCGACGACGACACCGCACTGGCCGAGATGCTCGGGATTGTGCTGCGTGGTGAAGGTTTTGAGCCGTCGTTCGTAGCTGATGGCGACAAGGCGCTGGCCGCTTTCAGGGAGGCAAAGCCGGATCTTGTACTGCTGGATTTGATGTTGCCGGGCCGTGATGGCATCGAGGTGTGCCGCCTGATCAGGGCGGAGTCCGGGGTGCCGATCGTCATGCTCACGGCCAAGAGCGACACCGTGGACGTCGTGGTCGGTCTTGAGTCCGGCGCCGACGACTACATCGTGAAGCCCTTCAAGCCGAAGGAGCTCGTGGCCCGCATCAGGGCGCGGCTGCGGAGGTCCGAGGAGCCCGCGCCGGAGCAGCTGGCCATCGGTGACCTGGTCATCGACGTGGCGGGGCACTCCGTGAAGCGGGAGGGGCAGTCGATCGCGCTGACGCCCCTTGAGTTCGATCTCCTGGTCGCGCTGGCCCGCAAGCCGTGGCAGGTGTTCACGCGTGAGGTGCTGCTCGAGCAGGTCTGGGGTTATCGCCACGCGGCCGACACCCGTCTGGTGAACGTGCACGTCCAGCGGCTGCGCTCGAAGGTCGAGAGGGACCCCGAGCGCCCGGAGATCGTGGTGACCGTCCGCGGTGTCGGTTACAAGGCCGGACCGAGCTGACATGTCCCGGGACAGTTCCCCCACGCCGCCCGGGGCTCCGGCTCCGGGTGGCCGCCCGGGGCGGACTGGGGGACGGCGTGCCTCGACGTTCGGGCGGCTCCTCGACGGCGGCCTGCTGCTGCAGGACGGGGTGCAGGGCAGCCCCGCCCTGAGGCTCTTCGTGCGCTGGGTGCGACGTCCGCTGCTGCCCGCGCTGCGGCTGTGGCGGCGCAACATCCAGCTGAAGGTCGTCGTCACGACCCTGCTGATGTCGCTCGGCGTCGTGCTCATGCTCGGTTTCGCCGTCATGAGCTCCGTGAACAACGGCCTGCTCAAGGCCAAGGTGAAGGCCTCGCAGAGCCAGGCCGACGGTGGATTCAGGGCGGCTCAGGAGGAGGCGAACTCCGCACGCCCGCGCTCGGGCCAGGAAGGCGGCACGCCCGACGGAGGGGCCACGCCACCCACGGCCGTCTGGATGTCCGACCTGGTCGAGCAGCTCTCCAGCGGCGGTCAGAACGCGTTCAACGTGGTGACGCTCAGCCCGACGTCCACGGCGGGCGTCGTCAGCGTGCGCGGGCCGCGTGCCTCCGGGGGCGTGGACCCGATCCAGAGCGTGCCCGAGGCGCTGCGCAGCAGCGTCGACAAGGGCACCAGGGCCTATCAGAGCAACACCAGGATCGTCTTCAACGACGGCCGTGACGCCCAGCCGGGTCTGGTCATCGGCAAGCGTCTGAACGACCTGAACGGCGATCCCTACCAGCTTTACTACCTCTTCCCGCTGACGCAGGAGGAGGAGTCCCTCGGAGTCGTCAGGACGACGCTCGCCACCGCGGGTCTCTTCGTCGTGGTGCTGCTCGGCGCCATCGCCTGGCTGGTGGTGCGCCAGGTCGTCACGCCGGTACGGATGGCCGCGGGCATCGCCGAGCGGCTGTCCGCCGGGCGCCTTCAGGAACGTATGAAGGTCACCGGAGAGGACGACATCGCGCGGCTCGGTGAGGCCTTCAACAAGATGGCGCAGAACCTCCAGCTGAAGATCCAGCAGCTGGAGGAGCTCTCACGGATGCAGCGGCGGTTCGTCTCGGACGTCTCGCACGAGCTGCGTACGCCGCTGACGACCGTACGGATGGCGGCCGATGTCATCCACGACGCGCGCGTGGACTTCGATCCGGTGACCGCGAGGTCGGCCGAGTTGCTCGCCGATCAGCTGGACCGCTTCGAGACGCTGCTCGCCGATCTCCTTGAGATCAGCCGGTTCGACGCTGGCGCGGCGGCCCTGGAGGCCGAGCCGATAGATCTGCGTGAGGTCGTACGACGGGTCGTGGGCGGCGCTGAACCGCTGGCGGAGCGCAAGGGGACGCACGTGAGGATCGTCGGGGACCAGCAGCCCGTGGTCGCCGAGGCCGACGCACGCCGTGTGGAGCGTGTCCTTCGCAATCTCGTGGTCAACGCCGTGGAGCACGGCGAGGGCCAGGACGTCGTGGTGCGGCTCGCGGTGGCGGGCGGCGCGGTCGCGGTCGCGGTGCGGGACTACGGAGTGGGCCTCAAGCCCGGCGAGGCGACCCGGGTGTTCAGCCGTTTCTGGCGGGCCGACCCGGCACGCGCGCGTACCACCGGTGGTACGGGCCTCGGGCTCTCCATCGCACTCGAAGACGCGCGGCTGCACGGCGGCTGGCTGCAGGCGTGGGGCGAGCCGGGCGGCGGTTCGCAGTTCCGTCTGACCCTGCCGCGTACGGCGGACGAGGCGCTGCGGGGCTCGCCGATACCGCTGGAGCCCGAGGATTCGCGGCGCCACCGCGGCCTGAGCGACGCGGGTCTGCCGCTCGGCGGCGCGAACAAGCTCGCCACGGTGCCGGCGCAGCCGGCGGTGTCGGAGCGGGTGCCGCCGCCCGTCCCGGCGAAGGCGCCGATCGCGCCGCGGCTCGCCCAGGCGGCCACGACGGTGGACCCCACCGCGTTGCCGGGCAGCGGTGCGCGCGTGGTGGCGCGGCGTCCGTCGGACGACGCGGACCGGAGCTCCGGCTCCGGTGAACCGGCGATGGACGCCACGACGGATGCCACGACGGATGCCGGGGCGGATGCCGACACCGAGCGTGCGAGAGAGACGGAAACGGATCCCGCGAGGGAAGGGGAGGCCTCCCGTGGGCGCTGACCACGATCGCCGCGCCCGTCGGCGTCCGCTGCGGGCCGGTGTGCTTTTCGGCTCCTGCGGGGTACTGCTCGCGGGGTGTGCCTCGATGCCCGACAGCGGGAACCTGAAGGCGGTCGACGCCTCCCAGCGGCCGGACTCGCAGTCGCAGGTGCGGGTCTACGCGATGCCGCCCGGTGAGGACGCGGCCCCCGTGGAGATCGTCCAGGGCTTCCTCGAGGCGCTGACCAGCGACGACCCCGAGTTCGCGATGGCGCGCAAGTATCTGACCAAGGAAGCCTCCAAGACCTGGAACCCCGATGTGCAGACCACGGTGCTCGAGAGCGGGCCGAGCACGGGGTCGGGCAGCGTCGGGGACGACGGTGACACCGGGCGCTCGTTCCCGCTGACCGGCCGCAAGGTCGCCACCGTGGACAAGGAGCACGCGTACCAGCTGGACAACCGCGCGTACAGCCAGTTCGTGCACCTCACCCAGCAGGAGGGGCCCAGCGGCAAGGAGTGGCGCATCGACCGGGTGCCGCCGGGTGTCGTGCTCGGGCAGTCCGACTTCCAGCGCATCTACTGGTCCGTCAACAAGTACTACTTCGCGACGCGTTCGTCCGGTACGCCCGGTGGCAGCCAGGAAGGGCTCGTCGCCGACCCCGTCTACATACGCCAGCGAATAGACCCCGTGACGGAGACCGTCAAGGCGCTGCTCGACGGACCCACCACGTGGCTCAAGCAGGTCGTGGGCACGCGCTTCCCGACGGATACGCGGCTCAAGGCGGGCACCAAGACGCTGGCACCCGACGACCAGGGCAAGCTGACGGTACCGCTGAACGCGCAGGCCGACCCCATAGGCCAGGAGCGGTGCACGGAGATGGCCGCGCAATTGCTCTTCACGCTCCAGGACCTGACGTCGTCCGGCGTCGAGGAGGTGGAGCTCCAGCGCCGCAACGGCTCGCAGCTGTGCGTCCTGAGCAAGGAGCGAGCCGAGTCCGTCGCCTCGCGCCGCACCGCGGAACACCCCGTCTACCAGTACCTCATCGACGACAAACGGCGCCTCGTGCGGATGTCGGCCGGCGCCAGGGAAAAGGACGAACCAAAGCCCGTGCGAGGGCAGTTGGGCAGTGGCGGACAGCCACTGCGTTCCGCCGCGGTGTCGCGGGACGAGGAGCGGGCGGCCGGGGTGTCGCTCGACGGGCGCTCGCTGTACATGGGGTCGCTGGTCTCCGAGAGCGCGCTCGGCAAGCCGGAGGTGCGCAGCAAGGCCAAGTCGGAGAAGGACGGTCTCTCGACGCCCAGTTGGGATGGCCGTGGCGACCTCTGGGTGGCCGACCGAGACCCGAAGCGGCCGCGCCTGCTCTGGCTGGAGCAGGGCGCGGGTGAGCCGCTGTCGGTCAAGATCCCCAACCTCGACGGGCGGATCGAGGCGGTGCGGGTGTCGGCCGACGGTGTACGGGTCGCGCTCCTGGTGAAGAAGGACGGCAAGACGTCGCTGCGGATCGGCCGCGTCGAGCGGACCGGCGCCAAGGGCGAGCAGCCGGAGATCTCCGTGGACGAACTGCGCCAGGCGGCACCGCAGATGGAGGAGGTCACCGCCATGTCGTGGGCCGGCGGCAGCCGTCTCGTGGTGGTCGGACGCGAGTTCGGCGGCGTGCAGCAGATGCGGTACGTGCAGAGCGACGGCTCGGTGCTCGCGGGTGCGACGCTGCCCGGCCTCACCGGCGTGAAGGAGATCGCCGCGTCCGAGGATGAGCGGCAGCCGCTGGTGGCGCACTCGGACGACGGGATAGTACGGCTGCCGACGGGTGCGCAGTGGCAGACGGTGGTCAAGGAGGGGACGGCGCCGGTTTATCCGGGGTGAGCCCCGAGTGCGGAGCCCCGAGTAACGCTGTTCCCGCGCCCCGGAGTTGTCCACGGTCTGTTGTCCGCAGGCTGTTTTCCACAGGCTGTTTTCCACAGGGGTGGCAGGGGCGCGTGCGTCTTGGCACAGTGGACGGCATGCCGGGGTGGTGGCAGGACCTCACCGATCTGGTGCTGCCGGCCGAGTGCGGAGGCTGTGGCAGCCCTCGTGCGGCGCTCTGCGCGGAGTGCCGCGAGGCCCTATGCGGGGCCGCGCCATGCCGGGTGAGTCCCGACCCCAGGCCGCCGGGGCTGCCGGTGGTGCATGCGGCGGCTCCGTACGCGGACTCGGTGCGGGCGATGCTGCTCGCGCACAAGGAGCGGGGCGCTCTGGGGCTCGCGGGGCCGCTGGGTGCGGGACTGGCCGGGGCGGTGCGTGCGGGGCTGTGGGAGAGCGCGGAGTCGCGGTCGCGGGAGGGTGCCGCTCGGGCCCTTGGTGACGCTCCGGTACTGCTCGTGCCCGTGCCGTCGGCTCGCGGGGCCGTGCGGGCGCGTGGGCATGATCCCGTGCGGCGGATGGCGCTGGCCGCCGCGGGTGAGCTGCGCCGGGGCGGGGCGCGGGCCCGGGTGCTCTGCGTGCTGCGCCAGCGGCGTGCCGTGGCCGACCAGGCGGGGCTCAACTCCCGTCAGCGGCAGGTGAATCTGCGGGGCGCCCTGGAGGTGACCGCGGGTGGTGGACGGCTGCTCGCCGATGGGCGGGTCGTGATCGTGGACGACCTGATGACCACGGGCGCGTCGCTGGCGGAGGCGGCGCGCGCAATACGTGACGTACACACGGAAAGTAAAGGGCCGTGCGGGGTGGTAACAGCCCGTGAAATTACCGGTGAGAACGGGATCATCGCAGCTGTTGTTGCCTCCTCGCCGGATTCTTTCGGAATAAACCGGAACTGACTGGGAACTTGCATCGTTGCAGGTAGTGAGAGGGTCAATACACCTGAATGGAGGTATGCGGCGGTAGAGGGTGACGACATCCGTCCGGGCGAGATATGTTCGGTTGTGAGGAATGGCGGACGCCGACCCTCGCATATCGGAATGCCGGTTGCCGGGTTTTTCGCAATCACCCGGGTCGGCCGGGGTGGAGATCTTGTTCGCGGGGGAGGAGGAGGTGGAAGTCACCGAGTCCGAGGCTCCGGGAGTCACCGGGGCCTGGTGCAAAAGGGAGATGCTCCGCCGCCGAAGCGGAGCGATCCGGGAACGGAGTTCTGCGTGGACATCGTCGTCAAGGGCCGCAAGACCGAGGTGCCCGAGCGGTTCCGCAAGCACGTGGCCGAGAAGCTGAACCTGGAGAAGATCCAGAAGCTCGACGGCAAGGTGATCAGCCTGGACGTCGAGGTGTCCAAGGAGGCCAACCCGCGTCAGGCCGACCGTTCCGACCGCGTGGAGATCACACTCCGCGGGCGCGGACCCGTGATCCGCGCGGAGGCCTCGGCAACCGATCCGTACGCGGCGCTCGACCTGGCCACCGCCAAGCTCGACGCACGACTGCGCAAGCAGCACGAGAAGCGCCACAACCGGCGCGGCAACGGCAGGCTCTCCGCCGCCGAGGTGGCCGAGCGGGTGCCGGACGCGGCGACTCTCAACGGAGACGGCACCATCGCACGTGAGGAAGAGCCGGACGGCATCCCCGTCAAGAGGATCGGCTCACTGGAGATCCAGGGCGAAGGCCCGCTCGTGGTCCGCGAGAAGACCCACGTGGCGGCTCCGATGACGCTCGACCAGGCGCTCTACGAAATGGAACTCGTGGGGCACGACTTCTACTTGTTCGTCGACTCGGAGTCGAAGGAGCCCAGTGTCGTCTACCGGCGGCACGCGTACGACTACGGCGTCATCCGTCTGAACACCGACCCCATGGTCGCGCGGGCCGAGTCCGCCGGCGGGGGCGGTGCGCTCGGCGGCTGATTCAGGCCGGTCGAAGGCTGAGACGGTGCCCCTGGAGCGCGTGTGCGCCCCCAGGGGCACCATCATGCGACCCCTGTGCGCACCGCGCGGCCGTCCGGGCATGAAATCATGGGCGGAGCCGGCCAACCGGTGTGCTGCTGCCTCGGGTTGGCGGCAGCTGACTGCACAACGGGCCATGGCCTTCAGGGGGAGGAACGATGGCGGACAGCTTCGGACCGATGCGGGATGCCGATGACGACGACGGCATCGGCATCGGCACCGACACGGGCGCACTCCGCAAGGAGCCCATCAGGGTCCTTGTGGTGGACGACCACGCGCTCTTCCGCCGCGGCCTGGAGATCGTCCTCGCCGCCGAGGAGGACATCCAGGTGGTCGGGGAGGCGGGCGACGGCGCCGAGGCGGTGGACAAGGCCGCGGACCTGCTGCCGGACATCGTGCTGATGGACGTGCGCATGCCCAAGCGCGGTGGCATCGAGGCGTGCACCTCCATCAAGGAGGTCGCGCCCAGCGCGAAGATCATCATGCTGACGATCAGCGACGAGGAGGCCGACCTCTACGACGCGATCAAGGCGGGTGCCACGGGCTATCTCCTCAAGGAGATCTCCACGGACGAAGTGGCCACGGCGATTCGCGCGGTGGCCGACGGGCAGTCGCAGATCAGCCCGTCCATGGCGTCGAAACTGCTCACCGAGTTCAAGTCGATGATCCAGCGCACCGACGAGCGCAGACTGGTGCCCGCGCCCCGGCTGACCGAACGCGAACTCGAAGTGCTGAAGCTCGTGGCCACGGGCATGAACAACCGCGACATCGCGAAGGAACTGTTCATCTCCGAGAACACCGTGAAGAACCACGTCCGCAACATCCTGGAGAAGCTGCAGCTGCACTCCAGGATGGAGGCGGTCGTGTACGCGATGCGGGAGAAGATCCTCGAGATCCGCTGAGGCCCGCGGGGCGGGCTCAGCCCAGGGCGCGCACGAGCTCGGCGGTCAGCTCCGGCTGGTTCATCCGCTCCACCCGTACGGAGTCGCAGTTGACCCAGGTCGCCGCTTCACGGAGCGCCTGGGCCACCGCGGGCACGGACTTGGGGCTGTCCAGCGACACCTGCCTGGCGACCAGCGTGCTGCCCTCGCGCGCGGGGTCGACCCGGCCGACCAGCCGGCCCCCGGCAAGCACCGGCATCGCGAAATAGCCGTGGACCCGCTTCGGCTTGGGGACGTACGCCTCCAGGCGGTGGGTGAAGCCGAAGATCCGCTCAGTGCGGGCCCGCTCCCAGATCAGGGAGTCGAAGGGCGAGAGGAGCGTCGTGCGGTGGCGGCCGCGCGGGGGCGTCCGCAGGGCCGCGGGATCGGCCCAGGCGGGCTTGTCCCAGCCCTCCACCGTCACCGGGACGAGGCCCGAGTCCGCGACCACCGCGTCGAACTGCTCGCCCTTGAGGCGGTGATAGTCCGCGATGTCCGCGCGCGTGCCGACGCCAAGGGCCTGCCCTGCCAGCCGCACCAGACGGCGCAGGCACTCCCTGTCGTCCAGGTCGTCATGGAGCAGGGTGTCCGGGATGGCGCGCTCCGCGAGGTCGTACACCCGCTTCCAGCTGCGGCGCTCGGTGCAGACCACCTCGCCGTACATCAGCGCCCGCTCGACGGCGACCTTCGCGTCCGACCAGTCCCACCACTCGCCCTTGTTCTTCGCGCCGCCCAATTCCGTGGCGGTGAGGGGGCCTTCGGCGGTGAGCTGCTTGATCACCGTGTCGTACGCACCGTCCGGCAGGTCGTGGTGCCAGTGCGGGCGCCGGCGGTACGCCCGGCGGCGGAAGGCGAAGTGCGGCCACTCCTCGATGGGCAGGATGCACGCGGCGTGCGACCAGTACTCGAAGGCGTGCGGCCGGGCGGGGCCGGTTCCCGATGCCCCGTCCCAGTACGCCGCCTCGATCCTGCCGCGGCCGACGGCGCCGAGACGGGCGTACGGAATCAGTTCGTGCGAGCGGGCGAGGACCGAGATCGTGTCGAGCTGGACCGCCCCGAGATGCCGCAGCACGCCCCGCACACCGGACCTGCGGTCAGGGGCGCCCAGAAACCCCTGGGCACGGAGCGCGATGCGGCGGGCCTCGTCGGCGGAGAGGTCGATGGCGGGGCGCGGCAGGCTCGTCATGCCGGAAACGATAGGGGGCGGCACTGACATTGATGCTGATACTCGGGTTGAACGCCGCCCGGCCTGCGGGAACGGGCGGCGGCGTAGGTGGCCGGGGCCGGGTCGCGCCTCAGATCCGCGCGGGCAGATACGGCTGGATCGACGACAGGCCGAGGTCGCCCGGCAGCAGGGCGCCCACCCAGCAGTCACGGAGCGTGGCCTTGTTGAGGAGGGCGCCGCGCAGGGTGCCCTCGAAGGTGAAGCCGGCCTTCTCCACCACCGCGCGCGACCCCGTGTTGCCGACCTCGGCACGCCACTCCAGGCGGTTGCAGCCCAGGTCGGTGAAGGCCCACCTGGCCAGGCCGAGGACGATCTCCGTCATATAGCCGCTGCCCCGGTGCTCCTTCGCCGTCCAGAAGCCGACCTCCCAGGCGCCCGAGCGCGGGTGGTGGAGGCTGGCGGCGGCGATCAGCGGGCCGCCGCCCCGGGGACGTACGGCGAAGGTGTACTCCGTGTCGTAGCGCCAGCCGTCCGGCACCATGCGCGTGATGAAGCCCTCCGCGTCCGCGCGCGCGTACGGCGAGGGGATCGTGGTCCAGCGCTGGATGTCGGCGTCCTGGCAGGCTTCGAACGTCTCGTCCGTGTCGGCGGGCGTGAAGGTGCGCAGGATCAGGCGTTCGGTGGTGAGTGTGACGGGCTCCATCTGGTGATTCTGCGGGGGTGAAGCCCTCTGGGCCAGTGCTTTCGGCCGACCTTTCACCCGCATTTCGCCGAGCGCTGATCGGCACAACCCGGCACCTTCCAGGCCCCCCGTCCGTTGTCGTAACGGCAGACCTCCCGGCGCGGCCCGCTCCTCGCTTACGATGGCCGTTGCCCTATGAGTAAACCGACCATGCCAGGCCCGACCGGCAAGGAGACCAACCCCCGTGTCCGTCCTCTCGAAGATCATGCGTGCAGGCGAAGGCAAGATCCTGCGCAAGCTGCACCGCATCGCGGACCAGGTCAACTCCATCGAAGAGGACTTTGTCAGCCTCTCCGACGCCGAGCTGCGCGCGCTGACCGAGGAGTACAAGGAGCGTTACGCCGACGGCGAGACCCTTGACGACCTCCTCCCCGAAGCCTTTGCCACGGTGCGTGAGGCCGCCAAGCGCGTCCTCGGCCAGCGGCACTACGACGTCCAGATGATGGGCGGCGCGGCGCTGCACCTCGGCTATGTGGCCGAGATGAAGACCGGTGAGGGCAAGACGCTCGTCGGCACCCTCCCCGCGTACCTCAACGCCCTGTCGGGCAAGGGCGTGCACCTGATCACGGTCAACGACTACCTGGCCGAGCGCGACTCCGAGATGATGGGCCGCGTCCACAAGTTCCTGGGTCTGTCCGTCGGCTGCATCATCGCCAACATGACGCCGGCCCAGCGCCGCGAGCAGTACGCGAGCGACATCACGTACGGCACGAACAACGAGTTCGGATTCGACTACCTGCGCGACAACATGGCGTGGGCGAAGGACGAACTGGTCCAGCGCGGCCACAACTTCGCGATCGTCGACGAGGTCGACTCGATCCTCGTGGACGAGGCCCGTACGCCGCTGATCATCTCCGGCCCCGCCGACCAGGCCACCAAGTGGTACGGCGACTTCGCCAAGTTGGTCACCCGTCTCACCAAGGGCGAGGCGGGCAACACCCTCAAGGGCATCGAGGAGACCGGGGACTACGAGGTCGACGAGAAGAAGCGCACCGTCGCCATCCACGAGTCCGGTGTCGCCAAGGTCGAGGACTGGCTGGGCATCGACAACCTCTACGAGTCGGTCAACACGCCGCTCGTGGGTTACCTCAACAACGCCATCAAGGCCAAGGAACTCTTCAAGAAGGACAAGGACTACGTCGTCATCGACGGCGAAGTCATGATCGTCGACGAGCACACCGGCCGTATCCTCGCCGGCCGCCGCTACAACGAGGGCATGCACCAGGCGATCGAGGCGAAGGAAGGGGTGGACATCAAGGACGAGAACCAGACGCTCGCGACGATCACCCTGCAGAACTTCTTCCGCCTCTACAAGCGTCACGACCACGACGGCAAGGAAACCCCCGGCCTCTGCGGCATGACCGGTACGGCCATGACCGAGGCCGCCGAGTTCCACCAGATCTACAAGCTGGGCGTCGTGCCGATCCCGACGAACCGGCCCATGGTCCGCGCCGACCAGTCGGACCTGATCTACCGCACCGAGGTCGCGAAGTTCGCAGCCGTCGTCGACGACATCGCCGAGAAGCACGAGCAGGGCCAGCCGATCCTGGTCGGCACGACCTCCGTGGAGAAGTCGGAGTACCTCTCCCAGCAGCTCTCCAAGCGTGGCGTCCAGCACGAGGTGCTCAACGCCAAGCAGCACGACCGTGAGGCGCCGATCATCGCCCAGGCCGGTCGCAAGGGCGCCGTCACCGTCGCCACGAACATGGCCGGACGAGGCACGGACATCAAGCTCGGCGGCAACCCCGACGACCTCGCCGAGGCGGAGCTGCGCCAGCGCGGCCTCGACCCCGTCGAGCACGTCGAGGAGTGGGCCGCGGCGCTGCCCGCCGCCCTGGAGAAGGCCGAGCGGTCCGTGAAGGCGGAGTTCGAGGAGGTCAAGAGCCTGGGTGGGCTTTACGTCCTCGGCACCGAGCGCCACGAGTCGCGCCGCATCGACAACCAGCTGCGCGGTCGTTCCGGCCGTCAGGGCGACCCCGGCGAGTCCCGCTTCTACCTCTCGCTCGGCGACGACCTGATGCGCCTGTTCAAGGCCCAGATGGTCGAGCGCGTGATGGCCATGGCGAACGTCCCGGACGACGTGCCGATCGAGAACAAGATGGTGACGCGCGCGATCGCGTCCGCCCAGTCGCAGGTCGAGCAGCAGAACTTCGAGACGCGCAAGAACGTCCTGAAGTACGACGAGGTCCTCAACCGCCAGCGCGAGGTCATCTACGGCGAGCGTCGCCGCGTCCTGGAGGGCGAGAACCTCCAGGAGCAGGTCACGCACTTCATGGACGACACGATCGACGCGTACATCGCGGCGGAGACCGCCGAGGGCTTCGCCGAGGAGTGGGACCTGGACCGGCTGTGGGGCGCCTTCAAGCAGCTCTACCCGGTGAAGGTCACCATCGAGGAGCTCGAGGAGGACGCGGGCGACCGCGCGGGTCTGACCGCCGAGTTCATCTCCGAGTCCATCAAGGACGACATCCACCAGCAGTACGAGGCGCGTGAGGAGCAGCTCGGCTCCGAGATCATGCGTGAGCTGGAGCGACGCGTCGTCCTCTCGGTGCTCGACCGCAAGTGGCGCGAGCACCTCTACGAGATGGACTACCTCCAGGAGGGCATCGGCCTCCGCGCCATGGCGCAGAAGGACCCGCTGGTCGAGTACCAGCGCGAGGGCTTCGACATGTTCAACGCCATGATGGACGGCATCAAGGAAGAGTCCGTCGGCTACCTGTTCAACCTGGAGGTCCAGGTCGAGCAGCAGGTCGAGGAGGTTCCGGTGACGGACTCGGCCGAGGCTGGGGCCTCCCTGGACAAGAAGGACGCCGTTCCCGCCGGTGGCGGCCGTCCCGAGATCCGCGCCAAGGGCCTTGAGGCTCCGCAGCGGCCCGACCGTCTCCACTTCCAGGCGCCGAACGCCGAGGGCGGGGTCGACGAGGGTGACTTCGAGACCGAGGACGCGGGTATGCGGTCCGAGTCGGACGGGATGACGCGGGCGGAGCGGCGCAAGGCTCAGAAGGGTGGGCGTCGCCGCAAGAAGTGACGCTGCGCTGAGCTTTGGCGGTGTGTCGGCGTTGCCGGCGGTTGCCGTGACGTGGGGCCGGGCACGGGTGTGTCCGGCCCTTCGCGCTGTCAGGGGGGCGGGGGGCCGACCTCCACGGCTGTGCAGCGCCACCTCTGGTCCGCGCCGAGGCTCAGGCGGAACGCCAGGGCCCTGAGGGCGGGGCCCGCGCCGATCCTCGCGAAGACCTCGTAGACGCCGGGGCGGGGCTCGTAGTGGCCGATGCGGTGGATCGTGGGGCGGCGGCCGTTCACGTTCAGGGGGGTGCGCTCGGCGAGGCGGGTCAGGTCGTCGAAGGCGGTGTGGGCGATGTGGCGTGCCGCCCAGTGGACCGGCTTCTGGCCGCTGAGGACCAGGAGCAGCCGCTCGGTGAAGAGCTCCGTGGGGTGCGGTGGGGGCTGGGGCGGGGTCCTGAGGGGGCGCGTGGGCGTCCGTGGGGTACGTGCTGCCGTGGGGCGGCGGGGGTCTGTGCGGCCCGGGGGGTGGGTGGTTGCCGGGCGGGGGCGGGGCCTGGTCATCACCTTGTGCATTCCGTGTTGCCTCCGGCGTCGTGGTTCCGGTGGGGTGGCCGTGGGGGTGGCCGTGGCCGCGGCACCGGTACCGGTGAGTAACTTCCGTCGGAGATCTTGTACGGGGGGCGGGGCGGGGGGTGCAAGGGGCCGCGGGTGCGGGGGGTGTGGGCCGGGGGAGTCACCTATCAGGGTGATCGGGGGTCACTGGATCCTTGGGGGCGTTGGGGTGTGCCGGGTGAAGGGCGGGGGTGCGGGGTGACGCGGGGGGCGGGTGTGGGGGGCAGCTCGAAGGGGGACTCCCGGACGTATTCTGGGGGCTCTGTTCTGTGCCTGGCCGGCGCCTTGGGGTGCTGTCCGGTGCCTTCAGGATCTGTGCTTCCGACTGTGAATTTGTGCTTCCGACTGTGAAAGCGGGCCGTCATGCGCGTCTACGTTCCCCTGACCCTCAGCCGCCTCGCCGAGGTGCACAAGGCGGGCGAGCTGGCGCCGGGGCCGCTGACCGCCTATGCCGTGACGCCCGCCCTGCGTGAGTGGTGCGGCTCCGAGGACACCGAGGAGCTGGAGTACGTCGCCCTGAGCCAGGCGGCGGCGGCTTCGCTGGGGCTGCTTGCCGGCGACTCGGGGGCGGCTCGTCGCCGGGTCGTGCTAGCCGCGGATGTGCCGGACGGCGCGCTTGAGCAGGGGGCGCCCGTAGGTGAGCTTGGTGAGGTACGGGTCGACGGGGTGCTGCCGTTGAAGAAGGTCGCCGCCGTGCATGTGGATGCGGAGGAGGCTGAGGCGGATGTTGCTGCGGGGCTCCTGGGGGGTGGGGTCGAGGACCACGAGCTGTTGTGGTTCGCGACGCAGGAGATTCCTGGGCTGATCGCCTGAGGGTTCCCTGCGGGGCTGGAGCCATGGAGTACCCCGCAGCTCTCCCTGGACGAACTAGCCTTCTCGCCCACCCGCCCGTTCACCCTGCATCCGATCCTGGACGAACGAGCCTTCCCGCCCGCCCGATTGCCCCGTATCCGATTCTGGGCGGGCCCCGCCCTCAGGGCGGGTACCGTTTTCTCATGGGGAAGCCGGCGCGTGGGGCGCATATCGTGTGGGACTGGAATGGGACCTTGCTGCATGACATTCATGCGGTGATCGAGTCCACCAACGCCTCGTTCGAGGAGATCGGGCTCGAGCCGATCACGCTCGAGCGGTACCGCGATCTTTACTGCGTTCCCGTACCCCTGTTCTACGAGCGGCTCATGGGGCGACTGCCCACCGACGCCGAGTGGCAGGTCATGGACGCCGTGTTCCACAAGCACTACTGGGCGCGGGCCGCAGCCTGCGGGCTTGCCGACGGTGCCGCCCAGCTGCTCGCGGACCGGCGGGCGGCCGGGCGTACGCAGTCGCTGCTCTCGCTCGCGCCGCACGAGCACCTGGTGCCGATCGTGCGGCGGCACGGGATCGAGGAGCACTTCGTGCGCATCGACGGCCGCACCGACACCTCGCACGCGGGCAAGGCCGAGCGGATGGTGCGCCACCTCGCCGCTCTCGAAGGGGTCACCGCCGCCGAGCGCATTGTCGTCATCGGGGACGCCGTCGACGATGCCGTGGCCGCCGCGCACGTGGGCGCCCAGGCCGTCCTCTACACCGGCGGCTCCCACAGCCGGGCCAGCCTGGAGGCCGTCGGGGTCGACGTTCCCGTGGTCGACAGCCTTGCCGAGGCCGTGGATGTCGCCGAGCGGCTGGCCGCCTGAGCGGTATCCGTACCCGCCCTACGTCACCGGCGCCTTCGCCCGCAGCACCGTCAGGAACTCCCGCATCCAGCCCGAGTGGTCCGGCCAGGCGCGGGCCGAGACCAGCGTGCCGTCGACCACCACCTCCGCGTCGTGGAAGGTCGCGCCCGCCGTCTGCATGTCCAGCTCCAGGGCCGGATACGCCGTGACCCTGCGGCCGCTCAGGCCGCCGATCGCCGCGGTCAGGAGCGGGCCGTGGCAGATCTGCGCGACCGGCTTGTCCGCGTCGAAGAAGGACTTGAGGATCTTGCGGAGCTCCGGGTCGTTGCGCAGATACTCAGGGGCCCGGCCGCCCGGGATCACCAGAGCCACGTACTGGCCCGGGTCGACCTCGGAGAAGGCGAGGTCAGCGGGCCAGGTGTAGCCCGGCTTCTCCGTGTATGTGTCGAAGCCCGGCTCGAAGTCGTGCACCACGAACCGCAGTGTCTTGCGGGCGGGGGCGGCGATGTGGACGTCGTACCCCTCCTCGCGCAGCCGCTGGAAGGGGTAGAGGACTTCGAGTGACTCCGCTGCGTCGCCGGTCACTATGAGGATCTTGGCTGCCATCTCGGTGCTCGCTCCCACTCGTGGGCGGACCGTCGTCCATGGACCGGGCCGCCCGTCGCGCGCTGTCCGTCCGTCCCGCTCAACGTGCATCCGCCCGTCCGGTTTGCCAAGAGGTCCACCGGTCCGGAGAGAGGGGCCATCGCCGACAAGTGGCGCGAAAGTCTCTGTGCAGAGTGTCAAAGTTCCACCCCTGCTTTTGTACACATACGGCTCATGACGACTCCCGGGTGGAGGGCGATAGCCTTGTCCCGTGATCAGCGCGATATCCCGCGGGGGCGTGTACGCCCCCGCCCTGCGCCCGGGGAACACGGAGGACATCCGTGCCCGGGGCGTCGCTGACGCTTCTTCGCGGTGCGGCCGGCCAGATCATCCCGGCCATCGGTCAGCGAAACCGCTGAAAATGGCGGATAACCGCCCGCCCATCTATCACCGCGGCATAACGTCGACTTCGACCGGAGACCCCGCGTCGTGGCGTTACGCCGGATCACTTCCTTATACGTCACGCAACGGCGCGCGACAGGAGTCAGAGGACAATGCAGACCAAGCTGGACGAAGCCAAAGCCGAGCTGCTCACACGGGCGGCCCGGGTAGCTGAGAACAGCCCGGCCGGTGGCCGCCTACCCAATGGGGCACCGACCGGGTCGAAGGGCGACGGGGCCACTCCTGACGAGGACACGGCCCTCGCGTTCCTCCAGCGCTACTACCTGCACACCGCCCCGGAGGACCTCGCCGACCGCGACCCGGTCGACGTCTTCGGAGCAGCCTTCTCCCACTACCGGCTGGCCGAGAACCGCCCGCAGGGCACGGCCAACGTCCGTGTGCACACCCCGACCGTCGAGGAGAACGGCTGGACGTGCAGCCACTCCGTCGTCGAGGTGGTCACGGACGACATGCCTTTCCTGGTCGACTCGGTCACCAACGAGCTCTCGCGGCAGGGGCGCGGAATCCATGTCGTCATCCACCCCCAGGTCGTCGTACGACGGGACCTGACCGGCAAGCTGCTCGAAGTCCTCACCGCACCCGGTACGGAGCGTCCGCACGACGCCGTCACCGAGTCCTGGATCCACGTCGAGATGGACCGCGAGACCGACCGCGCGGACCTGAAGCAGATCAGCGTCGATCTGCTCCGGATCCTGTCCGACGTACGCGAGACCGTCGAGGACTGGGAGAAGATGCGCGACGCCGCGCTGCGCATCGCCGACGAGCTCCCCACCGAGCCGACCGCGGACGACCTGCGTGACCAGGAGGTCGACGAGGCCCGCGAGCTCCTTCGCTGGCTCGCCGACAACCACTTCACCTTCCTCGGCTTCCGTGAGTACGACCTGACGGACGACGACTCTCTCGCCGCGGTGCCCGGCACCGGTCTCGGCATCCTGCGCGCCGACCCGAAGCACGAGGGGGAGGAGGACCATCCGGTCAGCCCCTCCTTCAGCCGACTGCCGGCGGACGCGCGAGCGAAGGCCCGTGAGCACAAGCTCCTGGTGCTCACCAAGGCCAACAGCCGTGCCACCGTGCACCGGCCCAGCTATCTCGACTACGTGGGCGTGAAGAAGTTCGACGGCGAGGGCAATGTCGTCGGTGAGCGCCGCTTCCTCGGTCTCTTCTCGTCCGCCGCGTACACCGAGTCCGTGCGCCGCGTGCCGGTCATCCGCCGCAAGGTCCAGGAAGTCCTCAAGGGCGCGGGCTTCTCGCCCAACAGCCACGACGGGCGTGATCTCCTCCAGATCCTGGAGACCTACCCCCGCGACGAGCTCTTCCAGACGCCGCCCGACGAGCTGCGCGCCATCGTCACGTCCGTCCTCTACCTCCAGGAGCGGCGACGGCTGCGGCTGTACCTGCGCAAGGACGAGTACGGCCGCTACTACTCCGCCCTCGTCTACCTGCCGCGTGACCGCTACACCACCGGCGTGCGCCTGCGGATCATCGACATCCTCAAGGAGGAGCTCGGCGGCACCAGCGTCGACTTCACCGCGTGGAACACGGAGTCGATCCTCTCCCGGCTGCACTTCGTGGTCCGCGTCGCGCCGGGCGGCGGGCTTCCGCAGCTCACCGACGCCGATACCGACCGCATCGAGTCCCGGCTCGTCGAGGCGGCCCGCTCCTGGGCCGACGGCTTCGGCGAGGCGCTGACCGCCGAGTGCGGCGAGGAGCGCGCCGCCGAGCTGCTCCGTCGCTACTCGGGCGCCTTCCCCGAGGGCTACAAGGCCGACCACACGCCGCGCGCGGCGGTCGCCGACCTCCAGCACCTGGAGGAGCTCAAGCACGGGCACGAGGACTTCGCGCTCAGCCTGTACGAGCCGGTGGGCGCCGCCCCCGGTGAGCGCCGCTTCAAGATCTACCGATCCGGCGCGCAGGTCTCGCTCTCCGCCGTCCTGCCGGTCCTCCAGCGCCTCGGCGTCGAGGTCACCGACGAGCGGCCCTACGAGCTGCGCTGCACGGACCGCACGAACGCCTGGATCTACGACTTCGGCCTCCGCCTGCCCAAGTCGCAGAACGGCAACGGCGACTACTTGGGCGACGACGGCCGCGAGCGCTTCCAGGAGGCCTTCTCCGCCGCCTGGACGGGCGAGGCCGAGGTCGACGGATTCAACTCGCTCGTCCTGCGCGCCGGGCTCAACTGGCGCCAGGCGATGGTCCTTCGCGCCTACGCCAAGTACCTGCGCCAGGCCGGCTCCACCTTCAGCCAGGACTACATGGAGGACACCCTCCGCAACAACGTCCACACGACCCGGCTGCTCGTCTCGCTCTTCGAGGCGCGGATGTCCCCGGACCGCCAGCGCGCCGGGACCGAGCTGACCGACGGCCTCCTGGAGGAGCTGGACGGCGCGCTCGACCAGGTCGCGTCCCTGGACGAGGACCGCATCCTGCGGTCCTTCCTCACCGTCATCAAGGCGACGCTGCGGACCAACTTCTTCCAGGAGGCGGAGGGCGGCAAGCCGCACAACTACGTCTCCATGAAGTTCGACCCGCAGGCCATCCCCGACCTCCCCGCGCCGCGCCCGGCGTACGAGATCTGGGTGTACTCGCCGCGCGTCGAGGGCGTCCACCTGCGCTTCGGCAAGGTCGCCCGCGGTGGTCTGCGCTGGTCCGACCGGCGTGAGGACTTCCGCACGGAGATCCTCGGCCTGGTCAAGGCGCAGATGGTGAAGAACACCGTCATCGTGCCCGTCGGCGCCAAGGGCGGCTTCGTCGCCAAGCAGCTGCCCGACCCGTCCGTCGACCGCGACGCGTGGCTGGCCGAGGGCGTGGCCTGCTACAAGACGTTCATCTCGGCGCTGCTCGACATCACCGACAACCTGGTCGCGGGCGAGGTCGTGCCCCCGGCGGACGTCGTCCGGCACGACGAGGACGACACGTACCTCGTCGTCGCCGCCGACAAGGGCACCGCGACGTTCTCGGACATCGCCAACCAGGTCGCCGAGTCGTACAACTTCTGGCTCGGTGACGCCTTCGCCTCCGGCGGCTCCGCCGGTTACGACCACAAGGGCATGGGCATCACCGCCCGCGGCGCCTGGGAGTCCGTGAAGCGGCACTTCCGGGAGCTGGGCACCGACACCCAGTCCGAGGACTTCACGGTCGTCGGCGTCGGCGACATGTCCGGTGACGTGTTCGGCAACGGCATGCTGCTCTCCGAGCACATCCGCCTGGTCGCCGCCTTCGACCACCGGCACATCTTCATCGACCCGCGGCCGGACGCCGAGACCTCGTACGCCGAGCGCCGTCGCCTCTTCGAGCTGCCGCGCAGCTCCTGGGCCGACTACAACAAGGAGCTGCTCTCCGCGGGCGGCGGGATCTTCCCGCGCAGCGCCAAGGCGATCCAGCTGAACGCCCACATCCGCGAGGCCCTGGGCATCGAAAAGGGCATCGGCAAGATGACCCCGGCCGACCTGATGCAGACCATCCTCCAGGCGCCCGTCGACCTGCTGTGGAACGGCGGCATCGGTACGTACGTGAAGTCGTCGGCCGAGTCGGACAGCGACGTCGGCGACAAGGCGAACGACTCGATCCGCGTGAACGGCGCGGACCTGCGCGTCAAGGTCGTCGGCGAGGGCGGCAACCTCGGTCTGACCCAGCTGGGCCGTATCGAGTTCGCGCGTGACGGCGGGCGCATCAACACCGACGCCATCGACAACAGCGCGGGCGTGGACACCTCCGACCACGAGGTGAACATCAAGATCCTGCTCAACGCGGTCGTCGGAGCCGGCGACATGACCGTCAAGCAGCGCAACAAGTTCCTCGCCGCGATGACGGACGAGGTCGGGTCCCTGGTCCTGCGCAACAACTACGCGCAGAACACCGCCCTGTCGAACGCGGTCGCCCAGTCCCCCTCCCTCCTCCACGCCCACCAGCGCTTCCTGCGCCGCCTGGGCCGCGACGGTCACCTGGACCGGGCCCTGGAGTTCCTGCCCACCGACCGGCAGATCCGTGAGCTCCTGAACTCCGGCCGCGGGCTCAGCCAGCCCGAGCTCGCCGTGCTCCTCGCGTACACGAAGATCACGGCGGCCGACGAGCTGATCCATACGACGCTGCCGGACGACGAGTACCTGCGCGGGCTGCTGCACGCCTACTTCCCGAAGGCCCTGCGGGAGAAGTTCCCCGAGCAGGTCGACGGGCACGCGCTGCGCCGTGAGATCGTCACCACGGTGCTCGTCAACGACACGGTGAACACGGGTGGTTCGACGTTCCTGCACCGTCTGCGTGAGGAGACAGGGGCCTCCCTGGAGGAGATCGTCAGGGCGCAGCTCGCGGCCCGCGAGATCTTCGGTCTGAGCAAGGTCTGGGACGCGGTCGAGGCGCTCGACAACGTGGTGGCGGCGGATGTCCAGACGCGGGTCCGGCTGCACTCGCGCCGCCTCGTCGAGCGCGGCACGCGCTGGCTGCTCAACAACCGGCCGCAGCCGCTCCAGCTCGCCGAGACCATCGACTTCTTCAGCGCGGGTGTCGCCGAGGTCTGGACCGAGCTGCCGAAGCTGCTGAGCGGCTCCGACCAGGAGTGGTACCAGAGCATCCGCGACGAGCTGGTGGGCGAGGGCGTTCCCGACGAGCTCGCCCAGCGCGTCGCCGGGTTCTCCTCGGCCTTCCCGTCGCTCGACATCGTGGCGATCGCCGACCGCACGGGCAAGGACCCGATGGCCGTCGCCGAGGTCTACTACGACCTCGCCGACCGGCTGCGGATCACCCAGCTCATGGACCGCATCATCGAGCTGCCGCGGGCCGATCGCTGGCAGTCGATGGCGCGTGCGTCGATCCGCGAGGACCTGTACGCGGCGCACGCCGCCCTGACGGCCGACGTGCTGGCCGTCGGGAACGGCGAGGACACTCCCGAGCAGCGCTTCAAGGCCTGGGAGGAGAAGAACGCGGCGATCCTGAGCCGGTCGCGGACGACGCTGGACGAGATCCAGAGCTCGGACGCCTTCGACCTGGCGAACCTGTCGGTGGCCATGCGGACGATGAGGACGCTGCTGCGGACCCACACATAGTCCGTCGTACGCCGAAAGGGGCGCCCCGAGCCGACCGGCTCGGGGCGCCCCTTTCGCGTATCGGTACTAGGCCGTTCACACCCCCCTGAAGAGCGCCAATCGGGCATTAGCGATAATTAGTAGGATGAGCTGGCATCTGACTGGAGGGACGCATGGGAGCGATAGGTGAGCGGGGGACGCCGGAGGCGCGACCCGATGTGTCCGTAGTGGTGATCGTCTACAACGACGCCGAGCGGCTGCCGACCGCCGTGCAGTCGGTGCTCGACCAGACGCTGCACGGCATCGAGGTCGTCATCGTCGACGACTGCAGCACGGACGGCTCGTACGAGACGGCGCAGGAGCTGGCCGCCGAGCACCCCGAGCGGGTGCGGGCCTACCAGCTGCCGGAGAACAGCGGCGCGGGCGGTGAGCCCCGCAACGTCGGCATCGGGCACACCGTCGGACGCCATGTGATGTTCCTCGACAGCGATGACGTCCTGGAGCGCAACGCCTGCCGCAACCTCCTCGAAGCCGCCGAGCGCGACGGCTCCGACATCGTCTCCGGGCTCTGTGTACGGCTGTCCATGGACACCCGCAACAAGAAGCGCGACCGGTGGTACCCCTGGCTCTACGCGACGACCCGCACCCTGGAGTCCGTCACCGAGCTGCCCGACCTGTTCGTCTGGGACACGCTCTCCACGAACAAGCTCTACCGCCGCGACTTCCTCGTCGAGAACAGCCTCCGCTTCCCCAAGGGCATGTTCTACGAGGACCTGATGTTCATCGCCGAGGCCTACCTCGCCGCCGAGCGCATCACCCTCATACCCAACCAGGTCTACTTCTGGCACGTCCACGAGCGGGCCGCCGCGAAGTCCGTGACCAACCGGCGTCACGAGATGACCAACTTCGAGCACCGTCTTGAGATCCACCGGCGGATCGACGCGCTGCTCGCGGAGCGCGGCCTCGACGAACTGCGACTCGCCAAGGACGTCAAGTTCCTCAAGCACGACCTGGTGCTCCACCTGCGCGACCTGCCGTTCCGCGACGCGTCCTTCCGGCAGGAGTTCGCCGGGCTCGCCCGCGGCTATCTCGCCGGGCTCGACCGCGCCGCGTACGACGAGGTACAGACGATTCAGGCCATCTGCGGCTACCTCCTGGAGCAGGGCGACTGGGAGAACCTGCTGCCCGCCGTCGACACCCTCACCAACCGCGACAAGATCTCCTCACCGCTCGCCGAGC
The DNA here is from genome assembly GCF_055577645.1 of Streptomyces sp. NPDC033180. NCBI lineage: Bacteria > Bacillati > Actinomycetota > Actinomycetes > Kitasatosporales > Streptomycetaceae > Streptomyces > Streptomyces sp. NPDC033180. The sequence goes on along the minus strand of NZ_JBVIPU010000001.1, from coordinate 1,444,279 downwards.
GCGACGGGCGCGTGCACTGGTGCGCCGAACACCTCGATGACCCGTTCGGCCGCCAGGTCCTGGACGTGACCGCGCTCGGCTATCACAGCAAGCGCCTCGACCAGATGTTCCTGCGCAACGTCCTGACGCGGTACGAGGAGTCGGCGGGGACCGTCCGCATGGCGGGCCGCGTGACCAACCCGCTCGGCGTCGTCGGACCGGACGCCGTGCTCACCGCCGAGCTGGAGTTCAGCGCGCGCCGCCGCAGCCTGCAGACCTTCCGCTTCCCGGTCACCGCCGTGCGCCACGAGGGCGACGCCCTCGTCTGGGAGGCCTCCGTCGACCTCGCGCGACGCCTTCGCCCGCTCGGCGTCGTCGACGCGGTCTGGGACGTACGCCTGCATCTGACCGCCGACGGCGTGCGCACCAGGACGCGGCTCACCGCGTGCGACCCGGGGCTCGCCGAGGGGAGGCTTCCGGTGCGGCCGCGCCTTACCCGTCTCGTCGCCGACCACATGGAGCCCGAGGTCTCGCAGCGCGGGCACCTCGCCTTCCGGCTCGTCACGCGGGACACGGCGGGCGACCGGATCCAGGACCTGGTGGCCCGCGGGACGCACGGCGTGCCGGGGCGCCTCGCCAAGTCCGGCTTCCGCAAGGCCAAGAAGCTGCGCAAGGACCTCACATCCGCGCAGAGCAAACTGCGCGTGTACGACGAGGTGTTCAGCCGTCTGCCGGTGAGGAAGGGCACGGTCGTCTTCGAGAGCCACCTCGGCAAGCAGTACAGCGACAGCCCCCGGGCGATCTACGAGGAGATGCGGCGCCAGGGCCTCGACTTCGACGCCGTGTGGTCCTACACGGGGAGTCCGGAGGGCTTTCCGCGGGACGCGACACTGGTGCGGCGCTGGTCGCTGCCCTACCTGCGGGCCCTCGCGCAGGCCGAGTTCTGGGTCGACAACCAGAGCTACCCGCTCAAGCTCACCAAGCGGCCCGAGACGACGTACATCCAGACCTGGCACGGCTCCGCGCTCAAGCGCATGGGCTTCGACGAGCCCGCGTGGAAGCTGCGCAGCAAGCCGCAGCAGGACGAGCAGCAGCGCGTCCTCGACCGCTTCGACCGGTTCCTGATCCGCTCCGAGCACGATGTGCGCACCCTGGCGAAGGCGCTGCGCCTGAAGGAGAAGGTGCTGCTCAGGGTCGGCTACCCGCGCAACGACGCGCTGGTGCGGGCCAAGCGGGCCGAGGACGCGAGCGGCGTACGCGAACGCGGCCCACTGGCAACGGAGTTGGGCATACCCGAGGACAAGCGCGTGCTGCTGTACGCGCCCACCTTCCGCCGGCACGGCGGCCGGCACGGACGCTTTGAACTGCCCTTCGACGTCGAACGGTTCGCGGAGGAGTTCGGCGACCGGTATGTGCTGCTCGTGCGCTCGCACTATCTGAATCACGTGGTGCTCCCGCCGTCCGTGCGCGGACGTGTCATCGACGTATCCGCCCACCACGACGTCACACCGCTCTACGAGCTCGCCGACGCGATGATCACCGACTACTCGTCCGTGATGTTCGACTACGCACTCCTCGACCGGCCGATGCTGTTCTTCACCTACGACTACGAGGAGTACGTGCACGAAGGGCGAGGGACGTACTTCGACCTGCGGGAACGGGCTCCCGGCCCCGTGGTCGACACCGAGGACGAGCTGTTCGGGGCGCTGAAGGCGCTGGACGAGCAGGCCCTCGAACACGCGGGCGCCCGTCAGCGGTTCGTGGCCGAGTTCGCCGAGTACGACCGGGGCGATGCCGCCAAGAGCGTCGTCGATCAGTTCTTCTCGCACTGGAGCGGCAAGTGAGTCAGGCAGCAGCGATCCGGACGGCCCAGCGGACGCGGGACATCTTCTTCGTCTCCAACAGCGTCAACGAGCTGGGCGGGATCACCAGTTGGTCCCACCAGATGGCCCGCCTCTTCGTCGAGCGCGGACACCGCGTGCACGTCATCGGCATCACCGAGCCCGGCGTCCCGCAGGACGTCGGCACGGACCTGCCGTACCCCACCACGACGCTGTACGACGAGCACCCGCCGCGCGTCGGTCCCGCGCGCGGCATCAGGGGCCGGCTCAACGTGGCCGAGCACCGGCTGCGTACCCGGCGCGCGCAGGGCATGCACGAGCAGGCCGCCAAGATGACCGCGCTCTTCGCGCAGGCCGGGCCCGGAGCCGTCGTCATCGTCACGCAGGTGTGGGCGATGGAGTGGGTCGAACTCGCCGACACCACCGGCATGTTGGTCATCGGCATGAGCCATGAGTCGTTCGCCTACTCGCGGGCGTGCTCGCGCTTCGGGCGCGTGCGCAAGCACTACAAGGACATCGACCGGATGCTCGCGCTGACCCGCGAGGACGCCGACCTGTGGATCAGGCAGGGCATGGACAACGCGTCCTTCATGCCGAACCCACTGCCGTTCATGCCCGAGGTGCCCTCGCGACGCACCGAGAAGATCGTCACCAGCATCGGCCGCCTGCACGACCAGAAGGGCATCGACATGCTCCTCGACACCTGGGCGGAGGTCGCGCCGCTGCACCCGGACTGGAAGCTGCGGATCTACGGCTCCGGCGAGGACGAGGAGATACTCAAGAAGCAGTGCACGGCCCTCGGCCTCGACGGCTCGGTGGAGTGGATGGGCCGGACGAGCGACGTGCCGGGAGCGCTGCGCGGCGGATCGGTGTTCGTGCAGTCCTCACGGGGCGAGGGCTTCCCGCTCGCGCTGATGGAGGCGATGGCCACGGCGGTGCCGTGCGCGGCCTTCGACTGTGCGCCGGGCGTGCACGAGATCGTCCAGGACGGAGTGGACGGGCTGCTCGCGCGGCTCGGGAACACCGGCGAACTGGCCCGCAGGCTGGACACGTTGATGTCCGACAAGGAGCTGCGGGACCGGATGGGGGAGCTGGCCAGGGTGAACATCCAGCGCTACACGACGGGCGAAGTCGTGCGGCGCTGGGAGGAGTTGTTCCTCTTCCTGGAGCGGTGAGGAGGGAGAGCGGTGCGACGGGCGGCTACTTCTTGCCGCCCGTGAACCGCTCGTACTCCTTCAGGACGTCCTCCGTCGGGCCGTCCATGCGCAGCTCGCCGTGTTCCAGCCAGAGCACGCGCTCGCAGGTGTCGCGGATCGACTTGTTGTTGTGGCTGACCAGGAAGACCGTGCCCGCGCGCTCGCGCAGCTCGCGGATACGGGCCTCCGAGCGCTTCTGGAAGGAACGGTCGCCGGTGGCCAGGGCCTCGTCGATGAGCAGGACGTCGTGGTCCTTGGCGGAGCCGATGGAGAAGCGGAGCCGGGCCGCCATGCCGGAGGAGTACGTACGCATCGGAAGCGTGATGAAGTCGCCCTTCTCGTTGATGCCGGAGAAGTCCACGATGTCCTGGTAGCGCTCCTGGATCTGCTCGCGGCTCATGCCCATCGCCAGGCCGCCGAGGCGGACGTTGCGCTCGCCGGTGAGGTCGTTCATCAGCGCCGCGTTCACGCCGAGCAGGGAGGGCTGGCCGTCGGTGAAGATGCGGCCGTGCTCGACGGGCAGGAGCCCGGCGATCGCCTTCAGGAGGGTCGACTTGCCCGAGCCGTTCGTGCCGATCAGGCCGATGGCCTCGCCCTTGTGGGCGGTGAAGGAGACCCCCCTGACGGCGTGCACCTTGCGTACGCCGGACTCCGCGCCGTCGCCGCCGTCCGTGCCCCCCTTTCCGCGCTTGAGGATGCGGCCCAGGGCGGCGGTCGCGCTGCCGCGGCCCGCGGTGGCGCCGGCGCCGTGGACGCGGTAGACGATGTCGACCTGGTCGACGATGACGGTGGGGGCTTTGTCGTTCCGGTCATTCCTGGTGTCAGCCCGGTCATTCCTGGTGTCAGCCACGGCCGTACGTCTCCTCTGCCTTCCAGAAGTAGATGAACCCGCCGACGCCGGCGAGCAGCGCCCAACCCACCGCCCACGCCCAGACATGGTGCGGCAGCTGGTCCGCCTGGAAGCTGTCGATGAGCGCGAAGCGCATCAGGTCGATGTAGATGGCCGCCGGGTTGCACTCCAGGAGGGCCTGGAGCGCGTGCGGCAGGTGCTGGTCCTTGAGGACCGCGTCGATGCTCCACATCACGCCGGAGACGTACATCCACGTACGCAGCACGAACGGCATCAGCTGGGCGATGTCGGGCGTCTTGCTGCCCAGGCGGGCCATCACCAGGGCCAGGCCCGTGTTGAACGTGAACTGCAGTGTCAGGACCGGGACCACCAGGAGCCACGACAGGCTCGGCGGTACGCCGAAGCAGAGCAGAATCACGACCAGCGCGCCCATGGAGAACAGGAGCTGCTGGAGCTGCTGCAGGCTGAAGGAGACCGGCAGCGCGGCCCGCGGGAAGTGCAGGGCGCGCACCAGGCCGAGGTTGCCGGCGATGGCGCGGGTGCCGGCCATCACCGAGCTCTGCGTGAACGTGAAGATGAAGACGCCGGTGACCAGGAACGGGACGTAGTCCGGGACGTCGTGCTTGGTGTTCATCAGCACGCCGAAGATGAAGTAGTAGACGGCCGCGTTCAGGAGCGGCGTCATCACCTGCCAGACCTGTCCGAGCTTCGCCTGGCTGTACTGGGCGGTGAGCTTGGCGGTCGCGAAGGCGGTGATGAAGTGGCGGCGCTGCCACAGCTGCCGGACGTACGCGGGGAGCGTGGGGCGGGCGCCGCTGACGGTCAGGCCGTGCCGGGCGGCGAGCTCGGCGGGGCCGGGTGCGGGGGTCGCGGGGGCCGCGGGGCGGGGTGGAGTGTCGATGACCTGACTCACGTCCGCTGCTTTCACTCGGGAGCCATGGAGCGCGTACGGGTTGCGCACGGGCGCTTACGTCGGGACGGACCCGTATCGTCGCAACGTCGAGAGTAGGACTATGTGACGTCGGAACGCAACCGTATCGTCGTCACGTTCTATGCTGTCCGCATGACGACGAGCAGGCCAGGAGATGAACAGCCGCGTGAGCAGCCGCGCCGCAGGGCGCCCGCGGGGGCCGCGGTGCTCCGCGAGGATGTGACCGAGGCCATCAGGGCCGCCGTCTTCGAGGAGCTGGCGGCGGTCGGGTACGCGCGCATGTCCATCGAGGGCATCGCGCGCCGCGCGGGCGTCGGCAAGACCGCCGTCTACCGGCGCTGGCGCTCCAAGCTGCATCTCGTGCTCGACCTGGTGTCGGCGATAGCGGTCCAGGGCCTGCCGATGCCGGACAGCGGCTCCCTGGAGGGCGATCTGCGGCTGCTGTACGAGGTGACGTCGCGCGCCCTGCGGCACCCCGTGGCCTCGCAGGTGATCCCTGATCTGCAGGCGGAGGCGGCCCGCAACCCGGAGATCGCCGAGGCCATGCAGAAGGCGTTGCGCGAGGGGCAGCACGGGGTGGCGAACGGCATCGTGCGGGCGGCCGTGGCGCGGGGGGAGGTGCGGGACGGCGTGGACGAGGACCTTGCCCTCGACCTGGTGTCGGGGCCGCTCTACTGGCGGTCCGTGGTGGTACGGGCCGAGCTGCCCGAGGGCTATCTGAGCAGCCTCGCATCGGCTACGGCGGCGGCGCTCCGGGCGCTGTGACGGCGTCGGCTACCTCCTGAAGGACCGGGTGGGCCGGGTCGACGAGTTCCTCGACGCGCTGGAGCGGGCTCGCTGACGCCCAGGGAGCGTGAGGTGCTCCAGCTGATGGCGGAGGGGCGGGACAACGGGACGATCGCGACGGCGCTGACGGTGTCGGACCGGGCGGTGAGCAAACACGTCGGCAACGTCTTCGCGAAGCTGGGCCTGCCGCCGAACGACAGCGGGCACCGGCGGGTGCTGGCTGTGCTGGCGTATTTGAACAGGGGGTGAGGGCTGAGGGGCGAGGAGGGGAGGAGGGGAAGAGGGGAAGAGGGGAAGAGGGGAGATTCGCAGGAAAGTCCCAAGCTGCGACCGCCTGGGCAACGGTTCGGCGGGAGTTTCCTGCATCGGCTGGGTCGGCTGGGTCGGCTGGGTCGGCTGGGTCGGCTGCATCGGCTGCATCGGCTGCATCGGCTGGGTCGGCCGGGTCGGCTGGGTGGCCGGTCGGCCGGGTCGGACGCGGTTCGTCGCGGGGGCCGGCGGTCGTGCCAGGGGGCGAGGCGTGGTGGGTCGCGGTCGGTGGGCGACGTCTGGTCGGTACGTCGGCGTCGGGTGGGTCGGTCGGGGCGTCGGCCGGGCGGTCGGTCCCGGTGTCGGCCGGTCGGCCGACCCCCACGTCGTCCGGTCCGTCGGGGCGCCGTCCGGGCGGTCGGTCCCGGCGGTCTCGCCGGCGTCCGTCGCGAGGGCTGTCGGCCCCGGCGTCGTCCGTCACCAGGGCGGGCGGTCGTGCCGGTGGGCGGGCGTTACTTGCGGTCCGCCCCCGGATGCGACCGCACCCACCCCGCCCACGCCGACGTCACCATCTCGCGCACGTCCCGTTTCGCCGACCAGCCGAGCTCCGTGGCGATGCGGGTCGCCGATGCCACCACTCGGGCGGGATCGCCGGGGCGGCGGGGGGCCACGGTGGGTGGCAGGTCGTAGCCCGTGACCTCGTTGATCAGGGTGGCCATCTCCAGGACCGAGACTCCCTCGCCGCGGCCGATGTTGAGCGTCAGGTCGGTGCCGCTCGGTGCGGTGGCCAGCTTGCGGGCCGTCGCCACGTGGGCCTCCGCGAGGTCCACCACGTGGATGTAGTCGCGCACGCACGTGCCGTCCGGCGTCGCGTAGTCCGCGCCGAAGACGCGCGGGGCCTCGCCCTCCGTGAGCTTCTCGAAGACCATCGGGATCAGGTTGCAGACGCCCGTGTCGGCCAGTTCGGGGCTGGCCGCGCCCGCCACGTTGAAGTAGCGGAGAGACGCCGTCGACAGGCCGTGCGCCAGGCCCGTCGCGCGGAGCAGCCACTCGCCCGCCAGCTTCGTCTCGCCGTACGGGTTGATCGGGAGGCAGGGGGTCTCCTCCGTCACCAGGTCCACGTCCGGCATGCCGTACACGGCCGCGGAGGAGGAGAGGACGAACGACGTCACTCCGGCTTCCGTCACTGCCGACAGCAGGGTCCGCAGTCCCTCCACGTTCTCGTGGTAGTACCGCAGCGGCTGCTCCACCGACTCGCCCACCTGCTTCTTCGCCGCCAGGTGCACGACGCCGGTGATGGCGTGCGCCCTCAGCGTGCGGGACAGCAGCTCCGCGTCGAGCGTCGAGCCGGTCACCAGCGGTACGCCCTGCGGGACGCGCTCGGCGATGCCCGTGGACAGGTCGTCGTAGACCACGGCCCGCTCGCCCGCCTCCGTCATGGCGCGGACCACGTGTGCCCCGATGTAGCCGGCACCGCCGGTGATCAGCCAGGTCATCGTCAGTCAGCCTTCGTGTGTCGTGTGAGTTCGGGTGGGTGTTTCGGGTGGGTGTGCAGTGTCGCAGAGGTCTGTGTACGGGCAGCGTCAGCGGCCGGCTCCGCTCACCCATCGCGCCAGCCGCCTGCGCGCCACCCCCAGCATTCCCCGCAGCCCCGGCGCGAGCCGCACCGCCAGATTCCCCGCCTGTGTCCTGTACGGCTGGGCCAGCAGGATCCCCCGGCGCGACGGCAGCGCCGTGCGCCGCAGCAGACGCGGGCCCGCCACCGCCCGTGCCGTCGTCTCGCGCGCCGTGCCGTCGGCGAAGTGGAGGCGCAGCCGCAGGTCCCACACGCCGCCGCCGAGCGAGCCCAGGTCGAGGACCACCTCGGTCAGCCAGGTCCCCTCGGCATCCGCCGGGCCGAATGCCGCCGTGCGGCGCAGTGAGGGGCCCTCGGCGTTCCTCGGCACGAGCTCCACGTCCACCGTCGTCGGACCCGCGTCCGCCACCCGCCCGTACAGCTCGTGCAGTCGCAGCGTGAGTCGGCTGCCGCCCGCGCGTGGCCGCAGCTCCGCGTCCACCGCCAGCGGGAGGAGACGGATGGGACGTACGAGGAGGTGTTCCAGGGTCACCTGGGGGAGGTCGTCGGACCAGGTGGGCGTGGTGCCGTCGGGCGAGTGGGCGTAGGGAGGTGAAAGGCGCGCGGGGCGGGCCGACACCTCCTGGAGACGGGTCAGGTCGCGCGGCTCGGGGGAGGCGAGGAGCACGCGGGCGATGATCCGGCCCGGCGCGGGCGCCGCGTCCAGGTCGGCCGTGTCGAAGGTCGCGAGGTAGGCGCGCGTGGCCGTCCACCACTCCTTGCGGTACTCCGGGCTCCGCGTGGTGAGCTCACGCGCGTACATCCGCAGGCTGTGGTCGACGAACTTGGCGCGGGCGGCGCGAGCGAGCCGCTTGCCCGCGTCGCCCGAGGCGCTCCGTGCGTCCCGGAGGATCTCGACCGACTGGCGGTGGGCCTCCAGCCGGTCCCGCCAGTTGGCGATGGACGAGCGGTCGAGGGAGATCGACAGCTTGGCCGCCGTGCGGCGCACGTTCCACACGTAGACGGGGTCCGTGATCAGCGCGATGCGCGGTCCCGCCGCGAGGACGCGGGCCGTGAAGACGAAGTCCTCGTACGTGAAGTGGCCCTCGGGGAAGCGGAGAGTGTGCCTTCGCAGGAAGTCGGTGCGGTAGAGCTTGTTGACGCAGAGCGTGTCGTGGACCAGGCGGGTGCGCAGCTCGGGCCGTGCGATGAGCCGGGGCTTGGCGTAGAGCATGGGCTGCCAGGGGCTCTCGCGTCCGGAGGGCAGTTCGCGGCGTACGCAGAGACCGGTGACCACCTCGGCGTCGTGCCGGGCCGCGGCCTTGAGGAGGGCGTCCACCGCACCCTGCGGCAGCACGTCGTCGCTGTCGAGGAACATCACGTACGCGGACGTCGTGGCCTCGATCCCGTCGTTGCGGGGGGTGCCGCAGCCGCCGCTGTTGGCGGCGCGGCGGATGGGTTTGACGCGCGGGTCCTCCCGGGCGAGCGCGGCGAGCAGCTCGCCGCTGCCATCTGTCGAGCAGTCGTCGACGGCGATCACCTCGCGGACGGCGGGGCCCTGGGCGAGCGCCGAGCGCACCGCGTCCGTGACGTGCGCGGCGTCGTTGTAGCCGATCACGACGACGCAGACCTGGGGCGACGGGGGCGAGAGAGACAGAGAGGGATCCACGGGGGAAATTTTAGAGGTTGCTGGTAATTATCCGATTAGGGGGTCTTGGGTTGTTTCGTGTTCCTGTCGTCCGCCTCGGTTGTCCCGTGGCTCACGTTCGTGTGCCCGCTGCTCACCCGCGCAAGCACCTCGCCCGTACGCGGGCCCCACGCCACCACAACGGCCTCGTCCGGAACCTTCTGGTCGGGTGAGAGCAGCAGCCAGCGCACGTCGTAGCGGCGCACGATCCGCTTTCGTTCCGCGCGGGTCGAGTCGGCGGAGAGGTAGTCGCGCACCTTCTGGAGGCGGTGGTTGCGCGTGTCCTCGGCCAGCGAGGCGTCCGGCCAGGCCGGGGCGACGAGGTTGGCGCCGTACGCCGGGATGGAGCGGGTGGGGTAGTAGCCGTTGGTCAGGACGACGTCGCCCCGGTCGAAGTGGCGCACCGCCCAGCCGTAGCCCGGCCAGCGCGGCGGCTGGTCGAAGCCCACCGGGTCCAGGGCGCGCGGCACGACCGCGCCCGCCTGGAGAGTGAAGAAGCCGATGGCCGCTCCGGTGGCCGCCACACTCCCCAGGGCCATGCGCCACCGGCGCCAGGGGCGGGGCGCGGCCAGCTCGATCGCGAGGGCGAACTGCAGGGGGATCAGGGTCAGGCCGAGGATGCGGCCGTAGGTGTAGTGGCCGCTGAGCCAGCCGTACGCCACGACCGCGCAGTCCAGGGCGAACATCAGGACCAGTGGGTCGCGCCGGTTCTTGCTGAGGCGCAGGGCGAGTGCGGGCAGGCCGATCAGCGCGAGCCAGAAGCGCTGCGGCATCTCGGTGTACAGCTGCCGGTGGATCCAGTCGACGCTCTCGTCACCGACGAGGGAGAAGACGGAGAAGTAGGGCCAGCTCGCGGCGATCACCGCCGCCGTCACGGCGGTCGCCGCCCACTTCCACAGCGCCGCGAAGGGACGGCGGGCCGAGGCCGCGAACGCCACAACGCCGATCACCGCGGCCACGGACGAGATCGGGTGGACGAGCAGGATCACCCCGCACAGCGCGCCGAGACCCACGTACGCGAGGACGCTTCGCGGTGACTTCGCGAGCGAGCCCGCCCACCCCCACGCCCAGAACGCCAGGCCGATCGCGAACGTCGACGGGTAGGCGAGGTTCCCCGTCATCGACATCAGGCCGAGGTAGCCGCTCCACCACGCCATCCGGGTGCCCCAGAGCACCACCATCGCCAACAGGGCCAGGACGGGCGCCCATTGACGTGAAGTCAGGACCTTCACGAACCGGCCGAGACCCGTCAGCAGCACAAGGAGGTTCAGCGGCCCCGCGAGCTTCACGACCTCCCAGCCCGCGAGCCCCGTCATGCGCGCGAAGAGGCCCTGCGCCACCGCGAACGGCGAGTAGTACGGGCTGCCCGCGCCCGGCAGGTCCGCCATCGGGTGGCGCGGGTGCAGCAGGTCGGACCTGAGTCGCTCGACGACCGCCGCGTGCTGCCCGAAGTCGCAGCACATCGGCACCCGCCAGAAGGCGAGCGACATGACGATCCAGAACAGACCGCCGAACACGACGTACGGGCTGGGCCGCCACCGCTTGCGCGGGTTCAGCGCCGTCGCGCCGTGGGTCTGCCTGAGGGTCCCGAGCGTGGCCGTGGTCATCGCATGAGCCTCTCCGCGACGCGGGCCGCCGCCCGCCCGTCGTCCAGGTCGCAGTAGGCCTCGCGGAACGCCGCGTACGCCTCCGCGTGCCGGGCGGTCAGCGAGTCCAGGTCGCGCAGTGCCTCGACGACCTCGCCGGTGGAGGCGAGCAGCGGCCCCGGCGCGCTGGTCTCGAAGTCGAGGTAGAAGCCGCGGACCGTGTCGCGGTAGTGCTCCAGGTCGTAGGCGTGGAAGAGCATCGGACGGCCGGTGTGCGCGAAGTCGAACATCAGGGAGGAGTAGTCGGTCACCAACACATCCGAGATCAGCAGGAGTTCGGCCGTGCGGGGGTGCGACGACACATCGCGTACGAAGGGTGCGCGGGCGCCGGGCAGTCGGCCCGCCGCCAGCGGGTGCTTGCGCACGAGCAGGACGTGGTCGTCGCCGAGCACGTCCTGGGCCGCGGCGAAGTCGAGCGCCGGTTCGTAGCGGAAGCGGCCGGGGGAGTAGGCGAGGTGGTCCCGATAGGTCGGCGCGTACAGGACGACCCGCTTGTCCGGGGCGATGCCCAGCTCGTGGCGCACGCGTTCGGCGACCTTGTCGCGGTCCTCGGAGAAGAAGACGTCGTTGCGGGGCGAGCCCGCTTCCATCACCTCGCCCTCGTAGGCGAGCGCACGCCCCAGGTGGGGCGTCGAGAAGCGGTTGGGGGAGACGAGCACGTCCCACTGGCGCGACAGCTTGGGCAGGACGTCGAGGTGGCCGTGGTCGGCGTAGAGCGTGTCGATGAGATCGGTGCCGATGCGCTTGAGGGGCGCCCCGTTCCAGGTCTGTACGACGGTCTGCCCCTCCCGCCGCTCGAAGAAGTCCGGCAGGTGGCCGGCGGTGACGATGCGCCGGCAGCGGGCGAGCGCCTCGTACCAGGCCGTGCTGTGCTCCTCCACGCCCCGCGCCCCCGCGGGCACCCGCGTCTGCTGGTCCTGCGTCACCCACAGGTGCTCGACATCCACGCCGCGCCGCACCAGCTCCTCGTGGACCGCGCGCGGGGAGTCCCCGTCGAAGTAGAGCACCGCGTCCCGCAGTTGCTGCGTGCGCTGCCGCGGATAGTGCGCGGTGCGCAGCCGGTGTTGCCGATAGGCTCCGCGCTCGCCGCGTGCGAGCACGGAACCTGCTTCGATCAGCAGCCGGTCCCCGAACCGCCGGTCGACGGTGAACTCCCGCCCGTCCACGGTCTGGTGGAGCGGAAAGCCTGCGGAGACGGAGGCGAGCAGCCGCACGGGCATGCCGTCCTGCGAAGAGCCGTGCGCGGCGGTGTCACTCCTGGAGCCCACGGCGCCTCCCGGCTCCCGCAGGAACGCGTACCAGCGTCCCTCCCGCAACACCCCGCCGCCGGGCGTCACCACCCCCCGGAAGCGCCCGGCGGCGCGCTCCACCGGCACGGTCAGTTCCTCGTCCCTGCCGCTGTGCCGGAGCACCAGTTCGGCCGTGTCCCAGCTCGCGTCGCAGACCGTGCCCTCGATCGTGAGCGTGCCGTCCGTGCGCCATGCGACGCGGTCGGCGATCGGCTGCCGGGTCAGCTCGATGACCAGCTGGCCCTGGTCGTTCGCCGACGCGCACAGCTCGCGGTCGCCCTCGTGTGAGGCGTAGCGGCCGGGAGGCAGATCGAGCGCCGCCGCGAGGGACTTGAGCCTGCCGTCCGGCAGGACGAGGTTGGCCTGCCAGCGGTCGCCGTGCGGGGGCTCGACCTCCTTGGGGGCCAGGTGGGGGGTCGGCGCGATGTCCTCCAGGTCCGCGAGGCGCACCCGCACGTCGAAACGGTCGTCGCCCGGCAGCGCCACGGGGTAGTCGAACTCCGCCGACGAGTGCTTGTGCGTCAGGCGCAGGGCCGTCGGGCGCAGGTGGCTCGGCAGATGACCGCTGAGCACCATCTCGTCGCCGTCCCGGTGGTGGGCGTCGACCCGCGCCACGTACTCCTGGATCTTCAGCACCAGGCGGCCCTTGCTGAAGCCGAGCACCAGACGCAGCCCGTCGCCCAGTTCGCGAACGACGGACTGGGCGGCCGATCCGTCCAGGGGGCGGACCGCGGCCCGGCGCACCGAACCGTGGCCCGCGACGACCACGCCGAGCAGCCAGTTGCCCGGCCGCCACCGGCCGCCGGTCTTCAGCTGCTCGGGATCGACGGTCAGCTCGAACCCGGAGAGGTCGTAGCAGTGCAGCTGCTGCCGGGAGTTCTCGGTGGCCTGCGGGGCGGTGACCGTCCGCGTGGGCACCCTTCGCAACTGGGCCTTTCTGTGAGCCGACTTGAGGATCGCGGCCTTGATGGAGTGACCGGGGCGCGTCGCCTCCAGATTGCGCACGTACGCGTACCCGCTGATCCGCAGCAGCCCGTCCGCGCTCCAACTCGCCTCCCGCACACGGGCGATGACCGGCAGCTCACCGCGGCCGAGCCGGGCGAGCTCCTGCGGCACCCGGATGTGACCGCCCGAGCTCCGCGGGAACGCGGCGCTGCGCCGCACCACTCCGCGGACCTGGAAGGCGTTCTTGTTGTTGTGCTGCTCGAAGGTGAGCAGGTCGATCAGGTCGGCGGTGCGCCCTTCGCGTACGAGATGCCACTTCACGCGCAGGGACACCGGAAGGCCCGCGACGACCCCCGGATCCGCGCGGCGCAGGAAGGCGGCGGCACCCTTCATGAAGGCGGCGCGGTACTCGGGCCCGCCCATCGGCAGGCCCTCCAGGAAGTACACGAAGTCGTCGCGCAGACAGGAGGTGTCGTACGTCCCCCGCATCTCGGGCGCGTGCTCGGCGAGGAACGCGCTGACGTGCGCGCACGCCGCGATCCGGTCGCGCACGCCCTTGACGTCCGTGCGCCGCCGGGTGATCGAACCCTCGCGCACCCGCCAGTAGTAGACGTGGTCGCTGAGCACGTCCACGGAGCCCGCGAGGAAGTGGGCGGGGATCATGACGGGCGTGTCCTCGTACAGCTTCCCCTCGGGAAAGGTGAAGCCGTGCCGGTCCCAGAACGCTCGCCGGAAGACCTTGTTCCAGGCGACGCGGTCGGCGAGGAGATCCAGGTCGCGGGTGATGTGCGTGCGCGAGCGGGGTTCGGTGAGCCACTTGTACTGCCAGGCCTGCTGTCGGCCGCGCTCGTTGAGCCGCCAGACGTTGCCGCTGGCGAAATCGGACCCGGTCGAGTCCAGGCTCTCGGTCATCCGGGCGTACGCGTCGTGCGGCACGACGTCGTCGCTGTCGACGAAGGTCAGGTACTCGGCGGTGGGGGTCGCGTGCCGCACCCCGGTGTTACGGGCGGCGCTGAGGCCGGCGTTCGGCTGGCGCACATAGACGAACCGTGGATCCTTCGCCGCGAACTCACGCGCGATCCGCGGGCTGCCGTCCGTCGAGCCGTCGTCGACGAGCACGGCCTCCAGGTCGGCCATGGTCTGCCCGGCGATCGACTCCAGGCACTCCTCCAGAAACTCTTCGACGTTGTAGATGGGCACGACGACGCTGAGACGGGGCTGCACGGCGACCGGCCTTTCACGGGGGAGCAATCATGGGAGTACGGGCGTATTCATCCCTTTTGCCCGTTCCGGTCAATTTCTTTGCCCCCCTTCACCCCAATGAGTGAGGGAGGGTCTTCGACAGGGCGTGTCCGGATGGCTACGGTCGGTGTCCATGTCGCGCTTCTCGGTTGTCGTCCCCGCCCATCGCGTCCAGGGCTACCTGAGGGAATGCCTGGACTCCGTGCTCGACCAGAGCCTCGGCGATCTGGAGCTGATCGTCGTGGACGACGCGTCACCGGACGCGTCAGCCGCGATCGCCGCGGAGTGTGCGGAACGCGACCCGCGCGTGCAACTCGTACGCGTCCCGACGCACGCCGGCCCGGGCCCCGCCCGCAACATCGGCGCGGACCGCGCCACCGGCAGCTACCTCCTCTTCCTCGACGGCGACGACCTGCTGCAGCCGGGCGCCCTGGAGGCGATCGAGGAAGCCCTCGCCGCCGCGGAGGACCCCGACGTCCTGCTCTTCGCCCATGACCGCGTCGACTGGTGGGAGAACGTGCGCGCGGGCGGCGACGACCTGGCGGGAGACCCCCTGGCCGTCACGGTCGCCGCCTGGAACCGCGTCTTTCGGCGCGACTTCTGGCAGGAGCGCCGCCTCGCGTTCAGCGACGGGCCGTACGAGGACGTGGTGCCGGTACTGCGCGCGGCCCTGACGCCCGGCGCCCGCACCGTCGCCCTCGACAGGGCCTGCGTCCGCTGGCGCGAGCGGCGCGGCGGCAGCTTCGCCAAGACGCCGGGCCGGGCGCACTTCGCGCTGATCGGCCGGTACGAGGAGTTGCTGGCCGCGGCCGACCCCGCCGACCGCGCCCGGCTCGTCCCGCACGCGGCGGCGCATCTGCTCGCCGTCCTCGACGACGCGGGGCGTATCGCGCCGGGCGACCGCAGGGACTTCTTCCGCGGGGCGGCCCGCCTCTACCGGACGTACGGTCCCGCGGGCCCGGCGCCGACCCCGGGCGAGCGGGCCCTCGCCACCGCCTCGTACGCCGCCTACGAAGCGCACCGCAAGAGCCGGTCCCGCAGGAGCAGCGTCACCCGCAAGCTCAAGGACCGGAAGAAGAAACTGCGCGCCGGCGTCATGCGCCTCGCCTACCGCGCCGACCGGCGCCGCCCCCTGGACCCCCACCTCGCGGTCTACGGCGCGTACTGGAACCGCGGAGTCTCCTGCAACCCGGCCGCCATCCACGCCAAGGCCCGCGAACTGGCCCCGCACATCAGGGGCGTGTGGGTGGTCTCCAGCCGCAACAAGCACAAGGTGCCCGCGGGCGTCGAGTACGTCATCGAGGGTTCGCGCCGCTACTGGCAGACGATGGCGAGAGCGACGTACCTGATCAACAACTCCAGCTTCCCCGGCGGCTTCACCAAGCGCCCAGGCCAGGTCTATCTCCAGACCCACCACGGAACCCCGCTCAAGAAGATGGGCCTGGACCAGCGCCGCTACCCGGCCGGCACGCACGGCATCAGCTTCCAGAAGATCCTCGACCACACCGACCAGTGGGACTTGAGCCTCTCCGCGAACCCGCACTCCACGGAGGTCTGGGAGCGGGTCTACCCCTCGACGGCGTACCAGTCCCTGGAGGCGGGCTACCCGCGCAACGACGTCTACTTCACGGCGGTCGAGGGTGAAACCACCCGCATCCGCGAGGAGTTGGGCGTGGCGGACGGTCGGACGGTCCTCCTCTACGCACCCACGCACCGCGACTACCAGAAGGGCTTCCTGCCGGGCATCGACCTGGAGCGCTTCGTACGCACGCTGGGCGAGGAGTACGTGGTGCTGGTGCGCGCCCACTACTTCTACGGCGCCGAAGCGGGCCTGCGGGCCCACCCCCAACTCATCGACGTCACCGGCCATCCCCGCGTGGAGGACCTCTGCCTGGCGTCCGACGCCCTGGTCACGGACTACTCGTCACTGATGTTCGACTACGCCTGCCTGGACCGCCCGATCGTGACGTACGCCCCCGACTGGCAGGCCTACCGCCTGGCCCGGGGCACGTACTTCGACCTCCTGTCGGGGCGGGCGGGGGAGACGCCGGGGGCGGTCGCCACGAGCGAGGAGGAACTGGCCGAGGTGTTCCGGGGCAAGAGCTGGAACTCGGCGGAGGTGACTGAGCTGCGAACCGCCTTCCGCGAACGCTTCTGCCCGTACGACGACGGGGGCGCCGCGGAGCGGGTGGTACGACGGCTGTTCCTGACCGCGGATCACCCCTCGTAAGGCGACCGCACCGGGAAGTACGCCGTCAGGAATGAGCGGATGGCCAGGGCCATCTCCTCGTCGGTCAGGTCGCTGTCCGGGGACTCGCCGATGCAGAAGGCCGTCTTGTTCCGGCCCTGGAGCAGTTGGCCGAGCCGCGCGTGGTCGGCTCGGCTGCCGATGTCCACGAAGTCGTACGCGATGCCCGACGGTACGGCGCGGCCCGTGAGGTACGCGTAGTGGTGGTGCAGGGACGAGACGAGCGCGAGGTCGCTGTTCGAGCGGAAGCGGCTGCGCGCGGTGGCTTCCAGTTCCTCCGGGAAGCGTTCGGTGAGCTCCGCCAGGACGCTGCGGTGCAGGGCGTAGGGCGCGTGGAAGAAGCTGTGGGTGGTGGTTCTGCCGAACTCCCGCTGGAGCAGGGCCCGGTTGTTCTTGGCCGCGGCCAGGTACCCCTCGTCGCCCGGTGAGACGGGCAGCGCCGGCACGGACGCCGTCGACCAGAAGAAGCGGGCGGTGCCCGAGCTGAGGAAGAAGGTCTCCGGGGTGGTGGGGCGGCCGAGGAACATGTCGTCGTTGAGGTAGAGGAAGTGCTCCGACAGGCCCTCGATGCGGTGCAGTTGGCTCTCGATGGAGTGGGAGTTGAAGGTGGGGAGCGCGGCATCCGGGTCGGCGAAGAGATCGCGGTGGTCGATCACCGTGATGCCCGGGTGGTCCTCGTTCAGCCAGGACGGGGTCTGGCCCGCCGTGACGAGGTAGATGTGCCGGATCCAGGGGGCGTACATCGCCAGGGAGCGCAGCGAGTAGCGCAGTTCGTCGCGGTTGCGGAAGCGGACGGCGCCGTGGTCCGGCGATGAGTCGTCCTCGGGGCGGCCGAGGGCGGCTTCGCGCAGCGCGCGCCACTCGGGGTCGGAGTCGTCGACCCAGGTGTAGACCGCGTCGATGGGGAAGTCCACGTCTCCGACGAGGACTTGGGCGAAGACATCGAGGGTGGGGTATGTCCGGTGGGCGACGCGGAGGGTCGCGGTGGGGGAGAGGGAGGGGAGCTCGGATCCGGCGAGGGTGGTGCCGAAGGGAGTACGCCGGTCATCGGTGCCGTCGTCCGCGATCCGCGGCCAGAACGCCACCGTGCAGGCCTGCTGGACGCCATGCCGCAGGGAGAGAGTCGTGGTGGTCACCGGCTTGAAGAGCTTGATGCCCGCTACCTCGCCGATGCCGTCGAGGCGCTCGGCGAGCACGACTCCCGGGGCGGCGTCCCTGGGGTGGACCAGTTCGGCGTAGACGGGCTGGCCGTGCAGGGACTCGGAGAGCGCCTTGAGCGCGCCGTCGCGTTCGTCGTCGGCCACGGCCAGCGTGTGCGCGGTGCCGGACGTGCGGACGAGGATGTAGGGGATGTCCTGCGACTCCAGGGCGGTGGCCGCGAGTTCGAGGTTCCAGTCGGTCATGTCGGGTGCGAGGACGTCGTCGCGGCGCTCGGCGAGACGGCCCACCGAGCGGATGAGCAGGCCGCTGGTGTCGGCGGCGGCGATCTCGTCCTCGCGGGCGCGCTCCTCGGCGCCGGGCGCGGCGTCCAGCGTGTACGGAGTGGTCGGGCGGAACCCGCTCCCGCCGGAGGCGATGCCCAGTGCCACCCGGTCCGCGCGGTCGTCGAGCCGCTCGGGGGCGTCGCGCCGCGTCACGAGCCGGGAGTAGAGCTCCTGCCAGCGGGCCGTGACATCGGTGGAGGAGAAGCGGGCGTAGACGCCTTCGCGGGCGGCGTGGGCGTAGGAGCGCCTGGTCTCCGGGTCGCCCATCAACTCGCTCATGGCGGCGGCCAGTTCATGGACCTCCCCGGGCGGCACGAGCAGCCCGTCGACGCGGTGCCTGACGATCTCGGCGGGCCCGGTCAGGACGTCGTACGCGATGACCGGCACGCCCGCGGCGAGCGCTTCGAGCAGCACGAGCGGGAACGCCTCGTTGTGCCCGGCGGTCATCAGGGACAGCCCCGCCTTGGCCCACTCGGCGGCCATGTCCTGGCAGGGGCCGAGGAGTTCGACGCGGTCCTGGAGCCCGAAGCCGTCGACCAGGCGGCGCAGGGACTGCTCGCGGTGGCCGCCGCCGAAGACGCGCAGGGTCCAGTCCGGGTAGGCGTCGGCGACTTCGGCGAAGGCCCGCACGGCGTGGTCGACGCGCTTCTCGCCGGTGAGTCGCGCGGCCATGACGATGACCTTGCTCTCGCCGTCCGCGCGGGGCCGGAACCCGTCGGGCACGGCGTTCGGGATGACCGCGAGCTCGGGGGCGGTGGCCCCCAGGGACTCCGCGATCCAGTCGCGGGTGCGGTCGGTGAGGGTGACCAGGGCGTCGAGGCGCGGCGCGTGCAGGAGCAGGGGTTCGCCGGAGGGGCCGCGGCGCTGGGTCGGGCGGTGCTCCTGGTGCACGGTGACGACCCTGGCGGGGACGAGTCCGACGGCGGCGGCCATCAGGGCGGGCGTCGTGGTGACCAGGACGTCGGTGTCCAGGGTGGTCAGGGCGGCGGCCATCTCGATGTCGGAGAGGCGGTCGAAGGCGGACTCCCAGGAGGGCTTGATCAGTTCGCTGGGCAGCGTGGCCAGGGTGCGACAGGCGGCCTCGTCCAGGCGTGTGCCGCGTACCGGGCGTTCGGGGGACGCCGTGCGGTCGACCAGGTAGCGGACGGGGAGGCTGCGGGCCTCGGGGAAGAAGGGCTCGGGGCGGGTCCGGAAGACGGAGATGACCTCGACGTCGTGCCGGTCGGCGAGGTGCTGGGCCTGGGTGTAGGTGGCCAGCTCGGTGCCGCCCATCTCGTCGCCCCAGCCGAGGAGGTACGTGATCTTCATGAGGTCTCCTTCATGAGGTCTCGTTCATGAGGTCTGATCCGTGATGTCCCAGCACGTGACCGCGAAGGCACCGGACTTGGTGAAGTGCGCGTGAGCGCGGACGAGGGAGCCACCGGGCAGGGCGAAGACGCGGAACGGGGTGGGGAAGGCGGCCGAGGGGTCGCGTACGTCGGAGAGCCAGCGGCCGAGGGGCAGCGGAGGCGAGGCGGTGGGTTTTGCCGTGTCGCCCATGACGTGGAAGTCCCACACCCACTGGCCGGGACTCGCCCCGGCCATCTCCCGAAGGGGCAGCCGGAAGCTGAACTCGGCGCCCTCCCACACCGCCCCGACGGGCACGGTGACCCCGTCCCGCCGCCGCACGGCCTTCGCCCGCCACCGCCGCGACGCGCCCGCCATGACGAGCCGCCCGTGGACGACGATGCCGTCGCAGCCGGGCACGAACCGCACGAGTTCGGCGCGCGGGCGGGTCCGGGTGACCTGGAGTACGGCACGCCCGCCGCGGCAGCGGACGACCCGGATGAGCGTGCCGGTGCGGGGGTCGGGGGCGTGGAGGAGGGTGGGAGTGGGCGGCAGTTCGGTGTCCCCGTCCATGCCGATGCCGCGCCGCCGGACGCGTCCGCGGGCGTCGGCGGTGACGACCGTGAGCCGCCAGACGCCTTCACCGAGGCGTACGTCGTCCACGGCGAGCGCGTCGCGTACGTCCCGCAACGTGCCGGTCCCGGCCAGCAGCAGCCCACCGTGGGCGTGCTGTTCGAAGGCGAGCGGGATCCGGAACCTGCGGTGGCCGCGCGAGACGACCAGGTGGGCCCGCTCGACCTGTTCATCGGGAAGAGCGGCGAGGGCGACGTTGAGCGTACGACTGTCCCGGATCGAGAGATGCACGGGCGCCAGGAGCGCCCGAGTCCCGCCGCCCACCCGCCCCGCAGCCGCGCGTTCCGCGCGGAAGCGGGTGGTCCGTGCGGTGGCGAGAAGCCGCCGGGCTGCGGGCGGCAGGGCCGGGGTCATGACGTGAACCCAATGTGGTGCATTGGGCCACTTTGCCTGATTTTCGTTCCGCCACGGCCCGTTGCCCGTCCCGGCGTGGGGTGTGGCCGCCTGCGGCTCACCCGCCTGGCGGATGAGAGAGTGACGAGGGGTGATTTGTGTAAATTAGCCCCTTAATGACCAGTCCCCTCGCGCAGTTCCAGCGCCGCAAGGAACCAAAGGACCTCTCCGCACCACCGGCCGAAGCCCCCTCTTCGACCCGCCCACCGCCGACCGCCCTGTCCCGGTGCCGCCGCTGGGCCGACCCGGCGGCCGTGGCGCTCGCGACCCTCCTGATCGCCTGGCGCGCGAGCGCGCTCGGTCAGTGGATCGTCGACGACGCGGCCATCACCTTCGCCTACGCCCGCAGCATCGACGAGGGCCTCGGCCCGGTGCAGCAACCGGGCGCCGACCCCGTCGAGGGGTACTCCAACCCCTCCTGGCTCGCCCTGCTCATCGTCGGCCGCAGGCTCGGCCTCTTCGACCACGGCGCACTCCTCGGCGTCAGCGACCTGGTGCTCTACCCCAAGGCCCTCGCGCTGCTCTGCACGGCGGGCGCGCTCGCCTGCGTGGCCGTGGCGGCGCGCGCCGTACTGCCGGGCCGGGCCTGGGCGGTGACGCTGCTGACCGGGGCCGTCCTCGCCGCGAACCTGTCGTACGTGGCGTGGTCCTTCTCGGGCCTTGAGAACCCGCTGTACGCGCTGACCGCCGCCGCGACCGGAGCGCTGCTCGTCCAGAGCGTCGTGCACGGCACCCTGCTGCGGCCCACCGTCGCCGCGACCGCGGGGGCCATCGCCCTGCTCGCCGCGCTGACCCGGCCGGACGGCGCGGTGCTCGCCGCGGCCTACCCCGTGGCCGTGCTGCTGTTCCTGCGCCGGGACGGCATCGCGCGGGCCGTGCGGGCGGCGGCCCTGAGCTGCGGCGCCTTCGCGCTGCCGTACGCGGCGTTCCTGCTGTGGCGCCGCGCGACCTTCGGGCTCTGGGTCCCGAACACGGCGGTGGCCAAGGCCCAGAAGCCCCCGCGGCTTGATCAACTCGCCGCCACGGGTGAGCTGTTGACGTACGCCGGCTGGGCGCTCGCCCTGATCGGCGCGGCCTGCGTGGGCATCGCGCTCGCCCGCCCCGGAGCAGCGCGCAGAGCCCTGGCCGCGCTGCTCGTCCCGCTGGCCCTGACCCTCATCGCATATGGCGTCCTCGGCCGGGACTGGATGGCGCTGTACCGCTTCGCGACCCCGGTGTGGGTGCTCGCCGCGACGGCGTTCGCCCTTGCCGCGGGCACGGTGTGGCGTGCGGAAGGCCTCCGCGTGCGTACCCTCATCGGCTGCGCGCTCGCGGGCGCCCTGCTGCTCTCGGTCACCGGACAGGCCGCGCGGGACCGCAAGTTCGTCCACCGCCCGACCCTGTCGATGTGCTTCGTGGCCGAGCGCTACGGCCACACCTTCAACGCCTATGCCGGATATCTGGGCCTGCGCGATGCCACCGTCGCCCTGCCCGACCTCGGCGGCACCCTGCTGACCTCGCGGCTGCGCGTCGTGGACCTCGCGGGCCTGACCGACCGCCGGGTGGCCGACGCGTACGCGGCCCGCGACACGGCCGCCCTGCGCCACCACGTCCTGAACGAGGTGCGTCCCGAGCTGCTCCACGTCCACGCCGCCTGGACCGCCAGGACGGGCCTGACCGAGCCCCTCCTCGCGGCCGCGGGATACGTCCCGCTCCACCGCGAGGGCAACGGCGGAGACTACGTCCGAAGAGCCGCGGTGCGCGACCCCGCCCGGATCACCGCACTGCGCGAACGCGTGCGCCCGGCCCTGGACGCCATGGTCGCCGAGATGCGCCCGGCAGGCTGCGGCCCGACCCTGCGCGCGGGAGAGGGGGCCACCGCATGACGACGGCACTTCCGAGGCAGACCCGCACCCTCACCGGACCCGGCGCCTTTGCCGAGACCGCGTCCCGAGTCGACTCCCTCACCGGGATGCGCTTCCTGGCCGCCTTCGCGGTGTTCGTGCACCACTTCACCGGGCTCAGCGCGTACGGAGGCGTCGCCCACGCGCCGTTGCTCTTCCCGTACTCGAGGCTGGGCGCGACCGGCGTCGACTTCTTCTTCGTGCTCTCCGGGTTCCTGCTCACCTGGGGGCACCGCCCCGGCACCCGCGCCCGCCTCTTCTACTGGCGCCGGTTCGGCCGCATCTGGCCCGCCCACCTGGTCGCGACCGTGCCCTGCGTCTGGGTCTTCTACCTCTGGGGCGGTGTGCCGACGGACATCCTCAGCTTCGTCGCCTCGCTGTTCCTCGTGCAGACATGGCTGCCCGGCGTCACCCCGATGTTCCCTGGCAACGGCGTCGCGTGGACCCTCAGCGTCGAGGTCTTCTTCTACCTCCTCTTCCCCTTCGCGATCCGCTACGTCCTGCGCCTGCGCACCCGCACCCTGGTCCCGCTGGCCGTCGGCGGGCTCGTCGCGATGTGGGCGCTCAACTGGTGGACCGCCACCCACCTTTCCCCGTTCGCCAGCGAATGGATCATGCGGCATCCGGTGACCCGGCTTCCGGAGTTCGGCGTGGGCATGGCCTGCGCCCTGGCCCTGCGCCGCGGCCACCGGCTGCGCCTCAACCCGTCCGTGCTGTTCGCCTGCTGCGTCGCGTACGCCGTCATCCACAGCAACCGTGCGTCGCTGTTCGGCCCGTACGCGGCCGGCCAGCTCACCTGGGCCCTCAGGTCGGTCGCGGCGCTCTTCGCCGTCCTGTTCATCGCCGCCTACGTCCAGCGCGAGCTGACCGGGCGCCGCGGCTGGCTCTGCTCGCGCCCGATGGTGCTGCTCGGGCTCTGGTCGTACGCCTTCTATCTGCTGCACCAGACCCTCAACCGGCTGATCATCGACACCTGGGGCCGGCCGCAGCCGGAGAACTTCGCGGTGTTCACGCTCCTCGGCGTCGGGGTCACCGTGGTCGCGCTGTCCTGGGCGATGTTCACGTACGTCGAGGAACCGGCGAGGAAGTGGTGTGCCCGGCGCACTCCGCGCAAGTGGAGCAGTTGTGTCGATACACGTTAAGTACGGGTGATGCAGAGAAGATCCCGGTTCAGGCCCTGTGTACCTGTGTAGGAGGATACGTGCACCAGTCCGCGTACGAACAGATGGAACTCTGTGTGGAGCAGTACATGCCCACGGGGAAGCGTCACCGGGTGGTCGACCTCGGGGCCCGGGTCTCCGACGGGCAGACCCGCACCCACAAGGCCCTGCTCGAAGGGCGCGACACGGAGTACGTGGGCGTCGACGTGCTCGACGGCCGCAATGTCGACGCGGTGATGACGAAGCCGTACCGCATCCCCGTGAAGTCCCGCAGCGCCGACTTCGTCATCTCCGGGCAGGCCTTCGAGCACATCCCCTTCTTCTGGGCGACGATGCTGGAGATCGCCCGCGTCCTGAAGCCGGAGGGCATCGCCTTCATCACGGCGCCCTCGCGCGGCCACGTGCACGACGCGCAGGACTGCTGGCGCTACTACCCTGACGGGTTCCGCGCCCTGGCCGCGTACACCCGGCTCGAACTCCGCGAGGCCTACACGGACTTCCCGCCCATGAAGGGCATCCGCCACGCCTACGGAAACATCGACGCCAAGCA
Organism: Streptomyces sp. NPDC033180; assembly: GCF_055577645.1. NCBI lineage: Bacteria > Bacillati > Actinomycetota > Actinomycetes > Kitasatosporales > Streptomycetaceae > Streptomyces > Streptomyces sp. NPDC033180. The sequence goes on along the minus strand of NZ_JBVIPU010000001.1, from coordinate 1,420,406 downwards.
CGCCTACTGGGGCGACTCCGTCGGCGTGTTCCAGCGGCCCAGGAACTATCCGAGCCTCACCATGGCCTTCGTGCGGGGCACGACCAACTGGTGGGCGAACAGGATCGGCGGGGTCGACGGCGTCCCGCTGCCCAAGCCCGCCGAGGGCCGCTCCGAGTGCGGAAGGCCGAAGGTGGTGGCGCCGCGCGAAGGGGACGAGGAGTCCGTTTCGGCAGCAAGTGACGCCAGATGAACACATGTTGACGAAATGTGGCATCACGGATGACTTGCGCGTACTGTCCGCTCCCATGGCATGGCGACGCGCTGTGAATGGCGCATTGAAGCAACTGACCGGATACCAGCTGACGCGCACTCCGGTGCCGGCCCAGCGTGAGTCGGCGGCCCCGGCGCCGAAGCCCGCCCCGGCGCCGAAGCCGAAGCCGAAGGGCCTGAACCTCCCCGCCGACTACGACGAAGAGGCGAAGGAGATCATCCGTGCGGTGAAGCCGTACACGATGACCTCTCCCGAACGGCTGAACGCCTTCATCCTGGCGACCCGGCACGTCGTCCGGCACAACATCCCCGGCGGCATCGTCGAGTGCGGCGTGTGGCGCGGCGGTTCGATGCAGGCCTGCGCCAAGGCGCTGCTCGCCGCCGGTGAGACCGAGCGCGACCTGTACCTCTTCGACACCTACGAGGGCATGACCCCGCCCACCGAGGAGGACCTGCGCCTGGACGGCAAGTCCGCCGAGGAGCTGCTCAAGCAGCAGGGCAAGGACCGTCCGATCTGGGCGGTCGCCTCCCTCGACGACGTCAAGGCCGGCTTCGAGCAGGTGCCCTACCCCAAGGAGCGCGTGCACTACGTCCAGGGAATGGTCGAGGAGACCGTCCCGCGTGAGGCCCCCGAGCAGATCTCCGTCCTGCGCCTCGACACGGACTGGTACGCCTCGACCAAGCACGAACTCGAGCACCTGTACGGGCGGTTGGTCAGCGGCGGCGTCCTGCTCATCGACGACTACGGCTACTGGCAGGGATCGCGTCAGGCGGTCGACGAGTTCATGGACAAGACCGGCGAACAGCTGCTGCTCCTGCGCATGGACGAGGGACGCATCGCCGTGAAGCCCTGACCCGGCGGCGGCACTTGAGAGGGCCCGGTGCCCGGTGGCCTCCGGCCGCCGGTACCGGGCCTCTCGCGCGATCACTCGAATGGCTCTGTGCGGGTGACCCGGAAGGGCGGTCGTTGTTAACGGAGTGGCCCTCAGCAGGACGCGCAGCCGTGCCCGTCAGTTCTCCGGAAGGAATGTGCGCAGCGCATGACACCCCGACTCGCCGTCGTCGTCCCCGTCTACAACGTCGAGGAGTTTCTCGCCCCTTGCCTCCGGTCACTGGCCGAGCAGACCATGCCGGACCTCGAAGTCGTCATGGTCAACGACGGATCCACCGACGGGAGCCCGGACATCGCCCGCGAGTTCGCCGCGAAGGACGCCAGATTCCGTCTGGTCGGGCAGGAGAACGCGGGGCTCGGGGCGGCCCGCAACACGGGGGTGCGCGAGGCGCGGGGCACATACCTGACGTTCGTCGACAGCGACGACGTCGTTCCGCGGGACGCGTACGAGCGGATGCTGGCCGCACTCGAGGAGTCGGGCTCCGACTTCGCCACCGGCAACGTCCACCGGCTGCGCTCCGGCGGCATGAGCGAACAGTCGCCGATGTTCCGCAAGATGATGGCGACGGACCGCAGCGGCACGCACGTCACCCGCGACTGGCAGCTGCTCGGCGACCGCATCGCCTGCAACAAGGTCTTCCGCAGGGACTTCTGGGACCGGCACGCCTTCACCTTCCCGGAGGGCGTGCTCTTCGAGGACACCCCCGTCATCATCCCCGCCCACTTCCTCGCCGAGTCCGTCGACGTACTGAAGGAGCCCGTCTACCTCTGGCGGGACCGCGAAGGCTCCATCACGAGCCGCCGCGCCAAGCCCCGCGCGGTCCGCGACCGCACCGCCGCCGTCCTCGCGGCCGGCGGCTTCCTCGCGTCGAAGGCCGCTCAGGCGGCGGGCACTTCGCGCGCGGAGGTCTTCGCGGACGCCAAGCGGCGCTACGACACGACGGTGCTCTCCGGCGATCTGTGGCTGTTCATGGAAGCCCTGCCGCACGGCGACTCCACGTACCACGACATCTTCATGGAGCAGGCCAACGCCTTCGCCGACACCGTCGACCCCGCGGTCCTCGCCGCACTGCCGCTCGCCCTGCGCGTGCGCTGGCAGCTCATCCGCCGGCGCAGGACCACCGACCTCCTGGCCTTCATGGCGTACGAGAAGTCCCACCCCGGAGCCTTCCGGGTGCGCGGTCTGCGCAGGCGCAGGGCCGAGTTCCCCGGGATCGGCGTACTGCCGCGCGAGACCGTCGCCCTGGAACGTCGTGACCTGCCGCTCAACGCCCGGCTCACGCACATCGCCTGGGACGAGCAGGGCAGGCTGCGGCTCAAGGGCTACGCCTACATCCCCAACCTGCCCGCGGGACGTGTCGGCGCGCGTGCCAGGGTCGCCTGGCTGCGGGCAGGACGGCGGCGCGTGCTGCCGCTGAAGCTGCGCACGGTGCGGGCGCGCGAGGCGACGTACCGCTCCAAGCAGGGACTGCACAGCTACGACCGGTCGGGGTTCGAGACGGTCATCGACCCCCGCAGGACCGTCACCAAGCGGCGCAGCACCACCTGGAAAGTGGAGATGGGCGTGGTCAGCGGTCTCCTGCCGCGCACCGGGCCGGTTCGGACGATCAGCCCGCCGCGGCTGCCCGTGCGGTATCTGGAGGAGTTCCTCCGCGTGGCCGTCACTCTCAGCAAGGGCAGGCTGAGGGTGCGCACGGAGCGGGTGGCGGGGCGGCTCGTCGCGCACGAGGGCTGCGGCGGCACCGTCCGGCTGCACGGGCGGCTCGCGCCGGGGGAGTCGCAGGCCGTGGACGCCCTGCGGGTGGAGAACTGGGCCACCAAGGAGGCGCACTACGTCCCCGCCCTGGTGAACGGCCGCGACTTCAGCGCCGATGTGCCGCTCGGCCTCTTCCACGCCAGCGAGGACGAACGCACCGGTGAGCCGCGCAAGGCAGACCCGTGGGGCGTCGCGCTGGTCCGCGAGGGCGGCGACCGCACACCGCTCGCCGCCTGCCCCGACGTGCCGGCGGGGCGGTACGGGCTCCTTCCGGGGCGCGAACTCCTCGTCCTCGCCAACGCGTCGGGGAACCTGGAACTGCGCGACCAGACCCTGCGGCCGCTCGCCGACACCGTGACCTGGGACGACGAGCTGGTCGTCGAGGGCAGCCACCCCGACGCGGAGGCCCGCGCCGGGGAGCTGGTCCTCGTGCACGGCGGCCACGGCGACGAGGCGGTGGTGCCGGTGCGGATCGAGGGCGGGCGGTTCGCCGCGACGCTGCGGCCCGAAGCCGTGCCGGGACCCGGCGGCACCCTGCCGCTCGCCGAAGGACGCTGGAACCTCTTCCTGCGCGAGCCGGGCGCGAGCGACCCCGAGCAGTACACGCCCGTGTGCGTGGCGCCGGGCAAGGGCCGTGAACTGCCGCTCGTACGCACCAGGTCAGGCCGTGACATCAGCCTGAAGCGCCACGCCCACGACGGCCTCCACCTGCGCTCCGGCTCCGCGCTGCCCGTGGCCGACCGGGGCGGCCCGCGCCAGCGCAGGCTGCGCGAGGAGTACGCGGCCCTGCGTGGCGCTCCGCTGCGGGACGCCGTCCTGTACTGCAGCTTCGACGGACGGCAGTACTCCGACTCGCCCCGCGCCGTACACGAGGAACTGGTCGGCAGGGGAGCCGAGTTGGAGCACCTGTGGGTCGTCCGCGACCAGCAGGTGGCGCTGCCCGAGAGCGCCACGCCCCTCGCTCTGTGGAGCGCCGAGTGGCACGAGGCCCTCGCCCGCTGCCGCTACATCGTGACCAACACCCAGCTGCCCGAATGGTTCGAGCGCGCCGATGGCCAGTACGTCGTGCAGACCTGGCACGGCACCCCGCTCAAGCGCATCGGCCGCGACCTCGCGGGCCGCGCCTCCGGAGACCGCGCCTACATGGCGACCCTGCCCGGCCGCGCCGACCAGTGGAGCGTCCTCGTCTCCCCCAACCGCTTCTCGACGCCCGTCCTGCGCGGCGCCTTCGGCTACACCGGCGAGGTCCTGGAACGCGGCTATCCGCGCAACGACCTGCTGCACGCCGCCGACCGCGCGAAGGTCGCCGCCTCCGTGCGCGAGCGGCTCGGCATCCCCGAAGGCAGACGCGTCGTCCTCTACGCCCCCACCTGGCGCGAGAACCAGCCCAAGCAGGCCGGCCGCTACGCCCTCGACCTCCAGCTGGACCTCGACGCGGCCGAGCACGCCATCGGCGACGACCAGGTGCTCCTCGTCCGCAGGCACTACCTGGTCGGCGGCACCGTCCCCGAATCGGACTTCGTACGCGACGTCACCCGCCACCCCGACGTCAGCGAACTGCTCCTGATCAGCGACGTCCTCGTGACGGACTACTCGTCCCTCATGTTCGACTTCGCGCAGACCGGCCGCCCGATGCTCTTCCACACCTACGACCTCGACCACTACCGCGACACCCTGCGCGGCTTCTACTTCGACTTCGAGGCGCAGGCGCCGGGACCGCTGCTCGCCACGAGTGACGAGGTGATCGCCGCGCTGCGCGACCCGCGGGCCGCCACCGCCCCGTACGCCGACGCCTACGACAGATTCCGCGAGGCATTCTGCGATCTGGACGAGGGGAACGCGGCCGCGGGCGTCGTGGACGCCATGCTCGAAGGAGGCCGCGCATGAGCACGCCGGAACTGCACGACGTCAGCTGTGTCGTGGTCGCGGGCACGGACGTCGACGCCCTTGAACAGTCGGTGCGGTCCGTGCTCGACCAGTCGTTGGGCAACGTCGAGGCGGTCCTCGTCGACCCCGGGACCGACGGCCCCGCCCGCGACGCGGCGCAGGCGCTCGCCGCCGACCAGCCGCACCGGGTACGCCCGGTCCGTGCCGGGAGCGTCCTGCCGGTCGCCGCCGCGCGGAACCTCGGGCTCGACGCGGCACGCGGGCGGTACGTCATCGTGCTCGGCGAGGGCGAACTCCTGGAGCGGCACGCCTGCCGGAACCTCTTCGACGCCGCGCGCTCCACCGGGGCCGATCTGGTGGCGGGGCGCTGGACGCGGCTCACCGCCGGCGGAAAGAAGGAACGCGGCCCGGCCTGGCAGGCCGAACTGCACGCGAGGACAAGGAAGGTCGAGAACCTCTCCGACGCCCCCGAACTCGTCACCAGGGACTCCCTGATCGCCGGGTTCTGCGTCCGCCGCGACGTACTCGACCGCATGCGTCTGCGGTACGCGCGGGACCTCGACCACAGCGAGGTCCTCTTCGGCGTCGAGGCCGCCCTCGGGGTGCGCGGCATCACCCTCGTGCCGAACCTGATCACCACCCACCGCGCGGCGCCCGACCCAGCCCGCGAGACCCCCGCACTCGCCGCCGCCAACGACCGTGTCGCCGGGCTCCTGGTGAGCCTGGGCCGCCTCGACCTGGGCGACCGGCGCGAGCGGGCCTTCCTCGTCGACCACGTACTGCCCTGCGCCCGTGCGTTCCCGCAGCTCACGGCGGAGGAACGGCGCCGGGCCACGGCGGGGACCGCCCCGCACCTCCGGGGCCGCGTGGACCTGCGCGCCCTGGACGCCCTCGACCCCGTGGAGCGGGTGTGCGTGCGGTTGCTCGCGGACGGCGACACGGACGGCGTCCTCGCGGCCGCGTACGCGCTCGCGCGGCCCGGCACCGTCGTCTCGGAGCTGACCGAGCGGGAGGGGAAGGTCTACTGGCGCGCGGACGGCCTCGACGACCCCCGCGTACGAGAAGTACTCGACGTCAGCGAACTCGGCTACCAGCACCGGCAGTTGGGCGATCTGCAGCTGCTGAACCGCCTCACCAGGTACGCCGTCGAAGGAGGCAGGGCCGAGGGAGGCAAGGCGGTCCTCGAAGGGCGTGTCGTGCTGCCCGGCGGTCTGGTGCCCGACCGGCCGCCGCTCACCGCCCGGCTCGACGTGCGGGCGCCCGGCGCGGGCCGGCGCGGCTACCGCGTACCCGTGGAGGAGGTGCACTACGACGGCGGCGCGGTCGTCTGGCGGGCCAGGACGGTCCTCACCGCCCGGCTGCGGGACCTCGGCATCCGGGACCGCGGCTGGGAGCCGCGGCTCCAACTCGCCGCCGGCGGCCAGGACCTGGCGACCGAACTCGTCGCCGAGCCGGAGACCGTGGGAGAGGGCGAAGGGGCCACCGTCACCGGCCGGAACAGGCTGGAGCTGCGCCTCGTACCCCGACACCGCGCCACCCGCATGCTGCGCGCGGCACTGCACTACGTCACGCACTTCCGCCCCGCGCGGGGGCTCAGGATCCGGCTGCGCGCCCTGCGCAAGAGGTGGGATGGACTCAACGGCAACGCGGTCAAGCTGCGCGTCTACCGGCGGGTGCTGCTGAGGCTGCCCGTCCGCAAGGGCTCGGTCGTCTTCGAGAGCCACATGGGCAGGCACTACGGCGACAGCCCGCGCGCCGTCCACCAGGAGATCATCGACCGAGGGCTGCGGCTGCGCTGCATCTGGTCGTACGCCGCTTCGGCCGACGGCTTCCCCGACTCCGCGCGCCTGGTGCCCCGTTGGTCCTGGCGCTATCTGTGGGCCCTTGCCCGCGCCGAGTTCTGGGTCGACAACCAGGGCTTTCCGCACTCCCTGGACAAGCCGCGCCACACCACGTATCTCCAGACCTGGCACGGCTCCGCGTACAAGCGCATGGGCTTCGACGAGGCTCGCCTGAAGACGCAGAACGCCCCGCAGCGCGAGCGCCTCAAGGAGGCCGTCGACCGCTTCGACCACTTCCTGGTGCGCTCCGAGCACGACGTGAGGACCCTGGCCCGGGCCTACGGCATCCCCGATGACCGGCTGCTGCGCTGCGGCTACCCGCGCAACGACCGCCTCATCGCCGCGCGCGCCAGGGACGAGGCAGCGGGCCGCTTCCCGCGGCCATCGGCGGCCGCCGACCTCGGCATCCCGGACCACAGGACGGTGGTCCTGTACGCGCCGACATTCCGCGGCCTTCCCTCCGGGAACAGCAAGCCGGTGCGACTGCCCCTCGACGTACGCAAGTTCGCCGACCGCTTCGGCGACACCCACGTCCTGCTGGTGCGCGCCCACTACATGGAGGCGGCCGGCCTCCCGGTCTGCCCGCCCGGCACCGTCATCGACGTATCCGCCCACCACGACGTGAGCGAGCTGCTCTGCCTCGCCGACGTTCTGGTCACCGACTACTCGTCGATCGTGTTCGACTTCGCGCTCCTGGACCGGCCGCTGGTGCACTTCGCGCCCGACCTCGACGCGTACGCGGCCGAGCGTGGCAGCTACTTCGCGCTGCGGGACGAGGCAGGCGGGCCCGTCGTCGAGACGGAGGAGGAGCTGCTGCGCGTGCTGGCCTCGCTGAAGCAGGCCGACGGCGCGTGGGCCCAGCCCCGGCGGGCCTTCGCCGCCCGGTTCGGCGCGTACGACCGGGGGCGGGCAGCGGCCCGCGTGGTGGACGCGCTCTTCGGGGAGCGCTTCGGGAACGAGGAGTGGTTCGAGAACACGGAGAAGAGGGGCGGGGCATGACCACGACGATCGCGACCACGAGGATCGCGAGCCCGAGGAAGAGCCGCGATCTCTTCCTCGTGGCGAACACCGTCGACGAACTCGGCGGTGTCACCGCCTGGGCCCACCAGATGGCCCGGCTCTTCCAGGGCAACGGCCACCGCGTGCATGTCATCGGCGTCCACGAGGCCGAGCTGAAACTGGTGCTCCCCGACGACCTCGGCTACCCCGTGACCAGCCTCTACCGCGAGCATCCGCCGACCCCGCGCCCGGTGCGCGGCCTCGGCCGCCTCAACGTGGTGGCACGCCGCCGCGAGGCGGCGCGGACCGCCGCCAAGCGCCGCACCGTCGACCGGCTCTCGCAGCTCTTCCGTGCCGCGCGCCCCGGCGCGGTCGCCATCGTCACCCAGGTCTGGCCGATGGAGTGGATCAGGGAGGCGGACACCGCGGGCCTGCGCATCATCGGCATGAGCCACGAGTCGTACGCCTACACCCGCGCCTGCCACCGCTACCGCGCGGTCAAGCGCAGCTATCCGTCCGTGGACCGCTGGCTCGCGCTCACCCAGGAGGATGCCGACGACTGGATCGCCGACGGCATGCACAACGTCGGCGCGATGCCGAACGCCCTCGCCCACCTCCCCGAAGTGCCCTCGCAGCGCAAGGGGAAGGTGGTCTGCAGCATCGGCAGGCTCGCCGACCAGAAGGGCGTCGACATGCTCGTCGACACCTGGGCGCTCGTGGCCCCGCAGCGCCCCGACTGGACGCTGCGGATCTACGGCGCGGGAACGGACGAGGACGACCTCAAGCGGCAGTGCACGCGCCTTGGCCTCGACGGTTCGGTTCAGTGGCGTGGCCGCACCAGCGATGTGCCGGGCGTGCTCGCCGAGAGCTCCCTGTTCGTGCAGTCGTCGCGCGGCGAGGGCTTCCCGCTGGCACTGATGGAGGCGATGGCCAGCGCGGTGCCGTGCGCGGCCTTCGACTGCGCGCCCGGCGTCCGCGAGATCGTGCGCCACGGCGAGGACGGCCTGCTCGCCCCCGCCGGCGACATCGACGCCCTCGCCGACCGCATCCTGCGCCTCACCGGCAACCCACGGCTGCGGGACGCGATGGGCGAGCGGGCCCGCAGGAACGTGCAGCGGTTCTCCGAGGCACGGGTCCTGGACCGCTGGGAGGAACTGTTCGACCTGCTGGAACGGTGAACTCTCCGGAGGTCAGGAACGCCCCGAACGTGCGAGCAGTGACGACAACAGGCCTTTGGCCCGGCTCCCGGTCACGGGGGGCCGGGGGGCGCTGTCCTGGAACTCCGGGACGGGCTCGTCCGCGTGCCGTGACACGGGGTGGGCCGGCTGCTTCGCCTTCTTGCCGCTGATCCGGATCATCGGGAAGCCCGCGACCTCCTCGGCGCCGTGCCACAGGTCGTCCCGCTCCTTCAGGAACGCGGCGAGATCGGCGTGGATCGCCTCGTAACTCCCCCATGTCCCATAGAACTTGGTGGCCGTGATGGTCAGGGGTTTGAGCCCTGTGCTCGCCACGGCCCCCCAGGTCGCCGCGGCCACGCCCGGACAGTGTTCGGCCCGGAAGTCGTCGAGCACGACGATCCCGTCCTGTCCCAGGACCTCCTTGGCGGCGGCGATGTCGGCGTGGACGTGCTCGTACAGATGCGAGGCGTCGATGTGCACGAAGCGGCAGCTGTCCGCCGCCACGTGCGCGGTGATCCCCGAGGACGGCTCCTGGACGATCTGCGGCAGGCCGTCGTGGAAGGAGCGGTAGTTGGCCTCGAAGGCGCGGCGCGTCAGTGTGGCGTACGAGCGGCCCATCTCGGCGGAGTTGGCCTCGTCGGGCGCGGGTGAGTCGAAGAGGTCACAGACGGTGAAGGTCTCCTCCGGGCGCAGGTACGCGCCCATGAAGATGGCGCTCTTGCCCAGGTAGGCGCCGAGCTCCAGCAGATCACCCCGCTGCTCAAGGTCGCGCTGCCGGCTCAGGATCCAGTCGAAGAGCACCTGGTCGACCGGATGGAACCACCCCTTCACATCGGAGAGTCGGCTCGGCCGCGGCAGGTGGCCGGTGGTGGCGGAAGCGTTCTGCATATCTGGTCCCGGGGAATGGGGGAAGGATGACAGCGCGGGGGGTTAGAAACGCGGAGTGGGCGGGGAGACGTCGGCCCGCGGATGCGGCTCGTCGGCCACCCCTGCGGCCGGCGCCGGGTGCCGGTCCGCCAGTGGCGCCACAGACGGTAGACCCCCTGCCTCCCCGAGCACCACATGCCTCACAACTCGTTCAGCGGCCCGTCCGTCGTCGTACACGCAGAAGCGGTCTCGGAAGGCGGCGCGCAGCTGCGCCGAGCGCGAGCCGCGCCAGTGGCCGGTGGCGAAGATGTCGGTGAGCTCGTCCTCACTGCGCGCGATCACACCCGGCGGGAACTCGCGCACGTCGAAGTAGGTGCCGCGGGCCGCCTCGTACGCCTCCCAGTCGGTGGCGTGCAGGACGACGGGGCGGTCGAGGTTGGCGTAGTCGAACATCAGCGACGAGTAGTCGGTGACCAGGGCGTCGGACGCCAGACAGAGGGACTCGACGTTCGGATGGTGCGACACGTCGATCAGGCGGTCCGACGAGGGCGCCAAGGGTGCCCCGTACGAGTGATGGGCGCGGGTCAGGACGACGAAGCGGGGGCCGAGGCTGTGCAGGATGCGCTCCAGGTCGAGGGAGCGCAGCTGCGAGTGGCGGTAGTCGCGCAGGGTGGGCGCGTAGAGGATGGCGATGGCACCCGGGGGGATACCGAGGGACTCGCGGTGGCGGGCCACGTCGGCGGAGCTCGCCCGCTGGTAGATGTCGTTGCGCGGGTAGCCGTACTCGAGCGTGGTGAACGAAGCGGGGAAGACGCGCTCCCAGACCAGCGTGGAGTGGCGGTTCGCCGACAGGACGTAGTCCCATTTGTCGGCATTGCGCAGGAGAGCGGCGAAGTCCGTGCCCCGGGCGGCGGCAGGACGGTCCTGGAGGTCGAGGCCCATCAGCTTCAGGGGCGTGCCGTGCTGGGTCTGGATCATGATCTGGCCGGGGCGTTTGACGAGCCTGTGGTCGAAGTTGACGTTGTTCACGAGGTACTTGGAGCGCGCGAGGGCGCTCCAGTACGCGGCCGTGCCGGGGCGCAGCCTGCGGGTCGCCGTCGGCAGGGTGTGGTGGTGGTCCGGGTCCGCGATCCACGCGGTGCGGATGTGCGGGGCGTGCTCGCGCAGCGCGGCCTCCAGGGCGCCGGGGTTGCAGCCGTAGCCGCGTCCCCAGTACGAGGAGAAGACCGCGCGATCGGCGCGCAGCGGCAGGCGCAGCTGGATGCGGTAGTGCAGTTGCAGCACGGCGCCCTTGGCGCGGCGGCGTGCGGTCGTGGCGTACCGCTTGGCCCGTGATCTGATCCGCAGTGCCGTCCACAGGGTCCGGTAGGTGCGGTGGGTGCCCAGGCGCACCAGGCCGTGCCGCACCCGGGCGCGGGCGCGCGGGCGGGCGCCGGGGACGCGGTAACGGCGGTAGTGGGTGCGGGCCCTGCGCAGGAACTCGGCGCGGCTGCCGCGGGGGAGGCGGTCCCGCTTGGCGAAGACCGCCGAGAGGTGGTCGACCATCTTCCTGAAGAGGAGGGGCCGCCAGGCCGCCGAGAGTTCGGGGTGCTCGTCGAGGAACGCGAAGACCCGCTCGTACTGGTCGAAGATCTCGAAGTGTCTGCGGGTCGTGGTGCGCAGGATGCTGCCGCGGCGCCGCTGGAGGTAGTGCACGCAGACCCGGTCGAGGGTGGCGATCGCGCCCGCCTTCATCAGGACCGGGGCGGTCCAGGGCGTGTCCTCGTAGAGGCCGGGCGGGAAGGCGAATCCCTCGCGCTCGATGAATTCGCGGCGGTAGGCCTTGTTCCAGGCCACCATCAGGAGGCGCAGCAGGCCGGGCCGGTCGATCAGCCGGAAGGGGGCCACGCCCTCCTCCTTCAGGAGGGCCGCGAACTGGTTGCGCACGGCCTCGCCCGACCAGAACGTGCGCGCGTAGTCGTAGATCAGGACATCCGGGTCGTCCGTCTCCTTGATGCGGTCGGAGATCGCGTGCAGGGAGCCGGGGGTGAGGGTGTCGTCACTGTCGAGGAAGATCAGGTAGTCGCCGGTGGCGTGCTTCATGCCGGCGTTGCGGGCCGGGCCCAGACCGACGTTCTCCTTGAGGTGGACGGCCTTCACGCGGGTGTCACGGGCCGCCCGTTCGTCGATGATGACGCCGCACGCGTCCGGTGAGGCATCGTCGACCGCGATCAGCTCGAGATCCGTGAACGATTGCTCGAGGACGGATTCGAGGCATGCATGCAGATACGCCTGCACCTTGTACACGGGCACGATGACACTGAACCGGGGCAAGGCACATCCATGGGTCGGCGCGGGCATACTGCCCGGAAACGTCCCGGCGGCCGGTCGAGTTACGCCGTATGTGGCATATGGGGGACGAGCACGAGTGAGGCGGCCCCGCTCGTGGGCCGCCTCACTCGTCGAACGTATGCACCCGTGCCGTGAATGTTCGTTACTTGACCGCGCCCGCCATCACGCCGGACACGAACTGCCGCTGGAACGCGAAGAACACGGCCAGCGGGATCACCATCGAGATGAACGCGCCCGGCGCCAGGATCTGCACGTTGTCACCGAAGGACCGCACCTGTTGCTGGAGCGCGACCGTGATCGGCGGGCTCTCGGAGTCGGCGAAGATCAGCGCGATCAGCATGTCGTTCCAGACCCAGAGGAACTGGAAGATGCCGAGCGAGGCGATCGCGGGTGCGCCGAGCGGCATCACGACCCGGAAGAACAGCCGCAGTTCACCGGCCCCGTCCAGGCGTGCCGCCTCCAGGAGTTCGCGGGGTATCTCCGCGAAGAAGTTCCGCAGGAGGAAGATCGCGAACGGCAGCCCGAAGGCCACGTGGAAGACGACCACGCCGATCGTCGTCTCGAAGATGCCGATCGCGCCGAAGATCTTCGACACCGGTAGCAGCGCCACCTGCACGGGCACCACGAGCAGCCCGACGACGCCGATGAACCACCAGTCGCGGCCCGGGAACTCCATCCACGCGAAGGCGTATCCGGCGAGGGACCCGATGATCACGACGAGCAGTGTCGCCGGGACGGTGATCATGATGCTGGACAGGATCGAGTCGGTGATCGTCTCGTCCTTGAGGAGGTTCGTGTAGTTGTCCAGCGTCATCTGCGACGGCGTGGAGAAGACCTTCCACCAGCCGCTCTCCGCCATGTCGGCCGAGCTGCGCAGCGAGCCGAGCAGTAGACCGATCGTCGGCACCAGCCAGAAGAGCGCGACGACGGTGAGGAAGACGCGCACGGCGGTGCCGCTCAGGACGGAGGCCACCCGCCCGCCGAGCGACTGCTTCGCCTTCACCACTTCGACTTGGGTGGTCATCGCCGAGCCTCCCGTCGAAGTCGCCGCACGTTGCTGTGCTTTCCCGGGGGACAACCCCCGGACCTCCAGCCGGTGTGCGGGTGGCGCATCATCGTCGTCCCTCCCGTCGCAGTCGCCGCACGTTGAAGAGCATCACCGGGATCACGAGGAGGAAGAGCAGTACGGCGATCGCGCTCGCCACGCCCGAATCCTTGTCGAGGAACGCGGAGTTGTAGAGCTGGAGCGCCAGGACGTTCGCGTCGTCCTTCGAGGAGTTCGGCGCGATGATGAAGATCAGGTCGAAGATCTTCAGTACGTTGATCATGAGCGTGACCGTCACCACCGCGAGCACCGGCGCGAGGATCGGCACCGTGATCCTGCGGAACACCTGCCACTCGTTGGCGCCGTCCACGCGGGCGGCCTCCAGGAGTTCACGCGGCACGCTGGCGAGTCCTGCCGCGATCAGGACCATCGCGAAACCCACCCAGATCCACAGGTACGAGCCGATGACCGCAGGCGTGATGAGGGAGGGGCCCAGCCAGTCCACGCCGTTGTACGGCTCGCGGAAGTTGCTTGCGGGGAAGCGTAGTTGGGCCCCGTCCGCCTCCTTGGGGAGCGCGAACGTGCCATCCGCCGCGGCCTCGGCCGATGCCACCACCTTGCCGTCCCTGACGGCCTCGACCTTGATCCCGGGATAGCCGAACTCGGCCTTGTCCGGGGCGTTCATCTCGCCCCGGCCCTTGCCGCGCGTGAAGTCCTGCCAGGCCGTGCCGGTGACCTTGTCGGGGTCCGGCTTCGCGGCCGCGGCGGACTTGGCGTCGTCCGGCATGCTGTCCGGAGCGACACCGGTCAGCGGGAGCATCACCGCAGTGCCCGCGCTGACCGGCTTGCGCGTGATGAAGGCGCCGCCGCTCGCCGACTTCAGCGGTGACTCCGTACTGGGATGCGCCTGCGGGAAGGCGGACGACTCGGCGAAGGTGTCGTGCGCGGTCACGAAGACGGCGTTGGCGACGCCCCGGTCGGGATCCGACTCGTAGACGAGCCGGAAGATGATCCCCGCCGCGAGCATCGAGATCGCCATCGGCATGAAGATGACCAGCTTGAACGCCGTGCCCCAGCGGATCCGTTCGGTGAGCACGGCGAATATCAGGCCGAGGCCGGTCGCCACCGTCGGCGCGACGACCACCCAGACCGCGTTGTTCTTGATCGCGGTGAGGATGGTGTTGTCCGTGAACAGGGTCGTGTAGTTGTCGAACGCCGTGAAGTCGCCCGACTTGTCGAAGAAACTGCGGAAGAGCGAGTACCCGATGGGGTAGAGGACGAGCGCGCCGAGCAGCACCAGAGCGGGTGCCAGGAACAGCACCGCCACGCTCTTGCGGGTGCCGGTCACGCTCTTGCGCGGTGTGGGAGCCGGGGGCAGCGCCGCACTCGGCGTGCCCCCGGCGTTCGCGGACGCCACCGGGTCAGTCCTTGTAGGCCGCGGCGGCGGCCGTCTCCAGCGCCTTCTGCGTGCCCGCCACGTCCTTCGGGTTCTTCAGGAAGTCCTGCAGCGCCTTCCACTCGCCCTTGCCCGGCGTGCCGCCGAAGGCCTGCGGGGCCTGGTCGGACATGTCGAAGCGGATGTCGTCGCCCGCCGCGATCAGCGCCTTGGCGATGTCCCGCTGCACGTCGTTCGGGTACGCCGCCAGATCGAGGTTCTTGTTCGGCGAGACGAAACCGCCCGCCTCCGCCCAGATCTTGGCCGAGTCCGGCGAGGCGAGGAAGGTCAGCAGCGCCTGAGCGCCCTTGCTGTCCTTCAGCGCCACGGCGGCGTCACCGCCGACGACCGCCGGAGACTCGTCCCCGACCGCCGGGAAGGGGAACACCTTGGCGTCCGTGCCGACTTCGGCCTTCGTCTCCGAGATCGGCAACGAGACCATGTCGCCCTCGAAGACCATGCCCGCCTTCGGCTGGTCGCCGCCGGTGAACGTCTGCTTCACGGATGCGGGGAACTCGGTCTGCAGCGCGCCGTCCGCGCCGCCCGCGACGAAGCCCTTCTTGCCGAAGAGCTCGCCGAGCGTGGTCAGCGCCTCCTTCACGGAGGGGTCCGTCCACTTGATCTCGTGCTCGGCGAGGTCGTCGTACTTCTCCGGGCCGGCCTGCGAGAGGTAGATGTTCTCGAACCAGTCGGTGAGGGTCCAGCCGTCGGCGCCCGCGACCGAGATCGGCGGTACGCCGGAGTCGTACACGGTCTGGGACGTCTTCAGGAAGTCGTCCCACGTCTTGGGCGCCTTGGCGCCCGCGTTGTCGAAGACCTCGGTGTTGTACCAGACCAGGGACTTGTTGGCGGCCTTGAAGTACACGCCGTACTGCTTGTCGTCGACGGCACCGAGGTCCTGCCAGCCCTGTCCGTAGTTCTTGTCGAGCTGCTTCTGCGCCTCGGGCCCGACCGGCTTGGCCCACTTGTTCTCCACGGCCTGCTCGATCGCGCCGACCTGCGGCAGCATCGCGACGTCCGGCGGCTGGCCGCCCGCGACCTTCGACTCCAGGAAGCTGATGATGGGGTCCTGGGCCGGTACGAAGGTGACCTTGGCGCCGGTCCGCTTCTCGAACTCGTCGAGGACCTTGAGGAATACCTTCCGCTCCGAGCCGCCCCAGACGGCGGCGACGGAGACGGTCTGCCCGTCCAACTTGGGTAGTTGGACCGCGGAGCCACTCTCCTTGCCGCCGCCCTTGTCCCCGCTGTCCTTGTCGTCGCCGTCGTCCCCGCCGCAGGCGGTGACGGTGAGCGCGAGCGCGCCCGCGACGAAGGCCGCGGCGAATTTGGCTGTGGTACGCCGGTGTTGCGGTGCCCTGCGTGATCGAAGACTGCTGCGCATCACTGCCCCGTTTCTCTGCCACGGCGAGTCCCGTGCGGTCTGTCTACGCCCGGGCGGGGAGGGGCGGCAAGAGCGCAAACAGTGTCAACCTGGTGATCGTGATGGCGTTGTGACGTGCCGTCACTGAGCTGGGGGGCTCTGCCGCGGAGCTACAGCAGCGACGGAACCTGATCCGCGGCGACAGAGCGGGCAGCCCGCTCCAACGCGCTGGCGAGAAGAGCCAAGTCCGTTGGTCCGTTTCCCAGTTCGCGAACGGGCCGGCGGGCCGGCGGGTCTCCCATCCGCTCCCACTCCAGCGGGACGACGGTGGGGCGCACCGTGGACGTACGGGGAATCCGTCCCGTGACCCGCCCCGCCTGGAAGGGGCTCACCCGCCCATCGGCCGTACGGAGCTCTCCCCGCCCCGGGGCAGGCTCCTCCGGGCCCGGGGTGACGGCGTCCAGCACGATCCGCAGAGCAGCCCGCCGCCCCAGCTCCGTCTCCGAAGTCCGTTCGCTGCGCGCGGTGGTGGCGACCAGATGCACCCCGAGCCGCTCCCCGTCCCGGGCCACCGCTTCGAGTGCCCGCACGACGGACCCCGCGGCAGGCCGCCCCGGTGAGCCGAGCGCGGGTGAGAGCAGCGCGTCGAAGTCGTCGACGAGCACGACGAGGCGAGGCAGCGGAGGTCCCGGTTCTGCCCCCTTGCGGGCGGTGGCGGGCCGCAGCCGCATCGTGGAACTCGGCGGCGGGTCGAGATCGCCCCCGGGGCTCATGGCGACCACGGCGCTTCCGCCGCCCATGCCACCCAGGCCGGCCGGAGACGACTGCGTGTGCCACTCGGTGAATCCGAGGCGTCCCAGCAGCTCGGCCCGCCGCTTCAGCTCGGCGGTCAGGGACTGGGCGAACTCCCGCATGCGGACGGGGTCGTTGGCGGCGAGATGCGTCGTGACATGCGGCAGGTCCATACAGACCGCGAGGCCCTCGACCAGCCGTACGTTCCCCCCGTTCGTCCCGCTGCCTCCGCTCCCTGTGCTGTCCCGCCCGTCGATCAGGACCATGCCGAGGCGGTCGGGGCGCTCAGCCGCGGCCAGCGAGGCGGCGATGGAGCGCAGCAGCTCCGTACGACCGCTGCCCGAAGGGCCCTCGGCCAGGACATGCGGGCCCTCGGCTGCGAGGTCCACGACCACGGGCCCGCGCGGGCCCGCCCCGAGCACCGTCCAGGCCCGCCCGCCCAGCGCGTCGGAATCATCGGCGGCCGCTGCCCACCGCGCCATCAGGGACGCGGGGGTGGCCCGAGCGAGCCCCAACTCGTCCAGGAGCCGTGCCATTTGGGGCAGAGGAGCGGACACGCGCGCGTGCCCGTCGCCGGGCGCCCCGTCCGTGCGGAAGGGCGCAAGGGCGCGGGCGAACCGCTCGGCCCAGGCCTGCGACACCGCGTCCACCGCGGCGACCGTGCCGTGTCCCGCGGGCTGCCCGTCCACGGTCCGCAGCAGCCGCAGGGCGGTGGCCACGTCGCCGCTGAGCAGCGCGACGGCACCGCAGGCACGGAAGGCGGGCGACACGGAACAAGCTGCCTCGTACGTGGCCGACACCGGGGAGGCGGGCGACGCGGCGGGGGTCTCCGCCAGGCAGACGACATGGACCCCGGCGGTGTCCCCTTCCCGCGCCAGGCGCACCACGGCTTCGCGCAGCCCGGCGGACCCGGGGTCGCCGTCCACCACGACGACGGTGCGGGGCCCGGTGCCCGGGGAAGCTTCGGTGGAGGTGTCGGCCACGGACGCCCTGTCCGCCACGTGGTCATCGATGCGCCGCAGCAGCTCGCCCGTGCGCGCTGCCGCCTGCTCACGGTCGTAGGCGAGGAGGAGGCGGCAGTCCTGGCCGTGCGTGGGCCGCAGATGCGGGAGCCAGCCGAGCCAGGACCACTCGGCGGCGCGCTCCGGTGCGGGCCGTGCGCGGTCCGTGCTGAGCAGCACGATCTCCAGGGCGTCGGGGGAGTGCAGTGCGGCGAGCTGGGCGACGACGGCACGGGCGAGCCCCGTCAGGCGCTCGCGCGGTCCCGCGAGTCCGAGCGCGCCCGCCTCCCGCAGGCTGACCGTCACGGGGACTGCGGGCAGCAGGCCCCGCTCGTCCGGGGTCGCGCGGTCCACCGTGCCGAGCCGGACCGCGAGCGCCTCGGGGTGGCCGGGGCCGCGCTCCCAGAGCCGGGGGCCGGGGCCGAGCGCCGTGAGCAGCAGGGCCGCGGGGTCGGGCCAGGACTCCGGGGTCCGCGAGGCGGCGGCCACCGCGAGGTCCTCCGGGGTGGGAACCGCCGGCACCGGGGACGCGGCGTCGCCGGCTGTCCCGTACCCCTCGTCGTGGTCCGCCGGTCCGTGCTCGTCTTCACGGGCGCCTGTCAGCCGCCGGGCCCAGGCCGAGATGCCGCCCCGCCTGCGGAGCGTGCGCGGCACGGTCGTCCCGCGCGCGGGGGTGCCGACGCGGGCACTCTCGGCGTCCGGTGCACTGCCCTGCTGGGGCACGAGCGGTACATCGGTGAGCGACGTCTGCCCGAACGCCGCGCCCTGGCCTTCCTCGCCCGAGGCGCCCCAGCCCGCGGAGCCGTACGCATGATGGGTGCCGTCGAAAGGAGTGTGGCCCGCTTCCGGGGGCGCGCTTTGGGGTGCGTCGGCGCTCGCGGCGACCCGTACGCGGACATGCCCCTCGCCGTCCGGGGCCGTCGGCAGGGCGCCGCCCGTCCCGTCCCCGGCGGTGAACCGCAGCGCGGACTCGCCGAGCCGCAGCAGGGAGCCCGGGGTGAGGCGCACCGGGTGGTCGGTGATCTCGTGGCCGTCCACCGTCGTGCCGTTCGTGGAGCCCAGGTCCGTGACGGTGACCTGGCCGTCCGGGGTGAGCGTCACCGCGCAGTGCAGTCGCGAGACGTCCGGGTCGTCCAGCGGGACGTCCGCGTCCGCCGAGCGGCCGACACGGATCTGGCCGCCGTGCAGGAGGTGCACACCGCCCGCGTCGGGCCCCGCGACCACGTGCAACTGCGCTGCGGCTCCCGCCAGTTCGGGACCGGGCTCGGCGGGGGAGCCGAGTGAGAGCACCGCTCCGTCTATCAGCGGGGGCTCTCCGAGGGTGCAGCGCTGGGCGTCGAGGCGCTCCGACTCCGCGTACAGGACGACGGGGCCTTCGCCGCCCGCCACGGCGGCGGCGAGGCCGGAGGCGACGGTGGCCAGAGCTGTGCCCGCGGGGGCGGTGACCAGCACGTCACTGGCGCCGCGCGGCACGACGGGGCGGCCATGGGGCTCGGCGGTCTGGCCGCTGCGCGGCCCGAGGACGGTCAGCCGGATCTGCATCGCCGTCAGCGGTCCCTTCTGCCCTTGCCGCAGGGCACGGGGACTCGCGCTGTGATTCCCCCCACCGCACACGGCCACGTCGGCCAGTAACAGATAAGCATCCTCGCACCTGCCACTGACAACACGCCCGGCGGCCACCCGTAAGTGATCTTGATTGGTCGGCTCTGCTCGGAAAAGTGCCTGCTTGGACGGTTGCGATCGCCGGTCATCACATCGTGACGAAGGTCAATTCGACGCCATTCGGCAACCAACGGCTTCCATGGGGCGTCTTCCCACCGAACAGCTATCCGGTCAGCCGGCGACCGGGTCGGAATGTGACCGGCCGGTGCCCCGTTCGGCGGCACTAGAGTGGGTCGGAACATCTTCCGGCGGGTAGCCGGGTCCGAAGACACCAGCCAGATCAGCAATCAGCAGGGAGCATGACGTGCGGCCGGTAGGCAGCAAGTACCTGCTCGAGGAGCCGCTCGGGCGCGGCGCCACGGGCACCGTCTGGCGAGCCCGCCAGCGCGAGACCGCGGGTGCCGAGGCGGCCGTTCCCGGCCAGCCCGGCGAGACCGTCGCGATCAAGGTCCTCAAGGAAGAGCTCGCCAACGACGCGGACATCGTGATGCGATTCCTCCGCGAGCGATCCGTGCTGCTCAGGCTCACGCACCCGAACATCGTGCGGACCCGCGACCTGGTCGTCGAGGGCGAGCTCCTGGCCCTCGTCATGGACCTGGTGGAGGGCCCGGACCTGCACCGCTACCTCCGCGAGAACGGCCCGTTCACGCCGGTCGCGGCGGCCCTCCTGACCGCCCAGATCGCCGACGCCCTCGCCGCGAGCCACGCGGACGGAGTCGTGCACCGGGACCTGAAGCCCGCGAACGTCCTGCTCAAGCAGGATGCCGATGGCTCGATGCACCCGATGCTCACCGACTTCGGCATCGCGCGCCTCGCCGACTCCCCGGGTCTGACCCGCACCCACGAATTCGTCGGTACGCCCGCGTACGTGGCGCCCGAGTCCGCCGAGGGCCGCCCGCAGACCAGCGCGGTCGACATCTACGGCGCGGGCATCCTTCTGTACGAGCTCGTCACCGGAAGTCCGCCCTTCGGCGGCGGCTCGGCCCTCGAGGTCCTGCACCAGCACCTGAGCGCCGAACCGCGCCGCCCCTCGACGGTCCCGGACCCGCTGTGGACGGTCATAGAGCGCTGCCTCAGCAAGAACCCCGACCACCGCCCCAGTGCCGAGAACCTCGCGCGCGGCCTGCGGGCCGTCGCGGACGGCGTGGGCGTGCACGCGTCCAGCGCGCAGATCGCCGCGGCGGAGGGCGTGGGCGCCCTCCTGATGCCCGACCCGGACCCCGCCATGGTGCCGGGGACGGCCGGAGCCGCCGATCCCACCCAGGTGCTTCCGAACAACGCGGGCTCGTACGACCCGAACGCGGCGACGAGCCTCATGCAGAACACCGGCTCCGGCCCCGGCGCGGGCAACCACGGCGCGGCCGACCCGACGGCCGTCATGCCGCCGGTGCCGCCGAACCAGCCCGGGGCCGACCCGAACGACCCGCACCCCTGGCAGAACCAGATGCGGGCGGCCCGCGACCGCAACGAACAGACGCAGGTCCAGTCGTACCTGGACCCCAACGAGGACCCGCTGCGCCGCCGCCGTCCCCAGCGCCAGGTGCAGCAGCCGCAGCCGCAGCAGCGCCCCCAGCAGTACGCGCCGCAGCAGCAGCGTCAGCAGTACGCACCCCAGCCGCAGCCCCAGCAGCCCCAGCAGCCGCAGCGTCAGCAGTACGCGCCGCCGCAGCAGACGCCGCCCCAGCAGCCGCCCGCGGGACGGCCGCCGCGTGAGCCCAGGCAGCGCGGCTCGAACCCGAACCGGATGAAGATCCCGGGCCTCGGCTGCCTCAAGGGGTGCCTCTTCACGCTGATCATCCTCTTCGTGGCGAGCTGGCTCGTCTGGGAGCTGAGCCCGCTCCAGGAGTGGATCGGCACGACGAAGGGCTACTGGGAACAGCTGACGGACTGGTACGACACGGTTTCCGGCTGGATGGGGAAACTGGGCGGTAAGTAGCAGCTCACCGGTCAGTGATGGACGAATCCCCTGCCGACTCTGGGGATTTGTCGACACCTGCGGGGTGATTTCTGCTCCTGGAGTGAAGGTTGGCGTCGGGGCCGCGTAGTTTTGTCGCCAACACGCATCCGTAGGAGCAGTCTTGGCACGCAAGATCGGCAGCCGGTACACCGCCCACCAGATCCTTGGTCGGGGCAGCGCCGGCACGGTGTGGCTCGGCGAGGGGCCCGAGGGTCCCGTCGCCATCAAGCTGCTGCGCGAGGACCTGGCGGCCGACCAGGAGCTGGTCGGCCGCTTCGTCCAGGAACGCACGGCTCTGCTCAGCCTCGACCACGTGCGCGTGGTGGGCGTCCACGACCTGGTGGTCGACGGGAACGACCTCGCCCTGGTCATGGACCTCGTCCGCGGTACGGACCTGCGCACCCGCCTCGACCGTGAGCGCCGCCTCGCCCCGGAGGCGGCGGTGGCGATCGTGGCGGACGTGGCGGACGGCCTCGCGGCGGCGCACGCGGCCGGGATCGTGCACCGTGACGTCAAGCCGGAGAACGTCCTGCTCGACATGCAGGGCCCGCTGGGCCCCGGCGGCTCGCACCCCGCCCTGCTCACGGACTTCGGCGTCGCCAAACTGATCGACTCCCCGCGCAGGACCCGCGCGACGAAGATCATCGGTACGCCGGACTACCTCGCCCCCGAGATCATCGAGGGCCTGCCCCCGCGTGCGGCGGTCGACATCTACGCCCTGGCCACGGTCCTGTACGAGCTGCTCGCGGGCTTCACCCCCTTCGGGGGCGGCCACCCCGGAGCGGTCCTGCGCCGCCACGTCACGGAGACCGTGGTTCCCCTCCCCGGCATCCCGGACGAGCTCTGGCAGCTGATGGTCCAGTGCCTTGCGAAGGCGCCGGCGTCCCGCCTGCGTGCCTCGGAGCTCGCGGCGCGGCTGCGGGAGCTGCAGTCCCTTGTGACGGGGATGCCGCCGCTGGACGTGGACGAGCCGGAGACGGAGCCGCTGCCGGAAGAGGCGGAGGAGGAGCCGGTGCCGGAGCCCACCCCGGGCGCCCCGCGCCGCGGGGCGGTCCCCCTCGTCCCCGGTTCGTCGCCCGACTCGAACCGCGACACCCACACCTCCATGCGCGTCCCCGGCCCTGACGAGCTCGCCGGGGGCGCCCGAGGCACGGCCCGCGCCCCCCGCGCCGCCGGGGCGGCCCGCCCCGGCTCGGCCCGCCACCGCGCGTCGGCCCGCCGTCGCAGGATCACGCTCGGCGTGGCGGGAGCGGTGCTTGTGGCTGCCGCCGGGATCGGTACCTGGGCGGCCACGAGTGGCGACGACGCCGACGCGAAGCCCCAGGACACGGAGAACTCGGCCCCTTCTACGCCATAACTGGCACCCCCCGGCCCCCGGACGCCTCCGGCCTCGCGGCCCCGCCGGACGCCTCCGGCCTCGCGGCCCCGCCGGACGCCTGCGGCCTCGCGGCCCCGCCGGACGCCTGCGGCCTCGCGGCCCCGCCGGACGCCTGCGGCCTCGCGGCCCCGCCGGACGCCTCCGGCCCCCCCGAACCCCGTGGGGCGGCGCCCTGCGGTTCGGTCATCCCTACCCCGCCGCTTCGCGCCGGATCTTCCCCACCCACCCACCCGTTCACCCCGCATCGGTCCGGACCCCGTGGGGTGGCGCCTTGTCGTGCGGCTGCCCTGTCCCGCCGCTTCGCGCCGGATCTCTCCCGCCCACCCACCCGTTGACCCCGCATCGGTCCGGACCCTGTGGGGTGGCACCTTGTCGTTTGGTTGTGCCTGTCCCGCCGCTTCGCGCCGGATCTTTCCCGCCCACCCACCCGTTGACCCGGGGTAATCGGGTGGGTGGGCAGCATCCGCCGCGAAGCGGCGGGACAGGACAGCCCGAACGCCGCGGGCGCGGCGCATGGCCCTCGGCCGTGTCGTCAGGCGCGCGACTGCGGCGCATCGTCCTCGGCCACGTCGTCAGGCGTGTGGCAGCGGCGCACGGCCCTCGGTCGTGTCGGCAGGCGGGCCGCGGGTGGTCTGCGGCCCTCGGACGCGTAGGCAGGGGGCGGGGCCGGTGCGTGCGGTTTGTCTTCGCGTGCAGGGGTGGTGCCGGGCGATCGGGTGGGTGGGTGGGAGACCCGCCGCGGAGCGGCGGAGGAGAGCCCCGACCCGCAGGCCAGGCCTTGGCGGAGCTCAGCCTCGGCCCGCAGGGCAGGTCTTCGTGGAGCTCAGCCTCGGCCCGCAGGGCAGGGCTTGGCGGAGCTCGGCCCGGCCCGCAGGGCAGGGCTTGGCGGAGCTCGGCCCGGCCCGCAGGGCGAAGGCTCCGGGGCCCGGGGACATCCGCTCCCCAGGCCGGGAGGCCGGACCGCTTGCGCCCAGCCGTTAGGCTGGACCCGTGGCAGTCGTCGATGTATCCGAAGAGCTCAAGTCCCTCTCCTCGACCATGGAGTCGATCGAGGCCGTCCTGGACCTCGACAAGCTGAGGGCAGACATCGCCGTGCTCGAGGAGCAGGCGGCCGCGCCGTCCCT
Organism: Streptomyces sp. NPDC033180; assembly: GCF_055577645.1. Lineage (NCBI taxonomy): Bacteria > Bacillati > Actinomycetota > Actinomycetes > Kitasatosporales > Streptomycetaceae > Streptomyces > Streptomyces sp. NPDC033180. The sequence continues at coordinate 1,396,649 of NZ_JBVIPU010000001.1, read as the reverse complement.
GTGGGACGACCCGGAAGCGGCACAGAAGATCACCAGCAAGCTGAGTCACCTCCAGGCGGAGGTGCGGAAGGCCGAGGCCCTGCGCGGGCGTATCGACGACCTCAGCGTGCTCTTCGAGATGGCCGAGGAGGAGGACGACTCGGACACCCGCGCCGAGGCCGAGACCGAGCTCACGGCCGTCAAGAAGGCGCTGGACGAGATGGAGGTCCGCACCCTCCTCTCCGGTGAGTACGACGCCCGTGAGGCGCTCGTCACCATCCGCGCGGAGGCCGGCGGCGTGGACGCCTCGGACTTCGCCGAGAAGCTGCAGCGCATGTACCTGCGGTGGGCCGAGCGCCATGGCTACAAGACGGAGCTCTACGAAACCTCGTACGCGGAAGAGGCCGGCATCAAGTCGACCACCTTCGCCGTCCAGGTCCCGTACGCCTACGGCACGCTCTCGGTCGAGCAGGGCACGCACCGTCTCGTCCGCATCTCGCCCTTCGACAACCAGGGGCGCCGCCAGACCTCCTTCGCCGGAGTCGAGATCCTCCCGGTCGTCGAGCAGACCGACCACATCGAGATCGACGAGTCCGAGCTGCGTATCGACGTCTACCGCTCGTCCGGTCCCGGCGGCCAGGGCGTCAACACGACCGACTCCGCGGTCCGCCTGACGCACATCCCCACCGGCATCGTCGTCTCCTGTCAGAACGAGCGCTCGCAGATCCAGAACAAGGCCAGCGCGATGAACGTCCTCCAGGCCAAGCTCCTCGAGCGCCGCCGCCAGGAGGAGCAGGCGAAGATGAACGCCCTCAAGGGAGACGGCGGCAACTCCTGGGGCAACCAGATGCGTTCGTACGTCCTGCACCCGTACCAAATGGTCAAGGACCTGCGCACGGAGTGCGAAGTGGGCAACCCCGAGTCCGTGTTCAACGGCGAGATCGACGGTTTCCTCGAAGCCGGAATTCGCTGGCGCAAGCAGCAGGAGAAGTAAGCGCCGCTTTATCGACAAGGCAACGTAGAACAACGCAAGGCAACTGCCGCCCATGAGGCGGCAGTTGCCTTTTACGTCACAGTCACATCTCCGTAGGCCGGTCAACTGCTGCTATTTCAGACATCGCGCACGCAACGACCTTGACGTGTCTGGGGAAACTGGAAAGGCTAGCGAGCGGCATGCGTATCTCTGGGGCGCGTGTGATCTGTGGGGGCGGATTGAGCGCTCCTGACGAAACGCAGTCCCGGACGCTGCCTCACTGACGATTCAGCTACTGGGGGTAGCAGCCAGATGACCAAGAAGACGCGGATCCGCGTAGCGCGAATAGCGGCTGGTGCGGTGATCGCCGCCGGCGCTTCGCTGACCGCCGCCGGTGCCGCCTCGGCCCTCGACGTGGGTGTCGACCTCGGCGGTGCCAGCGCCAGCGCCAGCGCCGACGAGAACGGCATCGGTGTCGACGTCGGTCTGGGTGAGGACGACGACGAGCCCACCGACGGGCCCACCGAGCCCACGGCGATCCCGACGGAGCCCACCGAGGAGCCGACGGAGCCGACCGAGGAGCCCACCGAGCCCACGGAGGAGCCGACCGAGCCCACCGAGGAGCCCACGGAGCCGACCGAGGACCCGACGGAGCCCACCGAGGACCCGACGGACCCCTCGGACCCGGGTACGCCCACCGAGGACCCGAGCGACCCCGGTAACGGCAGCGGCACCGGTGGCAACGACAACGACCCCGACGGCGGCTCCAACCCCGTCGAGCAGGGCAAGGGCAAGGACAGCCTGACCGACACGGGGTCCACCCCGGTCGAGCAGGGTGACAAGGCCGACAAGGGCGAGCTCGCCGAGACGGGCGCCGCCGAGACCACGTTCCTGCTGATCGGCGCCGCGACGATGATCGCCGGCGGCATCGGCTTCCGCATCCTGCCGCGCTTCGTCGGTAACCGCGGCGCCACCGCCTGATAAAGGGCAACCGCCTGATAAAGGGCAACCGCCTGATAAAGGGCAAGGGCATCGCGTACGAGAGCGTATGCGGCGCATGACATGACAGAAGGGCCCGGAGCAGCCAGCTCCGGGCCCTTCTGGTGTCCTGGCTCGCGCCCGGGGCGCGCTAGGCGGTCTGCTGCGCCAGCAGGGCCACCGCCGCGATCAGCACCACAAGCACCCCTATCAGGGCCGCAGGGCTGAGACCGCCTAGCGGTCCCTCCTGCTGCAGGCGCTCGCGGCTGGCCCGGCAGACGGGGCATCGGCCTTCACTCACGGGCCCCGCGCAGTTCGCGCACACCAACCTGTCATGGGTCATGCGCTCCTCCTCCCGCACAGTTACAGCCTGCCCAACGCTGGAGGGAACCCAACCGTTCCCCCTACCACTGTGCCAGCTTCCACGAATTTCGGCGCGGCCCGCCCGCCCTCGTCGGTTTCAGACTGTTACGTTCCGTGGTATATCCGCGACAATCCGCGCAACTCAGGACGCTGACTGCGCTCGCGTACCGGCTTCGCGTATGGTCACGCTCACCTACCCCCGGCGACCCGTGGTGCATCCGTGATCCGATTCGACAACGTCTCCAAGGCCTACCCCAAGCAGACCCGGCCCGCCCTCCGGGATGTCTCTCTGGAGATCGAGAAGGGCGAGTTCGTCTTCCTGGTGGGCTCATCCGGCTCCGGAAAGTCCACCTTCCTGCGGCTGGTCCTGCGCGAGGAGCGCACCAGCCACGGCCAGGTGCACGTCCTCGGCAAGGACCTCGCGCGCCTCTCCAACTTCAAGGTGCCGCACATGCGGCGCCAGTTGGGCACCGTCTTCCAGGACTTCCGCCTCCTTCCGAACAAGACCGTGGGCGAGAACGTCGCCTTCGCGCAGGAAGTCATCGGCAAGTCCCGCGGCGAGATCCGCAAGTCCGTACCCCAGGTCCTCGACCTCGTCGGTCTCGGCGGCAAGGAGGACCGGATGCCCGGCGAGCTCTCCGGTGGTGAGCAGCAGCGGGTGGCGATCGCGCGAGCCTTCGTCAACCGCCCGAAGCTCCTCATCGCCGACGAGCCGACCGGCAACCTCGACCCGCAGACGTCGGTCGGCATCATGAAGCTGCTCGACCGGATCAACCGGACCGGCACGACGGTCGTCATGGCGACCCACGACCAGCAGATCGTGGACCAGATGCGCAAGCGGGTCATCGAGCTGGAGAAGGGCCGTCTCGTCCGCGACCAGTCGCGCGGCGTTTACGGCTACCAGCACTGACGCCCCGTACTGATCCACTGAAAGGACGCCATGCGCGCCCAGTTCGTCCTGTCGGAGATCGGCGTCGGTCTCCGCCGGAATCTCACGATGACCTTCGCGGTCATCGTCTCCGTGGCCCTCTCGCTCGCCCTGTTCGGCGGCTCGCTGCTCATGCGCGACCAGGTGAGCACGATGAAGGGCTACTGGTACGACAAGGTCAACGTCTCGATCTTCCTCTGCAACAAGGCCGACGCGGAGCAGGACCCGAAGTGCGCCAAGGGCGCGGTCACGAACGAGCAGAAGGAACAGGTCAAGACGGACCTGGAGAAGATGCCCGTCGTCGACAAGGTCGAGTACGAATCGGCCGACGAGGCGTACAAGCACTACAAGGAGCAGTTCGGCGACTCCCCGCTGTCCAGCTCCCTCACGCCGGACCAGATGCAGGAGTCGTACCGCATCAAGCTGAAGGACCCGGAGAAGTACCAGGTGGTCGCGACCGCCTTCTCCGGGCGTGACGGCGTGCAGTCCGTGCAGGATCAGAAGGGCATCCTGGAGAACCTCTTCGGGCTGCTCAACGGCATGAACTGGGCGGCGCTCGCGGTGATGGCGCTGATGCTCGTCGTCGCGCTGATGCTGATCGTCAACACGGTGCGTGTTTCGGCGTTCAGCCGGAGACGTGAAACCGGCATCATGCGGCTCGTCGGCGCGTCCAGCTTCTACATCCAGATGCCGTTCATCATGGAGGCCGCCGTCGCCGGGCTCATCGGTGGCGGTTTCGCCTGCGGAATGCTCCTCGTGGGGCGGTACTTCATCATCGACCACGGCCTCGCGCTCTCCGAGAAGCTGAATCTGATCAACTTCATCGGGTGGGACGCGGTCCTCGCCAAGCTGCCCCTGGTGCTCGCCATCAGCCTGCTGATGCCCGCGCTGGCCGCGTTCTTCGCGTTGCGCAAGTACCTCAAGGTGTGACAAGCCCCGCCTGTTCTGAAGGGCGCCGTACGGTTCAACCGACCGTACGGCGCCCTTCGTTGTCCTAGACTCACCGGCATGTCAGGCCCCGACCGGTTCTGCGACCGGCTCTCCCGGCCCCGCCGTATCCGCCGCGGGGCGGCCCTGACGTTGGTGTTCGCGAGTGTGCTCGCCACCGGTGCGGCCACCGGATCCTGGAGCGAGGCGTCCGGCGAAGGCCGGAAGTCACCTGCGCCGCCCATCCGTTCCGTCGCCTCGTCCGGTGACGCCGCCGACGAGGCGGCCGACGCCGCGGCCGAGGCGATGGCCGACGGCAAGTCCGGCAAGAAGGCCGCGGAGGACGTCGTCAGCCGCAGCGGCGACCGCTGGGGTTCGGTGTACTCCCCTGGGGAGTACCAGGAGTTCGAGCAGGCCCTCGACGGCGCGTACACCGGTGTCGGTCTCTGGGCCAGGCGCGGGGACGACGGACGCATCGAGGTCTCGCGGGTCCAGCGCGGCGGCCCCGCCGAACAGGCCGGCATCCGCGAGGGCGATCAGCTCAGGAGCGTCGACGGCAAGCGCGTTGCGGGACGTCCCGTCACCGATGTCGTGTCCCTGTTGCGCGGCGCCCGCGCCGGCACCCCGGTCGAGCTCGGCCTGGAGCGGGGCACGCGCGCGTGGACCGAGACACTGCACCGGGCCCGCCTCTCCACGGACTCCGTCACGGTCACGCAGCTCGCGGGCGGCGCCGTCATGATCAAGGTCGAGGCCTTCACCAAGGGGGCGGGCGAGCGTGTGCGGTCCGCGGTACGTCACGCCCCCGAGGGCGCCGGGATCCTGCTGGACCTGCGCGGCAACTCCGGGGGCCTGGTGTCGGAGGCGGTCACCGCGGCTTCGGGCCTCGTCGACGGCGGCCTGGTGGCCACGTATGACGTACGCGGCCGGCAGAAGGCCCTGCACGCCGAGCGGGGCGGTGACACCACCAGACCGGTGGTCGCGCTGGTCGACGGCGGCACGATGAGCGCGGCCGAGCTGCTCACGGGCGCCCTGCAGGACCGTGGCCGCGCGGTCGTGGTGGGCTCGAAGACCTTCGGCAAGGGCTCGGTCCAGATGCCGAGCCGGTTGCCCGACGGCTCGGTCGCCGAGCTGACGGTCGGGCACTACCGCACGCCTTCGGGGCAGGCGGTCGACGGCCGGGGTATCACCCCGGACCTGGAGGTCGAGGACGGGGCCGAGATGCGGGCCGAGACAGTATTGACTGGCCTCGGACCCCCCTCGTAGTGCGAAAATGGCCGCACTATGGCGAAAGAAAAGGTAAAGCGGAAGGCCGCGAAGGCCGCCGAGAAGGCCCCCACCCGGAAGATGATCGCGCAGAACAAGAAGGCGCGGCACGACTACCACATCATCGACACGTACGAGTGCGGCCTCGTCCTGATGGGCACCGAGGTCAAGTCGCTGCGGATGGGCAGGGCCTCCCTGGTGGACGGCTTCGTGCACATCGACGGCGGCGAGGCGTGGCTGCACAACATCCACGTCCCTGAGTACGTACAGGGCACCTGGACCAACCACTCCGCCACGCGGAAGCGCAAGCTCCTGCTGCACCGGGCGGAGATCGACAAGCTGGAGTCGAAGTCGCAGGAGACGGGTCACACGATCGTGCCGCTGGCCCTGTACTTCCAGGACAGCCGGGTCAAGGTCGAGATCGCGCTGGCCAAGGGCAAGAAGGAGTACGACAAGCGCCAGACGCTCAAGGAGAAGCAGGACCTGCGCGAGACGAACCGCGCGGTCGCGGAGGTCAAGAAGCGCCAGCGCAGCGCCTAACCGGGCGGGTCCCCGTGGGTCCTGGCGGGCCGCGCGGGAATTGGCTGGCCCCGTCGGGCGTTGGTCACGTACGATGGGCACTGCCCCGCACAGCCGGGGCGGCTATTGAAAAAACAACATGGGGATGATCGGTTTCGACAGCGGATGTCGAAGCAGGGGAAGCGAGCCGAGGAAGCGGCAATGATCTCGTAAACCATATGTCGCAACCAATAATCGCCAATTCCAAGAGCGATTCCCAGTCCTTCGCCCTCGCTGCCTAATAAGCAGTGAGTGAAGGACCCTTAATGGGTGTCAGCCCGGGGGTGTTCCCGACCCGGACCCTGGCATAATCTAGGGAACTAAACCATCGAGCCCGGTCACGGGGTTCGATGGGAAATCAAACAGTGACTGGGCCCGTCGGAGACTTGTTCGCGAGATCACCGGGGCCGAGAAAATCGAAGCGAACTGCGCTCGGAGAAGCCCTCCTTTTGCACCGTTGGACGCGGGTTCGATTCCCGCCATCTCCACAGTTCCCATGTGAGGTTGAAGCCTCCCGGCCACCGGCCGGGGGGCTTTTTCCGTGTGCGGGGCACGGAACCGTCGGGGCACATCCTCTGGGCATGTGACTCGTTACTGCATCCGAGTGCAGGTTCCCGAACGGCCGGGCGGCACGGAAGTCCGGCCGAGTACGCAAGGTGCAGGAGGCAGTCGCTTGGATGCCACCATCACTCTCTTAGGTTCCCTTCTCGCCAGCCTCGGTGTTCTGGGCGCGGCAGTGGTGGCCTATCTCGGCAAGCGCGGTGAGAACGCGCTCATGGGCTACTCAAGCCTCACGGAAAAGCTACAGACCGAGCGAGACCGGCTGGAGCGCCAGGTCGCCGAACGCGACACGAAACTCGCCGAGTTGAACGCTCTGCACGCTCACGACCAGAGCGAGATCGCCCGGCTGCTCATCGACAACCACCGGCTCGGAGGCACTCCGTGATCCAGCTCGAGCGACTCCTGGCCCGCCGTTGGCGCACTGTGTTCCTCGTCTGTGTGCTGGTCGCGCTCTGCGGTGTCGCGGCGCTGCTCTGGGCCCGCATCGACGCCGGTGACCGCCGAGCCGACCGGCTCTCCACCGAGGCGGACCGGCGCGGCGAGGCCGTGTCCACCCTGGCCCGTGACGTACGGACCCTGCGCGCGCAGGTCCGCTCCCACGGCGACACCCCGGCCGCGCCGGACCCCTCGGACGCCGTCGAGGATCTCCTGTCCCGGGTGCGGGTGCCCGGTTCGCCCGGCGCCACCGGATCACCGGGCGAGGACGGGAAAGCGGGCGAGAAGGGGACGCCGGGGGACGGCGGCAGGAAGGGGGAGCGAGGCGATTCGGGAGAGGCCGGTGAACCGGGAGCGTCCGGTGAGCCCGGCCCGGCCGGGGCCGACGGCGCCGACGGCGCGAACGGCGATCGGGGCCCGGAAGGACCGGCGGGGGCTGCGGGCCCCCCGGGCTCCAACGGTGCCGATGGCGCTGACGGCTCCCGTGGCTCCGACGGCGCGGGCGGCGCCGCGGGTCCCGAAGGCCCAGCGGGCCCCGCGGGCCCGCGCGGCGAGCGCGGACCCAAGGGCGAGGCGGGCGACGCGGGCCCCACCTGCCCCGACGGCTACAGCCTCCAGCAGTCACCGGGCGACCCCGACGCCCTGGTCTGCCGCCGAAACGGCGTGACCCCGGCAGACCCGGCCCCCGCGATCCTGCTCCTGGCCACGCTGCTACCCCGTCGCCGCACGCCGGAGGGGCCGGGCTGAGGTGGGGCTGGGGTAGGACTGAGGTTGGGCCCCCGACGGGAGTGATCCGCGAGAGCGCCCACCTGGCCGGAGTGGGGACTGTCGCGGGGCGGCGGAGTCGGGGATGCTGCTGGGTCATGAGTAGACCCGTGAGACGCGTCAACGCCCGTATGCGCCACTGGATCTGGCCCGCCGTGCTCGGCGTCGCGGCGGCCACCCTCTCCGTCAGCTCGCCGGCCGGGGCGGACTCCGACCGCAGCGGCCTGCCCGAAGCCATCGACACCATCCTCGGCGACCCCCGGATGGAGGGTGGGGCGGCGAGCGTCGTCGTCGCTGATGCCGCGTCAGGTGACGTGCTCTACCAACACCTGCCCAGCGGGCGCCTGATGCCCGCGTCCAACACCAAGCTCCTCACGTCGACGGCCGCCATGGAGCGGCTCGGACCCGACCACCGCTTCACCACCGATGTGCTCACCGACGGCAAGCGGCGCGGCCCCACCCTCTCCGGAAACCTGTATCTGCGCGGCACCGGCGATCCGACGACCCTCGTCGAGGACTACGAACGACTCGCCGCGAAGATCGCCGACTCGGGCGTCCGCAAGGTCTCGGGGCGCCTCGTCGCGGACGACACCCGGTTCGACGACAGGCGCATCGGCGACACCTGGGCCGGCGACGACGAATTCGCGTACTACGCCGCTCAGATCTCCGCCCTGAGCGTCGCCCCGGACATCGACTACGACACCGGCACGGTCATCGTCGAGGCCGCACCCGGCGCGAAGGCCGGGGAGAAGCCGCGGGTGGCCCTGACGCCCAAGACGGACTACGTGGACGTCGAGATCGCCGCCAAGACCGTCCCCGCGGGCGGCGAGGACACGCTCACCATCGAGCGTGAGCACGGAACGAACACCATCACGGTCACCGGAACCGTTCCCGTGGGAGGAGATGCCACCAAGGAGTGGATCACTGTCTGGGAGCCGACCGGATACGCGGCGGCGATCTTCCGGGACGCGCTGAAGGCGCACGGCGTGCGGGTGAGCGGGCCGACAAAGGCCGGGCTCCCCACCCCCAAGGGCGCGCGGCAGCTCGCGTCGCACGACTCGATGCCGCTGAAGGAGCTGATGATCCCCTTCATGAAGCTCTCCAACAACATGCACGCGGAGAACCTCACGAAGACGATGGGGTACGAGGCGACGGGGCGGGCCGGCAGCTGGCCGGACGGTCTCGCCGCCATCAGCGGCTACTTGAAGACGGCGGGTGTCGATCCCGGCAAGCTGCGCCACGTCGACGGCTCCGGCCTCTCGCGCAAGAACAACGCTCCCGCCGACCAGCTGATCAAGCTGCTGCTCTCGGCGAAGGGCGAGCCCTGGTACACCGACTGGTACAAGTCGCTTCCGGTGGCCTGCGACCCGGACAAGTTCGTCGGCGGCACCCTGCGTACACGCATGTGCGGGACCCCGGCGGCCCTCAACGTACGGGCGAAGACGGGGTCGTTGACCGGGGCGTCCGCTCTTTCGGGGTACGTGAAGGATGCCGGCGGGCGTGAGCTGGTGTTCAGCATCATCCTGAACAACTACATGCCTGCGTCGGTGAAGGCCCTGGAGGACGCGATCGTCGTGACGCTCGCCAAGTCGACGGAGGACAGGGCCGTGTTGGTCAGGCCGCGCTCGGAGCGTGTGGCCGAGCCGAGCGGGGACCTGGAGTGCTCGTGGCGCAAGCCTGCGCGATGCTGAGCAGCAGCGCGCAGCACGCGGCGGCGACCGGAACGGCGTAACCCCTGGCGGGACTCAGGTGCTCGACCACCCAGCCGCCGCCCGCGGCGCCGCAGGCGATGCCCCCGAGGAGACCGGTGACGGCGAGGGTCATGCCCTCGTTCAACCGGCCCTCGGGGGTGCGCTGTTGGATCAGGGTCATGCCGGTGACCATCGTCGGGGCCGTCGCCATTCCGGCGGCAAGGAGAGCCCCGGCGAGCAGGAGGAGCGAGCCGGTGAGCAGGGCGGCCAGGAGCGGCAGCGTCATCAGGGCCGCCATCGCCACGGCGCGCAGGATGTGGCGGCGATGCGCGGGCCCGCCCGGCTTGAGCGTTCCGTAGAGGAGGCCCGCCGCGCAGGAGCCCGCGGCCTGGGGTGCGAGGATCGCGCCTGCGGCTGCCTTGTGGCCCTGGGCGTCGGCGTAGGCGATCGTCACGACCTCCATCGAGCCGAAGACGGCGCCGGTGGCGAGGAAGGCGGCGAGCAACGTGGGCATCCCGCGCGCGTGGAGGGGCGACTTCTCCTTGACCGTCGTACGTCCCCGGGCCGGCGGTTCCGTCCCGCGCTGGGCGGCGAAGAGCAGGACGCCGGTCAGGAGCAGTACGACTCCGATGAGGGTGCCCGCCTCGGGGAAGAGCGCCCCGCACAGGAAGGCCGCGAGGACGGGGCCGAGCATGAAGCACAGCTCGTCCGCGGCCTGTTCGAAGGAGTTGGCGGTGTGCACGGCCCGCTCGTCGCCCTTCAGGAGGTGGGCCCAGCGGGCCCGGGACATGCCGCCGGTGTTGGGGGTGGTGGCCGTCGCGGCGTACGCGGCGAACAGGGTCCAGTCGGGCGCTCCGTAGCGCACGCAGAGCAGTAGCGCGAGCGAACCGAGCGCGGCGATCGCGGTGGCGGGGACGGCGATCCGCGCCTGGCCGTGCCGGTCGACGAGCCGTGCGGTCCAGGGTGCCACGACGGCGGTCGCGGCGAGGCCCGTGGCGGTGACGGCGCCGGCGAGCGCGTACGAACCGCGTGCTCCGGCGATCATGATGACGGCGCTCACGCTGAACATGCCCATGGGGAGGCGGGCGATGAGGTTGCCGGTGGTGAAGGCGGTGGCTCCGGGTATCCGGAAGAGGCGGGCGTACGGGTTGCGACGGGGTGCGTGGGGTGGGTGGGGTGTGCGGGGCGCGTGGGGTTCGGCGGGCGGCATGCGATCACCCTCACCGGGGCGGTGGTGCGGGGTCCAACACCTTCTGGGGCCCAACTCACGCACTTCCGTTGTAAGTTCCCGGGGTGACAGGAGAGCCGACAGCGCAACCCCGCATGCCCCGCGCACCCCGCGACCTGGACCCCCGCCTCCTGCGCGCCTTCCTGGCCGTCTCCGAAGAGCTGCACTTCACGCGGGCCGCCGCCAGGCTCTACGTCGCCCAGCAGGCGCTCAGCCGTGATGTGCGCCGCCTGGAGCGGGAGTTGGGGGCAGAGCTGTTCGTGCGGACGACACGGCAGGTCACGCTGACCGCCGATGGCGAGCGGCTGCTGCCGTACGCGCGGCGGGTCCTGGAGGCACAGGACGACCTGGCGGCTGCCTTCGCGCGGGGCGCAGGGACCGGCGGCGCGGCCCGGCCGCTGCTCGTGGACCTGAACAGCCCGGGGCTCACCTGCGGGCGTGTGCTGGAGCGGGCCCGCGAACTCGCCCCGGACTGCGAGCTGATGGCCCGCTTCGAGAGCGGGCTCACGAGGGCCGCCGCCGAGATCCTCGCCGGACGGCTCGATGTCTCCTTCGGGCGGTACGCCGGGCTCGAACCCGCGGTGCGGGCGCGGCTCGCCCAGCAGCCCGTGCGGTACGAACCCATGGCGGTGCTGCTGCCGCTCGGTCACCCCCTGGCCGGGCTCGACGCGGTGCCGCTCGGTGCGCTCGCGGGGGAGAGCGTGTACGCGGGGGCGGGAAACCCCCGGACGCTGGAGTGGACCGACCTGGCGCATCGCCTTTTCGAGGGACGCGGGATCGAGGTGGCGGCGCCCGCACCCCTCGCGGTGGGCCCCGAGGAGTTCGGGCGGATCATGGCCAAGAACCGGACCCCCGTCCTCACCGCGGTGGACTTTCCGGCCATGCCCGAATCGGTCCTGCGGCCCCTGATCGACCCCGTACCACTGTCACCTGTGTCCCTGGTGTGGAGAAAGGGGCTCGTTCACCCGGGGGTCGACGCTCTGCGCGCGGCGGCGGCCGAGCTGTCCGCCGCCGAAGGGTGGTTGCGCAGGCCCGAGAACGGGTGGGTTCCGGCCACGGATGCACTCATCATGATGAGCCTGGATTGAAGGATTAGTACGACTGTCACCGCCGTGCGCTACATTCATGGTCCGGGCGCGGTGTGATAGGGGGGCGCTCGGACCGGGTGGGGGCCCGGTCCGACGGCAAGTTGCCCGGAGTCGTGCGCGCCCGAGTCAGGTTATGTGGGGGGTTGTGCGTACGCATGGAGAATTGGCGAGAAGATGCCCTACCAGAACACACCCATGATCCGAACGAGGTCACCGTTCAGATCGACGGGGTGGGGCGACAGCTGGCGGATCTTGCCGCCGAGAGTGACCAGGATGCGCCTGACGGGCCGGTTTTCGTCGACGAGACGGGCCGCCGCAGCCGGAGGTACCGCCGGATAGGCGTGATCATCGGCCTGGCCTGCGCCGTCTACGCGGTGATCATCGTGAGCACCCTGCTCTCGGGCAACTCCAGCGCGCCCTGGCTGCCGATCGACCCCAAGGACGAGAAGCCGGCGAGCAAGGTGGACACACCGGACCGCCCGGCCGACTCCCTCGACCCCTCTGCCTCTCCCGGCGCGACCCCGTCACCCGGGGCGTCGGAGAGCGGCACCACCGCTCCCGCGACCGGTGACGACGGCAAGCCCGACCCGTCGAAGACGAAGGACGGCAAGGTCGAGCCGGGCGACTCGCCCGACCCCGACTCCTCGGACGGCGGCGGCAAGCCCGACCCCGACCCCACGGACGACGGCGGGAACCCCGACCCGACCGACGACCCCACGAAGCCGGACCCGGACCCGGACCCGACCGACGACCCCACCACGCCGGACCCGGACCCGTCGACCGAGACCCCCGGCGCGGGCGGCGCGGGCGGAGGCGGCGAAGTCCCCGCCGTGCAGCCCGCCGCCGACCATCAGTCCCCGCAGAGCGCCCGGGCGGTCGGTCATCTGTCCCCGCGAGGCGCAGGCCAGCAGCCCTCGGAGGGCGCACAGCTATGAACACCCGCACCAACAGGGGCCGGTCCGCCGGTTCCCGGCACAGTCACGCCCAGCCCCGGAACGCTCGCGCCCAGACCCGGGGCGGCGGTGGCGGCGGCCGCCGCCGCGCACAGCCCGCCCGCAGTACCAAGCGACGCAGGGTGCCCCTGCGCTATCTCATGCCCCTGCTGCTCCTGGTCGCCCTGATGGCGATGCTCATGCTGCGGGGCTACACACACAGCGAGATCCTCGCCGACCACCGCGTACGCCCGCCCGCCGCCACCGACCAGGTCCCGAAGAAGATCCTCGAAGACGGCGGCCCGGTCATCGACACCCGCGGCGGCCACGAGGGGACGCTGAGCGTCCCGCGCCAACGCCTCGTGCTGACCTTCGACGACGGCCCGGACCCGGAGTGGACGCCCAAGGTCCTCGACGTACTGAAGAAGCACCACGCGCACGGCGTCTTCTTCGTCACGGGCACGATGGCGTCCCGCCACCCCGACCTGGTCGAGCGCATGGTGGACGAGGGCCACGAGGTCGGCCTGCACACGTTCAACCACCCCGACCTGTCGTACCAGTCCAAGAGCCGCATCGACTGGGAGCTCTCGCAGAACCAGCTCGCCCTCGCGGGCGCCGCGGGCATCCGCACCTCCCTCTTCCGCCCGCCGTACTCCTCGTTCTCCGACGCCATGGACAACAAGTCCTGGCCGGTGACGAAGTACATAGGCAGCCGCGGCTACCTCACCGTCGTCAACAACACCGACAGCGAGGACTGGAAGCGCCCCGGCGTCGACGAGATCATCCGCCGCGCCACCCCCAAGGACGGCAAGGGCGCCATCGTCCTGATGCACGACTCCGGAGGCGACCGCTCGCAGACGGTGGCCGCGCTCGACACGTTCCTGCCCGATCTGCAGGACAGGGGCTATCAGTTCACCAACCTCACCGAGGCCCTGGACGCACCCAGCGCGCACGCGCCGGTCAGCGGCCTCGACCTGTGGAAGGGCAAGGCCTGGGTCTTCCTGGTCGGCGCGTCGGAGAAGATCACCGGCGTACTCGTCGTCGCCCTCGCCGTGATCGGGTCGCTGGTCATGCTCCGCTTCGGCATGATGCTGCTGCTCTCCGCGGTGCACGCGCGCAAGGTGCGCAAGCGTGGCTTCCGCTGGGGCGCCGACATCACCGAACCGGTGTCGGTCCTCGTGCCCGCCTACAACGAGGCCAAGTGCATCGAGGCCACGGTCCGTTCGCTCATGACGAGCGACCACCCCATCGAGATCATCGTCATCGACGACGGCTCGTCCGACGGCACCGCGTTGATCGTCGAGGGGCTCCGCCTGCCGAACGTACGCGTCGTGCGCCAGCAGAACGCGGGCAAACCGGCCGCCCTCAACCGAGGCATAGCCAACGCCCGTTTCGACCTCATCGTCATGATGGACGGCGACACGGTCTTCGAGCAGTCCACCGTGCGCGAGCTGGTGCAGCCGTTCGGCGACCCGCGCGTGGGCGCCGTCGCGGGCAACGCGAAGGTCGGCAACAGGGACTCGCTGATCGGCGCCTGGCAGCACATCGAGTACGTGATGGGCTTCAACCTCGACCGCCGTATGTACGACATGCTCGGCTGCATGCCGACCATCCCCGGCGCCGTGGGAGCCTTCCGGCGTTCGGCCCTGGAGCGGGTCGGCGGCATGAGCGACGACACGCTCGCCGAGGACACCGACATCACGATGGCGATGCACCGGGACGGCTGGCGGGTCGTGTACGCGGAGAAGGCGCGGGCGTGGACCGAGGCGCCGGAGACGGTGCAGCAGCTGTGGTCGCAGCGCTACCGCTGGTCGTACGGCACCATGCAGGCGATCTGGAAGCACCGTCGCTCGGTGATCGAGTCGGGCCCCTCGGGCCGCTTCGGCCGGGTCGGCATGCCCCTCGTGTCCCTCTTCATGGTCCTGGCACCGCTCCTGGCCCCGCTGATCGACGTGTTCCTCCTCTACGGCCTCGTCTTCGGCCCCACCCAGAAGACGATCATCGCGTGGCTCGGCGTGCTCGCCGTCCAGGCGGTGTGCGCGGCGTACGCCTTCCGGCTCGACCGCGAGCGCATGACCCATCTGATCTCGCTGCCCCTGCAGCAGATCCTCTACCGGCAGCTGATGTACGTCGTGCTGCTGCAGTCCTGGATCACCGCCCTGACCGGAGGCCGCCTGCGCTGGCAGAAGCTCCGGCGCACGGGCGTCCTTGGAACTCCGCCCTCGATTCCGCAGCAGCGGACGGGCAGCCCTGACCGGAGGCCCGTCGCATGACCTACCCCACGCAGCCGATGCCCCAGGTGCCGGCGCACTCAGCCGACCCCTGGGCTTCAGCGGCCCCGCCGCCTCCGACAGCCCCGACAGCCCCGGCAGCCCCGGCCGCCCCGTCGGCACCCGCCGCACCCGCAGCGCCCAAGAAGCCGGGCCGCGACCGCTACTTCGACGTACTGCGGTCGCTGGCCCTGGTCCGCGTCGTCGTCTACCACCTGTTCGGCTGGGCCTGGCTGACGATCCTGTTCCCCTCCATGGGCGTGATGTTCGCCCTGGCGGGCGCGCTGATGGCGCGCTCCCTGAAGCGCCCGGCATGGGGCGTGATCAGAGGCCGAATACGCCGACTGCTCCCGCCCATGTGGGCATTCAGCGCGGTCGCGCTTTTCCTGCTGTTCTACGGCGGCTGGAACGTGACCGAGGACCCGGACCACGGGGACACGTGGGGCCTGGTCAGCATGGTCAACTACGTGTTCCCGGTCGGCGCCCCGCCCTTCCCCTGGCACATCGGGGACAAGGCGGGCCTCCTGGAGGACACATGGCCGGCCCAGGCGGCGGGCCCCCTCTGGTACCTCCGCGCGTACCTGTGGTTCGTGATCGCCTCGCCGCTCCTCCTGTGGGCGTTCCGCAGGGTGCCGTGGGCGACGCTCTTCGCGCCCCTCGCCCTGACGGCGGTGCTCGCCACGGAGGTCATCAAGATCCCCGGCGAGACGGGCAACGCGGTCTCGGACTTCGCGGTGTACGGCAGTTGCTGGGTGCTCGGCATGGCCCACCAGGAGGGCGTCCTCGCCCGCGTCCCGCGCTACGTGGCGGTGTCGGTCTCGGCCCTGATCATGGCCTTCGGCCTGTGGTGGGCTTCGGGGCACCTGGGCCCGGACGGCTGGGACCTGAACGACATCCCGCTGGCCCAGGCGGCGTGGTCCTTCGGTTTCGTCGTCATCCTCTTCCAGTACTCCCCGTCGTGGCAGGAGCTGCCGGGCCGTCTGAAGCGCTGGGACAAGCTCATCACCCTCTCCAACAACCGAGCGGTGACGATCTACCTCTGGCACAACCTGCTGATCATGGCCACGGTGCCGCTCATCGACATGGCGTACGACCTGCCGTTCATGCAGGACGAGCGCTGGAGCTCGGCGCTCGACTCGACGTACATGCTGTGGATGACCGTCCTGGTCTGGCCGTTGATCGGCCTGATGGTGATGGCCGTGGGCTGGATCGAGGACTTCGCGGCGAAGCGGAGTCCGAGGCTGTGGCCGAACGGGGCGAAGCCTTCCAAGGCCAGGCGGGCACGGGCCGCGACGAGGGGCGGCGCCCACCGGGGCTGAGAATGGCGCTTGGCGGACGCGGGTGAGGGACACGTACGCGTCCTGGCGCAGCACAGCGGCAAGTGCCTGGACGTGGCGGACGAGTCCACCGGGGACGGTGCCTTCGTGAACCAGTACCGATGCGGTTCTGGCGCGCACCAGCAGTGGCGCTTCGAGGACCGGGGGAACGACACCTACCGGCTCGTCTCCCGGCACAGCGGCAAGTGTCTCGACGTCGCGGACGACGCCACCGGCGACGGCGCCCGCCTCGTCCAGTGGACGTGCGGCGCGGACGCCAACCAGCAGTTCCAGCGGGCTGCGGCGTAAGGCCCCGGCCCGCGGGGGCCGGGCGGTCAGTACCCGGCCGTGAAGCGGGTGCGGTGGTGCTTGGGGCGTTCGGCCTCGTCCAGAAGCGCCACCGCGAGGTCCTCCATGGAGATGGCCGAGTTGCCCTCGGCGTCGACGATCAGCTCGTCGGCGCCGAGCCGGTAGGTGCCGGTGCGGACGCCGGGCTCGAGCAGGGCCGACGGGCTCAGATACGTCCAGTCGACCTCGGTGTCCGCCGTGCGGACGGCGTCGAACTGTGCGTTGGACGCCTCGGCTACGTGCCGCCAGGCGGTGGGGACGTAAGCGGGGTCGTCGATGGCGAGGACACCGCCGCTGCCGGGCACGGTCAGGCTTCCCGCCCCGCCGACGATCAACAGGCGTACGCCGTCGACGCGGGCGAGGCCGGCGAGCAGCGCCCGGCTGATGGCGGCGTGTTCGGGTTCGCGGCCGGGGGCGGGTCTGGTGGCGTTCACCACGAGATCCTGTCCGGCGCTCAACTCGGCGACGTGCTCCGGGATTCCGGCGTCACCGGCGCGGTGCGTGGCGCCCGGGTGGAGCTCGCCGAAGCGGGCGGGGTCGCGGACGACGGCGGTGACGTCGTGGCCGCGGGTGAGGGCTTCGGTGACGACGCGGCTGCCTACGTTTCCGGCTGCTCCGAAGACGGTGATGCGCATGGGGACTGCTCCTTGAAGTGCGTGTGTCGGGTCGGCGGGGGTTGCTGAGGGGGGGGCTGACCTAAGAGCGCTTGCGGGCGGTGCGGCGGCCTTGCCCGACGAAGACGCTCGCCAGGACGAGCACGAGCCCGCCCACCTGCCAGAGGGTGAGGGTCTGCCCGAGCAGGAGCAGCCCGGCGAGGGTGGCGACGACAGGGTTGGTCAGGCCCAGGAACGAAACGGACGACGCGGGGAGCCGCTCGATGCCGCGGAACCAGAGGGCGTACGCGACGGCGGTGCCGATGATGCCGAGGTAGGCGTATCCGGCGATGTTGGCCCCGGTGAAGTGGTCAGGAAGTCCCTCGAAGGAGAGGGCGATGGGCGCCAACACCAGCCCACCGGCGGTGAGTTGCCATCCGGTGAGGGCCAGCAGCGAGACGCCTTCGGGCCGTCCCCAGCGCTTGCTGAGTACGACGGCAAGTGCCATCAGCGTGGTCGCGACCAGCATGGCCGCGATTCCCGCGAGGTCGACGGAGGCGCTGCCCCGCAGGACGAGCAGCCCGACGCCGCCGACCCCCACGAGCCCGGCGATCAGCGTGCGCCGTGTGGGCCGCACCTTCAGGACACCGATCCCGAAGCCCGCGACAAGCAGCGGCATGACGGCACCGACCGTCGAGGCGACGCCGCCGGGAAGGTGGTAGGCGCCGAAGAACAGCAGTGGGAAGAAGGCCCCGAAGTTGAGCAGCCCGAGAACCCCCGCCTTCCACCACCAGTCACCGCTGGGCAGCCGCCGGGTCAGGGCGAGCAGGATGAGCCCGGCGGGCAGCGCGCGCAGGGCCGCGGCGAGCAAGGGGCGGTCCGGGGGCAGGAGTTCGGTGGTGGTGACGTAGGTGGTGCCCCAGGTGGCGGGGCCGATGGCGGCGAGGCCCGCGGCGGCGAGGGCGTAGGTGCGGGGTGCGGGGGCGGGTTGACCTTCCCCGTGCGGACGGTTGCTGGTGCGTGCGGCGTCGGCTCGCGGGTTGCTGATGGACATGATGGCTCCCCCTAGGTTTCCCCTGAACGCTGTTATTCTCAACGTTGAGATAATCATGACCCCCTGGGTCTGCGAACGTCAAGTATCTGAACATTGAGATACATGGACCGGTGGGCCCCCCCAGAGAGGACGCGGGAATGCCTGACCCGGAGGCCGACGCCACCGCCGACGCCATCGACGAGCTGCGCGCCCAGTGGCACCGCGAGCGCCCGGACATGGACGCGGCGGGCCTGGACGCGATGGCTCTGGTGGGCCGCATCAAACGGGCGGATCACCTGCTGAGCAAGGGAATGAAGCCGATCTTCGCCGAATACGGCCTGGAGTTCGCGGAGTTCGACGTGCTGGCCACGCTGCGCCGGGTGGGCGCCCCGCACGAACTGACGGCGGGCGGCCTCCTCAAGACGGCCATGGTGACATCGGGCGCGATCACCAACCGCCTCGACAAACTGGAACGCAAGGGCCTGATCGAACGCCATCCCGACCCGTCCGACCGCCGCGCGATCCGAGTCCGCCTGACGGAGGCGGGACGCGAGCTGGTGGACCGGGCGGTAGTGGACCACGTGGCGAACGAGGAACGCATGCTGGCGCCCCTGTCGGCGGCTGACCGCCGGGCGCTGGATGGAGCGTTGCGGAGGCTGTTGGTTTCGTTGGGGGATACGCACTTGGGGTGAGCGGGGGTTACCTCGGAGCTGCCGACACTCCAGGGTGGCTGATCGCCCGCTGTGTTGGCGGCGCCGCCGTCCCGTCGCCAAGAGTCCAGGTGGCTTCGCTGAGACAAAGGGTGGAGGGGCGCCGAAGGCCGTGCCTGGTGGTGATCATCAAGCTGCGCTGAGCGATCGATATCGGTCAACGGCGGTGCCGTGCGGCTGCTATGCCCAGCTATGTCCCGCTGGACGCGGAACCTCGACGTGACGTCGCCCTTCCCTCGTGGATAGCTTGTTCACTCCAGAGAACCCTCGTCTCATCAGGAGCTGACCGTGAATCGCCGACCCACCCTGCTCGCAGCGGCCACCCTCACTGCTGCCGCAGTCCTCTCGCTTGCTGCTTGCGGAGGGGGCGATGGCGACTCCAAGGAGAACGACAAGATCGCGGGTGCGGAGTCCGGCGGCGAGAAGAGGGAGTCGCCGTCGCCGACAGCATCCGACGACGGGATCGATCGGCCGGAGATCAGGCTGCCGAAGGATGTGAAGAACGTCTTCGAGGGCGGCGAGACGGGCGATCCGAAGAAGGACGCGGTGCTGGCGGACAACGCGCGGCGGATCACTTCGCTGACAGAGGCTGCCACCGTCGACGCGGAGAAGCATCCGGCGCTGAAGTTCTATTCGTCCGGCGATGCACTGCTTTCGGCGGCGAACTACGCTCAGGGATTCGACAAGAAGGGCAAGACCTTCGTCGGGACCACCCGGTATTACGACCGCGAGGTCACCTTCCTCAAGGATGGTGCTGCCGCGGTGACGTACTGCAAGGACACCAGCAAGACGTACCCAAAGGATCGCAAGACCGGCAAAGTCGACAGGTCGATCCCGGAGTCCGAGCAGGACTACTCCTTCTACAACACCCGACTGGAGAAGAACGAGGACGGCGTCTGGCAGACGGCAACCGTGTTGACCACGACGGCGGCGAAGCGGTGCATGCCGTGAACCAGCGGAGGCTGATTCGTCCGTACGTCCCTCTTCTCGCGGTGGCAGTCGCGATGGGGCCGACCACCGCTTATGCCGCCGGTGGTGACGGAGTGGAATCAGGTGCCCCACAGGCCAAGGCAGGACGTCAGGACCAGAACCTCACTGTCGAGACGAAGATCCAGACGACTGTCAACGGCGCTCAGGAAACCGCGAAGACCGGATCCCTCACCCCCGCCAACAGCAACTGGGACCCACCAGCCTGCTGGTACGAGCCCGCATACTCCCCGAAGCAGATCCAGGCCACCGTCAAGGCGATCCGGCAGATGAAGGTATTCGGGGTCGGTGACTTCGTGGGCGGGGTGTTCGACTCGTACTTCAAGGAAGGCCGCCCCTACAAGGACTACAACCTCGACAAGCAGGGTGAGGGGCAGTTCTGGGCGGCGGCCATCAACGAGAAGCGCAAGGACGACCCCGAGGCCAATTCCTGCAACAAGCTCCCCTTCTGGGTGCCCACGGGCGACACTCCCAAAGAACCTCTCGCAGTCTCACCGAAGATCCTCGCCGAGTACGCCTACGACGAACTGCCCGTACCCAGCACCGAGATCAAGATGGCACCCGAGGGTACGACGAAGGTCAACCTCCCGACCTGGGCCTGGTTGGACAAGGCGAAGTTCAAGAAGGTCTCCGTCACCGCGAGCATCCCAGGCTCGGGGCTTTCCGCGACCACGACCGCTGAACCCATGTCCCTCTCGATCGATCCAGGGACGAAGGACGCCGAGACCTACCCCGCCTCCGGGGCATGCCCCATCGAGGACGGCAAGATCGGCGTGCCCCGCGCCAAAGGCACGCCCGGAGACACACTGCCCCCATGCGGCGTGAAGTACCTGCGGTCCTCCGGCGACGGGTCGTACAACCTCCAGGCGACCCTCACCTGGAAGATCAGCTGGACCAGCACCACCGGCGAGGGCGGGAACCTCCCCGCCGGCGAGTTCGGCGCGGATCAGCAAGTCGCGGTGGAGGAGATCCAGTCCGTCAACCGGTGAGTTCCCTCCGACGGGTTGGCACAGGGCAGTTCCGGTTGCAGAGAAGTCCCGGTGACGGGCGGTAGCTAATGGGATGTACCGGGATTTCTCTGAGGGCGCGGGTCAGAAGATCTGAGGGCGCGGGTTCAGAAGATGAGACCGTGCTTCGTGATGAGCTCCATGGTCGCTTCCAGGTCCGTCGAGCAGCCGTAGCGTCCCGCCTCCCGCTGCATGGTCTCCGGGCTCAACTCCTCGCTCTGTCGGTCGAGCCACCGGAACAGTTCCTCCAGGCCTCCCGGAGAGATGATCTCCAGCAACCGAGCCGGGGCGTCCCCCGCGTTCCAGAACGTGTGCCACTCGTCGCGCGGCTTGAACACGAGATCACCGGGTCCGGCCACGACTTCCTCGTCACCGAACCTCGCACCGACCGATCCTTCGAGGACGAAGCTGAACTCGTCCTCGCGGGAGTGCTTGTGCACGGGAGCGGCCAGGACCTTCGGCGGCAGCCGATGCTCCACCAGCGCGAAGCGGCCACCCTGCGCACGGCTGTCGATCAGGAACCGGTCCCCGCACGCCTGCTCCGGCTGATGAAGTTCGCCGTCTTCCGGCCCCAATATCCGATGCTCGACCACTGGGCGCACCGCCCTTCGCGAGGACTCGACAGACGACCTGGAGACGGTCCAATTCGACGATACGCCTGCCGGCGCCGCGTCGCCGGTGGGGTTTGTGGGCCTGATGCGGACGCTTCCCCCAACCCCCCTCACCGCCCACCCCACCCCCACGTGAGAGCAAAGTTCCCCGCCGGTCACCGCGGGCCACAGGGTTGAAACCCGGCCTCCCTACGTTCGGGTCATCAGCCGCCAGCCGTGGAGATGAGGCCTGTCATGTGGATCCAGCGGTGGGAACCGGAAGACGAGAGGTTCTGGAAAGAAGAGGGGGGCGAGCGCGTCGCCCGGCGGAATCTGGGGTTCTCGATCCTTTCGGAACACATCGGGTTCTCCATCTGGACCCTCTGGTCCGTGATGGTCCTGTTCATGGGGCCCGAGTACGGGATCGACCCCGCCGGGAAGTTCTTCCTGGTGTCCATGGCGACCCTGGTGGGGGCCGTTGCCCGCGTGCCGTACACCTTCGCCGTCGCCCGCTTCGGTGGGCGCAACTGGACGATCATCGCGGCCGGCATGCTGCTCCTGCCCACCACCGCGGCCTTCGTCGTCATGGAGCCGGGGACCTCCTACACCACCTTCATGGTGTGCGCCCTGCTCACCGGCGTCGGCGGGGGCAACTTCGCGTCCAGCATGACCAATATCAACTCCTTCTTCCCGCTGCGGAAGAAGGGGTGGGCGCTCGGGCTCAATGCGGGGGGCGGCAACATCGGCGTGCCCGTCGTGCAGCTCGCCGGGCTCGCGGTCATCGGGGCCGGGGGCGGGCCCCGCGTGCTGCTCGGGATCTACATCCCGCTCATCCTCGTCTCCGCCGTCTGCGCCGCCCTCTTCATGGACAACCTCGCCACGGTGAAGAACGACACCGGTGCGGCGAAGGAGTCCGTCCGCGACGCCCATACGTGGATCATGGCGTTCCTGTACGTGGGGACCTTCGGGTCCTTCATCGGTTACAGCTTCGCGTTCGGGCTCGTGCTGCAGACCCAGTTCGGGCGTACGCCGTTGCAGGCCGCCGCTGTCACCTTCATCGGGCCGCTCCTCGGCTCGCTGATCCGGCCCGTGGGCGGGCGGCTGGCCGACCGGTTCGGCGGGGCCCGCATCACCCTGTGGAACTTCGTCGGGATGGGCGCGGCCACCGCTGTCGTCGTCATCGCCTCCATGCGGGAGTCGCTCGCCCTCTTCGTCGCCGCCTTTGTTGTTCTTTTCGTGCTGAGCGGGCTCGGGAACGGGTCGACCTACAAGATGATCCCGGGGATCTTCCAGGCCAAGGCCCTCCAGAAGGGGCTCCACGGGGAGGCCGCCGCGGCCTATGGGCGGCGGCTCTCCGGGGCTTCCATGGGGCTCATCGGCGCCGTCGGTGCGCTCGGCGGGCTCGGGATCAATCTCGCTTTCCGGCAGTCCTTCCAGACCGTGGGATCGGGCACCGGCGCCTTTGTCGCATTCCTCGTCTTCTACGCGGCGTGCTTCTGCGTCACGTGGGCCGTATACCTCCGCCGTCCGGCGCCCGCCCCGGACGCCGGGCAGACCCCGGACGCGGAGACGAAGCCCCAGCTCACGTACGCGGAAGTCTGACCGGGGGGTGGTCGTACGCTGGTGTAACACGTACGACATCGTGATGATCCCGGGTTGTCACGGGCCGTTGGCAGGCTCGTTCAACCCCGGACCACCCATCGCGCAGTACTAGCGGGACGAGAGCAGCTGCCATGCACGCGACCCCTCAGAACGGCCAGCAGGACGTTCACCACCAGGACGGCCCTCGGACCGGTCAGCGGAACGCACCCCTCGCCGGCTTCACCGTCGGCGTCACCGCCGCCCGGCGTGCCGACGAGCTCGGTGCGCTGCTCCAGCGGCGTGGCGCCACCGTCCTGCACGCTCCCGCACTGCGCATCGTTCCGCTCGCCGACGACAGCGAACTTCTCTCCGCCACCAAGGAGTTGATCGACCACGCGCCCGACGTGGTGATCGCCACCACCGCGATCGGGTTCCGCGGGTGGGTCGAGGCCGCCGACGGATGGGGATTCGGCGAGGCGCTTGTGCGGTGCCTCGGGGGCGTGGAGTTGCTCGCGCGCGGGCCCAAGGTCAAAGGCGCCATACGTGCCGCCGGGCTCACCGAGAAGTGGTCGCCCTCCTCCGAGTCCATGGCGGAGGTGCTGGAGAAGCTGCTCGACGACGGCGTCGACGGCAAGCGCATCGCGCTCCAGCTGCACGGCGAACCGCTGCCCGGCTTCATCGAGTCGCTGCGTGCCGGGGGAGCGGAGGTCGTCGGCGTGCCCGTCTACCGGTGGATGCCGCCCGAGGACCTCGCGCCCGTCGACCGGCTCCTCGACGCCACCGTCGCCCGCGCCGTCGACGCGCTGACCTTCACCAGCGCGCCGGCCGCCGCGTCCTTCCTGGCCCGCGCGGAGGACCGCGGCATGACCAGTGAGCTCTTCGCCGCACTCCAGCACGACGTCGTGTCCGCCTGCGTGGGCCCGGTCACCGCGCTGCCGCTGCAGGCCCGCGGTGTCGACACGGTGCAGCCCGAACGCTTCCGGCTCGGTCCCCTCGTGCAGGTCCTGTGCCAGGAACTGCCCTCCCGCGCCCGTACGTTGCCCATCGCCGGGCGCCGCGTCGAGATCCGCGGTCACGCTGTCCTGGTCGACGACGAGCTGCGGCCCGTGCCGCCCGCCGGCATGTCGCTGCTGCGGGCCCTCGCGCGGCGCCCGGGATGGGTGGTGCCCCGCGCCGAGCTCCTGCGCGCGCTGCCGGGCACCGGGCGCGACGAGCACGCCGTGGAGACCGCGATGGCCAGGCTGCGTACGGCACTTGGGACTCCGAAGCTCGTCCAGACGGTGGTCAAGCGGGGCTATCGGCTCGCGCTCGATCCGGCCGCCGGGTCCAAGTACGCGGACTGACCTGTCGTGTCGCGCCGCCTGGTGTCCCGGCCCCGCAGCACGAGCGCCCGCGCGAGCAGGCCGATCGCGACGGTGGAGAGCAGGGTCCGCACGGCGTTCCAGGCCAGCCACGGGTCCTCGAACTTCTCGCGCACGGCGGCCGGGTCGGTGATCTTCGACGGGTCGCCCGCGTCCGCGAGCTCGTCGTTCAGCGGCACGTTCACGACCGACGTGATCGCGAAGGCCACGAGATAGACGACGAGCGCCGCGAGGACCCACCGGTACGAGCTCGTCCCGCGCAGCTGCCACGCGGAGACCGCCGTGAAGAGCAGCGCACCGAGGAAGCTCGCGAAGAAGACCGGGTTGTTGAACGCGTCGTTCATGTTCTGCATGACCTCGATGAAGACGCGGTCGTCGCTGCGTCCGAGCCCGGGCATGACACCGCAGGAGAAGATGTAGAAGGTTCCGGAGATCAGGCCCATCGTGACGATGGCGGCCCCGAGCACGGCCCCGGCGGTGCCCTGTCCCCGATGGTTCGTCTCACGCCTCTTGTCTTTCATGGGACCAAGTCAACCGGGTGGGCGGACGCCCGGCCATCGCTACGAAGCGCACCCCCATAAGCGGGCGTCTCATCCGCGCCGGTGGCAGGGGTTCCGCACCCGCCCGAGGCGAGGCACTGTAGGGGGAGCACTCACCGGTAACCCCACAAGGCGGTGACAGGCGCATGGCACTGGGCATGGACCCGGCCACGTACGAGCTGCGATTCGATTCCGGGCGGAGCTGTCTGGACCTCGTGGCGACGAACCATCCCGTGGAACGGCTCGACTCCGTGGACCGGCTGCGCGCCTGGCTCGCGGGCGCCGGGCTCATCCCGGATCGCACGGCCCTGCGGGGGGCGAGCGCCGTCTGGCTCGTCGCCTTCCGCGAACTGCGCGCTCACGTTGGGCAGTTGGTGCTCGCAGAACTCGAAGGGAGAGCCGCCGACACCGAGTTGGCCAGAATCAACGGCCTCGCCGCGACGCCGCCGCCGGCCCCGCGCGCCGTTCGGCGACCCGACGGCAGCCTCGTCCGGGCCCTGGACGGCGACCCCGGCTGCGCGGCCCTGCTCGCCGCCGTCGCCCGTGACGCCGTCGAGCTGCTCACCGACCCCGCGGCGCGCGCCCTGCTGCGCCAGTGCGAGGGCGACAACTGCCCCCTCCTGTACCTCGACACGTCACGCGGGCGCCGCCGCCGCTGGTGCTCCAGCGAGGTGTGCGGCAACCGTGAGCGGGTGGCCAGACACCGGCGGCGGGCGGCGCTCGCGCGGGCCTGATCACATTTCTTCGGCGAGCGGTTGAACGCAACCGCTCCCGCCCACGTACATCCCCGGTGAGCCAGCCCATGCGAAGAGCGGACACCGGAGGCAGACGTGCGCAAGGATTCCGCCGTGGCCGATGAGCGCCCGCAGGAACGCCCGCACCGACATCGTCTGGTCCCGCAACGGGGCGGACCCGACGAGGAGTTGATGCGCGCCCTCTACCGCGAGCACGCGGGGCCGCTTCTGGCCTACGTGCTCCGTCTGGTGGCGGGCGACCGGCAGCGCGCCGAAGATGTCGTACAGGAGACGCTCATCCGTGCCTGGAAGAACGCCGGTCAGCTCAATCGTGCGACCGGTTCGGTACGCCCCTGGCTGGTGACGGTCGCCCGGCGCATCGTCATCGACGGCCACCGCAGCCGGCAGGCCCGGCCGCAGGAGGTCGATCCGTCGCCGCTGGAGGTCATCCCCGCGGAGGACGAGATCGATAAGGCGCTGTGGCTGATGACTCTCTCGGA
This sequence comes from Streptomyces sp. NPDC033180, assembly GCF_055577645.1. NCBI lineage: Bacteria > Bacillati > Actinomycetota > Actinomycetes > Kitasatosporales > Streptomycetaceae > Streptomyces > Streptomyces sp. NPDC033180. Next base: position 1,370,411 of record NZ_JBVIPU010000001.1, on the reverse strand, counting down.
CGCGCTCGACGACCTGACTCCCGCGCACCGGGAGGTACTTGTCGAGACCTATTTCAAGGGGCGTACGGTCAATGAGGCGGCCGAGACACTGGGTATACCGAGTGGGACGGTGCGCTCGCGGGTCTTCTACGCGCTGCGCTCGATGAAGCTGGCGCTCGAGGAGCGGGGGGTGACGGCATGAACGAGTCCGACTACACCAGTCATGGCGCGTGGGAAGAAGAAGGGCGCGGAGCGCTTCCGCAGCAGGGTGGTGGCGGGCGACGGGCGGACGTGCACGAGACCGTCGGTGCCTATGCCCTCGGCATCCTGGACGACGCCGAGGCGACGGCGTTCGAAGCGCATCTGGCGGTCTGCGAGTTCTGCGCGCACCGGCTGGAGGAGTTCTCCGGCATGGAGCCGATGCTGGCCGCGCTCGCGGACTTCCCGGGGGCGCGCGGCGTACCGGCGATCGGCGAACAGCTCGCCGCACGGCCGAGCCCGCGTCTGGCGGACCGGCTCGTGGACGAGGTCTCCGTGAAGCGTGCGCGAAAGCGCAGGCGCGGCATGTATCTGGTGGCCGCGGCGGCGGCTCTGATCGTGGGCGGGCCGCTCACGGTCCTCGCGGTGAACGACGACGGCGGTTCCAAGGACGTGGCGGGCGAACCGCACCCCACGAGCCCCGCCGAGGACGCCTTCTTCAACCACATGGACGACAAGATCAAGGCCACGGACCCCAAGACCAAGGTCAGCGCCACGGTCGGCACGGAGAAGAAGGCCTGGGGCACGCACACGGTCCTCGAGCTGAAGAACGTGAAGGGCCCGCTCAAGTGCTCCCTGGTCGCGGTCGGCAAGGACGGCGCGAAGGAGACGGTGACCACCTGGTCCGTCCCGAAGTGGGGTTACGGCATCGAGGACAGCCCGGACAAGTGGGCGCGCAGCCCCCTGTACGTCCACGGGGGCGCCGCGATGGACCGCAACGACATCGACCACTTCGAGGTGACCACCTTCGACGGCGACCGCCTGGTGGAGGTGGACGCCTAGCGGAGGTGCACACAGGGGCCCCCTTTCGCGTACGGTAGACGGCTGCTCGATTGGGCAGCTGCACGTCCGGAAAGGGGCCTCGGTGGCCGACGTACGCGACCGCGAGATCAGCGTCGAACAAGAACATCTCGACCAGGTCTACCGGCGTCTCGAGGAGAAGATCCACGAGGCCGAGTTCCTCATGACCGACGCGGCCAAGCGCTCCCAGGTCGGCACGCCCGGCGCGCTCGCCGAGCGGGACGCCCAGGTGTTTCGCGCGGGAGTGCATCTCAACCGCCTCAACAACGAGTTCGAGGACTTCCTCTTCGGACGGATCGACCTGCTGCTCGGCAAGGACGGCAAGAAGGGCCCGGACGGTGCCTACACGTCGGTCGAGCCCGCCGAGGAGGCCGTCAGCGAGAAGAACACCGCCGAGATCGCCGAGACCCTGCACATCGGCCGCATCGGCGTCCTGGACGCGGACTACTCCCCGCTGGTGATCGACTGGCGTGCCCCGGCCGCCGCGCCGTTCTACCGCTCGACGCCGGTCGACCCGGGCCGTGTCGTGCGCCGCCGGGTCATCCGCTCCAAGGGCCGCCGGGTCCTCGGCGTCGAGGACGACCTGATGCGTCCGGAGCTCAAGGCGACGCTGGACGGCGAATCGCTGCCGGTCATCGGCGACGGCGCCCTCATGGCGGCGCTCGGCCAGGCCCGCAGCCACACGATGCGGGACATCGTGGCGTCGATCCAGGCCGAGCAGGACATGGTGATCCGCGCCCCCGCCGCCTCGGTGACGTACGTCGAGGGCGGCCCCGGCACCGGCAAGACCGCCGTGGCCCTGCACCGCGCGGCGTACCTCCTCTACCAGGACCGCCGCCGGTACGCGGGCGGCATCCTCATCGTCTCCCCGACCCCGTTGCTCGTGGCCTACACGGAGGGCGTGCTGCCCTCGCTGGGCGAGGAGGGGCAGGTCGCCATCCGCGCGGTGGGCGCGCTGGCCGACGAAGCCGCACCGGAGGGGGCGACCGTCTACGACTCTCCCGCGGTGGCCCGGGTCAAGGGCTCGTCGCGGATGCTGAACGTCCTGCGGAAGGCCGCTCGGGGGGCGCTGGAGGGCGGCACGGCCACCACGAAGGCCGCCTCGCAGGAGGGCCAGCTCTCGTTCGGCGATGACGAGGACGAGGACGTGCCCCAGGCCCCCGTGGAAACCCCCACCCGGCTGCGTGTGGTCGCCTTCGGCCGCCGCCTGGAGCTGGAGGCCGACGCCCTCGGCCGCATCCGGCGCAACGCGCTCAGCGGCACGGCTCCCGTCAACCTGCTGCGCCCGCGCGCCCGCAAGCTCCTCCTGGACGCCCTGTGGTCGCAGTCCGGCTCCGCGGGCCGGCACAGCGACCCGGAGCTGGCCGCCGAGCTGCGCTCGTCCTTCGACGAGGACATCACTTCCGAGGACGACTTCATCCGCTTCCTCGACGCCTGGTGGCCCGAACTCACCCCGCGCGCGGTGCTCTCCGCGATGGGCGACGAGCGGCGCCTTGGCCGCTGGGCACGCCGTGTCCTGAACCCGGGCGAGGTCCGCAAGGTCGCCCGCTCCCTCAAGCGCGAGGCCCTCTCCGTGCACGACGTGGCGCTCCTCGACGAGCTCCAGTCGATTCTCGGTACGCCGCCGAGACCCCGTAAGAAGAAGGATCTCGACCCCCTCGACCTGCTCACGGGCCTCGACGAACTGATGCCGCAGCGCGAGGAGTCCCAGCGCGAGCGCGCCGAGCGGCTCGCCGCGGAGCGCACCGAGTACGCGCACGTCATCGTCGACGAGGCCCAGGACCTGACCCCCATGCAGTGGCGCATGGTCGGCCGCAGGGGCCGGCACGCCACGTGGACGATCGTCGGCGACCCCGCCCAGTCCTCCTGGTCCGACCCGGACGAGGCCGCGGCGGCCCGTGACGAGGCCCTGGGCAGCCGTCCGCGGCGCCGCTTCACCCTGACCGTCAACTACCGCAACCCCGCCGAGATCGCCGATCTCGCCGCCAAGGTGCTCGCGCTCGCGATGCCGGGCTCCGAGTCGCCGTCAGCCGTTCGGTCCACCGGTGTGAAGCCCCGTTTCGCGACAGCGAACAATGGACACAGTGCCGTCGTACGCGACAAGGACATCGGCGCGTCGGTGCGCGAGGAGGCGGCCCGGCTGCTCGACCAGGTGGACGGCACCGTCGGCGTCGTGGTGGCGATGAACCGCCGCGAGCAGGCGGCCCGCTGGCTCGCCGGGCTCGGCGACCGCGTGGTGGCGCTCGGCAGCCTGGAGGCCAAGGGCCTGGAGTACGACGCGACGGTGGTCGTCTCGCCCGCGGAGATCGCGGACGAGTCCCCCGCGGGCCTGCGTGTCCTGTACGTGGCGCTGACCCGGGCCACGCAGCAGCTGACGGTCCTGTCCGGGGAGCGCGACGACCCCGACGGCGAAGGAGTCCCTGACCTGCTCCGCGAATGAGGCACGGGGCCTGCTCCGGGAATGACTTCAGAGACTTGTCGGGACGGGAATTGCCTTACGGGGATCGTTTGTTACCGTTGATGTGGCACCGGCCCGATCCAAGCCCCCGGGCCCAACCATCGTCGCTACGAGCGACCACTTGCCGCGAGGCGAGCATGGCGGGTCGGTGTCACAAGCGTTCGGAAGAGGCCCCCGTCACCACGTGACGGGGGCCTCTTCCGGGTTTCAACCACCGGTTTCCGTTTCCCCCTACCGACCGCCTCCAACTTCTCGTATGGTGGAAACTAGTTTCCGAAAAGCCAGTGAACGAAAAGTTCGCAATCCGAGGCGGCTACCACGTACTCAGTGGTAGGTGCGACCATCGGACGGCAAGAGCAACACGGTGAAAGCAGAGGAAGTCGGCCATGGCAACGGCGCCCAGCGTCTCCTACTCGAACACGGTCCGGTTGGAGGTGCCGGCGAGCGGCACCGCGGTCTCCCAGATCACCACGGCCGTCGAGTCCCACGGAGGCTCGGTGACCGGCCTCGACGTCACGGCGTCCGGCCACGAGGCGCTCCGGATCGACGTCACGATCGCGGCGACCTCCACGACGCACGGCGACGAGATCGTCGCGCAGCTGCGCACCATCGAGGGCGTCACCGTCGGCAAGGTCTCCGACCGTACGTTCCTGATGCACCTCGGCGGCAAGATCGAGATGCAGTCGAAGCACCCCATCCGGAACCGCGACGACCTCTCCATGATCTACACCCCGGGCGTGGCCCGCGTGTGCATGGCGATCGCCGAGAACCCCGAGGACGCGCGCCGCCTCACCATCAAGCGCAACTCCGTTGCGGTCGTAACGGACGGTTCGGCCGTCCTCGGGCTCGGCAACATCGGTCCGAAGGCCGCGCTGCCCGTCATGGAGGGCAAGGCGGCCCTCTTCAAGCGCTTCGCCGGCATCGACGCCTGGCCGCTCTGCCTGGACACCCAGGACACGGACGCGATCGTCGAGATCGTGAAGGCGATCGCCCCCGGCTTCGCGGGCATCAACCTCGAGGACATCTCGGCGCCGCGCTGCTTCGAGATCGAGGCCCGGCTTCGTGAGGCCCTGGACATCCCCGTCTTCCACGACGACCAGCACGGCACCGCGATCGTCGTACTGGCCGCGCTGACCAACGCACTTCGCGTGGTGGGCAAGGGAGTCGGCGACGTACGCGTCGTCATGTCCGGTGCGGGCGCGGCCGGTACGGCCATCCTCAAGCTGCTCATCGCGGCGGGCGTCAAGCACGCCGTCGTGGCCGACATCCACGGCGTCGTGCACGCGGACCGCGAGGACCTCGTGGACGCCGCGCCGGACTCGCCGCTGCGCTGGATCGCCGACAACACCAACCCCGAGGGCGCCCGCGGCACCCTCAAGGAAGCGGTCGTCGGCGCCGACGTCTTCATCGGCGTCTCGGCCCCGAACGTCCTGAACGGCGACGACGTCGCGGCCATGGCCGACGGCGCCATCGTGTTCGCGCTCGCGAACCCCGACCCCGAGGTCGAGCCCACGGTCGCCCGCCAGACGGCGGCAGTCGTGGCCACGGGACGCTCGGACTTCCCGAACCAGATCAACAACGTCCTGGTCTTCCCCGGCGTCTTCCGCGGCCTGCTCGACGCCCAGTCGCGCACCGTCAACACGGAGATGATGCTGGCGGCGGCGGGCGCCCTCGCGGACGTCGTCGCCGAGGACGAGCTCAACCCGAACTACATCATCCCCAGCGTCTTCAACGACAAGGTCGCGGGCGCGGTCGCCGATGCGGTGCGCAGCGCGGCGAAGGCCGCCGGGGTGGCTGTGACAGGCGCCACGGCCCAGTAGTACGGCGCGTCGCGGAACGCAGGGCCCGTAAAGGCCCTCTAGGGTGGCGTGGAAGCGCGCCCCCGGCTGCCACCTTCCAGGGGCGGTGAAGCTTTTCGTGTGACCCCCAAGGGGCCCGGATTGGCTTTCCCGCCGCAGGTGGGGGCAGGATGCCTTTCTGGGCGCGAGGGTCCGGATGACGGACCCGGGTCCGGGGCCTGACCGAGGACCCTGGCAGCATCGGCTTCGCTGTGCCCATCATGCGGCTCCGCCGCGTGGCACGCCTCAACGGCAAGAAGAACACGGGAGTACAAACATGAACCGCAGTGAGCTGGTGGCCGCGCTGGCCGACCGCGCCGAGGTGACCCGCAAGGACGCCGACGCCGTGCTGGCCGCGTTCGCCGAGACCGTCGGCGAGATCGTTGCCAAGGGCGACGAGAAGGTCACCATCCCCGGCTTCCTGACCTTCGAGCGCACCCACCGTGCCGCTCGCACCGCCCGGAACCCGCAGACCGGCGAGCCGATCAACATCCCGGCCGGCTACAGCGTCAAGGTTTCGGCGGGCTCCAAGCTCAAGGAAGCGGCCAAGGGCAAGTAGCCTGAAGCAGCAATAGAAGGGGCGGTCACCCACTGGGTGACCGCCCCTTCTGCATGCCTGGTGAGGCGTCAGCCGAGCGTGGCCCGCCCCGGCAGCTCCACCTTCGCGCCGAGCTCCACGAGCTTGTCCATGAAGTTCTCGTAGCCGCGGTTGATCAGGTCGATGCCGTGGACACGGGACGTCCCCTGGGCCGCCAGAGCGGCGATCAGGTACGAGAAGCCGCCGCGCAGGTCAGGAATGACCAGATCGGCGCCCTGGAGCTTCGTGGGGCCGCTCACGACCGCCGAGTGGAGGAAGTTGCGCTGCCCGAAGCGGCAGTCGGAGCCGCCGAGGCACTCGCGGTAGAGCTGGATGTGTGCGCCCATCTGGTTGAGCGCGGAGGTGAATCCGAGCCGCGACTCGTACACCGTCTCGTGCACGATCGACAGACCGGCGGCCTGCGTCAGGGCGACGACCAGGGGCTGCTGCCAGTCCGTCTGGAAGCCGGGGTGCACGTCCGTCTCCAGGGCGATCGCGTTGAGCGAGCCGCCCGGGTGCCAGAAGCGGATGCCCTCGTCGTCGATCTCGAAGGCACCGCCCACCTTCCGGTAGGTGTTCAAAAACGTCATCATCGAGCGCTGCTGGGCGCCGCGGACGTAGATGTTGCCTTCGGTCGCCAGGGCCGCGGAAGCCCAGGAGGCGGCTTCCAGGCGGTCCGAGAGGGCGTGGTGGTTGTAGCCGCCCAGGCTGTCGACGCCGGTGACCCTTATGGTCCGGTCGGTGTCCATCGCGATGATCGCGCCCATCTTCTGCAGGACGCAGATGAGGTCTTCGATCTCGGGTTCGACGGCGGCGTTCGAGAGCTCCGTGACACCTTCCGCGAGGACGGCGGTCAGCAGGACCTGCTCGGTGGCGCCCACGGACGGGTACGGCAGCTGGATCTTCGTGCCGCGCAGCCGCTGCGGGGCCTCCAGGTACTGGCCGCCCTCGCGCTTCTCGATGGTCGCGCCGAACTGGCGGAGCACCTCGAAGTGGAAGTCGATCGGCCGGCCGCCGATGTCGCAGCCGCCGAGGCCGGGGATGAAGGCGTGACCCAGGCGGTGCAGGAGCGGCCCGCAGAACAGGATCGGGATCCGCGAGGAGCCCGCGTGCGCGTCGATGTCCGCGACGTTGGCGCTCTCCACGTGCGAGGGGTCCATGACCAGCTCGCCCGGCTCCTCACCGGGGCGGACCGTGACGCCATGCAGCTGCAGGAGCCCGCGTACGACGCGGACGTCGCGGATGTCGGGGACATTGCGCAGCCGGCTCGGAGCGCTGCCGAGCAGCGCGGCGACCATGGCCTTGGGCACGAGGTTCTTCGCGCCGCGGACACGGATCTCGCCCTCCAGCGGGGTTCCGCCGTGGACAAGCAGTACATCGTCGGTGACGGTCATGAATCTCGCGTTCCGATTGGATGGACGGGGGGACCAAAGGGCAAGCGTAATGGGCGCGTACCCCCCTTCCGTAAGGCTGAGGACGCGTAAACGGCGTCAGGAGTCCGTGACAACACGAACCGTTCGGAACCGGACACTCCGGGTCACCACCGAAAGTGTGCGCTCCAGCCGCCCCAGTGCGCCCTGAGCTGCGTTCACTCCGGTACGACCATTGCCTCCCCCCGCGGGGCAAAGATGCGGGATCATGTCGTTCATGACCGAGGTGTCCTCGCTCACAGGGCGGCTGCTCGTGGCCACGCCTGCCCTGGCGGACCCGAACTTCGACCGCGCGGTGGTGCTGCTCCTCGACCACGACGAGGAGGGCTCGCTCGGCGTGGTCCTCAACCGGCCCACGCCGGTGGACGTCGCGGACATCCTGGAGGGCTGGGGCGATCTGGCCGGTGCGCCGGGAGTCGTCTTCCAGGGCGGCCCCGTCTCGCTCGACTCCGCGCTCGGCGTGGCGGTGATCCCCGGGGAGGAGGGCCAGGCCCCCGGGTCCCGGCCGCGGCCGGGCAGAGGGGAGCCGATCGGCTGGCGCCGCGTGCACGGCGCGATCGGCCTGGTCGACCTGGACACACCTCCCGAACTCCTGGCTCCCGCCCTCGGCTCGCTGCGGATCTTCGCCGGTTACGCGGGATGGGGCCCGGGCCAGCTGGAGGACGAGCTCGTCGAGGGCGCCTGGTACGTGGTCGAGTCCGAACCCGGCGACGTCTCGTCGCCGGACCCCGAGCGGCTGTGGCGCGCGGTGCTTCGCCGGCAGCGCAGCGAACTGGCGATGGTGGCGACGTATCCGGATGACGCGTCCCTCAACTGACCGGCCCGGAATGGGCGCTGCCCGGACGCGGCGAGCGTAGGTACCCTTGGATGCCATGAGCACTCTTGAGCCCGAGCCCGAGCGCGGGGCAGGTACGGGGACCCTCGTTGAGCCGACGCCGCAGGTGTCGAGCGGTGACGGTGACCACGAGCGCTTCGCGCACTATGTCCAGAAGGACAAGATCATGGCGAGCGCGCTCGACGGTACGCCCGTCGTCGCGCTCTGCGGCAAGGTGTGGGTGCCGGGTCGTGACCCGAAGAAGTACCCCGTCTGCCCCATGTGCAAGGAGATCTACGAGTCCATGAGCGCCGGTGGCGACAAGGACAAGGGCGGCAAGGACGGCAAGGGCGGCGGCAAGAAGTAGCCCCCGGGCACGGTCCATGACCCTCCCCGCGACGGGGCGTTGCGTGTACCGCAACGCCCCTTTTGCGTTGTGCAATCGCGTGGCAGATTCGCCGCATGACCTTTGAGCAACTCATCCCGGCGCCCGCCCGCGCCGAGGGACCGCATTCCGAAGGCTTCATCCTCGACTCGTCGACCGCGCTGCGTGCCGGGCCCGGCACCGAGTCCACCGAGCGCTGGCTGCGTGCCGCGCTCGGCGGCGCGTTGGGGCTGCCCCTGGCACCCGGTGACGGCGGCGGCATTTCGCTGGGCATCGACGACTCCCTCGCCCCCGAGGCGTACCGGCTCACAGTGGGGGAGAGCGGCGTCGAGATCCTCGGTGGCGCCGCTCCCGGTGTCTTCTGGGGCGCCCAGAGCCTGCGTCAGCTCATCGGGCCGGAGGCGTTCCGGCGTGCACCGCTGCGGGCCGCGGGGCGTCACGCCGTGCCGGGGTGTCTGATCGAGGACAGCCCCCGCTTCGGCTGGCGCGGCATGATGCTCGACGTGGCCCGGCACTTCATGCCCAAGGACGGCGTCCTGCGCTACCTGGACCTCCTCGCCGCCCACAAGCTGAACGTCTTCCACTTCCACCTCACCGACGACCAGGGCTGGCGCATCGAGATCAAGCGCTACCCGAAGCTGACGGAGGCCGCATCGTGGCGGCCGCGTTCGAAGTGGGGGCATCGCGCGTCCGAGCTGTGGAACGACACCCCGCACGGCGGCTTCTACACGCAGGACGACATCCGCGAGATCGTCGCGTACGCCCATGAGCGGCACATCGCCGTCGTACCGGAGATCGACATCCCCGGACACTCGCAGGCCGCCATCCACGCCTATCCGGAGCTCGGCAACACCGACGTCGTGGACACCTCCTCGCTCGGTGTCTGGGACACCTGGGGCGTCAACCCGAACGTCCTCGCCCCTACCGAGAACACCCTTCGCTTCTACGAAGGGGTGTTTGAAGAAGTGCTCGAGCTCTTCCCCTCCACCTTCATCCATGTCGGTGGCGACGAGTGCCCCAAGGACCAGTGGAGGGCGTCGCCCGCCGCGCAGGCCCGCATCAAGGAGCTGGGCGTCGGCGACGAGAACGGGCTGCAGAGCTGGTTCATCCGGCACTTCGACTCCTGGCTGACCGAGCGGGGGCGCCGGCTCATCGGCTGGGACGAGATCCTGGAAGGCGGCCTCGCCGAGGGCGCCACCGTGTCGTCCTGGCGCGGATACGGGGGTGGTATCGCGGCGGCCAAGGCCGGTCACGACGTCGTCATGTGCCCCGAGCAGCAGGTGTACTTGGACCACCGGCAGGACGGCGGCCCCGACGAGCCCGCGCCCATCGGCTTCGTCCGCACTCTGGAGGACGTCTACCGCTTCGAGCCGCTGCCCCCGCAGCTCACCGCCGACGAGGCCCGGCACGTGCTCGGCACCCAGGCCAACGTCTGGACCGAGGTGATGGAGTACCACGCACGCGTGGACTACCAGGTGTTCCCGCGGCTCGCCGCCTTCGCCGAGGTCGCCTGGAGCACGCTCCCGCCGTCCGCCGAGCGCGACTTCGCCGACTTCGAGCGGCGAATGACACCGCACTACGCGCGACTTGACGCACTCGGTGTCGACTACCGCCCGCCGGGCGGCCCGTTGCCGTGGCAGAAGCGCCCAGGGGTGCTCGGACGCCCGATCGACGGGGCGCCCCCGAACGTGTGAGGCACCGCCCATAGTCCGTGTGTCGGGCCGCCCGCGCTGAGAGCGTGGGCAGCCTGACCAAAGCCGTACAAGGGTCACCGAAGAGTGGCAATTCCCGCTGACCGGTGAGGGCGTGTGAAAACGGCACATCCCCCAGGTCTGCGGACGAATGGCTCCTAGCGGACCCCCGCGCCGGGGGCCGGGGAAGATGTGCCAGAGTTGCCACGTCCGGGCTGTGAGCACGTACCGTACGGCGGAACAGGCGTAACGGTGAGAACGGCGAGAAAGCCGCCGGGCATCGGGAAGGGGCAGCCGGTTTTGAGCACGCACGCACCGCAGGCGGCGCAACACGCGCAGACGGCGAAGCTGCCTGGGACGTTGGACGAGGCCGTGGAGGCACTCGCCGCGATGCCCGCCGCCGTGCCCGTGGCCGGCGGCACCGACCTCATGGCCTCCGTCAACGCGGGCCTCCTGCGCCCCGCCGCGCTCGTCGGCCTCGGCCGCATCAGCGAGATCCGCGGCTGGCAGTACCAGGACGGTCACGCCCTGCTCGGCGCCGGCCTCACCCACGCACGCGTCGGGCGGCCCGACTTCGCCGCCCTGATCCCCGCGCTCGCCGCGGCCGCGCGCGCCGCTGGACCCCCGCAGATCCGCAACGCCGGCACTCTCGGCGGCAACATCGCCACGGCCGGACCGGCCGGCGACACCCTGCCCGTCCTGGCCGCCCTGGAAGCCGTCCTCATCATCGCGGGACCCGGCGGCGCACGCCGCGAGGTCCCCGTGTCGCATCTGCTCGCGGGGATGGACATGCTCCGCCCCGGCGAACTCATCGGCTTCGTACGGCTGCCGCTCCTGCACGCCCCGCAGGTTTTCCTGAAGGCGACAGGACGCACGGGCCCCGGCCGCGCCACCGCGTCCGTCGCGCTCGTCCTGGACCCCGCGCGGCGCGGCGTGCGCTGCGCGGTCGGCGCCGTCGCGCCGATGCCGCTGCGGCCGCTCGAGGCCGAGCAGTGGGTCGCCTCGCTGATCGACTGGGACGGCGAGCGCACGATCGTGCCGGAGGCGCTCACCGCCTTCGGTGAGTACGTCGCCGCCGCGTGCATCCCCGACCAGCCGCCGGCCGAGGACGGCTCACCGCAGCCACTGCCGCCCGCCGTACTGCACCTGCGGCGCACCGTCGCCGCGCTGGCCCGACGAGCACTGGGGAGGGCGCTGTCGTGACTGACGAACGGCACGATGGGCACGCCGGGAACGCCGCCAACGGTGGCTGGCAGCCGCATCCGCAGGGCGAGTACGACTCGGACGCCACGGCTTTCGTGCAGCTGCCGGAAGGCGCCCTGGACTTCGACCACTCTCCGCTCGCCGCGCCCGGCCACGGCTACGTGCCGCCGCAGATAACGGTCACCCCCACGACGTCCGACGCGACGGACCCGGCCGCCACGGGTGTCTGGGTCATGCCGCCCGAGGTGACCGGCGCGGGCACCGGTGTCGCGGGCGCCGGCGTCCAGAACGTGCAGTGGCCCGACGCGGGGGGTGCGCCCGAGCCCGAGCCGCCGGTCCACGAGCAGGAGCACGCGTACGACCCACGGGCCACCGGGCAGTGGAGCTTCCACGAGGCGGAGGGGCACGCGCCCGCCGCCCCTGCCCCGGCGGACGTCACGGGGCAGTGGTCGATCCCCGTGGCCAATGGTGATCTTCCGGATGAATCGGGCGAGTTCACCACGTCTTCGCTCGCGGCACAGTGGGGCGGTACGCCGCCCGCGACGCTGCCGGGCGGCGCGGCGGCTCCGTGGGCCACCGGTGGCGCGGGCGCGGGTGCGCCGTGGTCGGAGCAGCCGGCGCAGCAGCCGCACGTCGAGCCGTATCCCCATGTCGGGCACGCCGAGCACGCCGAGCGTGCCGGATACGCCGAGCCGCACCCGCAGCAGCACGTCGGGCCGCAGCCCCAGGAGCCCGTCGTGCCCCCGGAGGCGTTCGTCCCCGAGCCGCCGGTCGCTCCTGAGATGCATGTGGTGCCCGAGGTGCCTGTGACGCCCGAGGTGCCCGACGTCCCCGCGGAGCCCGACCCGGAGCCGGCCCCAGAGCTGGAGGCCGACGCGGATGCCGAGCCCGAAGCGGGTGCCGAAGCCGAGGTTGAGGTCGAAGCCGACTCCGAGGCCGTAGCCGACTCCGAGGCCGACTCCGAAGCCGAAGACCCCGAAGAGGCCGTCACCGCCGCCGCCCTCGCCGACGAACACCCCCTCTGCTCCTACGTCCTGCGCGTCAACGGCGCCGACCGCCCCGTCACCGACGCCTGGATCGGCGAGTCCCTCCTCTACGTCCTGCGCGAGCGCCTCGGCCTCGCGGGCGCCAAGGACGGCTGCTCGCAGGGCGAGTGCGGCGCCTGCAACGTCCAGGTGGACGGCCGTCTGGTCGCCTCCTGCCTGGTGCCCGCCGCCACCGCCGCCGGGAGCGAGGTGCGCACCGTCGAGGGACTCGCCGTCGACGGCAGGCCCTCCGACGTGCAGCGGGCGCTCGCGGTCTGCGGCGCCGTCCAGTGCGGCTTCTGCGTACCGGGCATGGCGATGACCCTGCACGACCTCCTGGAGGGCAACCCCGCCCCGTCCGACCTGGAGACCCGCCGCGCCCTGTGCGGCAACCTGTGCCGCTGCTCCGGCTACCGGGGTGTGCTCGACGCCGTGCAGGAGGTCGTCGCCGAACGCGAGGCGTCCGCCGCCGCCGCGGAGCCGTCGGCGCACGACGACCACGCCGGCGAGGCACGCATTCCGCACCAGGCGGGACCGGGCGCCGGAGGGGTCAACCCGACGGCGCACGGCGGATCGTACGAAGGACCTTACGGACAGGACGGAGGCCAGGCGTGAGCAACGAAGCCGCGGGCACGGCGAACACCGCGACCGCAGTGGAGACGCAGCCCGGCCCCGAGCCGCTGCCGCACGGCATCGGCGCGTCGCTGCCGTCCGCGGAGTCCCGCGCCAAGACCGAGGGCACCTTCCCCTACGCGTCCGACCTCTGGGCGGAAGGGCTGCTGTGGGCGGCCGTCCTGCGCTCGCCGCACGCGCACGCGCGCATCGTCTCGATCGACACGTCCCAGGCGCGCGAGATGCCGGGCGTGCGCTCCGTCGTCACGCACGAGGACGTGCCCGGCGACGCGCTGCACGGCCGCAAGACCGCGGACCGCCCGGTCTTCGCCTCCGATGTCGTACGCCACCACGGCGAGCCCATCGCCGCCGTGGCCGCCGACCACCCCGACACCGCGCGGATGGCCGCCGCCGCCATCTTCGTCGAGTACGAGGTGATGGAGCCGGTCACGGACCCGGAGAAGGCCTTCGCGGCCGAACCCCTGCACCCCGACGGCAACTTGATCCGGCACATCCCGCTGCGGCACGGCGACCCGGAGGCGGCGGGCGAGCTCGTCGTCGAGGGCCTGTACCGCATCGGCCGACAGGACCCGGCGCCGATCGGCGCGGAGGCGGGGCTCGCGGTGCCGCGTCCCGACGGGGGTGTGGAGCTGTACATCGCCTCCACCGACCCGCACACCGACCGCGACATGGCCGCGTCCTGCTACGGCATCGACCCGGACATCGTGAAGGTCGTCGTGACCGGCGTCCCCGGCGCGACCGCCGACCGCGAGGACGCCAGCTTCCATCTGCCGCTCGGGCTGCTGGCGCTGACCACCGGCTGCCCGGTGAAGCTCACCGCGACCCGCGAGGAGTCCTTCCTGGGCCACGCCCACCGCCACCCGACGCTGCTCCGCTACCGCCATCACGCGGACGCCGAGGGCAAGTTGGTGAAGGTGGAGGCGCAGGTCCTGCTCGACGCGGGCGCGTACGCGGACACGTCGTCGGACGCGCTCGCCGCGGCCGTCTCCTTCGCCTGCGGTCCGTACGTCGTCCCGAACGCCTTCATCGAGGGCTGGGCTGTCCGCACGAACAACCCGCCGTCCGGGCATGTCCGGGGCGAGGGCGCCATGCAGGTGTGCGCGGCGTACGAAGCCCAAATGGACAAGATCGCCAAGAAGTTGGGCATCGACCCGGCCGAGGTGCGGCTGCGCAACGCGATGGCCACGGGAGACATCCTGCCCACCGGCCAGACGGTCACCTGCCCCGCGCCGGTCGCCGAACTCCTCGGCGCCGTAAGGGACTTCCCCCTGCCCGAGCTGCCCAAGGACACCCCGGAGGACGAGTGGCTGCTGCCCGGCGGCCCCGAGGGTGCGGGCGAGCCCGCGGCGGTGCGCCGGGGCGTCGGCTACGGCCTCGGCATGGTCCAACTCCTGGGCGCGGAGGGCACGGACGAGGTCTCCACGGCCACCGTGAAGGTCCACGACGGCATCGCTACGGTGATCTGCGCGGCGGTCGAGACGGGCCAGGGCTTCACCACACTCGCCCGCCAGATCGTCCAGGAGACCCTCGGCATCGACGACGTCCGGGTGGCCCCGGTCGACACGGACCAGCCCCCGGCGGGCCCGAGCTGCCACGGCCGCCACACGTGGGTGTCCGGCGGTGCGGTGGAGCGCGCGGCGAAGATGGTCCGCACGCAGCTCCTGCAGCCCCTGGCCCACAAGTTCGGGATGTCCACGGAGCTGCTCCAGATCACCGACGGCAAGATCACCTCGTACGACGGGGTGCTGAGCACGACGGTGACGGAGGCGATGGACGGCAAGGAGCTCTGGGCCACGGCCCAGTGCCGCCCGCATCCCACCGAGCCCCTCGACGAGGCGGGCCAGGGCGACGCCTTCGTGGGCATGGCGTTCTGCGCGATCCGCGCGGTGGTGGACGTGGACATCGAGATCGGCTCGGTACGGGTCGTTGAGCTGGCGGTGGCCCAGGACGTGGGCCGCATCCTGAACCCGTCCCAGCTGAAGGTGCGTATCGAGGCGGGCGTCACGCAGGGAGTCGGCGCCGCCCTGACGGAGAACCTCCGTACGCCGCGCGGCCTGGTCCGCCACCCGGACCTGACGGGCTACGCGCTCCCCACCGCCCTGGACACCCCGGACATCCGCATCGTGAAGCTGGTCGAGGAGCGCGACGTGGTCGCCCCCTTCGGCGCGAAGGCGGCGAGCGCGGTGCCGGTGGTGACGACTCCGGCGGCGGTGGCTTCGGCGGTGAGGGCGGCGACAGGCCGCCCGGTGAACCGCCTCCCGATCCGTCCGCAGGCGGCGGTGGCGCAGTAATCCGGGGGCGGAAGAGCCGGCTCCCTTGGCACGATGGGCGCCATGACCACATCTGATCCCGAAGGCGTCATCGTCATCACCGGCATCATGGCGTCGGGCAAGTCCACGGTGGCGCAGGCCCTGGCCGAGCGGCTGCCCCGCGCGGCGCACGTCCGGGGTGATGTCTTCCGCCGGATGATCGTGTCGGGCGGCCAGGAGTACGAACCCGGTGCCTCGGACGAGGCGCAGGCCCAACTCCGCCTGCGGTACGGCCTGTCGGCGGCGACGGCCGACGCGTACGCGGCCGCGGGCTTCGTCGCGGTGGTCCAGGACGTCATCCTGGGCGAGGAGTTGAAGTCGTACGTGGATCTGCTGCGTACCCGCCCGCTGCACGTGGTCGTGCTCGCCCCGAAGCCGGACGCGGTCGCCGCGCGGGAGGCCGGGCGCGGGAAGACCGGGTACGGGGCGTGGACGGTGGAGGACCTGGATGCGGGACTGCGGTCCACGACCCCGAGGATCGGTCTCTGGCTGGACAGTTCCGACCTGACCGTCGAGGAGACGGTGGACGCGATTCTCGCGGGGCTCGAAGAGGCGCGGGTCCGGGGCCGGTAGGTTGCCCGGCCCCGGACCGCGTCCCCCGATGGTGCGGCTCAGCCTCGGTACTGCAGGCGGGTCAAGTAGATGAACTTGCCGCCGGCGCCCGCGTTGAGGTCCGTGTCGTAGCGCTCCCACGGCTTGTCGGGCGTGGGGTCAGGGGTGAGCGAGATGATGACGTTGAGCCCTTCGAGCGGCTCGCCCTCATCGGGGTCCGTGGTGAAGGCGGCGTGGATGGACTTGCCCTTGATCCGGGTGCCTTCGTTGAGGTCGACCGGGATCACGCGGTAGCTGGGCGGAAAGCCGCCGCCCGAGCCCTCGACGAGGAACTTGATGTTCGTGATCGGCGCGTAGAGGCCATCCATCTCGTACGCGAAGTACAGGTACTCGCCGCCGGCGCCGGCGTTCAGGTCCTTGGCTATTTTGATCCAGCCCTCGGGGGTGCGCTCGTTCCCCCGCAGGACGGTCAGTCCGGTGATCGCCACTGTGGTCACAGCCTTCCGGGTGGTGAGGTGGGAATGCGTGCTGTGACGTTAGGCGCGGGGCTCATGACACACAGCGCCCGGAACCGGCCGCCCGGAAGCAACACGCCAAGTTTCCGGCGGAGTTGTCGACCTGGGGATTCGTGCGGTGGGGGGCGGGATGCGGCCGAGCGTGGGTGCGTGGGGACACGCCGGGCCTGTACGGCCTTCGGCCGGATGGCCGTGGGGGGAGATGGGTGGGGCGGAAGGGGTCCAGGGATGGCGCGAAGGCCGTGCGTCGGGGTGGGGGCGGGGGATTGGCGGGAATCGGGGATGCGTCCGGCGTCCGGCGTCCGGCCCATCGCGGGGTGGCTGCCACGGTCGGGGTGCGCGGGCTGGGGACGTGCGCGGAACGAAAGAAAGGTGGCCCCCGGAAGGGTCACCTTCTTGCGTGCCAGTACTTCAGAGGCCGTGGCGGGAATCGAACCCGCGTTACTGGATTTGCAGTCCAGCCCCTGAACCACTCGGGCACACGGCCGAGGTTGAACTCGACTCCTCGAACCTAAGCGGACGCGACCGGCGCCTCAAGGGAATCGGCGGCCCCGCAACGGGACTGCCACACCGCGTTCACGAACGGGCGGTCGTACGACCAAGGGACCAGGATCCTCCCCTCTCTGGACAGGGGTCATCACCTGCCACGCCCCTTACGCTGGCCGACATGAGCGCTCTGGAACCACGCGACGCCGAAGTCGCCGCCGCCCCGATAGTCCCGCCGTCCGAGCTCAAGGGCGGAGTGCTCCGCGCGCCCTATCGCGCCCTCAGCCTCGGCATCGTCTCCGTGGTGTTGCTCATCGCCTTCGAGGCGACCGCCGTCGGGACCGCGATGCCGGTGGCCGCTCGTGAGCTGAACGGCGTCTCCCTCTACGCCTTCGGCTTCTCCGCGTACTTCACCACCAGCCTCTTCGGCATGGTGCTCTCCGGGCAGTGGGCCGACCGGCGGGGGCCGCTGGGTGCGCTCGCCTCCGGGATCGGGGGCTTCGCGGCGGGGCTCGTGCTGTCCGGGACCGCCCAGGCCATGTGGATGTTCATCCTCGGCCGTGCCGTGCAGGGGCTCGGCGGCGGACTTGTCATCGTCGCGCTGTACGTCGTCGTCAGCCGCGCCTACCCGGAGCGGCTGCGTCCGTCCATCCTGGCCGCGTTCGCGGCGAGCTGGGTGGTGCCGTCCGTGGTCGGGCCCCTGGTGTCCGGCACGGTCACCGAACACCTGGGCTGGCGCTGGGTCTTCCTCGGGATTCCGGTGCTCGTCGTGGCTCCGCTGGTCCTCGCGCTGCCGCAGATACGGCAACGCGCCGCCGGGCCCGTCGACTCCGACGCTCCCGCCGGGCCCTTCGACCGGCGCCGGATCCGGCTCGCGCTCGGTATCTCGCTGGGGGCGGGGCTCCTGCAGTACGCGGGGCAGGACCTGCGGTGGCTCTCGCTGCTGCCCGCGGCGGTCGGGGCGGTGGTGCTCCTGCCCGCCGTCCTCGGGCTGCTTCCGCACGGCACGTACCGGGCGGCCCACGGCCTGCCGTCCGTGGTGCTCCTTCGCGGCATAGCCGCCGGATCCTTCATCGCCGCCGAGTCCTTCGTGCCGCTGATGCTCGTCACCCAGCGCGGGCTCTCGCCGACCATGGCGGGACTCTCGCTGGCCCTCGGGGGCGCGACCTGGGCACTCGGCTCGTTCGTACAGTCGCGGCCGGGTATGGAGCCGCACCGGACGCGGCTCATGGTCGCCGGGATGCTCCTGGTCGCCGCCGCCATCGCCACCGCGCCCACGGTCCTGATCTCCGCCGTGCCGGTGTGGATCGTGGCAGTGGCCTGGGCCTTCGGCTGCCTTGGCATGGGCACCGTCATCGGCTCCACCAGCGTCCTGCTGCTTCGCCTCTCACCGCCCGAGGACGCGGGCGCCAACTCCGCCGCCCTCCAGATCTCGGATGGCCTCTCCAACGCCCTGCTCCTGGCCGCCGGAGGCGCCGCCTTCGCCGCACTGGGCGGCGGAATGGTGGACGCACACGGCGGCTCCACCGGGGCGGGCGCCTCGCACCCGGGGGCCTTCGTCGCGGTGTTCCTGCCGATGGCGGCGGTGGCGCTGGTGGGGGCGTGGGTGGGGACGCGGTTGCGGCAGCGGGCCGCCTAAGTGGTACCACGATGACCCCATCAGCGGTACCATCGCGGTATGGCTATGAATCTTCGTATGCGCGATGACCAGCAGGAGGCGCTCAAGCTGCGTGCCGAGGAAGAGGGGCGCAGCATGCACGCCATAGTGCTCCAGGCGATCGACCGGTATCTGGAGCAGGAGGCGGACCGTGCGACCGTCCGCCGTCTGGGGGCCAAGTATGCGGCGGGCCACGCCGACCTGCTGCGGAGGCTGGGGGAGTAGATGAAGTACCTCACGGTTCAGGAAGTCCTGGACCTGACGGAGATCGCCTGCGGGGAGCAGGAGATCGCCGTACGTGATCTGGGACTGCTCAGCTCGGCCGTCCACCGTCCCCAGTCCCAGATGTACGGCATCGAGGCGTACACGGACCTCTTCGAGAAGGCCGCCGCGCTGCTCCAGTCCCTTGCCGTGAACCACCCCTTGGTGGATGGCAACAAGCCCATGGCGTGGATGAGCACCGTCGTGTTCCTGGACTTCAACGGCGCTGACATGGTCGACGTGGACCAGGACGAGGCTTACAAGCTGGTCATCGAGGTGGCCAGTGTTGGTATGGACGACGTGGGGCTGATCTCCCGGCGGCTACGAGGGCTGCACGAAGCCGTGTGAGCCCTGTCGCACCCGGGGCTGACGCCATGCCGTCAACCCCGGGCAGCGGCAGGGTCACCGGTAGGGTGGCCCGGTTGTCGTACGTACCCGAGCTGCCCGCCCGTCACCCGCCGCCACCCTGCCCGACGCGCTGCGCGCGGCCCCGACTCTTCAAACGGAGACCGTGACTACCACCGCCGCCAACTCCGCATCCCACCACCTCTCCCCCGCCTTCCCCGGCCGCGCCCCCTGGGGCACCGCCAACAAGCTGCGTGCCTGGCAGCAGGGGGCGATGGAGCGGTATCTCCAGGAGCAGCCGCGTGACTTCCTCGCCGTCGCGACACCCGGCGCCGGCAAGACGACCTTCGCCCTGACGCTCGCCTCCTGGCTGCTGCACCACCATGTCGTGCAGCAGGTGACGGTGGTCGCGCCGACCGAGCACCTGAAGAAGCAGTGGGCGGAGGCCGCGGCCAAGATAGGGATCAAGCTGGACCCGGAGTACAGCGCGGGGCCGCTCAGCAAGGAGTACCAGGGCGTCGCCATCACGTACGCGGGTGTCGGCGTGCGGCCCATGCTGCACCGCAACCGCGTGGAGCAGCGCAAGACCCTCGTGATCCTCGACGAGATCCACCACGCCGGTGACTCGAAGTCGTGGGGCGAAGCCTGCCTCGAAGCCTTCGAGCCCGCGACCCGCCGCCTCGCGCTCACCGGTACGCCCTTCCGGTCCGACACCAACCCGATCCCCTTCGTCGCGTACGAGGAGGGGAACGACGGCATCCGGCGGTCCGCCGCCGACTACACGTACGGATACGGCAGCGCGCTCGGGGACGGCGTCGTCCGGCCCGTTATCTTTCTTTCCTACTCCGGCAATATGCGGTGGCGTACCAAGGCCGGTGACGAGATCGCCGCGCGGCTCGGGGAGCCGATGACCAAGGACGCGATCTCGCAGGCCTGGCGCACGGCCCTGGACGCGCGCGGCGAGTGGATGCCGAATGTGCTGAAAGCCGCTGACCAGCGGCTTACCGAGGTGCGCAAGGCCATCCCGGACGCCGGTGGTCTCGTCATCGCGTCCGACCAGGACTCCGCCCGCTCGTACGCCAAGCTGATCCGCGAGCTCACGGGGGAGAAGGCCACCGTTGTCCTCTCCGACGACGTGGGCGCCTCCCAGCGGATCGACGACTTCACCTCGAGCAACGACCGGTGGATGGTCGCGGTCCGCATGGTGTCCGAGGGCGTCGACGTGCCGCGCCTCGCAGTGGGGGTCTACGCCACGACCATCTCGACGCCGCTCTTCTTCGCCCAGGCCGTCGGACGTTTCGTGCGTTCCCGGCGGCGCGGCGAGACCGCGTCGGTCTTCCTGCCCACCGTCCCCGACCTCCTCGGCCACGCCAACGAGATGGAGGTCGAGCGCGACCACGTACTCGACAAGCCGAAGAAGGAGGGAGAAGAGGACCCCTACGCCGAGTCCGAGCAGGAGATGGACGAGGCGAACAAGGAGCAGGACGAGGACACCGGCGAGCAGGAGCAGTTCTCCTTCGAGGCGCTCGAATCCGACGCCGTCTTCGACCGCGTCCTCTTCGACGGCGCCGAGTTCGGCATGCAGGCCCACCCGGGGAGCGAGGAGGAGCAGGACTATCTGGGCATCCCCGGCCTCCTCGAACCCGACCAGGTGCAGATGCTGCTCCAGAAGCGGCAGGCCCGGCAGATCGCGCACAGCAGGAAGCGGCCCGACGACCAGGCGGACCTCCTCGAGATCCCCGCCGAACGGCGGCCCGTCGTCTCCCACAAGGAGATGCTCGAACTGCGCAAGCAGCTCAACACGATGGTCGGCGCGTACTCCCACCAGAGCGGGAAGCCGCACGGCGTGATCCACACCGAGCTGCGCCGCACCTGCGGCGGGCCGCCGAGCGCGGAGGCCACCGCCGGTCAGCTGCGGCAGCGGATCGCGAAGGTCGGGGAGTGGGCCACCCGCATGAAGTAAGGCGGGCTCCCGCAGGGGGAGGCGTGTGTTCCGCGTGTGCGGGAGTCGTGTACACCCCGCTCGCCGTGCCCCGCGTATGGGGCATTGCGCCCCTAACAACCGGTCTCGTGCCCGGATTCTGGACGGAGTCTTCCGCTGAGCGGGACGGCCTCGCTAATGTCCCCGCAACGTACACGCCCCGTGGCAGCGCCGCCGCGGAGCGCAGCCGGAGTTCCGACCGGCGGCCTCTGACGCGCGTCGCCCACGGGACCGGCGACGCAACCGCCGCGTAAAGGGGCCGTCGACCCTCACCTAAGGAGTGGGCGTCGTGACCGCGGAGACTTCCCAGACGCTCGACCGAGGACTGCGTGTCCTCAAGCTGTTGGCCGACACCGATCACGGGCTCACCGTCACCGAGCTGTCGAACAAGCTCGGTGTGAACCGCACCGTGGTGTACCGCCTGCTTGCCACCCTTGAGCAGCATGCCCTGGTCCGTCGTGACCTGGGCGGCCGGGCCAGGGTCGGCCTCGGGGTGCTCCGCCTCGGCCGCCAGGTGCATCCGCTGGTGCGGGAGGCCGCGCTGCCCGCTCTGCGCTCCCTCGCCGAGGACATAGGCGCGACGGCGCACCTGACGCTGGTGGACGGCACCGAAGCCCTGGCCGTCGCCGTCGTCGAGCCGACCTGGACGGATTACCACGTGGCGTACCGGACCGGCTTCCGCCACCCCCTGGACCGGGGCGCCGCGGGCCGCGCGATCCTCGCCGCCCGGCAGGGGCTCGCCACCGACCCCGGCTACGCGCTGACGCACGGCGAGCTGGAGGCCGGCGCGAGCGGGGCCGCGGCGCCGCTGGTGGGGGTCACCGGGATAGAGGGCAGCGTGGGCGTGGTCATGCTGGCGGACTCCGTACCGGAGCGGGTGGGGCCACGGGTGGTGGACGCGGCCCGTGAGGTCGCCGACGCCCTGCGCTGAGGCCGCGCGGGCGAGCGGTCTCTCTTGGGCGCCGTTGATCACCGGCTCCGCCGAGTTCGTCCTCAAGCGCCGGACGGGCTGAATGCTGCTCGTCCGTCGCCGCCTGACAGGCAGGCTGAAAATCCTCGTCCGTTAGATTGATCCCGTGTTCTCCCTCTCCAGTCTCACGCGCCCCAAGGCCCTCGCCGTCTGTGCCGCCCCCGTGGTCGCCCTGCTCGCCGTCGCGGTCCTCGTGCCGTTGCCGTTCGCCGTGGCCCAGCCGGGGTCGACGGCGAACGTGCTGGGCAAGAGCGAGGGCAAGCCGGTCATCACGATCACCGGTGCGCCCACCCGGGAGACCGAGGGGCAGCTGCGGATGACGACGATCGTGGCCACGGGGCCCGACATGGACGTGAGCCTGAGCGACGTGGTGGACGGCTGGTTCCGTACGGACCGCTCCGTGATGCCCAAGGACTCGGTGTACCCCACCGGCGACAACGTGAAGGAAGTCGAGAAGCACAACCTCGGCGACATGAAGAAGTCGCAGGACACGGCCACGCGGGCCGCGCTGTCCTACCTCAAGGCGAACGGCGTCGACGGCACGGACAAGGTGAGGGTGAAGGTCGACCTCGGCAAGATCGGAGGCCCCAGCGCGGGCCTCTTCCTCTCGCTCGGCATCATCGACCTGATCGACGGCAACGGCAGTGGCGGAGACCTCACGGGCGGCCGGAAGATCGCGGGCACCGGCACGATCTCCGACGACGGCAAGGTCGGCCCGGTCGGCGGTGTCTCGATGAAGACGCAGGCCGCGAAGCGGGACGGCGCGAGCGTCTTCCTGGTCCCGAAGGCCGAGTGCTCGGACGCTCAGGCCGAGCTGCCGGGGGGCCTGCGGCTGATCCCGATCACGACACTGTCGGGCACGGTTGACGCGTTGCGTTCCCTGGACCGGGGCGAGAAGGTCCCGAGCTGCTGACCAGGCGGAGGCCCAACTCGACCATGGTCCAGCCGAGTTGAGCGCGGAGCTGGGGGTGTGCCTTCCGTAAGGGCGCCGTTCGGTGGAGTTCGGCGGCGTGGGCGTGGTGCAGCCGTAGATGTACGTCGGGGTGCATGACTGAGACCTCTCACTCGGAGTAGTGCGTCGGGAAGGCGTGGGTGTGCAGGCGCACCTTGGCGGAACCCGGAGTGTCTTCGGCGACCGCCAACGCCCGGTAACTCTCAATGAGTTCGTTGACCTTGGCGACCAGTTCTGTGGTGAGCTCGGGCGTCAGGCGCAGGGTGTAGTCGCTGATGTCGGAGCTGTCCGTCCACTCCGTGGGCCAGTCGTGCTGTGTGCCGATCCAGGTGGAGACCTCCGTGGCGTGGAACGTCGCGACCTCGTGGAGGTAGACGCTGACCGCGCCGCGCACCGACGGATCCGGGTCGTTCATGAGTGACTCGTCCAGGCGCGTTCCCTGGTGTGTCGACTGCCACCAGCGCTCGCGGCCCTTGCCTCGGTCCGGCGCGTCCTCGACGAAGCCGTGCGCCGCGAGTTGGCGCAGGTGATAGCTCGTCGCGCCGCTCGACTCGCCCAGGCGGGACGCCAGTTGGGAGGCGGTCGCCGGCCCGTCCCGCCGCAGTGAGATGAGCAGCTGCATGCGCAGGGGATGCGCCAGTCCCCGCAGGGAGTGGGGGGTAAGGGTGTGGACCTTCCGACCCTCGGGGGCCGCCGTGTCGTCCGTCATGCCTCGACCGTAGACGTGCAAAGACCCCGTTGCAACGCTTTCTCTGCAACGGAGTCTTTGCAACTTAAGGGAGGGCCCGGGAAGTTGGGGCTAGCCCTCCTTCACGAACCCCTCCTGCACCAGCCAGTCCAGCGCCACCTCATGCGGATCCTGACCCTGCACGTCCACCTTGGAGTTCAGCTCCTGAGCCACCTTGTTGTTCAGCTTCTTCGTGATGGGGTCCAGGATGTCCGCGATGACCGGGTGCTTCTTCAGGGTCTTGTTGTTGATCTCCGGGGCCACGTTGTAGTTGGGGAAGAAGTGCTTGTCGTCCTCCGTCACCGACAGGTCCATCGCCTTGATGCGGCCGTCAGTGGTGAAGACCTCGCCGAACGTGCACGACCCCTTGGCGGCCTGGGTGTAGATGATCCCGGTGTCCATCTTGGTGATGTTGGAGGTGGGGATCTTCATCCCGTACTCCTTCTGCATGCCCGGCAGACCGTCCTCGCGTGAGGAGAACTCGCTCTCCACGCACAGCGTGACCGCACCCGGGTCCTTCTTCGACAGGGCCGCCACGTCGGAGAGCGTCTTCGTCTTGTACTTGGCCTTGTTCTTCTGGTTGAAGGCCAGGGCGTAGGTGTTGTTGAGCTCGGCGGGCGGCAGCCACGTGACGCCGTTCTTCTTGTCCGCGTCACGCACCGCCTCCCACTGCTTGTGCGGGTCGTCGATGGGCTCGGTGTTGCCGAGGTACGTGATCCAGGCGGTGCCCGTGTACTCGTACATGGCGTCCGCGTCGCCGCCCTTGACGGCCTCGCGGGCGCCGATCGAGCCCTGGATGCCCGTCCGGTCGAGGACATCCGCGCCGGCCGCCTCGAAGGCGATGCCCATGATCGCGCCGAGGACCAGCTGCTCGGTGAACTCCTTGGACGTGACGGTGAGGTCGACGCCCTTGAGGGGGAGTCCCTTGCCGATCGTGCCCGGCTTGACGTCGTCCACCATCGGGCTGCCGCTGGTCAGTCCGCAGCTCACGAGCAGGGCCCCGCCCAGCACGCCGACGGCCGCCGTACGCAACGTAACCCTCATGACCCGGCCTCCAACCCGCGCGGACGCAGGACCAGTTCGGCCAGCGAGGCCAGCCAGTCCACCAGGAGCGCGAGCGCGATCGTCAGGATCGAGCCGAGCATCAGGACCGGCATCCGCTGGTTGGTGATCCCGGTGGTGATGAGGTCGCCGAGCCCGCCGCCACCGCCGAAGGTGGCGAGCGTCGCCGTGCCCACGTTCAGGACGAGCGCGGTGCGCACACCCGCCAGGATCAGCGGTACGGCCAGCGGGAGTTCGACCCTGCCGAGGACGCCCCACGCCGACATGCCGATGCCGCGCGCGGCCTCCAGGAGGGTCGGGTCATTGGCGTTCAGTCCCGCGATGGTGTTGGAGAGCACCGGCAGGACGGCGTAGATGATGATGCCGATCAGGGCCGCCTTCTCGCCGATGCCGATCCAGATCACCAGGAGGGCGAGGAGGCCGATCGCCGGCGTCGCCTGGCCGATGTTGGCCAGGGCCATCGCCGGTGGTGCCCCCTTGCGGAGCTTCTTGCGGGTCAGCAGGATGCCCAGCGGGATCGCGATGATCAGCACGAAGAAGGTGGAGATCACCGTCAGCTGGATGTGCTGGCGGAGTCTGAGCCAGACATTGCCGTCCGCCAGCGCGTTCTGCGAGATCGAGTCCAGGTCCGCCTGCTCGAACCACCACCAGGTGAGCAGCAGGATGAGGGCGATGAACGCGGGCAGGATGGTCAGCTTCTGCCAGCCGATGCGCCGCGCCCGGCCCGTGGCCGCCACCGGGGGCGGGGGCTCCGGCTCGGCCTCGCCCGTGTCGCGGAAGAGGTGGCCCTTGACCTCGTGCTCACCGTCGGGCCGTGGGCCGGGCCCGTCGTCGGGGGCCGGTGTGTGATCGGGGATCCGGGGGTTGTTCCCGGGGATGCCTTTCACGCCTTCGCCTCCCCTCCGGGGCCTTCCTGCTCGTGGTGGGTCAACTCGGCGCGCTGTTCCTCCAGTTCGTGCTGGTGCTCCACGGCGTCGAGCCGGTCGGCCTCCAGCATCTCGTGGACGGAGTTCATCAGCGTCTCCATGTCCACGACGCCGGTGTACTCACCGCGCCGCCCGGTGACCGCGACCCGCCCCGCGTTGTCCGTGAGCACCGCTTCGAGCGCGTCGCGCAGGGTGGCGTCACGGGTGACCGTGTCGTGGACGAGGGTGCCCGCGCGGGCCAGCGAGCCCTTGGCCCGCATCAGGTCGCCGCGCCGCAGCCACTTGTAGGGGCGGCCGCGTTTGTCGAGGAGCAGCAGTTCGTTCGTGCCGCTGGCCCGCAGCTTGTCGAAGATGTCCTGGAGCGGGTCGTCGACGGTCACCGTCGCGAAGTCGGCGATCTCCACGTCGCGTACGCGGGTGAGGTTGAGCCGCTTCAGGGCCGCGCCCGCGCCCACGAAACCGGAGACGAAGTCGTCGGCGGGGTTGGTGAGAATGGCTTCCGGGGTGTCGAACTGCGCGATGTGCGAGCGCTCCCGCAGCACCGCGATGCGGTCGCCGAGCTTGATGGCCTCGTCGAAGTCGTGCGTGACGAAGACGATCGTCTTGTGCAGCTCGTGCTGGAGCCGGATCAGCTCGTCCTGGAGATGGTCGCGGGTGATCGGGTCGACCGCGCCGAACGGCTCGTCCATCAGGAGTACGGGCGGGTCGGCCGCCAACGCCCGTGCCACGCCCACGCGTTGCTGCTGGCCGCCGGAGAGCTGGCGCGGATAGCGGCCGTGGAACTCGGCGGGGTCGAGCCCGACGAGGTCGAGCATCTCCTCGACCCGGTTCTTGATCTTCGACTTTCCCCAGCCGATCATCCTCGGCACGAGGGCGATGTTCTGGGCGACCGTCATGTGCGGGAAGAGCCCGGACGACTGGATCGCGTAGCCGATCCGCCGACGCAGCTTCACCGGGTCCATGTCGGTGACGTCCTCGCCACCGATGCGGATGCGGCCACTGGTCGGCTCGATGAGCCGGTTGATCATCTTCAGCGTGGTCGACTTCCCGCACCCCGAAGGACCGACCAGGATGACGATCTCGCCCGCCTTGATCTCCATGCTGACGCTGTCCACCGCGGGATCGCCGCTGCCCGCGTACCGCTTGGTGAGGTGCTCCAGCTCGATCGTCGCGCCCGTGGGCACGTTCGGGGCCGCCGCGCCCCCGGCCGTCGCCCCGTCGGTGGAAGTCGCGGTGGTCTCAGACACGGATACCCCTCGAAATGGTCAGGCGGCCGATCAGGACGTACGCGGCGTCGAAGAGCAGGGCCAGGACGATGATCCCGAGCGTGCCCGCGAGCACCTGGTTGAGCGCGTTCTTGCTGCCGAGCGAGCCGATGCCGCGGAAGATCTCGTTGCCGAGGCCCGGTCCCGACGCGTACGCGGCGATGGCCGCGATGCCCATCAGCATCTGCGTGGAGACGCGGATGCCGGTCAGGATCGGCGGCCAGGCGATCGGGAGTTCCACCCTCACCAGGCGCGCGGTACGCGACATCCCGATGCCCTTGGCCGCGTCGACCAGCGAGGGGTCCACACCGCGCAGTCCGACGATGGCGTTGCGCACGATGGGGAGCAGGCCGTAGAGGGTCAGGGCGATGACCGTCGGGGCGACACCGAGGCCGACGACGGGGATCAGCAGACCGATCATGGCGAGCGACGGGACGGTCAGGATCGTGGAGGTCGCGGTCGTGGCCAGATTGCCGGCCCACTCGCTGCGGTACGTGACGATGCCGATCAGTACACCGATGACGGTCGCCACGACCATGCACTGGAAGACCGCGCTTGCGTGCTGGTACGTGTCCGTCAGCAACTGCTGGTGGCGGTTGCCGAGGTAGTCCCAGAAGTTCACTGAACTGCTCACCTGCCCGGGCGCGGTTCAGACGGCGCCGGGAGTCTCCCGCCGCCCGCGTGCTGCGTGCGTCGTGCTGCGTAGGTCCTGCGGCTGTTCGTTTCCCTACCTACCCGCATCAGGTGTCTTCTGACGCCTGTTCGACCAGCGGGATGATCCGCAGGGGAACAGGGTTCTCCATGACGATCGCCGTGGAGGCCCGGACGATGCCATCAAAACCCACGACCCGGTCGATCACACGTTGGAGATCCGCGTTCGAACGCGCCACGAGACGGCAGAGCATGTCGCCGTGACCGGTGATGGTGTGCAGTTCGAGCACCTCGGCGACGGTCGCCAAATGGGCCCGTACGTCGGCACCCTGGCCCTGTTTGATCTCCAGCGTGGCGAACGCGGTGACGGGGTAGCCCAGGGCGGCGGGGTCGACCTCCGGGCCGAAGCCGCGGATGACTCCGTTCGACTGAAGGCGGTCCATCCGGGCCTGCACCGTCCCGCGCGCGACACCGAGGCGGCGGGACGCCTCAAGGACGCCGATGCGGGGCTCGCGGGCGAGCAGCACGATGAGCCTGCCGTCCAGATGATCGATCGTCATGGTGCGCTCATCTCCGCTTCCAGGGTGGTCATCATGTACAGATAGCCCGCCCATCCTGGCCTGTGGCTGTGCAGATTGCCCACCGAATACGCAAACTATTGCGCACCTTGCGATACGGCGGGAGCCTGCGGACATGGCAGCTACCGCGAACACCCAGCACACGTCGGCCACCTCCGGCACCCCCCACACCGCGCGCGAGGCCGATCCCTTCCCGGTCAAGGGAATGGATGCGGTCGTCTTCGCCGTGGGCAACGCCAAGCAGGCGGCCCACTACTACTCCACGGCCTTCGGCATGAAACTCGTGGCCTACTCGGGCCCGGAGACCGGCAGCCGCGAGACCGCCTCCTACGTCCTCGCGAACGGCGGCGCCCGCTTCGTGCTCACCTCCGTCATCAAGGCCTCCACGGACTGGGGCCACTTCATCGAGGGACACGTGGCCGAGCACGGCGACGGAGTCGTCGACCTCGCCATCGAGGTGCCGGACGCGCGCGCCGCGTACGCGTACGCCGTGGAGCACGGCGCCCGCGGCCTCACCGAGCCCTACGAGGTCAAGGACGAGAACGGCACGGTCGTCCTCGCCGCCATCGCCACGTACGGCAAGACCCGCCACACGCTCGTCGACCGCAGCGGCTACGACGGCCCCTACCTGCCCGGTTTCAAGGCCGCGTCCCCGATCGTCGAGCCGCCCGCCAAGCGCACCTTCCAGGCGATCGACCACTGCGTCGGCAACGTCGAGCTCGGCAAGATGAACGAGTGGGTCGCCTTCTACAACAAGGTCATGGGCTTCACGAACATGAAGGAGTTCGTGGGCGACGACATCGCGACGGAGTACAGCGCGCTGATGTCGAAGGTGGTCGCGGACGGCACCCTCAAGGTGAAGTTCCCCATCAACGAGCCGGCCATCGCCAAGAAGAAGTCCCAGATCGACGAGTACCTCGAGTTCTACGGCGGCGCGGGCGTCCAGCACATCGCGCTCGCCACGAACGACATCGTGGAGTCCGTGCGCACCATGCGCGCGGCCGGAGTCCAGTTCCTGGACACCCCGGACTCGTACTACGACACCCTGGGCGAGTGGGCGGGCGAGACGCGCGTCCCGGTCGACACCCTGCGCGAGCTGAAGATCCTGGTCGACCGCGACGAGGACGGCTACCTGCTCCAGATCTTCACCAAGCCGGTCCAGGACCGCCCGACGGTCTTCTTCGAGATGATCGAGCGGCACGGCTCGATGGGCTTCGGCAAGGGCAACTTCAAGGCGCTCTTCGAGGCGATCGAGCGGGAGCAGGAGAAGCGAGGCAATCTCTGAGGGCTCCCTGAGGGCTCTGTTTCCGGTCCGACGCTGGCTAGAGTGCGCGCATGGCCAGGATCAACGACGTCGGTGGGATGACGGGCTTCGGGCCCGTCGACACCACCGACGACACCGAGCCCTTCCACGCGGACTGGGAGGCGCGGGTGTTCGCGCTCAACAGTGCGCTGGTGCGTGAAGGCGTCTACAACCTGGACGAGTTCAGGGACGCCGTGGAGACGATGCCGCCGGGGGAGTACCTGGCGGCGTCGTACTACGAGCGGTGGTTCCACGCGATCCGGGTGCTCCTCGTGCGCAAGGGTCTGGTGACAGCGGCCGAGCTGGACGGTGAGTCGGATGGGTGACCGGTTCGTACCGGGCGCCCACGTCCGCACCACCCACCACGACCCGGCCCACCACACCCGCCTGCCGCGGTACGCCCGGGGCAAGCGGGGCGTGGTGATCGAACCCGAGGGCCGCCATCCCCTGGCCGACGTCAGCGCGCAGGGGCGCGGGGACGCGCCGGTGGAGCAGGTGTACGCGGTCCGGTTCGCGGCGCGGGAGCTGTGGGGCGAGGGGGAGCACGGGGTGGTGCTCGACCTGTGGGAGAGCTACTTGGAGCCGGAATCGGAGGGCACCTGATGTCCGGTACGCACTCGGATGCGTTGATCTCTCGTCAAGTGCGGGATCTGGAAGCCCTGTTGGAAGCGCGCGGAATCGTCGCCGGGGCGGTGCTCGATGAGGCCCTCGACGCGTTCCTCGCGGGGTCGTCGCCGCTGAACGGGGCACGGGTGGTGGCGCGAGCATGGACCGACCCGGCGTTCAAGGAGCGCCTCCTCGCGGACGGTACGTCAGCGGTGGCGGAGCTCGGCTACGCGGCGGGCGGCGTCCAGCCGCAGCGCCTGCGGGTGGTGGAGAACACCGCTCACGCGCACAACGTCGTGGTCTGCACGCTCTGTTCCTGCTACCCGGTGCGGCTCCTCGGCCCGTCTCCCAGCTGGTACAAGAGCGAGGCGTACCGCTCGCGCGTGGTGCGTGAACCGAGGGCGGTGCTCGCGGAGTTCGGCCTCTCCCTGCCCCCCGAGACGGAGATCACGGTCTGGGACTCCAGTGCGGAGACCCGCTACATGGTCCTGCCCCGCCGCCCTCCGGCCACCGACGCGCTCTCGGAAGCGGAACTCACGGGCCTGATCACCCGCAACGCCTTGATCGGCACAGCCCCGCTCTAGGTCCCCTGCGCGGCGGAGGGGCTCGGGGTCGGTTTCGGGGTGGGCTTGGGGCGGGGCCGGGTGGGAGTCGTCTCCTGGGGAGACGGTGGTTCGGGGGCGTACATCTGGGCCGGGCCGCCCTCCGGAGGGTCGCCCAGGGACCTCATGGCCTCCCGGGCCGCCGGGGCCAGCAGGGGGGAGAAGTACGGGTTCAGGCGCAGCGCCTCCCCGATGTGCCGCCGCGCGGCCCCGTACCGTTCGAGCTTCCGCTCGATCTCACCCCGGTGGTAGGCGAAGGTCGCGCTCAGCGGGCCCTTCTCCGTCGCCCGTGTGGCGTACTTCAAGGCATCCTCGTCCTCACCGGCCCGATGCAGCGCCCACCCCAGCGCATCCGCCGCCTCCGGACTCCCGTGGCGTTTGAACTCCGCCCGCAGACGGTCCACCGCCGCATCCGCGTCCCCGTGGTCCGCCTCGTAGAGGCCGAGGATCCGCTGATCGTTGACGCCGTTCACCCCCACCTGCTTCACCCGGGCCCGCAGCACGTCGTACTGCGCCCGCGCGGCCGGGGCCAGCTTCAGCGACTCGTACAGCTCACCGAGCGCCAGGGCGTACTCCGGCGCCGGCTGCTTGACCAGCGCGCTCTGATAGGAACGCAGCGCCTCCGACGTACGGCCGAGTGCCGCGAGCGCTCGGCCCTTCCCGGCGAGGGAAGGGTGGTGGTCGGGGTCCGAGACCAGCGCCGCCTCGTAGTAGCGAAGGGCCTGAGCGGGCTCGCCGCGTTCCCATGACAGCTCGCCCACGCGGTACAGGCACACCGCCTTCTCCGCAGGGCCCTCCGCGAGAGCCGCCGCGTCCATCAGCTTCGAGGCCGCGTCCTCGCGCCAGCCGCGGTCCCGGTAGACCTGGCCGGACCGGGCCAGCACGGCGGAGGTGCCCGGGTTCAGCTCCTTGAGCGTCTCCAGGGCCTTCTCCACGCCCTTCGCGTCACCCAGACCGCTGTACGCGTCGATCAGTGCGGGATACGTCGACCACCGCTTCGGCGCCAGCTTCACCGCGCTCTCCGCCCACGTCTTCGCCCCGCGGAAGTCGTGCCGCGCGTTCGCGAGCGCCGCCATGCCCGTCAGCGCCTGCGCGTTTCCTTCGGGACGCGTCTTCAGGGACGTACGCAGCGCCTCCTCCGCCTTGGGGTAGTACGCGGAGTCCGCGGTCCGAAGGCCCCGCTCGACGTAGGCGGCCCCGAGCACCGCCCACGACTCGTCGTCCCCGGGATACTTCCGCAGGTGCGCCTCCCGCTGCCCGATCAGCACGGTGAGGTCGGGCAGCGCCGCCGGAGCCCCGGCACCCGCTGCCGCCATCGCCCGACCGGCGGGCCCAAGGGCGGGCGGCGCGGCCTTCCCGCCCCCGTCGGGCAGCAGCACCACCACGCCGCCGAGCACCACACACCCGGCGACGGAGGCGAGCAGCACCCGCCGCAAGGAGGGGGAGCGGCGCGAGCCCCGCGGCGCCTCGCTCCAGATGGCGGGCGCGTGCGGCGGACGCCGGTCCTTCTCGCCCCTCGGGTCCTTCGTGTCCTTCTGGGTCACGGACTCGGACCCGGTCTCGATCTCCATGGCGCTCACTGTGCGTCAATAGGAAGAGCACATCCCGGCACGCGGACGGGCGTCGCACACGGGTTCACACCGATGGCCCCGAGTGCGAGGCTGTGATCATGAGCCGCACACTCATCGAACTCCTCCACGAGGGCCTCCCCGGCGACGCCGTCCTCACGGACCCCGACATCACGTCCTCGTACGCGAACGACATGGCCAGCTTCTGCGACGCCGGCACCCCGGCCGTCGTGGTCCTGCCACGGACCGTCGAGCAGGTCCAGCACGTCATGCGGACGGCGACCGAGCTACGAATCCCGGTCGTCCCGCAGGGCGCCCGCACGGGCCTGTCGGGCGGCGCGAACGCCAGCGAGGGCTGCATCGTGCTGTCGCTGGTCAAAATGGACCGCATCCTGGAGATCAGCCCCGTCGACCGGATCGCGGTCGTGGAGCCCGGCGTCGTCAACGCCACGCTCTCCCGCGCCGTGAACGAACACGGTCTCTACTACCCGCCGGACCCGTCCAGTTGGGAGACCTGCACCATCGGCGGGAACATCGGAACGGCCTCGGGCGGCCTGTGCTGCGTGAAGTACGGCGTGACGGCGGAGTACGTGCTCGGCCTCGACGTCGTCCTCGCCGACGGACGGCTCATGAGTACCGGACGGCGCACGGCCAAGGGCGTCGCCGGCTACGACCTCACACGCCTCTTCGTCGGCTCCGAGGGCAGCCTCGGCATCGTCGTGCGCGCGACCCTCGCCCTGAAGCCGCAGCCGCCCCAACAGCTGGTCCTGGCCGCCGAGTTCAGTTCCGCGCGGGCCGCCTGTGACGCCGTATGCAAGATCATGGAGGGCGGGCACGGCCCCTCGCTCCTGGAACTGATGGACCGCACGACCATCAGGGCCGTCAACGCGCTGGCCCACATGGGCCTCCCGGAAACCACCGAGGCGCTGCTCCTCGCGGCCTTCGACACCTCGGACCCCGCCGCGGACCTCGCGGCCGTCGGCGCGCTCTGCGAGGCCGCGGGCGCCACCCAGGTGGTCCCCGCCGAGGACGCGGCGGAGTCCGAACTGCTCCTCCAGGCACGGCGGTTGTCACTCACCGCGCTCGAATCCGTCAAGGGCACGACGATGATCGACGACGTGTGCGTGCCGCGCTCGAAGCTCGCCGACATGCTCGAAGGCGTCGACCGCATCGCCGACAAGTACAGCCTCACGATCGGGGTCTGCGCGCACGCGGGCGACGGCAACACCCACCCCACCGTCTGCTTCGACGCCGCGGACGCCGACGAGGGCCGCCGCGCCCGCGAGTCCTTCGACGAGATCATGGCCCTGGGCCTCGAACTCGGCGGCACGATCACCGGCGAGCACGGCGTGGGCGTCCTCAAGAAGGACTGGCTCGCACGCGAACTCGGCCCGGTGGGCGTGGAGATGCAGCGTGCCGTCAAAGCGGCGTTCGACCCGCTCTCCCTCCTCAACCCCGGCAAGCTGTTCTGACATCGGCCCGTACACGTCGTCGCCCCCGTGGCGGCGGAGGTCACTCACCGTCCTTGGACTCGTCCGAGGGCCAGGGGTCGCGCAGCCAGAGCTCGTCGGCGCGGCCCGTGGTCGGCATGAGCAGCTCGGCGAGGCCGTCGTCGATGCCGAGCCGCTCAGCCTCAGAGCCCGGAGGGACCACCCGCAGCGTGCGCTCGAGCCAGGCGGACACGGCGGGCGCCGGCGCCTCGAGGAGGGCGTCACCGTCGGGTGAAGTCAGCGCCATCAGGACGACGCTGCGCCCTTCGACCTTGGTCGGCCAGACCCGGACGTCGCCGTGACCGCAGGGCCTGAACACCCCCTCGACCAGAAGTTCGCGTGCGAACGTCCAGTTCACGGGGTGCTCGGAGCCGATGTGAAAGGCGATGTGGATGGCGTAGGGATCGTCGGTGCGGTAGGTGAGGCGGGCCGGGACGGGGATCGCGCGTTCCGGCGAGAGGACGAGTTTGAGCTCAAGCTCGCGTTCCACCACGGTGTGCATCTCGGTGCTGTTCCTTCCTCTTCCGGGGCCCTGGAGCGGGCCCGTGCAAGGAGAGAGCACGATGGTCGCGGAGCATTACGCGGGTTCGGGAAACATTTTCCGTACGTGGTTGAACTGTGCCCGGAAAGTGGTCTGTAGGGCAGGAGCCGCACAGGCGGACGCGGAGGTCTGATAGATGTGGAGCCTCAAAAAGACCCCCGAGCAGATACGGGACGACGGACATGAGCGCCCCAACTCCGGCCCCAGGCGACGACAGGCCCCGCGAAGGCTACTACCCCGATCCGTCCATTCCCGGATATGTCCGGTACTGGAACGGCGCGGCCTGGGTGCCCGGGACCAGCCGTCCCGCCCCGACCGACGGCGAATCGCTTCCCGCGCCTCCGGGAACGGGAGCGGCGACGCCGGCGTCCGCGGAGGAGACCGGGCCGCACTTCTTCGACGAGGAACCCCTGGCGGCGCCCGAGTCGGCGGCCGGCACGGTTGACGCCGACGCGTCGCAGCACGGGTCGAGGCCCGAGCCCGCCTCCGCCTGGCAGGC
This sequence comes from Streptomyces sp. NPDC033180, assembly GCF_055577645.1. Taxonomy (NCBI): domain Bacteria; kingdom Bacillati; phylum Actinomycetota; class Actinomycetes; order Kitasatosporales; family Streptomycetaceae; genus Streptomyces; species Streptomyces sp. NPDC033180. The sequence goes on along the minus strand of NZ_JBVIPU010000001.1, from coordinate 1,335,473 downwards.
GGACGCGGCTCGGCAGACAGGGCTCGGCGGGGAGCAGGAGCGGCGGGTTTCGTGGGGCGAGCCCGAGCAGCGGGGTGCTTCGGGAGGCCGGGACGCTTCGGGAGCCCGGGATCCGCGTGACCCTCGCGTGCCGAGTGAGCCGAGTGAGCCGAGTGCGCCGACTGCCGGTTCGGCCCCCGCCTCCGCCTCCGCTCCTGAGGAGGCGCCCTCTCCTCAGGAGATGAACGGGCCGGGCACGGTGCAGATCCGAGCGATCAAGCCCGGAGGCTCGGGTGCGCCCGGAACGCCGCCGAAGGAGCCGCAGCCCCCGGCGGAGGGCACCGTGACGTTCCGCAGGCCCTCGGTGCCGGTGCGGCCGACCGCGGCGGCGCCCGCCACCGAAGGCACCATGGCGATCCGGGCGCTGCGTCCGAAGTCGTCCGGTGCGGCGGCGCAGACCCCGGCGCCCCCGCAGGCCGCCGTGCCTCCGCAGGCAGCCGCGCCCGCCCCTGCGCCGGCTCCCGCGCCCGGTCAGCCCACCGTCCCGCAGCAGGGCGGTGCGCCGGGTGCCGCGGCCTCGCCCGTGACCTCGGGGCCCGGTGGCGGCTCGCCCTCCTGGGCGCAGCAGGTGCACCGGCTCGCCGAGGGGGACGGGCAGCAGCAGCCCGTCGTGCCCTGGAAGCCGGTGGCCAACGACCCGTTCCTGGCGATGGCGCAGAACCAGGCGGCGGGGCGGCCCGCGGGGCTCGGCAAGCGGTTCGCGGCGCGGCTCATCGACACGGTCGTCCTCGCGGCCGTGACCGGGGCCGCGGCGCTGCCGCTCGGCGCGAAGGCCGCCGATCACGTCGACAGCAAGATCGACGCGGCGAAGATGTCCGGCGAGAAGGTCACGGTGTGGCTGCTCGACGGCACCACGGCGGGATACCTGGGGATGGTCCTCGGTGTGCTGCTCCTCTTCGGAGTCCTCTACGAGGTACTGCCCACCGCCAAGTGGGGGCGGACGCTGGGCAAGAAGGTCCTGGGGCTCCAGGTGCGGGACATGGAGGAGCACGAGACGCCGTCGTTCGGCTCGGCGTTGAAGCGGTGGCTCGTCTATGCGGTGCCGGGGGTCCTGGTGATCGGGGTCGTCGGGGTCCTGTGGTGCGTGTTCGACCGCCCGTGGCGCCAGTGCTGGCACGACAAGGCTGCGGGAACGTTTGTGGCGGGCTAGTTTCTGGCCCCGGGGCCCTGGGCGCCCTTGATCACCGGCTCCGCCGAGTTCGTCCTCAGGCGCCGGACGGGCTCGGCTCCGCCGAGTTCGTCCTCAGGCGCCGGACGGGCTGAGGATCAGCCCGTCCGGCGCCTGAGGACGCCCTTAACCCAGACAGCCCCTCGCCGGATGCGCCCCCGGCGCCCCCGCGGTCCACTCGGCCCATGAGTACCGAACCGCCGCAATACCCGCCGCCCCCCGACGACAACGACCCCTTCAGGAAGCAGCCCCCGCAGGACAGCGGCTCGGGCTCTCCCTACGGCACGCCCCCGCCACCCCCGCCGTACGGCGGAAGCGGCGGCCAAGGCCCCTATGGCGGAGGCGGAGATCCCTACGGCGGAGGCGGCGGACCGTACGGCGGAGGGAACGACCCCCTCGCCGGCATGCCGCCCCTGGCGGACAGCGGCAAACGCGTACTCGCCCGCATCCTCGACATGATCCTCGTCGGCATCGTCGTTTGGCTGCTCTCCTGGGGCCTCGGCACGAACGAGTTCGACGTCGACCCGGACAAGGTGGAGTACGGGAAGAGCTTCGGGCAGTCCCTGCTGGCCGCCGTGCTCTACATCGCGTACGACACCTTCATGATCTCCAGGACGGGCCAGACCCTGGGCAAGAAGTGGCTGGGGCTTCGGGTCGCGAACCTCAACGACGGTGCGACCCCCACCCTGCAGACCGCGCTCGTCCGCGCGGCCGTCCTCTGGCTGCCCTTCGCCTTCTGCTGTGCCTGTATCTGGACGGCGATCTGCGGCGGCTGGAGCTTCTTCGACAAGCCCTACAAGCAGGGCCTGCACGACAAGGCGGCCAAGACAGTGGTGGTCAGCACCGGCTGACCAGGGGAGACCGCTGCGGCGGCAGTGACAGCGGCAGTTCCGGCGGGTTCGTGATCCTCACGGGCCCGCCGGCTCGCGTACGGACTCGGCCAGGACGGGAGCGGGGGCGCGCTGGACCGGGACGCGCTCGCCGGCGGTCCGTGCGGCGGGAGCGAGGCGTGCGGCCGGTGAGGCCGCGGGTTTCGGCTGCGGAACCGTCATCGCGACCAGTAATCCGAGGACGAGCGCGGCGGCGGCTATCACCGCGACCCCGATGCCCGAACTCGTCTGGGAGAGCAGCAGCATGGCGAGCGTGGAGAAGACGACGGTCAGCGTGCCGTAGGTGATCTGCGCGGGGGTCGGACGAGGCAGCGGCATGGGACGAGGCATGGCGTAATCCGTCCTCGGGACAGCGGATGCGGGGGTGGTCGGGCCCAATGTGAAGCTGTAATTCGAATCAAAGGGTGCCCGGCTGCGGCGACTTGAGATGTGTCGCCTCGCGCTGTAGCGCACCGTCGATTGACTCTATTCCGCTGCATGCCCGACGGGAACGGGCGGTAAGCGTGACCTAACCCACGGTGCGGCAGCACAGGGGGCGCACGGGTTCATGACGTCCATCAAGTGGACGGTGGGACGCGCCTGTTGACCATGCCCACGGGCGGGCGCACGCGTCCGGATAGCGGACCCCGGGGCCTGCATAGTGCACTTGGCCTGTGCAAGTCAAGGTCTGTCTTTTCTCTCGTATCTCCGGTCGAATGTCGTCACTTGTGACGCGTATCGCGCGCGGACCTCCTCCGACCGGGACCTCGGCCCGCCTTCGCGCGGACGCGGGGGAGGACAGCATCAAGTGACAGTCAGTAGACGGACGTTCAGAGCCACCGCGGCTGCCGTGGCGATGGCCGCGGCAGCCGCCACGTTCTCGGCAGCCACCGCGTCGGCCAAGGACGATGGTCCGGGCGGCGCTCCCGCCATCGACCGGCAGGACCCGAGCAGGGCCAAGGCGCAGGTCGACCACGACCTGGACGGGCCCTTCAGCAAGGAGCAGGCCCAGCAGCGCAAGGCCGCTCTTCAGCAGGTCATCGAGGGCGACGCCAAGGTCCAGAAGCGCGGCGGCTCCCAGGTCGTGAAGCTCGACGACAAGAAGTACGTCGAGCTCGGCCGGGAGAAGACCGACAAGATCTTCACGATCCTGGTCGAGTTCGGGGACAAGGTGGACGACACCACCATGTACGACCCCGACGGTCCGGAAGGACCCGAGGCGCCGATCAAGAAGTACGGCGGCAAGCCCGGCCCGGCGCACAACAAGATAGCCGAGCCGGACCGTGCGAAGGACAACAGCACGGCCTGGCAGAAGGACTACAACCAGAAGCACTTCCAGGACCTCTACTTCGGTGAGGGCAAGGACGCCAAGGGCAAGAAGAAGGAGTCCCTGAAGACCTACTACGAGAAGACCTCGTCCGGCCGCTACTCGGTCGACGGAGAGGTCTCCGACTGGGTCAAGGTCGACTACAACGAGGCGCGGTACGGCTCCAACTACTGCGGCGACACCAACTGCGCCAACGTCTGGGACGCGGTGAAGGACGGCGTCACTGCCTGGACCAAGGACCAGAAGGCCCAGGGCCGCACGGACGCCCAGATCAAGGCGGACCTCGCCAAGTACGACCTCTGGGACCGCTACGACTTCGACGGCGACGGCGACTTCAACGAGCCCGACGGGTACATCGACCACTTCCAGATCGTCCACGCGGGCGAGGACGAGTCGGCAGGCGGCGGCGCCGAGGGCACCAACGCCCTGTGGGCGCACCGCTGGTACGCGTACGGCAGCGACGCGGGCAAGACCGGTCCCGGCGAGAACAAGGCGGGCGGCACGCAGATCGGCGACTCGGGCATCTGGGTCGGCGACTACACGATGCAGCCGGAGAACGGCGGCCTCGGCGTCTTCGCCCACGAGTACGGCCACGACCTCGGTCTGCCCGACCTGTACGACACGACGGGCAAGGGCGAGAACTCGGTCGGCTTCTGGTCGCTGATGTCGGCCGGTTCCTGGCTCGGCACCGGCAAGGACGCCATCGGTGACCTGCCCGGCGACATGACCGCCTGGGACAAGTTCCAGCTGGGCTGGCTCGACTACGCCAAGGCCAAGGCCGCGACGACGTCCGAGCACAAGCTGGGCGTCTCGGAGTACAACACCCGCCACCGTCAGGCGCTCGTCGTCGACCTCCCGAAGAAGGCCGTCACCACCACGGTCACCAAGCCCACCGAGGGTTCCAAGCAGTGGTGGAGCGATCAGGGCGACGACCTCAAGAACACCCTGACGCGCTCGGTCGACCTGAGCGGCAAGGCCAAGGCCGCGCTCACGCTGGACGGTTGGTGGGACATCGAAGCCAACTACGACTACCTCTACACCGAGGTGTCGACGGACGGCGGCGCCAACTGGACGCCGGTGGACGGCACGGCGGACGGCAAAGCCATTCCGCGCGACGCCGGCGACAAGCCCGCGTTGACCGGCGCGTCCGGTGCGTACAAGAAGCTCGCGTTCCCGCTCGACGCGTACGCCGGCAAGAAGATCGACCTCCGTTTCCGCTACTCCACGGACGGCGGCGCGGGCGGCAAGGGCTTCGCGGCCGACGGCCTCGCGATCACCGCGGACGGTGCCAAGGTCTTCGAGGACGGCGCCGAGGGCGACGACAACGGCTGGACGGCGAAGGGCTTTTCGCGCATCGGCGAGTCCTTCACCAAGAACTACGACCAGTACTACCTCGCCGAGAACCGGCAGTACGTGTCGTACGACAAGACCCTGAAGGTCGGCCCGTACAACTTCGGCTTCTCCAAGACCCGTCCGGACTGGGTCGAGCACTACCCGTACCAGACCGGCCTGATGGTCTGGCAGTGGGACACCTCGCAGAAGGACAACAACACCAGCGCGCACCCCGGCCAGGGTCTGATCCTGCCGGTGGACGCGCACGCCAAGCCGCTCAAGTGGGCGGACGGCACCCTGCTGCGGAACAAGATCCAGCCGTTCGACGCGCCCTTCAGCAAGTTCGCGACCGACAAGTTCACGCTCCACAACGCGGACGTCGCGCTGAAGATCAAGTCCCAGAAGGGTGTCCCGGTCTTCGACGACCACAAGGGCACCTACTGGTTCAAGGAGAACCCCACGGGCAGTGTCAAGGTCACTGACACCAACACCCAGATCAAGATCATCAAGCAGCCGAAGGATGGCTCCTCGATCACGGTCCAGGTGGGCCCCTCCAAGAAGTAATTAGCGTTTACGCAGGTCAAGCCATGATCGGTCGTCGCCCTCTAGCGGGCGGCGGCCGATCGTGTTTAGGTGCGTCCTGTGGATTTCTTATTGACACGGGGCTCGGCCAGGAGCCCCGTGCGACGTCTCACGGGGGTGTGACCAGCCATGTCCGCAGGAGGTTTCAGCAAGCTGCCGAACGGCAGTGTGGTGGTGGCCCTGACGCTGCCGAACCCCGCCCTGGGCGGCGGCAGCGTCCGGATGATCGTCCACGCGGTGAACCGCGCGAGGGCCCTGACCCGCCTGCGGAACCTGGGCCTGCGAGCCGTCTATCTGCGGGGCAACGCGGAGCCGCCGACGCCGGACGAGATCACGGCGGTGCTGCATCACCCGGACGGCCTCATATGGCGTACGGCGCCGGACGCTGCCGCTGAGCTTTGGCATCCGATCAGGGCTTTGAAGCGGCAGGCGCTGCAGGGGGAGAGACTGTCTGATCTGCCCCTGCGGGCCGGTGGGGGCTGAGCGCGCAGTTCCGCGCGCCCCTGGGGGCCCGCGCCCCCCCTGCAGGGCTAGCGGGCTAGACCACCGGCTTGCCCGTCAGCTCTGCCCCCGCCGCCCGCAGCTCCTCCAGAGCCCGCTCTGTCGTCTCCCTGGAGACCCCCGCGGTCAGGTCGAGCAGGACCACCGTGGCGAACCCCTCCCGCACCGCGTCGAGCGCCGTGGCGCGCACGCAGTGGTCGGTGGCGATCCCCACCACGTCCACCTCGGTGATCTTCCGGTCCCGCAGCCAGTCGGCCAGCGGGACGCCGTTCTCGTCGGCCCCCTCGAACCCGCTGTAGGCGGCCGAGTAGGCCCCCTTGTCGAAGACCGCGTCGATGGCCCCGGACGCCACGACCGGCGCGAAGTTCGGGTGGAACCCGATCCCCTCGGTCCCCGCCACACAGTGCGGCGGCCAGGAGCGGACGTAGTCCGGCCGGTCGGAGAAGTGGTCGCCCGGGTCGATGTGGTGGTCGCGGGTGGCCACCACGTGCCGGTAGCCCGCCGGCGCCTGGCCGATCAGCTCGGTGATCGCGGCGGCCACATCGGCTCCCCCGGCCACGGCGAGGCTGCCGCCCTCGCAGAAGTCGTTCTGCACATCGACGACGATCAGAGCGCGGCGCATCGGGTGTCCTTCGGCTCGGCAAGACTCGTAGGCGTTGGGGGAGGGAGAGGGGACTCGGCCGGATGAACCGAGCGTAGAGACTTCGAACGCGATGCGGGAGAGGGCGTTCGAACGCCCTCTCTCCGCTCCGGCGCACAATTCAGATGTACTCCGTCGGAATGACGGCCTCGCCCTTCGACAGCTGCGTGGCCGACAGGGGAAGCCGCCCCCGCGCCTCCGCGTGCCGGTCGCGCACGGTGTCGAGCGGCTCGCGCGCCACCACCTCACCGCCCTTGACCAGCTCGACGAGCAGCTGGTGGTCGGCGAGCTCCACCGGCACGGCGCCCGTGCCGATCACCTCGGCCTCGGCGATGCCGTGGTCGTCGGGCCGGCGCGCGGCCCACTTGCGCCCGCCCACCGACGACTTGGCGCCGAGCGACTTCTTGGCCACCGGCTCGAGGCGGGCGTGCGGGTCGGCCGAGTGGGCGCGGGCCACCAGCTTGTAGACCATCGAGCAGGTCGGGTGCCCGGACCCGGTGACGAGCTGTGTGCCGACGCCGTACGCGTCCACGGGCGCCGCCGCCAGCGAGGCGATGGCGTACTCGTCGAGGTCGGAGGTCACGACGATCTTCGTCTTGGTCGCACCGAGCTCGTCCAGCTGCTGCCGGACCCGGTGCGCCACCAGGAGCAGGTCGCCCGAGTCGATGCGCACGGCGCCGAGCTCGGGCCCCGCGACCTCGACGGCGGTGCGGACGGCCTCGGTCACGTCGTACGTGTCCACGAGCAGGGTGGTGCCGGGGCCGAGTGAGTCCACCTGGGCCTGGAAGGCATCGCGTTCGTTGTCGTGCAGGAGGGTGAAGGCGTGGGCCGACGTGCCGACCGTGGGGATGTCGTAGCGGAAGCCGGCGGCCAGGTCGGACGTGGTGGTGAAGCCGCCGACGTACGCGGCGCGCGAGGCGGCGACGGCCGCCAGCTCGTGCGTACGCCGTGCGCCCATCTCGATCAGCGGGCGCTCCCCGGCGGCCGAGGCCATCCGGGAGGCCGCGGCCGCGATCGCCGAGTCGTGGTTGAGGATGGAGAGGACCACCGTCTCCAGGAGCACGCACTCGGCGAAGGAGCCCTCGACGCGCAGGATCGGCGAGCCGGGGAAGTAGACCTCACCCTCGGGATAGCCCCAGATGTCGCCGCTGAAGCGGTACGAGGAGAGCCACGAGAGGGTCTCCTCGTCGACGACACGGCGCTCGCGCAGGAAGCCGATGACGTCCGCGTCGAAGCGGAAGTTCTCCACGGCGTCCAGGACACGGCCGGTTCCGGCCACCACTCCATAGCGGCGTCCCTCGGGCAGTCTGCGCGTGAAGACCTCGAAGACGGAGCGCCGGTCGGCGGTGCCGGCCTTCAGCGCGGCCTGCAGCATCGTGAGCTCGTAGTGATCCGTGAAGAGCGCTGTCGACGGAACATCCACCGGCAGCCCAAGGTCCGCTGTGTTCATACGAAGGATGCTACCCCGCATCTCGTCACTCTGACGATTTCCCGGGTCCATTTGTGCGAGGGCCCCCCGCGGGTGGCAGCATGGGACAAGTGAGTACGGCTCCCGCAGAGATCACCCGCCCGGAATCGGACGAAGAGACCTTCGCCGTCCCGGAGCCAGACGTCCCCTGGATCACGCTCGTCCACAACGACCCGGTCAATTTGATGAGTTACGTGACCTATGTGTTCCAGTCCTACTTCGGGTACTCGAAGGAGAAGGCCAACAAGCTGATGATGGACGTGCATCACAAGGGTCGCGCGGTCGTCTCCACCGGCTCCCGCGAGGAGATGGAGCGCGACGTACAGGCCATGCACGGATACGGTCTGTGGGCCACCCTCCAGCAGGACCGGAAGTAGCGACGCATCTGATGCCAGGACAATTCGAAGCCATTCCCGGGGGCGGCGCGGCCGTCGCGCTCGACGAGGTCGAGATCTCGATCATCCGGTCCCTGGCCGTGCAGCTCCTGGAGCTGATCGGCCCGGGCCCGGCCGAGGACGCCTCCGACGACCCCCTCGCGGAGCTGTTCGCGGAGGGCCCGAGCGAGCCGCCGACCGACCCCGTTCTCCAGCGGCTGCTGCCCGACGCCTACGGCGGCCCCGGCAGCGAGAAGGCCGATGAGGAGGAACTGCGGGCGTACTCCTCGGAGTTCAGGCGCTTCACCGAGAACGACCTGCGGGCCAAGAAGCGCGAGGACGCCCTGGTGGTGATCCGCTCCCTGGACGCGATGTCGTCGAAGGGTGAGGGCGGCGCCGTCCTGAAGCTGTCCGCCGACGAGTCGCGGCACTGGCTCGGCGCGCTCAACGACCTCCGCCTCGCGATCGGCGCCCGCCTCGAAGTGACCGACGAGGAGGACACGGACCTGCTCTACCAGCTGCCGGACTCCGACGCCCGCAAGCCGATGGTGATGGCCTATCTCTGGCTCGGCGGGCTGCAGGAGACGTTGGTCGGCACACTCATCGGCTAGTCGGCACGCACCAAGCTCAGTCGGCCCCTCACCGGTCAGAAGTCACACGGAAGTGGGCCCGGTCGTCCGAAAAGTCGTTGTAAGCAGCAGCGATTACGCTCCGTTCGCTCATCGGACGCTCAAATCCGGATAACGATCGCGTCACTTCAATGCCCGCTTTTCATGCGCCAAGGGAATTTTGTCCGGTTCTTCTCGTGGTGTGGGCCACACGTGGCTGAACCGATCACTATTGCGGCCGTGATAAATCTTCACGACCACTCGGTGACGCCACCCATGTCACCGGTGGCGCTCGGGCCGGCAGACCGCCGGTAGCACTCCATCCATATCCGGGGGGATCAGGACCTGATCCGTGGCCATAACGCGACTGCGGGCACGGATCAGCGTGGAGAAAGGCGTCACCATGACCTCAGTGCAGGTCGAAGAGCATCACGACGGCAATGAGGCCGGCGGAGCGGGCGGTTCGTCCGGTTCGTCAGGCGAGGGCTATCAGCGCGGGCTCGGCGCCCGGCAGATCCAGATGATCGCGATCGGCGGTGCCATCGGCACCGGCCTGTTCCTCGGCGCGGGCAAGGCCATTCACAAGGCCGGTCCGAGCCTCATCCTGGCGTACGCCATCGCCGGCCTCGTCATCTTCTTCATCATGCGGGCCCTGGGCGAGCTGCTCATGTACCGCGCCGTGTCGGGCTCCTTCTCGGAGTACGCGCGTGAATTCATCGGCCCGTTCTTCGGGTACGTGACCGGCTGGACGTACTGGCTCTTCTGGGTCGTCACCGGCATCACGGAAGTCACAGCCGCGGCCCAGTACATGCAGTACTGGACACACGACGCCATTCCACAATGGGCCTACGCGCTGATCTTCACGGTCATCCTGTACGGCGCCAACCTGATCTCCGTGAAGCTCTTCGGAGAGCTCGAGTTCTGGTTCTCGATGGTCAAGGTCACCGCGATCATCGGCATGATCCTCATCTGCGCCGGCATCCTCACCATCGGCTTCTCCGACGCCGGTGACACCGCCTCCGTGTCCCACCTGTGGGACCAGGGCGGGTTCTTCCCGAACGGCATCGGCTCCACGCTGATGACGCTGCAGATCGTGATGTTCGCCTTCCTCGCCGTCGAGCTGGTCGGCGTCACCGCGGGCGAGTCCAAGGACCCGAAGACCGTCCTGCCCAAGGCCATCAACACCGTGCCGTGGCGCATCGCCGTCTTCTACGTGGGCGCCCTCGTCATGATCCTCTCGGTCGTGCCGTGGACCTCGTTCCAGCCGGGCGTCTCGCCGTTCGTCGCGGCCTTCCAGGAGATGGGTCTCGGTATCGGGGCCGCGATCGTCAACTTCGTCGTCCTCACGGCCGCGCTCTCCTCCTGCAACTCCGGCATGTACTCCACCGGCCGCATGCTGCGCGACCTCGCGCTCAACGGCCAGGGCCCGAAGTTCTTCACCAAGCTGACGAAGAACGGTCTCCCGCTGGTCGGCACCACCTTCTCCGCGACGCTGATGCTGGTCGGCGTCTGGATCAACTACCAGTGGCCGGGCGAGGCGTTCAACTACGTCGTCTCCTTCGCGACCATCTCCGGCATGTGGGCCTGGATCATGATCCTGATCTGCCAGATCAAGTACCGCCGCAAGGCCGACCGCGGCGAGCTGCCGCAGTCCACCTTCCGGGCGCCGGGAGCCCCGTACACGAGCTGGTTCGCGCTGGCCTTCATCGGCATGGTCATCGTGATGATGGGCGTCGACAAGGACGCCCGGATCTCGCTCTACGCGGCTCCGGTGTGGGCGCTGATCCTCGGCGTCGGCTACCTCATCATGCAGAAGCGCAACGCGCAGTCGACGGGTGGCGGCGAGGCGGGCCAGAAGGACGCCGTGAAGTCCTGATCGCCGGGGCGTCCTCCGCCTGATCACCGAGGCATCCCCCGCCTGATCCCAGCATGTGGGCCGGTCCGTACCACTCTTCGGTACGGGCCGGCCCTTCTGCTTATCCTGGCTGCCATGCTGACCCTGACCCAGGCCCTCCACGACCAGATCGTCGCGCACGCGCGCCAGGACCACCCCGACGAGGCCTGCGGTGTGGTCGCGGGCCCGGAGGGCACAGGCCGCCCCGAGCGCTTCATCCCGATGCTGAACGCGGCCCGCTCGCCCACGTTCTACGAGTTCGACTCGGGCGACCTCCTCAAGCTCTACCGCGAGATGGACGACCGCGACGAGGAGCCGGTGATCGTCTACCACTCGCACACGGCGACCGAGGCCTACCCCTCGCGCACCGACATCTCGTACGCCAACGAGCCGGGCGCCCACTACGTCCTGGTCTCCACGGCCGACACCGACGACGCGGGCGACTTCCAGTTCCGCTCCTTCCGGATCGTCGACGGCGAGGTCACCGAAGAAGAGGTGAAGGTCGTCCAGGCATACTGAGCTCCACCTTGAGGCGGCAGGACCCAGGAAGCCGGTGCGAATCCGGCACGGTCCCGCCACTGTGACCCCACCCCGCGAGGGTGGGGCAGTCAGGAACTGACCTGCCGCCTTCTTCTCCCACGACGCAGGGGACGCGGAAATCCCCTGGAGGAGGCAGCCCAGCCATGTCCCGCCCCAAACGTCTGCTGCTGGCCGCGGCCCTGCTGGCCCCGCTCGCCGCGTGTTCGTCCTCCGACGGCACCGCGTCGAAGCCGGAGTCCAAAGCGCCGGGCTTCCCGTACACGGTCACGAACTGCGGCGTGAAGACGACGTACGAAGCACCCCCGAAGCGGGCCGTCACGATGAACCAGCACGTCACGGAAGTGATGCTGGAGCTGGGCCTAGAGGACCGCATCGCGGGCACGGCCTACCTGGACGACAAGATCCTGCCGAAGTACGCGAAGGCGTACGCGGACACCCCCGTCCTCGCCAAGGAATACCCCTCGTACGAGAAGCTCCTGGCCGCGAACCCGGACTTCGTCTACGGCGGTTACGCGTCCGCCTTCCTCGCCGGCGAGGGCCGCAGCCGCGGGGCCCTGGCGAAGTCCGGCATCGAGAGCCGCCTCGACGTCGAGGGCTGTGCGAAGCGGGCCGTGTCGATGGACGACGTCTACAGGGAGGTCCGCGAGGTCGGCAGCACCTTCGGGGTGCGGCCGCGGGCGGACAAGTGGGTGGCCGCGGCGAAGCGCGAACTGGCCGCCACGGCCAAGGAGTCGAACTCCGGGAAGCCCGTCCCCGTCTTCGTCTACGACAGCGGCGACAAGACGGCGTTCACGGCGGGCGGCCGTGGGATCGGCAACGACATCATCGAGCGGGCGGGCGGCCACAACGTCTTCGCCGACCTGGACAAGTCCTTCGGCGACGCGTCCTGGGAGTCGGTGGTCGACCGCAGACCCGAGACGATCGTGATCCTCGACTACGGCGGCACGACGGTCGCCCAGAAGAAGAAGCGCCTCCTGGACGACCCGGTCCTGGCGGACGTCCCCGCCATCAAACACAAGCGCTTCGCGGTACTGCCGCTGTCGGACACGGTGGTGGGGGTGAGGGCCCCGGCGGCGGTGGGGAAGCTGGCGGACCAGCTGTGAGATCTCAGCCAGGCGGCCGGCTTGTCCAGCCCGCGCGGAGACGTTTTCAGCCCGTCCGGCGTTTGAGGACGAACTCGGCGAAGCCGGTGATTGACGGCAACCGGCCCGGGGGCCTGGGGGCGGAGACCCCCCACGCGGCGGAGCCGCAGATGTCACAGCCGGGAAGGGGCGGGATCGGGGGACGCCCCGCCAGGGCCGCCCGAACCCGCAGACGACTGACCTACGCGACAGTCATCGCGGCGCTCTGCGCAGCCCTCGCGGCAGCGGTCGTAGCGGGCCTGGCGCTGGGGTCGGTCCGGATACCCGCCACGGAGGTCCTGGAGATCCTGACGGGAGGCGCAGACCCCTCCCCGTTCCGCACCATCGTGCTGGACGTCCGCCTGCCCCGGGTCCTGCTCGGCGCAGCCGTAGGCGCCGGGCTCGCCGTCATCGGCACCGTCCTCCAGGCCCTGGTGCGAAACCCCCTGGCCGACCCGTTCCTCCTCGGCGTCTCATCCGGCGCCTCCGCCGGAGCCGTCGCCGTCATCGTCCTCGGCAGCGCCTTCGGCCTGGGCGCGGGCCTGGCCACCACCGTCACGATCCCGGCCGCGGCCTTCGCCGGCGCCCTGCTCTCGCTGCTCGTCGTCTACACCCTGGCCAGGTCCGGCGGCAGCTTCGCCACCGGCCGTCTGATCCTGGCCGGGGTGGCCGTCTCGTACATCCTCTCCGCCCTGACCAGCCTGATCCTGATCACATCCGACAGCGCCGACCACCTGAAGGAAGTCCTGTACTGGACCCTCGGAGGCCTCGGCAGCGCCCGCTGGGACATGCTCGCCCTGCCCGGCACCGCCCTGCTCGTGGGCACCGCGCTGCTCGTCGCCCTGGCCCGCCCCCTGGATCTGCTCCTGGTGGGCGAGGAGGGCGCCACGGTCCTCGGCCTGGACACCGCCCGCTTCCGCGCCGCGGTCTTCGTCCTCGCCTCGTTCCTGACCGGCGTACTCGTCGCGTACAGCGGGGCCATCGGTTTCGTCGGCCTGATGGTGCCGCACGCGGCCCGGATGCTGGTCGGCGCCGCACACCGGGTGCTCCTGCCGGTGGTGGCCCTGATGGGCGCGGTGTTCCTGGTGGCCGCCGACCTTGCCGCGCGCACGGTGGCGGCGCCGCAGGACATCCCGGTCGGCGTCCTGACGGCGCTGACGGGCGGCCCGTTCTTCCTGTGGATGCTGCGCAGGAACCGTACGCAGGAAGGGGTTCCCGCATGACCGACATGATGCTGCGTACCGAGAACCTCCTCTACGAGACGCCCGGCGGCCTGCGCCTGGTCGACGACGTCACCCTGCGCGCGGCCCGAGGCGAGACGATCGGCATCGTCGGCCCCAACGGCAGCGGCAAGACCACCCTCCTGCGCTGCGTCTACGGCACCCTCACGCCGACTGGCGGCCGCGTACTCCTGGACGGTGACGATCTTGCGGCCCGCTCGGCCAAGGACCGCGCCCGCCGCATCGCCACCGTCCCGCAGGACGGGCACACCGGCTTCGAGCTCACCGTCCGGCAGATCGTCGCCATGGGCCGCTCCCCGCACAAACGCTTCTGGGAGGCGGACACCGCGCGGGACGCCGTCCTGGTCGGCGACGCCCTGGAGCGGGTCGGCGCGGCCGGCCTCGCCCACCGCGTCTTCGCCGGCCTCTCCGGAGGCGAACGCCAGCGCGCCCTGGTGGCGAGGGCGCTGGTGCAGGAACCCGCGGTCCTCGTCCTGGACGAGCCGACCAACCACCTGGACATCCGCTACCAGCTGGAGATTCTCGCCCTCGTCCGCGACCTCGGCACCACGAATCTGCTGGCCCTGCACGACCTCAACCTGGCGGCCTACTACTGCGACCGTCTGTACGTCCTCGATGCCGGCCGCCTCGTCGCGTCGGGTCCGCCGAAGGAGGTCCTGACCAGCGAGCTCCTCTCAGAGGTGTACGGAGTGACGGCGGAGGTGGCGGTGCATCCGGCCACGGGCGCTCCGACGGTCACGTACCTGCCCTCAGCTGCGCCCCGTCTGCCGTCATCCACGTGATGGACGCGAACCGTCCACCATGCGAGATCACATTCCAGAACCCGGACCGGGAATCGATACGATGACCGCATGGTTCCCCACGACGTGAGCGACAAGATGCCGGGCATGCTGCTCGTTGCGCGTCTGCACGTCGATTTGTGCAGGCTCTCCAGCGCGATCTGTTCGCGCTGACAGCCGCCGCCGTACGGCCGTGAGCCGCGGCGCCACCCCCGCGTAACGCCCTGCGCACTCGCGCATCCGCGCCCACGCACCCCGCACTGACGCACTTCGCACGACCGGGCCGCCGCGCGCCCACCCACGTGACTTCTCCCGACAGGAGCCCAAGCCATGGCCATCGAGGTCCGCATCCCGACCATCCTCCGCACCTACACCGACGGCGCCAAGGCCGTCGAGGGCAGCGGCGACAACCTCGCCGAGCTCTTCAGCGACCTCGACTCGCGGCACGCGGGCATCGCCGAGCGCATCGTGGACGGCGACAAGCTGCGCCGCTTCGTGAACGTGTACCTGAACGACGAGGACGTCCGCTTCCTGGACGGCATCTCCACCAAGCTCACGGACGGCGACAACGTCACGATCCTGCCGGCCGTGGCCGGCGGCATGGTCTGATCCGGATGCCTCGCTACGACTCCCCGCTGGCGGCCGTGGGCAACACGCCCCTCGTCCGCCTGCCGCGGCTCTCCCCGTCCGACGACGTCCGCATCTGGGCGAAGCTGGAGGACCGTAACCCGACCGGTTCCATCAAGGACCGCCCGGCGCTGCACATGGTCGAACAGGCGGAGAAGGACGGGCGGTTGACGCCCGGCTGCACGATCCTGGAGCCGACGTCCGGCAACACGGGCATCTCGCTCGCGATGGCGGCCAAGCTCAAGGGCTACCGCATCGTGTGCGTCATGCCGGAGAACACCTCGCAGGAGCGGCGTGAGCTCCTCGCCATGTGGGGCGCGGAGATCATCCCGTCCCCGGCGGCCGGCGGCTCCAACACGGCGGTACGCGTCGCCAAGGAGCTGGCGGCCGAGCACCCGGACTGGGTGATGCTCTACCAGTACGGCAACCCGGACAACGCGGGCGCCCACTACGCGACGACCGGCCCCGAGATCCTCGCGGACCTGCCCTCCGTCACCCACTTCGTGGCGGGCCTCGGCACGACCGGCACGCTCATGGGCGTGGGCCGCTTCCTGCGCGAACAGAAGCCGGACATCAAGATCGTCGCCGCGGAGCCCCGCTACGACGACCTCGTGTACGGCCTGCGGAACCTCGACGAGGGCTTCGTCCCCGAGCTGTACGACGCGTCGGTCCTGACCACCCGCTTCTCGGTCGGCTCGGCGGACGCGGTGACGCGGACCCGAGAGCTGCTTCAGCAGGAGGGAATCTTCGCGGGCGTCTCCACCGGCGCCGCGCTGCACGCGGCGATCGGCGTCGGCAAGAAGGCGGTGGCGGCGGGGGAGTCCGCCGACATCGTGTTCGTCGTGGCCGACGGCGGATGGAAGTACCTCTCCACGGGCGTCTACACCGCCGAGACGACGGAAGCGGCGATCGAGACCCTGCAGGGCCAACTGTGGGCTTAGAGGCAACGCAGGAGAACGCGGGGCGGGCCGGATACATCCGGCCCGCCCCGCGTTCTCCGTTGCCGCTCAACCCGCCAAGTTCTCCGTTGCCGCTCAACCCGCCAAGTACCTGACCTGATCCCACAGCGCCGGATCCACGATCCCCGCCCGCCTGCGGAACTCCCACACCGGCACATCCCGCAGCTCGTCGGTCTCCAGGAAGCTGGGCCGCCCCCGCGCGTCCCCCACCGACCCGGGCGGCAGCGGAATCACCCCGGCCCGCTCGTCGTGGTACTTGCTGGTGATCTTCGCGACGACCGCGCTCTGCCCCCGCACGGACAGCACGAGACAGGGCCGGTCCTTGGTGCCGGGACCGTCCTCGTAGGGCACCTTCGCCCACCAGATCTCCGCGGGCTTCGGCGCGGGCAGCCTGCGCCGCGGCCCGCGTGGCCTGCCCGGCGGCCGGGTGGTCCGCCCGCGGGGCCCGCGGGTGCTGCGGCCCCGGCCGTCCACCACCGCGGCGACCGCCGCGAGCACCACCACGGCGGCCAGCGCGAGCCACCATGACGTATCCATACCGCAGACGGTACCGGGGCGCTCCCCGCCCCGCGCGCCCCCCGAACCGGTGACAGAGCAGGTGAGTTCTCCCACAACGGCCCACGACGGAGGAGCGACCGGGCCTTTTGCGCCTTACGCTCGACGGACCGCAGAACTCCTCGTAGAGCCTGACGCAGGCCTCTTCGAGAACCCCCCGCAACGCCCCGTACAACCCCCGTTTCGCCCCCGGAGGTTTCCGCTCCATGAAGCTCACCGTCGTCGGCTGCTCGGGGTCGTTTCCGTCCGCGGACTCGGCCTGTTCGAGCTACCTCGTCGAGGCCGACGGCTTCCGGCTGCTTCTCGACATGGGCAATGGCGCCCTGGGCGAGCTGCAGCGCCATGTCGGTCTGTACGACCTGGACGCGATCTTCCTCAGCCATCTGCACGCCGACCACTGCATCGACATGTGCGCCTATTTCGTGGCGCGCTACTACCGGCACGAAGGCGGCCGCTGCGCCCCCATCCCGGTCTACGGACCCGAGGGCACGGAACAGCGCCTGACCACCGCGTACGCCGACACCCCTTCGGCCTCGTCGATGAGCGAGGTCTTCGACTTCCACACCGTGAAACCGGCCTCGTTCGACATCGGCCCGTTCTCGGTCCGTACGGAGAAGGTGTGCCACCCCGTCGAGGCGTACGGCATCCGCGTCGAGCACGGGGGCAAGTCCCTCACGTACTCGGGAGACACGGGTGTGTGCGCCGCGCTGGACGAACTGGCCGCCGACACCGACCTGTTCCTCTGCGAGGCGGCCTTCACGCACGGCAAGGAGAACATCCCCGACCTGCACCTCAACGGCCGTGAGGCGGGCGAATCCGCCCGGCGCGCGAACGCCGGGCGCCTGCTCCTGACCCACATCCCGCCGTGGACGGACCCCCAGGTGAACCTGGCGGACGCACGCGCGGTGTACGACGGCCGGGCCGAGCTGGCGAAGCCCGGCCACAGCTACGAGATCTAGCTCGCCGGCGGTCAGCGCCTGGTGCCGCGGCCGCCCAGCGCCACTGTTCCAGGTGTGGCGGCGGCCGCGGACCGCGACCGAGTACGCGTACATGACCTCCGGATCGCACATGCCCGGCAGGTAGGAGTCGCCGAAGTGGTGGGCGTCGACGCCCACCTCCTTCGCGGTCAGGGCCAGCTGCGGCACGACGTTCGCGTGGCTGCCCTCCTGGCTGGTGCCGATCGCCCCCATCACGACCGCCCCCGCGTCCTGCACCGCGGCCACCGCCTCGGCGGCCAGCTCCTTGGTGACGCCGGGCAGCGTCCCCGGCAACGGCATGACGACACCGTCCGCGCCCGCCTCCACCAGTGAGGTGAGCCGGGCGGCCGTGACCCGCTCCGGGTGACCGGCATGGTGCATCTTGCCGCTCCACAGCGCGACGTCGTCACCGAGGCCCCGCCGCAGCTCCTCGGTCACCCGCGCGAGCCCCTCGTACGAACCGCCCGTCCCCGGATTCGCCGTCAGGCACAGCATCGCCGCACCCATGTCGATCAGCCGTCTGGCGAGGCCCGCTCGATCAGGTTCAGTACGACGATGTCGGCGCCGAAGGCCGCGACGAGCTCGGCGTTGTGCACACCGGGCATGCCCGGCATCGGGATGAGGGCGGCCCGGTCGGCGAAGACCTCGACTAAGAACGACCGTAAGCGGATGGAACGGGCAAAGCCCCGCACCGTTGGTCGCAACGGTGCGGGGCTTACGTCCCGAATGGGGCGGAGGCTACTTCGACTCGGCCTTGAGGATCTCGGCGAGCTCCTCGTCGGACTCGCGGCCCGGCGTCGGCAGGTTCCACTTGGTGATCGCGAAGCGGAAGACCACGTAGTAGAGCGCCGCGAAGCAGAGGCCGACCAGGGCCAGGCCCAGCGGGTTCTTCGCGATGCCGAAGTTGATGGCGTAGTCGACGAATCCTGCGGAGAAGCCGAAGCCGTCCTTCATGCCAAGGGCCCAGGTCAGCGCCATGGAGACACCGGTGAGCACCGCGTGGATCGCGTACAGGACCGGGGCGATGAACATGAACGTGAACTCGATCGGCTCGGTCACGCCGGTGACGAAGGCCGTGGCCGCGAGCGAGAACATCATGCCGCCGACGACCTTGCGGCGCTCGGGGCGGGCGCAGTGGACGATCGCGAGGCAGGCCGCGGGAAGGGCGAACATCATGATCGGGAAGAAGCCGGTCATGAACTGGCCCGCGGTCGGGTCGCCCTCGAGGAAGCGGGCGATGTCGCCGTGCTTGCCCTCGTAGTCACCGGCCTGGAACCAGGGGAAGGAGTTCAGGAGGTGGTGCATGCCGACCGGGATCAGCGCGCGGTTGACGACGCCGAAGATGCCCGCGCCCACGGCGCCGGAACCGACCAGCCACTCGCCGAAGTTGTGCAGACCCGTGCCGAGGACCGGCCAGATGTAGCCGAAGACGATGCCGATGAACAGGCCCGCGAAGGCCGACAGGATCGGGACCAGGCGGCGGCCGCCGAAGAAGCCGGCCCAGTCGGGCAGCTTCGTGCGGTAGAAGCGCTGGTAGATCAGGGCGACGACGATGCCCATGACGACGCCGCCGAGCACGCCCGCGTCGACGGCCTTCTCGGCCATGACGATCTTGCCCTCGACGACCGTCGCTTCCTTCGGCAGGTTGCCGTCGGTGAAGGTGGCGAGGACGTTCTTGAAGACCAGGTAGCCGGTGACGGCGGCCAGGGCCGTGGAACCGTCCGACTTCTTGGCGAAGCCGATGGCGATACCGACGGCGAACAGCAGCGCCATGTTGTCCATGATCGCGCCGCCGCCGGCAGCCATGAAGCTGGCTATCTTGTTGATGAAGTCCGGCATGGACGGCTTGCCGAGCATGTCGTCGTGGCCCAGACGGACCAGGAGTGCTCCGGCGGGCAGCACGGCGACCGGCAGCATGAGGCTGCGGCCGATGCGCTGCATGACAGCCATCACGCCGGCGCCCTTTTTCTTGTCGGCCGCGGGGGCGGCACTGGCCGTGGACACAACTTCCTCCAGTGGGCAAGGCGCCGCCTGGGGACATGGAAGTGGGGGACGGCGGCGTCTCCGGGGGCCGCGGCCGACGGCCGCGTGGTCTACACCAATAAGTGGTGTAGACCTGTTGTAGCACGGTGAAGGTGACGTAAGGAACCCACGAGTTTTGTGGGGTCGGCCATAACGCGAAATGAACGCTGATAAGCCCCCGGACCGACGGTCCGAGGGCCTTGCGCAGGGGAGGCGGGCGACCCCTCTCCGTGAGGGGCCAGGGGTCTAGGCCTTGGTCTGTTCCGAGTCCTCGGCCTCCGACTCCTCCTCCGGTTCTCGCCCCGGCGTATGCAGATCGAACTTGCGGATCACGAAGCTGAACAGGGCGTAGTACACCGCGGCGAAGACAAGGCCGATCGGGATGATCAGCCAGGGTTTGGTCGCAAGACTCCAGTTGATGACGTAGTCGATCAGACCCGCCGAGAAGCTGAAGCCGTCCTTGACCCCCAGCGCCCACGTCACCGCCATCGAGACACCGGTGAGGACCGCGTGGATCGCGTACAGCGCGGGCGCGATGAACAGGAACGAGTACTCGATGGGTTCGGTGATGCCGGTGACGAACGACGTCAGGCCGACCGAGAGCATCAGACCGCCGACCACCTTGCGGCGCTCCGGACGGGCCGCGTGCGTGATCGCGAGGGCCGCGGCGGGCAGGGCGAACATCATGATCGGGAAGAAGCCCGACGTGAACTGACCGGCCGTCGGGTCGCCCGCGAGGAAGCGGTTGATGTCACCGTGCACGATCGTGCCGTCCGGCTTCGTGTAGTCGCCGAACTGGAACCAGACGAACGTGTTCAGGAACTGGTGCAGGCCGACCGTGAGCAGTGCGCGGTTGGCCACGCCGAAGATTCCGGAGCCCAACCAGCCAAGGTCCACGAGCCACTTGGAGAAGCTGGTCAGCGCGTCACCGATGGGCGGCCAGACCCACACACAGAGCCCGGCGAAGACCAGACCGACGAAGGCCATGATGATCGGCACCAGGCGGCGGCCGTTGAAGAAGCCCAGCCAGTCGACCAGCTTCACGCGGTGGTAGCGCTGCCAGAACCACGCGGCGAGCAACCCCATCACGATGCCGCCGAAGACCCCTGGATTCTGGTACGCGGCCTGCGCGGGCGTCCCGTCCTCCGCGATGCAGACGCCGCTCCACATCCCCGCGGCGCCGAAGGTGGTGTCCGCCGGGCAGTCGTCGGGGAAGGCGCGAAGGACCGCGTAGTAGACGAGGAAGCCCACGACCGCGGCGAGCGCCGTCGAGCCGTCCGACTTCTTCGCCATGCCGATCGCGACACCGATGCAGAACAGCAGGGGCAGACCGAGGGTGGAGTCCAGGAGGGAACCGCCCGCAGCCGCGAAGACCTTGGCGACGTTGTCCCACCCGAGGCCGTCCGCGCCGAAGACGTCCGGCTGTCCGAGGCGGTTCAGGATGCCTGCGGCGGGGAGGACGGCGATGGGCAGCTGGAGGCTGCGGCCCATCTTCTGAAGGCCCTGGAAAAGCCCGTTCCACCATCGCTTCTGCGGCACCGCTGCTGCTTCGGAACTCATCGGCGTCCCCTCCGGAACAAGCCAGGTTTGGCGGGCGTTGAAAACTGGTGTAGACCAGTTGCGGAACGAGTGCGGTGCCGTCCCGGCAGGAACGGCGAGGGGGATGGCACCTTGATCGCCATCATTGGGTACGAGTGCCGCAACCGCCCGCGAAGATGCTCCAACCGTGCGTTACCGTGACAAAGCGGGCCTACGGTGTGGTGAGGCCGCGTCCTTTAAGAACAGGGAGAACACCATGGCCAGCAAGGCTGAGAAGATCGTCGCCGGGCTCGGCGGCATCGACAACATCGAAGAGGTCGAGGGCTGCATCACCCGCCTCCGCACCGAGGTCCACGACCCGAGCCTGGTCGACGACGCCGCGCTGAAGGCCGCAGGCGCCCACGGCGTCGTCAAGATGGGCACCGCGATCCAGGTCGTCATCGGCACGGACGCCGACCCGATCGCCGCCGACATCGAAGACATGATGTGAGCAGCTGACCGCCCACTGCCCGAGGGCCCCGCCGACGACCGGCGGGGCCCTCGGGCGTGTACGGATGCGGGGCCCTCCGCGCACCTGCAGTCGGCAGCCAGACGCGAGGGGACGTGCCGGTATGTCTGCCCGGAGCACGGTTCGCGGCGTTCCCTCGCCGAAGTATCAAGTCGGCCACCGGACGACAGCGAGGACGGACATACCGGCGCGGCCCCGCACCCACAGCCGGGCAGGACCCGAAGCACCCACGCCCCCGCAGTCGGCAACGAGAGACGCGTCCGGATCGGCCCCCCGCCACCCACACGCACCGCCCCGTGACCCCGATGCGACCCAGCCATCTGCCGATACGGGCCCCCGCCCATCTGCCGATAGGGTCAGCCGCATGTCCTCCACGCCTGACTCCGTGCCTCGAATCGACGGCCGCACCCCCGAACAGCTCCGCCCGATCACCATCGAGCGTGGCTGGAGCAAGCACGCCGAGGGCTCCGTCCTCATCTCCTTCGGCGACACCAAGGTCTTCTGCACCGCATCCGTCACCGAAGGCGTCCCGCGCTGGCGCAAGGGCAGCGGCGAAGGCTGGGTCACCGCCGAGTACTCGATGCTCCCGCGCTCCACCAACACCCGCGGCGACCGCGAAGCCGTACGCGGCAAGATCGGCGGCCGCACCCACGAGATCTCCCGGCTCATCGGCCGCAGCCTCCGCGCCGTCATCGACTACAAGGCACTCGGCGAGAACACCATCGTCCTCGACTGCGACGTCCTCCAGGCCGACGGCGGCACCCGCACCGCCGCGATCACCGGCGCGTACGTGGCCCTGGCCGACGCCGTCGCCTGGGCCCAGGGCAAGAAGCTCATCAAGGCCGGCCGCAAGCCCCTCACCGACACCGTCTCCGCCGTCTCCGTCGGCATCGTCGCCGGCGTACCGCTCCTCGACCTGCGCTACGAGGAGGACGTCAAGGCCGACACCGACATGAACGTCGTCTGCACCGGCGACGGCCGCTTCGTCGAGGTCCAGGGCACCGCCGAAGCCGAGCCCTTCGACCGCAAGGAACTCAACGCACTGCTCGACCTCGCGGTCGGCGGCTGCGAGGACCTGGCCGTGTTCCAGCGCGAAGCGCTCGAAGCAACGAAGTAGCGGACCGCCAACCGGACCCGCCCCACAGGCAACCAACAGGGCCCCCACAAGCGTTCTTACGGTTACGGGTGCACGGGCAAAGCCGTGCGCCCGTAACAGCTCTCGGGGAGGGACCCACGCATGGCCGCGCGCCACCGCCGTATCGCCATCGCCATCACATCAGTTCTGATCGCCGTACCGGCGGGCGTAGGACTGGTCGGCTGCGACGCCGTCAACAAGGCCCTGGACTGCGTCCAGACCGCGGACGCGATCGCCGACAGCGTCACCGACCTCCAGCAAGCCGTCGAGAAGGCGGGCGACGACCCCACACAGGCGGACGAGGCGCTCGACAAGATCGACAAGAACCTCGACGACATCGGCGACAAGACCGACAACACCGACGTGAACAAGGCGGTCGACGACCTCGACAAGGCCGTCGGCAACGTCCGCACGTCCATCAACAACGGTGACGCCACCCCCGACCTCAGCCCGATCACGGACGCGGCCGGCGAACTGACGAAGGTCTGTACGCCGTAGCGTCCGGGGGCTTGGATACTGGTCGTCATGACCCGCCTCATCCTCGCCACCCGCAACGCCGGCAAGATCACGGAACTCAGGGCGATCCTCGCCGACGCAGGTCTCACCCACGACCTCGTCGGCGCGGACGCCTACCCCGAGATCCCCGACGTCAGGGAAACCGGCGTCACCTTCGCCGAGAACGCCCTCCTCAAGGCCCACGCCCTCGCCAAGGCCACCGGCCTCCCCGCGGTCGCCGACGACTCCGGCCTCTGCGTCGACGTCCTGGGCGGAGCCCCCGGCATCTTCTCCGCCCGCTGGGCGGGCAAGCACGGCGACGACGCCGCGAACCTGAACCTGCTCCTGGCCCAACTCGGCGACATCGACGAGGACATCCACCGCTCGGCCCACTTCGCCTGCGCGGCGGCACTTGCCCTCCCGGACGGCACGGAAAGGGTGGTGGAGGGCCAACTCCGCGGCACCCTGCGCCACGCCCCCTCAGGCTCGGGCGGCTTCGGCTACGACCCGATCCTCCAGCCGGAGGGCGAGACGCGAACGTGCGCGGAACTCTCCGCAGAGGAAAAGAACGCGATCAGCCACCGGGGGAAGGCCTTCCGGGGGTTGGTGCCTGTGGTGCGGGAGCTGTTGGGCTGAGGGGCACGAGGAAGGGCGCGACGTTCGTACGTCGCGCCCTTTCGTTGTGTGGGCCCGGTGGGACTCGAACCCACGACATACCGGATCTAAACCGGCATCCTCTTTACCAGCTGGGATACGGGCCCGCCGGGCCACTCTACTGTGTCGCGCGGCGACGGTTCGAGAAGGTTCTGGTCTGGCTGTGGCAGGAGGGGCACAGGTAGCGAAGGTTCCCCCGGCGGTTGTCCAGACGGTCGCCGTTGACGTGGTCGATCTCCAGAACGAGGCGCTTGCCTCGCCAGATCTCACTCACTCCGCACGCCCCGCAGATGCGCGGTGCACCGACGTCGTCGAGAGCCCGCCGCAGCATGGTGGTCCGGGTGCGGCCCACGTCCGAGGGGAGCTGGACCAAGATCTCGTCAGCACTCTTGCGATTGGCCCCGGACCGGCCGATGTTGTGCCCTTGCCCGACGAAGTGGTCGGTCGACAGCCCGTAGGCCTCAATGCTGCGTACGGCTCTCGCGCGCCCGGCGCCACCGAACGGAGAGCAACCCAACGCCCGCATCACCCCGGCCAATCCGTGGGACTCGGCGACGGCGCGTGCGAGGTCCTCGCGTGGAAAGAGGCTGTCGGCGACGCCGCGCCGCCAGGTGAAGTGGCTTGTGTCGATTCCGAACTGGTCCAGCTTCTTCTTCACGTGCCAGTACGGGCCGTCCTCCGGTGGGATGCCCATGTGCAGGAACATCTCCCGGATGCTGGAGGACCGGGCTGCTGCTTCCGTCAGGGTGTCCTTCGCATAGGAGCGGGACGGGCGTTCGGGTAGCGGCTCCTCGCGGAAATGCGTGGTGTCGATCCCGTAGTGCTGGAGGCGATCACGGAGGTACCTGCGGGGCCCTGCTCCCATCGGTGTTCCCAGCCGGCGCATCAGATCCACCAGGCTCGTGCAGGAGGGAGCCATGCGGGCGAGAGTCGTGCGCGGATACTTGGCCCGGCTCACGTGGCACTCCGCTTGCGACCGCGGTAAGTGTCCGTCACCGCATGGCAGTTGGGGCAGATGAGACGAAGGTTCCCAGGGCGGTTGTCCCGCCAGTCCCCGTTGATGTGATCGACTTCCAGCCGAAGTGGCTTGCCGTTCCACTCGTTGCCGACTCCGCACTCCGCGCATTCTTCGGACGCCCCGGCCCGCAGCAGCTCCCGGCGAAGCCGCGTGCCGGCGATTCTCCCGTCATCGGGGGATCTCAGGGCGAGTACGGGGCCCAGCGAGCCCTTGGGCCTGCCGCGTGGAGTGACGAAGTGCGATATGTCGATTCCGAGGGCGACACCCGGCGGCTGATGTGCGCATGGTTGCCGCCCACGTTGCTGATACCGAGAAGGCGCACAACCTCCCGCATGGTGGTGGACCGCGCCACTGCCTCACGGAGCTGTTCCTCCGTATGCCGCACCCACTGCTTCGGGAAATGCGAAGTGTCGATCCCCTCCGAGGTCATCCTCCGGCGCAGATAGCGTCGGCTGCCGGGTGTGGGAACACCCCCGCACCATCGCACCGCCTCATCCCACGTCGATGTCTCCCGGGCTGCTTCCTCCAGCAGCTCGCGGGTGTAGCGAACTGGCATGTCACCCCTCCCGTTCCGGCCGCGCGTTCGCAGCCTCGTACGGGCTAACGAACCGACAATCGGACCGTTACGTCCGGAATGCGGAACGGCCCGTCCCACTTTGTGTGGGGCGGGCCGTACGGGGCGGGGAGGGTCAGAAGCGGGGCGTCGGTGCCGCTGCTTCCACCATTTCCGCCGCCTCCTCCTTCGTCTCCACCGATGGGGGCGAGCCCGACAGTGGCTTCTGGGCTGTTTCCTTCATGCAGGCCACCGCGATGATGCCGACCAGGGCCGCCGCCATCGAGTAGTACGCCGGGATCATGTCCGTCCCCGTGATGCTGATCAGGGACGTGATGACCAGGGGGGCCGTGCCGCCGAAGAGGGATGCGGAGAGGTTGTAGCCGACCGACAGGGAGCCGTAGCGGACCGAGGTGGGGAACAGGGCTGGGAGCGTCGCCGACATCGTGCCGAGGAGGCAGACCAAGGAGAGGCCCAGCAGGAGCATGCCGCCGGAGACCGCGATCAGGCTGCCCTGCTTGATCAGGAGGAACGCCGGGATCGAGATGACCAGGAAGCTGATCATGCCCGTCATCAGGAGCGGCTTGCGGCCGAAGTGGTCGGACAGCTTGCCGACCTGGCTGATGATCAGCATCAGGATCACCATCGTGCCGATGAGGATCAGCAGGCCGTGCGAGTCGTCGTAGCCGAGTTCGTCCGAGAGGTACGTCGGCATGTAGGAGAGGAGCATGTAGTCGGTGACGTTGTACGCGCCGACCAGGGCGATGCACAGGATCAGCGTCGGCCAGTAGTTGGTGAAGATCTTCGCCAGGTCGCCCTTGGCGGTGGTCTCCACGGTGGAAGCTCCCTCGGACGCCGAGTGGAAGGTGGCGTCCTCCATCTTCTGGAACGCGGGCGTCTCGTCGAGCTTCAGCCGCAGGTAGAGGCCGACGAGGCCGAGCGGGCCCGCGACGAGGAACGGGATGCGCCAGCCCCACGACTCCATGGCGTCCGAGCCGAGTGCGGTGTTGAGGATGAGGACCAGGCCCGCCGCGCCGGTGTAGCCGGCGAGGGTGCCGAGTTCGAGGAAGCTGCCGAAGTAGCCGCGGCGCTTGTCGGGGGCGTACTCGGCGATGAAGGTCGACGCGCCGCCGTACTCACCGCCTGTGGAGAAGCCCTGGACGAGGCGGAAGAAGATCAGCAGGACCGGGGCCCAGAAGCCGATGCTGGAGTAGGACGGGATCAGGCCGATGGCGAGGGTGCCGATGGCCATGAGGATCATGGTCAGGGCGAGGACCTTCTTGCGGCCGATCTTGTCGCCCATTGGGCCGAAGACCATGCCGCCGATGGGACGCACCAGGAAGGACACCGCGAAGGTGGCGAACGAGGAGATCAGCTGGACCGTGTCGTTCCCGGAAGGGAAGAAGACGTGGCCGATGGTGACGGCGAGGTAGCTGTAGATGCCGAAGTCGAACCATTCCATGGCGTTGCCGAGCGAGGCGGCTTTGACCGCCCGCTTGACCGCCGCCTCGTCCGTGACCGTGATGTCGGTGCGGCGCAGCGGGGGATCCTTGCGGCGCTTGACGGCCCGGAACAGGGTGCGGTGTCGCTTGACCGCGTCGGCGTCGGCCTCGGCTTCTTCGTGGGCCGCCATGAATAGTCCTTCCGTGCTGTGAACAGTCCTCCAGGGATCACTTGCTCGAACTTGGCCGACGCAAACGAAAGCCCCCTTGAAGGGGGCTTCGTCACAGTTGGAAGGACGGGGGTGGGGTGGTCAGATGCCCAGGTCCTTGATGATTTTGGCTACGTGCCCCGTCGCCTTGACGTTGTAGAAGGCGTGCTCGACCTTGCCGGTCTCGTCGACCACGATCGTGGAGCGGATGACGCCGGTCACGGTCTTGCCGTACAGCTTCTTCTCGCCGAAGGCGCCGTACGCCTCCAGGGTCTCCTTGGAGGGGTCGCCGACCAGGGTGACCTTGAGGTTCTCCTGCTCGCGGAACTTGGCGAGCTTCTCCGGCTTGTCGGGGGACACGCCGATGACGTCGTATCCCGCGGTCGCGAGCGCGTCGAGGTTGTCCGTGAAGTCGCAGGCCTGCTTGGTGCAGCCGGGGGTGAGGGCGGCCGGGTAGAAGTAGACGATGACCTTGCGGCCCTTGTGGCCGGCCAGGGAGACGTCGTTGCCGTCCGCGTCCGGCAGGGTGAAGGCCGGGGCCGTGTCGCCGGGGGTGAGTCGCTCGCTCATCTTTCGGTCTCCTCGCACAGGATGCTCATGCTCATCAGCAGGTTGCTCGTAAAAACGTGTGGTGACGGAGTCGAGCGTAATAGGGGTGCCGTGGGGTGCGGGGCGCGTGGAGCTGACAGACTGTCGGCGACACGTACAGAAGGAACAGACAGCCGGACACGACCACGGAGGCAGCGCGGTGTCGGACACGTCGGACAGCAGGACCCCGGCGCAGATCGAGGCGGACATCAAGCGCCGCCGCGTGACGCTCGCCGAGACGCTCGACGAGATCGGGGTGCGGGTCCACCCGAAGACGATCGTGGGTGACGCGAAGGCCAAGGTCGCCGCGAAGGTGGACCACTCCCTCGGGCGGGCGTACGTCGGTGCGAACCGCGTGGTCTCCGATGTGCGGGGCCAGCTGGTGCACGAGGACGGTGCGCCGCGTCTGGAGCGCATTGTGCCGGTGGCGCTGGTGGTCGTGGGTCTGGTGGGGATGCTCGCCGTGAGTTCGCGGCGCCGCAGGGACTGACTTCGGGCCCCGCAGGGACTGACTCCGGGCCGCGCAGGGACTGACTCCGGGCCCCGCGAGGTCTGACTTCCGGTCCCGCGAGGTCTGACCCGGCATCGTCCGTGCGGGCCGTCGGCAGGTAGGTTCGGGGCGTGAGCGCCAAAAGCCAGGGACACAGCACCCACGACGACAAGCTGCCCATCCGGATGCTGCACGACCGTGTGCTCGTGCGGCAGGACACCGCCGAGGGCGAGCGCAAGTCGGGCGGCGGCATCCTGATCCCCGCGACCGCCGCCGTCGGCAGGCGTCTGGCCTGGGCGGAGGTGGTCGCCGTCGGGCAGAACGTGCGCGCGGTGGAGCCGGGCGACCGGGTTCTGTACGACCCGGAGGACCGGGCCGAGGTGGAGGTGCGGGGCGTGGCGTACGTGCTGATGCGCGAGCGCGATCTGCATGCCGTGGCCGCCGACCGGTTCGAGGGTTCCGAGGATTCGACCGGGCTGTATCTGTAGCAGTGGGTATGTGCGCGTCGTAAGGGGCTGGTGACCATCGTCACCAGCCCCTTACGCACGTTGTTTGCTACCTTTTGAGGACCCCGACGAGACGCGCCGTACCGGGTTTCGGCAAAGACGACGCACCCCCATTTGAAGTGACGCGATCTCGCGTCTCTACGTGTCGGAGGTGCCGTCGTGGCCTGGGTTCTGTTGATCGTCGCCGGTCTGCTCGAAGTGGGCTGGTCGATCGGGATGAAGTTCACCGAGGGGTTCACGCGGCTGTGGCCGAGCGTGTTCACCGGACTCGGGATCGTCGCCAGCATGATGCTGCTCTCGCACGCCGCCAAGACGCTGCCCATCGGCACGGCGTACGGCGTGTGGGTCGGTATCGGCGCTGCGGGTGCGGCGGTGGTCGGGATGATGGTGCTCGGTGAGCCCGCCACCGCCGCCCGGATCTTCTTCGTCGTGCTGCTGCTGGTCGCCGTGGTGGGTCTGAAGGCGACCTCGGGGCACTAGTGGGTCTGAAGGCGACCTCGGCGCACTAGGAGTACGTCCTGGCTGGCCCCGGGGCGGGGCACTAGTAGTAGTACGCCGGGCTGCCCTCGCCCTTCCTTCTGGCCGCGCCCTCCGTCAGGCCGCCCAGGTCCGCGCCGCCGTCGCCCGTTCCACCGTCGACGGTGGAGCCGTCGGTCTGGCCGCCCTGGGCGGTGCCCGGGTCGGTGGGGGTGCCTCCGTCGGTCGCTCCGCCGTCGACGGTGGCACCGCCGTCCGTCTCGCCCTGCGTCTGCCCTTGGTCCTGCCCCTCGGTCTGGCCCTGGTCCTGGCCTTGCGTCTGCCCCTGGTCCTGGCCCTGGGTCTGCCCCTGGTCCTGGCCTTGGGTCTGGCCCTCGTCCTGGCCCTGCGTGTCGTCACCGCCGGTGGCCGCGCCGCCGGTGGCCGGGTCCTCCTCGACGTCCGAGGGGTCCGGGACGGGCGGCACGTCGGCGCCCTCCTCCAGCTGCAGGTCGAAGTCCTGCACGGGCTCGCCCTCCAGGGCCTCCCGGGTGAACTGCGCCCAGATCTGCGCGGGGTAGGCGCCGCCGTTGATGCGGGGCTGGCCGAGCGCCCCGTACAGCGGGGTGTGCGCGCCGGTGTCGGGGTTCTGGCCCATCACGGAGACCACGGTGGCGAGTTCGGGGGTGTAGCCCGCGAACCAGGCCGCCTTGTCCTCCTCCGCGGTGCCGGTCTTGCCCGCGGCGGGGCGGCCCGCGGCCTGCGCGGCCGTGCCGGTGCCGCCGTCGACGACGCTCTGCAGGATCGACGTGGTGGTGTCGGCGGCCTCGCGGCTGACGGCCTGCGCGGTCGTCTGCTCCGGCAGTTCGATCTCCTGGCCGTCCTTGGTGACCCGCTCGACCATCGTGTACGTGGGGTGCTTGCCGTGGTTGGCGAGCGTCGCGTACGCCTCCGTCATGTCCAGGACGGAGGCCGTGGAGGGGCCGAGCGCGATGGAGGGGGACGCGGTCAGGTCGGGGGTGCTCTCGGGAACGCCGAGCGCTACCGCCGTGTCCTTGACCTTGTCCGAGCCGACGTCGACGGCCATCTGCGCGTAGACGGAGTTGACGGACTTGTCGGTGGCGGTGCGGACGGTGATGTCGCCGTAGTTGACGTCGTCCTCGTTCTCGGGGGCGTACGCCCCGCCGTCCCAGCCCTGCACGGGGCGCTTGTTGGTGCCGTCGTAGATGGTGTTCGGGGTGATCGGGCGGCCGTCCTGCGTGACCGATCCGTTCTCGACCGCCGAGGTGAAGACGAACGGCTTGAAGGTGGAGCCCACCTGGTAGTCGCGGCGTGTGGCGTTGTTGACGTACTGCTTCGTGTAGTCGATGCCGCCGTACATCGCGACGACCTTGCCGCTCTTCGGGTCGATCGAGGCGCCGCCCGCGCGCACGCTGCGGTCGACCTTGCGGGCGTCCTTGTCGACCTTGGACATCACCTGGTCGTCGACGGCCTTCTTGAAGGCGTCCTGGCGGCCCTTCTGGAGAGTGGTGGTGATGCGGTAGCCGCCCTTGGCCAGGGTGTCCTCGTCGACGATGTCGTTGGCCGTCAGATAGTCCTCGACGGCCTGTACGAGGTATCCGCGCTGTCCGGAGAGGCCGGATGAGCCCTTGGCCTCCTTCGGTGCGGGGAACTTGGCCCTGGCCCGTTCGGCGGGGCTGAGCCAGCCCTCCTTGACCATGCCGTCCAGGACGTAGTTCCAGCGGCCCACGGCACGCTGCTTGTTCTCCGGGTGCGTCGCCACGTCGTACGCGTTGGGGGAGTTGAGGAGCGTCGCCAGATAGGCGCCCTGCGCGGTGTTCAGCTTCTTGACGTCCTTGCCGAAGTACGCCTGGGCCGCGGCCTGCACGCCGTAGGCGTTGCGCCCGAAGTAGCTGGTGTTCAGATACCCGGCGAGGATGTCGTCCTTGCTCACCTCGCGGTCCAGCTTGATGGAGATGAAGAACTCCTTGGCCTTGCGGGTGACCGTCTGCTCCTGGCCCAGGTAGTAGTTCTTCACGAACTGCTGGGTGATCGTCGAACCGGACTGCTTTCCCTTGCCGGTGACGGTGTTGTAGGCGGCGCGGATCATCGCCTTCGGGTCGACCGCGGACTCGCTGTAGAAGTCCCGGTCCTCGGCGGCGAGCGCCGCGTGCTGGACTTCCTTGGGGATCTGGCTCAGCGGGACGTTCTCGCGGTTGACCTCGCCGTCGCGGGCCAGTTGGCTGCCGTCGGCGTAGAGGTAGACGTTGCTCTGCGCGGTGGCCGCGGCGTTGGCCGGCGGGATGTCGACGATCATGTAGCCCGCGGCGAAGCCGCCGACGCAGAGCAGGATCAGCAGGATGAATCCGCCGAGCACCATGCGCCAGGTGGGGAAGATGCGGCGCCAGCCCTTGCGCTTGGGGCGCTTCTTCTTGCCCTCTTTGCCCTGCTCGCCTTCGGCGGCAGGTGCCGCCGACCCGGCAGGGGTCTCATCCGGGGCCTTCGGGTCGTCCACGGGTTCGCGGGGCGCCCATCCCTCGGGTTTTCCGGCGCCCTGCTGCTGCGGCTCGTCGCTGCTCATGTCTCGTGGAACTCCCGGTTCGCGTCGCACGTCACGTACGCCTCGTACGACCCATTGCACACTGTCGCTTCATGCGTTCCGCGCCAGGCACGCGCCGAGCGCCGAAAATGCCTGGCACGAGCGATGACGACCGCACTAGGCTCCGTCCCTTTGGCCCGGAACGGGCAAGGCCTTCGTCAAGACTCTCGCTAAAGGGGATGCGTGTGCGTACAGGACGGTTCCGCTTGTACGCGGCCGTCGCTCGCGGCGGGTTCAGGCGATACGCGACCTATCGGACGGCCACGCTGGCGGGGGTGTTCACCAACACCGTCTTCGGGCTGATCCTCGCGTACACCTACATCGCGCTCTGGGACGAGCGGCCGGGGCTCGGCGGTTACGACCAGTCGCAGGCACTGACGTTCGTGTGGCTGGGTCAGGCGCTGCTCACGGTGATGGCGCTGATGGGCGGCGGCTTCGAGGGCGAGCTGATCGAGCGGATCCGCACCGGGGACATAGCCGTCGACCTGTACAGGCCGGCCGACCTGCAGCTCTGGTGGCTGGCGACGGACCTGGGCCGGGCCCTGTTCCAGCTGCTCGGACGCGGTGTCGTGCCGATGGTGGTCGGCGCCCTCGTCTTCGATCTCGCCCTGCCTGGTGAGCCGCTGCGCTGGCTCGCCTTCTTCCTCGCGGTGTTCCTCGGCGCCCTGGTCAGCTTCGCGATCCGGTTCCTGGTGGCGCTCTCCGCGTTCTGGCTGATGGACGGGGCGGGCACCTCGCAGGTGGCGATGCTCGCGGGCACGTTCTTCTCCGGGATGCTGCTCCCGCTGAACGTCTTCCCGGGCGCGCTCGGGGAGTTCGCCCGCGCGCTGCCCTGGTCGGCGCTGCTCCAGGTGCCCGCCGATGTGTTCCTCGGCAAGCACACGGGCGTGGACCTGCTGCGGACGTACGCTTTCCAGATCGGCTGGGCCGCGGTGCTGCTCACGGCCG
This sequence comes from Streptomyces sp. NPDC033180, assembly GCF_055577645.1. Lineage (NCBI taxonomy): Bacteria > Bacillati > Actinomycetota > Actinomycetes > Kitasatosporales > Streptomycetaceae > Streptomyces > Streptomyces sp. NPDC033180. Next base: position 1,302,710 of record NZ_JBVIPU010000001.1, on the reverse strand, counting down.
GGCGGCTGCTGCAGGCCGTGGCCACGCGACGGGTGGTGGTCCAGGGTGGCTGACCTGACGCGGCCGATGGAGGGCCGTACCCGGGTGGGGGAGCGGCTGACGCAGGTGCGGGACGGGCTTCGCGCCTACCGGCTGATCTCCGCCATGTGGATCCGCTCCCTGATGGCCTACCGGCTGTCCTTCGTGATGACGGCGTTCGGCAACTTCGCGGTGACCGCCTTCGACTTCGCGGCGATCCTGCTGATGTTCTCCCAGGTGGACCGGCTCGGTGGCTACTCGCTGTCCGAGATCGCCCTCCTGTACGGCGCCACCTGCACCTCGTTCGGGCTCACCGACCTCGCCCTGGGGTCCATGGACCGGCTCGGCAAGCGGGTGCGTGACGGCACGCTCGACACGCTCCTGGTGCGGCCCGCTCCGGTGATCGCGCAGGTCGCCGCCGACCGCTTCGGGCTGCACCGGCTCGGACGCCTGCTCCAGGCCTCGCTCGTCCTCGGGTACGCGCTGGTGGTCCTGGACATCGACTGGACCCTGCTGAAGGTGCTCATGGTCCCGCTGATGCTGGTCTGCGGGGCGGGCATCTTCGCGGCCGTGTTCGTCGGGGGCGCCGCCTTCCAGTTCGTGGCGCAGGACGCGGCCGAGGTGCAGAACGCCTTCACGTACGGCGGCACGACGCTGCTCCAGTTCCCGCCGACCGTCTTCGCCAAGGACCTGGTGCGCGGCGTCACCTTCATCCTGCCGCTGGCCTTCGTGAACTGGCTGCCCGCGCTGTACGTCCTGGGGCGGCCCTATCCGCTGGATCTGCCGACGTGGGTGGCGTTCACACCTCCGCTGGTGGCCGCCCTCCTTCTCGCACTCGCGGGCCTCGCCTGGCGCACGGGCCTTCGTTCGTATCGCAGCACAGGGAGCTGAACTGCCGTGGAAACAGATCTCATTGAGCTGGAGGGCGTCGAGAAGGTCTTCGACGTCGCCAAGAAGACCGGCTTCCTGCGCCGCGAGAAGCACGAGGTGCGTGCCGTGGACGGCATCTCCTTCACCGTGCCGCGCGGCGAGATGGTCGGCTACATCGGCCCGAACGGCGCGGGCAAGTCGACGACGATCAAGATGCTGACGGGGATTCTCACGCCGAGCGGTGGGCGGCTGCGGGTCGCGGGGATCGATCCCTCGCGCGAGCGCACACGCCTCGCCCGCCGTATCGGAGTGGTCTTCGGCCAGCGGACGACGCTGTGGTGGGACCTGCCGCTGATCGACTCGTACCGCCTGATGCACCGGATGTACCGGATCCCGGACGCCCGCTTCAAGGAGAACCTCGATCGCTGCGTCGAACTCCTGGAGCTGGGCGCCCTGTTGGACGTCCCCGTGCGCCAGCTCTCGCTCGGTCAGCGGATGCGCGGCGACATCGCGGCGGCGCTCCTGCACGATCCCGAGGTGCTGTACCTGGACGAGCCGACGATCGGCCTCGACGTGATCAGCAAGGCCAAAGTCCGGGAGTTCCTGCGGGACTTGAACGCGGAGGCGGGCACGACGGTCCTGCTCACCACGCACGACCTGACGGACATCGAGCAGCTCTGCAAGCGGGTGATGGTCATCGACCACGGCCGTCTGATGTACGACGGCGCCCTCGCCGGGCTGCACGAGGTGGGGGAGAGCGAGCGCACCCTGGTCGTCGACCTGGAGCGGGAACTGCCGCCCATCGAGATGGAGTCGGCGCGCGTGGTGAAGGTGGAGGGCCCGCGGCAGTGGCTCGCCTTCCCCGCGTCGGAGTCGGCAGCTCCGCTTGTCGCCCGGGTCGCGGCCCGGTATCCGATGGTCGACCTCTCGGTCAGGGAACCCGACATCGAGGCCGTCATCGCCAAGATGTACGCGGAGAAGGCGACCTCGTAGGCTGCCTCGTATGACCGACGAGCAGCCTCATCTCCCGGACCTCCGGGCCGCCGACGCCGACCGCGACCGCGTTGCCGAACGACTCCGTGAAGCCGTGGCCGAGGGCCGGCTCGACATGGAGGAGTTCGAGGAACGCCTGGACGCGACGTACAAGGCGCGTACGTACGGCGAGCTCGAGCCGATCACGCGGGATCTGCCGGCGGTGGGCGCCAAGATCTCCATGGTGAAGCCGAGCGCCACGGGGGAGGGTGAGATCGACTGGCCGTCCCGCGTCGGCGGCGAGGCCACCTCCACGGGGGGCTTCGCGTTCTGGAGCGGGTTCATGCGCAAGGGCGCCTGGACCGTGGGCTCGCGGTTCACCGCGTTCGCGCTGATGGGCGGCGGCGAGATCGACCTGCGCGAGGCGCGGTTCGCCGATCGTGACGTCGAGATCCGCTGCTTCACGATCATGGGCGGCCTGCAGGTCACCGTGCCGCCCGAGCTGAACGTCCAGGTCAGGGGCTTCGGCATCATGGGCGACTTCGAGGACAAGGCCTCCGGGGAGGGCACCCCGGGCTCCCCGCGCGTGGTGGTCACGGGCTTCGCCCTGATGGGCGGGGTCGGCGTGGAGCGCAAGCTGCCCCGGGCGGAGCGCCTCCGGATCAAGGAGGAGCGCCGCCGCGAGAAGCTGGAGCGGCGCGAGGAGCGGCGCGAGTTGCACATGCGCAAACGGGAGGAGCGGGACTGAGCCGCGGGACGGCTACAGCTCGGCGGCCGCGGAGCCGCGCAGGTGCGCGAGGTTGAACGTCTCGGCCATCTTGCGGTAGCCCGCGTCGCTCGGGTGCAGGTGGTCGCCGGAGTCGTACTGGGCGCGCAGCTTGCGGGGGTCGTACGGGTCCCGCAGCGCCCGGTCGAAGTCGACGAACTCGTCGAACACCTTGCCGTCGCGGATCTGCTCGTTCACCGCCTGGCGCACGTTCTCCAGCTCCTGCTCGTACCCCCGGTGCCCGCCGAACGGCATCACGGTCGCTCCGACGACGCGCAGGCCGCGCGTGTGCGCCTGCCGCGTCAGCTCCCGCAGGCCCTCCACGATGCGGTCGGGGTTGTTCTGGTGCGGGTTGCGCAGGATGTCGTTGACGCCGAGCGCGACGACGACGGCCTTGACGCCCGTCCGGTCGAGCACGTCCCGGTCGAAGCGCGTGAGCCCGCTCGGGTTGTCCGCGGGGGCGCCGTTGCCGTCCGAGAGGATGCGGTTGCCGCTGATCCCCTCGTTCACGACGCCGTAGCGCGGGGCGCCCGACTCGTCGCGGAGGCGGTCGGCGAGGGTGTCGGTCCAGCGGGCGTTGGCGCCCATCGTGGAGGAGATGCCGTCGGTGAGCGAGTCACCGAAGACGACCACGGTGCCGTCCGACTCGTTGGACAGGACGTCCACGGCCGAGAGGTAGCGCCAGGAGGTGCTCTGCTGGGTGTACGCGACGCCGTTCGGGTCTTCCGTACGGTCGCCGTCGGCGACGTAGCTGACCTGGCGGGCGTGCGGGTGGAAGGTGACCGGGCCCGAGGGGGTCGGCGAGAACGTCGAGACCAGGAGGTCGGCGTCGTGCGGCACGCGCAGCCGGACCGCGTCGCTCATCACCTGCTGGCCCGCGGGGATCACCACGGAGGTGTTGCCGTTGAAGTTCAGGCGGCGCAGGGTGCCCGGCGCCGCGGCCGGGTTGTTCGCCCCCGCGGCGACGGCGATGGAGGCGTGGGTGATGCTCAGCGGCGTCTGCCCGTACAGGTTCGACAGGGTGATGCGGGCGCTGTCGCCGCCGACGCTGGTGTGCACGACATTGCGGATGGAGCGGCCCGCGAAGCCGTTGCGGTGCGTGTTTGGTTCGGCGGCGGCGGGGGATGCGGCCCAGGAGCCGACCCACGTTCCGGCGGAGGCGGGAGCCGCGGAGTTGCGCGGGCTGCGGGGCCCCGCGCTGATGGTGTCCTGAGATCCGTCGTCGCTGGATACACCGAGGTATATGGCGGCGGAAATCACCACTATTACCGCGAGGACCGCGGCAAGCAGGGCATAACCGTGACGCTTGGTCATGCGGGCTGTGTCTCCTCGAGCAGGGGGAGCCCGATCGAGGCTCCGATGTGATCACCCCATGATGCGTCATGGGCCGTGAGGCGGCCGACACTGCCCCCCTCCGACCATTCAGACGCCGGGAACTTGTGGTCCGTTCCAGGAGTCGGTCAGGAAGGGACGCAGAGAGACGGGGACAATACGGATGAGGACGCCGCGAACCACGCGAACGGGTCAGGTGGAGTGAGTGGAACGCACGAATCGATCAATGCCGGAGGACGCGGCTGAGGCGGACTCTGCCGGGCAGCATGCCCGCGGGCTCCGCCCTTCAAGCGGCGCCCCTTCCGGCGCGGGCGGTGCGCCTGCCGGCTCTGGCGGGGGCGGTGGCGGCTTCGCTCCGGGTGGCGGCGGCTTCACGTACAGCCCCGCCGACGAGGAGAAGCGGCGCGGCGTCCGCCGGATGAAGATCACAGCGACGGGCCTCCTCCTGTTCGTCGCACTCGTCTACGTACTCGCCAAGTGGGCCCAGAACTCCGGCGCGGGCGCCTGGGCGGGCTATGTCGCGGCGGGGGCCGAGGCCGGCATGGTCGGCGCGCTCGCCGACTGGTTCGCGGTGACGGCGCTCTTCCGCCACCCCCTGGGCCTGCCCATCCCGCACACGGCCATCATCCCGAACAAGAAGGACCAACTGGGCGCGTCACTCGGCGACTTCGTGGGCGAGAACTTCCTCTCCTCCGATGTCGTACGCGGCCGGCTGCGCGCGGTGGGCATCGGCTCCCGCCTCGGCACCTGGCTCGCGGACCCCGAACACGCCGATCGGGTGACGGCGGAGCTCGCCACGGCGCTGCGCGGCGCTCTGACGGTGCTTCGCGACTCGGACGTCCAGGCGGTCGTCGGCGAGGCCATCACCCGCCGGGCCGACGCCCAGGAGATCGCGCCCGGCATCGGAAAGATGCTGGAGAAGGTCGTCGCGGACGGAGGCCACAAACGGGTCGTCGACCTGGTCTGCGTACGTGCCCACGACTGGCTGGTCGAGCACGACGAGTCGGTCATGGACGCGGTGCAGGGCGGCGCCCCCGGCTGGACCCCGCGCTTCGTCGACAAGAAGGTCGGCGAGCGGGTCTACAAGGAACTGCTTCGCTTCCTCACCGAGATGCGGGACATGCCCGAGCACCCCGCACGCGGCGCCGTCGACCGCTTCCTCGCCGACTTCGCCAACGACCTCCAGTCCGACTCGGACACCCGCGAGCGCGTGGAGCGCCTCAAGCGTGAGGTGCTCGGCCGCGGCGAGGTGCAGGACCTGATCGCCTCCGCCTGGTCGGCGGTACGCCAGATGATCGTGGCCGCCGCCGAGGACGAGCGCAGCGAGCTGCGCCTGAGGGTGCGGGCCTCGCTGCTCTCGCTCGGCGCGCGGATGGCCACGGACGGACGGCTCCAGCAGAAGGTGGACGGCTGGGTCGAGGGCGCCGCAGTGTACGTGGTGACGACGTACCGCGACGAGATCACCTCCCTGATCACCGACACGGTCGCGGGCTGGGACGCCGAGCACACCTCGAAGAAGATCGAGGCCCACATCGGCCGCGACCTGCAGTTCATCCGGATCAATGGCACGGTGGTGGGAGCGCTGGCGGGCCTCGCGATCTACACGGTGTCGCACGCGCTGGGCGGCTGACCCGTCGGCGGCCGTAGAGAGCGGGGCGTAACCGCCGCCCGGCAGGGCACTCGTACGGCCGTCCACCCGCTTCGGCGCAAGGAGGCCCCGATGTCGTCCCCCGGCACCGAAGCCACGGTCACCACGGCCGTGCCCGCCCGACTCGACCGGCTTCCCTGGTCCCGCTGGCACTGGATGATCGTCATCGGCCTCGGCACGGTGTGGATCCTGGACGGCCTCGAGGTCACCACCGTCGGCAACATCGCGAGCCGCCTCTCCGAGGAGGGCAGCGGCCTCGCGATCAGCTCGGCCCAGATCACCGGCACCGCGGCGGCCCTGTACGTGGCGGGAGCCTGCGTGGGGGCCCTCTTCTTCGGCCGCCTCACCGACAAGTTCGGCCGGAAGAAGCTCTTCATGGTCACCCTCGCGGTGTACCTCGGCGCCACCGCGCTCACCGCGCTCTCCTTCGACGCCTGGTGGTTCTTCCTCTTCCGGTTCCTCACCGGCTTCGGCATCGGCGGCGAGTACGCGGCCATCAACTCGGCCATCGACGAACTCATCCCCTCCAAGTACCGCGGGCGCGTGGACCTGATCATCAACGGCAGCTACTGGCTGGGCGCGATCGGCGGTTCGCTGCTCTCGGTGGTCATGCTGAACACCAGCATCTTCCCCAAGGACCTCGGCTGGCGGCTGACCTTCGCCCTCGGCGTCGTACTCGGCCTGGTGATCCTGCTCGTGCGCCGCCATGTGCCGGAGAGCCCGCGCTGGCAGTTCATCCACGGCCGCGGTGAGGAGGCGGACGCGCTCGTCACGTCGGTGGAGCGGGAGATCGAGGAGGAGAAGGGCGAACGCCTGCCGCCGCCCGCCAGCGAGATCACCATCCACCAGCGCAAGAGCATCGGTTTCGGCCTCATCGCCAAGACCGTCTTTCGTGACTATCCCAAGCGGGCGGTGCTCGGCCTGTCCCTCTTCATCGGCCAGGCGTTCCTCTACAACGCGATCACTTTCGGCTTCGGGGCGATCCTCACCAAGTTCTTCGACGTCCCCTCGGGCAGCACGGGTTACTACTTCGCCGTCATCGCCGCGGGCAACTTCCTCGGCCCGCTGTTCCTCGGCAAGCTCTTCGACACGGTCGGCCGCCGGATCATGATCTCCTCGACGTACATCGTGTCGGGCGTCCTGCTCTTCGGCACGGCCTGGCTCTTCGGCCGCGGCTCGCTGAGCGCGGCGACGCTCACGGCCTGCTGGTGCGTGGTGCTGTTCTTCGCGTCGGCGGGTGCGAGCAGCGCGTATCTGACGGTCTCCGAGATCTTCCCCATGGAGACCAGGGCCATGGCGATCGCCTTCTTCTACGCCATCGGTACGGCGGCCGGCGGCATCAGCGGCCCGCTGATCTTCGCCAAGCTGACCGAGTCGGGCGTCGTCGGCGACACGGTGCTCGCCTTCCGGATCGGCGCGGGCCTGATGTGCGCGGCGGGTTTGGTCGCGGCGGTGTTCGCGGTGAAGGCGGAACAGCGGTCCCTGGAGGACATCGCGAGGCCGCTGTCGGAGGCGAAGGCGGGGGCGTAGTCCGAGCCGGATGGGAGGATCCCGGCATGAGCGGAGAGGGAGAGGGAGCGGGAGAGGGAGCGGGAGAGGGAGCGGGAGCGGGAGCGGAGGTTCCGCACCGGGTGGCGGTCCTCGTCAGGGACGGTGTCCTGCCCATGGAACTGGGCCTGATCCACCAGCTGTTCGGCAACGCGCGCTCGCCGCGGGGCGCGCGCCTCTACGAGCTGACGACCTGTGCCCTGACCCCCGGCATGATCCGTACGGACGCGGACTTCCCCGTCTACGCCGAGCACGGCCCCGACGCGGTGGCCGCCGCGGACACGGTGATCATCCCGGCATCGCACGAGGAGGACGAGTCGCTGGTGCCGGGCGGTCTTTCGCCTGCCCTGGCGGGCGCGCTGGAGTCCGCCACCGGCGCCCGTACCGCCTCCATCTGCACCGGCGCCTTCGTCCTGGCGGCAGCAGGCCTCCTGGACGGCCGCAGGGCGACGACGCACTGGCTCTCGGCGGACCTCTTCGCCCGTACGTTCCCGACCGTGACCGTCGATCCGGACGTCCTGTACGTCGACGAGGGTCAAGTCCTCACCTCCGCGGGCGAGGCCGCCGGTATCGACCTCTGCCTGCACATGATCCGCGGCGACCACGGAGCCGCGGTGGCGGCCGACGTGGCCCGCCGCAATGTCGTACCCCCGCACCGCGAGGGCGGCCAGGCCCAGTACATCCGGCGCCCGGTGACGGAGCCACGCCTGACGTCGACGGGCCGGGCCAGGGAGTGGGCCCAAGAGCGGCTGGCCGAGCCCCTGACGCTGGCCGAGATGGCCGAGCGGGAGTCCATGAGCGTGCGCACCTTCAGCCGCCGCTTCCGCGAGGAGACGGGCCTGACGCCGATGCAGTGGCTGACCCAGCGCCGCCTGGACCGGGCCCGCGAACTGCTTGAGGAGACGGACCGCACGGTCGACCGCATCGCGGCGGAGGCGGGCTTCGGCACGGGAGCTTCGCTGAGGCAGCACTTCCAGGCGGGTGTCGGGGTGTCGCCGGGGGCGTACCGGGTGACGTTCAGGGGGACGAGGGACTCGGTCTGAGGGAGCCCGCTCTGAGCTTGGGAGCCCGCTCTGAGCTTGGGGGCCGGTCTGAGCTTGAGTGGGCCGGTCTGAGCTGGAGGGAGCCGGTCTGAGCTGGAGGGGGGCCCGCTCTGAGCTTGAGGGGGCCGGTCTGAGCTTGAGGGGGGCCGGTCTGAGTACGCGTACTCTGTCGCGCCCCCCGGTGAGGTCGGCAGGCTCGTACGCATGACGGCGAAGTCGATGAACCCGAGCCCACGGATGAGGCAGCGCATGAGCCCGCGCCACGACCTGAGCCCCGTGAACCCGCGGAACCTGCTGAGGCCCCTGCCCGGCGACCCGCCCCTGCGGCGTTGGACGACGCGCGCGGTGGGCGGGGGCCTCGCGGCGGGGGCGTACCTCCTCTGCCTGCCCTGGGACCTGCGCAACCGCCCGGAAACGCCCGGCGCGATCAACGAGACGTCACCGGTGACGGCGCTGGGGATCACCGGACTGACCATCGCCATGCTGTCCCTGGCGGCCTACTTCGGCTTCCGTGACCGCCTCGGCTGGGCACTGCTCCTGGTGGCGGCACCGCCGGCGACGCTGATGTACGTCTCCTTCGACAGCCACCCGGAGCCGGACGCGGCGGTGTGGCCGCTGGCGTGGGGGTTCTTCGTCCTGGTGATGGGGGCGGGGGTGCTGGCGGTGGCGGGGTTCGCGCGCTTGTTCAGGGACAGTGAGGCCTGAGCGGGGAGGGGTAAGGCAGGCCTGAGCGGGGTCAGGTGGGAGCGGACGTCCGGCGTCAGACGGGGAGCGGACGTCCGGCGTTGGACGGCAATGGAGGTCCGGCATCAGAGGAAGTGGACGTCCGGCGTCAGAGGGAAGTGGACGTCCGGCGTCAGGTGGGAGCGGACGTCCGGCGTTGGACGGCAATGGACGTCCGGCGTCAGACGGAAGTGGACGTCCGGCGGCGATCGGCAAGTACCCACGAGGCAAGCCCCACGCCACCCGCGACCCCGAAGACCGCGGGCCAGGCCCCGACCTTCTTGGCGAGCGGATGCGACCCGGCGAAGGCGGCAACGTACGTGGCACTGAGCGCGGCGGCGGTTTTCGCTCCCGCGCTCTGCTGCCACTGCCGCGCGGCGGCCGCCCCCGCGGCGGCGAGGACAACGCCGCCGAGCGGCCGCTTCTTGGTCCACCGGGCGACGGCGTACCCCCCGACGAGCCCACTGGCGGCCACTGCTGCTGCGGGTACCTTCGCCACGCCTGCCTCGCTTTCACGAATTCCGGCTGACGCTTCCAGCCGATACGTCCTCAATGCATCCTCAATGCATCCGTGGCCCGAGGCTAACGCGCCAGGAAAGCCTTGCGGCGAGGGGGCCTGCCCCACGTAGGTTGGTGAGGGTGCGCGCTGCGGCCGAGCGGCGCGATCGAAGGCGCACCGACGAGGGACCGATAGTAGAGATGACCGCGCGAACCCCTGCCTCCAGCACCCGAACCGCCCTGGTCATCGGGGGTGGCATCGCGGGCCTGGTGGCGGCGATGGCACTGCACAAGGCGGGCATTGAGGCGAGGGTGTACGAGGCGTACGACGACGCCGTGCCGAAGGGTCGGGGTTCCGGCCTGGGCGGCGGGATGACGATCGCGCCCAACGGCCAGCAGGCGCTGGAGGCGATCGACGCGGCGGAGACCGTGAGCGCGATCGGCACCCCGGTCACCGCCCTGGGCCTGCGCAGCTGGACGGGCAGACACCTGGCCCGACTGACCCCACCCGCGGAACTCCCCACCACGCGCTTCGTCTGGCGCAGGGAGCTGCAGGAGGCGATCGCGGCGGAGACGGAACGCCGCGCGATCCCCACCCACCGGGGCAAGCGCCTCCTGGACGCAACCGACACCGGCACGGGGGTGACGGCCCGCTTCTCGGACGGCTCACTGGCGAGGGCGGACATCCTGATCGGCGCGGACGGCTTGCGCTCGACGGTGCGCGAACTGATCGATCCGTCAACACCGAAGCCGCACTACGCGGGAACGCTGACCTTCACGGCACACGTACCAAGGACGGAACTCCCCTCAACATCCGGGGTGTTGTACATGTGCTACGGCAAGCGGGCGTACTTCGCCTACCAGATCTTCGACGACGGTTCGGCGGCCTGGTTCGCCAACCTGCCGCACCGCGAGCCGATGACGTGGGCGGAGATGCAGGCGGTGGGCGCGGGGGCGTGGCTGAAGTGCCTGGGAGAGGCGTTCGCGGGGGACCGCACTGCGGCACCGGACCTGGTGAAGGCCACACTCCCGGAGGGCTTCCTGATCACAGGCCCCACAGAAACGATCCCCCCGGTCCGGACGTGGAGCCGGGGCCGCATGACCCTGATCGGCGACGCGGCACACGCGACGCCGCCGACCTCGGGTCAGGGAGCGTCGCTGGCGTCGGAGAGCGCGGTGGAACTGGCCCGCTGCCTGCGGGACTTGCCCCCGGGCAAGGCCTTCAAGGCGTACGAGTCCCTGCGCCGCCCCAGGGTGGACCGCATCCTGAAACACACGACGGCCACCGCGACGGCCACATCGGCCGCAGCCCGCACAGCCACACCAAAGCCGGCGGGCCCCGTGAGCCGAGCCCTCCGTGACGCGTTGCTGCCGGTGGCGACGAAGGTGGGCGGGGCTGGGGGAGCGGTGTGGGGGGCGTGGCAGTTCGACCACCGGATCAACTGGGAGGAGCGGGTCGGGTAAGGGGCCGGGGACGGACCCTGCTCTCCAGATGCCGCGCCTGTCCGGGTGAGGGGCTGCCCGGCTGAGGGGCTGCCCGGGTGAGGGGCTGCCCGGGTGAGGGGCGGCCCGGTCGGGCGACTGTCCGGGTGAATTGCGGAGGGGCAGGTCTGTGCGGTCGGGAAATAGGGAAAAACCCGCACACATCCCCACCCCAAGATCACGTACCTGAAAGGGACCCCATGCGTATTCGTACCGCCTTGGCCGTCACCGCCCTCGCCGCCGGCGCCGTGCTGGGCGCCAGCGGCACCGCCCTCGCCGACGACGACCAGGGCTGGCGTTTCGGCTTCGCCTACGAGAACGTCGGCGGCCCCGCAGGCATCACCGAGGCCGCCGGCCACGGCGCAAGCGGCCACGACGACAACGGCCACAACCAGGGCTGGATGGCCGGCTTCGCCTACGAGAACGTCGGCGGCCCCGCAGGCATCACCAAGGGCGCGGGCCACGGCGCGGGCAGCCACGACGACTAGGTCACCAGCAACACCGAGCACCACCCAGAAGGAGGGCCCGCCGGGAGCGGGCCCTCTTTCTGTCTACGTGTGTTCCGTGGGGACGCCGGGGGCCGCGTGAGGGTCGCCCGGTATATGTGTGCGGAGCATGGCCCTCAGCGCGTTCGGGGTGCGCCAGGATTCTCCCGGACAGCTCTTGTGACACATGCGGTGGCAGTTGGCGCACAGGAAGGCGAGGTCGTCGAGGCTGGTCTCGGTTGGCCCGGAGACGTGAAGGGGGAGCACGTGGTGCACCTCGATGTATCCCTCTCCCAACTGGCCATACGCACGACCGAAATTGAAGGAGCACACCTCGCATTCGATCGCCTGTCGCAGGCTCCTGGCCCGCTTGATCTTGCGGTCGCGAAGGCCTCGGTCGCGCTCGCGGTACAGCGCCCAGCGGGCGAGTAGACGCCCCTCACGGCTCGTGGTCACGCCATCGTCACCTGCCTCGTCCGGCTGAGGTGGGACACGCTGCAGCTCTCCGGATCCGATGCCCGTACGGATGGCTTCTGCGGCGTCGCGCATCTCGTCAGGCCGTTCCAGGAAATCGGACACGACCTCTCTCGTGAGACGACCTCCCTTGGTCGGCGCACCGGGATACGAAGGGTGAACTGTCATGATGTCGCCGGTCTTGCGGCTGACGCTGTTTGGCGAGCGGAAGCGGGGGTCGCTCAAGGCCGCGTCTCCATGTAGTGGGAGAGCCCGGAGCAGGTCGGACAGCTCAAGCACTCGCTCATCCGTCTGGCGCAGCTCGTGCCAGTCGTTCTGCATGACGAGTGCGCAGGCGAGCAGTAGTTCGTCCCGGGTCCAGGAGATCCTCAACACGGAATTATCGTATGCGCGTTCGCCACTGCGTGGGGAGTGGTTGCCGTGGCTTTGAGCAGACCCCCCGGCTAGCCGTCAGTCGTTCCGTGGCAGTCGGCGTATGAGGTTCCCGACCCGCACCAACAAGCAGCCCCCGCCTCCGGCGGCCACCCCACAGCCCGCCCCCGCGCCGCCAGCGTCGTTGCGTACTGCGGTAGCAAGGACACGTCCGTTGGGTCCGTGCCCTCTGAGGCTGCGAAGGCTTCGTAGGACGGGACTGTGCCTGTGACGATGCCCAGGTTGGGGGTGCCGGAGGATGCCAGCTCCCTCAAGGATTCCTCTATCGTCGCCAAGTGGGCCTCGTGGGACGGGTATTCGGATTCCAGGCTCGGGTACGCCGTCAGGAGTTCCGTCAGTTCCGTTGACGGCCAGTGCAGGACCGCCACCGGGAACGGGCGGGACAGGGCCTCCCTGTACGAGCCCAACTCTGCCTGGATTCGGGAGATTTCCGCGCGCAGTTCCGCTGGGTTGTCCGAACCCAGGGACCAGATTCGCTTCGGGTCGTGCAGTTCGTCCAGGGGGACGGGGGACGATGAGACCTCGTCCGCCAGGGCGTCCCACGCGTCGTGCTCGGCGCCCAGCAAGCGGCGCACCCTGTGGCGGCCGAACAGTAGCGGGCGTTGGTCGTAGGACGGGGCGCCCGCGGAGCCGCCGGGCGGCAGTAGGAGTTCCAGGGCCTGGGTGAAAGTTTCCTGCGCTTGCGTCAGCTCGTCGTGGGCCTCCAGCGACTCCGCCACGATCACCCACGGGGCCGGGTCGCGGGGCGCCGCCGCCCGGACTCCGTCGATGATCGCCCGTGCCTCCGCCTCGTGGCCGTACTCCCAGAGGTTCGAGGCCTTCAGGGCTCGGATGAGGGTGGGGGCCGACGCCGGGTGGGGGGCGTCCGGTGCCAGCAGGCGGTCGTAGAGCGTGGTCGCGCGGTCGCGTTCGCCCGCCAGCTCCAGGTGGGCCGCGGCCTGGACGAGCAGATGCTCGGTGTCCTCGGGGTACAAGCCGGCAGTCCGCTCCAGGCGCTCGGCTTCGGCGATGTGGTCGGCAGGCGTGTCGGGGCGCATACGGGACACCGTACTGCCGAGTGGGGGCGTTGCAGGAGGGTTGCCGTGCGGATGGATGCCGGAGACGCGGATACGGCGTTGATGCCTTGCCATGGCTACTTGGCGGGCCTGGCTCTATCGTGCGGGCGGCCGGGAGAAGGGTGGTGGCCGTGCGGGAGCGGGTTCCTGTTGTCGTGCAGGGGCGGAGGGCGCGCAGGGGTCCTCTGGTGCGGGGGCTGTGGGGTGGTGCCGAGGCTGCCGTCACCTGCGGGCTTGTGCTGCTGCTTCTCGTCGTCCATCAGCTCTGGTGGACCAACCGCCAGGCCCGCGAAGGCGCCGAGCGCCAGGTTCAGGCCCTTGAGCGGGAGTGGGGCAGCCCCTCCGCTTCCGCTCCTCCGAGCGCCGCTGTCGAGCCCGACGCCGTCCCCGGATCAGGGCCCGAGCCGCGTGCCTCGGATTCCGGTGAACCCTCCGGTCAGGAACCCGCCCGCCGCCAGCAGCCCGTCACCGCCCCCGACTGGGACCAGGCCTACGCCGTCCTCCGGATTCCGCGGATCGGGATACGCGTGCCCGTCGCGGAGGGGGTCAGCAAGAGTGGCGTACTGAACAGGGGCTACGTCGGTCACTACCCGCGTACCGCCCAGCCCGGTCAGGGCGGGAACTTCGCCCTTGCAGGGCACCGCAACACCCACGGCGAGCCCTTCCGCCGCATCAATCGGCTGAGGGGCGGGGACGAGCTCGTCGTCGAGACCGAAGAGGCCACATATACGTACGTCGTCGGCAAGACCCTCGCCCGGACCTCCGCCCGTGACAGCGGCGTCATCCGGCCCGTGCCCCGCAGTGACGTGAAGGAGGGGTACGGCTACCGCTCTCCCGGGTACTACATCACCCTCACCACCTGCACCCCCGAGTACACCTCCAAGTACCGGCTCATCGTGTGGGGGAAGCTGCAGTCCATGCGACCGAGGTAGCGGGCTCCCGGAGGCCCCGAAGTCCTCGAAGGCCCCGGTTCCGAAGGCTCCTTACGGCCGTCGGGGCCGATCCTGTATAACGGGCAGTACGCGATACGTCGTATCTGCGAGGGATTTCAGGGAGAGGGGGACGAGAGGCGATGCAGGACGCCACGGATGCCATCCGCAGCTGGAAAGCCGCACTCCGGCCCACCGGTCTTCTCCTCTTCCTCCTCGTCGAGGTCGTCCTCCTCGACGCGAGCAGCCTCACCGCCGCCGTCGCGCTCGCCGCGACCGCCGCGGCTGGCTCCGCGCTCGCCGTCTGCTCCCTGATCGCCGCGCGCTGCGCTCCCGCCGTGCCCCGCACTCGGGTACGTACGGCCATCCGCGACCGCGAGAAGCGCACGGCCTTCCTGCCGCAGCGCGATCCCGACGCCGCCGGGCGCAGGCGACCCCGAGCACCGGGCCGTCCCGTCATGACGGCCGCGTAGGGGAGTACCGGAAACCCGAAGCCCTCCTCGCGGGCCGTCACGCCGAAAAGAGCAGCAGCTCTTTCTTCTGTCTCCTCCTCGGCACGACGAGACCCCCGGAGGGCTTCTCCATGTCCGGCTTCCTGTCCGATTTCATGTCCCTGTTCGCCGATCTGGTCGGCTCCATCGCCGACCTCCTCGAACCGCTCTTCCACGCCTCAGCGATGGCCGCCGCCATCGTCCTCTTCACCGCGTGCGTACGACTCCTCGTCCACCCCCTGTCGCGGGCGTCGGCCCGCGGCCAGAAGGCGCGCGCCAAGCTTTCGCCGCAGATCGCCGAGCTGCGCAAGAAGCACGCCAAGAACCCCGAGAAGTTGCAGAAGGCGGTTCTTGAGCTGCACGCGGCGGAGAAGGTCTCGCCGCTCTCCGGGTGCCTGCCCAGCCTGTTCCAGCTTCCGGCGTTCTTCCTGCTCTACCACCTGTTCTCCAACTCCAGCATCGGTGGGGAAGCCAACGCGCTGCTCGGGCACAAGCTGTTCGAGGCGCCCCTCGGCGGGCGGTGGGCCGACGCGCTCGGTGACGGCGGGGTCTTCGGGGCGCAGGGGCTCGTCTACCTCGCGCTCTTCGCGATCGTCGCCACCGTCGCGACCTTCAATTTCCGGCGTACGAAGGTGCAGATGGCCGCGTCGGCCGCGGCCACGGCCGGTACGCCCGCCGGTGGCGCGGGGGAAGCGGGGCAGCAGGTGCCGGGCATGGGCGCGATCACCAAGGTGATGCCGTACATGTCGTACATGACGCTGTTCACCGTCGCTTTCGTGCCGCTGGCCGCCGCGCTGTACGTGGTCACCAGCACCACCTGGAGCGCGGTCGAGCGTGCCGTCCTCTACCGCGATATGCCGCACGGGGCCGGGGCGGGCGCGTTGGCTACCGCTGGGTAACGGTCCGGTCCGTGAACAGGGTCTTGCGGGATGGACGGTGACCTTGGAGGATCTTCCAATCCTCCGATGGCCGCAACCCTTCCTCAGCTCGCAACTCCGTTCAGGGGAGGCCCCAATCCGGGTCACGCGATCTGCCGGACCACGCGATCTCGGAGGTGAGTGGGCGCGCTCGACCAAGGGAGATTGACCATGAAGCTGCTGCGAGTCGGTACGGCGGGCGCCGAGCGCCCGGCGCTGCTCGATGCCGAGGGCACCTTGCGGGACCTTTCAGGGACCGTCACGGACATCGACGGCGCGCTGCTCACCGACACGGCGGCCCTCGACCGGATCCGGTCCGCCGCCGAGTCGGGCGAGCTGCCCGCGCTCGACGCGGCGGGGCTGCGGGTCGGGCCGCCGGTGGGCCGGATCGGCAAGGTCGTGTGCATCGGGCTGAACTACCACGACCACGCGCAGGAGACCGGGGCGACGCCGCCCGCCGAGCCCGTCATCTTCTTCAAGGCGGCGGACACGGTGGTCGGTCCGAACGACACGGTCCTGGTGCCGCGCAAGTCGGTCAAGACCGACTGGGAGGTCGAGCTCGCGATCGTCATCGGGCGTACCGCGCGCTACCTGGAGTCCGACGAGCAGGCGCTCGCGCACGTCGCCGGATACACGGTGTCGCACGACGTCTCGGAGCGCGAGTTCCAGATCGAGCGCGGTGGTACCTGGGACAAGGGCAAGAACTGCGAGACGTTCAACCCGCTGGGTCCTTGGCTGGTGACGGCGGACGAGGTCGCCGACCCGCAGGCGCTGTCCCTGAAGCTCTGGGTCAACGGCGAGCTGAAGCAGGACGGTACGACGGCCCAGCAGATCTTCCCCGTGGCTGAAGTGGTGCGCTACGTAAGCCAGTTCATGACCCTGTACCCGGGCGACGTCATCAACACCGGTACGCCGGCGGGGGTGGCCATGGGGCAGCCCGAGCCGAAGCCGTATCTGCGGGCCGGTGACGTGGTGGAGCTGGAGATCGAGGGGCTCGGGAAGCAGCGCCAGGAGCTGAAGGACGCGTAGCCCTCCGGGCGGGGGTGCGGCGGCTTCTTGGCACTCCGGAGCTGCGTCGGCGGAGTGGGCCTCCGCCGACGCCGTCCGCGGGTGCGCCGTGGCTGGGCGCGCAGTTCCCCGCGCCCCTCACGGGGCGTACCCGCGGCTTTACGTGAAACGCTCCAGCGCCTCGACCACCAGTGCGTGGTCCGCCGCCTGGGGGAGGCCCGACACCACCACCGTGCCGATCACGCCCGCGCCCCGCACCGCGATCGGGAACGCGCCGCCGTGGGCCGCGTACACGTCCGGGTCCAGGCGGGACGACTCCTCGAACGTCGTCCCCTTTGCGCGAAAGCGCGTGCCGACCAGGAACGACGAGCAGCCGTAGCGCTCGACGACGCGGCGCTTGCGGGCGATCCAGGCGTCGTTGTCCGGGGTCGATCCCGGCAGGGCCGCGTGGAAGAGCTGCTGGCCGCCCCGGGTGATGTCGATGGCCACCGGGGCCTGGCGCTCGCGGGCCAGGTCGACCAGGAGAGTGCCGAGCGCCCAGGCGTCCTCGTACGTGAAGTGGGGCAGGACCAGGCGGAGTTCCTGGGTCTCCAGCTCTTCCACTGTCGGTGCGGCGGGCGTCGTCATACGACCACCGTCACACCGTCGCGGGCCGAGCGGCGTGCGGCCTCAAGGACGTCGAGGGCCGATGCGGCCTCGTGCGCGGAGACCGGGTTGCGGCCGTTTCCGCGGAGCGCCGCCGCCACGGCCGCGTAGTACGCGGGGTAGTCGCCCGGCAGCGTCTTGACCGGGCTGCCGCCGCCGGTCAGCGGGGACTCGCCGGAGCCGACCCGGCCCCACATGCACTCGAGCTCCTCGCCCCAACTGCCCTCGTCCGTCGGTCGCTTGCCGTCGCGCAGGGCGGCTTCCTGCGGGTCGAGGCCGTACTTCACATAGCCCGCCGCTGAACCCAACGCGCGGAAACGCGGGCCGAGTTGGGCGGTGGTGGCGCTCACGTACAGATGTGAACGGACGCCGTTCTCGTGCGTGATCGCGATGAACGTGTCGTCGTCGGCCTCGGCGCCGGGGCGGCGGACGTCGGACTCCGCGTACACGGACCGGGCGGGGCCGAAGAGTACGAGCGCCTGGTCGACCACGTGGGACCCGAGGTCGTACAGCAGACCTCCGATCTCTTCGGGGTCCCCGGACTCGCGCCAGCCGCCCTTGGGCTGCGGACGCCACCGCTCGAAGCGGGACTCGAAGCGCCATACGTCGCCGAGTTCGCCGTCGGCGATGAGCTTCTGGAGCGTACGGAAGTCGTTGTCCCAGCGGCGGTTCTGGAAGACGGAGAGGAGCAGGCCGCGGTCGTCGGCGAGTGCCGCGAGCTCGCGGGCCTCGTCGGCCGTGCCCGCGATGGGCTTGTCCACGACGACCGGGAGGCCCGCCTTGAGGGCGGCGGTCGCGAGCGCGACGTGCGTCTTGTTCGGGGACGCGATCACCACCAGGTCGAGCTCGTCCGCGCGGGCCCAGAGGTCGTCGGCCGACGCGGCGAAGTTCAGCTGGTCACCGAACTCGGCGCGGGCCTGTGCCTGCCGCTCGGGGTTCGACGTGACGACCGTGTCGAGGGCGAGACCCTCGGTGGCGGCGATGAGCGGGGCGTGGAAGACGGAGCCCGCGAGACCGTATCCGATGAGGGCGACGCGAAGGGGGGAGTCTGAGCCTGAGCCGGAGTCTGAGCCAGTCGAGCCTGTACCAGTCATACCTGTCATACCAGTCATGCGTTCCACTTAAGCAACGGTGTTGCCAAAGCGCAAGCGCGGGCGACAATGGGGGTGTGAACAGCACTGATATGGCAAGGGCGGGTACGGGGAGCGGTGGTAGCGGTGGTAGCGGTGGCAGGACGGGCGCCGGGGTGAACCTGCCGGTGCTGCGCGGGCACAACGCCGCCCTTGTGCTCGACCTGCTGCGCACGGCGGGGGACGGTGGCATAAGTCGCCTCGAACTGGCCGAGCGTACGGGGCTCACGCCGCAGGCCGTCAGCAAGATCACCGCGCGGCTCCGTACGGAGGGCCTCGCGGCGGAGGCGGGCCGGCGCGCGTCCACGGGCGGCAAGCCGCGGACCCTCCTTCGCCTGGTCCCGGACGCAGGCCACGCGATCGGTCTTCACTTGGACCGCGACGAGCTGACGGCGGTCCTGGCCGACGTGACGGGCCACGTGGTCGTGGAACGCCGGGCGCCACTGGATTTCGCCGCGGGCGCGGAGGCGGTGGTGGACGCGGCGGTGGCGGTGGTGCGGGAGCTGGCGTCGGGCGGGGCGCCAGGCGGTGGGGCGCCGTCGCCGGCCCCCGGTCGAGGTCCAGGTTCCGACCTCGACCTCGACCTCGACCTCGGCCCCGGCCCGGGCCCCGGCCCGGGCCCGGGCCCCGGCCCCGGTCCCGCGCCGGGGCTGCTCGGCGTGGGGATCGCGCTGCCCGGCCCGCTCGACCACGCCGACGGGGTGCTGCACCGCGTGACCGGGTTTCCCGCGTGGGACGGCTTCCCGCTGCGGGACGCGTTCGCCGGGCGGCTCGGGCTGCCGGTGGTGGTGGACAAGGACACGAACGCCGCGGCGCTGGGCCTCGCGCTGGGCGGAGTGGCGGAGTCCTTCGCGTATCTGCACCTCGGGACGGGTCTGGGCGCGGGCCTCGTGCTGGGCGGGGGGCTCTACCGCGGGGCGCGGACGGGGGCGGGCGAGTTCGGCCACCAGGTGATCCAGCTGGACGGCCCGGAGTGCGAGTGCGGCGCCCGCGGCTGCATCGAGGCGCTGTGCCTGGCGGCGGTCGCGCGGGGCGATCTGGACGAGGCGGCGCGGGTTCTCGGGGCGGGGGCGGGGAACCTGGTCAGCCTGCTCGACATCGACCTCGTACTGCTCGGCGGCCGGGCCGTCCTGGCGGACGAGGAGCGCTTTGTACGAGGGGTGGGCGGGGTGGTCACCGAACGGGCGAGGCGTGGCGGCGGCGGAACGGACGTCCCGGTCGCCGTCGCGCCCGGCGGCGAGCGGGGCGTCGCGGAGGGAGCGGCCCAACTGGTCCTTGCGCCGCTGTTCGGGCGGGCGGATGTGGCGTTTCCGGTGGGGCGGGCCTAGGGGGCGGCGGATCCGGAGCCAGGGGGCGCTCCGGTACTTCGGTGGCAGAGGGAGGGGGCCCAGCTGCGTGCTGGACGGACGGGGCATGCGTCGGGCGGCGACCTGGGGCTTGCAGGTGTCCGGCGGGGGGTGTGGTGCCGTCGGTGGTTGGGTCCCGGGGGGGGTGGGTGGTGGTTCGGGATTCGCGGGTGTGGGGCATTCGGGGTTTGTCCTGCGGTCGGTGGTCGGGTCTGTAGTCGGTGGGTGGCCCGGAGCTTGCAGATTTCCGGTAGGTGGGGTTGTGCCGTCGGTGGTTGGGGTTGGGGTTGGGGCCGGGAGGGGGTGGGTGGTGGTGGCCCGGAGTTTGTGGGTGTGTGGCTGGGTTGGTGGTGTGTGTGGTGGGTCGAGGCTCGGGGTGGTGTGGTGGTCCGGAGTTTGTGGGTGTGCGGCAGGTGGGCTTGTGCCCTCGGTGGTTGGGGTTGGGGGTCAGGAGGGGGCGGGTGGCGGCCCGGAATTCGCTGGTGTGCGGCTGGGTGGGTTGGTGGTGTGTGTGCGGTGGTCGGGGCCCGGGGTGGTGTGGTGGTCCGGAGCTTGTGGGTGTGCGGCAGGCTGGGTTAGCCGTGTGCGCGGCGGTGACGGGAGCCCGAAATGGTGCGGTGTCCCGGAACTTGCAGGTGCGTGGCAGGCGGAGGTAGTCGCTCTCGGTGGTTGGGTCCCGGGGGTCGGGCGGTGGCCTGGAATTCGCGGGTGTGCGGTAGGCGGGGTCTGTTGTGCCTTGGCGGTCAGGGGTTGGGTCGCGCGGTGTGCGGAGGTAGTCGTCCTCGGTGGTCGGAACGTGCGGTGTGCGGAGGTAGTCCTCCTCGGCGGTTGGAACGCGCGGTCGTGTCGATGGCGGGATCCGCAGGTGTGCGGTGGGCGTGGCCCCCCGGGCGATCAGCGATCAGCGATCAGCGCCGGCAGTCCCTCCCGTAACCCGGATTAACGGAAAGTCGGCTGATAGGGCGGATCTGCGCAGGCCACTCGGCCGTACGGGGTGTGGCGTGGCCGGGGGAAGCCCGGGGGCGTGGCAATCTCGCGGGCCATGACCCCTGTCATACGGCCCCCACTTCCGCCCCGCTCCTGATCACGCCCCGCTCCTGATCACGCCCCGTTCCTGATCGCGCTCCGCTCCCGTCCGCCTCGCGTCCAGCAAAGGCCAGGCCCCGCATGCGACTCCGCCGCTCTCTCGCCTCCGGCATCACCGCCGTCGCCGCCGTCGCCGCCGTCCTCGCGTCAGGGGTGGCTCCGGTAGCTGCCGCCAAGGGGGGTGTGGTGAGGGGCTCGGTAGCTGCCGTCTCCGTAGAGCGGCCCGCAGCGGCTCAGCCTCCGACCTGCTCCGAGCCCAGCGGCGACCGCAGCTTTCCCATCGGGACGCGGATCAAGGGCGGGCCCGCCAGCTACGAGGCCGGGGGCGGCTATCGGAGCTGGTCCGTCGAGTTGGCCAACACCACTCGCGGCAGCTGCGGGAACATCCACCCGGTCGTCGTCATCGTCGACAAGGAGCGCGAGCTGCGGCCCCGGCAGGTCCAGCTGGAGTTCCACGACGGCACGCGCTGGCGGCCCGTCGGCTTCGAGCGGACCGACCGGGACGAGAACGTCGGCGTCTTCGACGACGGATTCCCCGGGTTCACGGTCAAGGCGGGGCGGACCCTCGCCGTCAAGGTGCGGCTCTCCTTCACCTCCGAGGCCCGTTCCGAGCACGCCGTCATCTCCGCCGCCGTCGTCCAGCGCCGTGCCGACGACGGCGACTGGGTGGGCGAGTCCGAGGACTATCCCTTCGGTATCAATACCGAGGCCGGGGATGGTGACGGCGACCGTGACGGCGACGACTCCGGTGCCGGTCGCGACACCGAATCGAGCCCCGGCGGAGGGCGTGACGGCGGAAGCAGCGGCGGGCGAGAGCTCTCCGACGCCGGCGGCTTCTCGTACGCCGATGAACTCGCCGCCACAGGGCCCCGCGCCCTGCTCGGCGTCAGTGCCGTCGCCGGCGCGCTGTTCGCCGGGGGCTGGGCCCTCATCGCGGGGACCCGGCGTCTGCGAGCCGCAGCGCGCAGGCGTTGAGCACCACGCGAGAAGACCGCACCCCCTCCGTTCACCCGCCCGTTCACGTACGTCTGCGAACATCCCCAGGTGGACAACCCGAACCCCCCGCACCCTCCCGCGCACCTGCTCGACCAGGTACCCGGCGCCCCCATCCGCTCCGGCATCCCCGAGCACGGCCGCATCCCGAAGTACTACGCGGTGAAGGCCAAAATCGCCGACCTGATAGAGGAGTTGGGGGACGGGCAGACGCTGCCGACCGAGCGGGATCTCGCCGTGCGGTACGAGGTCGCTCGGGAGACCGTGCGGCAGGCGCTGCGTGAGCTGCTGCTCGAAGGGCGGCTGCGCAGACAGGGGCGGGGCACCGTCGTCGCCGGGCCCAAGCTGGAGCAGCCGCTATCCCTCGCGAGCTACACGGAAGGCGTACGGCGGCAGGGGCGCATCCCGGGGCGGAATCTCATCTCCCTCGATCGATTCCCCGCTCCCGAAGCCCTCGCCGCCGAGATCGGGGTCGAGCAAGGGGAGCCCGTCTGGCACATGGAGCGTGTGCTGCTGGCCGACGAGGAAAGGGTGGGCCTTGAGAGCACCTATGTCTCTGTCGCCCGCGTCCCCGCCCTTGATCGGGAATTCGAGCCCGACTCCTCCTTCTACGCCTACCTGCGCGACCAGCTCGGCATCTCCTTCGGCGACGCAGACGAACGCATCGAGACCGTCCTCGCCACCCCCCGCGAGGCCCTGCTCATCGGCACCCCTCCCGCGCTGCCCATGCTGCTGATCCACCGCGTCTCGCGGGACACCTCCGGCCACCCCCTGGAGCGGGTCCGCACCCTCTACCGCGGCGACCGGTTCTCCTTCACCACCCACCTGGGCAACGGCGGCGGCTGAACTCCCCCTCCCCACAAGGCGATCGATGATTCTGATCACGAGAAGGTAACGGGTCTAGGCCAACCTTGGGTGGCCGTTCACCGTCCCGTTGCCACCAGGACCACGGCGGGTCACTCGCCCCCAGGAGCGTTGCCGTCGTGAGAGTCATCGTCGTAGGAGCCGGTGTGGTGGGAACCATGCACGCCTGGCACGCAGTGGAACGCGGCCACCAGGTCGTACAGATCGAGCGCGAGAGCGAGGCCCGCGGGGCCTCACTGCGCAACTTCGGGCAGATATGGGTGAGCGGCCGCGCCGGAGGCGAGGAGCTGGACACCGCCCTGCGGGCCCGTGAACTGTGGGAGGAGATAGGCGCGAGGGTGGAGGGCATCGGCTTCCGGGCCAACGGCTCCCTCACCCTCGTGCGCAACGAACGCGAGCGCGCGGTCGCCGAGGCCGCCCTCACCCGCCCCGACGCGGCGGCCCGCGGCTACAAGCTGCTCGACGCCGACGAGGCACGCGCCCTCAACCCGGCGCTGCGGGGCGACTTCATCGCCGGGCTGTGGTGCGAGCGGGATGCCGCCGTGGAGCCGCGCACAGCTCAACTCCGGTTGCGCGAGGCACTTCGCGCCTCGCCCCGCTACACCTTCCTGCCCGGCCGCGAGGTCCGCGAAGTCGTCGGCGAGAACGCGGTGCGGGACGACCACGGTGACGTACACACCGGCGATGTCGTCGTGCTCGCCACCGGCGCCTGGCTCGGCGGTCTCGTGCGGGAGGTGGCCGGACCCGATCTGCCCGTGCGGCGCGTACGGCTGCAGATGATGCAGACCGAAGCCCTCGGTGAGGAGCTCACCACCTCCGTCGCCGACGCCGACAGCTTCCGCTACTACCCGGCGTACAAGTCGGACGCCCTCGACGCACTCAACGCCGGGCAGGCGCAGACGCCCACCGCCGCCGAGCACAAGATGCAGCTCCTGATGGTGCAGCGCAAGGACGGCGGCCTGACCATCGGCGACACCCACGAGTACGAGCACCCCTTCGCCTTCGACACCCTCGAAGGCCCCTACGACCACCTGACCGAGGTCGTCGAGGGCTTCCTGGGCCGGCCGTTGCCGAAGATCAAACGGCGCTGGGCCGGCGTGTACGCCCAGTGCGTCGACACGGCTCGCGTCGTGCACCGCCAGCAGGTGCGCGATGGCGTGTGGCTGGTCACCGGGCCCGGCGGGCGCGGCATGACGTGTTCGCCCGCGATCGCGGAGAAGACCGCGAACGAGTTGGGATGGTGAGTGGAATGACCGCACGCGACAGCAGCATCGGCCTCGTGGTTCTGGACATGGCAGGGACCACCGTCGCCGACGGAGGCCTCGTCGAGCAGGCCTTCTCCGCCGCCGCGCGGGTGCTCGGCGTCGAGCCGGACTCGGCCGACCACGCGGAGAAGCTGGACTACGTACGCGCCACGATGGGCGAGTCCAAGATCTCCGTCTTCCGGCACCTGTTCGGTGACGAGGCCCGCGCCCAGCAGGCCAACGTGGCCTTCGAGAAGGCGTACGGGGAGCTGGTCGACGGGGGCAGGATCGCGCCGATCCCCGGCGCGCGGGAAGCCGTCGAGGAGCTCAAGTCGGCGGGCCTCACCGTGGTGTTGACCACCGGGTTCGCCCGGGTCACCCAGGACGCCATCCTGGACGCCCTCGGCTGGCGGGACCTGGTCGGGCTGACCCTGTGCCCCGCCGACGCGGGCGGTCGCGGGCGGCCCTACCCGGACATGGTGCTCAGCGCCTTCCTGCGGACGGGTGCGGTGGACGGCGTCCGGCAGGTCGCCGTCGTGGGCGACACGGCGTACGACATGAGGAGCGGGGTGCGGGCCGGGGCCGGTGTGGTCGCCGGGGTGCTCACCGGGGCGCATGACGCCGAGGCGCTGCGGGGGGCCGGGGCCACCCACGTCCTCGGATCGGTCGCCGAACTACCCGCGATACTCAGGGGTGTTGACGGATGAGCGGCGGCACCCCCACGCGCGTGCACAGCGGTATCCGCTTCGAGAACGTCTCGGTCGCCTACGGCAAGAACACCGTCCTGGACTCGCTCGACCTGACCGTCGAGCCCGGCGAGGTCATGGCCCTGCTCGGCCCTTCGGGCTCGGGCAAGACGACCGCGCTGCGGGCCGTCGCCGGGTTCGTGCGGCCCGCGTCCGGGCGGGTGTTCATCGGGGAGCGCGATGTCACCGGCCTTCCGCCGCATCAGCGGGGGATCGGGATGGTGGTCCAGCAGTACGCGCTCTTCCCGCACATGCGGGTCCAGGAGAACGTCGCCTTCGGCATGAAGGCGCAGAAGGTCGCCAAGTCCGAGATTCCGGGGCGGGTCGCCGAGGCGCTTGAGATGACGGGGATGGCCTCGTACGCCAAGCGGTTTCCCCGGGAGCTCTCCGGAGGGCAGCAGCAACGGGTCGCCATCGCACGGGCGTTGGCCATCCGGCCGGGGGTGCTTCTGCTCGACGAGCCGCTTTCCGCGCTGGATGCGCAGCTGCGGTCGGGGATGCTGGGGGAACTCGCCCGGCTGCACCGGGAGTTGCCCGACGTCTCCATTCTGTACGTCACTCATGACCAGGTGGAGGCGCTGACCCTGGCGGATCGCATCGCCGTCATGGACAAGGCCCGCCTGAAGGACTGCGGGACGCCTCAGGAGCTGTATCGGACTCCGCGTACGGAGTTCACGGCCTCATTTGTGGGCAATGCGAATCTGCTGCCGGTGGCTGTCGCCGACGAGGGCGTCACGTTCGCCGGAACGCCCCTCAAGGTCGACACCGGAGAGGTGCCCGCCGGGGTGACGGCCACACTGTGCGTGCGGCCGCATCTCGTCGGCCTGGGGGAGGGCCCCAACGCCCTGACGGGCAGCGTCGCCGAGGTCCAATGGCGGGGGGCCACCCACCGGTTGTACGTCGATGTCGCCGGGCAGCGGGTGAAGGCGGACCTCCGGGAGCTGCGGACTCCGCCCGGTATCGGTGACGAGGTCACGCTGCACTTCGCACCGGAAGACGCGGTGTTGCTGTCTGGTGGGGTGACCGATGGCTAGCGCCACACTGACCGCGCCCCACGCGCGGAAGGGCAAGCCGCCCCTGAAGGTGCCGAGGTGGGTGTGGGCCCTGCCCCCCATCGCGCTCCTCGCCCTCTTCTTTCTCTACCCCCTGGCCCTCGTCGTCCAGCAGTCCGTTCAGCCCGACACCGGCGGGACCTCCCTCCAGCCCTACTCCGACGTCTTCGCCTCGGACGCCTTTCGGGAGGCGCTCGGTACCACCGTGTGGCTGGCCGTCGGGTCCACCGTCGGGTGTCTCGTGCTCGGGTTCGCGCTCGCGCTGATCATCGCCTTCGTGCCGTTCCCGGGAGGGAAAGCCGTCGCCAGGTTCATCGACGTCTTTCTCTCCTTTCCGTCCTTCCTCATCACCCTCGCCCTGCTGTTCATCTACGGCACCAAGGGCATGGCCAATGGGATGTGGACGGACGCGACCGGGGCCGCCGAAGGGCCGTTTCAGTTCCTCACCACCCCGTGGGGCGTCCTCCTCGCCGAGATCACGTACTTCACGCCCTTCGTGATGCGCCCCCTGCTCGCCGCCTTCTCGCAGATCGACACCGCGCAGCTCGAAGTGGCGTCGAGCCTCGGGGCGAAGCCCGGCCGCGTCATCCGGCGGGTCATCCTGCCCGAGGCGCTGCCCGCCCTCGCCGCGGGCGGCAGCCTCGTACTCGTCATGTGTCTGAACGAATTCGGGATTGTTCTCTTCACCGGAGCCAAGGGGGTCACGACCCTCCCCATGCTCGTGTACAGCACGGCCATTCTCGAGTCCGACTATCCGGCGGCCTGTGTCGTCGCGGTGGTCAACATCGCGATTTCCGTGGGTCTTTACGGCCTCTACCGGGTGGTGAGCCGTCGTGTTGGTGCATAGCCGCAAGGGGAAGCTGGCCACCTGGGTCTTCTTCTTCGTCTTCTTTCTGCCTCTCTTCGCGCTGCCCCTCCTCGTGATTCTGGCCGCCTCGTTCTCCTCGCACTGGTCCGGCGCTTTTCCGTCCGGATTCAGCACGGGGCACTACGAGTCCGCCACCCGAGGGGAATCGCTCAAGGCGCTCACCACCAGCCTGGTCACCGCCGTCAGCGCCAGCCTGCTCGCGCTGGCCGTCGGGTCCTGGGCCGCGCTCGCCGCGGCCTCGCTGAAGAACGTGGGCAAGCGGGTGCTCGACACCCTGTTCATGCTGCCGGTCGCCGTGCCCTCCGTCGTCGTCGGGCTCGCGATCCTCGTCGCGTTCAGCAAGCCGCCGATGATCCTCAACGGCACGCGCTGGATCGTGATCCTCGCGCACACCCTTCTTGTCACGGCGTTCGCCTACCAGTCGGTTTCGGCTGCCATCGTCCGTCTCGACCCGGCGTACGAACAGGCCGCGGCATCGCTCGGTGCCCGGCCCTCGTACGTCCTGTGGAAGGTGAAGCTGCCGCTCCTGCTGCCGTCGCTCACGGCCGCCGCGGGCCTGTGCTTCGCCCTCTCCATGGGCGAGTTGAGCGCCACGATGATGCTCTACCCGCCGGACTGGATGCCGCTGCCCGTGCAGATCTACGCGGCCACCGACCGCGGCTCCCTGTTCACCGGTGCCGCCGTCGCGGTGGTCCTGATGGCGGCGACGCTGCTCGTCCTCTTCGGCGTCTCCCGCATCCGCACCCGCGCCACCTACCGCTGAGCCAAGACCTCATCCCCCAAGGCCTCAAGGAGTACGAAAACGTCATGTCGCGTCACACCCGCATCAGCGCCCGCACCCGCACGCTCGCCGCCGTCTCCGGCAGCCTCGTCCTCGCCGGGTCCCTCACCGCGTGCGGCGGCGAGTCCTCCGCGTCGAACGCGAAGGAGGTCACCGTCTACAGTGCCGACGGCCTCAAGGGCGAGAACGGCGACGGCTGGTACGACCAGGTCTTCAAGGACTTCGAGAAGAAGACCGGCATCAAGGTGAACTACGTCGAGGGCGGCTCCGGCGAGATGGTGCAGCGCGCCGTCCGCGAGAAGTCCAACACGCAGGCCGACGTCCTCATCACCCTGCCGCCGTTCATCCAGCAGGCAGACGAGAAGGGCCTGCTCAAGGCCTACAAGCCCGAGGGCTCCGACCAGGTCGACGGCGCCGACAAGGCCACCGACGGCAAGTGGACCTCCGTGGTGAACAACTACTTCGGCTTCATCTACAACAAGAAGGAGCTCAGCGGCGGCAAGGCGCCCAAGACGTGGGAGGACCTCACCAAGTCCTCGTACAAGGACAAGGTCCAGTACTCCACGCCCGGCGTCGCGGGCGACGGCACCGCCGTGCTCATCAAGGCAATGCACGACTTCGGCGGCAAGAAGCCCGCCATGGACTACCTGAAGAAGCTCCAGACGAACAACGTCGGCCCGTCCGCCTCCACCGGCAAGCTCGCGCCCAAGGTCGACAAGGGTGAGCTCCTGGCCGCCAACGGCGACGTCCAGATGAACTACGCCCAGTCCAAGGACATGCCGAACCTCGGCATCTGGTTCCCGGCCACTTCGACGGACCCGGCCGGCAAGCCCACCACCTTCGCGCTGCCCTACGCGGCCGGCCTGGTCAACAAGGCCCCGCACAACGCGAACGCCAAGAAGTTCCTCGACTACCTGCTCAGCCAGAAGGCCCAGCAGCAGGTCAGCGAGATCGGCGGCGGTTTCGCGGCGCGTAAGGACATCAAGGCCACCGACCCCAACGCGGTCGCCCTCGACAAGATCGTCGACGGGGTCGAGGTCTTCGAGCCGGACTGGTCCGACATCTCCAAAAACCTCCAGACGTACGTCGAGGACTGGAAGTCGGCGACCGGTAGCTGAGAGTTCACCGTCGCACCGAGAGTTCACCGTCGCCCCCTTGGCCCCGGGGGTTCGATAGCGAAAAGATAACGGGTATGGACCCAACGCCCCTGGTTCTCCAGGGGCGTTGGCGTACGCCAGCCCCTCACGAACGCCAGCCCCTCACGAACGCCAGCCCCTCACGAACGCCAGCCCCTCACGAACGCCAGCCCCTCACGCACGCCAGCCCCCTATGCACCTCGGAGGACCACGTGTCGTCGCACGGCATATCCCGCCGCTCGCTCCTCGTCTCCACCGCCGCCGTCGCGGTGGCCGCAGGGCCACTCGCCGCCGTCGCGATGGCCGCGGCCAAGACCCCCAAGGTCCTGGTCATCGGCCTGGACGGCGCCCTGCTCGGCAGAATCAAGGAGGCCGACGCGCCCGCGCTCAAGGGCCTGATGAGCGCGGGTCTGACCGCGCCGAGCAGCATCTACGCCAATCCCCTCGCGCCCACCTCGTCGGGCCCCGGCTGGTCGACGCTCATCACGGGCGTCTGGCCCGACAAGCACCGGGTCGTGAACAACGAGTTCACCGGCCACAACCTCGCCGCCTACCCGGACTTCATGACCCGCGTCGAGGCCGCGAAGCCGAACCTGCGGACCTACGCGGTCTCGTCCTGGGCTCCGATCACCGACATCATCTTCTCCGCGAAGGTGGACACCCGGGTCTCCACGCCCGCCGCCGAGTACGACACCGGGACCACCGCCCGCGCCGTCGCCGAGGTGAAGAGCGGCAACCCCGACGCGGTCTTCGTCCAGCTCGACAACATCGACCACGCGGGCCACGACAGCGGCGCCGCGAGCCAGGCCTATCTCGACGCGATCCACGGCGCCGACACCCAGGTCGGCCAGATCGTCGCCGCGGTCAAGTCCCGCGCCACGTACGGCGAAGAGGACTGGCTCATCATGATCACCGCCGACCACGGGCACACCGACCCCGGCGGCCACGGCGGCTCCAGCTGGCCCGAGCGCCAGACCTTCATGATCGCCACCGGTGGCGGGGTCACGGCGGGTTCAGTTCGTCACGACGTCCGCATGCCCGAAATCGCCGCCAGCGCACTCGCCCACCTCGGCGTCGCGATCGACCCGGTCTGGGGCCTGGACGGACGGCCCGTGCAGCAGCCCACGCCGGACGCGTTCGACGCCCTGCGCGCCAAGCTGACGGGGCCCGTCGACGAGACCGGCATCGGCGCCGGAGTCATCGGCTTCACGCACACACCGCCGAGCGGATGGAGCGTCGACAACTCCAGGATGGGCACGGGCGGCATCACCGAGTGGCGCGGCTGGTCCTTCACCACGGACGAGTTCTGGACGAAGACCGGGCGCGACCAGCGGCGCGAACTCAACATCCGCGCCCGGAACGTCTTCGCGGTCGCCGACGGCGACGAGTGGACCGACAAGTCCTTCTCGGGGACCTTCGACTCGACGCTCGTCAGCCCCTCGTACGACGTGCGGGGCGGGGCGCGGGCCACCCTCACCTACACGACGTACTACCGCCAGGAGGCCCCGCAGAAGGGCGAGGTGCTCGTCTCGTACGACTCAGGGGCCCCGGTCGCGGTGAAGACCTACACCGCGGACACCCCGTCCGTCGTCGAGAGCATCCCCTTGCAGGTCCCGGCGGGCGCCAAGAAGGCCCAGGTCCGCTTCCGCTACACCGGCGGCAACAACTGGTACTGGGTGATCGACGGGGTCAAGGTCACCGCTTCCTGATTAGGGTGGGGGCGTCGGCACAGCGCTGTCCCGGCGCCCCAGCCAACCCGTACACCGCAGGAGTGCACCCCATGGCAGAGCGCAAGCCCATCGAATCGTGGCTCACCGACATGGACGGCGTGCTCATCCACGAGGGCGTTCCGATCCCCGGCGCCGACTCCTTCATCAAGAGGCTCCGGGAGTCCGGGAAGCCCTTCCTGGTCCTGACGAACAACTCGATCTACACCGCGCGCGACCTCCAGGCCCGGCTCAACCGCATGGGCCTCGAAGTGCCCGTCGAGAACATCTGGACCTCGGCGCTCGCCACCGCGAAGTTCCTGGACGACCAGCGCCCCGGCGGCACCGCGTACGTCATCGGCGAGGCGGGCCTCACCACGGCCCTGCACGACATCGGGTACGTCCTGACCGACCACGCCCCGGACTACGTGGTGCTCGGCGAGACCCGTACGTACTCCTTCGAGGCCATGACCAAGGCCGTACGGCTGATCAACGGCGGGGCCCGCTTCATCTGCACGAACCCGGACGAGACCGGTCCCTCCATGGAGGGACCGCTGCCCGCGACCGGGGCCGTCGCCGCGCTGATCACCAAGGCCACGGGTCGCAGCCCCTACTTCGCCGGAAAGCCGAACCCGCTGATGATGCGGACCGGTCTGAACGCCATCGGGGCGCACTCCGAGACCAGCGCCATGATCGGCGACCGCATGGACACGGACATCCTCGCCGGTCTCGAGGCCGGGATGGAGACGTTCCTGGTGCTCACGGGCCTGACCTCCCGTGCGGACATCGACCAGCACCCGTTCCGGCCGTCCAACATCGTGGACTCCATCGCTGACCTGGTGGAACGCGTGTAACACCACCCGTTTGCCGCACACGGGAGGCGTGACCTGCCGCCGCGCGTGAACCTCGAAACAGGAGGTTCACGATGCGTAAAGGATCACTCACCTTGCGTGGCATAGCCGGGGCCGCTGCCCTCGCCGTGCTCCCCATGGCCGCCTCGGCGCCCGCGTACGCCCACGACGAGAGCGAAGTGCGTGCCACGGTCTCGCCGGACAGCGCCGCGGCCGGGGCGAAGGTGGAGATCAGCGTCACGGGCTGCGACGGTACGACCGGGTCCGCGGGGTCCGGAGCGTTCACGGGGGACGCGAAGCTCACCGGCAGGGACGGCGACAAGTACACCCTGAACGGCTCCGCCACCATCCGGGACGGCGTCAAGGGTTCGCACGACGTCACCGTCGTCTGTGACGGACACCCCCACCAGGGCGTGGGCATCGTGCGCGTCATCCAGCAGAACGCCGACCCCGTCTCGCCGGTCCGCGCGGGCGGCGGCGGCTCCGCGGAGCTGGCCGCGCACGCCCAGGAGGCGGGCCCCGGCACCCGGCACGCGGTGATCGGCCTGATCCTCGCAGGGGTGGCGGCCGTGGCCGTGGCGCTGCGCAGCGTGCGCCGGCGCCGCTCCGAGTGACGGGCGACGAGCGACATGGCAGGTCACGAGTCGGACCATGAGCGGTCGACAGGGCACGGGCGCTTCCTCGCCGGGGTCGCCTGGGCGCTGGCCCTGGTGGGCCTCTGGCTGTGGGGCAGCGAGATCACCGACGTACGGGGCGGTGTCTCGGAGCCCACGAACGGCGACGTGGCGGCGGTGGGGCGGCCGTTCGCCGTCGAACTCCCGGACGCGCACAAGCCGTTGGGCGCCGCGAGGCCGCTGCGGGTCGATGTCCCCTCGCTGCGGGTGCGGGCGCCCGTGATCACCCGGGGGCTCGATCAGTACGGTGCCATCGATCCGCCACCCTTCGAGCAGGCGGGCTCGGTCGGCTGGTACGGCGGCGGGACGCGCCCCGGCGCCGAGGGCACGTCCCTGTTCGTCGGCCACGTCGACACCGAGACGCGCCCCGCGGTCTTCTACGACCTCAGCGCGGTGCGCCCCGGCGAGAAGATCCGGGTGACCAGGGACGATGGCTCGGTCGCCGAGTTCACCGTGGACGACGTCCAGGTCATCAGCAGGAACCGCTTCGACGCGAAGAAGGCGTACGGCCCCCATGAGGAAGGCCGCGCCGAGCTCCGACTGATCACCTGCGGCGGCACGTTCGACCGGGCGACCAGGACGTACTCGGCGAACGTGGTGGTGTCCGCCTACCTCACCGGGGTGGGGTCGTAGGGGGCGAAGGGGCGCGTGGTCCCGGATCTGGACAACCCGGCCCGGTCGGCGGCCCGCTCCCCCCGGAGCCGTCGACCGGGCTGGTCCTCGACCGCGCGCGCACGAGCTGCGGGAGTAACCCGGCGCCGGCGCGGGAGGTTCGGTGGCCAACCCCGCTGTGCGGGATGGCGATCAGGCCGGGGGCTTGGGCCGTTGTGACGACTTTAGAACGGATGAGCGCTGGAGCCTAGAGGCAGATTGACGCCAAGTCGTGATCCGCTTCCTCTCCGTGATCACCGCAGGTGATGGTGGTTTCCGGGATGGCCTTCAGGGAGGGTCGGACCAACTGCCGCGCAGCGACGCGTCATCGAGCGATCCCTTGATCACCTCGGTGGCGACCACGTCCATGACCAGCCGTTCTCTGCGTGCGTACCGCCGCAGCGCCTCGAAGGCCTCGTCCATCCCGGTGTGCCATCGTTCGGCGAGTATGCCCTTGGCCTGTTCGATGCGTACGCGGCTGGTCAGGGCTGTCTGGAGCTGGGTGGCGAGGGTCCGGCACTCCGTGTAGGCGCGGTGGTTGTGCAGCCCCACCGCGGTGGCGTCGGCGATGGCCTGCGCGAGGCTCAACTCACCGTTGGCGTGCGGGCCCCGGGAGGTCTCGGGCACGAAGACGTTGAGCGACCCGAGCAGGGCCCCGCGCTGACGCAGCGGCACCGCGTACGTCACCCCGATGCCGTGGCGCCGGGCAAGTGCGGTGAACTCCGGCCAGCGCGCGGCGGGTTCGGCCGCGGTGAGCCGCACCGGCGGCACGGGCCGCCCCGTGCCGAGGCTCTCGACGCAGGGCCCGCCGCTCTGCTGGGCCCCGAGCAGGCCGAGTGCGACACCCCGGGGGTGCCCACCGGTGGCGAGCGCGGGTGTGCCGGGGACGTCGAAGACAACCGCGGCGGCGGACGCGTCGAGCAGTTCCACACAGTGGCTCGCGACCCGGCCGAGGTAGTGCTCCGGGTCGAAGTCGTCGTCCAGGGTGTCCGTGGTCTCCACGAGCACTTGGGCCAGCCGTAGTTCAGAGATGCGATCCCGCATGGTCTCCTCCCCTACAGCGTCACCCCGCGCTCTGCGCCTACCCCCGGCCACCGTGCTGTAACAGGTCTCCTACAGGTCTCTGCAGCTGATGGGCGGGCCTCGTGGGCCGGGAGTGCGTATGTCAGGATTGAGAATCGGACAGTGCACCCAAGGGGGAGTGGATGTACCACAAAGGCACCGGCCGCGGTCATCGGATCGCGGCCCGGGGGGTGAAGGCTGCGGCGGCGTTTGCGGGGGCTGCGCTGCTGCTGTCGGGGTGCTCCTCCGATGACGGCTCGGGCGAGGAGGGGTCTTCGGGGCAGCCGGTCAAGCAGCAGCCCAAGGGCTCCGATCCGTACTGGGTCAACCCGGAGGGCAACGCGGCCAAGCAGGTCGCCTCGTACGAGAAGGACGGCAAGAAGGACGACGCCGGGCTCATCCGGAAGATCGCCGAGCAGCCGGTCGCCGAATGGATCGTCCCGGAGAACGCGGAGGATCAGGCGCGCGGCTTCACCGAGGCCGCTCAGAAGGCCGACCGGGACGCCTTGTTGGTCCTCTACAACATCCCGCACCGCGACTGCGGTCAGTACTCGGGCGGCGGCGCGGCCGACGGCAACGAGTACAGGAAGTTCATCGACCAGGTCGCCAAGGGCATCGGCGACCGCAGGGCCACGGTCATCCTGGAGCCGGACGCGGTGCTCCACATGGTCGACAACTGCACGCCGGAGGAGTTCCACGAGGAGCGGTACGACCTGCTCAAGGGTGCCATCGGGAAGCTCAAGTCCCTGAAGAACACCAAGGTGTACCTGGACGCGGGCAACGCGGGCTGGAAGAACCCGGACTCGCTCTGGGAGCCCTTGAAGTGGTCGGGCGTCGAGCAGGCCGACGGCTTCTCGGTCAACGTCTCGAACTTCCAGACCACCGAGGCCAGCACGGAGTTCGGCAAGAAGCTCTCGGCGAAGATCGGCAACAAGCCCTTCGTCATCGACACCGCGCGCAACGGCAACGGTGCGTACACCAAGGGCAAGGACACCTGGTGCAACCCACCGGGCCGCGCGCTCGGCGAGGCGCCCACTACCAAGACCGACGATCCGCTCGTCGACGCGTACCTCTGGGTCAAGCGGCCCGGTGAGTCGGACGGGACGTGTCGGGGTGGCCCCAAGGCCGGTGAATGGTGGCCCGAGTACGCGCTGAAGCTGGCCGAAGCGGCTAAGTAGCGCCCCGCCAGGGGCGCGGGGAACTGCGCGAGCAGACACAAAAGAGCCGCAGTCGACGCGACTGCGGCTCTTTCGTGCGTGTCACTAGGGAATGTGCACCCACTGAGCCTTGCTCGGGGTGCCCTGGTCGTCCGTGACGAACAGCATGTACCAGCCGGACTCGACCAGGCTCTTCTCCTTCGGGATCGTCACCGTGACGCCGCCCGCGGACTTCTTCAGGTCGAGGGCGACGGACGTCTGGTCGATGTCCGTGACGTGCGTCGACGCGCTCGGCCTGATCAGGCGGGCCGTCTTGATGGACGAGGCGTGCTGGGTCTTGAAGGTCCCGGACCCGCCGCGCCTGATCTCCTCGGGGCCGCCCGTGAGCGTGGGCTGCGAGCCCTGGTAGAGATACGGCGGGGTGTAGATCTCGATGCGCTGCTCGAACTCGCCCGGCTTGGTGTTGGCCTTGTCGGAGTAGAGCGAGTCGGAGCCGAAGAACATCACGCGGCCGTCGGGCAGCAGGATCGAGCCCGAGTGGTAGTTGCGACCGACCTCCGGGTCCGCGACCCGCCGCATGTCGCCGGTCTTGGCGTCGTAGATCCGCGCCTGCTTGATGTTCGAGTCACTGCGGCCGCGGTAGTCCTCGGAGCCGCCGGATATGAGCACCGTGTCGTCGGGCAGGGTCGAGGCCTGCGGGTAGCGGGTGCCCTTCTCCATCTCGGGCCCGTCCACGAACTTCGGGTTGTCGTCCAACAGGTCGACGATGCGGGTCTTCTTGCTGGACTTCTTGGACTCGCCGACGCCACCGCCGCCGACGACCATGTACTTCTGGTCCTGCGCGGGCGGCAGTTCGACCGTGTTGGAGGTCTCCAGGAGGTTCGGGTCGCTCATCCCCGGAATCCCCTTCCAGCTGCCCTTCTTCTCCAGGTCCCAGGTGCCGGGCTTGCGGCCGACGTCGTCAGGGCCGTAGCCCGCGTTCGACCCCGAGTAGAAGAGCCTGCCGCTCTCCAGCTGGAACACGGCGGGGTAGGTCGGGAACTGGCGGACCTGCTTGGTGTAGGTCCACTTCTTCGTCTTGGGGTCGTAGACCTCGTTCTTGCCCGGGACCAGCTGGCCGATCTCGTCGAGGCCGGAGAGGCTGAGCACCTTGCCGTCCGAGAGCGTGGTCAGCGTGGGGTACCAGCGGGCCTCGTTCATCGGGTCGACCTTGATGTACTTCTCGGCGACCGGGTCGAACTCGAAGGAGTCCTTGATCCCCTGGAAGTCCTTCTTGTCCAGGGCGAGCTTCTGCGCGATGCCGTACGTGTTGCGGGTGGCGGCGCCGCTCAGGCCCTGCACGCGGTAGTTGTCCTGCGTACCCGTCTCGTACTTCGTGCCGCTCTTCTGCGCCTCCACGTACACCCGGCCGAGGCCCGGTTCGTTCCGGACGAAGGCGCCGGTCTGCTTGTCGAAGACCTTCTTCGCGC
This sequence comes from Streptomyces sp. NPDC033180, assembly GCF_055577645.1. Taxonomy (NCBI): domain Bacteria; kingdom Bacillati; phylum Actinomycetota; class Actinomycetes; order Kitasatosporales; family Streptomycetaceae; genus Streptomyces; species Streptomyces sp. NPDC033180. The sequence continues at coordinate 1,266,558 of NZ_JBVIPU010000001.1, read as the reverse complement.
GCTCGACGACGACCGGGTCCTTGGAGACGAACGTCTTGCCGTTCTTCTTGCCGGTGAACTTCGTGCCCGCGGGCAGCGTGATCGGCTTGTCCGGGTCTTCGTTGTGCACCACCATCAGGCCGCCGGCCTTGGTGATGTCGCCCTTGAGCTTCTCGTAGCGCTGGGTGCCACCCGCGATCAGCAGGTTGCCGTTGGCGAGCTGGGTGTGACCGGTGCAGAAGAGGTCGACGGGCGTCTTGATCTTCTTGATCGTGTTCTTGACCGGGTCCCACAGGCGGGTGTCGAACTTCTTGGCGTCGAAGTTCTTCTGGTTGTTGCCGGAGCCGGCGACCAGGAGGATCTTGCCGGTGTGCAGGAGCGCCGCGTGGATCGTGTTCTGGCGGTACTCCTCGGGGAAGTTCACGACCTGCCAGTGGCCGTTGTCGGCCTTGTACTCCGGCTTGTTGATCTTGTAGTCGTGGTACTTCTCCGAACCCACGCGCCACAGCCACGGGCCGTTCATCCCGGCCAGCGCTATGACCACCGCCGCGCCTATCGCGATGCGGCGGGCGCGGCGGCGGCTGGAGCGGTCCTTCATTTCTTACGTCCCCCAAGGGCGATCTGCATGGTCTGGTCGTTCGCTGCCCAGCTGGGCTTCTGCTGCGGCGCGTGCGGAGGCTGCGCCTGCGGGGGATACGCCTGTGGCAGCTCCGCCGTGGCGTCACGCTGCTGCGGCACCACCGGGTCCCCGCCGCCGGACGGCGGCCCGGAAGGTCCGGGCCCCTGCCGCGACTTGCGCTTCTTCTTGTCCTGCCGCATCCCCCAGCGCCAGGCGAAGATCGGCGCTGCCGTGATCAGCAGGGCGAACGTGGCCCAGATGATCATCGCTGGGTGGACGTGGTCGAACACGAACGCGGCGGCCATCGAACCGCTGAAGACCAGGATGAAGAACAGGTGGATCCGGAACGTGCCGAACAGGGTGTCCGGGCTCGCCGAGTCGCCCTTGGGCGTCACCACGAACTTGCTCTTGCGGCGCAGCACGGCGTCGAGCAGGGAGCGGGCGTAGACCGGCGCGGAGAGTGCCGACATCACCATGCCCGCGATACCGCCGGAGCCCTCGGGCTCGTGCGGCGAGACGTTGTGGCGGCGGTTCCAGATGTAGAGGCCGATCTGCAGCGCCGAGGCGTTGCCGTACAGCATCAGCCAGATCGTCGGGTCGATGTTCACGCCCGATGCGCCCATGCCGAGGAACAGCGCGCAGGAGAGCGCGGCCAGGATCCAGTTCATGGCGGACATCGGGTAGAAGATGACCATCATCGTGTAGTTGAAGAGGCGGCCCGGCGGCAGCGAGAACGGCGCCTTCCAGAACTGCTTCAGGATGGTCTCGTACGTTCCGCGCGACCACCGCAGCTGCTGCGTGAAGAAGTCCGTCCAGGCGTTGGGGCCCTCACCGACCGCGAGGACGTCCGGGGTGTAGACCGACTTCCACTTCTTGCCGGTCCGCGGGTTCGTGGCGCGGTGGATCTCGAAGCCGGTCGCCATGTCCTCGGTGATCGAGTCGTACAGACCACCGATCTGCTTCAGGGCGCTGATGCGTACGGCGTTGCTCGTGCCGACGAACATGGGGGAGCCGTACGCGTTGCCCGCGCGCTGGATCAGCGCGTGGAAGAGGAACTGCTGGGACTCGGCGGCCTTGGTGATGAAGTTGTCGTAGTTGCCGTAGACCTGCGGGCCGATGACGAAGCCGACGTTCTCGTCGCGGAAGAAGCCGAGCATCCGCTCGAGGTAGTTGGGCATCGGGACGTGGTCGGTGTCGACCGATGCGAAGTAGTCGTAGTCGTCGCCGTGCGCGTCCAGCCAGGCGTTGTAGTTGCCGTGCTTGGTCTTGGCGCGGTGCGGGCCCTTGCTCATGTTCCACTTCGCTATGCCCTTGCGGGAGAAGTGGTGCACGCCGAGCCGCTGGCAGACCTCCTTGACCGCGGGGTCGTCGCCCTCGTCGAGGAGCCATACGTGCATCAGACCGCGGTGGCGGATCCTGACCGCCGCCTCCAGCGTCTTCGTCACCATCTCAAGGGGTTCCTTGCCGGGCACGAAGGAGGTGAGGAAGGCGACACGGGTGCCGGTCTCGGGCACCACGGGTATCGGGTCACGGGCGACGAGCGTGGCGTGCGCGTTCGACAGCACGTTCATGCAGCGGAAGAACTCGATCAGGCCGATGGATATGAGCATGACTATGTCGAGCGTGGGCAGCCAGTCGTTGGCGACGTAGTCGCGCTTCGTCCAGTGCGTCGGCTGGAGCAGCCAGGCGAGCAGCACGAGCGAGAGCAGCGGCGCGGCGCCCAGCATGAGCGCGGCTCTGATCCGGTGCGGCTCCTGCGAGAGCAGGGAGCGGTACTGCACCTTGTACGGCTTGGTCGGATCAGGCTGCGTCAGCGGCCCCGCGAGACGGCTGTAGTGCTCGTAGTCGTATCTCGGCAAGGCTTTCTTGATACGTCGGAACCCGCCTGTCCGGTGCGATGGCACCCGCAGCTGGGTCGTCTCTGACGGGTCGTTCGGCCGGGCGCCCGTCGGCGTCGACGTCATGAGTCATCCCCCCGCACGCGGTCGTCCGCGTGTTCGTTGGTCGTTCCGTCCGACCCGGTCCCCCGACCTTCACGGACGCATCAGTGGCAGGCCACCGTCCCCTTAGACATGGAACAGCTACCTTCCGGTTGCATGATGCCCCCCTCGGCATCCGATCGTTAACGGGACCCCCCGGTCCCCATCCCCGTCCGGGCTTCGGGCGGGCCCCCAACTGCCCCGCACCGCCTGCCTCATGGGAGCCAATGGCTCCAGCACAAGGTTCTACGCCCGTTGCCATGATCGCAAGGGCGAAACAAGGGGTTTACCGGTCATACGAGCGATTTGAGTTGCCTGTTGGGGCAGGAGCGCTCAATCGCGTTCGAATATTACCGAAGTGTTCCCGTATCGCCCGCTCGGCCCGGAGCACATCGCCGGATCGGACGGCGTCGAGGATCTCCCGGTGCTGACGGCAGGTGACCTTGGCGTCCTGCGGAACGTCGACCAGGTCGGTACGTACCTTATGGAAGGCGTCCCAGAACGCCTCGAGGACCTCGCCGAGCAGCGGATTGCGCAGACAGCGGTAAAGGGTGGCGTGAAATGAGCGGTCGGTTTCGGTGTGCACCGCTCCCGGCTGTCCGGCCCCGCCGTCATGCCCGGCCGCCTCGGTGTCCATCCGGTCCACCAGAGCGTCGAGTTCGGCCAGATCCGCGGCCGGGATGCGGCCGGCGAGGCGCGCGATGAGCCCGGTCTCCACGGCCTCCCGAAGCTCCAGGAGCTGGAGCAGGCTGTCCTCGCCGCGGTAGTGGCCGGCCACCGTGCGAAAGGTGAGGCCCTCGATCATGGGCGCCATCGACATGGGTCCGACATAGGTGCCGAAACCATGCCGGATCTCCACGATGCCCATCGCCTGCAACGCCTTGAGGGCTTCTCGCACGGAGTTCCGACTGACGCCGAGGCGTTCCATCAGTTCGGGCTCGGTGGGCAGAGAGGCCCCGGAGGGGAGTCGCTGGTCGATGATGAGCTTCTTGATCCGCTCCTGTATGTCGCGCGCCATGGCGCAACGGTAGCGGTAACCGCGCCGGTGGCGGCATGACGAAAGCCCCCCGCGTGAACGGAGGGCTTTCGCTGTCTGTGCGCCGCCAGGGACTCGAACCCCGGACCCGCTGATTAAGAGTCAGCTGCTCTAACCAACTGAGCTAGCGGCGCGCGCTGACCTGGAGAACTCTACCGGACGCGGGCGGGTGCTCCGGACCATCCGGGAGCCCGGCCGGGGGCGCTGCCGGGCATTGCCGGGGGGCGGGCCCGGGGAGTCGCGGGGCGTGAATGCGGGCGGCTCCATCATTCGGACCGTCAACATGCGATATCACCGGACAGTTGAGAAGCTGACGACTGTGCAGATGCGACGCAGGCATTCTTTCCCGGAGTGTGAGGGGAATCGCATGGACGTTGCTCCGGTATTCGAGGAATTCGACCCGGAGAGCGACTGCGACTGCCCCGGATGTATTCACCGGCGACGAACCATGACCCACGCACTCCCCGTACGGCAGGGCGGTCACCCGGCGGCGCACGGCGCGCGGCGCGCTCTGGTCATCGCCGCGGCGGCGGGCACTGTGCTCGGCGGCGGCCAGGTGCTTCCCGCGGCGGCGGCTCCGGAAGCGGCGGGGATTCCGGGGGCGCCGTCGGACGAGGAGCCGGGGGTGGGCGGCCCGGACCCCGGCAGTCCGCAGGGCCACACGAGCGCGCTGCACGGTGCGCCGGGCGGGCCTGGCTCCCCGGGCCCCGCGGCGTCGGCGGCGCCGGCCACGACGCGGGCCGAGATCATGGCCCGCGCCAAGAAGTGGGTCGCGGCGAAGGTGCCGTACAGCATGACCTCGTACTGGTCCGACGGTTACCGGCAGGACTGCTCGGGCTTTGTGTCCATGGCCTGGAATCTCGGAACCAATGAATGGACCGGCAGCCTCTCCTCGTTCGCGGTACGCATGACGAAGAGCGATCTGCAGCCCGGCGACATCCTTCTCTTCCACAATCCGGCGAACCCGGAGAAGGGGTCGCACGTCACGATCTTCGGTGGCTGGGCGAACACGGCGGGCACGCAGTACATCGCGTACGAACAGGCCCGCCCGCACGCCCGAAAGCAGACCACTCCCTATGCCTATTGGAGCAACGCGAACCGCTATCTGGCGTACCGCTACAAACGAGTGACGAGCGGCACTCCGGGAGGCTCGGGGCCGGCGACCGCGACGCGTTACCCCGGGGCGGGATCGTTCGGCCCCGGCGCGAACAACAAGTACGTCACCCAACTCGGCAAGGCACTGGTCAGCCGGGGCGGCGCCCGCTTCTACACGACCGGACCAGGACCGCGCTGGAGCGAGGCCGATCGCAGGGCGACGCAGGCGTTCCAGCGTGCGCAGGGCTGGACGGGCCGTGACGCGGACGGCCTGCCGGGCCCCGCGACCTGGTCGTACCTGATGACGGGCAAGGGCCGGAACATCCCCGGCGCGGGGGCGGGCCCCCAGGGCGGGGCGCCCGCCTACCCCGGCAGGGGAGTGTTCCGCCCCGGCCAGTCGAGCCCGTCGGTCGAGAAGCTCGGCAGACAGCTGGTGATGAAGGGCTTCGGCAGGCACTACGCGCGGGGGCCGGGCCCGCTGTGGAGCGAGAGCGACCGCCGCAACGTCGAGGCGTTCCAGCGGGCGCAGGGCTGGCGTGGCGCGGCTGCGGACGGCTTTCCCGGCCCCGAGACCTGGCGGCGGCTGTTCGCATGAAGCTCATGAGCGGGGCCGGGCGCTCGATGCCTGACGCGGGCGACGAGGCGACCGGAACGGATGGGATCGAGGCACGTATGAGGCGGAGGCAAGGATGAGTGCGACAGCGGCATCACGGTCACAGGCCCCCCAGCCCGAGGACCCGCAGACCACCGGCGTCCCGGACACGACCGCCGCACGACCGCCGCGTCTGATCCACAGCGAGGCCACCACCGAGATCCCCATCCATCTGCTCTTCCGTGACGATCCCGGTGACCCCGGGGTCTCGCTGCCGCCCGCCGTGGTGGGGCGTCGGCACGGGACGGGGGAGCAGCCCCGCACCGCCCGGCGGCCCCCGGCAAGGGTGGTCGCCCGCCCGCTGCCCGAGGTGGACCCGTCGCTCGGCGAGCGGCCTGCCCGCGTGCTGCCCGGCATCGTCGGGGTGCTCGGCGGGACCGCGGGAGTCACCGGGTGCGCCGCCGCACTGTGGTGGGCGGGGGTGCTGCCCGAGCCGGTGGCGCGGGCGGCGGGGCTGCTCTGGCCGGACGGGTCCGTCGGCTACGGCGCGTACACCGGTCTCGGCCCCGCGCAGTGGGCCTCGCTCGCCGGGTCGGGTGCGCTCGCCCTGTTCGGGTTCGGCGGTCTCGCCCGCGGCCGGGTCGGCAGGGCGTGGGTGCTCACCCTCTTCGGGCGGTACCGCGGCAGCGTCCGCCGCACAGGGCTGATGTGGGTCAACCCGCTCCTCCTGCGCCGCCGTGTCGACGTACGCCTGCGGCACTGGCGCAGCGAGCCGATGCCCGCGGTGGACCGTGGCGGGGTCGGGCTGCGGGTCGTCGTCCTCGTGGTCTGGCGGGTCAAGGACGCGGCGCGGGCGACGCTCGGCGTGGCCGACCACCAGGAGTATCTGCGCGAGTGCGTCGAGGCGGCGACGGCCCGCGTCCTGTCGCGGCTGCCGGCCGATGCCTTCCACGACGACACCCCGACCCTGCGCGACGCCGACGCCGTGGGCGACGCGCTGACCCGGATGCTCGCCGCGGAGGCCGAGCCGGTCGGCATCGAGATCTTCTCGGCCCAGCCGACCCGGATCGAGTACGCCCCCGAGATCGCCGACACGATGCGTCTGCGCCGGGTGGCCGCCCTGGACGCGCGGCACCGCGACAGCTTGCTCACCTCGGTGGTGGACTCCGTCGAGGACACGGTGACCCGGCTGACCACCCGCGGCCTGGTCGAGCTCGACGACTACGAGCGCAAGGCCTTGGTCAAGGACCTGACGGTGGCGTTCTATACGGGACATGGAGAACGATGACCACGCCCCTGAGCAAGCCACTGACCATGCCCCCGGCCTCGCGGCCCTCGCCCGGGACGCCTGGAGGCTGACCGCGGACCGGCCCCGCGCCCTCCTCGGGATCGCGGGGCCGCCCGGCGCGGGCAAGTCGACGTTCGCGCGGGCGCTGGTGGCGGAGATCGGCGCGGGGGCCGCGTATCTGCCGCTCGACGGTTTCCACCTCTCGAACGACCAGTTGGAGCGCCTCTCCCTCACCTCCCGCAAGGGCTCGGAGCCGAGCTTCGACGTGCGGGGGTACGGCGCGCTGCTCGACCGGGTCCTGTCCGACACCGGCCACGACATCTACGTACCCGATTACGACCGCACCCTCCACGAGCCGGTGGCCGCCCGGCACCGCGTGCCGCCTGCCGCCCGGCTCGTCGTCACCGAGGGGAACTACCTGGCCTGCGATCTGCCCGGCTGGCGCGAGGCGCGGCGGCTGATGGGGGAGTGCTGGTACGTGGGGGCACCTGCGGAGGTACGCCGACAGCGCCTGATCGAGAGGCAGTTGGCGGGCGGTCGAACGGCGGACGGGGCGGCCGCGTGGGTGGCGACGAACGACAACCCGAACGGAGACCTCGTGGAGGGGTCGCGCCATCGCTGCGATCGGATCGTCTCCACGATTGGTATGGACATGTTCAACTACCGCCCATAATCTGGGCTTGGTCTAGACCGCAGCGCTCATCGCAAGTCTCGTCACATCACCGCAACTCACTGCATCCCACTGCACCCGCAGTGCCGCAGCGCGCGCACGGCTCACGGAACCCCCACGTTTCCCCTGGAGCGGCAGCATGCGAAACAAGAAGATGTACGCGGCCATGCTCGGCGCCACCACGGTCGGGGCCTTCGCGCTCTCGTCCGGTGGTGCGAGCAGTCACGGCTACACCGACCTGCCGGCCAGCCGCCAGATCAACTGTGCCAACGGCACGGTGAGCGGCTGCGGTTCCATCCAGTACGAACCCCAGAGCGTCGAGGGCCCCAAGGGCTTCCCGGCGTCAGGGCCGGCCGACGGCAAGATCTGCTCGGCGGGCATCGGCGGCTTCGACTCGCTCAACCAGCCGAAGGCGCCGGGCGGCGGAGCCTGGCCGACGACCAGTGTCAGCGCTGGTCAGAACTACACCTTCCGCTGGCAGTTCACGGCACGCCATCGCACCACCGACTTCAAGTACTACATAACCAAACAGGGTTGGGACGAGAGCAAGCCGGTGACCCGCGCCGCCCTCGACACGGCCCCGTTCCTCAACGTCCCCTACAACGGACAGCAGCCACCCGCCACCCTCTCGCACTCCGGGACGATTCCCGGCGGCAGGAGCGGACACCACGTGATCGTCGCTGTGTGGACGGTCCACGACACGGCGAACGCGTTCTACGCCTGCTCCGACGTCAAGTTCTGAGCAGGGCTTGAGGCTCTGGCGCGCTCCCCACGGGTAGGTTCCGCGTACGCCGTCCATGACCAGGACGGCGTACGCGGGGCAGTGTCGGCGACAGCCGGCGACAACCACCGGGGGATGCAATGGAGTTCATGTTCTACGCCGTGCCGACGTTGATGTGCGCCGTGGTGATCGCGATGGCGGTCAAGGTGATCAAGCGCTACGTACAGGTGCGGCAGGCGTGGTCGAGCGGTCTGACGGCGGAGGCGCGCTGCCTGCGCACGTACACCACGACGAGCCGCCACGGCGACAGCAACCGCATCAGCACCACGCTGCACCACGTCTACGAGTTCACGCCACCCGCCGGACGCCCCGTCCGGTTCGAGGAGGAGAACGGTCCGGCGACGACCATCGAGGGCGACTTCGTCACCGTGCACTACACGGCGGACCGCCCCGAGAACGCGACGGCGCACGCACCGAGCCCCGCCAAGGGTGCGGCGGCCATGGTCGGCGTCCTCTGCTTCTTCGGCGTCATGGTCGCCTTCTGCGTCTTCTTCATGGTGACGGCGAACGACATGTTCGGTGCGGCCGACATGTTCGACTCGGGCGACGGCTTTGAGCCCGACGACGGCTTTGAGCCCGGCCTGCCCTAGCTCCCCTCAAAGGCTCCTCATCTGACGGGCCATCAATTATGGTGCGCGGCCATGGAGTCCACCGGGAGCACCGTCGCGGAACTCGTACAGGCCCGCTGGGGCGATCACCGCCCCGGCCTGCGCTTCGAGGGCCAGGAGCTGACTCACCACCAGGTCGCGGCGGGCGCGGCGGCCAGAGCGGCGCTTCTGGCCGACCTGCTGCCGAGGGGAGCCGAGCCACACGTCGGCGTGCTGCTCGACAACACCCCCGAGTACCCCCTGTGGCTGAGCGCGGCGGCGCTGGCGGGCGCGGCCGTGGCGGGCATCAACCCCACGCGCAGGGGCGCGGAACTGGCCCGCGACATCGTGCACACCGACTGCCGGGTGCTGGTCACGGAACGAGCGCACCTCGCGCTCCTTGACGGCCTCCAACTCCCGGACGTGCGCGTCCTGGTGACGGACACGGAAGCGTACGGGGAGCTGTTGGCCCCCTACTCGGACGTGCCCCCGGAGGTATCGCCGGCGGCGGCCCCGTCGAGCCGGATGCTGCTCTACTTCACCTCCGGGTCGACCGGGGAGCCCAAGGCCGCCATCTGCACCCAGGGCCGTCTCGCGGCGGCGGGGCAGTCCCTCGTCACCCACTTCCGGCTCGACCCTGATGGCGTCCACTACATCTGCATGCCCATGTTCCACGGCAACGCGGTGATCGCGGACTGGGCGCCCGCGCTGGCGGTGGGGGCGGGGGTGGCGCTGCGGCGGCGCTTCTCGGCTTCGGCGTTCCTGGACGACGTGCGGGCTCATGGGGCCACCTACTTCACGTACGTGGGCAGGGCGGTGCAGTACATCCTGGCCACGCCCGATCGTCCTGACGACACGGAGAACCCCCTCCTGATGGGCTTCGGCACGGAGGCCGGTGCGGTGGACGCGGCACGCTTCGAGAAGAGGTTCGGGGTGCGGCTCGTCGAGGGGTACGGGTCTTCGGAGGGCGGGGCCGCGATCCAGCGAACGCCGGGTACGCCGGACGGGGCGATCGGGCGGGCGGCGCCGGGGGACGAGCTGGTGGTGGTGGATCCCGGCACGCGGGAGGAGTGCCCGTCCGCTGTCTTCGCTGCGGACGGCAGGCTGCTGAACGGGGAGGCGGCGATAGGCGAGTTGGTGAACAAGGGGCGCACGCCGTTCGAGGGGTACTGGCGGAACTCCGAGGCGGACGCGGCGCGGCTGCGGGACGGCTGGTACTGGACAGGGGATCTCTTCTACCGGGACGCGGAGGGGTTCCTCTACTTCGCGGGGCGTACGGACGACAGGCTGCGGGTGGACAGCGAGAACCTGGCGGCGGCGATGATCGAGAACGTTCTCGCGCGGTGGGAGGGGGCGGCGGCGGTTGCGGTGTACGCGGTTCCTGACCCTGTGGCGGGGGATCAGGTGATGGCCGCGGTTTCCCCCCGGGCGGGGGTGGAGTTCGACCCTCTCGCCTTCGCCGAGTTCCTCCTGTCCCAGCCGGATCTGGGGACGAAGATGGCGCCGCGTTTCGTCCGGGTGGTCGGGCGCATGCCGGTTACGGCCACCAACAAGGTGGCCCGCTCTGCTCTGCGCCGGGAGGGGTTTCGCTGCGGGGGGTCTGTGTGGTGGCGCCCCGGGGCGGGGGCGGGGGCCTACCGGCGGTTCACCTCAGCCGACGAGTCCGCGCTGCTGGCCCAGTACCGCGCCCAGGGCCGCGAGGGGCTGCTGCCGGGCTGATCCCGCTTTCACTGCCGAAAACCCTTCCCGCCCACCCGCCCGTTCACCCCGCATCCGACCTTGGACGAACAAGCTCTCCCGCCCACCCGCACGATTACCCCGCAACGATCAGCCGCAGTCGGCAGCGGTCGCCCCGCGGCCACCGGACGATAGCGAGGACGGACGTACCGGCGCGACCCCGCATACCGTGGCCCCATGGCCAGGGACAGTGTGTGGGTGAAGGGGCGGGGGTGGGCCTGTCTGCGGAGCCGTGCGCCCTGGAGAGGCGTGGTCTACCTCGTGGGGGGTGTGCTCCTGGGGGTACTGGTTCTTGTCGGTGGGGTGCTGGCCCTCCTGCTCAGCGCCGCCCTCGCCCTCGTACTCGTAGGGATACCCCTCCTCCCCCTCCTAGCCCTCACCGGCATCCCCGTCGCCGCCCTCGAACGCCGTCGCCTCCGCATCGTCGACCCCGCAGCGCCCGCCCCCACACCCCACCGCACCCCCGAAGCCCCCGGCATCCCCGCCTGGTTCACCCTGCGTGTCAAGGAGCAGGCCACCTGGCGCGAGCTCGCGTACGCCGTCCTGCTGGCCCTCGTCCTGTGGCCGCTCGACCTCCTCGTGCTCGCCTGCACCCTCGGCGCTCCCGCCCTCCTCGTCTGCGCCCCCATCCAACTGGCCCTCGACGGCGGCGAGATACGCGCCGCCAAGCTCTGGCTCGTCAGCGACTACCCGCACGCTTTCGCCCTGGCGCTCATCGGGCTCGTCCTGCTCGCCCCGCTGCTCTATCCCCTCGGCGCCTACGCCACCGCACGAGCCGCCCTCGCCCGCCTCCTCCTCGCGCCCCGCGAGGCCGAGCTGGCCACCCAGCTGGCCGAAGTGACCCGCTCCAGGGCCCGCCTGGTCGACGCCTTCGAAGCCGAACGGCGGCGTATTGAGCGGGACTTGCACGACGGGGCCCAGCAGCGGCTCGTCGCGCTGACCATGACCCTGGGCCTCGCCAGACTCGACGCCACGCCCGGCAGCCCCCTTGCGGCCCAGCTCGCCTCGGCTCACGACGAGGCGGGGAACGTCCTCACGGAACTGCGTGAGCTCATCCGCGGCATCCATCCCCAGGTGCTCGTCGACTACGGCCTCGCCGCCGCCATCGAAGACGCCGCCGACCGCTCTGCGATCCCCGTCGACACCGACCTGGCCGGCCTGCCCCGCCTCCCCGAACCCGTCGAATCCGCCGGGTACTTCACCACCCGGGAAGCACTCACCAACATCGCCCGCCACAGCGACGCGCCCCGCGCGCACATCAGCGCTCGACACGAGCAGGAGACCCTGCGCATCGTCGTGCGCGACGAGGGAAAAGGAGGCGCGGATCGCGCCCGCGGCACCGGCCTGACCGGCCTGGCGGACCGGATCGCGGTGCTCGATGGCACACTGACGCTCACCAGCCCGCCCGGCGGCCCGACCGTACTGTCCGTGGAGATCCCGTGCCGAGCCCAGCACTCCCAAGACCTCACCGCCGACTGAGGGTCGTCGTCGCCGAGGACAGCGTGCTGCTCCGGGAAGGACTCATCGGCCTGCTCGCCCGCTTCGGCCATGAGGTGCCGGCCGCGCTCGGCGACGCGGAAGGGCTGCGCGAGGCCGTCGAGGCACACGAACCGGACCTCGTCCTCACCGACGTACGCATGCCGCCCTCCTTCCAGGACGAGGGGCTGCGCGCCGCCCTCGCCCTGCGGGCCGCCCGGCCGAAACTTCCGGTCCTGGTGCTCAGCCAGTACGTGCAACGTTCGTACGCCGCCGAGCTCCTGGACACCGGCGACGGCACCGGCGTCGGCTATCTGCTCAAGGACCGGGTGGGCCAGGTCGAGCAGTTCGCCGACGCGGTGACGCGGGTCGCGGACGGCGGCACGGTCGTGGACCCGGAGGTCGTACGGCAGTTGATCAGGCGCCGCCGCGACCCCCTCGAACAGCTCACGCCACGCGAGCGCGAGGTGCTCGGCCTGGTGGCCGAGGGCAGGTCGAACGCGTCGATCGCCGCCGAACTCGTCGTCAGTGAGGCGGCGGTGGGCAAACACATCGGCAACATCCTCGGCAAACTGGACCTGCCGCCCGCAGACGGAACCCACCGCAGGGTGCTCGCGGTCCTTGCGTACCTGCGGGCCTAGGTCGGCTTCCGGCCCCCGCCCGCCGATCCTTGTAGTGGCCACCGGCCACCGCCCCGGTCCATTACGATCCTGAACCATGAGCACGTCAGACCAGATACGGGCAGGCCTCACGCCTCGCCAGGCCCGGCACATACGGATCGCCGCGGCCTCGGTGCTGATGGCCGCGGCGGCCGTAGTGCTCGCCGTACGCCTGGCGAGCCGGTCGTCCGTCCTGGTCGTGGGGGTGTACGGGCTGCTGCTCGTCCTCTGCGGTCTGGTGATCGAACTCAGCAGGCGCGGTCGGACCCGGCTCGGCAGCTACCTCCTCGCCGTCGGCCTGGTGGCCGCCCTGGTCATGGACTGGGTGGTGCTTGCCTGACCGCCTGGTCGACCGGTTCGGGACCGGCGGACGGAGCTTCCTCGCGGAGCCCGTACCGCTCATGGAGCCTCCGCAGCCTCCGCAGCTGCCGCGGCGCCCACCAGGCGCGGCGGCCGAGCAGCGGCATCGTCGCGGGGACGAGGAACATCCGCACCACGGTCGCGTCGATGAGCACCGCGAGCGTCAGGCCGAGCCCGATCTGCAGGATCTGTGAGAAGCCGCCGGTCATGAAGCCGCAGCGGCACCGCGGTCCCGGCGCCGAGGACGAACCCGGCCGCGCTCAGCTCGTCGCCTCCCTCGTCGGGGAACAGGAACTGGAGCGACACGGCGAACGAGAGAAGCCCCTCGCTTCCGCGAGGGGCTTCTTTCTGTCTGTGCGCCGCCAGGGACTCGAACCCCGGACCCGCTGATTAAGAGTCAGCTGCTCTAACCAACTGAGCTAGCGGCGCCTGCTGACTCGAAAATAATACCTGGTCCCAAAGGGTGCTCAGGACCGCCCGCGAGGCGTGTCTAGATCGCGAGCGAGAGCAGCACCGGCGCCGCCCCGCGGTTGAGCGTCTGCGCCGCTTCCCTCAGCCGGTGCGCGTGCTCCACCGGCAGGGAGAGCGCCAGGCAGCCGACCGCGGATCCCGCGGTGATGGGGACGGCGGCGCAGACCGTGCCGACCGCGTACTCCTGGAGGTCGAGGACGGGGACGGTCGCGGGCTGGGCGGCGAGGCTGTTCAGGAGGACCCGCTCGTTCGTGATCGTGCGCGAGGTGAGGCGGGCCATCTTGTGGCGGGAGAGGTGGTCCCTGCGGCCGTTCAGGTCGAGCTGGGTCAGCAGGCTCTTGCCGACCGCGCTGGCGTGCGCGGAGGAGCGGAAGTCCACCCATTCGTTGACCTTGGGCGTACGCGGGCCGTCCGCGAAGTCGGTGATCTTGATCTCGCCGTCCTCGTACCGGCTGATGTAGACGGCGGCGCCGATCGAGTCGCGCAGCCCGTCGAGCGTCATCTTGAGCTTGTCCCGCAGGGCCTGCTCGCGGCGGTGGGCCGAGCCGAGGCGGGTGAGGGACTCGCCGGTCACGTACGCACCGTCGGCCATCTGCTCGACGTACGCCTCGCGGCACAGCATGCGCAGCAGGGCGGCGAGCTGGGGCGCGGGAAGTCTGGTCTGCCGGGCGAGCTCGACGTCGGTGACGCCGCCGTTGTGCCGGGCGACGATTTCGAGCACCCGCAGGGCGCTCTGCACCGAGTGCTGCGGCGTGGTCGGCTCGTGCTTCAGCGCCACGGCTTCCCCCTGCGTGGAACGGTTCCGGACAGCTGGGCTCCGTCCCACGATAGCCGCCAAGAGGTCGACAGGGAGCGGCTGTTGACGAGATTGGTGGCGCGTTCCGGCTCTGTCAGCAGGAACGCGCCACCCTGGCATATGCCAGTGTCACCACCCAAGGCCATAGCCTGCGTGATTACGGAGCGCGTTCACAGGACTGCGCTGAGGAACTCCCGGGTCCGCTCGTGCTCGGGCTCGGTGAAGATCTTCTCCGGCGTCCCGGCCTCGATGACGCGGCCCGAGTCGAACATCAGGACCTGGTCCGAAATATCACGGGCGAAGTTCATCTCGTGGGTCACACAGAGCATCGTGATGTCCGTGGTGTGCGCGATGTCCCGCAGGACATCGAGGACGCCCGCCACCAGCTCGGGGTCGAGCGCGGACGTGACCTCGTCCAGGAGCAGCACCTGCGGGCGCATCGCGAGGGCGCGCGCGATCGCGACACGCTGCTGCTGACCGCCGGAGAGCTGCGTCGGGTACGCGTCGCAGCGGTCCCCGAGCCCGACCAGGTCGAGCAGCTCGCGCGCCCGCTGCTCCGCCTCGTCCTTGGGCAGGCCGAGGACGCTGACCGGCGCCTCCATGATGTTGCGCAGGACCTTCATGTTCGGGAAGAGGTTGAACTGCTGGAAGACCATCCCGATGTTCTTGCGGACCTCGCGGATGTGCTTCTCGCCCGCCGGCACGAGCTTGCCGTTCTTCTCCTCGTGCATGAGGTAGTTGCCGCCGACCTTGATGGTGCCCTGGTCGGGCTTCACCAGGGTCATCAGGAGACGCAGGATCGTGGTCTTGCCGGAGCCGGACGGGCCGATCAGCGTGACGTGCTTGCCGGAGTCCACGGAGAAGTCCAGCTCGTCGAGGACCGTGTTCGACCCGTAGCGCTTGACGACCTTGTCGAAGCGGATCAGCTCGCGGCCGTCGACGGCCGGGTTGGGGGTTTCCTGGGAAGTGCTGCTGTCAGCGGACAAGACGACGCTCCAAAGCTCGCAGAAGAAGAGAGGCCGGGTAGGCGATGACGATGAAGGCGATGCCCACGATGCTGATCGCCTCGTAGGTGAACGTCGCCTGGCTGTACCCCTGGGCCTGGCCCAGCATGTCGAGCGCGCCGATGGCGGCCATCTGCGGCGACTCCTTCAGCATGACGATCACGTAGTTGCCGAGCGCGGGGATCACCCGGCGCACGGCCTGCGGCAGGATCACCGCGGTCCAGGTGCGCTGCTTGGTGAGGCTGAGCGCGGTGGCCGCCTCCCACTGCCCCTCCGGTACGCCCTCGATGCCCGCCCGGTACACCTCGGAGGTGTACGTCGAGTAGTGAAGGCCGAGCCCGACGATGCCCGTGACGAGCGGGGACATGGACGGGCCCCACTCCGGCACCACGTAGAAGAGGAAGAACAGCTGCACCAGAAGCGGAGTGTTCCGGATGAACTCGGTGAACACCGTCACCGGCCAGCTGATCCACTTCTTGTCCGACCGCTGAGCGATGGCCCAGACCATGCCGAGCGAGAAGGCGATCAGGGTGCCGAAGAACAGCGCCTTGAGCGTGATCCACACGCCGTCCCAGAAGAGGGGCATGAAGTCATCGACGTTCTGCCAGTCCCAGTTCACTTGGCCCCCCCGCCGGTGACGACGTCGATCGACGACTTGGAGCGGATCCCGCTGAACAGACCCAGCTTCTCGGGAGTCTGTCCCACGCCCTTCTTGGCGTGCCGCTCAAGGAGGCGCATGCCGCGCGTGAGGATGAAGGCGAACACGAAGTACAGCCCGAGCAGCAGCGTGTAGATCGGCCCGCTGTCGGTCGTGACGAGACGGAGCAGGTCGCCGGCGAAGGTCATGTCGGCCACCGCGATGAGGGAGACGAGCGACGTGCCCTTGAGCAGCTCGATGAGCAGGTTGTTGAACGGCGGCAGCATCTCGGGCCAGGCCTGCGGCAGTTCGATGCGGCGCAGCCGCTGCAACGGCGTGAAGTTCAGGGCGATGCCCGCCTCGCGCTGCGCTGTCGGCACCGCGGCGAGCGCGCCGCGCACGATCTCGGACGCGTACGCCCCGTAGGTGATGCCCAGGGCGATGACGCCGGCGAAGAGCGGCTCGAAGCTGATCTGGAACAGCGCGGGCACCGTGAACGCGATCCAGAACATGAAGACCAGCGACGAGGTGCTGCGGAAGATCTCGAAGTACGTCCCGGCGAGGAAGCGCACGATCCACAGGCGGGACGTGCGAAGGACCCCGATGGGGAAGGCGATCAGGAAGGCGAGGGCCGCGCTGAGGAAGGTGACCTGCACGGTGATCCAGACGCCGGGCAGGAACCAGTTCTCGAAGAACTGCGACGACATCATCAGGAGGCTCCCTTCACCGGGGGGCACAGCTTCTCGGCCGTCAGGTCGGTCATCTCGGTCTCGGTGAACCCGAACCGCTTGACGACCCTGAGCAGTTCACCGCTCTCCTTCAGCTTGTGCAGCTCCTTGTTGAAGGCGTCCCGCAGGGTCTTCTCGGACAGCCTGAAGGCGAAACCACCCGCGCCGTAGGCCGGTTTGCCGTCGACAACCGGCTGGAAGGGCTTCGTGGCCTCCACCCGCGGATTGCCCTTGACCACGTCGCGCACGGTGACCGCGGTCCCGGCGAAGGCGTCGACCCGGCCGAGCGCGACGGCGTCGGCGCCCGCCACCTGGTCGGGCACCACGAGGACGGATTTCACGCCGTTCGCCTCGGCGGTGGTGATCTGCGCGTAGGCCGTACCGCTCGCCAGCTTCAGGCCCTTCTTGGCGATGTCCTCATATCTCTTGATGCCGTGCGGATTGCCCTTCTTCACGATGAAGGAGTCGAGCATCAGGTAGTCGGGGTCGGAGAACAGCACCTGCTCGCAGCGCACCGGGCTGATGTACATGCCCGCCGAGACCACGTCGAACTGCCGCGCCTGGGTCAACCCGGGGATCAGCGCGCCGAACTTGGTGGGCACCGCCTTGACCTTGGGCACACCAAGGCGAGGGAAGATCACCTTGGCGATTTCCGGCGCCTCCCCGGTCACCTCACCGTTCTCGTCGATGTATCCGAACGGGACCTCGCCCGCGACACCGATCCGGACCTCGCCGGCATCACGCAGCCGGTCCAGCAGATCTCCGCCCTCGACCTTCCCTTCCTCCGGTACCCGGCTGCAGGCCGCGCCCCCGAAAACCCCCAGTGCCGCCACGCCCGCTCCGGTGAGCAGAGAGCGGCGGCGTACTGCTTTGCCGATGAATCCCTCGTTGTTCCCAAGTGGTGGAGCCATGGGCGCGCGGCTACCCGACTCGACGCGAGATATGCGGGCCAATTTCAGCCCCTGATGCAATCGTTGTCCTCTTGACCCAGGGAGGAGCATGGGACACATGGCAGACCGATTCATCGAAGTCTCCCTCGCCAAGCGGGGAGTTCAGTGCACGGCAAAGCTGCTCGACGACCGGGCCCCGTTGACCTGCGCGGCGGTGTGGGAGGCACTTCCGCTCAGCGAGGACGTCTATCACGCGAAGTACGCCCGCAATGAGATCTACGCCCTCTTTCCGGCTTTCGCGGATCGCGAGCCGCCCCTGGAGAACCCGACAGTCACCCCCATTCCCGGCGACCTCTGCTATTTCTCCTTCAACGGGACACAGCTGGGCACGCAGGCCTATGGGTACGAACCGGCCGCGGACGTCAGGGCGGGCGCCACGGTCGTGGACCTCGCCCTCTTCTACGAGCGCAACAACCTGCTGCTCAACGGGGACGTCGGCTGGGTCCCCGGCATCGTCTGGGGTCAGGTGGTCGACGGCCTCGACCGGATGGCCGAGGCCTGCAACGACCTGTGGCGCGGCGGCGCGCAGGGCGAGACGCTGAATTTCCGCAGGATGTAAGAGAGAGCCGTCCGGCGATCGAGGACTGGGGGCCCGGGGGCGAAGCCCCCGGCTGCCTAGCTCGCAGCAGGCGGTGCGATGCCGCCGGCCCCCGCTTCGTACAGCGCGTGCGCGGCCCGCAGGACGAGTACGTCCGCGTGTCGCGCCCCCACGATCTGCACGCCGATGGGCAGTCCTTCCCGGTCGACTCCGCAGGGGACGGTCGCGGCCGGCTGCTGCGTCAGGTTGAAGGGGTAGGTGAACGGCGTCCATCCCGTCCACCGACGATGGCCGGAACCTTTCGGTACCTCCGCCCCCGCCTCGAACGCGGTGATCGGCAACGTCGGTGTGACCAGGAGATCGTACGTCTGGTGAAAGCGGCCCATGCGACGTCCGAGCTCCATGCGTACGTCAACCGCCGCAAGGTAGTCGAGCGCGCTGTACCGGGCGCCCTGCGCACAGATCTCGCGCAGCCCCGGGTCGAGCAACTCCCGCCGCTCGGGCGGCAGATGCTGGGTCACCCGTGCGGCGCCGCTGAACCACAGGGTGTGGAACGCCTCCACCGGGTCCGTGAGGTCCGGGTCGGTCTCCTCGACGTACGCACCCTGCGCGGCAAGGGACTCCACCGCCTGCCGCACCGCGGCGGCGACCGCGGGCCGCACGGCCACCTGGCCGCCGAGCGAGGGCGAGTAGGCGATGCGCAGTCCGCGTACGCCGCCTTCGATACCCGCGCCGAAGCTGTCCGCCACCGGGCCGAGCTGCGACCAGTCGCGCGGGTCGGGGCCGCTGATGACGTCCATCACGAGCGCCGCGTCCGCCGCGTCCCGCGTCATGGGCCCGACGTGTGCCAGCGTGCCGAACGCGGAAGCGGGGTACAGCGGCACCCGTCCGTACGTCGGCTTCAGCGCGAAGATTCCGCAGAAGGCGCCCGGGATCCGTACCGAGCCGCCGCCGTCCGTGCCGAGCGACACCGGCGCCGCGCCGAGCGCAACCGCCGCCGCGCTGCCGCCGCTGGAGCCGCCCGCGGTGCGCGAGGTGTCGTACGGATTGCGCGTGATCCCGCTCTGCGGGCTGTCCGTGACGCCCTTCCAGCCGAACTCGGGCGTCGTCGTCTTGCCGATGAACACCGCGCCGTGCTCACGGAGCCGCGCCACCGATGGCGCGTCCTCGTCCCACGTCCCTTCCCTGCGAATGGTCTTGGAGCCCCGCAGCGTCGGGCCGCCGCGCTGCAGCAGGATGTCCTTCACCGAGACCGGGACCCCCTCGAGCAGCCCGCGCGGTTCACCGCGCCGCCACCGCTCGGCACTCGACTCGGCCTGCGCGATGGCCTCGTCTGCGTCGACGCGCACGAAGGCGTTCACCGCGGGCTGCACTTCCTCGGCCCTGCGCAGAGCCGCACGTGTCGCGTCGACCGGACTGCATTCGCCCTTGCGATAGGCCTCGACGAGTTGTACCGCGGTGAGATCCGTGAGCTCGGTCATGCACGCTCCTCAAGTGGGCGGGAGGGGAGTGGCTCGGGAGTGATCAATTCCCGGGTACATACCCACGTTTCTTGTCGACCACGTTGGAAAGGGGCCGCCCGGCCGCCCACTCCTCGTACAACTCGACGAACTGAGTGCCCAGTTCATCGCGCCAGCCCACCGTGTCGCCGCTCATGTGCGGGGACACGAGGAGACCCGGTGCCGTCCACAGCGGACTGTCCGCGGGCAGCGGCTCGTGCTCGAAGACGTCGAGCGCCGCGCCCGCGATCCAACGCTTCGACAGGGCCGCCGCGAGATCGTCCTCCACGACGAGCGCGCCGCGCCCGATGTTGATGAAGCGCGCCGACGGCTGCATCATCCCGAAGCGCCGCGCGTCGAACATGCCGCGCGTGTCGTCCGTGAGCGGCGCCGCGCACACCACCCAGTCGGCGCGCGCGATGAGCCGGTCCAGTTCGTCGGGGCCGTGGACGCCGTTGCGCGCGCTGCGCCCCACCAGGGCGGTGATGATCCCGAGCCCCTTCAGCATGCGGACGATGGCGTGTCCGATCGGCCCCGAACCCACCACGCACGCGCGCGTACGGGCGACTCGCTGCGTTTCGCGGTGCTGCCAGGCGCGCTCGCCCTGGAGCTGGAGGGTGCGCGGCAGATCTTTGGCCATGGCGAGGACGAGAGCGGCCACGTACTCGGCGATCGGCTGGTCGAAGACGCCGCGGGCGTTGGTGACCAGCGTGTCGGACTCGGCGAGCTCCGGGCACATCAGGCGGTCCACGCCCGCGCTCGCGGTGTGCACCCAGCGGGGCCGCTGCCCCTCGCCCGGCCAGGCGGCGCGCACCGCGTCCGAGAGGAAGTCCCAGACCAGCAGCACGTCGGCGTGGGGGAGTTGGGCCGCCAGAGTGTCCGCGTCCGCGTGCAGGATCCGGGCACGCCCGGTGAGGCTGCCGAGACGGGGTGGCGGGGCGGGGGACGGGGCGTCAAGGACTAGAACGGTTGTTTCGGACATCGGGTCCTTCGTCGATTCGGAGGTCGATTCGGACATCGAGGAGAAACCGTTTCGCAATGAGAGTCCGCTTCCCTGAGTTCTGTGTCGGCCAGAGCCGTCTGAGATGCGCGGATTGACCACGCTCGCACCTGAAACTACCTTCGTCAACAGAGGTGCTCTATCACAAGCACCCCATGGCTGAGTACGCTCCGTATGAGGTCATAGCACGCTCTGTAGCGCTTTCTTCGCGCCTTCTGCCCCGTCCCGACGTCCCGGCGCGTCGCCGGTTCCGCATCTCCCGGCCCCCGGCCGGTCCCTCCAATGCACGCACGCACGAACTTGGGGCCTGCTCATGGACGTCTCCTTCCTCGGCGGACCACACCCTCAACGCGGTGTAGGTGTCGTCGCCCCTTTCGACTTCGCCCTCGACCGGGAGCTCTGGCGCTGGGTGCCGGACGAGATCTCCCTCCACCTGACCCGTACTCCGTACGTCCCCGTCGAGGTGAGCCTTGACCTGGCACGACTCGTCAGCGAGCACGAGACGCTCGGCGAGGCGGTTCGCGCGCTGAGCGCCGCCGAACCCGAAGTCCTCGCGTACGCCTGCACATCGGGCAGCTTCGTCGGCGGCATCGCGGGCGAGCGCGCGATGTGCGAGGCCATGAACCGCGAGGGCGCGGTCTCCGCCGTCACCACCTCGGGCGCGCTGCTCGAGGCGCTGGAGGATCTGGGCGCGCGGCGCATCGCGCTCGTCACGCCCTACACCTGGTCGGTGACCCAGTCCCTGGAGCACTACCTGGGCGAAGCGGACGTGTCCGTCACCGGCCGCGCCTACCTGGGCCTGACCAGGCACATCTGGAAAGTCCCCTACAAGGACGTGGCGGAGATGGCGCGGCGGGCGGTGCTCGGCGGGGCCGACGCGCTCTTCATCAGCTGCACCAACCTCGCGACGTACGACGTCATTCCGCAGCTGGAAGCGGAGCTGCGGATGCCGGTGATCTCCGCGAACCAGGTGACGATGTGGTCCGCCCTGCGCCGTCTGGGTACGCATGCGGTAGGGCCCTACCAGGCGCTGATCAATCCGAGTGCGAGGCCGGGCGCGGGCCCGGTCGCAGGGCCGGGCGAGCTGCCCGGTGTCGTACCGCTCGATCCGCCCCAGGGTCTGCCCGAAGGACCACCAACGCTGCCTTGAAGGAGGCTGGAAGTGACCGCACTTGGTTTCCTCTATCCGGGTCACTCGGCTGAGGACGACTACCCCCGCATGGAGCAGATGCTGGGGAGTGATGTCCGGCTGCAGGTCGTCCACACCGACATCGGCGAGGACGCGCACCGGGTCGACGCACTCCTGGAGATGGGGTCGCCGAAACGGCTCGCCGCCGGGGTCGAGGAGCTGCGCCTGTCCGGGGCGGAAGCGGTGGTGTGGGCCTGCACCAGCGCGAGCTTCGTCTTCGGCTGGGAGGGCGCGCACGACCAGGTACGCGCCCTGGCCCGGTCGGCCGGCCTGCCGGCGTCCAGTACGTCCTTCGCGTTCGCCCACGCGGCACGTGAGGTGGGGGCGGGCCGGGTCGCGGTCGCCGCGACCTATCCGGAGGACGTGGCGGGGCTCTTCGCCGCGTTCCTGAAGGCGTCCGGCGTGGAGGTCGTCTCGACGCAGGGGAACGGCATCATCACGGCGGCGGAGGTGGGGACGTGGGGCTGGGAGCAGGTCAGGGCCATGGCCCACGCCGGCGACCACCCCGACGCGGAGGCGCTCCTGCTGCCCGACACGGCGCTGCACACGGCGGCGTACATCCATGACCTGGAGCAGGACCTCGGCAAACCGGTCCTGACGGCGAACCAGGTCACGGTCTGGGAGGCCCTGCGCCTTGCGGCCCGCAGGGTGAACGCCCCGTCCCTGGGCGCACTCTTCACGAAGGAGCCGGTGGTGCAGGTCCGGGACTAGCCCGCGGGGTGCGGGCGCGGGGCCGTACCGGTATGTCCGTATCGGTCAGGGACGCCTCGGCGGAGGAGGTTCACCCCGGGGAATAAAACGGAGTAAGCCTCCTGTTGGACCGCGGAGTAGGAAACACGCACCGCGCAGCAGGAGGCAGGACCCCCGTGACAGTGGACCCGAGCGACGACATCCGCGGCGAGCGGCACGGCAGTGCGCCGGTCCCGCTCTCCGTGCTCGACCTGGTGACCGTGGGCGCGGGGCGGACCGCCACCGATGCCCTGAAGAAGAGCGTGGAGATCGCCAAGCTGGCGGAGGGGCGCGGATACCACCGCTACTGGGTGGCAGAGCACCACTCCATGCCGGGAGTGGCCTCCTCCTCCCCGGCGGTCATCCTCGCCCACCTCGCCGCCCACACCGAGCGGATCAGGCTCGGATCCGGCGGCGTCATGCTGCCGAATCACGCCCCGCTGGTCATCGCGGAGCAGTTCGGCACCCTGGAGGCCATGGCCCCGGGCCGCGTCGACCTGGGCCTGGGGCGCGCTCCGGGCACGGACGGCGCGACCGCCGCCGCGCTGCGCAGGACGGACCGACTCAACGAAGGCGCCGACGACTTCCCGCAGCAGCTCGCCGAGCTGACCCGTTTCCTGGACGACGACTTTCCCGACGGACACCCGTACGGCCGTATCCACGCCGTCCCGGGCCCGGTCCAGGCCACCTCACCCGGCGGCGTCCAGTCCCCGCACCGCCCGCCCCTGTGGCTGCTCGGCTCCTCCGGCTTCAGCGCCCGGCTCGCGGGAGTCCTCGGTCTGCCCTTCGCCTTCGCGCACCACTTCTCCGCGCAGAACACGATTCCGGCCCTCGACCTCTACCGGGAGTCCTTCAAGCCGTCCGCCGTTCTCGACGCCCCCTACGCCCTCATCGGCGTCTCCGCGTTGGCCACCGACGACGAGAACGAAGCCCGGCGGCAGGTCCTCGCCGCCGCGCTGAACATGGTCAGGCTGCGGACCGGGACGCCGGGGCTCGTCCCGACTCCCGAGGAGGCCGAGGCGTACGCATTCAGTGAGATGGAGCGGGAGTTCATCAACAGCTGGAACTCCAACGTCATCCACGGCACCGCCGACCAGGTCCGCACCGGCCTCGACGACCTCGCCAAGCGCACGGGCGCCGACGAGATGATGATCACGGCGAACGCGCACAGCGGCGAAGTGCGTCTGCGCTCCTACGAGTTGATCGCAGACGCTTACGGGCTGCCGCGCGCGTAGCCGCCAGGGAGCCGTCAGCCTGCCGCGAGCAGGGCGGAGATACGATCCGGCGCCACCGGGCGGGAGTACAGCCACCCCTGCCCGGTGTCGCAGCCGATCCGCCGCAGCCGCGCCGCCTGGGACGTGGTCTCCACGCACTCCGCGGTGACGGTCAGGCCGAGCCGGTGGGCGAGTTGCACCAAGGCCTCGACGATGACCTCGTCGGCGGGGTTGATGTGCGCCTCGCCCGCATCCGCGTCGTACTGGAAGCCGCGTACGAAGGAACCGTCCAGCTTCAGGACGGAGACCGGAAGACGGCTCAGGTACGCGAGGTTCGAGTACCCCGTGCCGAAATCGTCGATGGCGATCCGCACCCCCATGTCGCTGAGCGACTGGAGGGCCTGCAGCGGCCGGCCCGCCGAGCCCATCACCGCCGACTCGGTGAGCTCCAACTGGAGCAGTTCGGGGGAGAGTCCGGTCTCGGCGAGGATGTCCGCGACGTCGGTGACCAGGTCCGAGTCCCACACCTGGCGCACCGCGACGTTGACGCTCACGAACACCGGCGGCCGCTCCGGGTGATCCAGCTGCCACTGCCGGGCCTGGCGGCACGCCGTCCGCAGCACCCAGCGGCCCAGCTGCACGATCGAACCGTCCTCCTCCGCCAATCCGATGAACCGATTCGGCGTCAGCAGCCCGAAGCGCGGATGCTGCCACCGCACCAGTGCCTCGACCCCCCGCACACCGCCGTCCTCCAGGCGCACCAACGGCTGGTAGTCCAGGAGGAATTCACCGCGGTCGACGGCCGGGCGCAGTGAACTCGACAGCGTCTGGCGGGTCATGCGGTGGGCGTTGCGCTCGGGGTCGAAGAGAGTCCAGCGTGCCTTGCCGTCCGACTTCGCCCAGTACAGCGTCGTGTCGGCCGCCTGCATCAGACAGGTCGTGGTCGTCCCGGCCGCGCGCCGCTCCACCACGCCGATCGACGCCGAGACCGAGAGCCGCTGCCCCGACAGGTCGAAGGGGTCCTGCAGCGCCTTGAGCGCCGCGTCGGCGAGGTCGGCAAGCTGGTCCGTGCCCGTCGAGTCCTCCACGAGCAGCGCGAACTCGTCGCCACCGAGCCGCGCGACCAGCGGCGCCGACGTCCGGCCGTGGCCGGCCTCGTCGGCGCACCGTGTGAGCCGCTCCGCGACAGCCGCGAGCAGCCGGTCGCCGACCCGGTGGCCGAGGGTGTCGTTGACCGCCTTGAACCCGTCGAGGTCCAGATAGCAGAGCCCGATCCGGCCGGTGCCCGTGTCGTCGTACGCACCTGCTTCGAGCGCGGCGGCGAGCCGTTCGAAGAACAGGCTGCGGTTGGGCAGCCGGGTCACGGGGTCGTGCATCTGCAGATGCCGCAGCCGGGCCTGGAGCTCGCGGCGGGCGCTGATGTCGGTGGCGGCGAGCAGCACCGTACGCCCGCCGGGCATCGGCGAGACGGTGACCTGGACCCACAGCGAGTGCCCGTCGGGGTGTTTCAGGCGCCGGGTGCAGCGCAGCTTCGCCTGGCGGCCGCGGAGCACCTCGCGGTACGCGTGCCAGGTGCGCGCGTCCGACGCGAGGTCCACCAGATCGGCGGCGAGACGTCCCGCGAGCTCGTCCGGGGTGGCGCCGAGCAGCTCGGCGAGCGCGTCGTTGGCATCGACGACGAGACCCTCGCCGTCCACGACGCCGAGGGCGAGAGGGGCGGCGGCGAACGCGGCTCGGTGGTCGGGCCGCTGCCCCGGATGGCGACGCTCCGTAGTGGGCACCCTGGCGAGGTCGGGTGCTGTGACCGCTGTGGGCGCTTGGCCTTCAGACGTTCCGTTCACCACTTGCTCCCGCAGTGCAGTTGTTCGGCGAGGCCGGGCCCGCGCAGGAAAGTGTGCCGATCATAGGGGCTGGCCCGAGGGCGCATCCAGCCACAGAGCGGTGCCGCGTGGCGGCCGCGGTGGGCATAGGACAGGCGCATGCCCGGCGCGGATGTGGCACCCACCCGGCGGCAGATCGTTTCTGCTCGCCCGTGCACTGCTTCCTTTACGCCTCAATCTGTCCGGCGACAACTTGTGACGTTCCGTGAGCGCTCCGGGAGTGGCGCGTCACCCGACTGGGGCAGACAAACAAGGCGTAATGGATAAAAGCGTCACAGGGTGGGTGGGATGCCCCGCAATCCGCACCCGGAGGTCGACGTGCCGCGTCAGCTACCCCCCTGGGGACTCACCCGTGGAGGGGAGAGACCCCGGTTGCGCAGCACGGCCGCCGCCCTGACGTCCCTGACCGCGCTCGCCGCCACGGGGCTCGTCGCGGGCCCGGCCATCGCCGAGACCCCGGCGGTCCCTTGCGCACTCCAGCGCACACCGGCGCATCACTCGGAGGGTCTCGACACCTGGAACGGCGCCTATACGCGCCCCGACCGGGCCCTCGACGCGGTGATGGTCTTCCTCTCCTTCCCCGACTCCCCGCCCCAGACCTCCCCCGAGGAGCTGGCGGCCGACTACTTCCCCGCCACCAGCCAGTTCTTCGACCGTGCCTCCTACGGCAGATTCGCCCTGCGCCCGCACCCGCAGCGCGAGTGGGTCGAGATGCCGGACGACTCCGGCTCGTACGCCATACAGCGCGACTGGAACGCCTCCCGGCGCAGCGCCTACCTGCGGGACGCGGTGGACGCCGCCGATCCGCACGTCGACTTCTCGCGGTACGACGTCGTCTACTTCGTCGCCGACCCGGACGCGCCCGGGGTGAACTCGGACGCGACGAAGGTCGTCAATTTCGACCGGCCGATGCGGGCCGACGGCGCCGACATCAAGCGCATCGTCACGGTCTTCGAGCGCCACCCGCCGGACCGCAACGTCCTCGCCCACGAGACCGGCCACGTCTTCGACCTGCCCGACCTCTACCACCGGCCGACGGACGGCAAGGGCGACTGGGACACGCACGTCGGTGACTGGGACGTCATGGGCAGCCAGTTCGGGCTCTCTCCCGACCTCTTCGGCTGGCACAAGTGGAAGCTCGGCTGGCTGGGCCACCGGCAGGTGGAGTGTGTGGAGGGCGAGGGACGGCGGCTGACTCTGGAACCGCTGTCGAAGCGGCCCGCGCGCGGGGGCGTCGGCGGCACCAAGCTGGCGGTCATCCGCACGGGCCGCGGCAGCGCGATCGCCGTCGAGGGGCGCGGCGCGACGGGCAACGACCGCGCGACGTGCACCGAGGGGGTGCTCGTCTATCGCGTACGCAACGAGGCGCCGTCCGGTGGCGGCCCGGTCGAGGTCCTCGACGCCCACCCGGAGTCGGAGGCGTGCTGGGGCGACTCGGTGTATCCGCCGCTCGCGGACGCGCCGGTGGAGGCGGGGGAGAGCTTCACGGTGCCGGACGAGGACGTGCGCGTCGAGGTCGAGGGGCGGACGGCGACGGGGGCGTGGACGGTGAACGTGTCGGTGGGGTGAGGACGGTGAACGTGTCGGTGGGGTGAGGGCCGCGGTGTCGCCGCGGGCATGCGGGCGTGCGGGCATCCGGGCGTGCGGGGCATGCGGACATGCGGACATGCGGGCATGAAAGAAGCCCCTCGCTTGCGCGAGGGGCTTCTTTCTGTCTGTGCGCCGCCAGGGACTCGAACCCCGGACCCGCTGATTAAGAGTCAGCTGCTCTAACCAACTGAGCTAGCGGCGCCTGCTGACGTCGTAGACCTTAGCACTCTGATCGCCGCCAGGAAAAATCGATATACGGACCGCGGAGCCGGCCGCCGCACGGGCCGCGCGGACGCAGGCCCAGAGCGCGACCTCGGGCCCGGGAAGCCAGGGATGCCGCGCATCGGGGGCCACCAGCCAGCGCGATTCGAGGCGGCCGGAGGGTGCGGTCTCCCGGGTTTTCGCGGTGAGTGGCGGCACCGTCACGGCGTCCCCCGTGCCGTGGCAGAGGATGCCGGGCACGGCCCGGCCCCACTCCTCCCACTCGAGCAGCGAGGGCAGCCGCTGGGCGGTCCCGGGAGCTGCGAAGAGCAGCACGCGGCCGCGGTGCGCGGCGACGGGGCCCGAGCCGGGGCCTTCGTTCCATAAACGGTCGAGCATCCGCCGGCCGAAGACCGCGGGGACGCTCACCACGTCGAAGACGGAGCCGCAGGGGAGGACGGCGGGGGCGGTGGGGCGGCTGCGCCAGTGGGTGAGAGTGCTGCGGGGATACGTTTCCGCAGAGGCGAGCCAGGCGGCTCCCTCGGTGGTGACGTCGGAGATGTCCTGGACGCGGGCGGGGAGGGAGACCGGGGAGGCCGGGGCGGGGTCCGGGTGGAGACGTGTGCTGCTCATGGCGACTACATCTACCGGTGGTGAGGGTTCCATTTCTGGGAGTTGCCAGAAATCGGGACAACAGGGGGTGGGAGGGAGTACCTTGCCGTCGTGGCATATGCCCCGTGATCTTCGCTGGGGCGCTGGGGCGCTGGGGCGCTTGGCGCCCTTCCGGCGCCCTCAGGCCTCCGGGCCGCCGCCCGCACCGGCCCCGCGCAGGAGATCCCGCCCGAACTCGACCATCTTCTTCGCGTAGTCCTCGGTCCACTGCGCGCGCTCGGCGATCGCGGCGGGCGTCAGCCGGTCGAAGCGCCGGGGGTCGGCGAGCTGGGCCGCCGCGATCGCCTGGAACTCGACCGAACGGTCCGTCGCGGCACGGAAGGCGTGGGTCAGCTCGGTGGCGCGGGCCAGGAGCTCCCGAGGGTCCTCCATCGACTCCAGGTCGAAGAAGTGCTCCGGGTCGGCGACGGCTTCCGCGGGCTCGAAGAGCAGGGGCGCGGGTCGCAGACGCTGCTCGGTCCGGGGCCGCTCGGGCTCCGCCATGGTTCATCCTCCTCGTACGGTTTCCGGCCGTGGGGCCATCTTCCATTCTCCCTTGCCGCGCAAGGGGGCCGCGGCCCCGGCCCTGGGCTCAGGGACGCCACGTCACGCGGTGCTCGGCGAGGCGGGCGCTACTGGTGGCGTGTGGTGTGTTCCGGGGGTCATGGCCGCCAGGTC